>JAFYZT010000007.1 GCA_017548605.1 Prevotella sp. | reverse complement strand
CTGCAGGCCGGAGGGGTAGTATTCCATCTTCTGTACGACCGTCCCCTTGGTGCTGCCGTATGCCTTTATCACCTGCCGGACGCTTCCGAGGTGGTCACGGTCGAAGTAGTAGGGCGTGAAGCCGTCCTGAACGGGGTTGGAGGCGTATTTCGCGGCCTGACAGTATCCCTCGTCGAACAGGTACCTGTCAATGCGGCCGTTCCTCATCGTAAGGGTACCGCCGAGCAGGTAGTCGGTGGAGTCCGCGGCCAGTATCTCCGACGGTGCCAGTTCCCTCGTGCCGCCTATGGGGACGGTGATGTTCGGCACCGCCGTGAGGTAAGTGACACGCAGTTTCTCGCCCGCCGCGCTGTATATGTACCTGGTCACGCTGCCGTCGGTGAACTGTATGCGCACGGGGTTGCCGCAGAGGTCGTAGTCTGTCCTCGCTATACCGCGCCCGGCGTCGCTCACGAGGGCACCCGCATTGTCGTAGGTGAGGGGATATTCCTGCCCGCGCACACCGTCGAAGTCCGTGGCGTTGGCGTAGGTAAAGTGGAAGGCACTGTCGCGCACACTCACAAGCCTGTTGCCCTCGTAGGTCATCCAGAGGTTATCCACCAGCCCGAAGGTGCCGTTCAGGTTATTCGTGAGCCCGCCGCGCAGCAGACGGGTGACGTTGCCGTTGCAGTCGTAGTCCGTAAACTCGTTGTAGTAGTTCATATAGTTCCTGAGGTCGTCGCCCTCGCTGATGCCCGACACCTTGCCCCACGGGTTGTACGCCACCGTCTGCGCCGAGGAGGCGATGACGTAGTCCTCGTTCTCCACGCCCGTCACGGCATGCGGCTGCGTGCCGTCGTCGGCCGACCACTCATCGTCGAGCACTTCGTAACCAAAATCCTTATCGATTGCCACGACTATGCCAGTGAAGAGATAACTATTCCCTATGTTCAATAAGGTCTTTCGCATCTATAGCCTGTCTTTCTGAGGGTTGTATATTTCGATGGTGTCAGTTATTGCAATTGTTTCACCATCCTTGATGATGTAGTCACCGGGAAGAATGTAAAGGGGAGGGATTTCCAATGTCTGCTTACCACCTTTTTCCTTTATACTAATTATCGTCTGCCCCTTGTAGTTTTCTCTATTACATAAATCATATAAGGATGCATAAGGGTGCCTTTGTTGTATTGAAACTTTCTGGTTTTCTCTGGATAGAAAAGTTATTTTAGAATTGTCTATTTTAATATCTTTTCCTTTACATCTCCAAAGCACGACAAAAATCGTTGGTTTAGGATACCAGGTTGTTTTATTCTGCAAGAGAAAGACTTCTATAGAATCACTATCCACAACAAGATCTTTTTTATTCAAGATAATATAGTCCAAGTATGAGACAATCATGTCTTGGGGTAATACAGTGAGGATTTTTATGCTATCTTTCAATTCTCTAGGATACAAGAAGAAGGAAATAGTATCCATGGGTACATCATTCAAAATAGACACATCAAGAGAAGCATTGTAAATTTTACCCGTTAGCGGAATGTCACTCAGAGAATCTTCTGTTTGATAGAAGTAGATATTATGTTTTAATTCTTGTAACCCTTGTAACACCCCCAGAGAGCTATTGTCTATAGTTAAACAAGTATCAGATTGGAAAGAAAAATTTGCAAATAAATGATATAGATCTTTCGTCCGGCGATCAAGTATAACAAATGGTATATGCCTGTCTATTTTTATTCCTTTTTCATGCAGTTGTTCATTGGGATTAAGTTCCACAAATGCTAAAGGCAGAGGTAGGTGCTCTAAGAGAAAACAACCAGAAAGGCACATAAGGAACGGTGTTATTATGAATATGTTGTACAAGTTTTTTTTCAAAAACGATATTATTCTCATAGTTCTATTATTATTTATGGCCTGTTAATCTATAATAATAATCGTATGCATAGTTATCAGCTTGTTGCTCTAATGTTGGAGATGTGGATTTATATATTCCAAGCCATTCCATCAGCCATGTCGCATAGAATCTTGACCATCCCATATTTTCAATGTCCATCAAATGATAAAATTCATGGGCATTTGTAAGGATGTGGCCTATATCACTGTATGCATTACTACCCAAAGCGATGCCATTTCCCGACTTAGAAGAAAAGGGCGAATCGCCAGTTAGATGGAATAATCTGGTAAAGGCACCCACTAATCCACCCTTTCTGATGATGCCGTCTTCTGACAAATCTCTTAATTCTTTTTCCACTTCAAATGGAGCCCCCATCAAGGCATTCAGTGCCAGCGTCCTGCTGAAGCCAGAAAGTGCTCCTCCAAGGGCACCTTCATACACATACCTGGCATCCCCCTTGATAAGTGATTTCGTGGCACCCTGCACAAGACCGGAGGTCGCACCGAGGGCGGTGTTGTGTGCAGTTTCCCTGATGAAGTTGCCGAACGCAGACCCTTTCTGGGCCTTATAGTCGGGCAGTGCAGAAGCAAACAGGGAAGAGGCGGCGACGCCTGCCATGTCTGACCAGTCCATGTCGTTACCGAATACCGTGTTTGTCACGACGGCATTCGCTGTCTGGCTCAGCAACTTGTAGCCTATCTTGTTGGCAAACACCTGCGACACGCCTATTCCGGATGCCACTTGACCTATTCCGGCGGATAAGGCTCCGGAGAAAGCCCCCATGCCTACCGATTTCCAGAAGTCACCTGCCTTCCACTTTCCTCCGGTCACCCATGTGGAAATAGCATACGATGCGCCTGACACGGCACTGCCTATTACAGCACCCACCACGATAGGCACCCACCACACCTCCCCCGTCGGGTCGGTGTACTTGAGCGGGTTGTTCAGGCAGTAGGAATAGCGGTTGAAACTCTGGCTGTCGTCCGGAGCCTGCACGTAGTTGTCGGGCGAGAGGAACCGTCCGAGGTTCGGGTCGTAGAGCCTGCCGTCCATGTTCACCAGCGCGAACCGGGACAGCATCTCGTGCCCGCCGTAGCCCCTCTGGAAGTCCACGGCGTTCGCGGTTACCGTCTGCCGTCCCCACACATCATAGTCAGCCCTGAACCTCGTCTGTCCGAGGGGGTCCGCCATCTGCACGTAACTGCCCACGTTGTCGGTGAGGGCGTAGAGCACCAGCGGGCTGCCGCCGTCGGTCACCACGCATACCAAACCGTGACCAAGGTAGTGGAACTCCCTCACCGTACCGTCCTCCATGGTCACATGCTCGTAGTCGCCGTCATACAACGTTTCCACCGTGAGCGTGTCTGTGCGCCATTTACGTGCCGAGCGTGAGCGCCACCGCTGGCGGTCGGGACCGTAGGAGAGCGTGAGCCTTGCAGAGCCCTCCGTAATGGAGACCGCCTTACCCAGCGGACCGTAGGTGATGCCCTGTTGTGTCTTCCCGATGCGGTTGTCTGTATTCGATACCGACATCACTGCATGCGGCCTGGCCGTCTGGTAGGTGTATGAGCCTATGTGTGCCTTGGCGGCGATGTTGCCGTTATCCTCGTAGGTAAATGCCTCCGCCGTCCCTCCCTGTGGAGCCGCCCCCGTGAGGCGGTCGAGCGCGTCGTAGGAGAACGTTTCCGTCACGCCCGCTCCCGCCACGCCCGTGCGCGAGACGAGGTTGCCCGTGACATTGTCGTATGCGAAGGAGAGTGCGGCCAGCGTGTCCGTCGCCGCGGCATTGGTGAGGAGCCGTGCGGTGAGCCGCCCCTCATGGTCGCGCGATGTCTTCACGCGCAGGCTTCCGAAGCGCGACACGGCATGCCTGCCGTCGTAGGACTCGGCACGCCACACGAGGTCGTTGCCGACAAGGACGCTGTCGCAGTGCCCGTCCGCGTCGTAGCGGAACGACTGCACCAGCCCCGAGGGGTACGTTATTGAGGCTGTCTGTCCTTTGGCGTTGTAACTGTATGTATGGGACAGCGACGTTCCGCCTCCGTAGCTGCGCGTGCGCCCCGTGCGCCGCCCGTACTGGTCGTAGGCGTATGATTCCGTGAACGTTCCCGTTGACACGGAGGCGAGCCTGTGCGTGCCGTGCCCGCTCGTGCCGTATGTGTATGTCGTCACCATGTCGCCGCATGTCTCCGTGGAGAGCCGCCCCCGCGTGTCGTATTCGTATTCGGTGAGCACGCCCCGTGCGTCTTCCTGCCAGAGCAGGGTGCCGTCGGCGGCGTAGCCGTAGGTCATGGTTCCCGCGTCGGGATCGGCGAGTTCCACCTGGTTGCCCGCCTCGTCGTAGTCCATGGTCACCGTCGAGCCGCAGCTGGTGACCGACGACGGCCTGCCGCAGGAGCGGTAGGTGTATTCCACCTCGTTGCCCAGGGCATCGACAGTGAGGATGGTGTTCCCCCACGCGTCGGTGGTCTTCGATGTGGAATGTCCTCCCCTGGTGACGGTCGCCGTCCTGCCGTCGTAGGCGTATGTCTCGACGACCGTCCCTGCCTTGGAGTGCTGTGTGACGCGTCCGCGTGCGTCGAAGGAATAGTGGTCCACATCAACGTAGTTGCTTTCCAGGGTCACCTCCTCAGACACGTCGCCCCGGCTGTTGTAGTTGGTCACCTCGCGTATCCACAGTCCGCAGGGACCCGTGGACTCCCTGGTGCGCCTGCGTCCCGCAGCGTCGTAGGACGTTGTTGACGACGCTCCCGTGGCGTCGGTCTCCGTCACCTTGTAGCGCTCTGACGGCGACGAGTACCATGAATAGGTGCAGGTGGTCGTCAGCCCCTCCGGCGACGTGACGGCCAGCGGGTCGCCCCAGCCGTCGAGGGTGTACGCCGTGGTGAGGGGGTTGCCCGTCTCCGTGGCGTCCGTCTCGGTGAGTATGTGCCCCCACGTGTCACGGGTGTATTCGGTAACCGTGGCTGCGGGTGTCTGGGTACGGCGGGTGACGAAGCGTCCCGTGCCGTCGTACTGCGCTTGCCGGGTGACGGCCGGCACGCCGTAGCCGGTGGCCGTCTCCGTGAGCATGTTGCCGTGGCTGTCGTAGGTGTATGCGGTGGTGAGTTCCAGGTCTGTGCCTGCGTGCCGCTTCCCGGTGAGGACGTTGCCCTTCGTGTCGTAGGTGTACGCCGTGGAGTCGGCGAAGGCCTGCGTGTCGTCGCCGTGCCTGGCCGTGAGCGTCACGCCGGCGGGCAGCCACCGCCCGCCTTTCTGCTGGTATCCCGTGTATGTGGTGCGCCTGTACATGTCGTCCGTCCCGTATGTGGTGAGTTCCTCCACCGGCACCCCCTTGATGCTGTCGTAGGCGCAGGTGGTGGCGGTATGGCAGCCGTCGAGGTCCGTCGTCTGTATGGATAACGGGAAAACGGCGTAATTATTGCCTTGGAAGCGGTATATCGCCATGTTTTTTTCCGTATGTGCCGTCCACGTGCCCACCCTGGTGCTGTCCCACGTGCATGCCGGCACGGGCAGCGCGTCGTGCCACTGCGCCACTCCGTGCGACGTGGTGACGCCGGCGGTCTGGTCGGTCTGCGAGGTCTCGGTGAATCCGAGCAGCCCCGCCCCCGTCCTGTGAGCCAGCAGTCCCGAGTAGGTACAGGTGGTGGTGTGGATGCCCGCCGCCCCCCGGTCTTCGGCGAAGGAGGCTACGACGGGCATCGGCGCGTGTACGTTGATGACGGTGCTGTCCGCCGCCTGCCCGTAGGCATGTGTGTACACAGCGGGGTCGGCAGTGGTGGCGTAGGCCATGCTCCTGCCCGTTCCGAGGCCGTCGGACACCGACGTAAGCCTGCCCGATGCTGCGGTGAAGCCCGTGTCGTGATAGACGCGCACGTGGCATCCGTCCTGCGTGGCCGTCGTGTTGGTGTACCAGTCCGCGCCGTTGTTGGCCAGCTCGGGCCACCCGTCGCCGTCGAAGTCGGCGAGCATGACGTTGTAGGGGCAGGCTTCATCTTCCTGACCGTATGAGTCTACCTGCCTTACTTCCGTAAGTGTCGACCCGTCGGAGAGGAGCCATCCGACCATGGTACGTGAGAAACTGTCATACGGGAAAAGCCCTCCGTGATGGTTGTACTTCGCCTTGCTCACCACCAGGTCGGTCAGTCCGTCGCGGTCGAGGTCCAACGGGGTGAGGGTCAGGCGGGCGTCGTCATATTCCGTGGTCTGGTCGAAAATGGTATAATCGTCACAGGCCAGGGAAGTATCGAAGGTGCCGTCGCCGTTGTTCAGGGCGAAGTAATAGTCGGGGCTGCTCGCTCCCACATAGACGAAATCCACCAGTCCGTCACCGTTGAAGTCGCCCTGCTCCATGCGCCACTGCGACTGGATGTCGTAGGAGACGATGGTGCTCGCGGACTCCACGTAAGGCAGGCTGTTGTTGCCGGTATGGAAGTACAGCTTGTAGCCGTAATGGTCGAACTCTATGAGGTCGGTAAGACCGTCGCCGTTGTAGTCGCCGAGGAATGATGTCATCCGGACACCGAGGTCACTCAAGGGCGTTTCGATGTGCGTGAAAGAGTTGCCGGTGGAAAGGAGGACGTGCAGGTAGTTGTACCCGTCTTTCTTCTCGTCCTCGATGAACAGGATGTCGTCGCGCCCGTCGTTGTTCACGTCGCCGGTGAGGAACCGCATCTGCAGGCTTCCCGTATGCAAAACGACGGTATAGTTGTTGTTGAAATAGGATATGCCGTTCCTCAGGTCGCCCCCTTTTACGAAGGTGAACAATATGGAATGGGAGTTGTTGTTGTCACTATAATAGGGTATTACAAGGTCGTTCAGCCCGTCGCCGTCGGCATCGCAGACGAGGTTGGCAATTCTGGTGAGTTCGACGTTGTGCTTGTTGAAGTCGGAAGGAATCATGGCAACATGCGGTGCTCCATAGTTGATTTGCCCGCCGTTGCCCATCAACGCGTAGCTGACATAGACGTAATTATAGTCGGTGTCGTTTCTCCTCTCCATTGAGAAACGGATGATGTCTGCCAGCCCGTTGCCGTCCATGTCGGCGGCAAGGAAGATGGAGTCCTTGACTGTATAGCCGGGATGTGCGCAGGTCCAGTTATATGGGGTGGTTTCCGTCTGTTGCGAACTGCCCTGCATCGTGTCCCACGTCAGCGTGACGGGGTTCATCTCCTCTCCCGCCCCGTTCTTGCAGGTGACGGACGTTAGACGCTCGAACTTCTTCCTGGTACCGTCGGAATTGTGGTCGTAGTTGAGAACGTATTCACGGTAGACGGAAGTTCCCGTCATCGTGCGCACATTCGCCAGGCACTTGGCCACGTAGCCCCGATGGCCGCCGAGGACGAAAGAGCGTTTCGCGGATGCAAGCACATTCGTATAGGAGAAACAAATGTAATGGCAAGCACCCGTGTTGACCTGGGTGTTCATTCCGTAGGTGACGGTCTCGGGATATACGACGAGTTGGTCGTGCATATACGAATACGTGACGTAGTTGCCGTTCGCATCTTCCTGCCTTGAGACGAACCAGGCGTATACGCGTTGCGTGCCGCCGTAGGTGAACTGCAGACGGGCGTTCGCATCAGTGCCGTAATATGCCTTCATGCCGTCGGATGATGTCACCTCGAACGTCAGCGGGCCGTTCTGGCTGTTGGAGGATGTCACCTTCACCGTGGTATAGGGGTCGCCTTCGGGACTGTAAATGGCGTTCGTCATGCCCTCCGTGCCGGAAGAGAGCAGCAGCCTCCGCCCGTCAAGGAAGAGCGCGTCGTTCGGGTCGAATTTCATCCCCCGTGGGGCATCGTCGTGGTAGAGCGTTTTCATTCCCCTTGTGATGCAGCTGATACCAGTGATGTTGATACCCCATCCTGCGTTGCCATTGGACGACAGGCTTGAATAGGACAGTCCCACCTTCGGTGTCAGACCGCCCACGCCCTGGGGTGTGTCGAAGGTGAGGCTCCATTGGGCGGCACCCAGGGTCGAAACGGCGAACGAGGTGACGGGCGTGCCTATCTTCTTGCTCGTGTCAATGGTCGTGGAGCGAGGTACTGGAAGGCCGGTGTCGGACCTTGAGCCGTCCGTCTCCCCCGGGGTGGTGAGATACTGCTCCCAATCGTCGGGACTGGTAATCTGCGGTATGCTGTCGTCGGCTTGCACGGGCATTGCCTTTATAATGGAAAATGAAAGGATTATTAAACCGGCGAACAAGAATCTGTATGAGTGATTGTCTTTCATAGTGTGGTCCTTTAATGTTGATATATCGTCTAATCTATAATTATACAGATGCCTCACCTTTCCTTGATGATTTTAACGGCCTCTTTCCTCTCGCCGAGATCCACCTCGACGATATATACTCCGTCTGCCTGCGACGATATGTCGAGCGTGGTCACGACGGAGTTAGACTCCTTGCAGGTGACCCGTTGGCCGGAGAGGCCGTATATGTTCACGGAATATGTGTTGTCGCTATTCCATGAGGAGAGCGATACGGTGACTATTCCCTGCGTGGGCGACGGACCGACGGACAGGGTGACTGGACCGCCGGGACCGATGATAATGGTGTCGCCGGGATTGACCTGTATGCCCTTGCTCGTGCGGTTGCCCGAGGCATCATAGCCGTAGTTGATGGGAAGCGGGATACTTGGCCCGGAGTAGTCGGGCTGGTCATGCGGGTCGATGTGGTAGATGTCCTGTGCAAGGGCTGAGACAACCGCCGTAAACATGAACGTGAACAAGGCAATTAGTATTTTTACTTGTTTCATAATTATTTGGTTTACTGTGTGTGGATTATTCCTATTTTACTCTTTTACTCTTTTACTCTTTTACCCTTTTCAAAGTTTTTCCGCCGCGCCCGCCGGGGAGATGCACCTCCCCGGACGGACGGTTCCGGCGGCAGTAAAATCAGTCCATATGTTATTAATGTTTTCAACTTCCACAAGTTCCAGTTGAAAGGAGTTAGAGGAAGATTGAAGAAGTTAAAGTAGTTAAGAAGTTAAAGAAGTTAAGCCGTATGCCAAAGTTAATATTTTGAGGTACTGAATAATGATAGACGGAGTATTGTCCTTTATCTTCACCGCTGACAAGCGGCTATCTTCCTTTATCTTCATAATATGCGGAACTTGAGTTAATGTTTAGAGGTGAGGGGGAGAGGTGATGATTTCTGACCCCACCCCTGACCCCTCCCCTACAAGGGAGGGGAAATGATTGGGCTGGGGGTTGATGATTGAGATTTTTGGGTTCTGGTGATTTGTTATTTGTTAAAAATACCCGTAAAACACCTGTTCGTCGGCAACAATCTCGATGTAGTACTTGAGCTGGTCGGGAGTGTCGGTGACGAAGAGGAGGGTGTTGGCGGGTGAGAGTGTCTCACTACTGTGGTGCATGACTGTGCCGTTGAGGTCGGTGATGGTGACCTCGGCGTTGGTTACAAGAGAGTCGCAGGTGATTTCAACAGTGTTTTCGTCTGCCTGAACGTAAGGAGTAGGAATCTCCGTGCGTGTTCCTTTTCCTTTTTCTTCGTTGTCAACCCCATACATCTGTACATCATCAGCAAGCAAATTGGCAGAACAACTTACTAACATTACAAATAAAATAAAACAAATCTTTCTCATAGTGATACGGTTTAAGTATTTTTGTAGTTGGCGCAAAAATACTCCTTAAACCGTCACTATTCTATGAAAATGAATGTACAAATAATGTACATTTTCAAGTAGAAACCCTAATTGATGCTTTCGATAAAACGATCCCAGTCGGCAGGCTTGCCTTTCTCGTTTTTTCCGAAAGCCTTCTCGAACAGCCTCCTACGTATTGCCGTTACGGCTTCCCTTGATCTGTTGATGAGAATTTGAATTTGGGAAGGTTGGAATTTCATTTTCAATAACAGGCATACATGATACTCAGTTTCGTTGAGTATGACATATTTTTCTATCTCATTCTTAAAGGAGTGATAAAAATGAAGAACATTATCCTCCGTTTCCTTCCACTCTTCTTTTGTCGGAAATTTACCCTTGTTCAACAAATCAATCAGAAGATGATAATTCGCTGTATTTTTGATGAGGTTTGTTATCTGTTCTTTTCTTTTTCGTTCCGTCTCCCAAAGATGCACCTTCTCTTCCAATATTTTTATCTGCACTTCGCGTTTTTGCAGTTCATCTTCAGTTTGACTGCTTTGCAAACGAAGCGTATCTAATTGACTTCTCATTTCAATGAGTTTCTGTTTCTCCAAATCGATTCGTTCTTGGCTGGATGTTCTCAACTGTTCTAACACACGTTTGACACCAGCCTCTCTTTCTTTCGATTTCTTGATGCGCTTTTTATAATTGCTCAGCATTCTGAATGAGAAGGTGGAAGACAAGATAAAAGCAGAGATGATGATGACCAACCACTTTGTCTTGTTGGCATCATTCAGTTGTAGAAGCCAAATCTTTTGTTCGTTGACATGCTGATTATACAATGCATTGACACGTGCAACATCCTCTGCTGCGCGTCTTCCCCTTACGCTGTCATTATATAGTTTATACAAGGCGATATATTCATTTGCTTTCTTCAAATCGCCTTGCTGAATGTATAAATCCGTTAGGTGTCTGCTTCCCCCTTCTTTAGAGAAAATATTAGGTCTTGCCAATTCCAGTTGTGAATAATATATGGCAGAATCGATTTGATGTAGTGCCATATAATACTTAGAAGCCATACCATAAACCGCACTGAGATTATCTTCGTCAATATGCTGTAAAGAGAATTGCATATAAGGCTTGGCATGTTCATTATCACCCATTGAGATATAGAATCTTGCCAATTGAGTACATATATCTGATTTTAAAATGGTATCTTGAAATTGTTCTGATAAAAGATATGCACTTTGATAAAAGAATAAAGCACTGTCAGTTAAGTTCTTATCTTCACAGACACCCGCCAATGCCTCCATATTAAATATTACATCAGCCGTATCTCTCATGTAACAACTGCTTTTCAGAGATTCTTGATAATAAAACAATGCTTCCTGGTTCACATGCTGGTCCCAGTATAACCGGCCTAACTGGTGCTGCACTTTTCCTCGCAAGGGACTGCATGAGTCGGTAGGCATGGCATCGAGGGCTTTTCTGTAATAACCTATCGCCTGCGGCGCATCGCCCAAGTCCATGTTGACACGTCCCCCGTAATAATAGGCCGTGGGGAGGAGCGAGGGGTCACCACCGTGCTCGTAATAGTCAAGTACTGTACGTATGAGGCTGTCGGAGGTGTGGGGGATGTATGCTTTGTCGGCGGCCTTGATGCAGAGGAGACGGTAATACATCTGGTCGGGTTCGGAGGCTTGTGCCATCAGTTTCTCCAAACTGTCGAGGGTGTCGATGGCAGCCTTAGGGTTCACATCGCAAAGGCTGTCGGCCATGAGCAATACCGTGGGATAATGATGTTTACCCCCGCAACCCAGCAGCAGCAAAGAAAACAGTAAAGAAAGAATAAGGATTTTGCGCATGTGTACCTATGCTCAACAACTTGTCAACACAATAATTGATATTTACTTTGCCAGATGATTGTTCTTCCTATCCCGCTCCTTGATAAATCCGTGGCGATAAGCGTACAGCAGATCTTTCAAGTCACTGATTTGTTGGCGTATCTCCACACCCTTGTCGGTGTCGGCCACCAACATGCGGTGCTGTGACATCTCGATAATCTGTGTGGTGCTCTTGATGTCGGTACCTCGGATGACGGCATCGCGTGAACTGGTGAACGGCTCATGCTGTACTAATTGGAAACCGCGACTATGATAAACCAAGGTGTAGCCGGCAATGCCAGTTTCTTTATGGTAGGCTTGTGAGAAACCGCCGTCGATGACCATCAGTTTGCCATTGGCCTTGATGGGATTCTCGCCGGTCTTCACATGCACAGGCACATGGCCGTTGATGATATGACGGTTAGGACCTTCCACTCCGAAAGCGTCCAGGATGCGGTCACAGACATGCTCGTCGTCGCGCAAACGGTAATAATGGCCTTTTTCTTCCTTGTGCGTCTCTTTCTCTTGGAGAAAATAACGCTCAAAGGTGGCCATCTTCGACTTGTTGAAGAGGGGAGAGTTCTTGCCGCACCAGAGATAAAGAAAATAATCAACGGCATAACTGCGCTCCTGAGGCTGGGTGTCAGCCTGGAAAGCACTACGGATAAGCATACCGATGCGATGCAGCAGGTCTTTACCACTATACTGTTTCTCGCCATACAGACGCACCTCGCGCAACGAACCGTCGGCATTCAAAGGCACGGAGGCGTGGAAAAGCAAGTTATTGTTATACACAGCGTACATACATCCGTGCTGAAGCAATTGACGAATATGACGGCGCAGTTTTTCACTCACTCGGAAGGAGTGGTGCAACTTGCTCATAAGCGTCTTCTCTGTTTCAGTGAGTTCTTCGGGGTGGGATGGGTCGATGGTGGGGAAATGACAACTGGTCATCTCATAGGTCTTGCCGCCAAGGGTGATGGTGCCGTGCTCATAGTCGATAGCGGTCAACAGACGACGGTCTTCCATCTCCCATTCAGGGTGTTTGGCCATTAACGCCGACTCTGTCTTGAACTGCAACACACAGATAGCCTTGTGCATCTGGGCAGATAATTGACGGGTCTTGGCATCCATACTTTCCTCACCCAACTCCCTGGGCAGAAACTCGATGCAGGGGTCGTCACCATAGGTATCCATGGCAAAGGTGGCCAAGGGCATAAGGTTGATGCCATAGCCCTCTTCCAATGTCTCCATATTGGCATAGCGCAGACACAGGCGGATGACATTGCAGATGCAGGCATCGTTACCGGCGGTGGCTCCCATCCAAAGGATGTCGTGGTTGCCCCACTGGATGTCCCAACTGTGGTACTTCTCCAAGGTGTCGAGGATAAGATGGGAACCAGGGCCCCTGTCGAAGATATCGCCGAGGATATGCAACTGGTCGATGGCCAGGCGGTGGATGACATTGCAGATGGCGATGATGAAGTCATCGGCACGACCCGTAGAGATGATGGTGTCGGTAATGGCATTCACATAGGCGGTCTTGTCCACATCGTCGGTGCGCTCATGCAACAACTCCTGAATGATGTAACTGAAATCGACGGGCAACGACTTCCTTACCTTTGAACGGGTGTATTTGCTCGACACGTCACGACAGACACGCACCAACTGATGAATGGTGATGTGATACCAGTCGTCCAATTCCGGCTCGCTCGACTTCACCAATTCCAATTTCTTCTCGGGATAATAAATTAAGGTACAAAGCTCACGCTTCTCCGACTCGCGCATCTCATTGCCGAATAATTCATGTACCTTACGCTTGATGTCGCCCGAGGCATTGCGCAACACATGCTGGAAAGCCTCATATTCACCGTGGAGGTCTGCCAGGAAATGTTCCGTGCCCTTGGGCAGGTTAAGAATGGCTTGCAGGTTGATAATTTCTGTACTTGCCTCGGCCACTGTTGGGAAGGTATTCGACAACAACTCCAGGTAGCGCAGGTCGACTTGGGATTCTTGAATAGTTGATGACATAGGTTAGATTTGGGCAATAAGGTTTTTTCTGATGGATTCTGTTCCACTGTCATTAAGGGGCTCGACAAGCATGTAGCCTTCTTCCAGATAGAGCACTTCATGCAGGATTTGCATCATGCGGCCGGTGAAACGGCGGATATGCATCTCGTCGAGAAAATCTGCCAGGCGGTCCTCGTCGATGTCGCAGTCGCGCACCAGTCGGTAGAAATCGCACAGGTGACGAAGTGAGATGGTATTATCCTTAATAAGACGACGGAGGTTGAGCAGCATGATACACATGCGGCGCATATCCACCTCAGAGGTCTTGATTTTATTTTCTAAAATGGCAGACAGACGCCTACGATGTTCCAATAGTTCGCTGTCACTCAACGGGTCACCGTTTTTATCCCGTTTCCAAGGATAACGTGATGGCAGCTCCGTCACAGCAGAAGGTACCGACAACTGCATGCGGGTCATGGCCTGGCGTAAATCGTTATCCACATGTTGGTCATGTGCATAGATGAAGAGCTGGCGCCATGTAGGAGGAGTTAGTTCGCGAAGGGTGAGTATCGACTGGGGCGTGAGCACCTGATGACCGTCCACGGGAGTGTTCGCCACTCGTAGTAAGGCACATAGACATGATTTTTCCAACTGGCCGAATGTGCCAAACACATCGGTGTCCAATATCTTTTGGTACCATGACAGGTATGCCTTGCTTACGGGCAACGAGCCAGACAGCACGTCATCGTTGCGAACGATATCGATGCGTTTGTTCCAGCCAAACCGTGATAACTGTTCCTTTTCCGATGTGTCATGGGCATCGATGGCACTCATCGCGTGGACCATCTTACGTTGGTATAAAAGAATACGTGGAAAACGTTTTTTCCAAAATTCCTGATCGATTATCTTCTTGTCTAACTGACCATGAGGCGACAGTACAACGCGGAATCCACGACGACGACTCCAGCAGCTTACTTTGTATGCTACTTGGCTCCATGCGCCATGAATATGAACGAAATCGGGCATCTGTCGGTACAGATGAGTGACGAAACGGCGCTCCACACTAATGGCAATTCTACCTGACTCAGGGTTAAGAACGACAATGTCGTCGGAACGGTGAACAGGCATCCCTTTATAATACACCACCAACTGCTGCTCCATGTCGGAACAGGAAGAAAGCTGCTGCCGCAAGTCTTCAAGAAGAGATGCAGTGGCAGGGGTGACAGTCAGGTAATGCATTATTTTCATAGTAGGCTTCAAACTTTATGGCTGATGAAATCAAACTTGTCTGCATACTCATAGCGGATACGGGTGCGTATGGCACGCCATGCCATACTCCATTCATAGAATACACCATAATGTGCTTTCACGGGAATGGAATATTCGGCAAAGGCAGACTTGTACTGACGATAACGCAACGTATAATTCAAAACAAGACAGAATACGCCGGCTCCTATCAACACGTAGTTCAAGGTTATGGTGGAGTAGATGAGTGTTAACAACACGAGCAAAAGAAAACCATGCAGCAGGGTGTGATCCATATTGTAGAGGAAACGGTGACGAATGCTGCGTGACAGGTGTTCACGTATCTCTTGATAGAAAATGTGTTTGTTCTGCCATCCCTTTTCACTCGGCACATCTTCTTCCATCCAAGAGGTGGGCGACAACGAAACACTGCAATTCCCATGCTCTGCATATTTGTTTACCATAAAGTCGTATTCGCCAATGGTGTACTTCAAATTGCCTTGGTAGCCTTGGCCGGACATGAAGACCGACTTGCGGAACAAGACCTGCGGGCAGTTAGTACGGTAGGCTATGTTTTGAAGGCTCTCCCGAAAGAGATACATCGTAGTATAGAAACGCTCAAAATGGTAATACATGGGGGCTTCCATGCCGAAACGAACATAGCCCAGCACCATGTCACGTTCAGAATGGCAATGAGTGGCTATGGAATAAAGCCATCGCTGACTCAATGGCTTGCACGAGGGGTCGCAGAGAAGAATCCATTCCGTGGCAGCGGCTTTCACCCCCAATGTTATTGCTAACTTACGGTGGCTCATGTAGCGGGTGGTTTCAGGGATGAACGTGGTGCGCAGGTTGTCATGGTCACGATATCGCTTAAGCACGTCATCAACACCGGAGTCGCCCAACGAAGAAACAACGATAATCTCGTAGCCCGGTGCATAGTCCTGAGTGAGAAAAAGAGGTAGGTGCTCATCTAACTGACGGTAGTCGCCTTGTGGAGTCAGTACGATGGTGAGCATAGGCATCGACGTGTCTGTATCTTCAGACCCTTCTTCCTCGCCTTCCCGGGGTAAATGTGGACGACGACGTATGGCACTGAACAGCGGGGTGGTCAGCGACAAGAACAGAAGTAGGCTGCTGATAATGAGTGTCGATGTCGAGATGGTCATCAGAAATCCTCCTTGATATAGCCTTTGGGCAAAGGACGGCAGTTGTACACCGACGCCATAATCTCGCCATAGGCTCCTGCACTGCGGATAGCCAAAAAGTCACCGCGACGGGTGACGTTCAAATCGACGCATTTGCCGAAAACATCGCTCGACTCGCAGATTGGACCGACCACATCATAGGTATCCGTTGGACCGTTGCTACTCAGGTTTTCTATCTTATGGTAAGCTTGGTAGAGGGCAGGACGTATCAGGTCGCTCATTCCGGCATCGACAATAGCAAACTTCTTAACCGCTCCTTCTTTGACATACAGGCAACGGGTAATCAGACTGCCACACTGAGCCACCACGGCCCGACCCAACTCAAAATGCAAAAGCTGACCGGGACGTAATTTCAAATGACGAGAAAAAGTGCCGAAATACGATTTGAAATCGGGTAGGGGAACACGGTTGGGATGCTCATAATCGACTCCCAGGCCGCCGCCAACATTAATGTGGTCCACCTTGATACGCAACAGGTCTAACTGTCGCTGCAAATCATTGATACGGTTACAGAGGGCAGCAAAATCGTCCATGTTAAGAATTTGGGAACCAATATGGAAGTGAAGTCCCATAAAATGGACATTTGACAACTGTCGTGCATGTTCTATCGCCTGTACCATGTCGCGCATGGCTATGCCGAACTTGTTTTCGGCCAAACCTGTGGTAATATTACTGTGGGTGTGAGCGCCAACATCAGGATTGATGCGAAAGGCTACCGGGGCTGTCTTGCCCAGCAGACAGGCACGCTCATTGATGACTTCCAACTCGGCAATGCTCTCCACATTGAAGCAGAAAATACCTTTTTCCAAACCGAGGTCTATCTCCCAATCGCCCTTGCCAACACCGGCATAGACAATCTTACGTGGGGAGAAACCGGATTGCAGCGAGGCACGTATCTCGCCGCCACTGACACAATCAGCACCCAAGCCGGCCTGACAGATAACATTGAGCACCTTAGGGTTGGCATTTGCTTTTACGGCGTAATGAACGACAAATCCCTCATGTTGGCTTGCTTCGGCATTGATGGCTCTCAGCGTGTCGCGCAACAGGTCGGTGTCATAATAGTAAAAAGGGGTGTCCATGGCCGCAAAACGGTCAATGGGAAATTTACCTTTCATCTTATGTCTGTTATAGTTCAAACATTTTTGAATAAGTGCCAACAATTGTCAGCATATCTCTCACTACTCACCTCTCAGCTCGCAAACAATTTGTCACTGAGGTTCTGTAATGCACGTTTCTTGTCAATCTCTTTGATGAGGAAGGAGATATTGTAGTTAGAGCCGCCATAAGAAATCATGCGCACAGGAATGTCTTTCATCGCTTCTGTTGCCAATGTTTCGAATCCTAAGTTACTCCAATCAAGATCACCCACCACACAAATAATACACATGTTGGTGTCAACCGTCACCGTTCCATATTTTTTCAATTCGTTGACGATATCGGTAAGATGAGCCCCGTTATCGATGCTCACTGAAACGCCTACCTCTGAGGTGCAAACCATGTCGATAGGTGTTTGGAAGCTCTCGAATATCTCGAACACTTTGCGCAGGAAACCAGTGGCCAACAACATACGTGAACTCTTAATTTTCACGGCAATGATATCATCCTTGGCAGCTACAGCCTTGATGTGACCGCGCATCACTACATTGTCGATGATGGTACCTTCTGCATCGGGTTCCATGGTATTCAGCAACCTGACGGGGATACCGGCGTATTTAGCTGGTTGAATGCAGGTGGGATGGAGGATTTTTGCACCGAAATAGGCCAACTCAGCAGCTTCTTCGAAATTCAACTGATGAACAGCCTCAGTATGATCCACCACTCGGGGATCGTTATTGTGCATGCCATCGATGTCGGTCCATATCTGTATCTCTTCGGCATCCAAGGCTGCTCCTACTAAAGAAGCAGTATAGTCACTTCCTCCACGCAATAAATTATCTACCTCTCCATAGGCATTCCTGCAGATGAAACCTTGAGTGATATATACCTGGTGGCCAGCGTGTTCTTCCATCTGCCACTGCAATTTTTCCTTGATGTATTGCGGGTCGGGCTCACCGTTCTTGTCGGTCCGCATGAAGTCCAATGCGTTCAGCAACACCGCATCAACACCTTGCTCCAATAGGTAATTCACCATCATGTTGGTACTGATAATCTCACCCTGGGCAACAATACTCTTTTCCTCGAAACTGGTGAACAGGTCTTTTGTAAACGAACGCAGATAGTCAAATTCCTCGCTTAAGAACTTCATGGTTTTCTCACGCCATTCTGCGGTAGAATACAATTGCTCGACATGCTCCTTGTACTTCTTCTCCATAGCGTTAATCATGTCGTTCGCTCCGTCAGGATTCTTTTTGTAGAGGTAGTCAGAGATGTCAACAAGGGTGTTCGTCGTACCTGACATGGCAGACAATACCACGAATGTGGGCTCGCCCGATCGTGTAGTCAATGTGGCAACATGCTTCATCCGTTCCGGGCTTCCAACGGACGTACCACCAAATTTCATTACTATCATAGTATTTCTTTTTTCAATATTCAACTTTCAATATTCAACGTTCAACTTTCAATGTTCAACGTTCAACGTTAATCTTTACCCTTCACTGTCTTCCGTGAGGTCCATCTGGTTGTATTCCTTTGTCACATCTGTCATCTTCGTGTCCTTGCAACGGTAAACGGTGCCTGGGAACTCATCCAACAGGGGGATGTTATGGGTGGTCATCACGATAGCGGTTCCGGTCTTCTGGATGTCTTTCAGAATGCCAACAATATGACGGGCTGTCTCAGGGTCGAGATTGCCAGTCGGCTCATCAGCGATAATGATTTTAGGATTATTCAGCAATGCACGGGCAATGGCGATGCGCTGCTGTTCGCCGCCGGACAGTTCATGAGGCATTTTTTCACGTTTGTCCAACATACCCACCAACTCCAACACCTCGTCGATACGAGCATCCCGTTCGGCACGGTCGTCCCAGCCGGTAGCTTTCAAGACAAAACGCATGTTACGATAAACATTGCGGTCGTGCAACAGTTGGAAATCTTGGAATATGATACCCATTTCCTTGCGTAAGGCGGGAATATCGCGGCGACGGATGTCACAGACATCACGACCTAACACTTCCGATTTCTCTGCCGACTCAATATCCAACTCGCAATAGAGGGTCTTCAACAGGGAACTCTTGCCGGAGCCAACCTTGCCGATGATATATACAAATTCGCCCTCCTCTACATGGAAGTCGATATCTTCCAACACCAAGAAATCTTCCTGATATATACTAACTTTCTGATAATCTATTAACATATATGTGATTGTTTAAGTTCGTCAAAGTTCAATGTTTTTTCCAACTGGGGTCGTGCCGTTCAATCAACTCGGAGGCCAAGTCTTCGATGCGCAGTCCTTTGCTTGACAGCAACACGATAAGGTGATACAAGAAGTCAGAACCTTCATACACCATACGCTCATTTGTACCATTGGTAGCTTCGATGACCAATTCCAAGGCTTCTTCTCCCACCTTCTGGGCCATACGGTTTAAACCGTCACGAAACAGGCTGGTGGTATAACTGCCTTCGGGCATCTCCTCACGACGTTTGTTGATGAAATCTTGCAACTCCGTGAGAAACAAAAGCGGTGACTTCTCATTACGCTCACCCCAGCATGTGTCCGTGCCAAGGTGACAGGTAGGACCATCAGGACGGGCTTTCACCAACAAGGCATCGTGGTCGCAGTCTTCCGCAATACTCACAAGATGAAGATAATGGCCTGAGGTCTCACCCTTCGTCCATAACTGCTGACGACTACGGCTGAAAAAGGTCACAAGACCACTTTCCAATGTTTTCTTCAACGATTCTTCATTCATATAGCCCAACATCAGCACATTCTTGGTGTCGGCATCCTGTATGATGGCGGGAACCAAACCGCCCATCTTGTCAAAATCAATGTTCATATCTTTTGTTTGTTCACAATTCATAAATGATAATTCTTCATTGCGTCAGCGACCATTCGTCACTCGCGGTACTCTACAACCTCACTTCTATTCCTTCTTCTCTCAGATAACGCTTGAGTTCCATCAGGTTGATTTCACCAAAATGGAACACACTGGCGGCTAATGCAGCATCGGCCTTGCCATCGATGAACACATCACGGAAATGTTCCATCTTGCCGGCACCGCCACTGGCTATTACGGGAATGGGCAACAAGTCGCTCAGCATCGCCAGAGCTTCATTGGCATAACCAGTTTTAACTCCATCGTGATTCATGCTGGTGAATAGAATCTCTCCGGCACCACGGTCGGCCACCTCGCTGGCCCAGTCTTTCAATGTCCGCTCTACACGAATCCTGCCGCCATTAACATAACAATGCCATCCGTCTTCATCCATGCGGGCATCAATGGCACAGACACATACCTGTGAGCCGTAGCGTTTGGCTATCTCGTCGATAAGTTGAGGACGACGGAGGGCGGCACTGTTAACACTCACCTTGTCGGCACCAGCATAGAGCAGTCGGTCAACGTCTGATAATTCGTTGATGCCGCCACCGACCGTAAAGGGGATATTCACCTCAAGAGCTACACGGCTCACCAGGTCGGTAAAGGTCTTTCGCCCCTCATGCGAGGCCGTAATATCTAAATAAACCAACTCGTCGGCACCGCATTCACTGTATATCTTACCCATTTCAACAGGATCACCAGCCTCGCGCAACTGCACGAAGTTGGTGCCTTTTACCGTCTTTCCGTCTTTCACGTCCAGACAGGGAATGATTCGTTTAGCAAGTCCCATAACTATGTCAGTTGGTTTAGGTCAATCTTTCCTTCATAATAGGCTTTACCGAAGACCACAGAGGGAACTCCTGCCTGTTCCAAAGAACGTATGTCTTCCACACTTGACACGCCGCCACTGGCTATGAGGTGAAGGGTGGGGAAGTGCGAGAGAATATCACGGTATAGTGAAACGGAAGGGCCTGTTAACATGCCGTCACGGGAAATATCCGTGCATAAAACATGGTGAACACCCTCTATGACATAACGCCTCAAAAAGGGGATGAGGTCTTCACCGCTTGACTCCAGCCAGCCATTGATGGAGATTTTGCCGTTACGAACGTCTGCTCCAAGGATGATGCGGTCACTGCCATAACGACGAAGCCAATCCAGAAATAGCGTAGGATGGGTGACGGCTACGGAACCGACCGTTACCATGGCAGCACCGGCGGCAAATGCTTGTTCAATGTCTTCTTCACTCTTGATGCCGCCGCCAAAATCGACCACCAGTTGGGTGGCATCGGTGATGGCTTGTAATACAGCACCATTCACGATGTGATGTGACTTAGCTCCGTCAAGGTCAACGACATGAAGACGACGGATGCCTTGACGCTCAAATTCCCGCGCCATGGCAACAGGGTCGTCACGGTATACGGTTTTCTTGGCATAGTCGCCAAGGGTAAGCCTCACGCACTTGCCGTCAATCAGGTCGATGGCGGGTATCAATTCTATCATATCGCAGGTGTTATGGAATCCCGACGTACCATGTCGAGGAAATTTTTCAAAATAAGCTCACCCACACGGCCACTTTTCTCGGGGTGGTATTGCGTGGCATGGAAATTGTCACGGCTCAGTGACGCGCTGTAAGGTAGGATATAGTTTGCTTTGGAGGATGTCCAAGGGCAGACCGGCACATAATAGCTGTGAACGAAATACACATGACTGCTATCTTCCAGACCTTCATACAACGGTGAACGCAGGTCATACAACTTGTTCCAACCCATTGAGGGAATCTTATCGGAATGTGACTGTGGAACAAAACGCTTCACATCAACATCAAAAATGCCTAAACAGTCGGTGTCCCCTTCCTCGCTGTGGCGACAGAGTAACTGCTGTCCGATGCAGATACCCAAGACAGGCTGACGCAGACTGCGAATCACAGTATCTAAACCATGGCTACGCAGGTATGTCATGGCACCTAAGGCCTCTCCCTGACCAGGAAAGACCACGCAGTCGGCACCATGCAATTCTTCAGCCACGTCGGTAAGGCGAGGCTCGACACCCATCCGGCGGAAGGCATTGAGAACACTACATACGTTGCCGGCATTGTATTTAACTACCGCTATATCCATGTGTTGTCAGTTGAAAATAACGGTCTTATTGTTGTAGGTGAGTATCTTACGCTCAATGTGTTTCGTCACGGCACGTGACAAAACAATCTTCTCCAAATCTCGGCCTTTTAACACCAAGCTCTCGGGAGTGTCCTTGTGGGTGATACGAACAACATCCTGTTCGATAATAGGACCGGCATCCAACTCCGAGGTAACATAATGGCTCGTAGCACCAACAATCTTCACACCGCGTTCCCATGCCTGATGATAGGGGCGGGCTCCGATGAAAGCGGGCAGGAAGGAATGGTGGATATTGATGATATGATGGGGATAATGGGCAATCATGTCATCGCTGATAATCTGCATGTAACGGGCTAACACGATGAATGTGATATTTTGCTCTCGTAACAACTCCATCTCTGCTGCTTCTACTTCGGCTTTGTTGGAATGGTCTTTGTTGATGGACCATACGTGGAAAGGTATGTCAAACTGTTCACCGATATAACGTAAATCCTCGTGATTGCTCACAATACAGGGGATATCGACTTTCCATTCACCACTACGGTAACGGGAAAGCAAATCATAAAGGCAATGACTCATCTTGCTAACAAAGATGGCCATGCGGGGTTTTACATCGTTGAAATAGAGATTGAACGTCATCTCGAAACGTTTCGAATACAGCATGGTGATGCACTCGAAAATCTTGTCACGTGGAATGAGAAAACCATTTAATTCCCATTCTATACGCATAAAGAATACACCATCCTGACGGTCAACATGCTGGTCAAGGTACACGATGTTGCCTTGATTGTCCGTGATGAACTTTGTTATCTCACTGATAATGCCTTGTCTGTCGGGACAATGCAAAAGCAGAATGGCGGTAGGATTGGTCGCTGTCATTGACTTGATAATTGGTATTTGTCGGTCGTGGGGTGACAATACAGACTGCAAAGGTAATCATTTTTTAATGATTGAAGCTATATTTTCTATCCAATTTTCTATTTAGATATGTATTTTGAATGCTTTTGCGCCTTTTATACGTAACAAAATGGATACTTTGACGACAGAATGGAAATAAATGCGGATAAAAGGCACTTTTTCTGTTAAAAAAATTGCATTTTTGAAAAAAGACTAATATCTTTGCCGTAAATAATTACCCTTAAATGATATGGCAAAGTATAATATTACTGAAAAAAAGGAAAAAAAAGCGGCTTATAGGAGTCTGGTGAGTCCAAAATTCATGGATGAGCTGAAGGAGAAAATTCTTGACATTATCATCATCCAGAAAAAATATAAGGACAAAGACTATTCCGCCAAACAACTAGCTGAAGATTTGGGTACGAATACAAGGTATATCTCAGCTGTCGTTAACGTTAAGTTTCACATGAACTACACCTCTTTTGTGAATAAATACCGTATCGAAGAGGCAATGGCTCTTTTGGTGGACAAACGCTATCAAGGACTCAATATGGAAGATATTAGCGATATGGTGGGATTCTCCAACAGACAGTCATTCTATGCCGCTTTCTATAAATTCAACAACATTACCCCCCGTGAGTATAAAATCAACCATTTGGAACAACATCCCTCACTGAAAGAGAATAAAAGAAAAGGAAAAACAAAATAATTCATCCAAGTTTCTGAAGTTAAGAAGTTATTGCGGCTTTGGCCGCTCTGAAGTTTGAAAGCCATAACCTGGTCCGACTGTAAAAGTTGTGTAGAAGCCATCAAGTCCTGGGTGCAAAAGATATGGCTTAACCCCTTTAACTTCTATAACTTCTATAATTTCAGAACTTACGAAAATTGATGATTATAATACAAATAAACAAGTCCCGTTCCAATGTCTCAACCGCAATTTCTTTATGCCGATGAACGTTTCGCTGACATCCAAATGCTGCGCTATCGGCTGAATGGCTTCGAAGATCTCACTATCCGGCAGAAACAGCTCATATACTATCTTTCACAGGCTACACTCTCTGGACGTGATATTACATTCGACCAATATGGGAAATATAACCTGTTGATAAGGAAGACCCTTGAAGCAATATATGTAAACAAAAAGGACAAAGATCACTCAGAACAGTTTACTTTCCTTTCCACTTACCTCAAACGGCTATGGTTCTCAAACGGCATCCATCACCACTATGGATGTATGAAGTTTATTCCGGGATTCTCTCCTGATTATTTGTTTGTGTCGATGGAAGAGACCGACAGCCAATTACTTCCACTGCGCAAAGGACAGACAGTCCGGCAATTGTTCGAGGAAATCAAGCCCGTAATTTTCGACCCCACCATATTTGCCAAAAGAGTGAACAAGGAAAAAGGAGTTGATTTAATTACTTCCTCTGCATG
This sequence comes from Prevotella sp., assembly GCA_017548605.1. Lineage (GTDB taxonomy): Bacteria > Bacteroidota > Bacteroidia > Bacteroidales > Bacteroidaceae > Prevotella. The sequence continues at coordinate 111,630 of JAFYZT010000007.1, read as the reverse complement.
TAACTTTTATCAGGATGTGACGCAGGATGAGGTGGAAACATATTATAAAGAGAACAAAGATGATGGTATGTCTGGCCAACCGTCCTGGGGCCTTAACTCCACCTTGGTAAAAGAAGATGGCGAAATCAGGGAAATAGTATGGAAAGCTGATGGTAAATACGGTAATGCCATTCAAAAGATTATTATCTGGCTGGAAAAGGCAGAAGACGTAGCGGAAAATGACAATCAGAAAGATGTTATAAAAAAACTAATCAGATTCTACAAATCAGGTGATTTACATGATTTCGATGATTATTCCATTGCATGGGTACATGATAAGGAAAGTCAAGTTGACTTCATCAATGGTTTCATTGAGGTGTATGGCGACCCATTGGGGCTGAAAGGTACCTGGGAAGGCATCGTTGAATATGTCGACAAACAAGCGTCACTGCGCACAAAGATTATCAGCGATAATGCACAATGGTTTGAAGACCATTCGCCTGTGGATCCACGGTTTAAGAAAAAACAAGTCAAGGGCGTATCGGCTTCGGTAATATGTGCTGCTATGCTCGGTGGAGAGGAATATCCGGCATCTGCCATAGGTATCAACCTTCCCAATGCGGAGTGGATTCGGGAAAGACATGGCAGTAAGAGTGTCACCATCGGCAATCTGACGGAGGCATACAATCAGGCGACCAAGGGTAGTGGCTTCCGGGAAGAATTCGTTATTGATGAGCAGACTGTTCGAATGCTTGACCAATATGACAACTTGTGTGATGACCTGCACACCGATTTACACGAATGTTTGGGACATGGCAGCGGACAACTGTTGCCAGGAACCAGTCCCGATGCCCTGAAGGCGTATTCAAGTACTATCGAAGAGGCAAGGGCCGACTTATTTGCACTCTATTATATGGCCGACGAGAAACTGGTTGAGTTAAATCTGCTTCCCGACCACACAGCATACCAAGCGCAGTATTATTCCTATATGCTTAACGGCTTGATGACTCAGCTAACTCGTATCACACCAGGGCATGACATCGAAGAAGCCCACATGCGAAACAGGGCCCTTATCGCATATTGGACCATGCGACATTCCAAAGGAAATGTACAATTTGAGAAAATAGACGGGAAAACGTTCGTGCGGATACATGACTACAAAAAACTCAGGGATTGTTTCGCCGAACTGCTTGGTGAGATACAACGTATTAAAAGCGAGGGCGATTATCACGCGGCTCAACAACTCATTGAAACCTATGCCGTTAAAGTTGACGGCGTTTTGCATGAGGAGGTGCTGCAACGGTTTTCAAAACTGAATATTGCACCTTATAAAGGCTTTATCAACCCTGTACTTAAACCTATAACAGACGCGTCTGGCAACATCATAGATGTAACCGTCGAATATACGGAAAAATATGACGAACAAATGCTTAGATATTCCAAACAGTATGGTACACTCTGATAATATAAATGACATAAAACAGGCTGCCAACGATATACGTCGCCAGTTCCGCTCCCTTATGAACGGCGTGGCATCACAATCTATGCGGGAAAAAGGAACAGTGTATCATATTAATTGGGGAATACAGCTACCACAACTACAAAAAATGGCTGCGCAATATCAGAAAAACAGCCAGCTGGCCATCACCTTGTGGAAAGACAATGTGCGGGAATCGAAAATCATGGCTACACTGCTCATGCCTCATGAAGAAATGCTGCCTGACATGATGGAACTATGGATGCAGCAGATGCCTAACCGTGAAATGGCAGAGATGGCGGTTATCAACCTATTCCAATATGCAGAATCAGCTCCCATGTATGCTTATCAATGGATGGCAAGCGAAGGCGAATTGCTTCAGTACACAGGATTCTTGCTCATCGGAAGGCTATTTATGCAAAAACGACAGCCCGACGACCGCGGTATTCACGAATTTCTTGACCAAGCACTTGCAGCATTACAAGGTTCTTCACTACCCATTAAGAAAGCAGCATGGACAGCTGTTTTAAGAATGACAGAACTGGATGATACGTATGAGATGATTGCACAAAAAGCACTCTCCTCCATCGGCATGAAACTATTTTGACTCAACAAAAGAGTACTGACAAAGGACATTTCTGCATTTTTAGACTTTTTTTACAAAACCAACTAGCCATATCTCAGCTTTTCGTCGTATCTTTGTACGGTTTTGTGAAAAATTAACATGGATGATAGCGTAAAATCTAAGGCTGCAAAGATACTTGCCGATTTCCTTGTGGAAAACGGGAAAAGAAAAACCCCTGAGCGATTCTCCATCCTCAATTCGGTGTATTCCATCAGAGGGCATTTCTCACTCGATGAATTGGACCTTGAAATGAAAAAAAACAACTTCAGGGTGAGCAAAGCAACGCTATACAATACCATGGGACTGCTTTTGGCAGCCAAACTGGCTGTCAGACACTATATCGGCAATGTGACCACCTATGAGGCGACAATCATTAACGGTAACCACTGCCACCAGATATGTACCACTTGTGGAAAACTCACGGAAGTGAATACTTCAGTCGTGAACAATATGCTCATGACCATGAAACTAAAACGTTTCCACCAAGAAGGTTTTACCCTTTATTTCTATGGAACATGCAGTTCATGTCAGACGAAGCTTAAAAGAAAACTGGCCAAGAAAACAGCGAAACAAAATCAGAAACAAAAAAAATAGTCATATTTCACCTCACCCCACAATTCAAAATAACTATAGGAGCAATAATCATTTAAAACTATAAACAATGAACAACGGAAAAGTTGACGTCTTGTTGGGACTGCAATGGGGCGATGAAGGGAAAGGTAAAGTAGTCGATGTGCTCACTCCTAACTATAATGTGGTAGCACGATTCCAAGGTGGCCCCAATGCTGGACACACACTCGAGTTCGAAGGACAGAAATATGTGCTCAGAAGTATTCCTTCCGGTATATTTCAAGGCGACAAGGTGAATATCATCGGCAATGGTGTGGTGCTAGCTCCCGACCTGTTCATGGATGAGGCTATGGACCTGGAAAAAAGTGGACATAACTTGAAAAACAGGCTGCATATCTCCAAAAAAGCACATCTCATCATGCCAACACACCGTGTGCTCGACGCTGCACAGGAAAAGGCAAAAGGAAAAAGTAAGGTGGGGACCACAGGAAAAGGTATTGGACCGACCTATACTGACAAGATTTCACGTAACGGACTAAGGGTAGGAGATATACTCGATAATTTCCAAGAGAAATACATGGCGCATAAACAGCGACATTTGCAGATGATTGCCAACTTGGGATTCACCGACTTCGATATAGAAGAAACGGAGCGCAAATGGATGAAAGGTATTGAATACCTTGCTCAATTCCCCATTGTTGATAGTGAACATGAGGTGAACAGGCTGCTTGCCGAAGGAAAGACCATCCTTTGCGAAGGGGCGCAAGGTACTATGCTTGACATAGATTTTGGCAGCTATCCATTCGTCACATCGTCAAACACGATCTGTGCAGGTGCATGCACGGGGTTGGGTATAGGACCGAACAAAATTAACCGTGTCTATGGCATCATGAAGGCATATTGTACTCGTGTAGGTGCCGGTCCATTCCCAACAGAACTGTTTGATAGTACAGGAGATAAAATACGTGATATAGGCCATGAATACGGAGCTGTGACGGGGCGTGAGAGACGTTGCGGATGGATCGACCTTGTGCAATTACGCTATTCTATCATGGTTAATGGCGTCACCGACCTCATTATGATGAAAAGCGATGTTCTTGACACCTTTGACACCATTAAGGCATGTGTTGCGTATAAAGTAAATGGTGAGCTTACACGCGACTTCCCCTATGACATAGAAAAAGGAATAGAACCGATATATGAGGAGCTAAAAGGTTGGAAGACGGACCTTACTAGCCTCACAAGTGAAGATCAATTCCCAGAACAATTCAAACAATACATCGATTTCCTTGAGCACGAGCTCCAGACGCCCATACGTATCATTTCCATCGGACCGGACCGCGAACAAACCATCGTCAGACAGTGAAATCATAAACGTAAAACTTCAATCATAAATGAAACCCAGCATACCCAAAGGAACCCGTGACTTTTCGCCTGTAGAAATGGCGAAAAGGAACTATATCTTCAATACCATACGTGAGGTGTATGAACAATATGGCTTCCAGCAGATAGAAACTCCTGCTATGGAAACATTGTCAACACTCATGGGTAAATATGGCGAAGAAGGCGACAAACTGCTTTTCAAAATCCTCAACTCGGGTGATTTCCTCCATAAAGTGTCTGATGAGGAACTTAAAGAGAGCAATCCTCTGCATCTTGCAGCACGTATCTGTGAGAAAGGACTACGCTATGACCTTACTGTGCCGTTCGCCCGTTTTGTTGTCATGCATCGCGAAGAAATCCAGCTACCCTTTAAACGCTATCAGATACAGCCTGTATGGCGTGCTGACAGACCGCAGAAAGGGAGATACCGCGAGTTTTATCAGTGCGATGCTGATGTGGTGGGGAGTAATTCGCTGCTCAATGAGGTGGAATTGATGCAGATTGTTGATACCGTATTCTCGAAATTTGGTATTCGTGTACGCATACATATTAACAATCGCAAGATACTATCAGGTATAGCCGAGGTCATTGGGGCAAAAGACAATATCGTTGATATTACAGTGGCAATTGATAAACTCGACAAGATTGGCCTCGAAAATGTCAATACTGAGCTGCGTGAGAAGGGCTTGTCAGACGAGGCTGTGGAGAAACTGCAACCCATACTTGCCCTTTCAGGAACCAACGATGAAAAGCTCAACCAACTAAGAGCGTTATTGGCTGATTCAGAAGTTGGTCTCAAGGGTATTGACGAGTCTGCTTTTATTATCAATACACTTAAGGAATGCGGATTGAAGAATGAGGTGTCCATCGACCTGACGCTGGCACGAGGATTGAACTATTATACAGGAGCTATTTTCGAGGTGAAAGCTCTCGATACGCCTATGGGCTCCATCACTGGTGGCGGACGCTACGACAATCTCACGGGCATCTTCGGACTGCCCGGAATTAGTGGTGTTGGTATATCTTTTGGTGCTGACCGTATTTTCGATGTGCTCAACACGCTCGACCTTTATCCCAAAGAGGCTGTATCGGGAACACAACTTCTGTTTGTCAACTTTGGAGAAAAAGAGGCTCGTTACTCCATGACCATGGCACGAGAATGTCGCACAGCGGGTCTCAAGACAGAGGTCTTCCCCGACAGCGTGAAAATGAAAAAGCAGATGGCGTATGCCAATGCCAAAAACATTCCATTCGTGGCCATGGCCGGGGAGGATGAGATGACAAAGGGTATCGTCTCACTGAAGAACATGGAGACGGGTGAACAGGTGCTCGTCGATGCCAAACAATTAGTGGATTATATCTGTAAAGAATACAATCGTTGAAGCAGACCATCGCTTTTGCCCTCGCAGTAGTCTCGTTCTTCATGATGACGGCGGCGAAAAAGTCGGTCACCATATTCATGATCGGCGACTCCACCATGGCCAACAAAGCCATTGACGAAGGAAAGCAGGAACGGGGATGGGGCATGGCTTTGCAAGGGTTTTTCAAAGAGGCTGTCCATATCGACAACCATGCGGTGAACGGTAGAAGTTCTAAAAGTTTCATCGATGAGGGACGATGGGACAAAGTGAAGTCGCTTATCAAACCAGGTGATTATGTGTTCATACAATTTGGACACAACGATGAGAAACCACAACCTGAACGGCATACGGATCCGGGAAGCACGTTTGATGACAACTTGCGCAAATTCGTTAGAGAAACAAGGGCTCTTGGAGGTATACCAGTGCTCTTCAACAGCGTAGCTCGCAGAAATTTCTTCCGTATAGTACCCAAAAATGATGACGATGAGAAATTACGGGAAACGGTCTTCGCTAACGATACCATCGAGAGCGATACACTTTACGACACACATGGGGCATATCGGTTTGTACCCGCACGCATAGCAAAAGAGATGAATGTTCCTTTCGTTGACGCTAATGCCATCACGCACAACCTTGAGCAGAGCATGGGACGAGAAGCCTCAAAGAAACTTCATATGTGGTTCAGGCCAGGCGAACAGCCTTCCATCCCCGAGGGACGACAAGACAATACTCACTATAACGTACTTGGAGCACATGTGGTGGCTGGACTGCTGGCGGATGCTGTAGGCCAGATTGTACCCGACCTGAAATCATATATTGTTCATTACGATTATATCGTGGCCGACAATGGCTTCGGCAATTATATGTCGCTGCAACAGGCTGTTGACGATGCTCCTGTTGGAAGACCAATCCATATCAGGATCCTTAATGGCACATGGTCGAAACCGACAATACCGAATGGAAAGAAAATAAAAATCTTCATCGACTCTCAAGCCAAAATCGAGCAATAACCCTCTACGAGTATCTTTTATAACTTGATACTAATCATACATTATAAATCTATTTTGTCTAACCCAATAATACAAAAACCATTATGAAGAAAAAATTTATCTGTACCGTATGCGGTTACATTCACGAAGGAACCGAGGCTCCTGAGAAATGCCCGGTTTGTAAGGCTCCTGCCAGCAAATTTACTGAACTTGAAGACACAGGTGAACTGACTTTCGCTACTGCTCATATCCTCGGTGCTGCACGCAAGGAAGGTGCTAACGAAGAGATGGTCAAAGACTTGGTCAACCATTTCAATGGCGAATGCGGTGAAGTGGGTATGTATCTTGCCATGAGCCGTCAGGCCGACCGTGAGGGTTATCCCGAAATTGCAGAGGCATTCAAACGTTATGCTTTCGAAGAGGCAGAGCATGCTGCTAAGTTTGCTGAACTTCTCGGCGATGTCCTCGGCGACACCAAAGCGAACCTTGAAGCGCGTATTGCTGCTGAGAAGGGAGCCTGTGAAGACAAGTTCCGCATTGCCAAGAATGCCAAAGCTGCAGGCATGGATGCCACGCACGACACCGTTCATGAAATGGCTAAAGACGAAGCCCGCCACTGTGCCGGCTTTAATGGCCTTTACAACCGTTTCTTCAAGAAGTAAATATTGACTATTTCTTGATTATTTAGGTTATCTGACAATACCAGAACATCTATATAGTCTGTAAACAAATAGTTTCCTATACAAAAGTGGAGGTTGCAGAAGCAACCTCCACTTTTGAAATAATGAGTTGATGATTATGCCTCAATGGCTGCCACACCAGGAAGCACCTTTCCTTCAATAGCCTCGAGGAGAGCGCCACCACCGGTGGAGATATAAGACACTTGATCGGCCATACCAAACTTGTTGATGCAGGCTACACTGTCACCACCGCCAATCAGCGAGAAAGCACCATTGGCAGTAGCCTCGGCGATAGCGTCGGCAATGGCTTTCGAACCACCGATGAAGTTGTCGAACTCAAATACACCGGCAGGACCGTTCCAAAGAATGGTCTTGGCATCTTTAATGGCAGCAGCAAAAGCCTTGCGTGTCTCAGGACCGGCATCAAGACCTTCCCATCCTTCGGGAATGTCGTTGGAAGGACAAACCTGAGTATTGGCATCGTTGGCGAAAGCATCAGCAGCGATGCAGTCGGTGCCCAGCACCAGGTTCACACCGTTGGCCTTGGCTTTTTCGATAACATCAAGAGCTACATCAAGCTTATCATCTTCACAGATAGAGTTGCCGATCTTGCCACCTTGAGCCTTGGCAAAGGTATATGTCATACCACCGCAGAGAATAAGGTTGTCCACCTTGCCCAGCAGGTTTTCGATGATACCAATTTTCGTCGATACCTTCGAACCACCCATGATGGCGGTAAACGGACGTTTGATGTTGCCAAGCACGTTGTCAACAGCAGTCACCTCTTTCTCCATCAGATAACCAAGCATTTTGTGATCTTTGTCGAAGAACTCGTCAATGACGGCAGTAGATGCATGCTTACGGTGAGCAGTACCGAAGGCATCCATTACATAGCAATCAGCGTAGCTCGCCAATGTCTTGGCAAATTCTTTCTGACTAGCCTTCATAGCTTTCTTCGCGTCATCGTATGCGGGGTCGGTCTTTTCTATGTCAACGGGCTTACCTTCTTCCTCAGGATAGAAACGAAGGTTTTCCAAAAGCAAAACCTCGCCATCTTTCAATGCTGCTGCTTGTTCTGCAGCTTTGGCGCAGTCGGGAGCGAATTTAACTGGAACACCCAGGGCTGCCGATACTGCGTCAACAATCTGACCCAATGAGAATTTAGGGTTCACTTTGCCTTTAGGCTTGCCCATGTGCGACATGATAATCAAAGCACCACCGTCGCTCAGTATTTTCTTCAAAGTGGGCAGGGCACCACGAATTCGGGTGTCATCGGTAATCTTACCATTCTCGTCCAGGGGGACATTGAAGTCTACACGCACAATTGCCTTCTTGCCGGCAAAATTGAATTGATCGATTTTCATAAAGTTTATATTTTTAATGTAAACATTTTTGGGTCTTCTATAGATTTTGCAAAATTACAAAAAAAGTTACTGAATATCATCACAAAAGCACTTTTTATGATTTTTTTGCGCATCAATTCAGATAAATGTAAACCACACTTGTCAAAAGTTACCGTTCATCTCCTCCTATTTTACTTCTTGCTCCCTGTCTCTTAATCATATACTTGACCTTCACGCATTTCCGTCTGGATAACTCACCGGGGTTCGTGCCAGGTTGCCCTTCTGGCACAGCCATGCCGTGTACTGCGTAATAATCTGTCCAATAAGGGAGGATGCTCCCATCGGTGGTGGTAAAGGTCATAGGGATAGTTCCAAATACTTCCTTACCATCGGGGCGAACAAATGACAGTTGCACCAGTTCGCTACAATATATGGGGGTGTTGTCTGAAAGGTATAGGTGGTCGTAGCTCCTACCGAGTAAGGCTTTTGCCCGGTTCAGCGTACTTGCTCTATCCAACGTTCCGCGAACTCGTCCCACTAAATGGTAGCCATCACGACGTAGTACGCTATCTAATGGGGTGAAGACGACTCCTTCTTCAATAGCTTCTATCACATACGGTTGATTGTCAAGGTAAAGGAAAATGGCTACGTGGTCTATCTTTTGTTGGTTTGTACCTTCTGTTACCGAAGTGATGGCGTTCTCTTCCGTGCTTACATGGAAAAGCAGGTCGCAGTCTCGTAGTTTCGACAAGTCATAAAGCTCTGTTTGCGCACTGAAGCCAAGTGCGCAAAGCCAGAATGCCAAAAGACATGCAAACCGTTTGGCGTACCTCATTTCCTTACAATCCGTTTTTTGCCGTTGATGATATAAATGCCTTTTTGAAGGGATGATGACTCTTGTGGCGATACCCTAATGCCGTTAAGACTGTAGGTCCCGCTTGAAAATGCATCTTCCTTAACCGTATCAATAGCCGACATTTCCATCGGGGGCATGAAAATCACTTCACCTAGAGCGGGATTATCATGCTGATGGAAGATGACGCTCTCGATGTCCTCCTCGGTCTGCTCTGCCACGTTCCACTGGTTGCCCTGTGCATAGATGGTGTTTGTCGAGTTGTTGTATAAATCGTATAATATACCACCATTACCGTTGTTTTTGAACACATTACAGCCGGGGTTATACTGCTCGTCGCTTTCCTCAACATCTACACGACCTATATTCACATTACCACAACCAATCACTGTAATACCCCAAAGACTGTTTTCTATATGGTTGCCTCTCACCATGACCGTCTGTTTCATATAGGGGTCATACAGGCTGATACCGCTACCGCCATTGTTGGGGTTGGTCTCGTGGCAATTGTCCTTCAGTATGTTATCAGCTATAACCACATCCATCATTCCCATGGTGGTGATGCCGTAACGGTTGTCTGTGATGGTGTTACCGGTAATGCTCACGTTAAAGCCTTCGATAGTATAGAAATTGCTCACAGCGATACCGCCAACCATCGTCAAACTCGGATTACCCTCAATCGTACACCCCGTCACCTCCACCATTTGCGAAGCAGTGAGGTTCAACTGCGGAATATTGCCGTTGGCAGTGGAATTATGGTAAAAAGAACAGTCTTCAATCTTTACAGGACAGAAATAGTTGGCGGCACTACCTATCGCGGCCTTTGCGTTGTTGGCAAAATAACAGTCTTTTATGTAAAAAGGTGCTTCGTCGGGTCCTATCATCAGAGCTGCACTCTGTGTGCCACAATGATCGGTAAACTGGCAATCATGAACATACATGCCATAGGGACTGAAACAACGAAGACCCACATACTCGAAATTCAAATTACTAACCTCAATCTGACTGTCGCCGCCCCACACTTCCACGTTGTATGGAGTTGTTGCTGTAAGAGCCTTCGTCAGTGTTGTCTGCTCTTCGGGTGTAAAAGTAGGAGAACCCTTGATAATCAGCTCGGCCCCGTCGGCAAATCGAACCATCACACCACTGTCCATGACGAAATAATCTCCTTCGCTGATTTCCACCGTTCCGTTCACCACGATGCAGTCTTCACCTTGACTTACACCGCTCCCTTCAATGGTTACCAACGTGGCAAAAGAATAGGTCTGTCCGTTTCCTGCCGTGACATACGTATCACCAAAAGAGGATAGGGGAGTGAGTGTGAGAATAGCTGTAATAAAGAGAATTACATTGTTTTTCATTATCTAATTGCTTATTTTTACATGCAAAGATACACCCTTTTTTGAAATAATTGTAATTGTATCTATTTTATCTCTGAAAATTTGTTAAATTGTCGCAATCTCTTGGAAATTTATATTATAATAATGTAAATTTGTAAATACAAATGCTGTTATTCACGGAATTGTGTTTTTAATAATATTCATCATGAAAAGGTTTCTGACTGTAACGGCTTTACTACTGGTAGCCATGACCGTCGTGGCTCAGGACGTAGAATATAATATAACAGGAGAGGTGCGCAACAGCCTTGATAGAATGTACCTCTACAGCATGGGGTTTTACGAAACTATACCTATAGATTCTGTTGATGTGACTGAAGGCACGTTTTCCTTTCATGGCATGGCACAGAAAGATGAACTTTTGGCCGTGGGCGACAGTGATAGAATCATGCCTTTCTTTAACGATGGAACACCCATAAAGATGATTGTTCACGACAATGTTGAAGATGACCATGTCGTATTGGCTATTTTCGAATTCACTGAAGCCTCGGAACAAAACATCAAACTATGCCAGGTCGATGTGGCAGTAGGTAACATGCTTTCTGCTACTCAGGGGGCTGAAGGTGAAGAACTGTCTTATCTGGAATATGCCACAGCCAATGCAGAACGTGAACTTCTTTTAGAAAACCGAGAATCATTGATACCTGTAGCCTTTCTTTCTGATATCATTGATGTGGTGGACTACGACAGTTTGGCAATACTCATGGACACTACGTCTGTTTATTTCTCGCATCCGGTAATGCGGGACATCTATGACTATTATTTGATGATTGGCAAACGGCGACTTGGCATTCCATATCATGATGCCTCGCTTAAAGATGTTTATGGACGGGAACACCGACTTAGTGATTATTGTGGTAGGGGTAATTATGTACTCTTGGATTTCTGGGCCAGTTGGTGTACACCATGTTTGCGTGAGATACCGATTCTGAAACAGCTTTACAGCAAATATCATGAAAAAAAGAATTTCGAAATCGTAGGTGTCTCACTTGACAATGATGCCAAGGCGTGGCAGGGTTCTATACAAAGGCTTGGACTACAGTGGCCACAACTGACCGACCTAATGGTTCGTGAAGGCGAAGCCGTACAAAAATATGGTGTTGTGAATATTCCCGCCAATGTTCTCCTTGACCCGGAAGGAAAAATCATAGGTATAGACCTAAAAGGGGAAGACTTGACCGAATATATCGCCGAATTGATGGAATAATAAGGATTGTTATTTAAAACGGACATTTTGATATCCCACCAATCGGTCAGCACGCCCACCGGGCTCACGATAATAAACGAGTACTTGGTAAGTATTTTCCGTCTGGTAAAAATTACCTTCATTTTCCACAACATGGGTTATTCCATCCTCATCAAGCAAAAGGTATTGGTATGAATAATAGCCTTGTTTCAACAGTACGGCTTTTTCATAACTTTTTGTGGCTTCATTGTATTCCATTCGGTATTCTTCCAGGAATCGGTCGTTAGTCCACACGCCATTTAAGTACAGTTCACCTTGGTAACGTTCCGAAGGCTTGCGGAAATGCACCCAGTCATAATCTGACAAACGGTCGTTTTCGTAGTTGTCACTGTTTCGAATGTAAAAGGCACCATTGGCATCTTCATCGTAGAGATAATTGATTCGGGGCACATCTTCAAAAGGGTAAGCGTGGTAAATCTCACCATCCCAACGGATTTTGTCAATGCCTAGGGTGGGGTGGTCATTATCGAGAATTTCAAATTTATGATATTCATTGCCAGCATCGAATATCAAGTCACGGCAATGGCTCCAATGAAGCCCTAAGTCCATTGTATATTGGGCAGGAACATTGATGCGAGCATTGTCCCAACGGCCATTCTGCATAACCACGGTTTTAATCTGACGGGAAGGGTCGTTCACCTTCAGGTTGCGTTCATAGGTAATGTCCATATTAACTTGCTGATGACGGTCGTTCACATCGAAATCTGTAATGGTGGTCACTTCCATATTGATTCCCATCAGGGGCTCGACCACCATGAAACAGGCGGAGAACATTGCTTCGTCATCATTATCGTCAATCACGGTCACACGGTAGTTGCCACTCATCTTCAGCCTGCAATGACTGTTAGGTATCTGAAAACGGTAGTGTGTGTATAACAGGTTTGTATTCAGACTTTCTTCTGTGTCTTCGATGATGTTGCCCTCAAAAAAACCTTCCAAGTATTCAGTATCGAACAATTCAGATGATACACTCCAATCGGCATCGCAATGTTCTACCTTATACGTATAACGATGATATTCATGAGTCATGTCGTCAAAACCGATATGAATGGTTTGGTGACCATTTAGCGTAATGACAGGTGGAGACAGCCAGTCTTCACCAGCAACGACCTGTAAACTGGCTATGCGGTCGCTGTAAATTTCATGGCGCTGGCCGTAGAGACTCACGCACAACAGTAGAGTCAGCATGGCCATTATGGGGCGGATGGGATTCATGGGCTTTTCTTTTTGTTTCTTCGCCACAAAATTAATGAATTTATACGTTAACTACGAAAAAAGATGGCAAAAACTCTCTCTATCACTAGTTATAAGGAATGTCTTGTTGTCATATCCCAGAAAATCCTCCCTTTTAGGTATTGGCTATTAGGCAAATAATGTGTAATTTTGCACATTCAAAGAGATTGATGAAATGAGATTATCTGAACTGAATACAGGTGAAAAGGGTATCATCGTTAAAGTGCTCGGCCATGGTGGCTTCCGAAAGCGCATTATCGAAATGGGCTTTATTAAGGGGAATACTGTGGAAGCATTACTCAATGCACCATTGCAAGACCCAGTGAAGTATAAGGTCATGGGGTATGAGGTATCGCTACGTCATGATGAGGCCCAACTCATTGAAATCTTCTCTGAAAAAGAAGCAGCAAACTATCAGGAACAGTTGGAGGATGACGATGTCGTTAAAGTAATCAGCGAAGACGTACCAACACCTGAGCAGCAACTCAAAAAAGGAGCGTCGGCGAAACGACGTACCATCAACGTGGCGCTGGTGGGAAACCCCAACTGTGGAAAGACTTCGCTCTTTAATTTTGCTTCCGGTGCTCATGCAAGAGTGGGAAATTATTCGGGTGTTACGGTTGATGCATCTGAAGCCATAGCAAAATTTGAAGGATACACCTTCAATCTTACTGATCTTCCTGGCACCTACTCACTTTCTTGTTATAGTCCAGAAGAACTATATGTAAGGAAACATCTTTTTGAGAAAAAACCTGACATTGTCATCAACGTCATTGATTCTTCAAATCTCGAACGAAACCTTTACCTCACGACCCAGCTTATCGACATGAATATCCGCATGGTGTGTGCGCTAAATATGTATGATGAGTTCGAGAAGCGGGGTGACCAGTTTGATCTTGATACATTGAGTACATTGTTTGGTGTACCCATGATACCTACATCGTTTAAATCAGGCTTGAATGTAGACCTGCTTTTTCATATTATCATCAACCTTTACGAAGGAGGCGACTATATAGGCGAGGACGGAAAGATCAATCCTGTTGTTCAACGTGAGATTCATGAATGGCATGAGAAATATGCTGACAAATCCATCAAACATCATGTAGAAGATTTTGACGAGGGTGACAAACCAGTGAAAAACTATTTCCGTCATATTCATGTCAATCACGGAAAATATGTCGAGAAGGGCATTGAGCGCATACAGAAAGTTCTGAAAAAATCGGCATACATACGTTCGCATTTTTCTACACGTTATTTAGCAGTAAAATTGCTGGAGAGAGATGATGCGGTAGAAAAAATCATTAGACGCATGGAAGATGGTGATGAGATATTTGCAGCCCGTGACAAAGCGGCCCGACGAATTCTGGAAGACACGCAGGTAGATAGTGAGACTGCGATTATGGACGCTAAATACGGCTTTATTCACGGAGCTCTTACCGAGGCGCAGTTTACAGAGGGAAAGGCGCAGGACACCTATCGTGTGACTCATGCCATCGACAATATGCTATCCAATAAATACCTGGGCTTTCCCATCTTTTTTCTCATCCTTTTCGTCATGTTCCAGACGACATTCTCGCTCGGACAATATCCTATGGACTGGATTGAATATGGTGTGGGTGCTCTTGGCGATTGGGTCGGAGGAGCCATGCCTGAAGGGCCGCTGCGCTCGATGATTGTAGATGGAATTATTGGCGGTGTAGGGTCGGTCATCGTATTTCTTCCGCAGATTCTCATTCTCTATCTGTTTATTTCGCTCATGGAAGATTCCGGCTATATGTCGCGAGCGGCATTTATCATGGACAAATTGATGCACAAGATGGGTCTCCACGGCAAATCGTTTATTCCACTCATCATGGGTTTCGGATGCAATGTGCCGGCAATCATGGCCACCAGAACCATCGAGAGCAAACGCTCACGCCTTATCACCATGATGATACTACCTTTCATGAGTTGTTCAGCCAGACTTCCTATATATATCATGATTACCGGTACATTCTTTTCTTTACAATACCGCTCTTGGGTCATGATTTCACTCTACGCCGTGGGAATAATGATGGCTGTAATTATCAGCAAGCTGTTTTCTTCTTTTGTAATCAAGGGCGAAGATACGCCTTTCGTCATGGAACTCCCTCCTTATCGGTGGCCTACGCCGAAGGCTATTGCCCGACATACATGGGAAAAGGGAAAGGAATACCTAAAAAAGATGGGTGGTATAATTCTTGTGGCAAGTGTCATAGTGTGGGCTCTGGGCTATTTCCCACACAATGATTCTCTTTCCCATCAGCAACAGCAGGAACAGAGCTATATAGGTCGAATGGGACAAGCCATCGAACCGTTATTTGAGCCACAGGGCTTTAATTGGAAACTTGACGTGTCGCTCATTGCAGGAGTGGGGGCCAAAGAAATTGTCGCTTCGACTATGGGTGTACTCTATTCCGGGGATGACTCGTTTGGCAACGATTCATCGTTTGATGAGGAAAGCGATAAATACACGTTATTGAGACAAAAAATGGAAGTTGATGGTATAACACCGCTTTCGGCCTATGCCTATTTGCTTTTCATCCTGCTTTATTTTCCTTGTATAGCAACAATAGCGGCAGTGAAAAATGAAACGGGCTCATGGAAATGGGCATCCTTCGTGGCTGTTTACACAACCTTTGTGGCATGGTTCATATCTATGGCGTTCTACCAAATAGGAAGACTCTTTTAAGTGACATTTCCCGAGAACCCTTCCACATTCCACATTATTTCTTTTGTCCTTCCGTTTTTTTTGGTTAATTTTGCAGCCGAAATGAACGAGATAACAGTCAAGGAATCATCGGTTGTTAAAGCAGCCGAGTTGGGTATGGACGAATTCGTCGGTGTGTTCACCTCGGCTATCAAGAAGCATATTGGTGAACTCAATGCCGAAACCATGGGTGTGCTTAATGCTGAACAGGTGACACTTTTAGCATGGGAGATACTACATGACGAGGTAATGGATGGAGGGTTCGTACAACTGCTCCACAATGGATATGGGTCTTTCTTTTTCCAAAACCCTTTTGCCAAAATGATGCGTTTATGGGGACTTGATGATGTGGCCCGCCTCATTAATAAGGCTCGAAAACTATATGCCAAATATAGTGTGCTGCTTGAGAAAGAAGCCGATGACGATGAGTTCATGCAGTTGTATGAAAAGATGCCGGAATTCGATGACCTTGACGACTGTTTTGTGGAAAATGAAGAGCAATGGGTGGGCAAAGTTGCATGTTACATTGATGAACACATCGATCGTTTTGCTACGATTCTTAAAGGATGACGCTTAATCACCCAACAATCCAAACGACCTAATTGTGAACAAGGAACAGCAGGAACTTAGAAAGAAGAGCCCCATACAAATCAAGAATAAAAAGGCGGCTTTCGAATATTTCTTCGTCGAGACTTTCACGGCAGGAATAGTACTCACAGGCACGGAAATAAAATCCATCCGTCTGGGGAAGGCTTCGCTTGTGGATACTTATTGTTATATTGTTAATGGTGAGATGTGGGTCAAAGGTATGAACATTACGCCATATTTCTATGGTTCCTACAGCAACCATGAGGCAAAACGTGACAGGAAACTTCTGCTCACCAAACGGGAAATAATACACCTGAGAGAGGCAACTAAACAGGTGGGGTTTACAATCGTTCCAACACTCATATTCATCGACCAAAACGGAAGGGCAAAGGTAGACTTGGCACTTGCCAAGGGAAAGAAACTCTATGACAAGCGTCAATCACTCAAAGAGAAAGAAGATCGACGAGAGATGGACAAGGCTATGAATTCTTTCAAATAATGTTGTGGTAAAAAGATGACAATCAGCGAAGCGCTCCGACAACGCATTCTCATCCTCGACGGTGCTATGGGCACCATGATACAAGGGTATCATCTCTCTGAAAAAGATTTCAGAGGTAATCAGTTCGGCGATTGGCCTGGCCAATTGGCTGGTGACAATGATGTACTCAATATCACACGTCCTGACGTAATTACCGATATCCACCGACGATACCTCATGGCTGGTGCTGATATCATTACAACCAACACCTTCAATGCTCAGCGAATCTCGCAAGTTGACTATGCCATGCAAGAACAAGCTTATGAAATAGCATTGCAAGGTGCTAAGGTTGCACGAGCTATCGCTGACGATTTCTCTACCGATGAGCATCCGCGCTATGTTGCAGGTTCTGTCGGACCAACCAACAAGACCTGTTCGATGAGTCCCGATGTGTCGAATCCGGCAGCGAGAGACGTTGATTATGATCAGATGTTTGATGCCTATGTGGAGCAAATGTTGGCATTATTGGCAGGTGGCGTTGACGTGTTCCTTATAGAGACGGTGTTTGATACGCTTAATGCTAAAGCTGCATTATCAGCGGCCATTGAGGCTATGGAAAAACAAGGCAGGACGGTACCCATCATGGTCTCAGCCACTATAAGTGATCTCGCAGGAAGGACGCTCAGCGGACAGACTCTTGAGGCTTTTTTGGCGAGCATCAGTTCGTTCCCCATATTGGCTGTAGGATTAAACTGTTCGTTTGGTCCTGCACAGATGTTACCCTTCTTGCGACAATTGTCTCAAAAGGCTCCATATTACGTCATGGCATATCCCAACGCAGGTTTGCCTAACTCGATGGGACTTTACGACGAGACGGTGGAGACAATGGCTCCACAAATTAAACGCTTCATCACCGAGCGATTAGTAAATATTGTAGGGGGGTGTTGCGGAACTACCGATGAGTATATTGCCCGTTATGGTCAACTGGCGCAGGGCGCAACACCAAGACAAGTAATTGACAAACCAGATTGTTTATGCCTGAGTGGTATAGAAGAACTGAGAGTAACCAAAGAGGTCCGTTTCGTTAATGTAGGCGAACGCTGCAATGTGGCGGGTTCACGAAAGTTCCTACGTCTTATTAACGAGAAAAACACTGATGAGGCTGTTGGCATAGCACGTAAGCAAGTGCAAGACGGAGCCTTGGTGATAGAC
This sequence comes from Prevotella sp., assembly GCA_017548605.1. Lineage (GTDB taxonomy): Bacteria > Bacteroidota > Bacteroidia > Bacteroidales > Bacteroidaceae > Prevotella. Next base: position 93,488 of record JAFYZT010000007.1, on the reverse strand, counting down.
GTGAATATGGACGATGCCCTGCTCGATGCCAAGGAAGAGATGAAACAATTCCTCAATGCGATAGCGGCGGAACCCGATATAGCATCTGTGCCAGTCATGGTTGACTCCTCAAAATGGGAAGTCATTTTGCAGGGACTGAAATGCTTACAAGGGAAGGGCATTGTTAATTCTATTTCTCTTAAAGAAGGAGAAGATGCATTCATCAGTAAGGCTCGACAGATTATGCGTCTCGGTGCTGCCGTTGTAGTCATGTGCTTCGATGAAAAAGGACAGGCCACATCGTATGAACGACGCATCGAGATTGCCGAACGATCTTTCCGGCTCCTTACAGAACAAGTGGGTATGAATCCGCTTGACATAATCATTGACCCTAATATCCTCGCCGTGGCTACGGGAATGGAGGAGCATGATTCTTATGCCGCCGATTTCATTAGGGCGACAAAATGGATTCGTGAAAATCTGCATGGTGCACATGTCAGCGGTGGCGTGTCTAACTTGTCCTTTGCCTTCCGAGGAAATAATTATATCCGCGAGGCCATGCATTCGGTGTTCTTATATCATGCTATTCAGGCGGGCATGGATTTTGGCATTGTCAATCCCGCTACAAAGGTGGCATACGAAGATATTCCGGCAGAACAGTTAGAGATTATAGAAGATGTGATTCTCAACCGTAAACCTGGAGCAGCTGAACGATTGATAGCGCTGGCTGAACAGATTAAACAGCAAAGCGAGGCCGACAAGACCAAAAGCGGAACACAACATCAATCAGAACAAGAACAATGGCGAACCTTACCATTGAAAGACAGATTGGTGTATGCATTGCGAAAGGGATTACCTGATTTTCTGGAACCAGACTTGAACGAGGCACTGACCATATATCCTAAGGCCGTAGACATTATCGAGCAGCCACTCATGGAAGCGATGAATACCGTAGGTGAACTGTTTGGACAAGGGAAGATGTTCCTACCACAGGTCGTGAAGTCAGCACGAACCATGAAGATGGCAGTGCAATACCTGCAACCTTACATTGAAGCTCAACGCGACGAGAAGAAAACGTCAGCCGGCAAGGTGGTATTGGCCACAGTAAAGGGTGACGTACACGACATAGGAAAGAATATCGTGGCGGTAATCATGGCTTGTAATAATTATGAAGTCATCGACATGGGTGTTATGGTTCCAGCGGAGCAGATTGTGAAGAAAGCAATAGAAGTGAATGCAGACATTATCGGATTGAGCGGCCTTATTACACCCAGCCTCGAAGAGATGGTTAATGTGGCAGTGGAGATGGAAAAAGCAGGACTACATATTCCTATACTCATCGGTGGGGCAACGACCAGCGAATTGCATGTGGCACTGAAAATTGCTCCCGTCTACCACGGACCAGTAGCGTGGATGAAAGATGCATCGCAAAACCCCATTGCAGCTGCTAAACTCATTGATCCACAACAAAATAAGCTCATGGAAGAACGGCTCCGAACAGAATACGAGTCGTTGCGGAATAACTATGAGAACAACCAACATTCGATGCTTGACATCGATGAAGCAAGGAAAAGGAAGCCCCACTTGTTTGAGACAATAGAAAATGGAGATTGAAAATATCATATTTGACCTTGGTGGGGTGGTCATCACCCTTGATAAGGATAAGGCTATAAAGCGCTTCAAGGAGATTGGTCTTGACGATGCGGAAGAACGGCTTGATGCCTACACTCAGCAAGGTATCTTCGGCGAAGTTGAAAAAGGACTCATCACACCCGAAGAGTTCAGACAGAAATTGAGCGAATTAGCGCATCATGAGGTGTCATATGAGGAATGTGAGTATGCATGGCAAGGCTACGTGGGAGAATTACCTCAGCGCAACTTGAAGGCTCTTGAGGATCTAAGGAAAGAGGGTTATAGGTTGATTCTTCTTTCCAATACCAATTCATTCATGATGGAGTGGGCAGGAAGTGACCGCTTCGACGGAAAAGGCCATTCCATATACCATTATTTCGATGGTATTTACCTTAGCTATCAAATGCACATGCTCAAACCGGATCCACATTTCTTCCGACAAGTACTATTGCAGGAAGATATATTGGCAGAGAACACGCTCTTTTTGGATGATGGACCGCGAAATGTAGCTGCGGCATCTCAGCTTGGCATTTTCACTTATTGTCCAGAAAACGGTGCCGATTGGACAAAAGAAATCTATGAAAAATATTTAAGAAAAAGCATCTAAATATGAAACGATTATTCTCATTGTTGGCTTTTATGTCACTGGCAGTCATGACTTGGGCACAAGACGTCATCTATCAAGTGAAATACAAATATACATACGACATGCAAAAGTATGAGTATATCGATTCGCTTGATTATGCTGAAGGAACAGTAGTGAGATTGGGCGAGACGGCCGTTACCATCAATAACGAACGCTATGATGTGGTTTCCAAAGACTCAGAAACAGCAGACGACAAACGAAAAACGGTCCAATACACAACTCATAATAGTAAAGGGGAAGAGTTTGTTATTTGTTTCGCTGATGAACTGACTTTCCCTGAAGAGTTGGCCCATCAGGTCATCATCTTCAATACTAGTAATCCATACGTGTGGCAGTATTACATCACCGATACAGGAAAAGAAAGATGATGAGTCGACATAAAAAGAAAAATTGGCGTCCAATACCAGGACAGCCACTTACGGAATTGGACAAACGTATCCTTGCTCTTCAAGACAAAGGCAAGGAGGTGCCATCACGACAACTCATACGTACACCTGAAGAGATAGAGGGCATACGTCGGAGCGGGTTGGTAAATACTGGCGTGCTCGACGAGGTAGGAAAACGAATACATGCGGGAATGAACACGCTTGAGATTGACGAGATATGTATGGAATTTTGTCGTCAACATGGTGCAATACCTGCCTGCTTGGGCTATGAGGGATTCCCCAAGAGTGTATGTACGAGTATCAACGAGGTAGTTTGCCATGGCATTCCTAAAGAAGAGGACGTGTTGGAAGAAGGTGATATTATCAATGTCGATTTCACAACTATCCTTGATGGTTTTTATTCCGATGCTTCGCGAATGTTCATTATTGGCAAAACGACGCCGGAAAAAGAGCAACTTGTCCGTGTGGCAAAGGAATGCTTGGAAATAGGGGCTGAGGCGGCCAAACCGTGGGGATATGTAGGAGATATTGGCAATGCTATAGAGAAACATGCCAAGAAATACCATTATGGAGTAGTGCGTGACCTCTGTGGGCACGGCGTGGGAATGAAGTTCCACGAAGAACCTGATGTGCCACATTTCGGCAAGAAAGGACATGGCATGTTATTGGTACCTGGCATGGTATTCACCATCGAACCGATGATTAATATGGGTACGTGGCAAGTGTTTATCGATGAAGAGGATCCTTATGGTTGGGAGGTCATCACAGACGATGAACTGCCAAGTGCACAATGGGAACATACATTCCTTATGACGGAACATGGAGTGGAAATATTGTCATATTAAACATCATGGATAAAGACATTTATATTCTCGGTCTGGAAAGTAGTTGTGACGACACATCAGCTGCAGTGCTCAAGAATGGGGTATTGCTCAGCAACGTAACTGCTTCTCAGGATGTTCATCGTGAATATGGCGGCGTGGTGCCTGAATTGGCATCGAGGGCACACCAACAGAATGTGGTGCCAGTGGTAGACCATGCCCTGAAAAAAGCGGGTGTCATCAAAGAACAGCTTTCGGCGGTGGCGTTCACACGCGGCCCAGGCCTGATGGGCTCTCTGCTCGTTGGCGTGAGCTTCGCCAAGGGTTTTGCACGTGCATTGGGCATACCGTTGGTTGACGTAAACCACCTTCAGGGGCATGTTATGGCACATTTTATCAAAGAGAGCGATGATGATCAGTCGGCCCCACCTTTCCCCTTTCTTTGCCTGTTGGTAAGCGGTGGTAATTCTCAAATTGTAAAAGTAGAAGCGTATAATCATATGGAGGTGCTTGGGCAGACTATCGATGACGCTGCTGGGGAAGCAATCGACAAATGTGCCAAGGTAATGGGGTTGGGATATCCAGGAGGCCCTATAATAGACCGGTTAGCTCGACAGGGCAATCCAAAGGCTTTTCAGTTCTCCAAGCCACATATTCCAGGCTTAGACTACAGTTTCAGTGGTTTGAAAACTTCTTTCTTATATAAGTTGCGAGATTGGATGGCCGAAGATCCTGATTTCATAGAAAGAAACAAAGCCGACATAGCGGCCAGTCTGGAGCGTACCATCGTTGACATTTTAATGGATAAATTGCGTAAGGCAGCCAAGGCAACTGGAATCAAACATGTGGCTGTGGCTGGCGGTGTATCGGCAAACAATGGATTGAGAAATGCGTTCTTCGATCATGCTCGCCGATTTGGCTGGACAATATACATCCCTAAGTTCAGCTATACCACTGACAATGCAGCCATGATCGCCATAGCAGGATATTACAAATATCTTGACGGCGTATTTTGCGATATCGACGCTCAAGCATTCGCAAAGACAACATTCGATAGTTAAGAAACATTCATCTAGAATTTGGTAAATGGAATTTGAAAATAAAATACTCAGTAGAGAAATACAGGAAAACCTGTATTCCACTGGCAAGACGTTGTCCACAGCCGAGAGCTGCACAGGTGGACGCATAGCCGAGTCTATCATTGCTGTTCCAGGTGCATCTGACTATTTCAAGGGTGGCATCATTTGTTATACTAACGAAATAAAAGAACGCCTTTTGCATGTTGACCCTAAGCTCATCGAAGAGAAAACTGCTGTATGCGAAGAGGTCGCCGTCAGTATGGTAAAAGGAGCCACGCAAGCATTAAATACCGATTTTGCCGTGGCGGCAACAGGAATAGCGGGTCCGGGAGGAGGAACAAAAGATATTCCTGTAGGTACCATCTGGCTTGCCTGCGGTTCAAAAGACAAAGTGATAACATGCAAACTTGAAGAAGATAATGGCAGGGATAAAAACTTGGCCTACGCTTCATTTCGGGCCTTAATATTGCTAAAAGAATTCCTCGACGAAAATAATCCCAAAGAAGAGAAAGACGAAGATCGCGTCTCTCCAATAGGGCAAATCTGACTTTACTTCGTTATCGCGGATTTCATTTTCACATTCTATCCTACAGCAATATAATGTCCATCTCTATCCAGATGTGGCAAGGTTGCTGTTATGCATTAGTTTTAGGGGTAAAAGGGGGAGTTTAGGCTCTTATAACCCTCCTTTTACCCTTAAAATCTCTTCAAACTCTCAATTATTCTTAAATTGTAGGTTTTTGAAGACTTTTTTAATATTATTTAGTCAGTTTTTTTCGCATATGAATTGCGTTTGTTGTAATTTTGCGTTGCTTTTCCACAAGGAAAGGCACGTAAACATTAGAACAACAAACTAATAATTTATAATTCACTATGGCAGAAACTATCGACATCAGAGAACTCAACATGCGAATTGAGCAACAAAGTGCTTTCGTCACCAACTTGACAATGGGCATGGATAGAGTCATCGTAGGACAGAAACACCTTATCGACTCTTTGCTCATCGGACTTCTTTCCGATGGACATATCTTGCTTGAAGGTGTGCCGGGTCTGGCAAAGACATTGGCCATAAAAACACTTGCCCAACTCATCAGTTCTAATTATAGCCGCATTCAATTTACGCCTGACTTGTTGCCTGCTGACGTGGTGGGAACAATGGTATATTCGCAGAAAGATGAAAAATTCCATGTCAAGAAAGGTCCTGTATTTGCCAACTTTATCCTTGCTGATGAAATTAACCGTGCACCGGCGAAGGTTCAGAGTGCTTTACTTGAAGCCATGCAGGAACATCAGGTGACCATCGGCGACAACACTTTCCAACTGCCCGACCCCTTCCTTGTCATGGCTACGCAAAACCCTATCGAACAAGAGGGAACTTATCAATTGCCTGAAGCTCAGGTCGACCGTTTCATGCTCAAGGTAGTTATTGACTATCCTACTATCCAAGAGGAAAAACTCATCATTCGTGAGAATCTTCATGGTGCATTGCCAGAGGTGCTGCCTGTGACAACGGCGGAAGAGATAGTCAATGCCAGAGCAGTGGTGCGCCAAGTATATCTGGATGAAAAAATTGAGCAATATATCGCTGACATAGTATTTGCCACAAGATATCCCGATAGATACCAACTGACTCAACTCAAGGACCTCATCACCTTCGGTGGATCGCCAAGGGCAAGTATTAACCTTGCCAAGGCTGCTAAAGCATATGCTTTTGTGAAACGACGTGGATATGTGGTGCCCGAAGATGTAAGAGCTGTTGCTCATGATGTGCTTCGCCATAGAATTGGTCTTTCCTACGAAGCAGAAGCGGGTAATGTGACAACAGAGGAAATCATCAGTCAAATCATTAACAAGGTAGAGGTGCCTTAAGAATGACGAGTGACGAATTACGATTGACGAGTGGTCGTTAAGGCGAATACGGTTGAATCGTTCAACATTCAAGAATTCTTCATCGCTAGCGATAATTCAATACTCCACATTCAACATTCTAAATTCCTATAAAATGGATTCTTCTGAGATACTGAAAAAAGTTCGCAAAATAGAGATCAAAACTCGAGGATTGAGCCAGAACATCTTCGCCGGACAATACCATTCCGCTTTCAAAGGTAGGGGAATGGTGTTCTCCGAAGTGCGAGAGTATCAGTATGGAGATGATGTGCGTGATATTGATTGGAATGTAACAGCTAGGTTCCATAAACCTTTCGTCAAAGTTTTTGAGGAAGAACGTGAACTAACGGTCATGCTTCTTTGCGACGTGTCGGGTTCACTCGACTTCGGTACTCAAAAAGTGAACAAGCGTGACATGGCGACAGAGATTGCAGCTACCTTGGCATTCAGTGCCATACAAAATAACGACAAAATCGGGGTGGTGTTCTTTTCCGACAAGATAGAGAAATATATTCCACCGAAAAAAGGTCGTAAGCATATTCTTTATATCATTCGTGAAATGCTTGATTTCCAACCGGAAAGCAAAAAGACTGATGTGAAGATGGCTATCGAGTTCCTCACGCAAGTGATGAAAAGAAGATGTACGGCTTTTATACTCAGCGACTTCTACGCCAGAAGCGATTTCGATAATGCTCTCACCATTTGTAACCGAAAGCATGATGTGGCAGCCATTCAAATTTACGATCAAAGGGCCAGGGAACTTCCTGCCGTTGGACTGATGACGGTGCGCGATGCAGAAACGGGGCATGAGATGGTTATCGACACATCAAGCAAAAAGTTGAGGATGGCACATACGGCTTATTGGATGGGGCGACAGGCACAGCTTCGACAGACATTCTCGAAAAGTAACGTCGACCATATCTCCATCTCTACCAATGAGGATTATGTCAAAAAACTGATGGCTCTCTTTGCTATGAGGGCCTAAACAGAATAGAAATGAAACGAATACTCGTTATATTGGCATGTTTGGGCATATCGCTCCAAATGTCGGCACAAGTGCCGACTATTGAAGCGCGCATCGACTCGATGCAGATGCTCATTGGCGAACAGGTACATCTCACGTTGTCTGTAGCCGTCAAGGAAGGCCAACAGGTGGTGTTCCCTTTCTTCCAGCGCACACAAACGCTCACCCCGGGTGTGGAAGTGCTGGAGATGACGGAGGTGGACACAACCAGCATTGACAATAACATGCAACGACTGTCGTGTACATATACGCTGACTTCTTTTGAAGATACTATTTATTATTTGCCACCCATGAAGGTGTTGGTCGATGGAAAGGAATATAACAGCAAAAACCTGGCGCTGAAAGTCCTCACCCTTGAAGTCGACACCTTGCACCCAGAACAGTTCTTTCCCCCTAAGGACATACAGGACAATCCCTTCCAATGGAGTGACTGGTGTGGCATGTTTTGGATGGCATGGCTTTTACTTATTTTCATGGCTTTAGCTTATTACGTCTATACACGCATTCGAGACAACAAGTCAATTGTGCCGCCTATCAAATTCGTGCGTAAGGCGTTACCGCATCAGAAAGCCATGAAAGAAATAGAGAAGATTAAACAACAACGGATGACTACATCCGAAAACCAAAAGGAATATTATACTAAACTGACCGACACGCTGAGGGTTTACTTGCAAGATCGCTTCGGATTCAATGCCATGGAGATGACGTCGGAAGAAATAATCAACCGACTGAATCAGGAGGAGGATAAGACGAAGATTGACGAACTGACTGAACTCTTCCGCACTGCAGACTTAGTGAAATTCGCTAAACACGAGGCTCTCATAAATGAGAATGACAGGAACCTGGCGAACGCCATCGCCTTCATCGACAGCACGAAGCGCGAAGACGTGCCGACAGTGGAACAAATAAAACCGCAGCTCACCAAAGAACAACTTTTGAACAGACGCACACGTACCGTGGCAAAGGTGTTGCTCGGCATGTTAGTACTCGTCAGTTTAATCATCTTGGCATACGTCATCTGGCAACTGTATTCTCTTGTTGGATATTAGGATAGAAAATAATGGAATTTGTCAATAAAGAATACCTCTTGTTGTTACTGCTGCTCATCCCGTATGTGCTGTGGTACTGCCTATATAGGAAGCATGTGACGCCAACCATGCGCATGAGCGACACCCACGCCTATCTCTCCGTGGGTAAGTCTTGGCGTACCAGACTCATTCATTTGCCGATGATACTGAGGATGCTTGCTTTTACTATGTTGGTGTTGATTTTGGCCAGGCCACAGACACACCATTCCTGGGGAACACGAACGGCGGAAGGCATCGATATCATGTTGGCCATGGATGTGTCTACAAGTATGTTGGCAGAAGATCTTCGTCCTAACCGAATGGAAGCAGCTAAAGATGTGGCTGCAGAATTTATTTCAGGAAGACCTGATGATAATATTGGATTGACGATATTTGCAGGCGAGGCTTTCACGCAATGCCCCATGACAACGGACCATCAGTCGCTGCTAAACCTGCTGCATAATGTGCGCACCGACATAGCGGCACGTGGACTTATAGAAGATGGGACGGCGGTAGGAATGGGATTAGCCAATGCCGTAAGTCGTCTAAAAGACAGCAAGGCAAAGAGCAAGGTGGTTATCCTGCTCACCGATGGTTCGAACAACCGAGGTGATATATCGCCTCTCACTGCTGCAGAAATAGCCAAGAGCTTGGGAATCAGGGTCTATACAGTTGGCGTAGGAACAAACAAAGTTGCCCGTTATCCCATGCCAGTGGGAGGCACTGTGCAGTATATCAATGTTCCTGTGGAAATTGACACTAAAACTCTAAGTGAGATAGCAAGAAAGACGGATGGAAAGTTCTACCGTGCCACGAATACCGACGAATTGAAACAAATATACCAAGACATTGACACGTTGGAAAAGACAAAGTTCGATGTCAAAAAATTTTCAAAACGTAACGATGCGTATCAACCCTTCGCTGCTATCGCTATTCTGGCGTTGCTGCTAGAGATACTGCTCCGACTGACGATACTCAGGAGAATACCATAATAACGTTGAAATAAGAAGCTAATTACGAATAATGTTCAGATTTGAAAATCCTATATTCCTCTATCTGCTGCTCATCCTTCCCGCACTTTGGATGATGTGGAGGGTGAGTCGTAAGAGGCAGAAGAAAGATATTGGGAAGTTTGGCGACCCACAACTGGTTGAGCAGATGATGGAAAACCGTTCTTCCTACCGCCCGACGATAAAATTCTGGCTGTTGTTGGTTGCCTTGGGACTATTGATAATCATGCTTGCCCGACCACAGATGGGATCGAAGATTAGTAATGAGCAACGACAGGGAATCGAGGCCATTATCGCCCTTGACATTTCCAATTCTATGCTGGCAGAAGATGTGAAGCCATCTCGTCTCGATAAGTGCAAAATGATTGTGGAAAACATGGTGGATCACTTCGTCGACGATAAGGTGGGTATGATTGTCTTCGCCGGTGACGCATTTGTACAACTGCCCATCACAACCGACTATGTGTCAGCAAAGATGTTTATGCAGAATATCTCTCCTTCACTCATCGCCTCACAAGGTACAGATATCGCTACAGCCATTGACCTCTCAATGAAATGCTTCACGGCTGATGAAAACACTGGCAAGGCTATTATTATCATCACTGATGGTGAGGACCATGAAGGTGGTGCACTCGAGGCAGCTAAGGCGGCAGCTGACAAAGGTATACAAGTGTTCGTTTTGGGCGTGGGTAACATTGCAGGCGCACCCATACCAGTTCAGGGCGGCGGATATATGACCGACAACACTGGCGAGACCGTGATGACACGACTCAATGAAAAAATGTGCCAAGAAATAGCGGAGGCGGGAAACGGTATTTATATCCATGTCGACAACACGTCGAAAGCACAGGAAAAACTCGACGAGCACATTGCAAAAATGCAAAAGGGTGAACTCACCTCAGTCATCTACAGCGAATACGACGAACAATACCAAGCTGTTGGAATCATCGTTATGTTATTGCTCATCATTGAAGTGTGCATTCTTGAACGAAAGAACAAATTTATCAACAAATTCAAATTCTTCAAATGAAAAAGGTTGAGAAGATATTGTTTAGATATATGAAAGGATGGTGCGTTATTGTCTTGGTACTCATCCCTCTTATATCATGGGCTGACAATGACAGGTTGTTTGTCCGTAGCGGAAACAAGTATTATCGTGCTGAGCAATACGACAAAGCGGAACTAGAATATAAAAAGGCACTTTCTGCCAACGACCAGAATACCCAGGCGATGTATAATCTTGGCTGTGCCATGATGATGCAACAACAAGATTCATTGGCCATTGAACAATTTAAGATGTCTGGCGCGGCAGAAACCAACAAAGTGCGCAAGTCTATGTCATTCCATAACATTGGCGTCATTTTCCAGATGCACCAAGAATATGACAAAGCCATTGAATTCTATAAAGAGGCACTGCGTAATAACCCTCGCGATCATGAAACGCGCTACAACTTAGCCCTTTGCCAACAGTTGTTGAAGAAACAACCTAAACAGAATCAAAATCAGGATAAGCAAAACCAAGACAAACAGAATCAAGATAAGCAAAACCAAGATAAGGACAAACAAAATCAGGATAAGCAAAATCAAGACAAAGACAAACAAAATCAAGACAAGCAAGACCAAGACAAAAATAAAGATAATCAAGACAAAGACAAGCAAGACAAACAGAACCAAGGACAACAAGACCAAAAGGATAAACAGGACCAAAAGCAACAAGGGCAGCAAGGCGAACAGCAGCAGATGAGTCGTGAAAACGCTGAACAGTTGCTCAATGCAGCGGTACAAGATGAAAAAAATACGCAACAGCGACTACAGAAAGCTATGCAACAACCTCGACGTAAGGGACTGCAAAAGAATTGGTAACATTGAAAGGAGATGCTAAACGAAACATGATGAGCAAAAAATACATATTGATGTCTATCCTCGCTTTTTGTCTCGCGCAAATAGCGATAGCGCAACGATTGTCGGTAAATGCGCCTTCGAGGGTACAGGTAGGGGAGACATTCCGACTGGAATATTCCGTTAATACTGTAGATGTGAACGGTGAACTGCGACTACCGGAAATGCCCGATGGACTGGAAGTTGTGTATGGGCCGAGTGTGTCGAGACAACAAAGCTATAACATCTACAACGGACATGCTTCGAGTCAAGCGTCCATCACTTATACATATATGTTGATGGCCAAGAGAAGTGGAACTTTCACCATTCCCGCCGCCCATCTGAATGTGGGTGGCAACAATGTGTCATCATCAACGGTAAGAGTAACAGCTACAGGTGTCACCCAACAGCACCAAGGTACACGTTTTCACCAAGAGGAGGAAGATCAACATCATTTTAGGGCTGCAGGCTCACCTGTTACCCAACGCGACTTATTCATCCGTGTGTCGGCCAACAAGACAAGGGTGCATGAACAGGAACCCATTCTGTTAACATATAAAGTGTACACTCTGGTTGACCTTACGCAATTGGAGGGAAAAATGCCCGATCTCAATGGATTCCATTCGCAAGAAGTTGAGTTACCTCAACAGAAAACGTTCCATACCGAGATGGTTGACGGACGTACATACCGTTGCGTAACTTGGAGTCAATATGTGATGTACCCGCAAATGACAGGCTCGTTGGAGATTCCTAGCATTACCTTCAAAGGTATCGTGGTACAGGAAAATAGGAATGTAGACCCCTTCGAGGCATTCCTCAATGGAGGTTCTGGATATGTGGAAGTAAAACGAGACATTGTAGCGCCAGGCCTGACGGTTCAAGTGGATCCTCTACCACAGAAACCAAGCAACTTCTCCGGTGGAGTGGGGCATTTCAATATTTCCGCACAGCTTGACAAGACCGACGTGAAGGCTGGCGACCCCATCAACATCCGGGTGGTTGTAGGTGGCAATGGCAACTTGAAACTGCTTAAACAGCCAGAGTTGAATCTACCCAAGGACTTTGAGAAATACGAGGCGAAAATCACTGACAAAACCAAACTGACTTCGAACGGCGTAGAGGGTAATATGGTGTACGATATCCTTACTGTGCCTCGCCATCAAGGCAATTACACTATTCCGCCCATTGAAATGACCTATTATGATACAAGTGCGAATCAATACCGCACTATCAAGACACAATCATTTACAGTCAATGTAGCTCCTGGTGATGGTGGTGATGAAGCTGACGAATCTGCTGAGGTGAAGGTAAAGGATATTTATCCCATTCGTTCTGGCAAGACAGAGCAGCACTCGCTTGATGATTATTTCTTCATGTCACCGTGGTATTGGATCTGGATTATCATACCACTCATGATTTTCGTAGCACTCATGATGGCTTTCCATAAGAGAGCTGTAGAAAGGGCTAACATTGGTAAACTACGAGGAAAGAAAGCAAACAAAGTAGCCATCAAACGATTAAAGAAAGCCAACCAACTTATGGCTGAGGGTAAGAATAGTGAGTTTTATGATGAGGTTCTTCGTGCATTATGGGGATACGTGGGAGACAAGATGAACATGCCGGTGGCCGACCTCTCCCGTGAGAATGTTATGCAGGAACTGAAGGATAGGGGAGTGACTGACCAAGTCGCCAATGATTTTGTTGAAGCACTCGATGTTTGTGAATACGAACGGTATGCCCCAGGAGACCCCATGGGCAATATGTCGAAAACATACGATTCGGCCATGAATGCTATAACGAGAATAGAGAACGAGATTAAATCGGCGAAGAGCAAGAAGCCAACCGACACAATTGCGCTGTTGATAATCCTGTTGCTCATGCCTCTGTCTATCGGCGCCATCACTAAGGAAAATGCCGATGCGGAATACAACAAGGGCAATTACCAACAAGCCATTCATGATTATGAGGAACTGTTGCACAAAGGGGTGAGTGCTGACTTGTATTATAATTTGGGGAACGCCTATTACCGAATGGATAACATCACACGGGCTATCATCAACTACGAACGGGCATTTATGCTGTCGCCTGGTGACGAGGATATCAGGTTCAACCTCCAGTTGGCACAGTCGAAGACCATTGACAAAATATCACCAGAATCTGAAATGTTCTTCGTCACTGGTTACCATTCGTTGGTCAACTCGAAAAGTATTGACCAATGGGCATATCTCGCCATAGGCAGCATTATCGCCATGCTGGTGCTTGTGTTGCTCTATCTCTTCTCAGGTAATATTATATTGCGAAAGGTGGGCTTCTTCGGGGCAGCGTTTATGCTCCTGCTGTTCATCCTGTCGAATGTGTTTGCCTATCAGCAACGAAGGCAAATGAAGGAACGTGATACGGCCATCGTCACCACACCTACTGTCAACGTTCGAAAGACACCTAAGACAGATGCCACAGCAGCCTTCGTCATCCACGAGGGTACAAAAGTGAAGATTGTGGACAAATCTATCAGCGACTGGCTATCTATTAAACTGGCCGATGGCCGTGAAGGATGGCTGCTGACAAACCAGGTGGAGGAAATCTGACCATTATGGACTGGCAACCTGTCATCGATGCAGACTGGAGGGCACTCTCATTTTTCAATGGGAGTGACTCGCTGTTTTTTGATGGTTTTATCTCGACACTCACATCGGGATGGACATGGTTGCCACTCTACGTAGGATGGCTTTACATGGTAGTCAAGAATAACGAATTGTCAAAGGTAATAGCCATCATTTCTGCGGTGGCCTGTTGCCTGTTGCTTACTGAAGTGATGGCTGAGGGTGTTGTCAAACCATTGGTGGCACGTCCACGACCGCTCAATGACTTGGTGTTGGGACATACTGTGGATGTGGTGCAGGGTATAACAGCGAGCGACTATAGTTTCTTCTCTGCCCATGCGGCTAACACGATGGGATTAGCCCTGTTCTTCTGTCTACTGGTTAGAAACACTTTGTTCTCCTTAGCTATGATGCTATGGACACTGGTGAATGGATATACCCGGTTATATCTTGGTATGCACTTTCCATTCGATGTGTTGACTGGATTTGCGTGGGGTGCTTTTGTCGCAATAGTGGTTTATGCCATCTATCATTTTGTAGAACGACGATTGGCTCCTAAAGGAAATTTCATTTCTACTCAATACACGAAGACAGGATTCAGTCTTGTTGACATCGATGTGGTGATTTGCCTTTTTTCTCTTTGCTTTATATATGCCTTGTTCAGGGCATTATTCTTTTAGAATTCTGATGGATACAAAAAATATACGAATCAACGACTACGACTATTCTCTTCCTGATGAGCGGATAGCAAAGTTCCCTATACAAAAAAGGGACGAGTCGAAATTGCTCGTCTATCGACATGGCGAGATTGAGGAACGCAGATTTCTTGACCTGCCCGTCATGCTTCCAAAAGAATCGTTGTTGGTTTTTAATAATACAAAGGTTATACAAGCCAGATTACACTTCAAGAAAAACACCGGCGCACTCATTGAAGTGTTCCTTTTGGAACCTGCAGCTCCGAAGGAATATGAACAGATGTTCGTTTCCAAAGGGAATTGTGCTTGGTTCTGCATTGTGGGTAACTTGAAGAAATGGAAAGGGGAGACGCTACAGCAAACAGTGACTGTAGGCAACAAACGATTCTTATTGATGGCCAAGCGTAAGGAACAATACCACACCAGTCATTGGGTGGATTTTGAATGGGAAGACCATACAGTCACTTTCGCCGAGATTCTCGATGCGATAGGTGAACTACCCATACCTCCTTATCTGAAACGGGCTTCTCAGGAGAGCGACAAGACGACATACCAAACGGTATATTCAAAAATTAAAGGCTCTGTTGCTGCTCCTACGGCAGGACTGCATTTTACGAAAGAAGTGCTCGAACACCTCCGCCAAAAGAAATTCCAGATGGAAGAATTGACCTTGCATGTGGGAGCCGGTACATTCAAGCCCGTCAAATCAGAAACCATCAACGACCATGAGATGCATTCTGAGCATTTCGCTGTAAAAAGATCCACCATTCAATCATTGATACAAAAAGAGGGAGCAATCGTTGCAGTGGGAACGACGAGTGTACGTACGTTGGAAAGCCTCTATTACCTTGGGGGCATGCTGATAGATAAAAACGACAACAAGGAGCCGGATTGGCATGTGCCACAATGGATACCATATGAAACCAAGTGTAATTGGCCGTTGAGGGATTCCCTTTCCGCTTTGGTTGACTACATGGAAAGGCATGACATGGATGTGTTGCATGCTTCAACCCAGATTATTATTGCTCCGGGTTATAAATATAAGGTGGTGAATAATCTCATTACCAATTTCCATCAGCCGAAGAGCACCTTGCTGCTATTGGTGAGCGCGTTTGTCAATGGCGACTGGCATCGTATCTACGATTTCGCACTCAGTCATGATTTCCGTTTCCTTAGCTATGGCGACAGTTCACTTCTCATTCCGTAAATATTGATAGTTGAATAATGAAAATAGGAGATAAAGTAAGATTCCTCAGCGAAACAGGTGGCGGCATTGTTGCAGGTTTCCAGGGTAAGAATATCGTACTTGTGGAAGATGAGGACGGTTTTCAAATACCCACGGCCATCAATGATGTCGTGGTCGTGACAACAGACGATTACAACATTGCCAAAGTACATACCGAGGGGACAACAAAACGACCTTCAGAACCGGCTACGAAAGCATCGAAAGAGGAAGAACCTGCCGACAAACCTGTCACATTTCGTAAGATGGCATACGAGCGCAAAGGTGGCGACGTATTGTCGCTATACTTGGCATTTTTGCCGTTGGACATCAAAATGATGACGTGTACGCGATTTGAAGCCTATTTGGTCAACGATTCCAATTTCTATCTCCAATATGCTTTGTTGAAAGCTGAAAATAACACCTGGAACATGTGGAATATAGGAGAGGTGGAACCTAACACCAGTATCTTTATTGATGAATTTGGCCATGAGGACATTAACAGTATGGAACGTGTGGCCATCCAGGCATTTGCTTTTAAACGCGATAAAGGGTTTTCGCTCAAACCCACCGTGAATGTCCAGATTAGGGTAGATACCAAGAAGTTCTATAAGCTGCATGCATTTATGGAAAATGATTTTTTCGAAACGCCTGCACTGCTCTATAATATTGTCGTTCGCGATGAAGTGGCCAAGCCTCTGGTTGTCGATGCCAAGAAACTCAAGCAGGAAATGTATGCCAAGGCCGAAGACATTAAGCATCAGAAGGTAGAGGCTCAGAATGATTATGTGCGTCGTTACGACGATTCACAGAGTAAAGGAAAAGCTCCATTAAGGGCAGCTCATGAAGGTATAGTGGTGGTTGATTTGCATATTAACGAACTGCTCGACACTACAGTGGGAATGTCCGCAGCCGACATACTGAACTACCAACTGGACGTGTTCAGGAATACCTTAAGCAAATACGCCGGTAAGAAAGGTCAGAAATTGGTGTTCATACACGGCAAGGGAGAGGGTGTGCTCCGTCAGGCAATAGTACATGAACTCAACTACAAATATAAACAATATCCTCATCAAGACGCTTCATTCCGTGAATACGGTTATGGAGCGACACAGGTAACCATCAAATAATGAATACCATGAAATACGGATTTATCACAGTGGCGGCAGCAGTGCCGGAAGTAAAGGTGGCAGATTGCGCGTTCAATCTTCTCCAAGTGGAAAACCTCATTGCTCAGGCTGAAGGAAAAGGGGTAGAAATCATCGTTTTCCCTGAACTGACACTTACTGGCTATTCTTGTCAGGACCTGTTCAGGCAGAACCTACTCATTGAACAGGCTGAGAATGCTATGCTAATGTTACTCGATTTTACCCGTAAACTCGATATTATCTCCATCGTTGGACTGCCTATCGTCGTGGGGGGGCTACTACTTAATTGCGCAGTAGTTTTGCAAAAAGGTAAAATCTTGGGTATCGTGCCGAAGACCTTCCTGCCCAATTACGGCGAATTCTATGAAAAACGATGGTTTGCTTCATCGCAAGACCTCCATCCTACGGAGATTCGTTTTGCAGGAACGAGGATTGTCGTATCAGCCAACCCACTGTTGTTTCGTACCACCGATGGAGCGATGTTCGGCGTAGAGATTTGTGAAGATGTTTGGGCTCCTACACCACCGAGTAACACTTTGGCATTGGCTGGAGCTGATGTGGTCTTCAACCTGTCAGCTAGTGATGAACTTATTGGGAAACATGTATATCTGAAGAGTTTATTGGCGCAGCAGAGTGCTCGTACGATGACCGGATATGTGTACAGTGGTTGTGGTTTTGGCGAGAGCACGCAGGATGTGGTATATGGTGGCAATGCCATTATTTATGAGAATGGCAAGTTACTGACTGAAGGAGAACGTTTCTCTTTCGAGCCCCAACTGGTCATCGCCCAAATAGACGTGGAACGACTGCGTTCGGAACGCCGAGCAAACACCACGTTTGTCAACGCCCAACGCCCCGATGCATTTGAGCGTAAGGCGGCAAAGGAAGTGGTAATCGACTGTTTTTTGCCGGAAAGTATCTCTCCGCTTGAGGAGAACATTGCCTTGCTTCCTTATCGTGAAGTGGATCCACATCCTTTCATTCCCAAAGAAGGGAAGATGGAAGAGAGTTGTAACGAGATTTTCAATATCCAAGTGGCTGGTCTGGCCAAGAGGGTGCAGCACACTAACTCTAAGAAACTCATCATCGGTGTGAGCGGAGGCTTGGATTCCACTCTGGCATTACTAGTCTGCGTCAAGGCCTTCGACAAACTGAAAATGGACCGTAAGGGAATAGTGGGTGTCACCATGCCGGGCTTTGGAACGACCGACCGTACGTATAACAACGCCGTCGATTTGATGCATTCGTTGGGCATCACGATGATGGAAGTGAATATTACAGCCGCTGTAACTCAGCATTTCAAGGACATTGGTCATGATGCTTCTGTTCATGATGTTACTTATGAGAACTCACAGGCCCGTGAGCGCACGCAAATACTTATGGACTTAAGCAATCGGCTTGGAGGGTTAGTGGTAGGTACGGGTGACCTTTCTGAACTTGCTTTGGGATGGGCTACTTATAATGGCGACCACATGTCGATGTACGGTGTCAATGCGAGTATCCCCAAGACATTGATACAATATCTGGTGCGTTATGTGGCAACGCATGAAGTGGACGGGAACTCGGCAAAGACGCTCCTTGACATAGTTGACACCCCAATTAGCCCCGAACTAATTCCAGCCGACGAGAACGGAAATATCAAGCAGAAGACAGAGGACATCGTGGGGCCATATGAATTGCATGATTTCTTCTTATATTACATGGTTAGACATGGCTTCAAACCGTCGAAAATCTATTTGTTGGCGAAAAAAGCTTTCGGTGGTTCACAAAATACCGTAGCCAAATATGATGACGAGACCATCAAAAAATGGCTTGCGACCTTTGTTCGTCGTTTCTTTAACCAGCAGTTCAAACGTTCCTGCCTGCCCGATGGCCCGAAAGTGGGAACTGTCAGTCTTTCACCCCGAGGCGATTGGCGTATGCCTTCCGATGCTACATCTACCGGCTGGCTTCGCGAATGTGAACAACTCTGATGTATTACTAGAAAACAAAAGAAACGCTCTGTAATCAACATTACAGAGCGTTTCTTGTAGTGGATAGGGGAATCGAACCCCTATGCCAAGATTGAGAATCTTGTATCCTAACCATTAGATGAATCCACCATTCAAATCGGTCTCGAACCCCAAGCGGAAGCTGGGGGATTCGAACCCCCGGTACGGTAACCCGCACGGCAGTTTAGCAAACTGCTGGTTTCAGCCACTCACCCAAACTTCCAATCCCGGTTACTACCGCGGCATTTTCTCTCAAATGCGGTGCAAAGGTAATGCTATTTTTCCATACCTCCAAATTTTTCACCGCATTTTTTTGGAAAAAACAACCGCAACAATGTTTTTTCAATACATTGTTGCGGAGGGTATGTTTTAAGTGTATTTTACCAACTGTGTTCCAGTAGAGTCACTTTAGTAGTGCCGTTCTGCTTCTGGCCCATCAGGTCGCCCGTCTCCTCAACAGTGATGCTGCTCACCCATCCGTTGTCGAGATATTCGTAAGTAGCATCTTCTTTCATCTCAGCCTTAATCTGTCCACTGTTAAGAATCAAGTCAATATTTTGGCGTACCATTTCAGCCTGCTCTTCAGGAACTTGTGAGAGAATCAGCTCCTTCAGTTCATCTTTCGACAAGTTCAGAGTACCCGACGACTTCACTTGATTGCCTTTAACCATAAACAAGCGGTTCATCTTCATGCCCATCTGAGTCTCATAGGAGTCAACAGTGCCTGTCATCAAGGTCTTGCCGTTGAGAGCAAAGACATTGGGGTTGTTTTGGAAACCATTGAGAAGAGCTTCATTACTCATCTGCTCTAACAACTGTTCCTTCAGTTCTTCTTTGCCGGCAGCCTCAGCCAATTGTGGCATCTTAGTTAATAGCTGGGCAGCCGTTTCGTCGGCTTTGGTGTTGAGGTGAGCTGAAATCTCGTCTTTGTTGACGATATCGATGATTTTACCGGTCGCATCAGTCTTCAGTTTGAACGTTACACCATCAATAAACTCTTGTCCCATGGTCATCAGCTGAACCATAATATTGTCGTCAGCTCCTTCCACTTTCACATCTTTTTTTACAAGGTCGATTACAGCGCCGTTAGCATCTTGTTCACGAACGGTATAATCTTCTTTATAAGATATTTTTACGGTTACCGGACTTTCCGCAGTGAGTGTAGTAGTGCTCTCATACTGGTAAACGGCATGGTCGCCAACATGATACTTAGGCTGGATGGTCTTCATTTGTGCTTGAATGCCAAGCGCCATCATGGCAAACAATGAGGCAAATAATAGTTTTTTCATATTTGAGTTGTTGAATTATTTATTATGAAATCATTTGCATTTCACTTTTCATCATTATTACTATCTTAGTAGCTTCTCGCGATGATGACACGATATTTAGCAGGTTTGCCACTTACCATATCGGTTCCCGGTGTCTGCTCCACACCAAAAGGCACGCAACGTATCGTAGCCTGAGTCTCTTCCTTGATACGAGCCTCGGTCTCGGCGGTGCCATCCCAATGGCAAAGGAAGAAGCCACCGTCTTTTACACGATTCTTGAAATCCTCATAATCGTCGCATTCAAATATACGTTCATCGCGATATGCTTTAGCCTTGGCGAAGATGTTCTGCTGAATTTCCTCTAACAGGTTCTTCACACGTTCCACGATACCTTCGAAGCTTACCGTCTCTTTCTCTAGTGTGTCACGACGCATAATTTCCAAAGTGCCATTTTCCAAGTCGCGGCCACCCATGACAAGACGCACGGGTACGCCCTTCAACTCGTAGTCTGCGAATTTAAAACCAGGACGTTTATTATCTGCATCGTCATATTTTACGCTGATGCCTGCCTTTTGTAGCTCATCAATGACAGGTTGCAGGCGTTCAGTTATAGCTGCCAGTTGGTCGGCACCTTTGGTGATGGGAATAATGACTACTTGTATCGGGGCCAGTCGCGGTGGAAGTACCAATCCATTATCATCACTATGGGTCATGATGAGTGCGCCAATAAGGCGAGTGGAAACGCCCCAAGAGGTAGCCCACACGAATTCGGGTTTATTCTCCTTATTTAAAAATGTAACATCAAATGCCTTGGCAAAGTTCTGACCAAGGAAATGGCTGGTGCCACTCTGAAGCGCTTTGCCATCTTGCATCATAGCCTCGATGGTATAGGTATCGAGAGCTCCGGCAAATCGCTCTGTCTCGCTCTTCACACCCTGTATAACGGGAACTCCCATCCACTGTTCAGCAAATTCTGCATATACTTTCAACATCTTCTGTGCTTCTTCCTCAGCTTCTTCACGAGTGGCATGTGCAGTGTGGCCTTCTTGCCACAAAAATTCAGACGTACGAAGGAAAGGACGTGTGCGCATCTCCCAACGCATTACGTTGCACCATTGATTACACATCAATGGTAGATCGCGCCAGCTATGAATCCAGTTTTTATAGGTATTCCAGATAATAGTTTCCGAAGTGGGACGGATAATTAACTCCTCTTCCAACTTGGCAGCGGGATCCACTTCTACGCCACTCTTGTCGGCCTTAGCACGAAGACGGTAATGGGTGACCACGGCTGCTTCCTTGGCAAAACCTTCCACATGTTCGGCTTCACGACTTAAAAAAGATTTGGGTATCAACAGGGGAAAATAAGCATTTTGAGCTCCCGTGGCTTTGAACATCTTGTCCAACTGTTGTTGCATTTTCTCCCAAATAGCGTAACCATATGGCTTAATAACCATGCACCCGCGCACGGCACTTTGTTCAGCCAAATCAGCTTTCACTACCAAGTCGTTATACCACTGACTGTAATTGTCAGCTCTTTTCGTCAAATCTTTTAATTCTATTGCCATGTTTGTGTCTTGATTTTACCCTATATGAGTGAAGAATAGGGGATGTTTAATAATAATTGGCTGCAAAATTAGCCAAAAAAAAGCATAAATACTCTTTTTTTACATCTTTTGTTCAAAAAGTGATAAAAAAAAACGGAAAAATAGTTGTGATGTAAAAAAAAGCGTTATCTTTGCAAAGAAAAGCCAAATTATTGGCTCCAACATTGACTAATAATAACCATTTAATTCCTAAAAACTTAAAAAAACTAGATTATGAAAAGTATGAAATTCGCGACTATCGCTCTGTGCGGTTTGTTAACATTGGGTAGCTGCAACCTCAGCAATGCTGTTAAAGGTGGTGGTATCGGTACGCTTGCTGGTACACTTGCTGGTGGTGTGATTGGTAAGATTGCCGGCAACACTGCTGTTGGTGCTGCTGTTGGTGCTGCTGTTGGTGGAACAACTGGTGCTCTTATCGGTCGTCACATGGACAAGGTGAAGGCTCAGGCCGCTGCTGTAGAGAATGCAAAAGTGGAAGAAATCACTGACAATAATGGCCTTCAGGCTGTGAAAGTGACCTTTGACTCAGGTATCCTCTTCGCAACTGGCAAGTATGACCTGAACAATGCTTCAAAGCAGTCACTCAGCAAGTTTGCACGTGTGCTCCTCAGCGACCCACAGTTGTCTGTCGATATTCAGGGTCATACTGACAGTACAGGTTCAGACGCCATTAATAACCCGCTGTCACAGAACCGTGCTCAGGCCGTGGCCAGCTACCTCGTTAGCTGTGGCGTTCCCGCCTCACAGTTCCAAAACGTGACGGGCTTCGGTTCACGCTATCCTGTTGCCTCTAATGCGACAGCCGCCGGCAAACAGCAGAACCGTCGTGTGGACATCATTCTCTACGCTAGCCAAGCGATGATTGACGCTGCTAACAGTGGCAATCTCAACTAATAATTAGCATTGTATTCCTAATCATAAAGGGACGGATGGTTGATCCGTCCCTTTATGAATGTTTAGGGTTGAGTGCTTCATGTCATTGGAGCGTGTTTATTTACCCTTCATTCCAATAAATCCGTTCAATCCGTTGTTCAACTTTCTATTTTCATATTCTATTTAGTCGGTGTTTCTCCTACGTAAGATATTGAAAGTTATGAAATGGCTGGTGGTATTCTTTTTCTCTTCCACTATCCTTTCTGTTATCTTATACAAATTTGTGCCCGTCTTCGCCACACCACTGATGGTTATTCGTAGTGTACAACAGTTGACCAACGGCGACAAACTGACGTGGCATCATTCATGGACATCCCTCGAGCACATGTCGCCGCACTTGCCTGTGGCTGTTATGGCCAGTGAAGACCAGCGGTTCCTAGACCACCACGGCTTCGATGTGGAAGCCATCAAGAAAGCCATGGAATATAATGAGACGCACGAAAAGAAACGCGGGGCAAGTACCATTTCGCAACAGACAGCTAAAAACGTGTTCCTTTGGCCGGGTCGTTCCTGGCTACGGAAGGGCTTGGAGGCTTATTTCACCTTCCTCATCGAACTATTTTGGAGCAAGGAGCGTATCATGGAGGTCTATCTTAACTCCATCGAGATGGGACCAGGCATCTATGGTGCGGAAGCAGTGGCGGAGTATCATTTCGGCAAATCCGCCGCGGTGCTCACTCGAAATGACTGTGCCCTTATCGCTGCCACCCTCCCTAAACCTTTGGAATACAGTTCGAAAAATCCTTCCGCCTATATGCTCAAACGCCAACACCAGATTCTCCGCCAGATGAAAAACATGCCTCGTTTCCCTGACAGTGGTAAAGACAAGTGATGACTAATAAGTGATTAAACATTATTCTTGGTAAAATGATAAAAAAAAGTTATCTTTGCAGTTGAAAAATAGACCGAAGGAAATCATGAAAAAAATAATCTTACTTTATGTCCTATTCTGTTCTGTAACCCTCCATGCTCAAACTGACGAACAAATGTTGGAGTGGATACGATTTGGTCAGGCTGCAGAGGAACAGGGGCATTATCAAGATGCCATACAATATTATGAGCAGGCGAGAGAAATATATGGTGCACGGTTTGGACGAGGCAACAATAATTACGCCCAAATTGTCGAGAGATTGGCCACATGTTATGCCCGACAAGGTAGTTATAGCAAGGCAGTAGAAAGAAAGACCGAAGTCGTCACTTTCATCCGTAATAGTCAAGGCTCAAACAACACAGCTTATGCTACGCAACTAGGCCTTCTTGCCAACTACTGTTCACAAGCTGGCGACAATGACAAGGCAATAGAACTGGGTGGTCAGGCTGTAGATATTGCACAGCATGTCATGGGGACAGACAATGCCACCTATGCCACCTTAATGAGCAACATGGCAGTATATAACGATAGAATCAATAATTTCGCCAAGGCTCTTGAACTGGAAGGTCAAGCCATGAGAATCAAAAGAAAGATTGTGGGGAAGGACCATACCGACTATGCTTTGTCACTCAATAATATGGCACTCTATAACGCCCATCTTGGCAATTATGAGAAAGCACTGGATTTGGGGATGAGGGCTTTGAATATTTTTAGGACTGCACATGGCGAAAACCATCCCGATTGTGCTACCACATACGATAATCTTGCTTCCTATTTCTTCCATTACGGACAAAATGAAAGAGCCATTTCTTTAGGCTCGAAAGCAGTGGAGATATACAAAAACGTTGTTGGTGAACGCCATCCAGACTATGCGGCATCACTCAACAACCTAGCAACCTATTATTCTGCTCAAGGCAATTACACTAAAGCGATAGAGCTGGGCGCGAAGGCGGTGGAGATACAGATGGAGACATTGGGGGTTAAACATCCTGCCGTAGCATCATCACTCGACAACTTCGCGGGATATCATTCCTCATTAGGCGATTGCGCCAAGGCTATGGAGATGGGTGAACTGGCCATGTCAGTATATAAGGAAATCTATGGCGAGCAGCATCCCGACTACGCCTTGTCATTGGCCAACCTCTCTAGTTACAAGGCTCAGGGAGGAGACTATAATATGGCACTTCAATATATTAGCCGGAGCGTTTCGATAATGCAAGAAAATATTTTACAACAGTTTAGTTGTCTACCCGCCGACCGTCGTACAGACTTCTGGACAAAGAATGCTTTTCTATTTACCAATATCTACCCCTCGCTCACATATCTCGCAAAGTCAAAAACAGCCCCTGACCTATATGACAAGTCGGCGCTCTTTGCCAAGGGACTGCTGTTGTCCACGGAGCTGGAGGTAAGACGCCTCATACAAGAAAGTGGTGATGCCGAAGCCGTACAGATGTTGGATGCGTTGCAGAACGACCGCAGACAACTGCAAGCACTTAATTCCATGCCTGTGGACCAACGTTATGCCAATGCCGACTCGTTGGCAAGGGCGGTCAACCGACAGGAACGACAATTGATAAAACGGTCACAGGCTTTCGGCGATTTCACCAATCGTCTGCGAACCACATGGCAAGATGTTCAACGTGCGTTAAAGGATGATGAGGTGGCTATCGAATTCCTCGCTTTTAATCTCATAAATAGCGACAAAAAAATGCTTGCGGCACTCACCCTGCGGAAGGACGACAAAGAACCAAAGTTCATCCCACTCTTCGAACAACAACAGTTGCAATCAGTGAGTGACCCACAATTCTATAACTGTCCCGAAATAACCACCTTAGTATGGCAGCCTTTACAACAGGAACTGAAAGGAATCCGCCGCATCTATTTTTCACCAGCAGGAGTTCTTCACAACATCGGTATCGAATATGCCCCGGGAATGGAACAGTATGAGATGTTCCGTTTATCAACAACTAGGGAAATCCTTGACTTGAATACTCCCGCAGCACGTTCCAGGAAGGTGGGAGAGAACGAAGTGTTAGCCTCTTTGTTCGGCGGAGTGGACTATGGTACTTCGTCTGCCACGACCACTACCGCTCCTTCGGCAGAATCAGATGTTGCAGAAATACGTGAACTCAGCGAGTCACTTCATCGCGCATTCGTTGACAGCCTACCCATGCGGGGGTTCTCTGCCAAATACCTTCCATCCTCACTTGCCGAAGTGGAGACCATACAAGCATCATTCGACAAGAAACACCATGTATCTAACATCCATACCGGTGCCAAAGCCACGGAAAGTTCTGTAAAAGCAATATCCACCCATGCTCCCCATATCCTGCATATCGCCACTCATGGTTTTTATTTTACGGAACAACAAGCTAGTAAGCTAAGCAAACTGAAATTCGTCAGTGTAAGTAATGGCTTGACCGCTGCCGAGATTGAGGACAAGGCGCTCACACGCAGTGGTTTGCTCTTCGCTGGTGCTAATAATGCATTGAAAGGAATGGCTATGCCTATGGGAACCGACGACGGTATTCTCACGGCACAAGAGATCTCACGTCTTGACTTACGTGGTCTCGACCTAGTGGTGCTCTCCGCCTGCAAGACGGGCAATGGGGATATAAATCAAGGCGAAGGGGTATTTGGTTTGCAACGAGGCTTCAAGAAGGCGGGCGCACAGTCGCTCATCATGAGCTTATGGGAAGTGGCAGATGAGGCCACACAGATACTCATGACCTCGTTCTACGATAACATTCTCCTTGGTCAGCCGAAACGTCTGGCATTCCGCAACGCCCAACAGCACCTACGTACTTATGACAAAGGCCAATATGACCATCCTCAATTCTGGGCAGCTTTCATCCTATTAGATTGATAATTGAAATTGGAAGTTTGAGGTGCTCAAATCTCAAGCAAATTATATATCCCAAATCACAGACCATTTTTACACTAAACAGGAAAGATGCTTCGCCAACTTAACGATAGCCAACGTGTAGCAGTGGAATACCTCGACGGTCCATCGCTTGTCATAGCAGGTGCTGGTTCGGGAAAGACGCGTGTGCTCACCTATAAGATAGCCTACCTGCTTCAACAGGGTTATAAGCCTTGGAGTATCCTCGCACTCACCTTTACCAACAAGGCAGCTCGAGAGATGAAGAGTAGAATAGGGCAGCTGGTAGGCGACGACAACGCCAAATATCTGCAAATGGGTACCTTCCACTCCGTCTTCCTCCGCATCCTTCGTTACGAGTGCCAGCATATAGGCTTTGTGTCAGGATTTACTATTTACGATGAGTCCGACTCACGTTCACTCATCAAGAATATCATCAAGGAGATGAAACTTGACGACAAGGTGTATAAGCCAGCTACCATACAGGGACATATCTCCATGGCAAAGAACCATCTCATCGACGAGGTGGCTTATCCCCAACATGCCACGCTGATGGAGCGCGACCGCAATGCACGTCTCCCGCAGACGCACTCCATTTTCACTGCTTATGCAGAACGTTGCCGTCAGGCTAACGCCATGGACTTTGACGATCTGTTGCTGCTCACCTTCAAACTCTTCCGTGACCATGAGGAAATACGCAAACGTTATGCGGAACGGTTTCAGTTCGTGCTTGTCGACGAATATCAGGACACTAACCATGCCCAACAGGCCATCGTTTGGCAACTCACCAAGGAGAACCAACGGCTGTGTGTGGTGGGCGACGACGCACAGAGCATATATGCTTTCCGAGGAGCCAACCTAGACAACATGCTTGATTTCCAAAAACATTACCCACAATGCCGATTATTCAAACTGGAGCGTAATTATCGTTCCACACAACGTATCGTAGAGGCAGCAAACAGTCTTATCAGCCACAATCAAAGACAAATACATAAAGAGGTTTACAGTAAAAACGACGTAGGAAAGAACCTGACCTACCATGAGTGTGTGAGCGATGACGAAGAAGCAATACTTGTGTGCCGCGACTTAAAAGCCATCATGCGTAAGGACAAAGCTGATTACAATGATTTTGCAGTGTTGTATCGCACCCATGCACAGAGCCGAAAGTTTGAGGAACAGATGCGCAAGCTCAACATCCCATACCGTATTTATGGCGGTTTGAGTTTCTACCAGCGTAAAGAGGTGAAAGATGCGATTGCCTATATGCGGTTGGTGGCTAATCCCAATGATGAGGAAGCTTTCCGACGTATTGTCAATTACCCAACACGCGGTATCGGCAATACGACGGTAGATAAGATTATACAAATGGCTTTGCAACATGGTGCAAGCCTGTGGCATATCGCAGATAATGCCGAGCAATACCAACTGAATGTCAATAATGGCACCTTGCAGAAAATCAAAGACTTCTGCGCGCTTATTAAAGGATTCATGGAAATAGCTCAGAACGAAAATGTGTCAGTGGTAGGCGAACAGATTATCAGCAGGTCAGGTATCATGAAAGAAATCATGAGTGACAATTCTGTGGAGGGTATAGCACGACAGGAAAACCTCCAGGAACTACTCAATTCGATTCATGAATTTGTTGATAACCGACAGGAGGAGGGGATGGGAGAGAACGTAGCCTTGATTGACTTTCTGCAAGAAGTGGCACTCATCACCGACCTGGAGAGTGCCGACGACGAGCAGTCGAAGGTATCGCTTATGACCGTACATAGTGCCAAGGGACTTGAGTTTCCGTACGTGTTTGTTGTGGGACTGGATGAGAATATCTTTCCCAGTCAGATGGCCATGGACAGCGCACGTGAGATGGAGGAGGAGCGGCGCTTGCTCTATGTGGCCATAACACGAGCAGAGAAGCGATGCTTCCTTACCAGCGCAAAGAATCGTTACCGATATGGTAAGGCAGAATTTTTTGTACCCAGCCGTTTCTTACGAGACATCGACCCCAACTTGATTGAAAAGGTAGTAGATGGCCTGCCTGTCAAACAACAGAATTATTCAACAACCCGACGCGCCTATCTGGCTGACATGCGACACGATGCTGCAGAATCATGGGGACCAGACAATCATCCTAATACCAACCGTTATTCGCGGTGGCAGAACGCCAACCCGGTGGCTAACCAATTCCGTGCTGACCCCAAACCGAAACAAACCACGCCTCCTCGAGGTTTTGTCAAAGTAAGTTCGAGTGTGCCAACTGACTCAAATATTCCCACGAATATTGCAAATGTGAATGTTCACGAAGGCAACATCATCGAACACTCTCGATTTGGAAAAGGTAGAGTGCTGCGTGTGGAAGGGACAGGCGACAATGCCAAGATAACTGTGCAGTTTGAACATGTAGGAACAAAACAACTGCTTATTAAATTTGCTCGTTTTAAAATAATTGGCTGATTCGCTTGCATATTTAAAAATAATGTATATCTTTGCAGCATATTTTAAATAAATTAAACAAAAATATGAAAAAGATATTTAAATTTTCGTTGGTGCTGATGGCTTTAGCCATGGTGCAGACGGTACAAGCAAACGTGAATCCCGAAGAAGAGAACTCCTCCTCTTATAGTGTAGAGTCTAAATCCTCCGTTCAGGCTCCTGGCGATGGGTCATCGGTGAAGTTCAGGTTTCGCATCGAGGCTGGAGCGGCTTTTGCAGCCATGCGGTTAACTACCGACCCCAACGACCCCACTGTCACTAAGGAGGGAAGCATTAGTTTCAGTTCCTTTGAGCCGTCGATAGGTATCGGCACGGAAGCGCAAATGCTTAACAATCCCGACCTCTCGTTCATGGGTATGTTCAACTTCGGCTATCAGTCGTACTCCAAAGACGATAACGCATTGAAAAAAGAAGTGAAATATGGTCAGTTCCAAATTCGTCTCGGCGTGAACTATATTTTCGACAGGGCAAAGAAATATGCGCCTTTTATTTATGGCGGTGTCAACTGTAACTACCTTGTTGGCTTCGACTCAAAGAACATTGGTTCAGACTATTGGGTTGGCAAGGACGCTTTCGACAAGAAAGGAGCCGACATGTTGGGCTTCGGTCTCTTCCTTGGAGGCGGTGTCAACATGAATCTTGACGGCCATGATCTCCGCTTATCCCTTGAATATGGTTTCAATGCCATTCCACCGCTGGAAATTCAGGTACACACTATTGGTCTGAAAGCAGCTTACGTCTTTTAAGATTGAAAATTAAAGAATATTTATGTCTACAAAAGAAGAACAAATCCTCGTGCGTATTTCCGGACAGGATCGTCCGGGACTGACAGCATCCATCATGTCTATCCTGGCCAAGTACGATGCTAAAGTGCTTGATATCGGTCAGGCCGATATTCACAGTACGCTTACCTTGGGTATTCTCATACGCATGGATGAGATGCACTCGGGACAGGTGATGAAGGATTTGCTCTTCAAGGCCACAGAATTGGGCGTGAACATCGGTTTCTCGCCCATCACTGATGAAGAATATGAACAGTGGGTGGGACAGCAAGGTAAGCACCGCTATATCCTCACCATCATCGGCAGAAGCCTTTCGGCACGTCAGATAGAAGCAGCCACAAAAGTTATCGCCTCACAAGGATTGAACATAGACTCCATCCTGCGACTGACCGGACGTCCGAGCCTTTTGCATCCCGAGCGCAACGTCAGAGCCTGCATCGAATTCTCGTTGAGAGGTACACCCGCCGACCGAGCAGCCATGCAGGCCGACCTAATGCGTCTGGCTTCTGACATGGAATTTGATTTCTCGTTCCAACGCGATGACATGTTCCGGCGTATGCGACGGTTGATATGCTTTGACATGGACTCCACGCTGATACAGACAGAGTGCATTGACGAGTTGGCTATACGAGCCGGCGTAGGCGATGAGGTAAAAGTCATTACCGAGAGTGCCATGCGTGGAGAGATAGATTTTAAGGAGAGTTTTACACGACGGGTGGCATTGCTTAAGGGGTTAGATGTGAGCGTGATGCAGGATATTGCTGACCATCTACCCGTCACCGAAGGTGTTGACCGATTAATGACGGTACTCAAACGCTGTGGGTATAAGATTGCCATCCTTAGTGGTGGTTTCACGTTCTTCGGTGAACAACTGCAACGTCGCTATGGTATCGACTATATGTATGCCAATGAGCTGGAGGTAGATGACAATGGAAAACTCACGGGCCGTTATGTTGGCGAGATTGTTGATGGCCACCGTAAAGCAGAATTGCTAAAACTGATCGCTCAGGTAGAAAAGGTGAACCTGGCGCAGACTATTGCCGTAGGTGATGGTGCAAACGACCTGCCTATGATTTCTCAAGCTGGTTTGGGCATTGCCTTCCATGCCAAACCGCGTGTAGTTGCAACCGCCAAACAGTCCATCAACACCATCGGTCTCGACGGAGTACTTTATTTCCTGGGCTTCAAGGATAGCTACATAGATAGTTAGGGACAAGAGGTGAGAGGTAAGAAGAGGGATTTTTTGTATAACGAATGGTGATTTTTTAGGTATATCAATGATTATGTCGGAAATTTTGTCTATCTTTGCACCTTAATTGAAAGAAATACATAAAACATACAAAATTCCGACGATAAAAATGGCTAAGAAATTTGCCGAACATTGCGGTCTTAACCTGACTGCTGTAAATGAAGAAATCCTTAACGAGTGGAACAAACAGAATATCTTCTGGCGCTCGATTACAGAACGTGAGGGCTGTCCTCAGTTTGTATTTTATGAAGGGCCTCCTTCAGCCAACGGACACCCTGGCATACACCATGTATTAGCAAGAAGTATTAAGGACACATTCAATCGTTATAAGACGATGCGTGGGTTCCAAGTACACCGCAAGGCAGGTTGGGATACCCATGGACTGCCCGTGGAACTGAGTGTTGAGAAAGAACTGGGCATCACCAAGGCTGATATTGACAACAAAGAGTCGGACAAATACATCTCTGTTGAGGAATACAACAGTCGTTGCCGCCAAAACGTGATGAAATTTACAGCAGAATGGCGCGAACTCACCGAGAAAATGGGTTATTTCGTCGACCTCGACCATCCCTATATCACATACGATAACAAATATATTGAAACGCTATGGTGGCTACTGAAGCAGTTGTATGACAAAGGTCTGCTATATAAGGGTTATACCATACAGCCTTATTCTCCGGCCGCAGGAACAGGTCTTTCCAGCCATGAGCTCAATCAACCGGGTTGTTATCGCGATGTAAAGGACACTACGGCCACTGCACTCTTTCTGGCACTTGACCCAAAAGAAGAATGGACGAGATGGGGCAAGCCCTATTTTGCAGCATGGACGACAACGCCATGGACGCTTCCCTCAAACACTGCACTCTGCGTAGGACCGAAAATTGAATATGTAGCCATCCAAACTTACAATGCCTATAACGATGAGCCCATCACCCTCGTCATGGCAAAGGAACTGGTGAATGCCTATTTCAAGCCGGAAGGAGCAGAGAAGCCCCTCGAGGAATACAAACATGGTGATAAAGTGGTGCCTTATCGTATCGTAGGTGAATATATGGGAGTCGACTTGGTAGGTTTGC
Source organism: Prevotella sp. (assembly GCA_017548605.1). Taxonomy (GTDB): domain Bacteria; phylum Bacteroidota; class Bacteroidia; order Bacteroidales; family Bacteroidaceae; genus Prevotella. The sequence goes on along the minus strand of JAFYZT010000007.1, from coordinate 61,260 downwards.
ATTATCGTCAACTCATGCCGTGGATCAAACCTTGCCAGCGCATAGATGCCAACGCTCCACAGTATGTGACCGACTATGCCGAGGCGCATCCCGACAAGGTGTTTACAAGCGAAAACGGCAAAGAACGGTTCGTTGAGATGGAGGAATGTGCTTTCCGTGTCATTCCTGGCGACTATGTAACCACTGAGGATGGTACGGGTATCGTGCATATTGCACCCACATTTGGTGCAGATGATGCCAAGGTGGCTAAAGATGCTGCTGTGCCGGCACTCTTCCTCATCAACAAAAAAGCGGAGACCCGTCCGATGGTTGACCTGCAAGGCAAATATTATGAAGTGGAAGCGCTGGACAAAAACTTCATTGATTATTGTGTCAATCTAGAAGCCTATAAAAAACATGCAGGTGACTACGTGAAGAACGCTTATAAACCAGAGTTCAATGTAGATGGTAAGTATGATGAGAAAGCTGCAGAGAAAGCAGAAGACTTGAACATCGTACTCTGCATGGAGATGAAGATGGAGGGCTCTGCTCTGCGTATAGAAAAACACGTACACAATTATCCCCATTGCTGGCGTACCGACAAGCCTGTGCTCTATTATCCCCTTGACAGCTGGTTCATCCGTTCCACGGCGAAGAAAGAGCGCATGTTTGAATTGAACAAAACCATCAATTGGCAACCTGAATCGACGGGCACGGGACGTTTCGGAAACTGGCTTGAGAACCTGAATGACTGGAATCTCTCACGCAGCCGTTTCTGGGGCACACCACTGCCAATCTGGCGTAGCGAAGACGATGAGGAAATCTGTATTGGCAGTTTGGAACAGTTATATGCTGAGATTGAGAAAGCAGTCGAGGCAGGGGTAATGCAGGAGAACCCATTACAAGTCAAAGGATTTATTCCCGGTGATTTCTCACAGGATAACTACGACCGCATTGACATGCACCGTCCCTATGTGGACAATATCATGTTAGTTAGCGATACTGGCAAGCCCATGCATCGCGAGAGCGACCTCATCGATGTGTGGTTCGACTCTGGTGCCATGCCTTACGCACAGATACACTATCCATTTGAGAACAAAGAGGCTATCGACCAACGATTGGCTTTCCCTGCTGACTTTATCAATGAGGGTGTAGACCAGACACGTGGTTGGTTCTTCACACTCCATGCGATAGCCACGATGGTGTTCGACAGCGTGGCATTCAAGAATGTTATCTCTACGGGGCTTGTGCTTGATGCTACTGGCGAAAAGATGAGTAAGCACAAAGGCAATGTGAAAGACCCATTCGATATGATTGGACAATATGGCGCCGATGCAGTACGTTTCTATATGATGACTAACTCGGAACCATGGGACAACCTGAAGTTTGACCCCAATGGGGTGGATGAGGTTCGCCGCAAATTGTTTGGAACGCTTTATAACACATACAGTTTCTTCGCCCTCTATGCCAATGTTGACGGCTTCGACCCTGAAGAAAAGGTTGAATTTGCCAAGGATTTTGAGGTGCCTGAAATCGACCGATGGATTATGTCATCGCTTCATACACTTATCAAAGGTGTGCGAGAGGAGATGGATAACTACGACCCCACAAGGGCAGGACGTCTCATTGACAGTTTCGTCAACGATGATTTGTCAAATTGGTATGTGCGATTGAACCGCAAACGTTTCTGGGGTAAAGAAATGAGTGACGACAAACGGTCGGCTTATCTCACACTTCATACATGCTTAATGACTGTATCTAAGCTGTTGGCTCCTTTCGCGCCGTTCTATTCAGACCGTCTCTATCGTGATTTGGGCGGGAAAAAGGACAGTGTACACTTGGACACCTTACCCGAGGTGGATGAGAGAGTCATTGACCGTGAACTGGAGGCACGCATGACAATGGCACAGGACATCACATCTATGACATTGGCATTACGCCGGAAGGTGAACATCAAGGTGCGTCAACCATTACAGCAAATTATGATTCCTGCCGTTGACGATGAACAACGTCGACATATCGAAGCCATGGCCGACCTCATAAAGAAAGAGGTGAATGTGAAAGAGCTGAACTTTGTTGAGGGTGCCGGCATCTTGGTTAGGAAGGTAAAATGTAACTTCCGCACCATGGGCAAGAAATACGGCAAACTAATGAAGGGTGTGGCTGCTGCTATGGCAGAATTGTCGCAAGAGCAAATTGCCAAGTTGCAAGAGAACGGAACCATCGACATAGAGGTCGAGGGACAAAAGCTTCAAGTATTGGCTGAGGATGTGGAAATCATCAGCGAAGACATCAAGGGTTGGCTGGTGGCCAATGAAGGTAATCTTACCGTTGCCCTTGAGGTGGAACTGACAGATGCCCTGCGAAAAGAAGGTATGGCCCGTGAACTCATCAACCGCATCCAGAACCTGCGCAAAGAATCGGGGTTGGAAATTACCGACCGCATCAAGGTTGTTATCTCTGAGAATTTACAGTTGCAGGAAGCTGTCGGTGAATATAACGAATACATCTCCCAGCAAGTGCTGGCCGAAAATATCTCGTTCGCCCCGAACAACGGTAGTGAGGTGGAGTTCGACGATTTCAAAGTGAATATATCTGTGAATAAAGTATAAACCTAATAACATAAGCAAATTATGGCTGAAAAAACACGTTACAGTGATGAGGAACTGGAAGAGTTTCGTACCATCATCAACGAGAAACTGGCACTTGCCAAACGAGATTATAGTCAGATGATGCGTCAACTGATGAATGCCGACGGAAACGATGTTGACGACACGTCGCCCACTTACAAAGTGCTCGAAGAGGGCAGTGCCACACAGAGCAAGGAAGAATTGATACAATTGGCATCCCGCCAGCAGAAATTCATCCAAGGTTTGGAAGCGGCACTTATCCGCATAGAGAACAAGACGTACGGCATCGACCGTATTACGGGTGAGCTGATTCCCAAGGAGCGGTTACGCGCCGTGCCTCATGCCACATTGAGCGTGGCATCGAAGAATGCACGCAAGAAATAAGTTATGGCCCCGGAAAAGAAGACCAAGTGCTTGGCATGGATGGCGGTGGGCATCGTGTTAGGGGTACTCGTCATCGACCAAATCATTAAGATTTGGGTCAAGACTCATTTGTGCCTTCACGAGTCGGTACATATGACCGACTGGTTCTACATCAGTTTCGTCGAAAATAACGGCATGGCCTACGGCATGACCATCATCCCAAAACTGGCGTTGAGTCTGTTCCGTATTGCTGCTGTTATCATTATCGGGTGGTATATTTGCAAATTGGTAAAGCAGAAGGCTCGTACTTTATACATTGCATTGATGGCACTCATCATGGCGGGAGCTGCAGGCAACATCTTTGACTCTATGTTCTATGGTCTGGTATTCTCGGAATCCACGTACTATCAAGTGGCACATTGGATGCCATTCGGCCAGGGATATGGCGACTTTCTGAAAGGTAGGGTGGTGGATATGTTCTATTTCCCCATCATCGAAACGGATCTGCCTAGCTGGGTGCCTTTCTGGGGAGGCGAGCATTTCATCTTTTTCTCTCCGGTCTTTAATTTTGCCGACGCGGCCATATCTACTGGTGTTGTAGCTCTGCTGATTTTCTGTAGGAAAGAACTAGCCACCATTTCGCTTTTCTCTAAGAAAAAAGAAGTCGACAACGACGAAGAATTAAAAGACTGACGCTCATGACACGGCATGCCGCATGGAGCATTATTTTATTATTGCTGGGGATTATGGCGTGTAAGCCAAAAGTTCCAAGCCAATATCTTCGTCCAAAGAAAATGGTAGATGTACTCTACGACTATCATTTGGCAGATGGGTTGGTATTATATGATGGGAAGGGAGGCAATTCCAGTGAACGCCAGATGGCTTATCGTTTGGAAGCACTCAAGAAACATGGTGTAACACAGCAACAATTGGACTCGTCGCTCACCTATTATTTCCGTCATACAGAAGAATTACAGAAGATATATGAAGAGGTAGCCCAACGACTCTCCGACGAAGCCATTGGCTTGGGTGCATCAGCTAATGATATACGTCTTTATGGTGAAGAAGGTATAAGAGGCGATACCTCAAATGTCTGGGTCGGACCTCCTACAGCAATCCTTCTCCCTAATGAACCAAATAATATCATCCGTTTCCACCTTAAGACAGATACGGCTTTCCATGCTGGTGATAAGGTGATGTTGGTATTTGATACACATTTTATTGTCCAGGAAGGTTCAAGGGATGCAGTGGCATTGCTGGCTTTACGATTTAACAACGACAGCGTGGCGAAGACGCAGATGAATATCTCATCAAACAACCACTATTCGTTGCAATTAGCTGACAATAACCACCTCGGTGTAAAAGAGATAAGAGGGTTCGTATATATGCCTACAACCATGAGCGACAAAAAAAGTACCACGCTAAAAATCCTTTCTATCAGCAACATAAAGGCTGTGAAGATGCATGAAAAAAAGGCGGAAAAGTCCGATGAGAAGGGTGATGCTTCTACTCAACCTGTATCAAGGGACAGCTTACCAGCAGCACCATCAAAAGGAATTTCCTCCCGACCCAAAGATATTGGCATTCAAAGTCCGATGCCTAACAAACCGACAATTTCATCCAAGTCGGATGCCTCACGACAGCCCCAAGAAGATAAAACACAGGATAGGGGTTCATTTGTTCACGGAAAACCTGTCAAAAAATGAATCAATCATTGAAATGGTATGCCGCTCATGTCGTCACAACCTCTCACGGCTCTTGGAAAATGGCAGCCGTGGCACTTCTTGGTGGCGAGGTGATAGGTCTGAAACAGTTCCAGAATGAGCCACCCAACGTCATCTGGTTAGGTGGTACGATTGAACTGAAGCCTGACGAGGATGGTCGCATGATGGCATTTCACGTCGATACAGGAAAATGGCTACAATAATATATTAACCCCTAAATAAAGTATTATGCTGACAGTCAATGAACTAGTGGATCGTTTAATCGACCTTGCTTTTGCCGAAGATATCGGTGATGGCGACCATACTACACTATGTTGTATACCTGCTGATGCTATGGGCCGTTCTCACCTTTTAATTAAGGAAGAGGGAATATTAGCAGGAATTGAAATGGCAAAAAAAGTGTTTGACCATTTCGATCCCACTTTGCAGGTTGAAGTACTCATTCAAGATGGAGCCCATGTAAAACCTGGCGACATTGCCATGGTGGTATCGGGTAAGGTGCAAAGCCTGCTGCAGACGGAACGCCTTATGCTCAATATTATGCAGCGAATGAGCGGCATAGCTACTAATACTAACAGATATGTTAAATTGCTTGAGGGCACGAAGACACATGTGCTTGATACTAGGAAGACAACACCAGGATTGCGTATGTTGGAAAAACAGGCGGTGAAAATCGGTGGTGGCGTCAATCACCGCATAGGCTTGTTTGACATGATTCTGCTCAAGGATAATCATGTAGATTTTGCTGGCGGCATTGCTAATGCCATTAACCGCTGCCATACATATCTCAAGGAAAAGGGACTAGACCTGAAGATTGAGATTGAAGTGCGTAATTTCGATGAATTGCAACAGGTGATGGATTGTGGCGGCGTTGATCGAATCATGCTCGACAATTTCAGTGTAGAGAATACCCGTAAAGCAGTGGAGATAATTGGTGGTCGCTATGAGACGGAATCAAGCGGCGGCATCACCTTTGACACCATTAGGAGTTACGCTGAATGTGGCGTAGACTATGTATCAGTTGGTGCGCTCACTCATTCGGTCAAAGGACTTGACATGAGCTTCAAAGCATGTTAAACATTTCGTTACTATTACTATTCGCGTCCTTTGTGTCGCCCGTAAATTTTGAGATTTCTCTTGCTGGAAACTTTGGAGAGCCTCGACCGAATCATTTTCATGGAGGCATAGACATTAAGACACAGCAAGAGGAAGGAAAACCGGTGCATGCCATCGGGGATGGTTTTGTATGCAAGGTATCGGTGTCGACTTCTGGTTATGGCAATGCCGTCTTCGTACGCCATCCCAATGGATATACAAGTGTTTATGCACATCTGCAGCGTTTCTCTCCAGCCATAGAGGCCAGGGTCAAGCAATGGCAATACAGCCATAAGTCATGGGATGGTGAGATTCCTTTCCGTGCCTCCGACTGTCCTGTGGTCAGCGGTCAAGTCATCGCATTGAGTGGCAATACTGGTGCCAGCATGGGACCCCATCTACATTTAGAAATTCACCAGACTGATACATGGGACATGTATGACCCATTGGGTTTCCTACCTGACGGCGTTGTGAAAGACGGTAAACGCCCTGAGGCTTCCGCCATCATGGCTTATCCGCAACCTAGAGAAGGGGCATTCTGTGGAAAAACGCGGAAAATGATGCTCACTTTCAAGGAAGGTCTTTTGCCCGACTCGTTGACTGCATGGGGTAAGGTTGGTTTTGCTATCAGCGCTGATGATTTCATGGAGGGGTCATCCAACCATTATGGCATCCGTTACACGACACTGTTCGTTGATGATGTAGAGGTATTCCACAGTGATGTCAATGGAATACCTACGGATATGAATCGAATGGTCAATTCTTGGGGCGATTACGACGAGTTCAAGGAAAGTAAGCGATGGTTCATGAAATCATTTGTAGAACCGGGCAACGAACTGCCATTTTTAACAACGGATAAAAATAAAGGCTATATCTGCTTTAACCAAGAAAGGACATACAAACTCAAGTATGTGCTTAAAGATTTCTTTGGCAATGAACGGGTGTATGAGTTCCGTGTCATCGGGAAAAAGCAGAATATATCCCAGGATAGCATACCATCCGGTCAGAGACAGGAATTGAAATGGGATGAGGAAAACGCCATCGATCAGTCAGGCGTAAGAGTGTATATCCCCAAAGGTTGCTTGTCTGACAACGTTATCCTTTCGTTGGCAGCTGACACTGCCCGATGGTCGGGAAAATATTCTTTCACAAAGAAATCGACCCCTTTATTCCATCCAGCCGATATAGCTTTACACATTACCAGACAAGTAATTGATTCAACGAAACTGTTTGTAAAGGTTGACGGCTCATTTCTCGGTGGTAATACAGATGAAGGTTGGGTGACTGCCCCCACGCGCGAATTAGGGGGCGTTTTCACTTTGGGCTACGACGACCTATCGCCTGTTATATCACCTGTCGAGAAAGCGAAATGGAGTGATGCCGGAACCATAACGTATGAGGTGAAAGACACCCTCTCTGGTGTTGACCGGGTAGAAGGATTTATCGATGGCTATTTCGTGCTTTTCGAACCTGTACCTCATTCAAAGAAATATGTATGTCGCTTAAAAAAGACGCCCATTAAGAAAACGGGCCAACAACGATCCTTAGCACTAGTGGCATGGGATCGGAGGAACAACAAACAACAAGTAACAGATTATATTAACTACTGATATCATGAGGAAAATAGCTTTATTGTTCGTGATGTGTTTGGCTGCTTATGCCACAGCCTGCACCAATTTTATCGTAGCCAAAGGAGCATCCACCGACGGGTCGGTTATCTGTACCTATAATGCCGATGATTATGGTATGTTTCAGAACCTTTGCCATTATCCAGCTGGAACCCATCCAAAAGGAACCATGCGTGATGTATACGATTGGGATACTAATGTCTTCCATGGACGGATACCCGAAGCTGAAGTGACCTACAATGTCATTGGCAATATTAACGAATATCAAGTGACGATAGGTGAGACCACCTATGGAGGTCGTGAGGAAATGGTCGACCCAACTGGCATACTTGATTATGGCTCACTCATCTACATAGCACTTCAGCGATCGCGGACAGCGAGGGAGGCCATTGAGGTAATGACGACGTTGGCCAACACTTACGGATATAACTCCGAAGGGGAGACCTTCAGCGTATGCGATCCCAACGAGGCTTGGATTATGGAAATGATGGGTAAGGGACCTGGTTCCAAAGGAGTTGTGTGGGTGGCTATTCGTATTCCTGACAATGCCATCTGCGCTCATGCCAATCAAAGCCGTATCACCACCTTTAACATGAAGGACAAGAAAAATGTGCTCTATGCCAAAGATGTGGTGAAGTTTGCTCGCGAGAAGGGTTGGTTCACCGGCAAGGAAGCCGACTTCAGTTGGAATGAAGCATATGCAAAACCCGACTTCTCTGGGCGTAGATATTGCGAAGCGAGGGTGTGGAGCTTCTTCAACCATTTCTCTGATAATTTCGACCGGTACCTGCCATACGCCATGGGTAAGGAGAAGAATGCCGAGCCTATGCCCCTGTGGATTGTTCCCAACAAGAAAGTGAGCGTACGCGATGTGCAGGAATGTATGCGCGACCACTTCGAGGGTACTCCAATGTCACTTGACCAAGATATCGCCCAAGGTATTTGGAATATGCCGTATCGTCCCACACCTCTTACCTTCGAAATCGACGGGAAAAAATATTTTAACGAACGACCCACATCAACACAGCAGACGGGCTTCTCCTACGTCAGTCAGATGCGTTCATGGCTGCCTCGACAGGTGGGCGGCCTGATGTGGTGGGGTAACGACGATGGTAATATGGTGGCATATACACCTATTTATTGCGGTATGACCCACCGTCCAGAATGTTATAACACACCCGGTGCCGATGCTCTGACATTCTCCGACAAGAACGCCTTCTGGGTATGCAACTGGGTGTCGAACATGGTCTATCCGCGTTATTCCCAGATGTTCCCATCACTCAAGCAGGTACGTGATTCTTTGGAAGACTCATATTTTGAACGTCAAGCGGCTGTGGAACAAAAGGCAGTGCAGCTATGCAAGACCGATGAACTTGCTGCATCGCGCTACCTTAACGATTATAGTGTTGAGGTGGCCCAGCAGATGTTGGAACGATGGAAGCAACTAGCCATCTACCTCATCGTCAAGTACAACGACATGGCTGTGAAACCCGAGAAAGATGGTAAGTTTCTCCGCACACCCGAAGGAATACAAGAGAGAGTGCAGCGACCTGGATATTCAGACTATTTCCGCCGCGAACTGATACGACAGACGGGTGATAAATTTGAATATCCAGAAGAATGAATGTGATATTTAAGAGAATCTTCTGAGAGCACCGATTAGTTCGGTGTTCTCTCTTTTTGTACCAATGGTGATGCGTAGGCACCCTTGGCACAAGTGCACCTTCGTGCGGTTGCGAACGATAATGCCTTGATCCACCAGGTATCGGTAGATGCTATTGGCATCTGTCACCTCACAAAGGAAAAAATTGGCGTCAGTGGGATAGACCTTACGACAAATGGGTAGTTGACTGAACGCCTTGATGGTGCGCTCACGCTCACGAAGCAACTCATTCACCCAATCACGTACACGATACGGGTCTTTCAAAGCATCCAATGCTGTTTCCTGTGTCAATTGGTTCACGTTATAAGGGTATTTCACCTTGTTGAATAACTGGATGATTTCCTTGCTGGCGAAGGCCATGCCCATTCGTATGGCTGCGCACCCCCATGCCTTGCTCATCGTATTGAGCACGATAAGGTATGGATAATTAGCCAATTCCTCGCGGAAACTTTTTTGCGCCGAGAAGTCGCCATATGCTTCGTCAATGACCACGATGCCATGGAACTGTTGCAAGACAGTCATAATCTCATCGTGGTCGAGACTGTTGCCTGTGGGGTTGTTGGGCGAACAAAGCCAGATGAGTTTTGTGTGTTTGTCAGCACGCTCCAACAACTTAGCTGCGCTAAAGCCAAAATGCTCATCCAGCGATACCTGACGATACTCCACGTTATTAATGTCGGCACATACCTTGTACATGCCATATGTTGGGTCAATAGCTACCACATTGTCGCGCCCAGGCTCACAGAATACACGATAACAAAGATCAATGGCTTCATCGCTTCCATTACCCAAAAATATCTGTTCGGGAGCAACACCTTTGATAGCGGACAGACGTTTTTTCAAGTCTCTCTGTAATGGGTCGGGATAGCGGTTCAGTGGTCCGTTATACGGGTTTTCGTTGGCATCCAAAAACACATGGGCTTCCTTGCCCGAATATTCGTCTCGGGCACTACTGTAGGGTGACAACGCCCATACGTTCTTTCTTACTAATTCTTCCAATATTCTCATTGTTCCTCTTTTCTTTGTGCTATTCTATAGGTCATGGCACGGCTGTGAGCATCCAATGACTCCGCTGTAGCCATCTGTTCTACGGCCTCGCCTATGCTGTCAATGCCCTCAGTGGTTAGCTCCTGAAAAGTGACTTTTCGGATGAAACTGTCAAGGTTGACACCACTATATGACTTTGCCCAGCCATGTGTAGGTAGTGTGTGATTAGTACCGCTTGCATAGTCACCAGCACTCTCACAGGCCCAACATCCCATGAACACACTACCGGCATTCACCACTTTATCAGCTAAGGCTCGGTAGTCGGCAGTTGCTAAAATCAGGTGTTCGGGCGCATATTCATTGCTCAAGGCGATAGCCTCGTCGGTATCATTAACCAAGATAAAGAGACTGTTGGCTAACGACCGCTCAGCGATTTCCTTTCGTGGTAAGGCACACAGTTGTCTATTCGTCTCTTCTTCTATCTCCTTCATCTTTGTTTCCGAGGTACTAATAAGTACTACTTGTGAGTCGACACCATGTTCAGCTTGTGACAATAGGTCGGCCGCAGCGAAACAACTGTCACTCGTCTCATCGACAATGACACACACCTCCGACGGACCAGCTGGCATGTCGATGGCCACAGTGTCGATACTCACCTGTTGTTTGGCAGCCATCACATACTGGTTACCTGGTCCGAAAATCTTATATACTTGTGGTATGCTCTCCGTGCCGTAAGCCATTGCACCGATGGCTTGCACACCTCCGACCTTGAAAATCTTGTTGACACCTGCGATATGAGCTGCGGCCAGAATGGCAGGATGTACATGCCCCGTCTTATCGGGTGGCGTACATAACACAATCTCCTTGCACCCTGCGATTCGAGCCGGGGTGGCCAGCATCAACACAGTGCTAAATAAGGGAGCAGTGCCTCCGGGGATATAAAGGCCCACCTTTTCTATAGCTACACCCTTTTGCCAACAGCGTACACCTGCAGCAGTTTCCACCACATGGCCCTCAAACCGTTGTGCTTCATGGAATCGTTCAATGTTGTCATGTGCTTGGTGAAGGGCTTTCAACAGGGGATCGCCAACGAGTGAAAGCGCCTCCGTGATTTCCTCCTCACTCACCGTTAAGGTGTCAAGTTTTACGTGGTCGAAACGTTCTTCATAGCGTTTAACAGCTTCATCGCCATGTTCACGCACATCAGCAAGCACAGAACCTACTATTTTAGATAGTTCCTGATTGTCGAGGTGAGGACGTGCACAAAGTTGTGACCAGTCACGTCGTTGAGGATAACGAACGATACGCATGCTTACAAAATCATTTTTTCTATCGGGGTAACCAAGATACCTTGAGCACCCAGTTCCTTCAATTTGCCAATAATCTCCCAGAAACGTTTTTGGTCAAGCACTGTATGTACAGAGCACCATTCATCGTCGGCCAGGGGGATGATTGTGGGGCTTTTCAATCCAGGCAACACTTCAATGATTTCGGAGAGACGGGCCTTGGGCACATTCATACGAACATATTTCTTGTCTTCAGCTTCGCGAACAGCCTCCATACGGAAGAGCATCTGACTAAGAATGTTACGTTTCTCTTCAGACAGTTGTTTATTGCCTATTAACACGGCCTCACTCTTCATCACGACTTCCACCTCTTTCAGGTTGTTGCTCACCAAGGTGCTGCCACTGCTCACGATGTCGAAAATGGCATCACTCAGGCCAATGCCCGGAGATATTTCCACACTACCAGTGATGACATGAATCTCTGCGGTAATACCTTGTTGCTTGAGATACTGTGAGAGAATAAAAGGATAGGATGTGGCTATTTTTTTACCTGCAAACCACGAAGGGCCGCTGTATTGTGTTTCCTTGGGGATAGCCAAAGACAGACGACATTTGCTGAATCCAAGGCGATAAAGGATATCAGCGTCTTCATGGCGTTCTACGAACTCGTTTTCACCCACGATGCCGATGTCGGCAACGCCTGTTGCCACACTCTGTGGGATATCGTCATCACGAAGGTAGAGCACTTCTATGGGGAAATTGTCAGATTGTACCAACAGTGTTCGTCTACTCTTGCCAATCTTAATGTCGGCCTCGCTCAACAGGTTCATCGTGTCTTCATATAGACGACCTTTGGATTGTACGGCAATTCTTAACATCTTTCTTCTTTTTTACTTTCTTTACCTTAAAAAACATTGCAAAAGTACTTCATTTCCCGCTATTTTGCAAGAATTGTATTACTTTTGTAGCCAAATCAAGCCTCAATCCCAGAATTGTGAATAGATTTACGATAATTATAACACTCTTGTCTTTCGTGGTTCTCATGGCATGTACCGATAGGAAACCGTCGGATAAGACGCCTTGGGGCACAGTGGTTGGTGAGCAACAGCAGCAGTCGGAGGGACAATTCACCTGGAACGACATCATCACCAACGGAGAGATGATTGTCCTCACCATGTCACAGCCCGATGTGTATTATGAATACCACAACCGAGGATTAGGTGCTCAGTATATGCTTTGTGAGTGGTTTTGCCGTAACTGGGGCGTATCAGTCAGGGTTGAAGTGTGCAAAGATACTATGGAAATGGTCGACAGGCTGAAAAAGGGGGAAGCCGATGCCATTATCTACCCCTTACCACGTGAGTTGGCCATGAACGATTCGCTATTACCCTGTGGGGCTTTTTCCGATGAGAATAACACAGCGTGGGCGGTGCGAGATGACTCCAAGGAACTGGCTGACTCGTTCGACCATTGGTATCGGCCGGAGCTGTTGGCCAAGGCTAAGCAATTTGAGGATTTTCTCTTCTCTGCCCAAGCGGTGCAACGTCATGTCTACGCACCTGTAGTCAGTGAAGCAAGAGGGGTTATCTCCAACTACGACCATCTTTTTCAGCGTTATGCTTCGGCGGCGGGAACAGATTGGCGTCTATTGGCCGCTCTTTCGTATCAAGAGTCGTGCTTTGACCCACAGGCACGTTCCTGGGCAGGCGCTTGTGGACTGATGCAACTCATGCCGTCGACGGCTGCTCATCTAGGGGTGTCGAACATTTTCAATCCCGAGGCCAATGTTGCAGGTGGAGCCAGGTACATCGGTGAATTATCCAGTTTGTTCATGGATGTATCAGATCCGTCAGAACGTATGAACTTTGTTTTGGCGAGTTATAATGGCGGACATGGTCATGTACGTGATGCCATGGCATTGACAAAAAAACATGGAGGCAATCCACATCGTTGGAACGACGTCTCACAATTTATCCTGCGGCTGAGTGACCCGCAGTTCTATCGTGACCCCGTGGTACGTTATGGCTATATGCGTGGAAACGAAACCTATAACTACGTATTACTTGTGCGCCAACGTTACATGAAATATACAGGCTTTGCCTCGCCTGCTGCCTTGTCTTCCGGACCAGCCACTATGCCTACACGTGGCGGAGTATCACCCACACCCCAACGTGCCACAAAGCCACATCGTTTTAGGATAGACTGATACTTTTTTACGAACAAATAAAAGGAATTCTATTATTACTTTTTCTTGTTCGAGTATAATTACAGCATCCCCTTTGTTGAAGGCAATTCGAAATGGCTGATGTCCCGATGCACAGCCATACGAAGGGAACGGCCCAAAGCTTTGAATACGCCTTCTATCTTATGATGTTCGTTAGTTCCTTCGGCACGGATGTTTAAGTTCATCTGAGCTGCATCACTCAGACTCTTAAAAAAATGCAGAAACATCTCGGTAGGCACATCTCCGATGCGCTCACGCTGGAAAGCACAGTCCCACACCAACCAAGGACGACCGCCAAAGTCCAATGCTACCGTACATAGACAATCATCCATCGGCAAGCAGTAGCCATAGCGTTCGATGCCTCGTTTGTCGCCCAAACCCTTACGCAGACATTCTCCCAAAACAATGGCTGTATCTTCAATAGTATGGTGTTCGTCAACATGCAGATCCCCCTTACAACGCAAGTGTAAATCCATCATGCCATGCTTGCCTATCTGTTCAAGCATGTGGTTAAAGAAACCCAGTCCCGTGTCAATATCACAATGCCCATGACCGTCGAGGTTCAACTCAACGAGGATATTCGTTTCCTTGGTATTTCTGCTCACAGACACTTTGCGCTCTCCGGCAAAGAGCAGCTCACTAATCTTGTCCCACGTCATGCCCTCTTCGTCAAGAATTAGCGCTCCACAACCAAGGTTCTTGGCCAATTGTCGGTCTGTGTCGCGGTCACCAATCACCCAGCTGTTAGTAATATCATAAACATCATTATTCAAATAATCCTTCAACATGCCTATGCCCGGCTTTCGATTGGGATGATTGTCCTCAGGAAAATGTGAGTCTACATGGATGGCTTTGAAACGTACACCTTCACCTTCCAACGTCTGCAAGATGAAGTTCTGGACAGGCCAATATGTGTCTTCGGGGAACGAAGATGTACCTAAACCGTCCTGATTACTCACCATAACCATTTCAAAATCAAGGTTTTTAGCGATGAATGACAGGTTTGTGATGGCACCAGCCTTGAAACGCAATTTCTCAAAGCTATCTATCTGCTCGTCGGCGGGCTCTTCGATGAGCGTTCCGTCGCGGTCGATGAATAATATTCTTTTTCTCATGACTCTATAGGGGTTGACTCTGTGGGAAATTGTGGGGGGACATCGTTTCTCAGTCGCATGACGGCAAATGTTTGTGTTAACACGAAGATTTGCCATATATATAGCATGATGAGGCCTACGACAAACGAAGTGATAGCATACAGCCAAGGTATGCTTGATGGCATGCCACTTGGATCACCATCAATGACTCCAACCGTGGAACGCGATTCCGCAATATGAAGCAGGAAAAGGGGTAGGGCAGGGATGATGCTTACCAATGCAAGTACCAAAGCTGCAACAAACGAGGTACTTAATAGAAAGCCCCAGTTCTTCACACCACTTTTCAAGCCCTTAACAAAATGGTGAAAATAACAAGTGTCTGGCTCCATTTGGTAGCGAATACTATGGTGCACCAAAGGCAATAACACGACAAATACTAAGATACCACCGCCAATATGCCACACCCACCAAGGGATGTCGATCATTGTGAAAAGCTGCGAAGGAATAACTCCTTCAGGAATGAGCATTGCTGCCTGTGGTTCGGGGTGAGAGGGTGAAAATGGTATACCACACACGGCAAGGATGCCTACTATAATGGCCATGACTACAATAGAAGCGACGAGATATCCCAAGACATCTATTGTTGAACGACGCTTGTTATATGCTCGTCCTTTCTGGTTGAGGAAATTGAAAAGGCGTGATAAGAGCCATATCATACCAGCCACCATGCAAAGTGCAGCCAATCCCATCAACACAGCACTAAATAGGGGTTGTGTCTCGCGGAAATGAACCATCGTTGCATCACTCAGGTGAACAAGGGAATGAAGCGCGCCTGCCAAGGCAGTGACAATCATGGGCAGCCATGTGCTACGCAAAATGGTTCGTGCATCATCGCGCCATGTATGCCATGCCGCAGCAATGCAACTTGTTATACTTCTATGTTTTAACAGTTCTTCCATGAAATGTGAGAATTAATAATGAGTGTTTAGTGTGTGGTGCCACGTCTAAACTCATGACACATGATAGCCGTGGCAATTGCCACATTCAGACTGTCTGCGGTCTCTCTGCCAGGAGGATAGCTAGGAATAAGTATAGGATGGTCGATGTATGGACGCAGTTCTTCGCTGATACCTCGTCCCTCATTGCCCATAACCAACAGACCACCACGAGAGAGAGAATGTACACCTAAAGGTTCCCCATTAAGGAATGTTCCATAGACTGGCAGACTATCTTTCCTTTCGGACAACAGTTGTTGCAAGTCAGCATATAAGACATTAATACGAGCTATACTACCCATCGTTGCTTGAACTACTTTGGGGTTCCAAATATCAGCACTCTGGTGACTACAGATGACATTTTCTACACCGAACCAGTCGGCTACTCGGATGATTGTGCCCATATTGCCGGGATCTTGCACACCGTCCAAGAGCAGTGTAAGATGGTCCTTGCTGTTTGCAACCACTTCTTCCAAAGACATGGAAGATTCCATCTTATCAAATATCGCCAACACTTGCTGGGGATGTTGCAAGAAGCTCACCTTACGCAGTTCGTCATCAGAGACACGTACCACATTCTCTGCTGCAATGTCCTTTAGATCGAAATCATCGGTACATATCAAGAGACGTAAGGTTGCATGTCCGAGAAGCTCACGGCAAACCTTTGGGCCCTCGGCCACGAACTGATGGTTCAGATCCCGAAATTTCTTCATCGACAACTGATGCACTTTCTTGACGAGATTCTTGCTAATCATGCTGCAAAATTACAGTTTTTGATTGACAAAAGGCGATTCGTGTGGATAAAAAAACTAAATCACACGCAATCTGTGGATAAAAAATGCTAACTTTGCAAACGTTTCGTAACTTTACGGGCTTTTCTTATGAAAAAGTTAAAAGTTCTATCGGGTCGACTATTTGCCGTTTGTTTTGTGGGAGCCATTATTGTGGGCTGCTCCACAACTAAATTTGTGCCCGACGGACAATATCTTCTCAAGAAAACCGTCATTCTTTCCGATGACCCTGAATACGAAACAGACCTGCTTAAACCATACATCAAGCAAAAGCCAAACGCTAAATGGTTCTCTTTACTCAATATCCCCTTGGGTACCTATTCATTGGCAGGCAGGGACACGACAAAATGGCTCAACAGGGTGTTAAAAAAGTTCGGACAACCTCCCGTAATCTATGATTCGGCTATGGCACGACGCACGAGCGAGGATTTGACCTTAGCCATGCAGAACCAAGGTTTCATGCAAGCCTACGTGAAGCACCAGACGGTGAAGAAAGGAAAGAAACTCACACAGCTCTTCATGGTTCACCCAGGCCATCAATATTATTTAGGACAGGTGAATTACGACATTCAGGATTCTGCCATCCAGGCATTTTTGGCAAAGCAAGAATCTTCTTCGTGGACACTAAAACCAGGTTTGAAGTTTACTGTTTCCGGTCTTGACGCCGAGAGAAAGAGAATAACAGCTCTGTTGAATGATAATGGCTATTATCGTTTCCACAAAGACTTCATACAGTTCAAGGCCGACACTGTTAGAAACGGCTATTTCGTCGACTTAACGATGACTTTACTGCCGTACCGGGAAAGTAACAGGGCTCCAGAGAAACCACACCCACAATATACCATTAGGAAAGTTAATTTTGGCAGTGGAACCGACGAGGTGTTACGTTTACGTCCCAAGGTGCTTGCCAACAACACCATCATCGAAGAGGGCAAACCATACAGTGCAACGGATTTACAACGTACCTATAACAATTTCTCGCGGTTGCAAGCGGTGAAATATACAAACATCAGGTTTGAGGAGGCCGAAGATACACTACAGTTGAATTGCAACATCCAGTTAAGTACCAATAAACCAAGTACCATCTCTTTTGCCCCTGAAGGGACAAACACAGCTGGTGATTTCGGTGCTGCAGCAGCCTTAACCTATGAGAACAGGAATCTTTTCCGTGGGTCGGAATTATTTTCCATCCAGTTGCGTGGTGCTTTTGAAGCAATACGAGGTTTGGAAGGCTATTCTAACAGCAACTATATAGAATATGGTGCAGAATCGAAGCTCCGTTTCCCACGTTTTATGGCACCCTTCCTTTCCAGAAATTTTCTGAGGAACAATAATGCCTCGTCGGAATTGTCCGTCACCTACAACCTACAGAATCGACCGGAATTTCATCGACGGGTATTCTCTACTGCCTGGCGCTACCGATGGTCGCATATTAATAAGAATGTGAGTTACAAGCTCGACCTCATTGACCTGAATTATATATACATGCCATGGATATCGGCCACATTCAAGACAAATTATCTTGACGACTCATCAAACAGAAATGCCATTCTTCGCTACAACTATGAAGATCTGTTCATTATGCGTATTGGCTTCGGCGTATCATATGCCATCGGCAGTCATGCCATCAGGGCCAATATAGAGACAGCAGGTAACCTGCTCGACCTGGCAGCTCACTCTTTTGACTTCAAGAAAAACAGCGAAGGACAATATCAATTGTTCAACATTGCTTTTGCACAATATATCAAGGCAGATTTTGACTACACGAAAGCTATCCGTTTTGACGAAGACAACACCCTTGTGTTTCATGCAGGACTAGGTGTTGCTTATCCTTACGGCAACTCGAACATTCTGCCTTTTGAAAAACGCTATTTCTCAGGTGGGGCTAACTCCGTGAGGGGATGGAGTGTCAGGCGTCTGGGCCCCGGTAAATTCAGAGGTACTGACGGAAAGATCGACTTTATCAACCAAACGGGTGATATGCGTTTGGACCTGAATATGGAATACCGCACCAAGTTGTTATGGAAATTAGGCGCTGCATTATTCATCGATGCTGGTAATATTTGGACATTACGTAATTACCCTGATCAACCTGGCGGGCAATTCCGGTTTGAGGATTTTTACAAAGAGATAGCTGTGTCGTACGGCATGGGGTTACGCCTGAATTTCGACTATTTCATTCTGCGTTTCGACTTGGGCATGAAAGCTATCAATCCTGTCTATGATAACGAAAAAGAACATTTCCCTATTGTCCATCCCAAACTGAGCAGGGACGCAGCTTTCCATTTTGCCGTAGGCTTGCCATTTTAATTAAGGAGAAAGGGAATAACAATGACATTCGTTATCACTTTCTTTCTTCTCTCGGCAGCCCGTTCAATTTGATTTTCCACTTACCGTCTTTCTTTACCATATCCAAACGGTATTGGACATTATCGCGGATATGTCCCACTTCCCCAATGATATCCATGACAAGATAATTATTAACTGTTACCAAAGCATATCCTATCGTGTCATTTTCCGGCGTTACTACCTCTTCAATATCTATTGACGGGCCTGTTTGCTGCGAATTCAACATATCCACGTCTTCCTGATGCACATTGCTGGCAGCATATTTCAACCATTTGTGCGATTCGATGGTCGTGAATGCCATAGCATGCTCAAACTGGTATTGGAAATAAGCCTGACAGAAACTGTCAACGACATTTTCTGTTTGATTACCACGCGATGTGGGAAGGTGATCGCAACTATTGGTAAAAGCTATGAAAAGTAAAATGAATCCCAAACAATGTTTCATGAATAATATGGAGTATTGGTTTTCGGGCAACAAAAGTACTACAATTTTACGTCAACACGACAATTCGGATTTGAAAAGTTTCATTTTTATTCGTTTTTGTGAAAAGTTTATGAAAATGCATCGTTTTAAATGGTGATTATGAGTTTAAATTCGTAATTTTGTAGCATCAATCTTTAAAACAAACGAAAAAATTATGGAAAGAACCTGGAGATGGTTTGGCAAGAACGATAAGATAACACTTGCCATGCTCAAACAAATTGGTGTCGAGGGTATTGTCACCGCCCTGCATGATGTGCCTTTGGGCGAGGTGTGGACTCGCGAAAAGATTCGCGACCTTCGTGAATACATAGAGAGTTACGGAATGAGATGGAGTGTTGTTGAAAGTCTTCCCGTTGTGGAGACTATCAAATATGGCGGTCCCGACCGTGACCATCAGATAGAGGTGTATAAGGAGAGCCTGCGTAATCTCTCCGCTGAGGGCATCCACTGTATCTGTTACAATTTTATGCCCGTACTTGACTGGGCTCGTACAGATTTGCTGCACATGAATCCCAATGGTTCCAGCAACCTTTATTTCAATTATGCGGAATTTGCTTATTTTGACATCTATATTCTCAAACGCGAAGGTGCCCGTGAAGAATGGGCACAATTCCAGTTCCCCAAAGGAGTAGGGGAGGGGCGTAATGTTCTTGCCGAGGCTGATGAACTGGCCAAGACCATGACACCAGAAAAAGACCATGAGTTGGTGGAAACCATTATCATCAAAACGCAGGGTTTCGTATCGGGTAATTTTAGCGAGAACGACGAAGCCCCGATACAGAAATTCCGCGAATTCCTCGACTTATACAAAGGTATTGACAAGGCTCAGCTGAGAGCTAACATGAAATATTTTCTTGAAGCCATCATGCCTACATGCGAGGAATACGGTATGAATATGTGTGTACATCCTGACGATCCACCCATAGAAATTCTCGGTCTGCCCCGCATCGTACGTACCGAAGAAGATATTCAGTGGTTCCTCGATGCTGTGCCCAACAAACATAATGGGCTCACGTTCTGTGCCGGTTCTCTCTCGGCTGGTGCCTATAATAATGTAGTGGAGATGGCCAGAAAATTCGCGCCTCGCACCCATTTCGTCCATCTCCGTTCTTGCCATATCTTTCCCAATGGTGACTTTACAGAGGCATCGCATCTCGGTGGACGGGCAGACATCATCGAATTAGCTCGTATTTTTGAGAATGAAAATCCAAACCTACCCATGCGTGTCGATCATGGCATGACAATGTTGGGTGATGAGGCCAAAGGCTACAATGCCGGCTATTCGTTCCTGGGTCGCATGTTTGCACTGGGACAGGTGCAAGGCATTCTGGCCACCGTTGACCGTGAATTGGGAATTACATACAAACAACCTGGTTTTTTTGATTAATATGAAACTGACAGACATACTTTCCGGCAATTTCGATGCCACCGAATGGGAAGCTAAAGGCTACCAACTTCCCAAGTTCGACAGAGCCACCGTTGCAAAGAAAACTTTCAAAGAGCCCACTTGGGTACACTTCGGTGGCGGCAATATCTTTCGTGCTTTTCCTGCAGCTATTCTCAACGATGCGCTGAACACTGGCAAGTACGATAGGGGAGTGATTGTTGCTGAAACCTTTGATTTTGAGGTTATCGACAAGGCATATACACCTTATGATAATTTATCTTTGCTTGTGAGCCTTCAGTCATCAGGTACCATCGAGAAAAAGGTCATTGCATCGGTTACCGAAGCATTGAAAGCCGACTATCAGTTCGCCGACTGGCAACGGTTGGTGGACATCTTCTGCAATCCTTCGTTACAAATGATATCTTTCACTATCACAGAGAAAGGTTATAGCGTTTCTCCAGCAGATTTGCAGCGTGGCCTGCAACCTGTTCTTGCCATGGGTAAGGTGACGGTATTGTTATATGAGCGTTTCAAGGCTGGTGCATTACCACTGACGGTTCAAAGCATGGACAACTGTTCGCATAACGGAGATAAAGTAAAGGCAGGTGTCTTCGCCTACGCTGAGAGATGGGTGGCAGACGGTCTGGTGCCCGCTTCTTTCCTCGACTACCTGAAAGATGAAAAGAAGATTACCTTCCCGTGGTCAATGATTGACAAGATTACGCCTCGTCCCCATCAGAAAGTACAAGAGATGCTGGCAGCTGACGGTTTCGAAGACAATAACTACATCGAGACGGAAAAGCACACGTTCACTGCTCCTTTCGTGAACGCCGAAGAAGTACAGTACCTGGTCATAGAGGATAACTACACAAATGGTCGGCCGCCCCTTGACCTTGGCGGTGCTCTTTATACCACGCGTGAAACTGTGGACAAAGTGGAAACAATGAAGGTGACCACGTGTCTGAACCCTTTACACACAGCCATGTCAATCTATGGTTGTATGCTGGGTTATACACTCATCTCTGCGGAAATGGCTGACGATGACTTACGTGCTTTCATCCAGAAAATAGGATATATGGAGGCTATGCCTGTAGTTACCGACCCTGGGGTACTCAACCCATATGAGTTCATCGGTGATGTCATCAACCGACGTCTGCCCAACCCGTTCATGCCCGATGCGCCACAGCGTATCGCCATGGACACCAGCCAGAAACTTCCCATACGATTTGGCGAGACCATCAAGAAATATGTGTCTCGTGGCCTTGATATGGATAATCTGATACTTATACCTCTTACCATGGCAGGCTATGCCCGTTACCTGAAAGGAATTAAAGATGACGGAACGCCCTTTGAACCGTCTCCCGACCCATTGTTAGAAGAGTTGCAGGCTATTGTTGCACCGTTAGAAGTGGGAAAGAAAGACCAGGACTATTCTTGCCTGAAAGCACTATACAGCCGTGCCGATGTCTTTGGGCTTAACCTCTACGAAGCAGGTCTGGGCGAACAGATAGAAGGCATGGTAAAGGAACTATATTCCAGTTACGGGGCTGTTCGATTAACCCTTCATAAATACGTGACAGCAAGATAATGAAAGGGGCAAGCTTCAAAGCTTGCCCCTTTCATTATCCTCAATTCTCATTCTTTGAGGCATACTTGCCATACATGAACACCACAACGAAGCAAATGAGAGGCAACACGAAAGAAACATTAACGGCGGGCATACCGATAAGTTCTTTCTGGTCAATAATCATAGCTTGTAATGGTGGTAAGACTGAACCACCCAAAATGGCCATAATGAGACCAGCAGCGCCAAATTTGGCCTCTTCGCCCATTCCTTTCAGCGCAATGCCATATATGGTGGGAAACATAAGCGACATACAGGCTGAAACACCTACTAAGCAATAGAGACCCATCCTGTTTTGGAAGAAGATAACGCCCAGGGTGAGCAGTCCGCCACCTATGGCAAATAGTGCCAGAAGTTTGCTGGGGCGAACATATTTCATAAAAAAGGTGGCGATAAAACGACTGCTTACGAAGAGCACCATCGCTACTATGTTGTAGCCTTGGGATAACACTTCGGCTTCTTTCTCCGGCATACCTTCGTTCATGAAAATGCGTGTTCCGTATTGGATAATAAATGTCCAACACATTATCTGTGCACCGACATAGAAGAACTGGGCAATGACACCATATTTATATTTAGGTATACTCAAAGCTTTCTTTGCTGACTGTAACGCACTGATACCCTTAGAGTTACTTTCTTCTCGTGGAATCTTTGCTAAAGCGATGACCAAGAACATGACAACGATAACCAGTCCAATACCCAAATAGGGGGCTATTAGCACACCAAGATCCGAGTCTTTCAATGCTTCGAACTCACTGTCAGGGAGTAGGGCACGTTGTTCAGAATCCATTGGATTGAGCTTGGCTTGAATGAAATTCATAGCCACAAACATACCCATGAGTGAACCTATAGGATTAAAGCATTGCGCGAAGTTGAGCCGTCTAGTAGCCGTCTCTTCTGATCCCATCGATAGTATATATGGATTGCAACTAGTTTCCAGAAACGACAATCCGCAGGTTAAGATAAAATAAGCGCCCAGGAATGGATAATATTGCCCCGTTGTCTTAGCTGGGAAAAATAGTAAAGCACCCGTTGCATACAATCCTAGTCCCATAAGTACACCAGCCTTGTATGAATATTTCCTGATAAAAAGGGCCGCGGGAATAGCCATGACGAAATAACCGCCGTAAAAAGCCATTTGCACTAATGATCCTTCTGTAACGCTCGTCCTGAAGATTTTCGAAAATGCTTTAACCATTGGATTAGTAACATCGTTTGCAAATCCCCAAAGTGCAAAGCAAAAAGTAATCAAAATGAAAGGTATCAAATAATTGACACCGTTTTTCATGAATAAACTCGATTTATTATCGTTCATGGTTTATTTGATAGATTAAAATTACGTTTCTAACAATCATAAAGAATTCGACTGCAAAAATACATAAAATCTATCGAATTTAAGCATAGGGTAGCATTACTTTTAAAATATAACCAATTTGATTTACTTTATTTATCATAATGTTGATTATATTGAATTTTGAACAATTCCACTTATTATATGTTTTTTTCCATAATTAAATATTAATATGATGAAAAATGATTATTTTTGTAGATAAAAAATTTTATTATGAAAACTGGAGATTTTATCCACATCAAGGGAGCTCGTGTCAACAATTTGAAAAATATCACGATAGATATTCCGCGCAATCAATTGATTGTTATTGCTGGTGTTAGCGGCAGCGGAAAATCATCACTTGCTTTTGATACACTCTATGCCGAGGGACAACGTCGTTATGTGGAGAGTCTTTCATCATATGCTCGTCAATTTTTGGGCAGAATGAGTAAACCGGCTTGTGACTTCATTAAGGGCTTACCACCAGCCATTGCCATTGAGCAGAAAGTTACCAGTCGTAATCCCCGTTCCACAGTTGGCACTTCCACTGAGGTATATGAATATCTGCGACTGCTCTTCGCTCGTATTGGAAAAACTTATTCACCAATTAGTGGACAAGAAGTTAAAAAACATACAATAGACGATATTGTAAAATGTGTAAATCTCTATGCTACAGGCACAAAATATTATGTATTAGCTCCTTTAAAACGTATTGCCGAACGTACATTGACTCGTCAGATGGAGATGGAAATTCAGCAAGGATTTGTACGTATTTATCATAAAGGAGAGTTGCTTAAGATAGAGGAAGTGCTTGAAAATCAGAAGCTTCTAAACAAAATTAATCCTGAGGATATTTATCTTCTTATCGACAGACTGAGTGTTGATAATAGCAACGATAGTATTGCACGACTTTACGATTCTGCAGAGACAGCATTTTATGAAGGAGATGGTGAATGTAGACTTGTTTTTCTACCCTCCAACCTTTCCTATGATTTTTCGACACGGTTTGAAGCCGACGGTATAAAATTTGAAGAGCCATCCGACAATATGTTCTCCTTCAATTCACCGTTGGGCGCATGTCCTGAGTGTGAAGGATTTGGTTCTGTGATTGGTATAGACGAAAAACTGGTTATCCCTAACACATCATTGAGTGTATATGGCGGTTGTGTGCAGTGTTGGCACGGTGATAAGATGAAGATGTGGCAAGATGAGTTTTGCCGTCGTTCTGCCGCAGATGATTTCCCCATCTTTACTCCTTATTATGAATTATCACGTCAACAGAAAGAGTGGCTGTGGCATGGTCTTCCGTCGGAAAAGCATCTAGATATACATGAACAAGTAAACATAGATGCGTTTTTCCAAATGGTGAAGGAAAACCAATATAAGATACAATATCGGGTGATGTTGAGCCGTTACCGTGGCAAAACGGTGTGTCCCGTATGTCACGGCACTCGTCTAAAGAAAGAATCCACCTACGTGCAAGTGGCTGGCCGCAGTATCACAGACCTGGTACAGATGCCTATTTGGAGCCTGAAAAAATGGATTGACGAACTTGCTCTTGATGAGCACGACGAGGCTGTATCGCGCCGCATTCTTACAGAAATCAGGAACCGTCTGCAGTTTATGGTCGACGTTGGGTTAGGTTACCTCACGCTCAACCGTCCGTCCAACACCCTAAGTGGAGGCGAGAGCCAGCGCATCAACCTCACTACGTCGTTAGGCAGTTCTTTGGTGGGTTCCTTGTATATTCTCGATGAACCAAGCATTGGTTTGCATAGCCGCGACACCGATCGACTTATTCATGTATTGCGTGAATTACAATCAATAGGCAATACCGTCATCGTCGTTGAACACGATGAGGAGATGATGCGTAGTGCCGACTATATCATAGATGTGGGTCCTGATGCAGGCCGTTTGGGTGGTGAGATTGTTTATAAGGGAAATCCTAACAGCCTCTCCCCTACTGCTTTGAAGGATTTTCCACGTAGCCATACTATCCGATTCCTCACCCACGACGAGACCATTCCCGTGCCTTCTTCCCGTCGTCCATGGAATCTGTCGATTGTACTCAAGGGATGCCGCATGAATAATCTCCGTGGCATAGATGTAGCTATTCCTCTGAATGTGTTTACAGTGGTGACGGGTGTCAGTGGCAGCGGCAAGTCGTCATTAGTCAAGGGCATCCTCTACCCTGCCCTAAAGCGACATCTTGACGAAGTTTGCGACCCGCCTGGTGAATATGGTGGCATAGAAGGCGATTGGCAAAGGGTTGAGCATGTAGAATTTGTAGACCAAAACCCAATAGGCAAGAGCACCCGTTCAAACCCTGCTACGTATGTAAAGGCTTACGATACCATCCGACAGTTATTTGGCGACCAGCCATTGTCGAAACAGATGGGGTTTAGTCCTCAGTATTTCTCTTTCAATGCCGATGGTGGACGATGTGAGGAGTGCAAGGGTGCCGGGGTTATCAATGTGGAGATGCAGTTCATGGCCGACTTGGAACTTGTTTGTGAGTCTTGTCACGGCAAGCGTTTCAAACGCGACATCCTCGATGTACGCTTTGAAGGCAAAAACATTAACGATGTGCTTGACATGACTGTTTCCGAAGCATTGGCCTTCTTCGAAGCCCATGGCCAACGAGCCATCGCTGAGCGGTTACGCCCCTTGGATGCTGTTGGTCTGGGTTACATCAAGTTGGGACAAAGTTCTTCTTCTTTGTCGGGTGGTGAAAATCAACGAGTTAAACTAGCTTATTTCATTGGTCAGGAGCGGCAATCCCCCACCCTTTTCATTTTTGACGAGCCGACGACGGGTCTCCATTTCCATGACATCAAACGGTTGCTTGAAGCTTTCGACGCACTCATTCGTCGCGGCCATACTGTATTGGTTATTGAACACAATCTTGATGTGGTGAAATGTGCCGACCATGTGATTGACCTTGGTCCCGAGGGTGGCGACAAAGGCGGAGCCTTGGTCTGTTGCGGAACCCCGGAAGAGGTCGCCCAGTGCAGCCAAAGTATCACAGGGCGTTATCTTCGTGAGAAGCTGTCATCTGAGCGTTCCTCAAAAAAAACGTGAAATATTTTGTATATACAAAAAAAGAAAGTATCTTTGCACCGCATTTCTCAAAAATGCCCTTAGGTTGCCGATATGGCTCAGTTGGTAGAGCGATTCATTCGTAATGAATAGGTCCTGGGTTCGAGTCCCAGTATCGGCTCATTTTTGCGGTAGTAGCTCAGTTGGCAGAGCGTTGGCTTCCCAAGCCGAAGGTCGCGGGTTCGAGCCCCGTTTACCGCTCTACCTTCTTCCAATCAATATGATGTCCCGCCCACAGCGGGATTTTTCATATAAAAGTAAGTATTTCTTTTACGTTTTTCTCTATTGCAACTGAAACAATCAATCAATTATATTATACTATTATGGAAAAGACATTAGTTCTCTTAAAACCGGGTTGTGTACAACGTAACCTGATGGGTGAAATCATCAACCGATTCGAACGTCGTGGACTGCATATCGTAGGTATGAAGATGATGCAGCTTGATGAGCCGATTCTCCGCGAGCACTATGCTCACTTAGTGGACAAACCCTTCTTCCCCAAACTGGCTGAGTCAATGATGGCTTCGCCTGTAGTTGCCTTGGCCATAGAAGGTGTAGATGCAGTACAGGTAGTTCGCGTAATGGTAGGTGTAACCAACGGACGCGAGGCAGCACCGGGTACCATCCGTGGCGACTATTCTATGAGCAACCAGCAGAACATTGTCCATGCTTCAGATTCCACGTCGAATGCACAAATAGAATTGAACCGTTTCTTCCGTCCCGAAGAAATCTTCGATTTCAAAGCAGCACAGCAAGGCTTTGTTTACGGTGAGAATGAAATTTAATATGTTAAGTCTTATATATAGCAAAATAGAGGGCGGCACATGTTTGTGCCGCCCTCTATTGTTGAATTATTCGTGCTTTTTATTATTGATGCTGTTCACGCAACAAGTCGTTGACCGTTTTCACCGGGTTGAACGTACCGAGAGGCACTTCTACGAAGATGGTACACCAATCACTCATAGCACCGTTCCAAAGCCCCGGCAATTCCAGAGCCTTCAGTTCCTTGCCATTCTTGCTCTTGCTGCTGATAAAGCCCGTTGTCTTGTCCACGAAATCGGGCAGGTTGAACGGTTTGCCCTCATAGTCCTTGACAGCACAAACGAGGTCAACAGGGTTGAAGTGCGTACCTTCAGTGAACATACGTTGGTATTCAGCATTGCTCTTATCAATCTGACTGCTTTCAAGAATCTGTAAACTAATACTGCCATCTTGGTTGTAAGTGAGGAACGGACCGCCACCAGGCTCACCCACATTCTTCACGACACCACAAACACGCATGGGACGATTCAGCTTTCCGCGTAAATAAGCTGCCAAATCCTCACGGCTTAGTTTGTCCAGTCCCTCCTTCTTACAACAGAGAGTGTCACTGACGAAACGTTCTATTTCCTTCAGTTGCTCATCGGTATAATCTCCATCCAAGATTCGAATGTATTCAAATGCTTTTTTCTGGGCACTCACCAGAATGCCTGCAATAAGCTGTTTATAGGTAACGGTTTCATCCTTCAAGCGATCGGGAACGACATTGTCAATATTCTTGATGAACACCACATCGGCTTCTATCTCGTTGAGGTTCTCGATAAGTGCGCCATGACCACCCGGACGGAAAAGCAGCGAACCATCGTCGTTGCGGAATGGGGTGTTATCGGGATTGGCCGCTACAGTGTCGGTACTTGGTTTCTGCTCGGAGAAAGAAATGTTGTATTTGATGCCGAATTTGTCAGAGAAAGCACCAACTTTCTGCTCCACGCGTTTTTCAAAGAGTGCCATATGTTCATGACTGACAGTGAAATGGACGTTGGCTTCACCATTGCAGGCAGCGTATAGAGCTCCCTCAACCAGATGTTCTTCCATGGGAGTACGGACATCGTCGCCATATTTATGGAAGAGCAGCAATCCCTTGGGTAACTGACCATAATTCAAACCTCCACCCTCTAACATGTTGCGGGCAACTGCCTTATAGTTCCCTTCGCACATGAGGTCTTTGACTCCTTTGCCTTCATTGGCTTTACACATGTCATCGAGAGCCTGGAAGAATGCAAACTTATCAATGTTGTCAAAATATTTTTTTTCAAAATCTGTGGTGGGGACATCGTAATCAGCGTTAACGAAAGCGAACATATCTTTAAACATGCGGCTTGCAGCTCCCGAAGCAGGCACAAACTTCACGACTTTCTTACCTGCCGCCTTGTATTCGTTCCATGCTTGGATATATCGTTCACGCTCATCGGCCTTTGGCGCCATGATGCCATTGCCCACAGCCGCTGCGGCTTCCAGTTTCAAAAAGGGGAAACCCGTTTCAAATTCTTTCAGTTGGTTGTTGATTTGTTCTTCGGAAATGCCTTTTGAGGCAATTTGCTGTAAGTCTTGTTTTGAAAGCATAGTTAACAATGGATATTAAGAGTTTGGTAATAATAGATGTTATTTTGATACAAAGATACTTCATTTTTCTCAAAAGCGAATATTTTTCACGGATTAATTTGTAATTTTGCGTTGTTTTATAGTACAAAGTCTTTACAAATCATGAACCGACTCGTATTCTCACGTTCTGAAAAAGAAGAAATGGTTAGGCTCCGTCGTCAATTACAAGATGGAATTGGCACTCTGCCCGTTGAAAAAGAGGTGATGCATGTGCTTGACCATGCCATGGAACAAGGTTGGCTCGAACGTGATATTTTTGGTCTTAACCCAGTAGTTGCTGCCATGGAAACGGCGGTGGTGGCGGTTGAAGAAACCAGTCTTCGGCAGGACGGGGTGACAGCAATTATGCTCAATGTCGGCATGGTGTCGAGACAATTGTCAGAACAGGAGATTGGTAACCGCTTTGGCAGTGGTGTGGCAAGAATACTCAAGGGACTGGAGCGCACACGGCAATTAGACAAGCGCAATACAGCCGCTGACAGTGAGAATTTCCGCAACCTGCTTCTCTCATTTGCTGAAGACATGAGGGTGATTCTCATCATGATTGCTTCGCAGGTGAATTTGATGCGCCAGATACGCGACACTGACGAGTTGGAGATGAAACAGAAAGTGTCGCAGGAAGCGTCCTACCTATATGCGCCCTTGGCTCACAAACTGGGTTTATACAAGCTAAAGAGTGAACTGGAAGACCTAAGTCTGAAATACCTGGAGCATGATGCCTACTACATGATTAAGGAGAAACTGAATGCCACCAAGCGTTCCCGAGATGCCTATATTGCCCAGTTCATCGGTCCTATCGAGAAGAAACTCATGGAAGCAGGGTTACGCTTCCACATGAAAGGACGTACCAAGAGCATTCATTCCATCTGGCAGAAGATGAAGAAACAGAAATGTGGCTTTGAGGGCATCTACGACCTTTTCGCCATTCGCATCATCCTCGATTCGCCAATAGAGAAAGAAAAGATGCAATGTTGGCAGGTTTATTCCATCGTTACCGATATGTATACACCCAACCCACGACGTTTACGCGACTGGCTGTCGGTACCCAAGACCAATGGTTACGAGAGCCTGCACATCACTGTGCTGGGGCCGGAGAACAAATGGGTTGAGGTGCAGATTCGCACTGAGCGCATGGACGAGGTAGCTGAAAAAGGATTGGCAGCCCATTGGCGTTATAAAGGCATAAAAGGTGAGGGAAATATCGATGAATGGCTGAACAATATACGCAGTGCATTAGAGAGCAACGACAGCCGTCAGATGATGGACCAGTTCAAGATGGACTTGTATGAAGACGAGGTGTTCGTGTTTACCCCCAAGGGCGACCTGTTGCGCTTCCCTAAGGGAGCCACTATACTTGACTTTGCCTATCGCATACACTCACGTGTAGGTAACCAATGTGTTGGCGGCAAGGTCAACAACAAGATTGTTCCCGTCAGGGAACAG
Source organism: Prevotella sp. (assembly GCA_017548605.1). Lineage (GTDB taxonomy): Bacteria > Bacteroidota > Bacteroidia > Bacteroidales > Bacteroidaceae > Prevotella. The sequence continues at coordinate 30,664 of JAFYZT010000007.1, read as the reverse complement.
CTACATAGCGGTGATGTCGTAGAGATTATGACCTCTGCCAACCAGACACCCAAACAAGAATGGGTGAATGTTGTAAAAACCTCACGTGCGAAAGCCAAGATTCGTTTGGCTCTCAAAGAGACCCAAGTGAAAGAGGGCCTCTATGCTAAGGAATTGTTGGAACGCAGGCTGAAAAACCGCAAGATGGACTTGGTGGAGGGTACACTATCTCACCTCATCAAAAAACTGGGTTTCAAGGAGACTTCGGATTTCTATCGCCAGTTGGCTGAAGAGAAACTCGACGTAAATGAGGTGATAGAAAAATATATCGACATCCGTAACGCAGAGAAGAACGCCTCCATGGGAGTTACTCCGGCACGAAGTGCCGAAGAATTCAATTTTTCGGGCCCCAGCGAGGAACTGCTCAAGCAAAATGAAGATGTTCTCGTCATCGATCGTAACCTCAAAGGACTGGATTACCAACTTGCCCGCTGTTGCCATCCCATTTTCGGCGATCCTATCTTTGGATTCGTGGGTGTAAATGGTGGCATCAAGATTCACCGCACCGATTGTCCCAATGCCCCCGAACTGCGGCGGCGATTCGGTTATCGCATCGTAAAAGCAAAGTGGAGTGGTAAAGGATCATCACAGTATTCCATCACATTGCGTGTTGTGGGTAATGATGATATTGGTATTGTGAATAATATCACCAGCATTATTTCCAAAGAAGAGAAGATTGTGATGCGATCCATTAACATCGACAGTCACGACGGGCTCTTTGGTGGCATACTGACCGTGCAACTCGAAGACACATCGAAATTGGAGGCTCTCATTAAAAAACTGCGTACTGTGAAGGGTGTAAAAAATGTGGAGCGTTTATGACTACCGAGTCAATGTCTTGTCAATACACTTCAAGCCTTTTTCCGTACACAAACCACGTACAAATACAATGGTGAGGGTGCGGTGAATCTCATGAAGCGGGAAATGGTTGTACAACTCACTCTTCATGACGTGTTCCACACATGAATTGCTGATATCCATCACTATATCGAAGTTGACATCAGTTCGGAAATATCCCTCTTCCACTCCTTTTTGGAAAAACGCATGGGAGTTCTTCTTTTGTTCTTTTCGTGTTTTTTCCAAATAATCCATAACAGATGGATATTTATCCAATTCGGCGAAAAAATGGGGATGGATACGATCCACCTCCTCCATCCTGTTGGTGAGAATCTCTATAAAGACATCCATCGTGTTAGCTCCGTGGACTACCATATCCTCCAAATGATTGGCAAGTCGTTCCCTGCGTGTCTTGATACAAGCCAACAACAATTCTTCCTTGTTATGATATAACTCGTAGAGCGTTCGCTTCGAAATGGATAATATGCCGGCTATGTCATCCATTTTGACGGATTTTATGCCTTTCTCATAAAAATAAGCGGTGGCCGTATTGAGGATCTTCTCCTTCAATGTCGTCCTGTAAGTATTTGAGATAGTTTTGGCAGATGTATCCATAATAGTTTGTTTCTGTTGGCAAAAGTACGTTATTTTTTCGAAAATACCATTTTTTTATTACATTTTTAGTAATTTTGCAGGCTAATAACTCTATAACACATAACTTATAAACACAAATGGTAAAAATTACGAAAGAAGCTGCCTTGGCATACCACCAAAGTGGCCGTCCCGGAAAGATTGAGGTGAAGCCCACCAAGCCTTATCGCACTCAAACAGACTTATCGTTGGCCTATTCACCCGGCGTTGCTTTCCCTTGCTTGGAAATACAGGATAATCCCGATAGTGTATATCAATATACCGACAAGGGCAACCTTGTTGCTGTCATTTCCAACGGCACGGCAGTCCTTGGATTGGGCGACATAGGTGCCATGAGTGGTAAACCTGTGATGGAAGGAAAAGGCTTGCTGTTTAAGATTTACGGAGGCATTGATGTCTTCGATATCGAAGTGGCCGAGAAAGACCCAGAGAAGTTCTGCGAGGCCGTGGAGCGTATTGCCCCTACTTTCGGCGGTATCAACCTGGAGGACATTAAGGCTCCTGAGTGTTTTTACATTGAAGAACGATTGAAAAAGACCCTCGATATTCCTGTCATGCACGATGACCAGCATGGAACGGCAATTATCTCCGCAGCAGGTCTGAAAAACGCTCTGGAAGTAGCAGGCAAGAATATCAATGACGTACATATTGTGGTGAACGGTGCTGGTGCTGCTGCTATTTCCTGTACCAAATTATACATGGCTATCGGTGCCAGAAAAGAAAACATTCTGATGCTCGATTCTAAAGGTGTCATCAGCAAGGACAGGAAGGATTTGAATGAACAGAAGAAATTCTTTGCCACAGACCGCACCGACGTGCATACTTTGGAAGAGGCAATGAAGGGAGCCGATGTGTTTGTAGGTTTGTCAAAAGGAAATATCCTTTCACAAGATATGGTACGTTCCATGGCTGCCAACCCCATTGTTTTTGCATTGGCCAACCCTGAGCCTGAGATATCCTATGAAGATGCCATGGCATCCAGACCGGATGTGTTGATGGCAACAGGTCGTTCTGACTATCCCAACCAAATCAACAATGTCATAGGTTTCCCATACATCTTCCGTGGAGCACTTGATGTGCATGCACGCGCCATCAATGAAGAGATGAAACTGGCTGCCGTGTATGCTATTGCCGACCTGGCGAAGCAACCTGTTCCCGATGTGGTAAACGATGTCTATCACGTCAATAACCTGACCTTCGGTCCCTCCTATTTTATCCCTAAACCTGTTGACCCGCGTCTTATTACCGAGGTGTCGGCGGCTGTTGCAAAAGCGGCCATTCAAAGTGGTGTGGCAAGAACGCCCATTGACAACTGGGATGAGTACAAAAACCGCTTACGCGAAATGCTTGGGCAGGAGACCAAACTTACTCAGAAACTCTACGACACTGCTCGTCATCACCCCCAGCGAGTGGTCTTTGCAGAGGGCATTCATCCCACCATGCTCCGTGCCGCCGTGCAGGCAAAAGCTGAAGGTATCTGCTATCCTATCTTGCTGGGCAACGATGAGCGTATCACCAAACTGGCACATGAATTGGAACTTAGTCTTGATGGTATAGAGATTGTCAATCTCCGTCATGACCGAGAGGCGGAACGTCGTGAACGTTTCGCACGCATCCTAACACAAAAACGTCAACGCGATGGCTATACTTTTGAAGAGGCTAACGACAAGATGTTTGAACGCAACTACTTTGGTATGATGATGGTGGAAACAGGTGAGGCTGACGCCTTTATTACAGGTCTTTATACCAAGTATTCCAACACTATTAAAGTGGCGAAGGAAGTGATAGGTATTCAACCTGAGTATAAACACTTCGGCACCATGCATATCATCAACTCCCCGAGAGGAGCGCTGTACATAGCCGATACCCTTATCAACAATAATCCCAATACCGAAGAATTGGTCGATTTGGCACGGTTGAGCACCAAGGCGGTACGCTTTTTCAATGAAAAGCCACATATTGCCATGGTGAGTCATTCCAATTTCGGTTCTGACACATCGGAAGGCTCACGTAAGGTGAGAAATGCTGTGGCAACGTTACAGGAGATGTTTCCCGAGCTTGCAATCGACGGCGAGATACAAATTGGTTTCGCACTCGACAAAGAACAGCGTGACAAATTATTCCCCTTTACCAGATTGAAAGGTCTTGACGTAAACACGCTCATCTTCCCCAACCTGACCAGTGCACGCTCATCTTATAAAATGTTGCAGGCCATGAATACGGATGTGGAAATCATTGGTCCGATACAGATGGGGCTGAACAAACCCATTCATTTCACCGACTTCGGTAGCTCTGTACGCGACGTTGTGAATATCATTGCCGTAGCTGTGATTGATGCATATGTAGAGAAAATCAAGCACAACATCTGGTAACTCGAAAGAATGATATTTGAAGTATGAATTATTAGATTTGATGATAATGAACAAAATGAAGAGGGCCGCATGTGCGGCCCTCTTCATTTTGCATGGTAATATTATTTAACCTCTCACTTATTACCCATCATCTTATCCGAAGTTATCGAACATGATGCTCTCTGGGTCAACGCCCAATGAGTCGAGCATTCCTTGCACGGCTTTTGACATGGGGCCGGGACCACACATGTAGTACTCAATGTCTTCAGGAGCCTCGTGGTCTTTGAGATATGTCTCATACATGACCTGATGTACAAATCCGGCTGTGTATTTTACACCAGCTTCATCTGCTGCAGGATCAGGACGGTCAAGTGCCAGGTGGAAATGGAAATTGGGGAATTCCTTTTCCAGTTCCAGGAAATCTTCCACGAAGAATGCCTCTACCAAGGCACGTGCGCCATAGAAGAAATGCATCTCACGGTCACGTGTGTTGAGCGTTTTGGTCATGTGCATGATTTGTGCACGCAAAGGAGCCATACCGGCACCACCGCCCACCCATATCATCTCTTTCTTTGAATCGAAGATGGGATGGAAGTCTCCATAAGGACCACTCATGATAACCTTGTCGCCTGGTTTGCGAGAGAAGATATAGGATGAAGCTATACCCGTAGGTACATCCTGGAAGCCCACTTCAGGCTTTGGCTTGAACGGGGTCGTTGCGATACGCACCGTCAATGTGATGCGGTCGCCCTCCGCGGGATAGTTTGCCATGGAATAAGCACGGATAGTATCCTCGGGGTTGTGCGCCTTGAGCGAGAAAATATTGAATCGCTCCCATGATGGCAGATAGTCAGGACCAATATCGTCCTTGTCAAAATCTTTGTCGTAATCAATGCAATCGTAAGCAGGAATCTTTATCTGGGCATAGGAGCCTGGTACGAAGTCCATATGTTCTCCCGGAGGTAATGCCACGATAAATTCTTTGATAAAACTGGAAACGTTCTTATTGGAAATAACCGTACATTCCCATTCCTTGACACCCATCACACTCTCAGGCACCTTGATCTTCAAATCACCTTTCACCTTGCATTGGCATCCCAGACGCCAATGCTCTTTTATCTGCTTGCGTGTGAAATGGGGGCGCTCAGAATCAAGAATCTCTCCCCCACCCTCAAGCACCTGCACTTTGCATTGACCACATGAAGCTTTGCCACCACATGCCGAAGGCAGGAAAATGCCGTTCTCGTTAAGCGTGGTCATAAGACTACTTCCTTGTGCAACGGAAATCGTCTTGTCACCATTGATGAGGATATTAACATTGCCACTGGGTGACAAGTATTTCTTAGCCACCAGCAAGATAATGACCAATAAGAGGATAATGGTCAAAAATACTGCGATGCTTGTTATGATAAATTGTAACATAGTAACTGCTCCTTATTATATTTTAAGACCGGAAAAACACATCATGGCCATAGCCATGAGGCCTACTGTTATGAAAGTGATACCAAGACCTTTTAATGGTTCCGGCACATCGCTATATTGCATTTTCTCACGAATGGCACCCATCGACACAATGGCAAGGGTCCAACCAATACCGCTACCCAACGCATAAACAATAGCATCCAGCAGGCTGCCGATATATTGTGAACTGGCAGGGTCAAGGTTGATACGCTGCTGCATGAACAGCGATGCACCCATGATGGCGCAGTTAACGGCAATCAACGGGAGAAAGATTCCCAGAGCAGCGTAGAGCGAAGGAGAGTATTTCTCGACGGTCATCTCCACTAATTGCACCATGCCAGCAATGACAGCAATGAAAAGAATGAAACTCAGGTATGATAGGTCTACGCCCTCAATAAGGCAATCAGGACCTAAAACCTTGGTCTGAAGCAAATAGTCGACGGGAACAGTGACCAATAACACGAATGTAACGGCAAGTCCAAGTCCCAAGGACGTCTTTACGCTCTTCGATACGGCAAGGTAGGAACACATGCCGAGAAAGAACGCAAATATCATGTTGTCGACGAATATCGACCGGAAAAACAAACTAATCAGATGGTCCATAATTACTTCTCCTTATAAAAATAAGCCCTGTGAATCCAAATAACGCAACCCAACAAGATGAGTGCCATGGCAGGCATGGTCATCATACCGTTGTTCATATAGCCACAACCATAGAAACTCTGTGGGATAATGGTCAGTCCAAGCAATGTGCCACGACCGAGCAATTCACGCACCGCGGCCACAACAATGAGCACCATGGCATAACCCAATCCGTTACCTATTCCATCGAGAAAACTCGGCCAAGGCTTGTTCATCATGGCAAAAGCCTCAAGACGGCCCATGAGAATACAGTTGGTGATAATCAAACCCACATAAACGGAGAGCTGCACACTTACATCGTAAGCAAATGCCTTGAGTATTTGACTGACGATGGTCACCAAGGCAGCAACAACCACCAACTGCACAATGATACGAATGCGGTTGGGTATGGTATTTCGCAAGATAGAGATAATGACATTGGCGAAAGCCGTAATAATCGTTACAGCCAAACCCATGACAATGGCGGGCTTGAGTTGGGAGGTAACGGCCAAGGCCGAACAAATACCCAATACCTGCACAAGGATAGGATGGTCGAGGTTTAGCGGATTGCCTAAAGCCTCTTTATTTTGTTTTGAAAACAATTTGCTCATATTCAATTCTCCTTATTCTTTTGATTGAAGGAATTTTATATACTTACCCAGACAATCATGAAGCATGGCACTCACTCCATCTGAAGTCAGCGTAGCACCAGTCACCGCATCGACTTGGGTTTCGGTATCATCTACCTTTTTCTTTACGGCGAGAGCGATATCCTGATTGTCACCAGTAAACAACTTCTTACCCACGAACTTGGCTTGCCAACTGGCATCATCCTTAATTTCTGCTCCCAAGCCTGCGGTTTCGCCTTCATGATTGAAATAAGCGCCAAACACCGTTTGCTTATCATCATTAAGTGCAACATAACCATTGATAGGTCCCCAAAGTCCCATGCCGTATACGGGAATCACATATTTCCGTTGGCCATCCACCTCACAAATATAAAGAGCCAGACGGTCGTTCTTAAAGTCGGCACTGTTGAACTTAAAAGCGGTGCTTTCGTTGTCTTTCGCCTCAAAAGGCTGAAGTGTACCGTCCAGGTTCACAACATTGTCGCTCAGCACATTTTTCTGATATGCCTCCGCAGCTTGCGTGTCATTCAAGTCCCTAATGTTCAGAGAATAGAGAATCTGCTTTTTCTTGTCAAGAGCCACATTGGCATCCTGTTTGCTTTTCAATGCTTGGAAAACAAACGCCAACAAGAAAGCCACGACAACGACAATAATCATTGAATAGACTATTGTGTATGTATTGGAATTTGTGTTCAGTTTCATGACAATCTTATTTATTAGGGGTGAGACGTTTCATGCGCTTCGAAATATTGCGCTGTACGACACAATAATCAATGAGCGGCGCAAACATGTTCATTAACAAGATGGCAAGCATCATGCCTTCAGGGTAACCTGGGTTCATGACTCTGATGATGATGGCCATGGCTCCGATAAGGAAACCGTAGATATATTTTCCACATTCCGTACGTGCACTGGTTACCGGGTCGGTAGCCATGAATACGGCACCAAAAGCAAATCCACCAAGAATCAGATGCTCGTAGAATGGAATGGCAGACTGTCCTGTAGCTGTAAAGATGAGTCCCATCACTGTTCCACCCACGAATACGCTGACCATCGTCTTCCAAGAAGCGATACCCGTAGCAATGAGAATAATAGCACCCAGAGCTATGGCAATTACACTGGTCTCACCGATGGAACCCGGGATAAATCCAGTAATCATATCGCAGATGCTACTTGAAGGCTCTATGCCCTGTCCTATCTGTCCCAGCGGTGTGGCAGCAGTAAAGCCGTCGGGCAACGTGTTGCCCAGACCCCATATTGAATCTGTGGATACCCATACGCTATCGCCGCTCATCTTCTGCGGATAGGAGAAGAAGAGGAATGCGCGGGCCACCAATGCCACATTGAATATGTTCATGCCCGTGCCACCAAAAATCTCTTTAGCAAAAATGACAGCAAAAGCACAAGCCAAGGCGAGAATCCACAACGGACAATTCACAGGTACAATCATCGGGATGATGATACCAGAAACGAGATAACCCTCTTGAATTTCTTCGCCTTTCCACTGTGCCCAGGCGAACTCAATACCTAGACCGACGATATAACTGACCAGGATTTTTGGCAGTACAGCTAAAAAGCCATAGAAGAAAATGCTAAAGAAACCTGCATTCTGTAAAGTACCGGCTGCAGCATAATTCTGATAGCCAATGTTGTACATGCCAAATAACAAGGCAGGCATCAATGCAATAACCACCATACTCATGATTCGTTTCGAATCAATGGCGTCATGGATATTGGAGCCGCTCTTAGCTGTATCGTTGGGAACATACAGGAACGTTTCAAATCCCTCGAAAATGCTCCTGAAGGCATGCAGTTTGCCTTCTGGCTGAAACGAGGGTTTTATCTTATCAAGATATTTTCTTAATGCGCTCATAATTGTAAATGTTTATGCATTTTCCTTACGCAACATGTCCAGGCCTTCCCGTACAATACGTTGCAGTTCCAATTTAGAGGAGTCAACAAATTCGGCAACGGCGAAATCTTCCGGAGCCACCTCATAGATTCCCAATTGCTCCATCTTGTCAATGTCGCCGGAAATAATAGCCTTAATCAAGTATTCACCATAGATGTCCATGGGAAGTACACGATCGTATTCGCCACTCATAATGATATGGCGTTCTCCACCCTTAATACGGGCATCGAGGGTATATTCTTTCTTTTTGCCCATCAGCCAGGAAAAATAACTCCGATGTGAGGAGAAGTCCTTGAAACGCGGCATAATCCATCCGATGAACTCATCGCGGTCGTCACCTTCAGGAATTACCGTTATCTCAGAAGTCAGCGCACCCACATAGCTGTCGATATCGCATGGCTTGCCGGTAAGAGGGTTACCGTTAATGATACGCAAATGACAGCCGGTATCAATCTGTTTGTCAAGCAACGACTTGACAGACTGTCCTACCAAAATCTCTGCATAACCAGGATCTTTGATTTCGCTGCCAGCGATGGCCACTCTTCTGCGCAAGTCCACTTTTCCATCCAAGAACAATCGGCCTATAAATACAACGACCATGGGGTCGGCTGTCCATACTGTCTCACCTTTGTTTACTGGTGAGATGTGGTTAATTTGCACGCCAACATTTCCTGCGGGACAAGGTCCGGAAAAGACATGGGTCTCAACTCCTTTCACCTCGGGCAGGGCAAATGTTTGTTTGTTACTTACACTCACATGCGTCTCAGCCATGCGTGCAAGAGCAGTCAATCCAGCAGAAAAATACTTCTCATTGCCTTCCAACTCATAATCGAAATCTGCCGACAGAGGCATATCACGGAAAGCACTGATAAAAATAGCTTTGGGCATAGACGACGGTTCAGCGGAGACTGCATAAGGCAGTTGTCGCATGAAACCGAACAGACCAGCCTTTAGAAGATGCTGTAACACCTCATCACCGGAAAGAGAGGATGGGTCTTTTTTGCCAAAGTCAACAAAGTCCTGTTTGCTGTCAGCTTCAACCTTCACACATAGTAGTTTTCTCCGCTCGCCACGGATTACGGCAGTCACCGTTCCGCTGACAGGTGAAGCGAATCCCACTTCTGGAAACTTCTTGTTGACAAAAAGCGGTTCGCCGGCTTTGACATGGTCCCCCTCGCGAACAACGACCTTTGGTGTCATACCCACAAATGCATCCGGCACAAGGGCATATTCCTTATCTAATTTAAACGGAGTGCATTTTAAAGTCGCCTTTCCTTTCAGGTTAATGTCTAAGCCTTTTTTTAGCTTAATTACATTTTCCATAAAATATAAACGATTGTTGTTTGAATCTCTTACTGTGTACACGAAATAAAGCAAGGAAGAGTTTTACTCTTCAAGTTGACTGCAAAATTAGTAAAAAAGCCCCAATGTAGAAAGAAAAAATCAGGAATAATTCGCATAACACGAGTTTTTAATGTATTTTTGTGCCAAAATTCAGAAATATCCGTACACTTAAACATATCATAAGCGCCATTATCTGGACTGTCATTGGCCTGTTACTGATAGTCTTTATCTTATTGAGATTGCCGGCAGTACAGGAGTTTTTGGGACAGAAAGTGGCCAACGCCCTCAGCGAACAACTGGGGACTGAAGTATCTGTGGGCAAGGTGGACATAGGTTTGTTAAGTAGTCGTATTACTATTGATGACGTGCTGGTACGCGACCAACGACAAAAGCCCATGCTGAGTGCTGCCCGTCTGTCGGCAAATATGGATTTTTTCTCGTTGTTTGACGGTAAGGTATCGGTTAATTCCGCCCAAATATTCGGTCTCAAAGGCGCATTTTATCAAGAAAATGCAGAGAGCCGGCCCAATTATGCTTTTGTCCTCGACTCTCTCTCCAACAAAGACAAAGAAAGCAGTCCATTGGACATTTCCATCAAATCGCTCATCATACGGAATGCTGCATTGTCATTTAACCGTTTGGACTTGCCCCCAACCCATCAATTCGACACGAACCACTTATCCATCACAGATTTCAGTGGGCATCTAATGTTACATCGTCTAACCGACAACGAGCTATCGCTTGATGTAAAAAAAATGACTTTCAAAGAAGCGTCGGGACTGAACGTCAAGTCATTAGAATTTGATTTGCATTCCAATCAACATGGAACGACGATGAATCATCTTTCATTGTCAATGCCACAATCCACACTTCATCTGTCTGACATCAAACTAAACTATTGTTTTGGTGAAAAAGATATTGATTTAAGCTCCCTTACATATCAGGGTAATGTGGAAGCCAACAGTATTTACCCGCCAGAATGGGCATGTTTCTTGCCGCGTTTGGCTTCATATCCCTCATCGTTATCATTACATGCCAAAGTGGATGGACACGACAAAGAGATTATGGTGCATGGATTGGCACTAAAATCAAATGATAATTCCTTCTCCTTGAATGCCGATGCCACCTTGGCCAATCTGAGCGAGAATCCATCGTGGGCTTTGGATATCCATCAGTTCGTTTTGCCCTCGAATGAAGTGGAGAAATGGACAACACTCATAGACAACCCCCAAATACTTGATGTCTTACGTCAAGCGGGGTCTGTTACGCTTAGTGGCATGGCTAATGGTGAAGGTTCGAACGTGCAGATGGCATGTAAGGTGTCGAGCGACTTAGGTGGCGCCAACCTTGAAATACACAAGAAAGGACAGTCATTCTCTGCCAAGGTCGACACTGATGCGTTGCGCCTAGACCCGCTTTTGGGCAATGATTTCGGCATGTTGGAAGCTCATCTTTCCATGGATGGCTCATGGCCACTGAGTCCCCAATCAACAGTAAAATTAAAAGGCACTGTTCCTCATCTGGCTTATAAAGGCAAAGATTTCCGCGACATTGTTGTTGACGGACGCTATAACAATGGTGCCTACGATGGTACATTTGTCATGGCATCACCCGATGGTGACGTTCATTTCGATGGGTTGATACACTTCATGCAACCTTTGTCTGGTAATTTTACAGCGCACGTCCAGCACTTTAACCCCCATGCGTTAGGGTTGACAGACAAATGGCAGGGATATTCCGTTGACTGTGATATTGTGGCTGATGTAGCATTGCTCACTCCCAGCACATTACAAGGAGCCTTGTCTATCAACAATCTTGTGTTGTCATCCCCTGAAAACCAGCATCGACTTGACCAGTTATCCATATCTTCTCAAGGAAAAGGCAACGTCTCGTTGGTGACTGATTTCTGCGAGGCCGAAGTACGTGGAACAACAGACCTTACAGCATTGCCAGATGCCTTCTTTAGCGTTATTGCCGATAAGTTGCCAACCCTTCCAGGATTGTTGGGTAAAAACCCACAAAACCGTGGCAGCCACGTGTCATTGAGTGCCCGGGTGGAAGATAGCGACTGGATTCGACAAATAGTAAAAGTACCCCTGACACTGCACCAGCCCATGAATGTGGAGATGGAACTGGATGAGCCGTCTCATTCTATGGATATGACTTTAGACATTCCTGATTTTACATATTCAGAAAGCCGTTTTGAAAAAGTCTCTGTTGACATGACCACTGTTGACGACACGTTAAAATGCACCGCCTCATTACGTAAATTGACCGATAACAGCAATGACATCGACGTGGGCATCAAGGCTATGGCCGTCAACAATATGCTACATTCCGATGTGGACATCGATACCCATGGTGGAAAACGGTCCATTCGCGGTTTCCTGTCGGCCAGCACGCAATTATTCCGTTCCGACGACGGAGCTCCAACAGCCCATGCCGTTATTCATAACTCACGTCTGTTCCTTGGCGATGAAGAGTGGCGCATACAACCTGCCGACATCCTTTATTCCAGGAATGGTTTGTTGATTGATAACCTGGCCTTGACAAATCATGGTCAACACCTCATTGTTAACGGAAGGATACGCCCTCATTCCAACGATACTTTATCCGTTGATGTTAACCGCGTGGATTTGGAATATCTTTCCTCGATGATGGGTGTTAAAAATGTCAGTTTCGGTGGTATTGCCACTGGTCGATTCTATGCCTATTCCCTTTACGATGACCCAAGTGCCCACGGCACGTTGAAAGTGGATGATTTTTCTTTTGTCGATGGACAGATGGGAAACCTTTCTACGTCGTTGAATTGGAAGAAAAGCACCAACAAACTTAACATCGGTGCCATCATTGATAATGGCCCCGATTCGAAAACATTTGTTGACGGACATATTGGCTTTTCACCATCAGAATTGAACCTCAATTTCAACACACAGGGCACTCCATTAGCTTTCATCGAACATTATTGTCCGTTTATGAAAGACGTACAAGCACGCAGCACAGGATGGGTTCGCGTGATAGGTTCTTTCAAAGAACCCGACCTGGAAGGATTAGCCGTTGTCAATGGTCCCATCACTATGAAGAACCTGAATGTTACATACACGCTCAAGGATGACACCATAGCGCTCAAACCTGGCAGTCTTACCTTTGATAGTGATACGGTGTATGACAAGAATGGACACCAGGCGGTAATAAGCGGTATAGTCAATCATAAAAAATTAGGACCTTTCACTACCGATATCCACATACATGCCGATAATGCCTTGGTTTACGATTTCCCCACTATGGGAAGCAACAATTTCTGCGGTACCGTTTATGCCACGGGCGATTGTCATGTAAAGTCAAGGAGTGGCGAAGTAAATATCGATGTTGAGGCCACACCTGAAGCCAATACGCTCTTCGTCTACAATGCCAGCAGCCCTGATGCCATCAGCAACCAAAGCTTTATCCAATGGAACGATATAACACCACGTGCCGACACTATGTTAGTAGCCCGCGATGTGATACCACAAGAGACAACAGAGGAGAAGAAGCCCAACATGCCTTCCAACCTGCACATGAACATTTTGGTAAACGCCAACACCAATGCTACCTTACGTGTGCTTATGAACGAGGAAAACGGCGACCTGATTGACCTTCTTGGCAATGGCATTTTGCGAATGTCTTATTTCAACAAAGGGGCATTCAACATCTTCGGCAATTATGTTGTTGACCATGGTGTGTACAAAATGACTATTCAGAATATCCTATCCAAGGACTTCCAATTCCAGGAAGGCGGAACCATCACCTTTGGTGGCAATCCCTTCCAATCCAATCTTGATTTGAAAGCTGTTTACACCGTCAACGGCGTCTCACTTTCCGACCTGAATATCGGACGTAATTTCGCGACTAATAATATTCGTGTCAACTGTATAATGAACATCGGCGGAACCGTAGAGTCACCCACTGTCGATTTCGATATGGAGATGCCCACTGTGAATGCCGATGCCCAGCAGATGGTACGCAGTCTGGTGGATAGTGAGGAAGAGCTGAACCAACAGGTCATCTACCTACTGACCATCGGACGTTTCTATTCCCCGAGCAGCAATAATGCCATGGAGGAGAGCACACAGAGTCAGACGAGCCTGGCCATGCAAAGTCTGCTCAGTGGAACCATCAGCCAGCAGATAAACAATGTGCTCAGTAGCGTACTCAACAACAATCAATGGAATTTTGGTGCCAACATCTCCACTGGCGATGAAGGATGGAACAATGCCGAATATGAAGGAACGTTGAGTGGCAGGCTGATGAACAACCGTTTGCTCATCAACGGACAATTTGGCTATCGCGATAACAGCAATGCAACCTCCAGTTTCATAGGCGACTTCGATGTGAGATACCTGCTTTTCCCAAGTGGCAATTTAGCTGTGCGCGTATATAACCAGACCAATGACCGCTACTTCACCAAGAACAGTTTGAACACCCAAGGCGTAGGTCTTATTATGAAAAAAGACTTTAATGGCTGGCGAGACCTCTTTGGTATTAAGAAGAAAAAGAAGACAAAGAAAGAAACAAATGACAAACAAGACCCATGAGAATAAAGAAACACATAATTATCTTGTTTTTCCTTCTATCCATACCCTGCTTCATCATGGCCCAAACACAAGACATTGAACTGAGAATTGTAGAGACAAGTGACGTTCACGGGAGCTTTTTCCCATACGATTTCATCAATCGAACGCCAAAGAAGGGCACACTGTCGCGTGTTATGACCTACGTGAAAGAACTAAGGGAAACTTATGGTGACCGTCTCATACTGTTGGAAAATGGGGACATCCTTCAAGGACAACCCACCTGTTACTACACCAATTATGTAAAGCCCGAGTTGCCTAATCTGGCCGCCGAAGTGGTGAACTATATGGGTTATGATGCACAGGTGTTCGGAAACCATGATGTGGAAACTGGACATGCCGTTTACGACAAATGGATTAGCGAATTGAAATGTCCGGTATTGGGAGCCAACATCATTGACACGACAACGAATGAACCTTATGTGCGGCCCTACACCATCATCGAACGTGAGGGAGTCAAAGTGGCTGTACTCGGTATGCTCACCCCCGCTATCCCAAATTGGTTGAACGAGGAACTGTGGAAAGGACTGAGGTTCGATGAGATGGTGTCAACGGCACGGAAATGGGTAGGTCACATTCAGAGGGTAGAACATCCCGACATCATTATTGGTCTGTTTCATTCCGGACGCGAAGGAGGGATAACGACAGACAGCTACGTTGAGGACGCCTCCTTGCGCATAGCTCGCGAAGTGGAAGGCTTCGACGTGATATTCTATGGACATGACCACACCAAGCATAATGACTTGGTGCGCAGCCCCTCCGGCAAAAGCGTGGTTTGCCTTGACCCTTCCTGCGATGCGCTGATGGTGGCAGATGTCACCTTAAACCTACGTATCGACAACCCCAATACACCACAACGTAACGTGGCATTTGTCAAGGCCAGAGGTAAACTGGTTTCCGTTGAGCAGATGGCTGTTGATGAAGATTTCGTTCGTCATTTCCAGCCCGCCATCGACAGTGTGAAGGCGTATGTAGACCGTGAAATTGGTATTTTAGACTGTCCTGTATATACTCGTGACAGCTATTTCGGAAGTTCTCCTTTTACCGACCTTATCCATGACCTGCAGATGGAACTTACAGGAGCCGACATTTCCTTCAACGCCCCGCTTACGTTCGACACGCGCATCGATGCGGGTCCTATCCATGTGAGCGACTTGTTTAATTTGTATAAATATGAGAATCAGGTCTATGTGCTTCGGATGACCGGAGAAGAAATCCGTCGTCATTTAGAGTTAAGTTACGACCAATGGGTGACCACGATGCAATCACCCGAAGATCATATTATGTTGATGAACGATGGCAGCGAAGATGACCGTCAACGCTTTGCCTTCAAGAATCTGGCATTCAATTTCGATAGTGCTGCCGGTATCGACTATGAAGTAGATGTTACGAAACCCGACGGACAGAAAGTTCGCATTCTCAGAATGAGTAACGGCGAGCCCTTTGACGAAAGTAAATGGTATCAAGTGACGATGAACAGCTACCGTGGCAATGGCGGTGGCGAACTGTTAACGAAAGGAGCAGGTATTGCCCATCATGATATACCAAGCCGCATCGTCTTTCAAAGTGAAAAGGATGAACGCTATTATCTGTTGCAATATATTCAAAAAGTAGGCAGACTATGCCCAAAAGCTCGTAACAACTGGCATTTCGTTCCCCGTAAATGGACCGATGCAGCCATTGAACGCGACAAAGCATTACTATTCGGAAAGAAATGAAAGAAGCATATTGGTTCGTATTTTGCAAGTCTGACTTGTTGTTGATAAAAGACACCTATGGTCAGTTGGGTATTCCTTTATCAGAAGAGCCCCCTACCCTTGTTCAACCATGGCAAAGGATTCATGAGATGCCGCCTATGGAAGGAATTCCCGTAAAGGCATACGCCATCGACAGTCCTATAATAGGGAATGATGACATGGTAATGTGTGGCTTGCGTAAATCCTTTTACCATCTCCCTGTCAACCATTATTTGATGGCTGGGAAATGTCAAGAGATTCTATATTGGGACCAAAACACACGTTATTGCGGCGTCTGCGGCGGAAGAATGCAGATGAGCACCAACATCTCAAAACGATGTGAGTCATGCGGAAAAGAGGTTTGGCCACAATTGGCCACAGCCGTCATCTGTCTCATTTACCGTGGTGATGAAGTCATGATGGTCAGGGCAAGAAACTTCCGTGGCGATTTCTATGGCTTAGTGGCTGGTTTCGTGGAGACGGGAGAAACTTTGGAAGAAGCCGTGCAACGAGAGATTGCCGAGGAAGTGGGATTACGAGTGAAAAACATCCGCTATTATGGCAGTCAGCCATGGCCTTATCCCAGCGGATTGATGGTTGGCTTTTATGCCGAATATGATGGAGGGAGTGTTCACTTGCAACATTCCGAGCTATCCTCTGGTGGTTGGTTCCGCTACGACAACCTCCCTACCCTGCCAGAGCCACTTTCCATCGCACGCAAACTGATTGACCACTGGTTGGAAAGTGGACGCAAGCCATAACTTAATTTCTCTCTTTCACCAAGGAATAGAGTTCCGACAACTCGGCACGCGATACACCCAATGCCACTGCTTGGTCAAGGTCTTCCTTGGCCAAGCTTTTTTTCCCGAGGGTGATACGGATAATGGCCCTGTTGAGATAGTATTGAGCTTCAGCAGGGTCAAGACGTATGGCCTCTGAAAAATCGTATTCCGCTACATCGTAGAGGTTTCTATCTTTTTCCATACCCGCCCGTGCGGCATAAGCCATAGCATTGTCAGGATACATCTCTACCAAACGGTTCATTATGTCCATGGCTTCCGTGGGATGATGGTCCCTGTCGTTGAGCAATGCTAACCCCAACAGTCCTTCAAAATGAGTAGGTTGCATAAGCAATAACGATTCATAATCGGAACGAGCAAAGCCATAATTGCCCAATTGGGTATAGGCATAAGCACGATAGAAATATGCCGTGGCATTATCCTTTTTTTTTAGGATAAACGTATATTCATCCACTGCATAGTTCCATTGCTCAAGCAACAGGTTAACGGCAGCCTTACGAAACCTCAAATCCAAATCATTAGGATGGCGGTCAATCTGCTGCATGAGCACAGACAGGGAATCACGCAATTCCGGGTTCGACTGTGCTTTGACCATCGTGGAAAAGCACAAAGAAAAGAGGAAGACAATGATGCAGTTCTTCATGCAGAGTTCTTCTTTATATAATCAACTATCCACTTGCCCACCTCCTTCGTTCCATAATGGGGCGCACCTTCCACCTGTATCTCCGGCGTGCGTACATTGGCGTCAAGACTGGCATTCACAGCCTGTCGTATGCAACGGCCTTCGTCAATGAGACCAAAATGTTCGTACAGCATGGCCACAGAAAGAATTTGTGCCAACGGATTGGCAATATTTTGTCCTGCGGCTTGCGGCCAGGAACCATGCACGGGTTCAAACAGAGGTGTGTGTTCACCGGTAGAAGCCGAAGGAAGGAGTCCCATGGAGCCGGATATGCAACTGCCTTCATCGGTAAGGATGTCACCGAAAGTGTTTTCTGTTACGATAACATCGAAGAACGTAGGTTCAATAATCATACGCATGGAAGCGTTGTCGACAAACATATAGTCAACGGTGACATCAGTATATGATGGCTCCATTTCTATGGCCACCTGCCGCCACAAACGACTTGAAGCCAGCACATTGGCTTTATCAACAACCGTGAGGTGATGATGACGTTTTCGTGCATATTCAAAACCCACACGCAGGATGCGCTCTATTTCCGGTCTGGTGTATTTGTTGGTGTCATAAGCCATGTTATCATCTTGGTATTTTTCTCCAAAATACATACCTCCCGTCAATTCGCGTATGCAGATGAAGTCGGCACCATCCACCAGTTCCGGCCTGAGCGGACTCTTATGCAACAGGCAAGGGAATGTCTGTATGGGTCGGATATTGGCAAACAACCCTAACTTCTTGCGCATGGCCAACAGTCCTTGTTCTGGACGCACCTTGCTCGTAGGGTCATTATCATATTTAGGATCACCCACGGCGGCGAAAAGCACGGCGTCGGCCCACATACATGTTTGGAAAGTCTCTTCTGGAAAGGGGTCACCCACTTTGTCAATGGCATCGGCTCCGCAGATGGCTTCCTTGTATTCTACTTGGTGTCCGAATTTGTCAGCCACAGCATTCATGACAGCAATACCCTGCTGCATGATTTCCGGCCCAATGCCATCGCCTGCCAACACGGCTATTTTAAGATTTTTCATGATTCTACTAATTGTATAAATGTAACGTATGATACGTGCTAATTATTGTTTTCCTCAAATATATTCAACATCTTGATAGTAGCCTTGATAGCCGCCTCGGTCTGGTCAGCATCGAGTGCACGGGTGCGTATGGTCTTGTCGTCATATTGCCATGTGATGACGGTTTGCACCAAGGCATCTGTCCGTCCACCTGGTGGAATCGTAACAGCGTAATTCTCCAATAAGGGGAAGGTGCGGTTAAGGTTTGCTTTGTATATTTTTCTCAATGCTTTGACAAAAGCGTCATATTGACCGTCACCCGTAGAGTCTGCCTCATATTGTCGCCCATTGATCTCCACCTTGATACTGGCTAAAGGTTTCAATCCGTAGGATGTGGTGACCATATAACTCAGCAGTTTCACCTTTTCTTCTGGAGGAGTGTGCTTGAGCACGTCGCTGACGATATATGGGAGGTCTTCGGGTGTGACTATCTCTTTTCTATCGCCCAACTCAGTAATACGTTGTGTCACCTTTCGCGTCTGCTCCGGTGTCAGTTCCAGGCCCATCTCCTGCAAATTCCTGAGGATATTTGCCCTGCCACTCGTCTTACCCAGTGCATATTCACGTTTGCGACCGAATCGTTCTGGCATGAGGTCATTGCAATATAGATTGTCTTTGTTATCACCATCGGCATGAATGCCCGCCACCTGGGTGAAAACATTTTCACCGACGATGGGTTTGTTCGGTGCCACGGCAATGCCACTATATTCCTCTACTATTTTACTGGCCATATTGAGCTTGTCTTCACAGATATTGGTGCGAGCTTTGAAATGGTCTTTCAAGATAACCTGCACACTGGCCAAAGGAGCATTACCACAGCGTTCACCCAAACCGTTGACTGTCACGTGCAATCCCTTTGCCCCGGAAAGCACTGCTGCCAGAGAGTTCGACACGGCAAGATCATAGTCGTTGTGGGCATGGAAATCAAAATGCAACGAAGGATAACGCTTCACCATTTTTCGGAAATACTCTATCACTTGCAAAGGGTTCATAATGCCAAGGGTATCAGGAAGCATGAAACGAGCAACAGGAGTTTTTGTGATGGCATCCATCAATTGATAAACATATTCTGGTGAATCCTTCATCCCGTTGCTCCAATCCTCAAGATAGACGTTGACTGTCATACCTTTTGACGTGGCATATTCCACACAGTCTTCAATGTCCGCAATGTGTTGCTCAGGTGTCTTGTCAAGCTGTTGCCTGCAATGGCGCAGCGACCCTTTGGCCAATAGGTTTACAGTACGTGCCCCGCAGTCAGCGATCCAATCCACCGACCGATGACCATCTACAAACCCCAGCACTTCCACCTTATGAAGCATATCTATGCGTGAGGCATAACGACATATCATCTTCACGGCATCAGCCTCTCCCTCCGAAACGCCAGCCGAGCCCACCTCTATGCGGTCAACATTGAGGTCTTTCAGTAAGGTGCGGGCTATCATGAGTTTTTCGTGTGGCAGGAAAGAAACACTATTCGTCTGCTCCCCGTCACGCAGCGTGGAGTCCATGATTTCAATGAAAGGAGCTATGCGTTGATAAGCCTTCATTTGTTTTTCTTCTCCCATTCCTCAATCAGTTGTTTATTGTCGATGAGGTAGTCGATATCATCAAGTCCATTCATCAGGCAATGCTTCTTATATGCATTTATTTCAAAATGTTCACTATGCCCTGTGGCCATATTGGTCACTCTCTGGTTGGGTAAGTCAACCGTCACCTCACTTTTCGGATTGGTTTGTATGGTGTTGAACAACTCAGCCAAGAATTCCTCACTGACCACCACAGGAAGGACGAAATTGTTGAGTTCGTTGTTTTTATGGATGTCGGCAAAGAAAGAACTGATAACCACACGGAAACCATATCCGGCAATGGCCCACGCTGCATGTTCGCGTGACGAACCGGAACCGAAATTCTTTCCTGCCACCAATATACAACCGCCATATATGGGATTGTTAAGCACAAAATCTTTTTGGGGTTCCCCGTTATTGTCATACCGCCAGTCGTAGAACAGTTTATCTCCGAAAGCCACCTTGTCGGTAGCTTTCAGGTAACGGGCCGGTATAATCTGGTCGGTATCTACGTTCTCCAATGGCAAGGGAACGCATGTGCTGGTGATAATATCAAATTTCTGTTTCATATCTCAAAGAAATATTCTTGGGTCAGTTATTTTACCTGTTATCGCTGCGGCAGCTGCCACAAGAGGCGATGCCAGAAGTGTACGTGCTCCCGGTCCTTGTCGGCCTTCGAAATTACGGTTACTTGTCGCCACGCAATATTTACCTGCCGGTACTTTGTCGTCGTTCATGGCCAAACATGCCGAACAACCTGGCTGACGCAGTTCAAATCCAGCTTCATGGAGAATGTCGTTTATCCCCTCGTCACATATCTGACGATAGACAGCCCAGCTTCCCGGAACAAGCCATGCTACTACATCTTCGGCTTTTGTCCTACCTTTGACAATGCTGGCAAAAGCCCTGAAATCTTCTATGCGCCCATTGGTACATGCTCCAAGGAAAACATAGTCAACAGGTTTTCCTAACAGTTGTTCGTCGGGTTCAAATCCCATGTATTTCAGTGCTTTCAGGAAAGAAGGTTTTGCCGACTCCTGGATGCTGTCGAGAGATGGAATGTTATCCGTGATGCCTATACCCATCCCGGGATTGGTACCGTAAGTGATACGTGGTTTGATATCTGCTGCATTGAATGACAATTCCTTGTCGAAAACTGCATCATCGCCACTGCGAAGGGTTTTCCAATACTCCACAGCCCTGTCCCACTCCTCACCTTTAGGAGCGAAGGGTTTGTCTTTCAGATAGGCAAACGTTGTATCATCGGGTGCTACAAAGCCTCCTCGAGCACCCATCTCAATGGAGAGGTTACAGAGAGTCAGCCTACCCTCCATACTCATGTTAGTGACGACGGAACCCGCATATTCCACGAAATAGCCCGTGGCCCCCGATGTGGTTAGTTGGGCCATCAGGTATAACGCCACATCTTTGGCAACAACGCCAGGCTGTAAGGTACCGTCGATGGTGATACGCATGGATTTCGGCTTCTGTTGCAGGATACACTGTGAAGCCATGACCATCTCCACTTCGGAAGTGCCTATGCCGAAAGCTACGGCTCCCATGGCTCCATGTGTTGATGTATGAGAGTCTCCGCAGACAATGGTCATCCCCGGCAGGGACAACCCTTTTTCCGGTCCTACCACATGTATGATGCCGTTGTCGGGCGTCATCATGCCATAATGCGTAAGCCCAAACTCCTTGCAATTCCGTTCCAACGTTTCCACTTGTTTCCTTGATACAGGGTCCTCAATGGGTTTGTCTTGGTCATGTGTCGGAGTGTTATGGTCGGGCATACAGATAATCTGATTCGGTCGGAAACACTTCAGCCCTCGTGCCCTCATACCTTCAAAAGCCTGTGGAGAGGTCACCTCATGACAGTAAAGCCTGTCGATATACAGTTGTGTGGGACCGTCAGGGATATTATTCACCACATGTTTATCCCATATTTTGTCGAAAAGCGTATTCATCGTTTTCAGTTTTTGAATTTATTGATACAGTCGAGATAAGCCTCTACCGATGCCGTGACGATGTCGGTATTGGCACCGAAGCCATAGTACAGGCTACCATTATATTCCACCTGCATGTGTACCTTACCTACATCATCAGAACCTTTGGAGATAGCCTGGATGGTAAATTCCCTTATGGTCATCTTTTTCTGGATGATTTTCTTCATTGCCTTGATGGCAGCATCAACAGGACCGTTACCCGTTGAAGCTTCCTCGAATTTCTGTCCGCTGATGTCGAGGCCGATACTTGCCACACTCTTCACGCCCATGCCTGTGGTCACTTGCAGGAAGTCGAGTTTCACAGCATGCGATTCGGCAGTATCAGCACCGGCAAGCATCAGGATGTCGTCGTCGGTAATCTCTTTTTTGCTGTCCGCCAGTTTTAGGAACTTTTCGTACAACTTGTCCGCTTTGGCCTCGTTTTGCACATTTACGCCCAATACGCCCAGGCGGTATTTCAGTGCCGCCCGACCCGAGCGGGCTGTTAGAACGATGGAATTTTCGTCGATGCCCACATCCTTGGGATTCATTATTTCATAAGTTGACACATTCTTAAGTACACCGTCCTGGTGTATGCCACTGGAATGCGCGAACGCATTGCGTCCTACAATCGCTTTGTTAGGTTGCACGGGCATATTCATCAACCCCGAGACCATCCTGCTGAGGGGATATATTTTCATTGTGTTGATATTCGTCTCGATTTCCAGTTGCTTATGACACTTCATAATCATAGCTATCTCCTCGAGTGATGTGTTTCCTGCTCTTTCTCCGATACCGTTTACTGTCACTTCCACTTGTCGTGCCCCATTCATCACTCCGCTCAACGAATTGGCAGTAGCCATGCCGAGGTCGTTGTGACAGTGGGTGGAAATGATGGCTTTATCTATGACGTCAACATGTTCCTTCAAGTATTTTATTTTCTCTCCATATTCACCAGGCAGACAATAACCTGTCGTGTCGGGAATGTTCACCACAGTGGCACCTGCCTTGATTACCGCTTCCACCACCTTGGCAAGGTATTCATTATCGGTGCGACCAGCGTCTTCGGCATAAAATTCCACGTCTTCCACATATTTCTTGGCATATTTGACGGCGGCAACAGCTCTTTCAATAATTTCCTCGCGTGTGGAATTGAACTTGTATTTAATGTGCAAGTCACTGGTGCCAATACCGGTATGAATGCGTTTGTGTTTGGCGTATTGAAGGGATTCCGCAGCCAGGTCGATATCTTTCTCCACGGCACGTGTCAATGCGCAGATGGTAGGCCACGTTACTGCTTTGGAAATCTCTATTACCGAATGGAAATCGCCGGGGCTGGAGATAGGGAATCCCGCTTCGATTACGTCAACGCCCAACAGTTCCAGTTGTTTGGCCACTTCAATTTTCTCCACCGTGTTAAGTTGGCATCCGGGAACCTGTTCGCCGTCGCGCAATGTGGTGTCGAAGATGTACAATTTTTCTGCCATAGTCTAAATTAAATAACTTGACCTTTCTCACATGGAAGTGGGAAAGGTCAAGCCAGTTCAACAATTGTTATATATGCATACCTTATCACTTCCGAGGTGCTTTACGCAGTCGGATTTGTAGTGAGGCAATAATAATGTTTGTAATTGGAGTCATTGATACTGTCTTTAAAATCGCCTGCAAAATTATAACAAAAATTCTATTCCCACAAACAAATTGCAAGAATTTTTTCAAAAATAATTACGAATTGACGTTTTTGCAACAATCTTCATTTGACTCTATCGAAGTTTTGCACAATGTCAGGATGGTCTTTCAATGACCAGGTAAGACGTTCAGAAGTAAGTTTTATTATGTCGTATGACTGTTCTTCTGAGTCACCTTCATACATTTCTTTGATAATGGTAATATGTCTACCATCTTTACTGAGGGTAAATTCGCACTCATATTGACTGTCACCAGCAAACACATCATACACTTCGATAACACAATAACCCGTTCTTTCCGTTTTGGGCGTAAAAGTATAATAGACATAGCCATCACTGGCAACACCTTCATCATATACTTGTCTCCATTTTCCTGCGAGATATGCAAGGTCGAAGTCATCATCGCCACATGAGGAAAAAGAGAAAACAGACAGCATCATGAAAATGATGCTCCCAAATAACATTCTTTTCATTTTTGTCATTATTGGTTATTGATATAACGCTGTTGAGGGGTGATAAATTGTCAAAACGACTGTTATTTTGGAATTTAATTATTCACAAATAACATACCCACTCTCATTCACGATTTTATCATGTTGTCCTGTGGCGAGTTGGTAAAACAACTGATAGGCAGTGCTCGATTTATCAACGTCGGCACGCACGCTGGCCATCACCTCGGTCACGTAAGGATAGGAACCATTCTTGATGGTCGATTTGTCGGGCATCACACCGTTTACGCCAATTACCTGTGTACGGTCGTCATTCACAATCGTATCGTAATAGTAGAATGGCGTGTAAGCTATGCCATTTTCGTCTTGTTCAAGTTGATAATATGGAGACAACATCACGTAGCCCACCATTTCCGGCCAGTCAATCATGGTGAGACCATTCATTACGATCGTTTCCATCTTTTCCTGACTGCCAGAGTTGGCGTTGCGAATATAGGGATTGATTGTCGCATCATTACCTCCTACTTCTTGCCAGTTTCGTATCTCGCCTGTATAAATCTTCTGTATCTGTTCTATGGAGAGGTTTCGGACAGGGTTCTTGGGATTGACAATAAAAACGAATGCGTCTTTTGCCACAGGTCGTGAAAGAAGCGTAACTCCCTTTTCGTTGGCATAGGTCTGTTCATCACGACTGATGCCACGGGCTGTGATGATGATATCATTCTCACCATCTATCAGGCTGACGAAAGAGCCATGAGTATTACGGTTTTGCAAAATCTGCTGCAAGATAGTTTTATCCTCGTCTGATAGTTTATTCCACAGTGGAACAATTCCCCATGTTGCATTGGTAGCCAAGTGTTGCAACCATTTGCATTCAATACCGAGTAAGCGACACATCAACAGATTACGAAGTGGTTCCGTAGAATCAGATCCATCCATGATGGGCGCGTTATCAAGCGTCAGCTGGGTCTCTACTGTCGGCCGTTCCAAATTGGGGTCTGTCACTCTGTTGTCGTTATCATCGCTGCTGCAAGAAGAGAATGATAAAACAGCAAAGACCATTAATGCATTTCTCAAAAAATATATAGTTTTCATAATTCAATGTTTATTTGTTCATAGTTTTATTTGTCGTTGAAAATCTTCTTCAATTGCTGTTCTATTTCCTCACCAAACAATCCACGGGCAAGGATGGTGCCGTCGGGAGCAAAGAGGATGGTGTAAGGAATGGCTTGAATGCCGTATGCGTCGAAGGACTGATTCTGAGTGTTCAGCAGTTGTGGATAGGTAATGCCGTGTTTCTTGATAGCACGGCGCGACTTCTCGACATCTTCAGAGACAGCAATGCCCAATACGGTAAGCCCACGTTCATTATATCTTTGGCAAATGCTTTTCATCATAGGTATCTGTGTAAGGCAGGGCGCACATGTCGATTGCCAAAAGTCTGCCAGGACATAACGGCCTTTGCCTACATAGTCGGACAAGCGGCAGGTATTGCCGTCAACTTCGGATTCCATGTCAACAAACATTGTGCCTTCGCTCGTTTTCACGGTCTTTTCCATCATTGACTTGGAATATGACATGTTGTAAACAGTGGGTTTTGTCATCAGCCAAGGCTCCACCTTGCTGAAGAGTTCCAACCATGTGGAAGGAGATAGGTAGTTAATCGCTCCTTCATGCAAGAGGTAAAGGCCGAGCATGTCAGACGTATGGCGGTTGATGATGTCTATCGCCGTCATTTCAATCTGTTCGGTTTGTTCTCGTCCCATATCTGCCGTGGTGATTTGCATCGGACCTCCATTAGCTTTCCGTATGCGTCCCATAACCCAACTATTAAGAATTTCGCTTTCTTTCTTATGGAATAAAGTATAGTCTTCACACATCGTGGTGCCTTTGAGAAAAGGATGGCGCATGGTTCTCCCGTCGAATACCGTTGTGCCACCGCCCAAGAATACAGGGTATAGGATGCTGGCGAAATTGATTCTTTTGCCCTCGGGCATATCGCCGATAATCAGCGCACAGATGGTTGTATCGGACAGTTCGCCCTCCACTGGCTCTATGATGCCTTTGATGATGTTGACGGTATCAATGATTTCTCCGCTATGGACGTACATGTCTCGAACTACCCCCTTTCCTGATATGGTAGAATCGCCGATATTCCCTTCCAGTCGGTAGTGTACTTGCCCATGCCCCGCCAATGCGACAAGGGCAAGCAGTGCGGTGATGATAGTTGTCTTGTTCATCGTTCTATTCGATATTTAGTGCTTTCTTAATTAGCGGCTCCAATTCCTCGGAATCGGTGGAGGTGGAGAGGATAATGCCGTTGCGGTCGATGAGGAACATGGCACCGCCAGCGTTGCCTGCTCCATTCTTTTCCCAAACATGGTTTTCGTCTTGTAGTTCCAACAGGCTTATCCACGGGTAGCCGTCCTTTCGTGCTGCGTTTTCCATATCCTCTCGATTGCGTTCACGGGCTATGGCAACGACTGTAAAACCTTTGTCCTTGTAACGCTCATAGACGGGAATCATGGCCTTGCTATGGCGACGGCAAGGGCCACACCACGATGCCCAGAGGTCAATGAGGACAACCTTTCCTCGGATGAGTGAGGAAATGGGAACGAGCTGGTCGTCGATATTCCGTACGGTATAGTCGATGTAAGACTTACCGGGTTGTAAGTGGTAGGCCGTCTCGGCTGTGCCAATCTGCTGGTGAATAGGATGATTAGGATATAAATTGATGAGCTTGTCGTGATAGAGCGTCAAATATGGTTCCCATTCCGATGGATTGATTCCATAGACATTGGCATCATTAAGAATCTGAATCGCATCGAGCACATCGTAGAGTGTCCAAAGCATGGGGTGTTCTTTGGCGTAGGCGAGACGGAACGGTCGGAGTCCATCGGTGATACTGTCGCGCTGTTGTTTCAGTTGCCAGCCCTTCGTCGTGTACATTTCGTTCCTGTTCTGCATGTAGTGGTTTACGATTTGACGGACGGAATCGACGTATGCCTGTGGCAGACTGTCCACATTCCACGTCTTCGCCTCATTAATGGCCGAAATGAAGTCCGCCTTAAAGAACTCTGCCCTGCGGTCTGGATTCTCCAATTGGTCATCGATTTCCTGGACAGGATTCCAGAAATGCGCATCCTCAATGCTGTCTTTTACCGCGAATTTACGACCTTCCTCGCCATTGCTGATAATACGTACATGCTTGTCTTTATACATCGTGACGTTCACATTGCAGTTCTCGGTAAGGAACTTACCTTGAAACCAACTTCCCGTCTCTTGTTGCTTGAGGAAGAATACCACATAAAGCCTTGGGAAGTCGGTCTCTATGTCATAGGTAAACTTTCCGTCCTTGGCTATCACGTGAAAGCGTGGCTCGTCCACAACACGCAGGTCTGTACCAGCCTCGCAGATGATAATTTCGTCGCCCCATGCGTCGGTTTCCAATGTTCCTTCAACATGGCATTTCACTTGTCCCTGCCCCGCCATTGCGACGAGGACGAGCAGCGAGGTGATGATAGTTCTTTGCAGGGCAAAGCGGCAAAGCCGAGCATTCTTGTTCATAGTTCTATTTGTCATTAAAGATTTCTTCGAGTTTCGTTTTTAGTTCCTCTATATTGTTGGGTACGGCGATAATGGTGCCGTCGCGGTCGATGAGGAACAGGGCACTGTTGGCGGTGCCGTGCTTCTTGAACACGCCGAACTCGTCGTCGAGGTCAACAAGGCATGGCCAAGGATAGCCATTGCGCTCAAAAGCCTTGCGCATGGCATCGGTGGACTTGAACTCATGGGCAAGGCTGAACACGTTCAGACCTCGGTCATGATACTGGTTGTATAGGGGAATGATGTCGTTGGCCTCGCGGATGCAGGGAGCACACCACGATGCCCAGCAAATGACGAGCGTAAGGCGGTCTTTGTAATAGTCGGAAGCGTGAACTTGCTGGCCATCCATCGTGCGGATAATGTAATCACTGTATTTGTGACCACAAATCTGATAGCCCAAGGCCTCTTGCTCAGCAATACGCTGGTGAACGGGATGGTCGGTGTAGAGGTCGGCATAAAGGCGATGATAGATGTCGAGCATGGCGGCAAGGCCAGTATCATTGTAGTGGAAACCCTTAAGCCGCCCGTCCAGTTCAAACAGGAAACCAAGCATTGGATGAGTTTTGTAGTAGTCGAGAGTCCACAGATGGTATTGGCGTTCCAATTCGTTCGTTGCTGCTTCATCATTCTCGTCCAACGCCTCATATAGTGGGCGGAACTTTGCATTGGCGGCTTGCTCCATTGTCTGCCATTGCTGATACTCCTTACCCGTAGAAGTGACCTTGAACTTGTCGCCATCAAGACGGATGGTGACAGTCGCCCCGTCCTCGGAAAAGAATGCGTCACTGCGGCTCGTCATGCCTTTCTCCAAAACCTCACCGAAATCCACGATGTGCCACCGTTCAATCCCCGTGTCTTCCACATCGCACTCAAAACGCCCATCCTTCACGGCCAGTTTCAGGGAGCTGTCCTTCGGGTCAGTGCCATCGCGGTAGATGACAAGTCCGACGGTCTTAGTCCCTTCGGCAACCGTACCCTCAACGTGGCATTTCACTTGTCCCTGCCCCGCCATCGTGACGAGGGCGAGCAGTGTGGTGATGATGGATTGCTTATTCATGTTTTATTCGACGTTTAATGCTTTCTTGATGGGCGGCTCCAATTCTTCTGCATCGTTGGAGGTTGAGAAAATGGTACCGTCACGGTCAATGAGCAGGATTTTACCAGCGCCGTTCTTAATGCCATGTTTCTCCCAGACACCGTAGCGGTCTTGGTTCAATCTGTTGTTATATTGCGAATGACAAATGCGCCATCGCCCTCTTTGTAGTCGAAGGTGGTGGGGATGGCGTCGAATGGTTCAAAGGTAAGCGTGAAGTCTGTGAAGAATAGTTTGCCCATAATACCTTCTGTGATTGCAGACGCTTTCAGTTTGGGATAGCTGTTCTCATCAAGCGTAATGCCATCGGCAGATGTCAATTTATATTTTTTCCCATTAGCTTCAAGATAGGAATCTTTGGCAATGCGGAACCAATAGCCCTCCTGACCATAGAATCGGAAACTGACGGTGGTTCTACAGGCATCAACATCCACCTTTTGGATAGCAAGTTGGAGGTTGGTTGTGTTATCCTGTTTGGGGCCGCTGATGGCCTCTGCCATACCCAAGAACCATCCTGCGCCATATCCTGCACCCTTCCAAAGAATGTGCTTGTTGGGCGAAATTAATACATAATAAGGTATGGCTTTTATATCGCAATAGCGATTTTCAATGTCGGCTTTGCCCATCTTTCCATCGTTCCAATTTATCCAGGCGATGCTCTTGCTGAAATCGTCCTCTTGCCAAGCAGAGGGTTTATCCCGATTGATACCGATGATTTCCAGTTTGCCTTGCATCTTATCATAGGCCTCCCTCATCTCTGGCTCTGATATGCGGCAGGGGTAGCATCCCAGGCTCCAGAAATCGAGTAGCACATATTTGCCGGTCTGACCGAGCACTTCGGCAAGGTGGTGCTTCTGCCCCTGCATATCTATCAATTCAGCATCGATGGCCTCTTCACCTACTTGCAAAATATGTGGCGGATAAACCTGAGTGTGTATTTGCGCCAGTTCCTCTTCAAATCCTTTTGGCGCACGGGCGGCGGTGGATGCCTCCAATACCTTTAATTGCTCCATATCAGGGAAGTCCTTAGTATAGTTTCTTGCCATCATAGCCACTCCGTCTAACTCATCGAGCGATGCCGCATCTACCGGCAAAGAGGGAAGAATGTCCATCGTCTGTTTCAAGTATTTCATATAGACAGGCCTTTCTTCTTCCCACGGAGCATTGACAAGACTAAGTCGTAACAACTCTGCCAGCGTGTCATAACCATATTCCGTAATACGGCTGAGTGTCTGCTGTTCGGGGAGTGGACTATCCACTTTCCACAATGGGTAGAGGCAGTCTGTACCCGTTACTTTCACTTCCACACTGGGCTTTAGCCAGATGGTCATCAGGTGGTTGGGGCATCCTTCTCCCTCAAGGAATAAATAACTCTTCGTGAGTCCCTCCACGGGAACAGTTAAGGTGAAACGTCCACCCTTCACGGTGTCATTGGCTACGCGTACATTGTCAACCGTTGACTCTGCCACCGTGCCGTCTTTCAGTGCGGGTGAATATCCCGTGATGGTTGCTGTCTTTTTCTGTGCCTGTCCCGCCAT
>JAFYZT010000055.1 GCA_017548605.1 Prevotella sp. | reverse complement strand
GATACGGCGACCACCCACCTGGAGGAATTGTTTGGGTACATTGCCTCCGAAACGGGTGCCGCTGCCGCCTGCGAGGATAACTGCGATGGTTTTCACCTCTTACTATACATCTCGTCGTAGTACTTCTGGTAATCACCCGAAGTAACACGATCCATCCATTCCTGGTGGTCGAGGTACCACTTCACTGTTTTCTCTATGCCCTCCTCAAACTGCAATGACGGCTCCCATCCCAGCTCACGTTTGAGTTTACTGGAATCGATAGCATAACGCAGGTCATGGCCCTGGCGGTCGGTGACGAAGGTGATGAGATCATCGTCTGCACCTTCGGGACGACCGAGCAGACGGTCAACGGTGCGTATGAGCACATGGATGATATCGATGTTACGCCATTCGTTGAAACCACCGATGTTATACGTTTCGGCAATGATGCCGTGATGGAAGATGGTATCGATGGCCCGTGCGTGGTCCTCCACATAAAGCCAATCGCGCACATTCTCTCCCTTGCCATAAACAGGCAGGGGCTTGCGATGACGTATGTTGTTGATGAAAAGAGGAATCAGTTTTTCCGGGAACTGATAGGGTCCGTAATTGTTCGAGCAGTTGGTCACGATGGTGGGCATACCATATGTGTCGTGATAAGCACGGACGAAGTGATCGCTCGATGCCTTCGATGCCGAATAGGGGCTGTGAGGCTGATATTTCGTCTGCTCGGTGAAGAGTGTACCATCAAACTCGAGTGCCCCGTAAACCTCGTCGGTGGAGATATGGTAGAAACGCTTGCCTTCGTAGCGTTCGGGCAGCGATTCCCAATACACCTTGGCGGCCTGCAGCAGCGACAACGTTCCCAGCACATTGGTCTTGGCGAAGGTAAAGGGGTCGCGAATAGAACGGTCGACATGGCTTTCTGCAGCCAAGTGGATGATTCCGTCGATTTGGTGCTCCTGCATGAGTGCCAGCATGGTGTCGAGGTCACAGATGTCAGCTTTGACAAACGTATAGTTAGGTTTGTTCTCCACATCAGCCAGGTTCTCGAGGTTGCCAGCATACGTCAGTTTATCGACACATACGATGTGGTACTCGGGATATTTATTAACAAAAAGTCTTACTACATGGGAGCCAATGAAACCAGCTCCACCGGTGATGATGATGTTCATGGAGCAAATATAATATTGTAATATTAAAAGATTAGAAAATTAAAAGATTAGATGATTCAAACAAGAATAAAAATATGGAATTGTGAGGTATATGTGCGACGAAGGAGATAGAACAAATGGCATAGGCATATAACTTTCCATGCTCTCGTCATTTTAGCAAAAAACGAGAGAACGACGAAGAAATATGATGCACCAACATTGTGAAACCGTCGCCGCGTAGGAGTTGCTGCCTTGGACACAAATTCCTGTTGACCATTTGGCAACACTCGCAGTTTCGCCACCCCACACGTTTTGCGGTGCAAAAATACAAAATATTATTGATACTATGCGAAAAATGGCGTATTTTTTTCAAACATTAAACAATGGGCAACTTCCACAAAATGACGGGTGGGAGAAAGGGCTGCAGAGGAACAAAGGAGACGCCCCACCCCACTTGTGCACAACAATTTTTGTTAAACAATCTTTAGGAAGGTATTTATTGTGAAGAATTATGTACTTTTGCATCGTATTATACGGTCATACCTACAAGGGCCGCGCTTTTTAACTGAAAACAATGCATATGAAACGGATATTCATATTTTTGGCATGTTGTCTACCCATGACAGCAATGGCACAATGGGAAAAGCCCACTGACAGTCAGCAGCCACAGCAGACTACTGCACCCGTCCCACAAGACGTAAAAGAATATAAATATGCCAACTATCTGGGTGATGTGGTGCCCGTCGTTGATGGTCAAGTGGTGTGGGAACGAACGTTCACCAACGATGCCAACGTGGAAGCCAACTACGAGGCGATGCTGGCTTACCTCAATGAACTGACACACGAAGAGAATCAAACCGAGCAGAGCATGGTGGCCTTGGTGAACAAAGCCGAACACAGCATCGCATGCCGCATGGAAGAGTGGTTAACCTTCTCCAGTTCTCTGATTTCACTCGACCGCACCAAGATGAACTACACGTTGGCGGTGTTCTGTGCCGACGGCTCGGTGAGGGTAAAAGCCTTCCGCATCCATTACATCTATCCCCAGCAGCATCATAAGGACGAACTTTATCTTGCCGAGGAATGGATTACCGACGAATATGCGGTGAACAAGAAACACACCCGACTGTTGCCCCATTCTGGCAAATTCCGCAGAAAGACTGTTGACCGCATGGAAGAGTTGATGAAGAATTTTGAGCTGCGGGTGAAAGCTGTGAGATAAGAGATTAGGGGCAAGGAGCATGGGGCAAGGAGCAAGGGGCAAGGGGCAAGAGATTACCATAGGAGTCTAACGCTGAAATGACTATCACGTGAAAGAGAAAAACGACAACGGAACAGAACTGGTCAACGATAAGGAGGTGGAACAGCAGTTTGAAGAGGGGTTCCGCCGTAAGCACCGACGTGGGCAACCTGATCGTTTCTACGCCATCCGCAACGTACTGAACCTGCTGTTCATGGTCGTGGCCGTCGTTGGCGTAGTCATCTATTGCACCAACGCCGACAAGACCACGGGCACCATTGTTGTACTGGCTGCTATGGCACTGAAAATCGTCGAGTGTGCGCTCCGTTTTATCCATTAGTTTATTAAAATGGAAGTAAAAGAGGAAGTTATAAAAAAGTAAAAAGGGAAGTTAAGCACTTCGTGCAGGACAATCGCCTTGAAAGGTAAAAAAGGGTAAAAAAATAAAAGTCGTAGGTGGAGTAATGTCCATTTTAACTCCCACGAGCGAAGCGAATTAACTCCCAATTTAACTCCCAATATATTTTTCACAATGAGAAAGGTCATTGGCATCTTACTAATATTGATGTGCTGCTTCTGCGTGAAAGCGCAAGAGTACAACCAGATTAATGAGGACGGCACCATCACCACGTCCGACCAACGACGCAGCGACAGCATACAAAGCCAACACAAGGAAATACACCGCGGACTGAAGGTGTGGACCATTGACGAACGTTTCGGCGACCGCACTCCGACCGAACCCGACACTGTTCTGTACCTATTCATGAACAGCATCTTCACCACGGGACTAAGAGGGGAATACAACACCACTGGCAACTTAGGTGCGGCACGTCAGAACCGTATCTTCATCGACCGCCATGAGAAGGGACAGTTTTTATTCACACAACTATACGACTATTTTATTCAACCTGTAGGGACGTTCCATTTCACCAATACCTACACGCCCATCACGAATCTCACGTTCAATACCTGCGGCAACCGCACCAATGGGGAGGACCATCTCAAAGCACTTTTCGCTGTAAACGCCGGAAAGGAACTGGGCGTCGGTTTCAAATTCGATTACCTCTACGGCCGAGGATACTATTCCGACAACAGCAGCGCATTGTTCGACTATACCATGTTCGGCTCCTACATCGGCGACCGCTACCAAGCTCACCTGCTCATGAGCCTGAACCACCAGAAACAGGCGGAAAACGGAGGTATTACCAATGACTACTATATCACTCACCCCGAGAGTTTCGGTACCAGCTTCAGCGAGAACGAGATTCCTACCATGCTGACCAACAACTGGAACAGAAACGACAATCAACACATATTCCTATCGCATCGCTATAACATAGGTTTTCACCGCGAGGTGCCCATGACCGAGGAGGAGATTCGGGCCAAACGTTTTGCCATGGCAGCACAGGCTGAAAACGCTGCTGCTGAAGCCAAGGAGGCTGCGCGCAAGAAAGCCCGAAAAGAAGGTATGGAGTTTGACGAAGAGGAATACGAACAGCAACTGAAGGAGCAACGTTCCCTGACACGCCCCGACAGCATCACCCTGGCACCAAAAGACACGGTATGGACAAAACGCGAATACGTACCTGTCACCAGTTTCATCCACACCGCACAATTCGACAACTACAAACGAATCTACCAAGCCTACAACACTCCGACGGATTATTATGCTAACGACTACTACGTACCCACATCGTTTACCGGCGACTCCATAAAAGACAACACCCGTCATTACGAACTGAAGAACACCTTCGCCATCGCCATGCTTGAAGGTTTCAACAAATGGGCGAAAATGGGCATCAAGGCTTTCGTCAGTCACAGTCTGCGACACTTCACCATGCCCGACAACGATGGCTACGAAGCGACATGGAACGAACAAGGGGTGTCCGTAGGTGGTCAATTAAGCAAGAAAGAGGGAGAAACGCTTCACTATAATGTGACAGGCGAGTTCGGCGTTGTTGGCGAAGATGCCGGGAATATCATCATCGACGGAAGGGTTGATGTGAACTTCCCCCTTTTAGGCGACACAGTCCAACTGGCAGCCAGCGGTTTCTTCCACCATGTAAAGCCCACCTTTTATTATCGTCATTATCATAGTCGCCACTTTTGGTGGGACGATGATGACCTGAACATGATTACCCATAGCCGAGTGCAAGGATTGTTCAGTCTGCAACGAACACGCACGCAGTTACGTGTGGCTGTGGATAACCTCACCAACTACACCTATCTGGCTACAAACTATACTGTGACAGAAGACTATATGCGTACCAACAACAACGTGTTTGTGCGACAAGGAAAGACCAATGTACTAACAGCACAATTAGCACAAGACTTTCGCTTTGGTCCGCTGTGTTTGGATGCCGTAGCTACATACCAGAAAAGTACAGACGAAGATGTACTGCCACTGCCCGCCCTTAATATCTACGGCAATCTTTATCTGGACTTCCTTATCGCCAAGGTACTGAAATGTCACTTAGGTGCCGACATCCGCTGGTTTACTAAATACCATGCGCCAGACTTCGTGCCAGGTATGGCACAATATGCGGTGCAGGAGAATGCAGACAACCGGGTCGACATCGGCAACTACCCCATCATCAACGTTTATGCCAATTTCCACCTGAAACAGGCACGTTTCTTTGTGATGATGAGTCACGTGAATCACACGGCAGGCAACTATTTCCTTGCCCCACACTATCCGCTCAACGAACGCATCCTCCGCTTTGGAGTGTCGTGGAATTTCTTTAATTAGTTGGTAAGTGTCAAGTTCTGAGTTTACAAGTTAATTGTATATGGCTTTTTTCCAAACTTATAAACTCATAACAAATAACATATAAACTATACCTAAGCAAGTGAGGATGTGCTGTTCCCATCCTCGCCCGTTTTTGGTAGAGTAGAAGTGCCTCAAAGAAAAAAAACAAAAAAATGCTTGCAGAGCGGGATATTGTGTGAAAGCAGTCGTATATATGAATAGAAACAGTTCAAAATTGTAAATCTCAGTGAATTCAGACGAACAGATAGTGGAAATCGTTAAATGCGGCGGGAACAAGGGCCTGAGGCTGATGGTCAGCCGCTACGGGCAACAAGTTTTCGCAATGATTGCTCGTCAGGTGGGAAACCCTATGGATGCGGAGGAACTGACGCAGGACACCTTCATACGTGCCTTCAGTAACATTGGGAACTACGACTCGAACCGGGCTTCACTTGCCACTTGGCTTAGCCGTATTGCCTATCGCTTGACGTTGGACTTCCTAAAGCGCCATCGTCCGTTCATCGCCTCGATTGACGACACCGAGGTTTGGCAGACAGACATTACCGACGGGGAGATTGCGGCAGAACTATCCACAGGTAACGAGGATCGCATACAGCAACTGCAGTTGTTGATGGATGATCTGCCGCCCAACGAAAGGCTACTGTTAACGTTGCATTACTACGAGAACCGCCCACTGGCTGAATGCGCATTCATAATGGACTCCACCTCTCATGCCTTGGCTAACCGCCTCTACCGAATCCGCTTGAAACTTTATAAAAAACTGAAGCAATATGACAACCAATAAAGATACAGACCTCCGCGAAGCCCTTCGACGCATGTATGCCGACACGCCTCAGATGCCCACCGGCATGAGCGAGCGGCTGATAAAGCGAATAGAGACGACACAGAAACCACCCAGACGTCGCTATTGGCCTTACATTACTACTGTTTTGTCTGTTGCTGCCAGCATACTACTGCTGATAGTGCTTCTTCCCAGGCAAAAAAACATTGAGCAGCCTACGACGGTAACAAAGGAAAAAGCCGTTCTCATTGATAGTGCTCAACCTTCCTTCAAATACATTGCTCCCACGGAAACAACAGAGCAAACTATTATAGCTCAGGCAATTCCTGACAAGTTTAATACAAACAAAGCAATCATTAACGAGGCACGAAAGTCCAAAGCCGACTCCGCATCAGCAGCCGAGAACCTTGCCGACTGCATTGCCCGTCTTGAAGCAGAGATGGATGCCCTTGACGATAGTGTCAGAGAAGCCCATTTAGAGAAACTCATCGCTGCAGATGCCCGTCTGCAACGGATGGTCGATCACATTGTTGGCAAACAGGCGGAGCAGGCTTTGAACAGATTACAGAATGACAGTACTGCCAATTATATCCACTTTTAAATGAACGACAGCAACATGAAAAAACAATTATTGATAACAGCCCTCCTGCTGATGCCCATAACATGGCTGCACGCACAAGAGAATAAACATGCCCAGGCCATGCGCACGGCTTTCGTAGAAACGATATACGGCAAATTCCCCAAAAACATCGAGGTCAAGATGAAGAGCTTTAACGAGGACTCCATCACAGTGGCCTGGGGTGAATGGGGCTGCCTGGATGGTGGCGGTCTGGTGCCCAAAGAAAAAATCCACGTGGTGACACTCTCGCAGACCAAGTCGAACGTCACTGCATCCGTCGGTCCGCTCTACATCGACGGCCACCGTTTTTCGTTCAATCAAGTGCCCGATGACCCCACACTGCCGCTGCGCCCCATCCTCGATGCCTTCGACAAGCAGGCACCCTTTGCCAACAGTTATTATAGCTATATGGCGAACGACGATCAGGCTGTCTTCCCTGGAGTTAAAATTAGTTGGGGCGAGGAAGGACGGACGTTCCCCTTACAACTCTACCCGGATATGAACACCCGCATCATCAGTTTCAAGGATGATGACGGTTTCCGCTCCACCTATCTTCTCACATGGACGGATACCGAACTGACCGATGGCGACACCAAGCACAAACGCTATCTAGTAGAAGGCATCATCTACGAATTTCATTGTCCCAAGATTGACAATGCACCACAAATGAAATCCTACGACCCCGATGAATACCTGAATAGGACCAACACGGGATTAGGCGTGGCGCACAACCTGGTACGCGGGCTCCAGAAGAGCGACCCTGAACGAGCCAAAACCTTGGAGACCGACACCGTGATGGAGAGTTATGGCTATTCTTTCCAAGAGATGGTGGCGAAACTCAACGGTTCGTCAGAGATTCCCAATACTTACACCAGTTTCGATGCCCTACTGGCAAAAGTGCAACGTATGTGGGAGTTGAGCCGCACAGCCGACATGACTGAGTTGGAGGCCATTCTCCACACGTTGAACAAAGAAGTTGGCAACTATCCATTCCTGCTTTCTCAGGGACAAGCCGAAAAACTGTGTGGCCTGATAGATGCATTGGAGGCTACCATACCTCCAGGCCAGAGGCAGCAAGTCGAATCGGCCCGTAAAAGCATCAATGCCAAGAGAAACCTGACGGTAGAAATTGACAACTTGAATGAGGAAGACCAGGACTACCTGAACCGCAACTTCTGGAAACTCAGTCATGACAATGCCGGAACTCAGTTCACAGCCACAGGAGAGCACTATAGTGGCGATGAGCGGAAAGGCTATTTGGAAGTCAGAGATAATGCTGGCAAAGGATTCGAAGCCGAGACCACGCTGCACGGTTTGCGCCCAGGTCGCTATCGCGTCTCCGCCGTGGTGCGCGCCTCCAAGGCAGAGCATTCCAATGTCTACATTTTCGCAAAAACGGGCCGTGGTGATGTCAACACCAAGGAGATTCCCGCTATGGGAAATAAGGGCGGCAACGTTTGGTTCTCCGCACTATGCCGCTTCGAACAGCGTGCCAGTAATAATGACTTCGTTACTGCCCTCGACATTGATAAGACTGCGGCGAATGGAGGACAGGGCTTCGGTTGGAACCGTATTTGGCTCGATGATGTCACTGTCTTTGACGATGGTAACCTGACTTACGGGGTCACCACCCGCCTCGACTCCAAATACGATGGCAGATGGTTCTCCGCCTGCGACTTCATCGTCGAAAGAGTTGGTGACTGAAAGAAAAGAGTAGGTCTTTCAACTTCCGCAAGTTCCAGTTGTA
This sequence comes from Prevotella sp., assembly GCA_017548605.1. Lineage (GTDB taxonomy): Bacteria > Bacteroidota > Bacteroidia > Bacteroidales > Bacteroidaceae > Prevotella. The sequence goes on along the minus strand of JAFYZT010000055.1, from coordinate 75,306 downwards.
AGGAGTTAAAAGAAGTAAGGCATAACATGCGGAACCTTAAGACTATAACGATTATGTTTTATTAACTTTATTCGTGCTTTTTATTATTAGTGAGAGACTGAATCGTGAGATTCGGTCTCATTTTATAAAAGCCACATCGAGCAACACACCTATTGTGAACAACAGGCCATAGATGAAGATGTTACGGGCCGTCAATCCCAGAATCTGGTTGAGGGCCTTCCCTTGTTTGATGGTCTTCATCTGCCGGTAAGTGTGGCCATGGAGAGCCAGATAGATGAATGGCAGGATAAAGGTACAGTAACGCCCGGGAAAAAGGAAAACCAGACCGATGAGACATGCCGCAAGTCCTAAACTCAGATAAAGCAGTTCTGATGCCTTCTCACCTATCAGCACTACCAATGTACGCTTGCCATGACGGCGGTCACCCTCGCGGTCGCGGTAATTGTTCACCATGAGCAGGGTATCGACAACCATTCCACAAGCCAACGAAGACAACAACACTTCCGTGGTAAGCGTATGTCGCTGGATGTAATAAGTGGCGCAAACGGGAACCAGACCGAAGAAGAGCAAGACCAGCAAATCGCCCATTCCCCATCGCGAAAGGTGAGTAGTATAAAGAAAGCAGAACACCACACAACAGACACCTACCAACACCATCTCCCAACCGCCCCAAAAGATGAGCGGCAATCCGATAAGACCCGCCAACACCGTAGTGATGGCTATGGCCACTACCATGCCTTGTGAAGTCACCCAGCCTTGGGCACAGGCTCGTCGCGGACCCAGACGGTGCTCGTCGTCGTCACCTTTTTTAAAATCGAAATAATCGTTGACGAAATTGGCATCAATCTGCATGACGAAGGCAAAAAGGAGACACAACAATGCCGGCACGACCAAAAACCGCTGCCAACCACCATCAGCGAAAGCCAACGACAATCCTATCATTACAGGCACGGCAGCACCTGTAAGTGTCTTCGGCCGGGCTGCCAACAACCAAGCACGAGGGGAATTGGTTTTGATTTGATTAGACATTAATATAATAATAGAAGCCCCCACCCCATCCCTCCCCGAGGGGAGGGCGTAAATACCCTACAGAGCATTGATTTACCCCCATGGAGTTAGAAATGTACTTTTTCTCCCCTGGGTAGTTAGGAGAGCCATTAAAACAATTTATCAAACCGTATGCGCATCTGTTCGGGGTGGTCAATCAGTTCGCGCAACTCCTTGAGATACTGTTCATTTTTTGAACCTGGAATCCACAGACGGATATATCCGTGCGACGAATATTTGTTTTGCATGTGTTCCATGAACCGTTGCCAGTGTTGCTCCTTGTCGTACTCGGGATGCTGCGCTCTTCCGAAATCGATGGTCCGCTGAATCACAGTATCTGGCTCCAGATCACGATCTGCCTCCGCCACTATCTTGCCGTAGATGCTTCGTGGAGCCTTTGCCGCCGAGGCGCGGTGGTCCTCCACTGCCTCCTTCATCATATTCAGTTGGGTGGGAGTGAACCATTTGCGCAACTTCGTGTCGGCCATCAGTATCTTGCCACTGGTGACATGGTGGATGGCCCTCGGTCCTTCCAGTCCGAGGTCATGGTAAGCAGCAATGGCATACGACATATCAATGTCAGCACCCATCTGATTCGCCAGTTCCAATGAGCGACGTATCACCCGCGTGACGTGCGTAAGGTCGTGCGCCTTGTCGAACACGGCATATCGGGGCAGCACTTGCTGCTCCACATATTCCATCAGGTCTAAACTAACGTGATTCGGGGGCATATTTTGGGGGAGTTTAGGAGTTTGGGAGTTTGGACAATACCAGAGGGGAATTTTGAATGTTGAGTTTTGAATGTTGAATTGTCGCTTCGCGATTAACAGGGTGTTGAATGTCGAATGACTTGGAGTTTGGGAGTTTAGGAGTTTGGGAGTTTGGACAATAGCCAACGGGGTAATGGCTTAACTACTTAACTCCTTAACTTCTTAACTTCTAAATTCTTAACAAACTCTTAATTCTTGTGCTGCTTCATCTTGTCTATCTGGTCATGCATCTTCTGATCCATCTGCTGGATAATCTGAGGTTTTTCCTCGCCCTCATCATATTGTTTGATGTAGTTGAAATAGATGAATGCCATGGCCCCTGCTAGCAACAACATGATGACCGATTTGATGAGACAACTTGCTATCTTCTTGACGAAGAAGAAAGCCAACGCGAGCACTACAATGCACGCGATAATATAAGTGAGGTTTTGATCCATTTTATATTGATTTTTACTTATTTACCTTTTTATCCTTCAATCATTTGAACAGCGATCGAAATGAGGTGGGGATGAGCGACTCGAACTGCATACGCTCGTGCGTCACGGGATGATAAAAACAGAGGATATAAGCATGAAGACAGAGCCGATGCAACGGGTCGTCGCCATTGCCGTATTTAAAGTCACCACACACGGGATGGCCCATGTCGGCGGTATGTACGCGTATCTGGTTCTTACGGCCTGTCTCCAGACTAAACTCCACCAGGGAATGGTCGGTGGTGCGCTGAAGGGTGTGGAAATGAGTGACTGCATATTTCCCACCATTGTCCACTGGTGATGAATAGGTGACATACGCTTTGTTGTCTTTCAGCCAATTGGCGATGGTTCCACCGTCTTCCTCCATTTCGCCCGACACCACGGCCACATAACGGCGATCGTACACCAGGTTATGCCACTCATGCTCCAGAATCTGTTCCGTCTGCATATCCTTGGCATAAATCATCAGTCCAGACGTATCACGGTCGAGGCGGTGCACCACATGAGCCGTGCATTTCTGACGCGATTTTTTGAAGTAGTCATCAAGCACCGACTTCACGTTCAACGACGAATGACCTGCAGCCATCGACAGAATACCCACATTTTTCTCCACTACCACCAAATAGCGGTCTTCATAGACAATCTTCACATAGCGGCTTTTGAAAATGTCGTTGCGCTTCGTCTTACTCACCGCAATCTTCATACCCGCCTTCAGGGGGTAGTCAAACTGCGTCACCACCTTGCCATCAACCTTGATGCCACGGCCCTGCAGGGTAGCTTTCACCTTACTCTTGCTCTGTCCCTTTACATGGTCAAGCAACCAAGAGAGCAACGGTGCATCCTGCTCCACGGTATAATGGTCATATTCGCCCTTATGATTTACATAATTCATCGTACAATCGTATTTTGGTTGCAAAGATACATTAAAAATCGGGAAAAAAGCACTACCTTTGCACCCGAAAATAATAATAAGTAAGGAAAAAGATGATCACAGTAACCAATCTCGCCATACAATTCGGCAAGCGAGTACTTTACAAAGATGTAAACATCAAGTTCACACCGGGAAATATCTACGGCATCATTGGTGCCAACGGTGCCGGCAAGTCGACACTGCTTCGCGCCATCAGCGGTGAACTGGAACCCAATAAGGGTACGGTGGAGATGGCTCCCGGCGAACGACTGTCAGTTTTGGAGCAGGACCACTTCCGCTACGACGACTATAATGTGATGGACACAGTGTTCATGGGTCACCAGCCGTTGTGGAAAAACATGAAGGAGCGCGAGGCACTCTACAGCAAAGCGGAGATGACCGAAGAAGATGGCAACAAGGCCGCCGAATTGGAATTGAAATTCGCTGAGATGAACGGTTGGGAGGCAGAGAGTGACGCAGCCCAGCTGCTGCAGCACCTCGGTGTGAAGGAAGAACTGCACTATAAGCAGATGAACGAGCTATCGAATAACGAGAAGGTGCGTGTAATGCTGGCCAAGGCATTGTTCGGCCACCCTGACAACCTGTTGCTCGACGAGCCGACCAATGACCTCGATCTCGACACCGTACAGTGGTTGGAAGAATACCTGAGCAATTTGGAACAGACCGTCCTGGTGGTAAGCCACGACCGACATTTCCTCGATGCCGTGAGTACGCAGACCGTAGATATCGATTTTGGCAAGGTGACTGTGTTCTCCGGTAACTACTCGTTCTGGTACGAGAGTTCCCAGCTGGCTCTTCGACAGGCTCAGAACCAACGACTGAAGGCGGAAGAAAAACGCAAACAGTTGGAAGAGTTCATACGCCGTTTCTCCGCCAATGTGGCGAAGAGCAAACAGACCACATCACGCAAGAAAATGCTTGAAAAACTGAACGTGGAGGAGATTCGCCCGTCAAGCCGCAAATACCCAGGCATCATCTTCACCATGGACCGCGAACCAGGCAACCAGATATTGGAGGTAGAGAACCTGAAAGCCGTGGATGCTGACGGTACCGTGCTTTTCGACCATGTGAACTTCAATATCGAGAAAGGACAGAAGACCGTGTTCCTGAGCCATAACCCCAAGGCTATGACGGCGTTGTTTGAAATCATCAACGGTAACCGCGAGGCCGACGGCGGCACTTACAAATGGGGCATCACCATCACCACAGCCTACCTGCCGCTTGACAACACGGAATTCTTCCGCAGCGAACTCAACCTCGTCGATTGGCTCAGTCAGTACGGACCGGGCAACGAGGTGGCCATGAAGGGATTCCTCGGACGTATGCTCTTCAAGCAGGAGGAGGTGGAGAAGAAGGTGAATGTGCTCTCAGGAGGTGAAAAGATGCGTTGCATGATAGCACGCATGCAACTGAAGAACGCTAACTGCCTCATTCTCGACACACCCACCAACCACCTTGATTTGGAAAGTATTCAAGCGTTCAACAACAACCTTGTGTCCTTCAAGGGCAATATCCTCTTCTCCAGTCACGACCATGAATTCATACAGACCGTGGCCGACCGTATTATCGAACTGACTCCCAAAGGTACCATCGACAAGTTGATGCAGTACGATGATTACATCTACGACGAGGCTATCAAGGAGCAGAAGGCAAAGATGTATGAGTAAAAGTTTGGCAAGGTTTTTGCTGTTGGAAGGGTAGACAATAAAAAACACAAACATCATGGAAGAAAAAGAGAAAGAACAAGAAGAGATAAGAGAGGAGCAGGCTGAAAGCCAAGATTGCGAAAACAAAGAAACGCAAGACGAGGAGACCAACCTGGAAGAGATGGCGGAAGAGCAGCCCGAAGTAGCCGCTGAGGAAGAAGTGGCCGATGAAGCCGACCCACTGGCTAAGGCCATGGCCGAAGCCGCTGAGTGGGAGAAGAAATTCTACTATAAGTCGGCAGAGTTTGAGAATTTCCGTAAACGCACTATCAAGGAGAAAGCCGAACTGATTCTCAATGGCTCAGAAAAGGCTGTCACTGCTATCCTGCCCGTTATCGACGATATGGAACGCGCTTTGGCCAATGCCGAGAAAACCGACGATGCCGCGACATTGAAAGAGGGCATGGAACTGATTTACAAGAAATTCCTCAAAGTGCTTGAGGGTATGGGCGTTAAACCTATCGATACGCAAGACAAAGATTTTGACACCACCTATCACAACGCCGTGGCTATGGTGCCCGGTATGGGAGATGACAAGAAAGGTAAGGTAATCGACTGTGTGGAGACGGGTTACACGCTCAACGACAAAGTAATCCGCTATGCCAAAGTGGCAGTGGGACAATGAAAGGTAAAAGGGTAAAAAAGTAAAAGGGTAAGAAGGGTAAAAAAGTAAAAATGAGGAGTGAATAGTGAACAATGGTTCATCCGTCGGAACACTTAACACTCAACACTAAACATTATATAAGATAGTGGCAAAACGTGACTATTACGAGGTGCTTGGTGTAGACAAGAATGCCTCTGAAGATGATATCAAAAAAGCCTATCGCAAGATAGCCATCCAATACCACCCCGACCGTAACCCCGGCGACAAAAACGCCGAAGAGAAATTCAAGGAAGCGGCTGAGGCTTACGATGTTCTGCACGACCCACAGAAGCGCCAGCAATATGACCAGTTCGGTTTTGAAGGACTGCAAGGCATGGGCGGTTTCAGCGGTGGTGGCGGATTCACCATGGACGACATTTTCTCGATGTTCGGCAGTGTGTTCGGCGGCAGCGGATTCGGAGGTTTCGGTGGCTTCGGTGGAGGCAGCCGTCAAACGGCACGTCATCAAGGTAGCGACCTCAGGCTAAAAGTGCGCTTGTCGCTGCAAGAGGTGGCTGCCGGTTGCACCAAGAAATTCAAGGTACGCAAAGACATCACCTGTTCCCATTGCCAAGGCAGCGGTGCCGAGGGCGGCAGCGGATCGGAGACCTGTCCCACCTGTCATGGCAACGGTGTGGAAATACGCACTAAACAGACCATGTTCGGTATGATGCAGACACAGGCTCCTTGCCGTACTTGTGGCGGCGAAGGCACCGTCATCAAGAACCGTTGCGTTGAATGTGGCGGTAGCGGTGTGGTGAAAGGAGAGGAAGTGGTCGAAATCAACATCCCCAAGGGCGTGGGCGACGGTATGGTGTTCACTGTGAGCGGCAAGGGTAATGCCGGTCGCCACAATGGTATTCCCGGCGACATTCAAGTATATATCGAAGAGGAAGAGAACGACACATTCATCCGCGACGGACAAGACCTGATTTACAACCTTTTGCTCGACTTCCCCACTGCGGCTTTGGGCGGTGATGTGCGCATACCAACCATCGAGGGCACTAAACTGAAAATCAAGATTGAGCCAGGCACCCAACCGGGCAAGACGCTGCGACTGCGCGGCAAAGGATTGCCCGCCGTGCAAGGTTACGGCAGCGGCTATGGCGATCTGGTGGTGAACGTGAGTGTGTATGTGCCCAAGACCCTCAGTCGCGAGGAGCGCGAAATGATGGAACGGTTGAAAGACAGCGACAATTTCAAGGGCGATGCCAAGACCAAACAGACCATCTTCCAGAAATTCAGAAATTATTTCAATTAAAAGGTAGTGAGTGGTGAGAAGTGAGAGGTGAGAAACGATTCTCTTGCTGCTCTCCCCTTATTATATGACATACCAGGAGACCATAGAATACTTGTTCAAGAGCACACCTGTGTTCGAAAAAGTAGGTGCTTCGGCTTACAAGCCCGGGCTTGATACAACTATGGCATTGGACTCCCATCTAGGTCATCCGCACCGACAGTTCAAGACTATCCACGTGGGAGGCACCAATGGTAAGGGGAGCGTGGCACATACCCTGGCAGCCATCCTTCAGGCAGCAGGACATCGTGTAGGTCTGTTCACTTCCCCTCATCTCGTAGATTTCCGCGAGCGTATCCGAGTGAATGGCAAAACGATTGGCAAACAGGAGGTCATTGATTTCGTGGCTCAACATCGTTCTTTTTTTGAGCCCCTGCATCCTTCGTTCTTCGAACTGACCACCGCCATGGCATTCTGGTATTTCGCTCAGCAAGAGGTAGATATTGCCGTGGTAGAAGTGGGGCTGGGTGGTCGTCTCGACAGCACCAACATCATCACTCCCATCCTCTCCGTCGTCACCAACATTTCATTCGACCACACCCAGTTCCTGGGCCACACCCTTGAATTGATAGCCACCGAAAAAGCAGGCATCATCAAAGAAGGAGTGCCCGTGATTATCGGCGAAGCAGACGAACATACCCGTCCCGTCTTTGCACGTACAGCATTTGAGCGACGGGCACCTATCATCTTCGCCGAAGACGACAAGATAGTGGCAGGCAACCTGGGCAAAGATACCGATACTCCGGCTTATGTGGTGAATCTCAAAGTGAGCGATGGACAACGATATGGAGAAAACAGGGTGGCCTATGAACTGCGCGGCGACTATCAAGAGAAAAATGCCAACACCATCCTCTGGGCTTGTGAGTTACTGCAACAGGAAGGATGGATTAACGGATTGGAAGATATACGCGAAGGCTTTGCACATGTTTGTGAGATGACCGGATTAGTGGGACGCTGGCAGCGTTTACGCGAACAACCCACCGTCATCTGCGACACCGGTCACAATGTGGGCGGGTGGCAATACGTCAGTGCACAGCTCAAGCGCCAGCAATGCGACACCATGCGTATCGTATTTGGCATGGTTGACGACAAGGATATCGACACCGTGCTGGGCATGCTACCCAAAGAAGCCGTCTATTATTTCACACAAGCCACCACCCACCGCGCCATCCCAGCAACTACTGTAGCAGAGAAAGCAGTCTCACACGGGTTGCACGGACAGCACTACCCTACCGTTGCCTATGCCTACCATGCTGCGCTGGCCGATGCCACATCCAACGACTTCATCTTCGTAGGCGGAAGCAGCTATGTGGTTGCCGATTTGCTGGAGATAGCATAAAATTACCTACAGATTACTTAGGACAACCAAGAATTACCTATAAACAAAAAACACCTTAACCCTTTTTAACTTTTTCTTTTCGTTCATTTTCCTCGTTTCATTCGTCATTGTCGTTTTTTTTCAGTTACTTTGCACACTACATAAATAGTAACTAAAAACAAGTCGATATGATGGAAACAGAAAATTTGAGTGGTCTGCGTAGAGAGGACTTCCAGACCACTATCAACGGTAAACAAACAGATTTGTATTTCCTGAGAAACAATGCAGGCAACGAGGTGGCCATCACCAATTACGGCGGTGCACTCGTAGCCATTATGGTTCCCGACCGCGACGGCAAACATGCCAATGTGGTGCAAGGACACGACAACATTCAGGATGTGATTAATTCTCCCGAACCTTACCTCAGCACGCTCATAGGCCGTTTCGGCAACCGCATCTGCCGCGGTAAGTTCCAATTAAAAGGCAAGGAGTACCAACTGGCCATCAACAACGGCCCCAATGCCCTTCACGGCGGTCCCAAAGGTTTTCACGCTCGTGTTTGGGATGCCTTGCAGATGAATGACAGCACTTTGGTTCTCAATCTTATTTCCGCCTATGGTGAAGAAGGTTACACCGGCGAAGTGAAAGTGACCGTTGTTTACACTTTCACCAACGAGAACGAACTGGTCATTGAATACATGGCCACCACCAATAAGAAAACTATTATCAACCTGACCAACCACGGCTTTTTCTCACTGGCCGGCATTGCCGACCCCACACCCACCATCGACGACCTGGAATGTGAAATCAACGCCGACTTCTATTTGCCCATTGACGAGACATGCATCCCCACGGGTGAGATACGTTTCGTGGAAGGCACTCCCTTTGATTTCCGTAAGCCCAAAACTTTCGGTCAAGATATCGATGCCGACAACGAGCAGATACGCAACGGCTCAGGCTACGACCACTGTTTTGTGCTGAACAAACACGAAGAAGGAGAGTTGAGTTTCGCCGCCCGCATCCACGAGCCGAAGAGCGGCCGCACGATGGATGTGTTCACCACCGAGCCGGGTGTGCAAGTTTACACCGACAACTGGGCCACAGGTTACAAAGGACAACATGGTGCCACGTTCCCACGCCGCAGTGCGGTATGCTTTGAGGCACAGCACTTCCCCGACAGCCCGAACCGTCCGTATTTCCCTTCCGTGGTGCTGAAACCCGGACAGCAATACAAGCAGAAAACCATCTATAAATTCGGTGTCCAACAGTGAATTTAGAAAACCAAAACGTATTATAACTATTATGGAAAGCAACAAGACCAATGGCAAGATCATTGCCATCATCACCATGTGTTTCATCTTCGCGATGATCAGTTTTGTGACCAACATGGGTGCTCCTTTTGGCAACATCTGGGGCGAGCACTTCCCCTTTGCCAAGGCCTGGGGTAACCTGATGAACTTCGCCGCCTACCTGTTCATGGGTATTCCCGCTGGTAAGATGCTCATCAAATACGGCTACAAGAAAACGGCCCTTATCGCCTTGATTGTAGGTATTGTGGGATTGGCATTCCAGTATCTCTCTAGTTTGGTCGGAGCGAAGACAGGACTCTTTGAATACCAAGGTGTTACTGTGACGCTCAACTTGATTATCTACCTGTTGGGTGCCTTCATCTGCGGCTTCTGTGTCTGTATGCTCAACACCGTTGTGAACCCGATGCTGAACCTGCTCGGAGGGGGCGGTAACAAAGGCAACCAACTTATACAGATTGGCGGTACCCTGAACTCATTGACAGGAACGCTGACCCCACTGTTGACAGGTATCTTGGTGGGTACAGTGACGAAAGACACCCACATGAGCGACGTGTCGCCATTGCTCTTTATCGGCATGGCCGTCTTCGCCATCTCCTTTGTCATTATCAGTCGTGTGAACATTCCCGAGCCCACTCTGGGTAAGGTACAACCCAAATACGAGCGTAGCCCGTTGGCTTTCCGCCACTGTCTGCTTGGCGTCATTGCCATCTTCTTCTACGTGGGCATTGAAATCGGCATCCCCATGCAGCTGAATTTCTACTTGACCAACCTTGGTTTTGAAGGAGCTGCCGTAGTAGGTGGTGCCTATGCTGCTGCCTACTGGTTCTTGATGATGGTGGGTCGTTTCTGCTCCAGCTTCATCTCTGGCAAGGTATCAACACGCACTCAGCTGACCATCGTATCATCGGTGGCCATTGCACTGCTCGTCATCGCCATCTTCATGCCGGAAAGTTCCACTATGACCGTATCGCTCATCAGCGATAACCCCGTTCCCACAAAGAGTGTGCTCATCGCCATCTGCGGTTTGTGTACTTCCATCATGTGGGGTGGCATCTTCAACCTCTCCGTTGAAGGCCTGGGCAAATACACCGAGGCCGCCTCGGGTCTCTTCATGACGATGGTGGTAGGTGGTGGCATCATGCCGCTCATCCAAGAGAGCATAGCCAAGAGTGCCGGCATCATCAACAGCTACTGGCTGGTTATCGGCATGTTGGCCTATATCCTCTTCTACGCCCTCATCGGCTCAAGAAATGTGAACAAGGACATCAAGGTGGACTAACCTAAGATAGTATGGTGGTTCTAAGGACTACAAAGGAACTTAGAACCACCTAGAAAAAACCTCAAATCTCAATTAAATAATCATGAATATTGAACACGTAAGAAGTCGTTTCATCAAACATTTTGATGGCAAAACCGGCAATATCTACCATTCGCCGGGTCGTATTAACCTTATTGGCGAGCACACTGACTATAACGGTGGCTTCGTATTCCCTGGTGCCGTTGATTGCGGCATTATGGCTGAAGTACGCCCCAATGGTCTGAATACCGTGATTTGCTACGCCATCGACTTGAAAGACAAGGTGGAATTCAAGGTTGACGACCCCGTAGGTCCCCGCACGTCATGGGCCCGCTATATCTATGGCATCGTTCAGGAGATGCGTAAGCGCGGTGTCGATGTGAAAGGGTTCAATACCGCTTTCTCAGGCGATGTGCCTCTGGGAGCCGGCATGTCATCGTCGGCGGCTCTGGAGAGCTGTTTTGCCTTTGCGCTGAACGACCTGTTCGGCGACAATAAAGTGTCGAAATGGGATATGGCCCTTGCCGGACAAGCCACTGAGCATAACTACTGCGGAGTGAACTGTGGTATCATGGATCAATTCGCGAGTGTTTTCGGACAGGCCGGTAAACTGATGCGTCTGGACTGCCGCAGCCGTGAATTTGAATATTTCCCCTTTAACCCGAAAGGATACAAACTGGTGTTGCTCAACTCGTGTGTGAAACACGAACTGGCAGGCTCGCCCTACAATGACCGCCGCAACTCGTGCGAGAACGTGGTGAAGCACATTGCCGCCAAACATCCAGAAGGCAAGTTTGAGACGCTACGCGACTGCACGTGGGAACAGCTGGATGAGGTACGCGCCGAAGTTGGCGAAGAAGACTACAAACGTGCTCATTTCGTGCTCGGCGAGAAAGACCGCGTACTAGCAGTTTGCGATGCCTTGGTGGCCGGCGACTATGAGACGGTGGGCAAGAAGATGTATGAAACTCACGAGGGCTTGTCGAAGGAATATGAGGTAAGCTGCGAAGAACTCGATTTCCTCAACGATATCGCCCGCGACAACGGTGTCACAGGTAGCCGTATCATGGGCGGTGGCTTCGGCGGTTGCACCATCAACTTGGTGAAAGACGAACTTTACGAGCCGTTCATCGCTGACGCCAAGAAACGTTACAAGGAGAAATACGGCAAGGAGCCGAAAGTCATCGATGTGGTCATCGGTGACGGCTCACGCAAGATTTGCTAAGTCTCCAACCCTACCCTAAATAGATGAAAAACGGTTGTGCCACAGTGCTGGCGCAACCGTTTTTTCATCTGTCCTGAACAACCACGAATAATCATTGATAAGAGTCTGAAAATTGTGGATTTAGCGAAAAAGTGTTAAAAACACACTTATTGAAAAAAAAGTGGGTGAAAAGTATTGCATATTCAAAAAATAAGTGTAATTTTACACCCAAAATCTAATAATCTATAATTCACCCTTTTTATGAAACTCAAAACAAGAAACTTTTTTGTGCTCGCAGGTGCCTGCATGGCCCTGATGTGCGGTTGCCAAAAAGATGGCAAGACACTGACCCAGTCGGGACTCGACCCTCTGGCTTTCGACTCCGTTATCAACGGTAAGGAAGTTCATCTCTACACATTGAAGAACGCCAATGGCATGGAGGCCTGCATCACCAATTTCGGTGGTCGTGTGGTGTCGCTCATGGTTCCTGACAAAGACGGTAAGATGATTGACGTGGTACTGGGTTATGATAACCTGCTGCAGTACACTGACAGTGTGAACAGTCCGAGTGACTTCGGTTCAACCGTAGGTCGTTACGCCAATCGCATCAAAGATGGCAAAATTACCGTTGAAGGCAAGGAATATCAGTTGCCGCGCAACAATTTCGGCCATTGCTTGCATGGAGGTACCAGCGGATGGATGTATCAGGTGTATGATGCACAGCAGCCTAACGACTCAACATTGGTGCTCACGCTGACCTCACCTGATGGTGACAACGGCTTCCCTGGCGAGGTGAAGGTGACCGCCACCTATTCACTCACCGCTGACAACGCGCTCGACTGCAAATATGAGGCAACGACCGACAAGGAGACCGTCATCAACATGACGAACCACAGTTATTTCAACCTCAACGGCGACCCCTCGCAGGAAGCTATGGACATGGTGATGTATATCAACGCCGACAACTGGACACCCGCCGATGCCACTTATATGACCACGGGTGAAATCAAACCTGTTGAGGGCACACCTATGGATTTCCGTGAGGCACACGCCATCCTCGACCATGTGAACGACAGCACCTTCGACCAAATCAAGAATGCTACGGGCTATGACCACAACTGGTGTCTGAATACGTATAAAGACGGCAAGGGCGACGACAGCCAAGTGGCCGTATCGTTGTTCTCGCCGAAGACGGGCATCATGCTCGAGGTCTTCACCAACGAACCAGGTATGCAGGTGTACACCGGCAACTTCCAAGGCACAGGTATCGCTTGCAAGAAAGGCATTAAATATCCCAAGCATGTGAGCGTCTGTCTGGAGAGCCAGAAATATCCCGACTCACCCAACAAGAAAGATTGGCCGTCACCTTACCTGAAACCAGGAGAGAAATATTACAGCCATCTGGTGTATAAATTCTCGGTGAAGAAGTAAATAATAAATAACAAAGGAAGTAAAAAATATCAATTATGCAACCATTAGATTGGATTGTCATTGGTGTGTTCTGTTGCGCACTCATTGGCATCGTTCTCTGGGTAATCAGTCAGAAGAACAACAACTCAGCCGATTATTTCTTGGGTGGCCGCGATGCCACATGGATTGCTATCGGTGCCAGTATCTTCGCTTCAAACATTGGTAGTGAACACCTTATTGGTTTGGCCGGTGCAGGTGCCTCGTCGGGTATGGCCATGGCACACTGGGAGATCCAAGGCTGGATGATTCTTATTCTCGGTTGGGTATTTGTGCCCTTCTACACACGCTCAATGGTGTATACCATGCCTGAATTCTTGGAGCGCCGCTACAACACGCAGAGCCGTACCATCCTCTCCGTCATTTCCCTCATCAGCTATGTGCTGACAAAAGTGGCAGTGACGGTCTATGCTGGAGGACTCGTGTTCCAACAGGTATTCGGTATCAAGGAACTGTGGGGCATCGACTTCTTCTGGATTGCCGCCATCGGTCTTGTGCTCATCACCGCTCTCTACACCATTTTCGGTGGAATGAAGAGTGTGCTTTACACATCTGTGCTGCAAACCCCGATATTGCTTCTCGGTTCACTCATCATCCTTGTATTGGGACTTCGTGCCCTGGGTGGTTGGGATGACTTGCTTGCTACCTGTGGTGCAGTGACTACCAATGACTACGGCGATCACATGACCAGTCTGATACGCGACCTCAGGGATCCTCAGTATCCTTGGCTCGGTGCATTGGTTGGCTCGGCTGTCATCGGTTTCTGGTATTGGTGTACCGACCAGTATATTGTTCAGCGTGTGCTGTCGGGAAAGAACGAGCGTGAGGCTCGCCGTGGTACCATCTTCGGTGCTTACCTCAAGCTGTTGCCCGTGTTCATCTTCCTCATCCCCGGTATGATTGCTTTCGCGTTGAGTAAGAACGGTGTGGTGGTCAATGGTGAGACCTTCTCCTTGAGCACTCCTGACGCCGCCTTCCCCACCCTTGTGGCTAAGCTGTTGCCCGCCGGTGTGAAGGGTCTGGTTGTGTGTGGTATCCTCGCCGCCCTGATGAGTTCATTGGCCTCTCTGTTCAACTCTTCATCAATGTTGTTCACGATTGACTTCTGGAAACGACTGAAACCTCAGACCTCTGAAAAACAATTGGTACGTATCGGTCAGATTGCCACTGTGGTAATCGTGGTTCTTGGCATCCTTTGGATTCCCATCATGCGCAGTGTGGGTAATGTGCTTTACAACTACCTTCAGGATGTACAGAGCGTGTTGGCTCCGGGTATCGCCGCCGCTTTCCTACTCGGTATCTGCTGGAAACGCGCTACGCCCAAGGGTGGTCAGTGGGGTTTGCTCTCCGGTATTATCATCGGTCTGACTCGTTTGGGTGCAAAGGTTTATTATACAGTAACGGCATCTGCAGCAGGCTTTTGTGAAGAAATGTACATAAAAGCAGGAAAAGCAACAAATGATGCCTTTGGTAATTCTATTAACTACGTAAGTGAGTGGGCTACAGCCAACGGGGTTGACAATTGGTTCTATAACATTTTTTGTAAATTCAACTGGTTGTATTTCTGCGGCGTAATGCTGATATTCTGCTGTCTGGTAGTCATCTTCGTGAGTCTGATGACTCCGGCGCCTGACGAGAAACAGATACAAGGTCTGGTGTTCGGCACCTCTACTCCCGAGCAGAAAGCCGCCACCCGTGCCTCATGGACAAAGTGGGATGTGTTCCATACCTGTGTCATCGTGGCATTGACCATCGCATTCTATATTTACTTCTGGTAACAGACAAGAGGTGAGAAGTGAGGGGTGAGAGGTAAGAGATTACCTGAAAAGGAATCATCCCGCCTCAAATCCCCAACTTCTCTTCTCAAACTACATTCCCCAAACAATAAACTTCATTTTTCAACATTTAAACCACAAACTTCAAGCCCCCTCATGACAAGATATTATAGTGAACACAGTCAATACTTTGTATCGGTAGACTGCATCGTTTTCGGTTTTGACGAAGGAAAGTTGAAACTGCTTATCGGTAAGCGACAGATGGATCCGGGACGCGGAGAATGGAGTCTCTACGGCGGATTCGTCAAGGAAAACGAGAGTCTGGAAGACGCCGCTCACCGCACATTATTGCAACTGACGGGGTTGAAGAAGATGTACCTCAAACAGGTAGGTGCATTTGGAGCCATCGACCGCGACCCGGGCGAGCGTGTAATCAGTGTGGCTTATTGTGCGTTGATTAATGTGAAAGACTACGATCGTCATCTTCAAGAAGAACACGGTGTAGAATGGGTAGCCATGGATGCTCTTCCCTCACTCTATGGTGACCACAACGTGATGGTGCAAAAGGCCATCGGTTTACTGCGTCGCCGCATTGGAAACGAACCGCTCAGTCTTAATCTGTTGCCAAGCCTGTTCACACTCACGCAGTTACAACAGGTATATGAGGCCATCTTAGATGAGCCCATCGACAAGCGTAATTTCCGCAAAAGGATGAAAATGCTCGACTTCATCGAGAAGACCGAACTGGTAGATAAGAAGAGTAGCAAACGTGGTGCCGCCCTCTACAGATTTAATAAAAAAGTGAAAGAATAAGGGGGTAAAGAGGGGCAAGGAGCAAGGGGCAAGAGATTACCCCGTAGCTATTAGGATAATCATAGGAAAGCCTAGGATAAACTAAGATGCTCTAAGAAAACCTAGGATGCTCTAAGATAGCCTAGGATGCCCTAAGATAATTTGGGATTTCCTGTAGTTACCTTAAAGAACTCAAAAAACTTAAAAACTCAAAAACTAAGAAAAACATGTTAGAAGAACTGAAAGAAAAGGTGTTTCGCGCCAATCTCGACTTGGTAAAGCACAATCTTGTTATTTTTACATGGGGCAATGTGTCGGCCATTGATAGGGAAAAGGGACTGGTGGTCATTAAACCCTCCGGTGTGAGTTATGATACGATGAAAGCCTCCGACATGGTGGTAGTGGACCTTCAGACCGGTAAGGTAGTAGAAGGAGACCTGAATCCTTCGTCGGACACGCCCACTCATTTGGTACTCTACCGTGCATTCCCCGAAATCGGCGGTGTGGTGCATACCCATTCCACCTATGCCACTGCCTGGGCTCAGGCGGGCAAGGATATCCCCAACATTGGCACTACTCATGCCGACTATTTCCATGATGAGATACCCTGCACGGGCGACATGACCGAAGCTGAAGTAAAAGGCGACTATGAACTGGAGACAGGTAATGTCATCGTTCGCCGCATTCAGGAGGGAGGCATCAACCCTGTACACACCCCCGGTGTGCTGGTGAAGAACCATGGACCTTTCTCATGGGGCAAGGATGCCGATAACGCAGTTTACAACGCTGTGGTGATGGAACAGGTAGCCAAGATGGCTTTCGTATCCTTCTCTGTCAACCCTGGAACGACCATGAACCCATTGCTCATCGAGAAGCATTTCTCGCGCAAACACGGACCAAACGCCTATTACGGGCAAAAGAAGAAATAACACCTCACCCATTCTTCCCGAGGGGAGGATACTCAAAAAGGTGTATTTTACCAAGGTAATAAATAAAACTTAATAACTAAGACCCATGCCCCTGTTCCGGTCTTCCCCTTCGGGGGATAAGAGGGGGGCTCATTATTATGATTAAAGCATTTGATAATTTCGAAATTTGGTGGGTCACTGGCGCACAGTTACTCTATGGAGGCGACGCCGTGGTCCAAGTGGATGGTCACTCGAAAGAGATGGTGTCTGGTCTTAACGAGAGCGGCATCATCCCCATCAAGGTGGTATATAAAGGCACTGCCAACAGCAGCAAGGAAGTGGAAGACGTGATGAAGGCCGCCAACAACGACGAGAAGTGCGTGGGCATCATCACCTGGATGCACACCTTCTCTCCCGCTAAGATGTGGATTAAGGGCTTGCAGGCCCTACAGAAGCCGTTGCTCCATTTCCACACACAGTACAACGCAGAGATTCCCTGGGACACCATGGATATGGACTTCATGAACCTGAACCAGAGTGCTCATGGCGATATTGAGTTCGGTCATATCTGCACCCGTATGCGTGTGGCCCGCAAGGTAGTCTGCGGCTATTGGAAGAACGAAGAAGCCCAGAAGAAGATTGCTGTTTGGGCTCGTGTGGCTGCCGGCGTTGCCGATGCCAAGCAGGTGCGCTGTCTGATGTTCGGTATGAACATGAACAATGTGGCCGTGACTGACGGTGACCGTGTGGAGTTCGAGCAGCGTATGGGATACCACGTTGACTACTATCCCGTCAGCTCTCTCATGGAATACTTCAAGAAGGTGACTGACGCCGAGGCCGATGCCCTGGTAGAGGAATACAAGAAGAAGTACACCATCAAGATTGATGAGAGTGGCGAAGAAGTATATTGGGAGAAAGTAAAGAATTCCGCCAAGGCAGAGATTGCCCTGCGCCGTGTGCTTAAGGACGAAGGAGCAACAGCTTTCACGACTAATTTCGACGATTTGGGCGATGCTGACATCAATGACCCCAACTTCGTAGGTTTCGACCAGATTCCCGGTCTCGCTTCACAGCGTCTGATGGAGGAAGGTTATGGCTTCGGTGCCGAAGGCGACTGGAAGACTGCCTGCCTGTACCGCACATTATGGGTCATCCAGCAGGGCATGCCCACAGGCTGCTCGTTCCTTGAGGACTACACCCTCAACTTCGCCGGCGACCGCAGTTCATGCCTGCAGAGCCACATGCTCGAGGTTTGTCCGCTCATTGCCGTTGACAAGCCAAAGCTCGAGGTGCATTTCCTGGGTATCGGCATCCGCAAACAGCAGACTGCACGCCTCGTCTTCACGTCAAAGGTGGGCCGTGGCATCAAAGCCACTGTAGTTGACCTGGGCAACCGCTTCCGTCTGATTTCACAAGAGGTGGAGTGCATCGAACCGAAACCGATGCCCAACCTGCCCGTGGCCTCTGCTCTCTGGGTTCCGCAGCCGACATTCGAGATTGGTGCCGGTGCATGGATTCTGGCTGGTGGTACACACCACAGTGCGTTCTCGTACGACATCACCGAAGAGTACTGGGAGGACTTCGCTGAAATGCTGGGTATCGAATATGTTAAGATTAACAAAGACACGAAGACCAGCGAGTTCAAGCATGAGCTGCAGATGAACGAGATTTATTACATGTTGAATAAAGCGTTGAAGTAATGACTGCAAAACAGACGATAGAAGCGGGCAAGGCCATCCTGGGTATTGAGTTCGGCTCTACCCGTATCAAGGCCGTCCTTATCGACGAGGAGAACAAGCCTATTGCCCAAGGCTCCCACGAATGGGAGAACCAACTGGTGGACGGGCTGTGGACCTACAGCATCGAAGCCATTTGGTATGGTTTGCAGGACTGCTATGCTGACCTGCGCCGTGACGTGCTGCGCCAGTATGACTGCGAAATTGAAGCATTGGCTGCCATCGGTTTCAGTGCCATGATGCACGGCTATATGGCGTTCAACAAGAAACAGGAGATTCTCGTCCCCTTCCGCACTTGGCGTAACACCAACACCGGAAAGGCTGCTGCGGAACTGAGCAAGCTGTTCAACTACAACATCCCCCTGCGTTGGAGCATCTCGCATCTCTACCAGTGCATCCTCGACAACGAGGAGCATGTGGCCGACATCCGCTATCTCACCACCCTTGCGGGCTATGTGCATTGGCAGGTGACTGGTAAATTCGTGCTCGGCGTGGGCGATGCCTCTGGCATGATTCCTGTCGACCCGAAGACGAAGACTTACGATGCCGACATGGTGCGCAAGTTCAACGAACTGGTGGCCCCGAAAGGGTTTAAGTGGCAGTTGCTCGACATCCTGCCCAAATCGCTCAATGCTGGAGCCGATGCAGGTTTCCTCACCCCTGAGGGAGCCAAGAAGCTCGATGTGAGCGGACATCTGAAGGCGGGTATTCCCGTATGTCCTCCGGAAGGTGACGCCGGCACTGGCATGGTAGCCACGAATGCCGTGAAGCAGCGCACGGGTAATGTGAGCGCTGGCACATCATCTTTCTCGATGATAGTGCTCGAGAAAGAGCTCTCCCGTCCGTATGACATGATTGACATGGTGACCACTCCTGACGGTTCACTTGTTGCCATGGTGCATTGTAACAACTGCACCAGCGACCTTAACGCTTGGGTGAGTCTGTTCAAGGAGTACCAGCAGCTGCTTGGTATGCCTGTTGACATGAACGAGGTGTTCGGAAAGCTCTACAACCATGCGCTCACGGGCGATGCGGACTGCGGCGGACTGGTGTCGTACAACTATATCAGCGGCGAGCCTGTCACAGGTCTGGCTGAAGGTCGTCCACTCTTTGTACGCTCCGCCAATGACCGGTTCAACCTGGCCAACTTCATGCGTGCCCACCTCTACGCGTCGGTAGGTGTGCTGAAGATAGGCAACGACATCTTGCTCAAGGAGGAGATGATACGCGTTGACCGCATCACCGGCCATGGCGGACTATTCAAAACCAAGGGCGTAGGACAACGTGTGCTGGCAGCTGCCATCAACAGTCCCATCTCTGTTATGGAAACAGCCGGCGAAGGTGGAGCCTGGGGTATTGCGCTGTTGGCCGCCTATGCCGTGAATAACGACAAAGGACTGTCACTGGCCGACTATCTCGAGACGGTGGTCTTCGCCGGCAATACCGGTGTTGAGATAGCTCCCACGCCTGAAGATGTAGCCGGTTTCGAACGCTATATCGAGAACTACAAGCGCGGCCTGCCTATCGAGCAATGCGCCGTGGACAACAAACGCTAAACAGCCACTTACTTTATCCCCAAATCGTCAAAAGCACGATTTGGGGATATATTGTTGAAAATAGTACGCAACAGCATCGGTAAATTCAAAATTATTGAGTATATTTGCACCATGAAAAGAGGGGTTGCCATCATGCTCATCGCCATGCTTTGCAGTCAAGTGCAAGCCCAGGAAAAAAAGAATTGGCTATTCAGGCAAGTGGGCAATTTGGCAGCCTTTGTCGATAAGATGTCGGTGACGGGTATTGATACCAATTACATCAACATACCCGAGAAGCCTTGGCAGGTTATCTTACGCTACAACGCCAACGACATGTTGCTTCGCTCAAGCACAAAGATGGATTTGCAGCCGTTGACTGAAGGGGAGGAGTCTGCAGAAATGAATTGGGGGACCATCATTTCGCCCCGCACATCCTCGTCAATAGGTCTGTGGGTGGGATATCGCGGCTATGGTCTCGGTTACAGTTTGTCACTTTCCGAAGGCCACGGCAGAAATTTCCGCTTTAGCGCCACCGGGTCGCGCTACAGTATCAGCCTGCGTCTGCGCCGATTTAAGACCGATGAGTTGGGCATACGTTTGAGTGGCTATGACCCGGAAGAAGGTGCATTTGATTGGGAAACGGAAGGCTATACTGATGAACCGCTGAGTGTCCATACTACATTGGTTGACGGATACTACATGCTCAACGGCAAACGGTTCTCACATGCCGCGGCCTATGACCAGTCAGCCATACAGTTACGCTCCGCCGGCTCCATTGTTGTGGGTGCGTCTTGGTTCTACACCTCCCTCAACTATGTGTCGAACCGTAACGCCTTCATCATACAGATAATGAACGGTATCGGACGAACACAGATTTACGAAGGAAGCGTCGGCGTGGGCTATGCTTACAACTGGGTGCCTGTGAAGGACCTGCTTGTGAACATTATTGCCATACCCCAGTTCACACTCTACAACAGGGCAAAGGTGTATCTCTATGAGTCGAACTACGACGCATTACTCGAATCAGAGGAGACATCGCTTGACGGGAAAATGGCACTGCCTGATGAGGGTACTTTGCCTGTCGACCTCAGCATCACACCGACGAGCACTGCGGAGAAACATGGTAATATTTCGCTGAACTTCGACGCACGCATGTCGGTGACCTACCAGTTGGGACGCTGTTTCATCAATGCCTACGGACAGGTGAATCACTACAAACATCGTTTCGGCAGCAATCACATGAAAATCACCGATTGGAACATTAACGGATCAATAGGTATCAGACTATAAAATCTCAAACCTCAAACTTCAAACATTGTTATGAGAAGGACATTAGTATCATTCATTGCAGCCATGGCACTGTCATTCATGGCATACGCCCAAGAGTCGGGCAAGGCAACTATTCATGCAGACCAACCGGGAGCAAAGATTAACAAAGAAATTTACGGTCAGTTTGCAGAACATCTGGGATCGTGTATCTACGGTGGTCTGTGGGTGGGACCTAACTCGCCCATCCCTAATATCAACGGCTACCGCAAGGACGTGTTCGAGGCACTGAAAGCCTTGAAGGTGCCTGTGCTACGCTGGCCCGGCGGTTGCTTTGCCGACGACTACCACTGGATGGACGGCATCGGCCCGCAGAGCCAACGTCCCTCGCTGCGTAACAACAACTGGGGCGGCACCATCGAAGACAACTCTTTCGGCACACATGAGTTCTTGAACCTGTGCGAGATGCTTGACTGCGAACCTTATATTAGTGGCAACGTGGGCAGCGGCACCGTGAAAGAGATGGCCCAATGGGTGGAATACATGACCAGCGACGGCGACACGCCGATGGCTCGCCTGCGCCGCCAGAACGGACGTGACAAAGCCTGGCACGTGAAATATTTCGGTATCGGCAATGAGGCTTGGGGCTGCGGCGGTAACATGACACCCGAATACTACAGCAATGAGTTCCGTAAATACAACACCTATCTGCGCGACTACAGCAACAACCAGCTATACCGCATCGGCAGTGGAGCAAGCGACTATGACTACGATTGGACTCGCGTGCTGATGGAACAGATTGGCAACCGCATGAACGGTGTGAGTCTTCACTATTACACCTGCTCTGGATGGACCGGCTCGAAAGGGTCGGCCACGCAGTTTGACAACGATCAGTATTACTGGGCTTTGGGCAAATGTCTGGAGATTGAAGATGTTATCAAGAAGCATAAGGCCATCATGGACGAGAAAGACCCCGACCATCACGTTGACTTGCTGGTTGATGAATGGGGTACCTGGTGGGACGAAGAGCCTGGTACTATCGCCGGGCACCTCTACCAGCAGAACGCCCTGCGTGACGCCTTCGTGGCAGCCCTCTCTCTGAACGTGTTCCACCGCCATACAGACCGCATCGTCATGGCGAACATCGCACAGGTTGTCAACGTGCTGCAATCCATGATTCTCACCGACCAAGAAGGTCCTGGCCACATGGTGCTCACCCCCACCTACCACGTGTTCCAGATGTACACGCCGTTCATGGAGGCAACCTACCTGCCCATCGACATCGAGAGCGAGACCATCAAGGTGCGCCATGATTATTTCATTGCCATGGACGCCACTCGCGCTGACGGTTACCGTACACTGCCCCTTCTCTCCGCATCGGCAGCCAAGGCCAAGGACGGCAGCCTCATTCTTGCCATCACCAACGTAAGTCTCGACAAGGACCAGACCATCAACGTCAATATCGACGGTTTCACCGCGAAGAGCGTAAGCGGCAGAATACTCACTTCAAAGTCAGTAGCCGACTACAACGACTTTGAACACCCCGACCGCGTAGCTCCATGCGAATACAAAGATGCCAAAGTGAAAAAAGGCGAACTCTCCGTAAAGGTACCCGCTAAATCCCTTATCGTACTGACAATCAAATAACAACAAATCATATAATAGTTTAAATTCATCTGATTATGAACGACAACAAAGTAATGAACAAGGCAGCTGACAACATTCGTATCCTTGCAGCTGCAATGGTTGAAAAAGCCAAGAGTGGCCATCCCGGCGGCGCCATGGGTGGTGCAGATTTCATCAACACCCTCTATAGCGAATTCCTGGTCTATGACCCCGAGAATCCCGCATGGGAAGGTCGTGACCGCTTTTTCCTCGACCCCGGCCATATGGCTCCGATGCTCTACTCACAACTTGCCCTCATCGGTAAATATGAACTGGAAGACCTGAAAAACCTGCGTCAGTGGGGTTCAGTCACTCCTGGACACCCCGAGCGTGAGATAGCACGCGGCATTGAGAACACTTCCGGTCCGCTCGGCCAAGGACATACCTTCGCCGTGGGTGCCGCCATCGCTGCCAAATTCCTCAAGGCCCGTCTGGGCAACGTAATGAACCAGACCATCTATGCCTATATCTCCGACGGTGGTGTGCAGGAAGAGATTTCGCAGGGCGCTGGCCGTATCGCTGGTAACCTCGGACTCGACAACCTCATCATGTTCTATGATGCCAACGACATACAGCTCTCCACTAAGACCGAAGTGGTGACCTGCGAAGACACTGCTAAGAAATACGAAGCATGGGGCTGGTTTGTACAGAAGATTGACGGCAACGACGTGGATCAGATTCGCGAAGCCATCAAGAAAGCACAGGCAGAGAAGGAGCGTCCGTCGCTCATCATCGGCCACTGTGTGATGGGCAAGGGTGCCCGCAAGGCCGACGGCTCAAGCTATGAGAGCAACTGCGCCACCCACGGTGCACCGCTCGGCGGTGACAACTTCGTGCAGACGATGAAGAACCTGGGTGCCGACCCGGAGAACCCCTTCGTCATCTTCCCAGAAGTGAAAGAAATGTACGCCAAGCGTGCTGAAGAACTGAAGAAAATCTGCGCCGAGCGCTATGCTGCCAAGGCTGAGTGGGCCAAAGGTCATCCTGAGCAGGCCAAGCAACTCGAAGAGTGGTTCAGTGGCAAGGCTCCGAAGATTGACTGGAACAAGGTACAGCAGAAGGCCGGTGCCGCCACCCGTGGTGCTTCGGCTACCGTGCTGAGCGTGTTGGCCGAAGAGGTGCCTAACATGATTTGCGCCTCTGCCGACCTGAGCAACTCCGACAAGACTGACGGCTTCCTGAAGAAGACCCACGATATCGTGCGCGGTGACTTCTCCGGTGCGTTCTTCCAGGCTGGTGTGGCCGAACTCACCATGGCTTGCTGCTGCATCGGTATGGCCCTCCACGGTGGTGTCATCCCCGCCTGCGGCACCTTCTTCGTATTCTCCGACTATATGAAACCCGCCGTGCGTATGGCTGCCTTGATGGAGCTGCCAGTGAAGTTCATCTGGACACACGACGCCTTCCGTGTAGGTGAAGATGGTCCTACCCACGAGCCTGTGGAGCAGGAAGCACAAATCCGCCTGATGGAGAAACTGAAGAACCACCACGGCAAGAACTCGATGCTCGTTGTTCGTCCCGCCGATGCCGAAGAGACCACTGTCTGCTGGCGTATGGCTATGGAGAACACTGACACACCGACGGCTCTCATCTTCTCACGTCAGAACATCGACATGCTGCCCGAAGGCAACGACTACATGCAGGCCATGAAGGGTGCCTATGTGGTGGCCGGCAGCGATGATGACTATGATGTCATCCTGCTCGCCTCTGGTTCTGAGGTGTCCACCCTCGAGGCCGGTGCCAAACTGCTCCGCGAAGACGGCGTGAAGGTACGCATCGTGAGCGTTCCCTCCGAGGGCTTGTTCCGCAACCAGCCGAAGGAATACCAGCAGAGCGTGCTTCCCGCTGGCAAGAAGAAGTTCGGTATGACCGCCGGTCTGCCTGTCACCCTTGAGGGTCTCGTAGGTGCTGACGGCACGGTTTGGGGCTTGCAGAGCTTCGGTTTCTCCGCTCCTTACAAAGTGCTCGATGAGAAACTGGGCTATAACGGCCAGAACGTGTACGAGCAGGTGAAGAAGCTGCTGGGTTAAGAGTTTTCAATTCACAATTCATAATTTACAATTATGATGGAATTCAAGACCATCGGCATAGCCAGCGACCATGCTGGCTATGCTTTGAAACAGTTCGTCAAGCAATACCTCGAAGAGAAAGGTTATGCTTACAAGGACTATGGTACCTTCAGCGAAGACTCGTGCGACTACAGTGACTTCGGTCATGCCCTGGCACGCGGCATCGAGGATGGCGAGGTATTTCCCGGCATTGCTGTCTGCGGCAGTGGCGAAGGCATCAGTATGACGCTCAACAAGCACCAGAGCATCCGTGCCGGTCTGTGCTGGATTCCCGAGATTGCCCATCTTATCCGTCAGCACAATGATGCCAATGTGCTTGTCATGCCCGGTCGTTTCATCGATGAGGAGATGGCCCGTAAAATTATGGACGAATATTTCGCCACCGACTTCGAAGGTGGTCGCCACCAGCGTCGCATCGACAAGATTCCGGTGTAACGCTCAGTTTGTAGCAATATAACAAAGAGCCGTTTCCTGTCTTAAAGAGGGAAATGGCTCTTTGTCGTCTCTTCAGTCTCCCTGTTGGTAATGACCAACATACAATCTCTTAAGGATAGTTCTTTTGGTGATTCGAATACTAAAGTTTGCTTTGCCATTTTTCGGCTAAATTACTACTATCTTTGCCTCAAAAAATTACCAATTAAAGGGTTCGAATACCACCTGAACCCAAACCGTTTTAAACCCTCCATACTTTCACATTTTGCCGAAGATTAGTTGCTGAAGCCTCGCTCACTAATAGTCCATTTGCTCAGTTGCCAGTCCAACCTGTCACCATTTTCAAGGTAGAATGTCGGCACAAATACAATGCCTATAAGGGCCAAGGCAAACAATGCCATTCCATACATTACAGACTTCTTTTTGCTTCCTTTTTTATCTTCAAGTCAACAACTTCTTTTCTTAATGAATCGAATGAGCAAAGCCCACAATGCCAATATCGTCACGATTACGATTGTATGTCGAAGCGGGCTTTCTACTTTGTGAGCCTCCCTTTGTGCTTGGGTAAAATAGTCATCCGGAGTCAAAGCAGTTTTTATATCCAGATTTCGGTTTCGTAGGGTTTCTGTCAACTTCAGTGTGTCTGCTCTATTCAAAAGCGTATCTATCCCATTGCCTTGACGATTAAAGAGATATAACGAATAGGTGGATAAGGAAGAGTCATTCATTTCCGATGAGATTGCCTTGTCTTTTATAGTCACGAACACGCTATCATCCACTACCCATAAATGCTCTACACCGCCACTGCCTTCTTGGAAAGGACCATCTTCTCGATTTCCGATAGTTGCCGTTTCCGGCATGTCGACAGCAGAAAGATAGTGGCTTGCGGAAAGTGGTGCCTCCCAATAATCACCGAAGCCCAAGTCGACACCTTTCGTCTCGGAGATATACACACTTCCGATGAGTCCCAAGACGGCCTCCATGCCAATGAACAAGGCAGGAGTGATGGCAGCCAGAATCACAATCAACCGTTTGTGACTCCAGTTCCTTCGTCGCACAATCCTCCATGCCACTATGGAACTAAGGAGTCCGAGTACAGCGGCGACGATCAAAGCAATTATGGCAAATATGATAAGGGAAATGATCAGCATCTTTTCATTATTTACTTGTAATGATTTGAAGAAAAAATGGGATTTGTCTTACCTCTTTATGTGAGGACCTATAACATTGATAAGTTGCATATCGGTAAACTTCTTTTTGTATGGATTGAATTTGGGCATTTTCAAGGTTCGAATACCACCTGAACCCAAACCGTTTTAAACGACAAATTGAACAAAAGAAGCGGTCAAGTAGCCTTCGTTTTAGGAGCAGTGAAAACGCGCCGTCGACGTGGCTGTCACCATTGTTGTCGTCGGCCTCTTCATTTGGTTCCTGCGGTGGCTGGACAATAAAGGAAAACGATAGTAAGAAAAAGACCGGGACAGTGATGCCCCGCCAAGCTGACGCTAAGCAATGTCGTCAAACAATAAAACTTATACAACAGCCAATAGTTCACGACCAATCTTGTGGATGCCGTCCACGATGCGCTGCCGTTGCCGCGGGCGGGGCTGCTTCAATCCGTTGGCGTAGTGGGATAGCTGATGCTGGTTGATACCGGAGACCCTGCTAATGGCGGCAAGCGACAAAAGAGGCTCAAAGGCATGGAGCATGGTGGCTGTGTCAACAAGGTTGTATTCCAGCTCATAGTCCCCGTTGCGCAACCACTGGGGCACGTCGTCGCCATCGGCAAGCATGCCCTCCACATGGAAACGAAGAGATTCAGGCACATCGTTGAGCAATTGTTCGTATGTCTTTGCGGTTACCACTACGGCACCGGGCACATTCTCGCCAAGAGAGGCTCCGAAATTCTTGTCGCACCATTGTACGTCTACTCTGATTTTTTCCATTGTTGTATTTTTGTCTTTTGTTTTGGTTTGTTGTTGTCGATAAGCAAGGCTGGTCATTTCCACCCCACTTGTTTCCAGATGCTGTTCAGTAAGAACTGATTCAAGACCTCACTGTCTTTTCCCCTCACCGTCACTTTCCCTGGCTTCTTCGGGTGCTTGAACTGTCTGTGGTCTCCTTTTGTCGCAGAGAGATACCATCCATCGCTTTCAAGAAGTTTGATAATCTCTTTAACTTTGTATCTTTTCATAGCTGCGATGTTTTATTACTTGACGATACAAAGGTAATAAAAATAATACCACCTACCAAATAAACCGCAAACAAAAGTAATATTTTTAATACCTTTTAAAGGTTATGGGCAAAATAAGGCTCTTCTTGACAAGGTGTGATGTGTAAAAGCCACACGACACGGCTCTGGGTCTTTTTTGCTATCGCGGGCCGGAGTTACCTATCCGCGAATTCGGTCATGCCCTGGCACGCGGCATCGAGGATGGCGAGGTATTTCCCGGCATTGCTGTCTGTGGCAGCGGCGAAGGCATCAGTATGACGCTCAACAAGCACCAGAGCATCCGTGCCGGTCTGTGCTGGATTCCCGAGATTGCCCATCTCATCCGTCAGCACAATGATGCCAATGTGCTTGTCATGCCCGGTCGTTTCATCGATGAGGAGATGGCCCGTAAAATTATGGACGAATATTTCGCCACCGACTTCGAAGGTGGTCGTCACCAGCGCCGCATCGACAAGATTCCTATATAACACTCGCACATAGCAATATAACGAGGAGCCATTTCCCGTCTTGAAGAGGAAAATGGCTCCTCGTGGTATTGACAAAATGATTATCAACCATAATCAATCATTTGGATGTCCTCCAACGAGCGCAATGTCATTTTTTAAGAGAATTTTTTGGTGATTCAAATACTACTTGAACCCGAACCTTTTTAAACTATATGGTTCACACTTTTGCATTTCTTTTCTCATCCATCTGTTAGTCGTTTTTTTCTATATTTTTCACGCTTATAGCAAAATAGTTGTATCTTTGCAAAAAATAATAAATCATAATAATAGTTATGAGGGAAGGATGGGAATATAAGAAGTTTGCTGAGGTGTTTGATTTGCAAATGGGCAAAACTCCAAGTAGAGACAATCCATTGTATTGGGGAGGGGAGAACACATGGGTTTCAATATCAGATATACAGCACCAATATATAGACACCTCCAAAGAAAAAATAACAGATAAAGCCGTTTCTGAATCTAACATAAAGATTGTTAAGAAAGGGACTGTTATAATGAGTTTTAAACTATCGGTTGGAAGGTGCGCTATTGCAGCAAAGGATTTGTTTACTAATGAAGCAATTATGTCATTCACTCCAATACAAAAAGGAGTTATTTCTTCTGAGTTCGTTTATTACTATCTAAAAGGATATAAATGGTTAGGGGCAAACAAGGCTGTAATGGGAATGACATTAAACAAAAAAAGCATCTCTACGAATGTTTTTGCATATCCTCCCCTCCCTGTTCAAGAGCGTATCGTTTCTGAACTTGACCTTCTTTCGAGTATCATCGAGAAGAAAAAAGCACAACTGAAAGAATACGACCTTCTCGCACAGTCCATCTTCTATGATATGTTCGGAGACCCTGTGGAGAATGAAAAAGGATGGGAGGTGAAGAAGTTAGGGGAAGTTTGCCACCATATTACTGACGGCGACCATATGCCACCACCAAAAGCAGAAAAAGGAATACCGTTTATTACGATATCAAATATTAATAAGGATAGTAGGGAGATAGATTTCGATAACACTTTCTTCGTTCCTATTGAATATTATAATAATTTAAAAGACGAGCGAAAGGCACGAATTGGAGATTTGTTGTATACAGTAACAGGCTCTTATGGAATTCCTTTACAAGTAAAGGATGATAAACCTTTTTGTTTTCAACGTCACATTGCTTTATTGAGACCTAATAGAGAATACCTTAATACCACATTTGTATGTTATTGGGCTTTGTGTGAATCTGTTAAGTTTATGGCGGATGATATAGCCACGGGTATTGCCCAAAAAACAGTGGGATTGAGTTCTCTCAGGTGTTTTTCCATTATACTTCCCCCTCTCTCCCTCCAACAATCCTTTGCTGAGAAGATAGAGGCGATAGAGCGACAAAAGGAACTTATCAAGCAATCCATCACCGAGGCAGAGACCCTGTTTAACAGCCGTATGGACTATTACTTTAACTAATTTAACCGAATGAGGTGATTTTCCGAGATTATATGCTTATAAAAAAGGTTACACTTTGTATTTGTATATTTTTTCAAGTTGGTATGTTCCAAAAAGAGTACCGATATCGACGATATGAATTGATAGAATCTATTCATGACAGCCTTTTTGTTGCTCATTTAGAAAACATTCCGTATCTTTGTACGAAGGTTGCGAATTTGCACAAGTCCTTATATTTGGTAACACATGAATGGTTTTTTAAAAATATACACATACGATCCTCAATTTGAAAAGACACTTGAAGGGTTCTTGCGGACGAACTATCCGGAAGCAGATATTAAGAAGAGTAAGCGCAAGGACAGTCTTGTTATGAAAAAAACTGCAAAGGAAAAGTTAACGATTAAGTTTGAGGGTAATCCGCAGCAAAAAACTACTATTGTGACTTTCCGCTACATGAAGTGGGTAGTACGGGGAAGACATTATGGTCTAATGGGTATCTGGCCCACGCCGGTAGCACTTTCAGAGTCCAATGGTTTTGAGGAAGACATGTCTGCCCAATTAGGCCGATATATGGGTGCCAGATACGGAGTTAGGGCAGAATTTCTGAAACCTACGGGTATAAAAACCGATACTTTCTTCGTCGCAGGACTTCTTGTGCTAGGATGTCTGTTCTTTCTCTTCTCCAAGTGTTTCGACTCTGCCAACATGTATGACATCTGGTGGTTTTCCGGATGGTATAAAAATAATATATGGGTGGCACTCATCTATACTATTACAGCTTGGATTGTGTTTTTTGTGATGTGGAACAAGAAGCGAACGCTTCCCTGGTTGGCATATTGCCTGCTACCAATATGTTGCATGGCAGGATGGCTTATGTTATCATTAGGTTGGAATGTCAACAGACTGGCAGGACCGGGTTACTTGGCAATTATTCTTGTTAGCACGTCTATCATTATTCTCATCGTCATGGGAATCGTACTATACAGACTTTCAAGAAGACAAAAGCAACCGTCACACAAAGTCAGTATTCTTTATAATCCATAACCGGTTATAATAGAATTCTCGGATTTTGGAACCATCATGCGACAGATTTTTCGGTGTAGTCAGGCTTTTGACGCAAACAAAGCAAGGTTTCGCAACCAAACTGGCATAAAACTGGCATATTATAATTGACATAATATGCTATCAGGCTATCTTTGCATCAGTATTAAAGAAACACCGCTTCAAAAGATAGCAAAGCAGATTAAAATTTGGTTAGAAATAAAGAAAAGAGGGCCGTTTTCCATTGCATGGGAAACGGCCCTCATTATTTGTTTATTTATCTTGACGCTTATTTCTTGATTTTCAGGCTTTTCAGAATCTTGTCAACATCAGCGTCTTCTACAGCATAACCACCCACTTCCACCTTGATGGCTCCCTTTTCTGGCAGGGGTGCAGCCAGCACGCTGTGCTTGCCAAACTGATAGTCGTAGAAATTATACAGGTACTTCACGCCATTGAAGGTGACTTCGGGCATCTTCTTCGTATCCTTAAACACCTTTTTGTCGTCTTCAATGAATTTCTCGGCCTTGAAGACATCGCCATCCCATACACTGATGTACACATTCCAACCGAAATTACCTTTCTTTTCAATGGCGGGCTTCACCAGAGGTTCAATACGACAAGAAGATTTGCTTGGATTCTTGACGAACCATCCTTCGGGAACATCCACGGTGGCACGGCCCAAATCCAAAGTGGTGGGGCCTTTCACGGTGTCGGCCTTCTCGGCCTTTTCCGTCTTGGCGGTTGTGTCAGCCTTCTGTTCGGTTTGTTCTGCACCGTTCTCTGTTACTTCGGTTTGTCCTTTCTTGTTACCACAAGATACTGTTGCCATGGCGGCAACAGCCACCATCATCAGCATAAATGATTTTTTCATAGTTCTTTTAAATAAATGTTTTTTTGTTTGTAGTGTTAATATAGTTGAGTAAAAATCGCTGCAAAAGTATATCATATTTTGATTCCCGCCAAAAATCATACCGTTTAATTGACGAAATGTAGGGTTTCAAGGGTATAATGAATAATATTGTTGTTTCATGGTGCAAAAAATGATTAAAAGCGGTCTATAATGATGGTTTTTGTCTAAATTTGCAACTATAATACAAACAACAAAAAAGACAATGAAAAAAGCCATCATTTTGTTTATACTTGTCCTCATGTCATTGACGGGTCGGGCACAAGTACAACCCACCTCGGCACTGATAGGTTCCTGGTCGGGCAAACTAAATGCCGGAGCCATCTCATTGACATTGGTCCTCCATCTTGAACAGGCTGACGGCTACGTCACAGTAACCATGGACAGCCCTGACCAGGGAGCCAAGGGCTTGGCATGTAAAAAGGATTATCTCTCTGACGACTCAATAGCCGTAACCGTAAACATTGGCGCCACATACCGCGCCAAGTTGAAAGACGGAGCTCTCAATGGCACCTTCTCTCAGAGTGGGATGTCGCTGCCCCTCGTGCTCACGAGAGGTGTGCCCGAAGTGAAACGGCCACAACGACCGCAACCGCCCTACCCTTATGATACGGAAGAGGTGTCTTTCAGAAATGAAAAAGACAGTGCCACATTGGCTGGCACACTGACCTATCCCGTAGGCTATAGCAAGCAATCGAAGAAAAAACCCGTTGTCGTGCTGCTCGTCTCTGGCAGCGGACAGCAGAACCGTGACGAAGAACTGATGAATCACTCCCCCTTCCTTGTCATCGCCGACTACTTGGCCCGACAGGGCATCGCCACGCTGCGTTATGACGATCGCGCCACGGGAGCCTCCGTAGGAGGTGACGTGAAGAATGCCACGACCGAGGATTTCATGCGTGATGCGGAGGCAGGGCTTGACTTCCTGCGTCGTCAAAAAGCATTCAGCAAGGTCGGCCTTCTCGGCCATAGTGAGGGTGGTGCCATCGCTTTCATGCTCGCTGCTCGCAAAAAGACTGATTTCATCGTCTCCTTGGCAGGTCCCGGAGTGAAAGGTGACACCCTGTTGGTGGAACAGGGCAACCGCATCATGCAACTGTCAGGAACGCCCGTCACGATGACCGTTGAACAATACCGTCAGCAGCCAGAGGTGCAGCAGATGCGGTGGTTGCAATGGTTCATCGACTACGACCCTTCTGCCGACATTCGTAAGTCACGCTGTCCAGTCTTTGCGCTCAATGGCGACCGCGACTGCCAAGTGATTTCCTCCCAAAACCTTACTGCCATCAGACAACTGTTACCCAAATCGAAAAAGAATCTCATCAAGGAATATCCATCGCTGAACCATCTATTCCAGCACTGCACCACAGGACTACCCACCGAATACAGTGATATAGAAGAAACTATCTCTCCCGAAGTGCTCAGCGACATCGCACAGTGGATTAACAGCTTATAAAAAACTATGCCAGAGAACTCCTTTTTCCATATCCAATCATTGGAAGAGGCCGAGAATCTCAAAAAAAGAGAAAAAAGAAACAATAATAGTAAGACCAATTATGATTTCTAAGAAAAACTATATAAGTGCTTGGTGGCTTATTCAATTATGCGTGATAATATTTGGAGCGAAGCACTTAGGTCATTTGCTTGTTGTCATATTATTGCTTTTATCTATTATAGGGTTTATAATTGGTGGTAGAAAGACCACCATATTAGCATCGTTTGGTTTTGCAGCTTATGCTGCACTCACCTTAGTTCTTGCCATTATACATCTGTTTTTCATCATAAACAGTTCTTGGATTATTACCGCAATAATATCAATTGTTGCAATACTGAACATCATCATATCATTTCAAACACTTAAAACATCAATAAACACCTAACGTTTGCTAAGATGTATTGTATTGCACAATTTGTTGATTATCTTCTGGTCCTCAACCATAATGCCAAAAGAGGGTCGGCGACAGAATGATGCAGATATACACAATATTTCTTTATTCAAAAAGAATAATTCAAATAAAATAATTTTATTCGGATAAAAACATCACCAAAAAGATACCGGCAGAAGTCGTAGTCAGTTGGGCGGTAGTGCGAAGTGCTGCATGCAGGCTGACGACCCTGAACGGGTCACAGCCGTTTGCACCATGCTGTCATGCTGGGCATGCTCCATGAGAAAGAAAAAAATCTTGCCCCGAAGAAACTAAGATCGCTTATCCAAGCAGGTTCCAACTCGCCCTACGCCTGTCTGCCGGTAATGAGAGCCTCCCCTATACCCCCTCCCAAGGAGGGAACACTTATTGAGGACTATGAATCACTTTTCCACCAAGTCAGTGGTGAAGTTGAGCGTCTGAATCTTCAGATCTATCAAGCGTAGAGCCTCCGACAATTTATCAATCTGTTTGCGCAGGGGCTTCACTTCAATGGTTGCCACCGTCTTAATTTCAGTGCGGGAATAGCGGTTATTGAGTTGTGATGCGCTGTTCGACAGGTTTCTCAGTATCTCCACCCGCATTTTCAGCACATCGCGCTCAGCATTCAGCTGGGTGATAGTTTTTCCATCAAGTACGGTTTGCATATTGGTGGCATTGATGCGAAAGATAAGCGTTTCCAACTGGTCAAGACAACCATTCAGTTCCGCCATCAGTTCTTTCGGATCCTCAGTCGGCTGTTCACCCTCCTGCACCTTAATATTGTTGAGCAGCCTCACTTTCAGTTGCTCTATACGTGCCTGCAAGTCCTTGCGCAGGCTCAAAGCTTCTGCTAATTTCATGATTCGATTGTTTTGGTCTTACATTTGCAAAAATACAACAATTATCTTATATCGACAAATTATTTCAGATGTTTGCAGGAAAAGGCAACCCGACCGATGTTCTTGTGGAAATCGCCCATTAGGGTGATGATGAATTACGGCTCCTTCTAACTTATTCGTCAATGCACTTGTCCAGTTCGCGCTTGATGAAGTCCTTGTCCAGGTGCTGACCGATGAACACCAATTTCTGCATACGGTCGCCATAGCGTTCGTCCCAGTCCTGCACCACTCCCGGCTCACGTTCAAAGAGCTGCATCAGCTCATCCTTCGGCATCGTGGCATACCACTGACCGGCATTGCGTATGGACACTTGTCGGCCCGCCTGTTCGAATACATAACAAGTCTGCGGCTCATCGCGGAACCAGCAGATGCCTTTGGCGCGAATGATACCCTTCGGCCACTTACGCGCCACGAACTCGTCAAATAACCCGAGGTTGAATGCCGCACGTCGGTAATAGACATACGTGCCGATGCCATATTCCTCCACTTCCCCCCCTTCATGGTCATGGTGATGATGGTGGTGGTGACCGTGTTCCTCATGGTCATGATGGTCATGGTCGTGATGATGCTCGTGGTGGTGTTCTTCATCATGATCATGCTCGTGGTGGTGGTGATGGTCATCATCGTCGTGGTCATCATCATCATCGTCGTCTTCCTCGTGATGCTTTTCCACCTCCTGCACCCATGTTGCCGAACCTGCAACAGCATTGAAATCAAAATCGCGTGGTGCAATCAGTTTGTTGAGATCCACGTCGCCGTAGTTACACTCCAATATTTCGGCCTTTGGCTGTATGGCCCTGACAATCTGACGCAACCGTTCCAGTTCCGAGGGCAGCACCTCCGCAGCTTTGTTGAGCAGCACCACATTGCAGAACTCTATTTGTTGGATGACCAGATTCTCGATATCCTCCTCGTCAATATTCTGTCGCAGCAGGTCGGCACCATTGCCGAACTCATCGCGCATGCGCAGAGCATCGACCACCGTTGCAATGCAGTTCAGGCGCGGCACCCCGTCCTTGGTCACCTCAGGTGCCA
This sequence comes from Prevotella sp., assembly GCA_017548605.1. GTDB lineage: Bacteria > Bacteroidota > Bacteroidia > Bacteroidales > Bacteroidaceae > Prevotella. Next base: position 39,719 of record JAFYZT010000055.1, on the reverse strand, counting down.
TCATGGGCATTGAGCAGATAGTCTGTGCGATAGGCATCGGCTCGCAGATGCCGCTGGCTTCGATGACGATATAGTCGAAGCGGTCCATACGCTGAATGTCTATCAGCTGCTGCACAAGGTCCATCTTGAGCGTACAGCAGATACAACCGTTCTGCAGTGCCACCAGGCTGTCGTCTTTCTGGTTGACGATACCGCCCTTCTGTATCAGGTCGGCATCGATATTCACCTCACCGATATCGTTGACGATAACGGCGAACCGTATTCCTTTCTCATTAGCAAGGATGCGGTTCAGTAATGTGGTCTTTCCGCTGCCCAGATAACCCGTGAGCAGCAATACGGGTGTTTCTTTCATTGTTGTATATTTTTAAGTGGTAAGGGGCAGGGGGCAAGGGGCAGAGAGCAAGAGATTACTCCATGGCCATTATACTTCATTCTTCATCACGTTATCAACTATTCTCTCGTCATTCGTCAATCACATTCCGTCGAGCAGCACGAACGAGGCCCAGTAGAGCGGTTCCGTGTAGGGATGGTTGCCCTTGTCGTCGGTATAGGAGCGAACCATCTGTTGTGCCGACCTCAGAGCCGCCACCTTGTTATCGCCTTTGAGCAGACGGTCGAAGAAATGGGTCATGAGTATCTGTGTTGCCATATCGTCAACAGGACGGAGACTCATCAGGAGTGTGTTCACGCCCGCCTTCTTGAATCCTCGCTGCAACCCGAAGACACCCTCCGACCCTTTCACCTCGCCGAGTGCCGTCTGACAGGCTGAGAGCACCACCATATCAAGGTTTCGCAAGTCCAATCCTGCTATCTCCTGAGCAGTAAGTATGCCATCGTCGATGTCGGGTGGTATCGGTTGGTTCTTCAGGGTGAGGTTAGCGCCCGTGAAAAGCAATCCGCAACGAGAGAGAGCCTCATCCTCCGACCTTTGTCGGAAGAAATTGTCGTCATCGAAGAGGAACGACAGGCCTTTGGCTTTCTCCGCCTTCTTCGTATCCCAATAAAAACCGTGAGTAGCCACATGCAGGGTGGATAAAGGAACACTGGAAAGTGCCTTAAAGCTCTCCTCCGTGCCTTCCAAATCCGTAAATGTACGGCAGCTGACGCTGGCCTCCTCCAGTTTGTGTCCTATCGTTTCCACCTCCACCTTGGTAGCGGGCAGGTAAGCCGCACCACCACGGAAAAGGGTGGAATCGACCACCGAACGCATCCTCGTGACCAAGGTATCACGTTCTACGCCCTTCACCTGCCGGCATTCGGCAGCCCACGCATCCACATCGGTATCGTAGCGCAGACCTCCATAGAGCACCGTCTCACCCTTGCCTTTCTTGGTATGACGAGCTATCAGCTGGCGTGTCGAAGAGAGACGGTAGGCCTCATAGTTGTCGGCAAAAGGTATTCCTTCTCTGTTTTCCGTAAATTCTATTCCCATGGAATGCATGATACCGGCAGGGGCAAAGAACACCCTGCTTACGCCACGCAGTTCCTCTTGGAGCTGTCCCCATACCATTCGATACAGGGCGTCGCTGCCTGTTTTATCTGCAGTTTTCAGTTGACTTTCCGTGGCCAGCATTTTCATCTTGGGCTGCTTATATCCTTTTTTCAGCGTAAGCGCCATATAACAGATGCTGTCCGGTTTCAAAGGGAAAGCTATAAACTCTACAGCCAGATCTTTCTTACTCAAACGGTCGCGCACCTGTTGCCATGTCACGTTCAGTGCCTCCGTCAACTCATTCAGGTCGCCCACACGCTCCATCAACTTGCGTTCCTGTTGATTGATGTCCCACTCCAACGAATCAACGTCCAACGAACGATCCTCTTTCGGCTGTTTGAGCATATCTGAGAGCAACGCTTTCTGTTCCTTGATATGCGCATAGGTGCTGAGTGCCGCCGTGTCGCCTTTCTGGGTAAGCAGTCGCTCCACCTCCATATCGGTATTGAGCAGCAGTCCCTTGGCAAACAGTGCCGTCTGGTCGTAGAGCAGTCCCACCTTGCTTGCATCTCCGTTAAGATAGACATATCTGGGCAGCATGGACTCGTACTGTCGGCGGTATTTCATCCACGACTGTGCCCGTTGTGTGGCCGACATGGTGATAAAGCCTGTCATCAGGTCGTGGCGGTCAATATCCAAGGCTTCAACGAGCAAGTCGAGAGCTTCCCTATACTTGCCTTCCGAGGCATAAAAGGAAGCCTCCGTTCCCAGTTGCAATGAATAATTGGGATGACGGTTCCCGTAAAAACGTTCTACGATGTCTTTGCACTGCGTAATCAATTCCTTCGCTTTGTCGTGATGCCCCATGACCGATTCCAAGGCAGCCATGATACTCAGCGATGCCGAATAGTCAGGATGGTTCTCACCTACCGTCTCTTTTCGGACCGCCAATGCCTCTTCAGCGTATGGCAGAGCCTCTTCGTATTCTTCAAGATTGATACAGTCGAGGGCCAGATTGGCAAGGGCCGTGCCGTAGGTGGGTGTCGTCGGATAAAGGGAGCACAACAAATCCACCGCTTCTTTGTCATGATACTTCGCTTCGTCGTACATACCAATCTCGGAGTAGTAACTGGCCAGATTGATGTTGTATAGCCCTGCATCGGCTCTGAAATACAAATCGTCGCGTTCCAAGATTTCGGAGCCCAGTGAGATGGCCTCACGCATATTACCGCAACGGTAATAATAGCTGGCCAGGTTGTTCATCGTGGAGATATATGCCGCATTATCCTCCCCTTCCAATTCGCGTCGCAGGTCCAGACATTCCGTCGTCAGCCGGATAGCCTCCGGATAATTGCCCAAATCGCTGTAGCATGAAGCCACTATTTCAAGAATCATGGCATATTGGGTGCCTTTCTCTCCCACCCTTTCCTTGGTGAGGGCAAGCGATTGCAGTGCCAACTCAAGACCTTTCCTATAGTAACCGCCCATATCGTAGTACTTCGCTAGATTACCTAACGATATGGCATACAACGATTGGTAATAATCATGCACCACGCTTTGGCCGTCCACATGCTTGAGAGTCCGCTCAAACCATTGTATGTCCTTATCTTTATCAAAAGGCCTGCTGATGTCCACCGCCCGTTGTATGAGTTCAATGGCCCTGGAATAGTTGCCACGTTCCGCCTCGGCATTAGCCGACTGATGCAGTGCAAACACCTGTCGCACTTCATCCGCCATCTGCTGAGCAGACACTCGCAGCACTGCACAACACACCAACAATATGAGAAGAATCCCTTTTCGCATGTTTTTTATGGTAAGGAGTTTAGGAGTTCAGGAGTTTAGGAGTTTAGACATTACCAGAAATCGGTGTTATGGAGTTAAGCCATTCCAGAAATCATAAAACTCAAACCTCGACTCTCAACCCTCGTAACACAACGCCGCACCAATAGCCGTACAGAACTCCGAATATTTGGGAATGCGAAAATGCACGCCATAGAGCCGTTCAAGATGTGGGAACACTTCGCGGCACTGCGGCAACAGGGTAAGCTGACCAATCATTACGAAGTCGCGGATGTCGCTGTTCAATGCCGAGAGGACAGCCGCGCTGCCCACCGACTGCAAAACCATGTGGATGAGTCCTAATGCCACATCTTCCTTTGCCGCGTCAGCCTGCGCATTGGCGAAGAGCGATGCTGTTGCATCCATGGGCAGTCCGGGAAGTGGTTTGGCACTGATGTCACCTATCTGCAGGTTAATCTTCGACAGGTCACCCCGTATGGCCAGGGACAGCACCTGCTTGATATCACTTGTCTGGAGGAAGATACGCGACAATCCCGAGAGCGTGCCGCCACCGATGCCGATACCGCCGATGTGACGAATGTCGTTACCGTCGCAACGCACCAGTGAGGTACCCGTACCCATGCTTACCACGATAAACTTGTCGAGCCCCGACTCGAAACGAGCCCCGAGACCGTCACACCTGAACTCGTCCACCTTCTCTGTGGTCAAGCCATAGATGGGCTTGTCAATATAAGCACTACCCACGCCTGTGAGCATCACCTTCTTCACGTCGGCGAGATCCACTTTGTTGTCGTAGAGATATTTGCCAAATGCCCCATATAACGAGGTCACAGGATCGGCCGCCGTGATACGGAGCGGCGAGATAATCTTACCTTTATTGAATCCAACGATTTTTGTGGTGCTAATGCCCACGTCGATGCCGATAATGATACCCATGATAAGTTACGAATTATGAGTTATGAGTTACAAGTTATGAGTTATAAACAAAACACTTTTAGGCCACGAAATTAGTGAATATTTTTGATAAAACAACCATCAAAGAGTTTGAAAATCTCGCATACGTTAAAATTTATTATAAAATGACCGGTTCCTGACCTATTTTGTCATGAATTGCGTAAATTTGCAAAAGATGAGGTGAGGGGTGAGAGGTAAGAGGTGAGAGTATATAATTTTCTAATTTTTAAATATTTCTACCATGATTTACAAGATTATCGACATTGAAGGTATCGGCCCCGTTTACGCCGAGAAGTTGTTAGCCGCCGGTATTGACACCGACGCCAAGTTACTTGAGAAATGTGCCAAGCCCGCCGGCCGTAAGGCATTGGCTGAGGAGACAGGCATCTCACCCAAGCTTATCCTCACCTGGACCAACCATGCCGACCTGATGCGTATCGACGGCGTAGGACCTCAGTTCTCCGAACTGTTGGAGGCTGCCGGCGTCGACACTGTGAAAGAGTTCCGTCACCGTGTGGCTGAGAACCTGCAGCCGAAGCTGGTGGAAGTGAACGACCAGAAGAATCTCTGCAACCGTGTTCCGAGCGTGAAGGAAGTGCAGAAGATGATTGATCAGGCCAAGGAACTCGAAACCGTGATGGAATACTAATAAGGCCTTCGGCCGAACGAAGACGGCCGAACGATAATAACAAAGGACGAGAGCCGCGTACGGATTTCGTCCTTTGTTTTCGCCCAAAGAACTTCATAACCCATCTATCCCCACCTATCACCATATTAAAAAGTTGAGCAAAAGTGCGTTTTCCACCCTATTTAGCAAAAAAAACGAAAAAGATTTCGGTATCCCGTGAAAAAGCATTATCTTTGCATCCCAAAATGAGTTTAATCAACTAGAAGTTTAATCGTAATATATTATTATCCAATGACTAAGGCAGAAATAATCAATAAGATTGCAACAGGAACGGGTGTAGCCAAAAGAGACGTTTCATTAACCGTCGAGGCATTTATGGAAGTGATTAAGGAAAGTTTGCTGGAGCAGAAGGAGAATGTTTACCTTCGCGGTTTTGGCAGTTTCATCGTGAAGCATCGCGCCGAGAAGACCGCCCGCAATATCTCGAAGAATACCACTATCGTCATCCCGGCCCATGATTTCCCCTGCTTCAAGCCGGCTAAGAGCTTCGTGGCCCAGATGAAGGGTGAGGAAGTGACCGATGAGGATTAAGATGCCCTTTTCGAATAGAAAACATCAAAATAACATTCAATTCAATAATTATGCCAAACGGAAAGAAGAAGAAGGGCCATAAGATGGCCACTCACAAGAGGAAGAAGAGACTGAGAAAGAACAGGCATAAGAGCAAGTAATAACTTGCCGCCTGTCCGGCCACGGCATGTCCGACCCTCCCGCCTGGGAAATTGTCCGACATGCCATTTTTTTGGAACACTAAGTATTATGGAGCAATGACCAGCGAAGTAGTAATTGATGTCAAGCCGAAAGAAATATCGATTGCTCTGCTGGAGGACAAGAATCTGGTAGAGTATCAGAACGAGACTCGTTCGGCTTCATTCTCTGTTGGCAATATCTACATTGCAAAGGTTCGGAAACTGATGCCCGGTTTGAACGCCTGTTTTGTGGATGTGGGCTTTGAGCGCGACGCCTTTCTCCATTATCTTGACTTAGGAAACCAATTCGACTCTTACGCGAAGTACCTGAAACAGGTGCAGAGCGACAGAAAGAAACTTTATCCCATCTCTAAAGCAAGCCACCTGCCCGACCTGAAGAAAGACGGCAGCATAGCGACTACGCTGTCGGTAGGTCAGGAAGTGTTGGTTCAGATTGTGAAGGAACCCATCTCTACGAAGGGTCCGCGACTTACGGGCGAGCTGAGTTTTGCCGGGCGTTACCTGGTGCTCATGCCGTTCTATGATAAAGTTTCCGTATCCTCTAAGATCAAAAGCGGCGAGGAGCGTGCTCGCCTGAAGCAATTGATCCAGAGCATCCGTCCGAAGAACTTCGGTGTGATAGTGCGCACTGTTGCCGAGGGCAAGCGTGTGGCCGAGCTCGACAGCGAGCTGAAAGTGCTGTTGAAGCGATGGGAGGAAGCCATCACGAAGGTTCAGAAGACACAGACACGTCCTCAGCTGGTGTTCGAGGAGACGGGTCGGGCCGTAGCCATGTTGCGCGACCTGTTCAATCCCTCCTACGAGAACATCTTCGTCAACGACGATGTAGTATGTCAAGAGGTGAAACACTACGTGACGCTGATTGCGCCCGACAAGGCCAACATTGTAAAGCGCTACACGGGTAATGTGCCTATCTTTGACAACTACAACATTACCAAACAGCTGAAGTCGAGTTTTGGCAAGACAGTGAACTACAAACACGGTGCCTATCTCATCATTGAGCACACCGAGGCCTTGCATGTAGTTGATGTGAACAGCGGCAACCGCACACGTTCGGAGAATGGTCAGGAGGCCAACGCGCTGCAGGTGAACCTGGGTGCTGCCGACGAGATTGCCCGCCAGTTACGTCTGCGCGATATGGGTGGTATCATTGTCATCGACTTCATCGACATGAACCTGGCTGAGGACCGCCAGATGCTTTATGAGCGCATGTGCAAGAACATGCAGAAGGACCGCGCACGTCACAACATCCTGCCACTGAGCAAATTCGGTTTGATGCAGATTACGCGTCAGCGTGTTCGTCCGGCCATGGACGTGATGGTAGAGGAGACCTGTCCCACCTGTTTCGGCAAAGGAACGATTCGGTCGAGCATATTGTTCACCGACCAATTAGAGAGTAAGATTGATCACCTGGTCAACAAGATCGGCGTCAAGAGTTTCTACTTGCATGTGCATCCCTACGTGGCTGCCTATATCAACAAGGGCATCATGTCGCTCAAGCGGCGTTGGCAGTTCAAATACGGGTTGGGAGTACATGTCATCCCCTCGCAGAAGATGGCTTTCTTGCAATACGAATTTTACGATGCGAAAAAGCAGTTTATCGACATGAAAGAGGAGATAGAAACGAAATGAAAAAACGGGATGTGTTCACATCCCGTTTTTGGTTTTTATCCAAGTTTCACTTCCGTTCAACTTGTTGAAGTTAAAGAAGTTAAAGGAAGTTATCGGTCTTCGGCCTGTGAAGTTAAAGGACGTTACATCTCACCCTTGATCACCTGCATGATTTTCTGTCCCAGTTCTTCGGCTTCGACCATGGTGGGAGCCTCGCTATAGACGCGGATGATTGGTTCAGTGTTCGACTTACGCAGGTGCACCCAACGGTCGGCAAAGTCAATCTTCACACCGTCGATATCGTTCACCCGCTCTTCCTTATACAGTTCCTTCACTTTGACCAGCAGCGCGTCAACATCAGTCTGTGGCGTCAGGTCGATGCGGTTCTTTGCAATGAAATAGTCAGGCAATGTAGCTCTAAACTCACTCACCTTGCCACCCCTCTTCGCCATGGCGGTGAGGAAGAGTGCTATACCCACCAGCGCGTCACGTCCGTAATGACATTCTGGATAAATGACACCACCGTTACCTTCGCCACCGATCACTGCCCCCACCTCTTTCATCTTGGTGGTTACATTCACCTCGCCCACAGCAGCTGCCGCATAGGCACCGCCATGACGTTCGGTGACATCACGCAAGGCACGTGTTGACGACAGGTTCGACACCGTGTTGCCCGGAGTGTGGCTCAGCACATAGTCGGCCACTGACACCAGTGTATATTCTTCTCCGAACATTTTTCCGTCTTCACAGATGAAAGCCAGACGATCAACATCGGGGTCGACAACGACGCCCAAATCGTACGCACCACTCTTCATCTCATCCATGATACCCGTGAGGTTCTTCTCCAGCGGCTCGGGGTTATGGGCGAAGTCGCCGTCAGGCTCGCCATTGAGCACCTTATATTCCACGCCCAACTTGTCGAACAGTTTGGGCAGGATGATGCCACCCACACTGTTGATGGTGTCTACGCAGACCTTGAAACGGGCATTTTTGACAGCCTCCACATCTACAAGGTCAAGAGCCAGCACCTCTTCGACATGCCAATCGTCGGCCTCATCGCAGTTGATGTAATGCCCCAACTGTTCCAAAGCAGCATATTCGAAGTCCTCGGCATCAGCAATGGCGAGCACCCTGGCTCCCTCCTGTGCATTAAGGAACTCACCCTCAGCATTGAGCAGTTTGAGCGCGTTCCACTGTCGCGGGTTATGACTGGCAGTGATGATGATGCCACCGTCGGCACCCAACAGTTTCACTGCCAACTCCGTGGTGGGCGTGGAAGCCAGTCCGATGTTCACCACATCATAGCCCATGCCCATGAGCGCACCCGAGACGACACTGTCGACCATGACGCCCGAGATACGAGCGTCGCGTCCTACGACGATGGTCGGTCGGTTGTTGTTGAACGCAGCATTTTGTCCTGTCCCCCCGTTTTCACGTATGAACGTGGCATAAGCCGAAGTAAATTTCACGATATCCAGCGGGTTGAGCGTGTCGCCCTTTTTGCCGCCAATAGTTCCCCTGATACCAGAGATTGATTTAATAAGTGTCATGGTTATATTCCTCTTTCGAAAGTTATTTCATAATAACATGGAATTACATACTGCGAAGCTCTCTGCTGTCCCGCCTCGGCAGGTACAATGAGTTTCACCTTCGCCAACTCGTCGGTTTCTTCCACGGGGCGTCCCACATTGATAAAGGTGAGCGGCACGAGCCATCCCACAGGCACCGACGGACCGTAAACACTGTACATTGCACCGCTGGTAAATGAAGCGGTGAAAGTACCTGATGTGTTGTTTACCTGCATTATATCGGGCATCGACGCGAAATAGAGCGAGTTGTTTGTTAATTGCAACGAGTCGCCAAAGATGTTCCATTCCATAAACCGACAGATAACATTGGCCGACTCACCACTCTTTATTTTCTGCCCACAGCCTTTCCTCTCAATCTGCATATACACGCCGTTCGTGCCGAAGAGCACAAATTCGTTATTAGCCACGTTGGTCACTTCGCCATTAGCCTTGAAGTCCGTCTCGCTGATAACCTTGATACCCCGATCGACGATGAACTGGTTAATGGCAGAACGTTCCTTGTCCTTCATTTCGGCGTATGTCTCTGTCTTGTTGCAAGCAGACATCAAGAACAAGGCACCAAGGGCCAGCATGATGATTTTTGTTTTTGTCATTGTTTATATTTTTATTATCTAATGGGGAGTTAAAAGGGGAGTTAATTCGCTTCGCTCATGGGAGTTAAAGTGGAAGTTAAAATGGACATTACTCCGACTTTTACTTTTTTACTTTTTTTACCTTTTTACTCTTTTACCTTTTAACTTTTTTACTTTTTAAGGCTATTGTCCTGCACGAAGTGCATAACTTCCTATTTTACTTCCCTTTTTACTACCTATTTTACTTCCTATTATTTTAATAATATTTCTGCGCAAAAGCCTTGATGGCTTCACGGGTGACGCGTTCCGCATCTTGTATTCCTCCGAAGAGTTTGCCGCCAGCAGCATTAGCATGCCCACCGCCGTTAAAGAACGTCCGCGCCAATTCGTCGCAATAATAATGGTCCGTTGACCTGATGCTCACCCATACCAGCCCCGGCACCTCCGTGTCTTCGCGCAACGATATCGACAACCGTATGCCTTTGATGCGCAGCGGTTCGTTCACCAATCCCTCGGCATCGCCTTTCTTGAAACGGAAACGCGCCATATCTTCCTTGGTGATGGCGAAATAGGTAGCATGTTCATCGTGCAGCACGTTGAGTTTCTGATACATCACATATCCCCTCAGCCTGATGCACCAATCGCTGTACACATTATATACACTTCTGTATATTTTGTCTTTGTTGATACCTTTTGCCAACAGTTGTCCGATGATATAGAATATCTCGCTTCGTGTGGAGTTATAGGTGAATCCTCCCGTGTCGGTCATCATTCCGCAATAGAGAGATATGGCGCAATGTTTGCTCATGTTGTCATAGTCACCCATCTGCCACATGATACGGAAGAGCAGTTCGCACGTTGCTGACATCTCGGGATGGGAGATGCTCACTTCGGCATTCACCGTCGGTTCCAGATGATGGTCGATGAGCACCTTCGTCGCTTTATTCTCTTCCAGCGTCTTCTGCATCAACCCCACCCTGTCGGTGGCATTGAAATCGAGGCAGAAGATGGTGTCGGCCTCTTCGAAAGCCTTGTCCAACTCCTCCTTGTGCTTGTCATAACGGCGTATTTTCTCCACGCCGGGCAACCATCTGAGGAAGTCTGGAAACATGTCGGGCACCACGATGAGCGGTTCCTTGCCTTTTGTCCGGAGCCATTCGGCGCATGCCAGCGATGCCCCCAGGGCATCACCATCGGGACTCTTGTGACAGGTGATGATTATTTTCCCTGCCGCGTTGATAATCCCGGAGAGAGCGACAAGTTCCTGCTCATTGAGTAAATCAAGACGGATAGGCTCCATTTCTCAGAACAGTTTCTGCGGATACACACCCTCGTCGATGAGTTGCTGGATACGCTCCACGGTGGCCTGTCTGTCGGCAGCATAGGTCACGCCGAACCATTTCGATGTGGTATCAAGCACTTTCACCGTCGATGTTCCCTCATTGATGAGTTTGTTCACCATGAGCGGGATGAAGAATTCCGCTTTCAGGTTCTCCATGTTCTTCGGATCGCTGAGGAACTCGCGGAAATACGCGTCGGAATGGTCGAAATAGTCGGGTGTGAATCCCCACATGTTCATCGACACAGGTGTATTGTCGTCAACAGCCACCCACTGGCCCTGCTCATCTTTATAGCACACGGGGCCATCGACCCTCATGATTTCCGTACGTTCCACCACGGTGGTCAGGTTACCCTCATCATTGGTGGAGCAGATACCACGAGCCACGGTACCGTTCTCCGAGAGCGTGTTACCCACGCGGAATCCCACCATGGCATAATTATTCTTGCTTCCTTCGGGCAGTTCGCTGAGGAACTTACCGATGACCATGAACGCATCGCGGTTGTAGAAGTCATCGCAATTGATGACGCAGAACGGTTCCTTGATAGTTTTCGCCGCCATCATCACCGCATGGTTGGTACCCCACGGTTTCTGCCTTCCTTCGGGCACGCTGAACCCTTCGGGCAGAGCGTCGAGGCCTTGGAAGCACAACTCTGCAGGAATATGTCCCTCGTATTTCGAGAGAATCTTATCGCGGAAATCCTGCTCAAAATCCTTCCTGATGACGAACACTATCTTTCCGAATCCCGCCTTGATGGCATCATAAATGGAATAGTCCATAATCGTCTCCCCGTTGGGCCCCAGTCCATCGAGTTGTTTCAAGCCTCCATATCGGCTACCCATGCCGGCAGCCAGCAGCAATAACGTTGGTTTCATATCTTCGAAGTATTATGTTTATGAATTATCCTGCAAAGGTACGGAAAAAAAGGAATAATTCACTATTCACATTTCACTATTCACATTTCACTATTCATAATTAACAATTATTCGCAGGTTCCCCTTAGAATGGATATCCGATGGCGAGGTTCAAGCGTTGTGCGTGCCAGAACTTGTCGATGTTATAGAATCCCGAGTGACCTGTTTCATAGGGCACATGCAGTCCGATACCCCAGTCGAGTCGAATGACGAAGAAGTCGAGGTCATAGCGCAGTCCCACACCTGTTCCCACAGCCATCTGCTTGAAGAAATTATTGAATTTGAAATGTGCCTCGGGGCGGTATTCATCGTATTTCAAGGTCCATACATTACCCATATCGAGGAAGACGGCTCCATAAAGATTGCTCACCAGCCGGTTACGGTATTCAAGGTTGAATAGCAGTTTCATGTCACCCATCTGGTCCATATACGAATACTTACGGTCTTCCTTCGGCAAGTAGTAGTCACCCGGTCCGATGGTCCTTGCCGTGAAAGCCCTGATGCTGTTGGCACCACCAACATAGAATTGTTCGGTATATGGAGCCCATTCAGAGTTGCCGTAGGCATATACCATGCCCAGGTTGGCATGTGCCACCAAATCAGAATAGTCGCCCACCTTCCATGTCTTTGTGAAATCGGTCTCGAACTTGATAAACTGCGCATAAGGATTGTTAAACATGCTCTTCTCCTGTTCGTTCCATTTCTTACCAAAGGCCATATATCCTAAAGACAGCAGGTTGCCCGCCTCACTGATGGTTGTCTCCCATGATATAGGACATCTCGACGTGTCTTTATTCGTGTACGACAGCGTATAGCGCAGTTTTGGAATAAACTGGTCCATCATGGCCATCAAAAGATATGGATTATCCACAAGCACCAAAGCAAATTCATCAGACATCCGTCGCAAATAGTTGTATTCCAGCACCAGCGGACTCAACTTATGTTTGAAGTTATGCGATGTCTGGAAATTGTATGTCAGTTCTCCCGACACGATATGCCGAGTGAAATAGCCAGCCCTGTTGATGATGCTCGAACTGGCCTTGATGGTTGTTGATGGGTTCATAAAGAACCGTCGCACCCTACGCCGCTGTTTACTTCCCCATAAGCTTTCAAACGGCAGCAGCAACCTGGGATATTCGAGCGACACTTCGCCGCCATATTCATACGAATTGATGCTTACGTCGTTATCACCGTAGTTTTTACCGAGCTGCCACTCGTACGACCCATGCAGACGTATGTCCAGTTTCTCGCCCCCACCGAACGTGTTGCGTTTTGTCAGACCCACCACCACCTGTGGTCCTAAGAATCCTGTAGTCTTTCCTGTCAGGTTCGTCTCCACGTAGAAATCGTAAGGTTTTTCGAACATACAGTTGATAGCCACGTCGAGCGAATCGCTGGAGAAGGTGGAATCACGTGGTGTGAACTTAAAGTCGACCATGCTGAAGATACCCATGTTCGACAGGTTATTGGCCGTCTCGAGATAGTCGCCGTAGCTGTACAACTGACGTGGTCGCAACTTCAGCTGCCTGTACAGGGCGCTCCTCCTCACTGGCATTTTCTTTCCACTGAAATGCACCGTTATGCGTCTGCCCTTGTGTATGCTGTCAGCCTTCTCCATGAACGATTTTCTGAGTGTGAGGTCAATCTTTCCGATGTACCATTTTTTCATTACATGCGGCGGTAAGCTGTCCAAGCATTGCAGTTTTAGTTGCACATAGCCCGGACGTGCCACGGTATCTGCCAGATAAGAGGCGTAACCCGGCTGGTAGTAGAAGAAGCCATTGTCGCGGAACAGGTCAGAGAGACGTGAACGTTCCGCATCGAGCGACACGATGTCGAAGGGAGCACCTTTGTATATCTCTCGTTCCTTCCATGTGCTGTCGATGATTTCCTGTGCCTCGGGCGGGAAGTTCACATATTCAATGCTGTCGAGCAGGAACAGGTGTCCCATGTCGGCACGGTAGCCTATCTTCTGCTTCTTGGGGTTACTTCCCTGCTTGGTGTACGAAGTCACGTTGCCGTGGAAATAGCCATGTGACTTGAGCACCGATGAAGCCACCACGCTGCGCATCTCGGGATTTACCGATGCCACCGTCACCGGAGCTTTGCCAAAGGTCTTCGTCATCCATTTGCCGAAAGAGGACTCCGACTTTGAGAATGCATTCCACACCATGAATCCTATGGGGAACGGCATCCTCACTTTTGAACTACCCATAAATGCTCCATTGGGTGGGCAGGCAAGAGCCGCATCCACCTCTTCCTGAACATATACGGCATGGTCGTTCTTTTCATAGTTCTCATAAACTATGTCGTCAATGCCCGTATAGAGCACCTCGCCCTCCTCCAGTCCTCTTGTAGAGTAGCATGCCGCCAGTACACATGTCATGGCGAGCAGGGTGATGGATGATATATATGTGTGAAGCCTGTTCATGGTCGTTGTCTGTCTGATTGTTGAACCGTCGTGGAGTCTCTTCTCGGATTGGCGGAGGAGTCTCTCCTTGAACGGTAAGTGGAGTCCGTTCTCAACCTGTGTGTCGGCTCATCACTCTTGAAGTTGAAGATGTCCTTCAGATGACTTAGTTTACGTTTCCACATGAAGCCGGCACCGAACTCCCCTATCTCTCCCTCGAACCAGTCGTAGGTGCTCCTGTCATAGAACAATTTAAGGTATTTGTTGCTGTTGGGACTAAGTCTGTATTCGAAGGTCACATTGTCGAAGAAGGTCTGGTTCCTGTTATATACGTCGCTGCCCGTCGACACCTTACCGCCGATAACCACGCGGAGCCGGTTGTTCCAGAACCGTTTGGCGAATCGGAACGAATAGTCGGTATGCATGTTGCCGGTGGCATCTGTGGCATTGTCCACGCCGATGCTCACGTCGAGGGTACGCAGCGCATTACCTGTGATGTTGTTGATTTCCGCCTGCAGGAAGGAGCTTAGGGCACTGTTCATCGACAGTGCCGACTCATTGCCGTCGGCCATATACATTCCCGTGGAAATCATCGCCACGGCCAGTCGTCCGCGGTCCTCGTCAGAGAGCATGCCCAGATGACTGCTGACACTCAGGTCTTCGGGTGCATCTATGATGAATTTCACGCCCATGTCTTGCAGCGTCTTGCTGATAACCACGCCACATTCGAAGTCGACGCTCCTCGAGCCGCCGCCCTCTTCGTTCACCACCGCCTTCACCTTCTCGGTAGCCGTTATGTTGATTTTCGGGTTGTCGGGCGCTCCTTGGAACTCCAGATAGCCGCCTTCCTTTATGGTGAACGTCTTGAGCGGTATGATAGGCAGCGAATATTTCATCTCTCCGCTGTTCACCGTATAGCGTCCGGTTATCCTAAAATTATTGGCCACGTTGTACAACAGTCGCAAGTTACCTTCACCCATGATGTCCACATAGTTGCTGTGGTCGGCGTTGAGGTCACATCGTATGCGTGCACTCTCATCCACATTCAGTGTCAAGTCCATGTCAAGTCCCGAGATGGGCGGACGGCTGACCACCTGTGTTGTCGAGTCGTTGAAATCAACAAACTGCACCAGTTCGTCGAGACGAGTGTCTTCGGCCAACGGCGAGTCTTTGAGCACGTATGTCAAGTCGGTCTTACCCAACACATCCACTCGTCCCTTCATCTGGAAGGCATCAAGTGGTCCCTGCAGTCGACCAAACATATTTATGAATGCCCTACCATACGCCTCAGCCCTGGGAGTCTCCTTGGCGTTGATGATTTCAAAATCCCTGGCCGACATGCGCAGGTCGATGGTCATGCGGTCGAGGTTGGAGAAGTTGAGTTGTCCGTTGAGAGTCAGCGGCTGGTCATTATAAGCATAGAGTTTGAAGTCCTCGAACAGCAGTTTGCTATTATCAATCCTCACGGGATGGTTGTCCACACGCAACTGCACACCGTAGGGCACACTATTGATGTATGCCGAGTCGAGCAGTATCTCACCATTGATATTGGGTGTTGACAGTGGTCCTTTAATGGTCAATGTTCCCTCGCCATAGCCCTTGAATCCCAGTATTTGGTCAGGCATGAAACTGTTAAGCAACGACAGCGGCATCCTCGCCAGGTTGAAGTCGGCATCTACACTACCCTTCCCTTCCGGGTTGTAGGTACCCACCACAGTACCCACCTCACGTTGGTCGCTGTATATGACAGCATCGATATAATGCGTTCCGTCATCGTTTGGCATATATACGAATTCCGTGCTCAGGTCGCCGAGTGAATTCTTCTCGAAGGTCAAGTCATCGACGCTCACCGAACTCGACACAGTGAGTTGTTTTTCTGTCTTCACGATGTGGAAGTCACCGTCAAGAATACCCGTGATGTCGGGTAGGAAGGGAACGGCGGCGGTAATATCGCCGAGGTTGAGGTGCTGCATACTCAACGTGAGATCCTGGTCGGCATCCAGGTTATTGTCGTCGGTATATAAGTGAATATTCGTTCCGTCATCAGCCGCGAGGTACAGGTTGGCTGCCAGTCGTTGTTTCTTACCCAGACGCAAGTAATTATACTCGTTCGCTTTGAATTTCTTGTATCCTATTATCGGTTCCAAATCGGAGAAATTCAATACCAGCGAGTCGTTACGCACCTGTGCTTTCAGTCCCAGCTTCACGCCCAGCGAGTCGTTGGCATCGTAAATCTTCGTGGACAGGTCTGACCCATTATCAAAGAGCGACCCGTCAACCTTGGCGCGGAACACATAGGTGGGATTACCCTCGAAGTTCTGCACCTCGGCATTATATTTGAATCCTGCAGAATCAGTGTTGATGGCGAAGCGTACCCTGTCAAAGAGCATGTCATTCACCGTCAGTGAATCGACTTTCACATCGCCGTTCAGTCCATCAACACTCGATGAATACATGTTTACATACACCTGTTTGTAGGTCACCCCTTTCTCCTCGAACATCCTCGAGATGATATTGTCGGCACCGCCACTCATATAGATGTCCACATCGGGCAGGTTCTCCCTGATGATGTCGTCGTCGATGCTTCGCTCGGCTATCATCCTACTGAATTCCTTGCCTAGACGCTGTCCCTTATTGAGAATCTTCTGGTAACCACCCTTTCCCTCCAGTGCCAATCGGAAGTCGCCACTGTTTACCACCACATGTGTAGTGTCGCGGTTGAGCAGCACGTCGAGGTCAACAGTCTCGGCCAACAGGTCGCTGCCCGGTTGGTTCAACTTCAGGTCTGTCACCTCGCCCTGGATGTCGTAATAGCTTTTCATGTCGGTCCTCACCGACATGTTCGTACACATACCCAGCGTCATCGGTCCGTCGGAGAGACCCAGTTTATAGAGGTCGGCCCTTGTGAAGTCGGCTGAGATATTGGCATCTATGGCGTTGCGTTTCACCCGTCCGTCAACATTGAACATACCGTCAAAGAGCGAGTTGTGCCCCTCGACATCAGCCAACATCCTGCCACGGTCGATATTGGCGTTTAGGCGTACGGCGCTGAGGTCGTAGCCCATCGCCGAGAACTTCGTCAGGTTGGCTTTTGCCTGCAGCTTCGTCGAGGGTGAGAAGATGTCGGTCCCTTGTCCTTTGGCCGTGATGGTGCCTGTGAGCGGCGACAGCTGATATCCCGGCAAGAAGTTCTGCAGCGGGAAGGCTTGTGCCTTCACGTCGGCATCGTAAGCCATCTGCCGTGTGTCGATATTCGCCTTCGCCACCATTTTTCCCCCACCCTGCGTGGCAGTGAAGTCTGCACCTAAACGGCTGCCCGTCTTCTTGAACCGTCCATCGATACCTATGCCCTGCGGCACACGAATCATCTTCTGCGTGGCAGGGTCGAGGGCCGCCGTCACGAAGCTCAGGTCGTTGGTGGTACCTTTGAGTGTCACGTCGGCATTCATCCTGTCAAAGTCCGTCACGTTATTGATGGTTCCTGAGGCGGTCATGTTGAATGCCGTGGGCAGTGTCACGTTCATGTTCCGCAGGGTCAGCCGTTGCAGGTTTCCTCGCACCTGTCCGTTGACGTTCAGCGCCCTGTTGGGCCATCTGCTCACCATTGCCGGCGGCATGGCACCGCCTGCGAAACGCATGATATCTTCCTTGCCAACATATCCGTCCACCTGTGCGAACATCTCACCCGGTTGTTGGTCGTCGAAAGCGTTGAGATCCATCTCAAAATGTGCCGATAGCCGCGAGTGCTCCGTCTGCATCTCCAGCGCTGGCACGCTGAGTGTCTGTCCGTCCATGTGCAGCGGTCCGCTCAGGTGGTTCACTACCAGTCCGCTCTGTTCTCGGAAGTTACAGTCGCGCAGGTTGACGCTGATGTCGGGCGCGAGGTAATGCAGCGAGTCGATGCCTATATTCACGTCCGTGAGCGCCAGGTGGTTGGTGTCCAACCCTTTCACCCTTGGTGCGAAACGATTGTCGTAACGTAGCGAGCCGTCGTTCCAGTCCATGCGTCCCAGCGCATATTCCCCCTTGCCCAGGTCGAAACGTCCATTCTCCGCCACCAGTTTTCCCATGCCTACACCGACGACCATCGTGTCGCCCGGCATGTGCAGTGTGACATCACTCTTCTTGATGTCCAGTTTGTCGACGAGGATGCGCCATTTGGCATTGCTCTCGGTGGTGTCGGGCGGCACAGTGTCGGAGAGTGCCACGTCGAGGATGGCACCATCGAGAGCCGCCTTGTCCACGCGCAGTCCCTCTTCTTTCAGGTCTATGCCATGACTCTCCACGCTCAGTTCGTTAAAACGTCCTTTCACGCGTGCCGAGGGAATAAAACCGTTGGTGTTCAGCTTGGTACGGCGAAGCGTCAGTTCGTCCACCTCCACTTTTCCCTTGAAGAGTGGCATGAGTTGTACGCTTGCCACCAATTCGCCCACGTCGGCGATGGTGTCACGTTGGTTGGGAATAGAATCGTTGGGTTTTATCATCTTGAAATCCTCCACGCTCAAGTCGAGTGGGAATTTCAATGACACGTGCCCTACGCTGATGTCCATGCCCGTTTTCTCCGAGGCATAGGATGCCACCTTTTGTGCCACCCAGTTTTGTATGGGCGGGATATAGAGCAGTATGAGCAGCAGCAAAAAGAGCAGGATGGGCGTCAGGATGATGCCGACAATCCATTTGAGCACTTTTTTCATAGGCGGTAAGAGGGCACTTTCCGTGTCTTATGCGTCATTAACCATGTCAAAAGACATTGCAAATATAGACAAAATCCACGAAACCCAAGTAAAAATGCCAAAGTTTTTGATTTTCCATTGTGTGTAACCATACGAATACGGGGGCGTGTCGATGACACGCCCCCGTATTCTACATAGCAGGAGGATGATTTTTACTTGAAAATCTTCTGGGCGAACATGGTGAGATAAATACGCCAGTTGCGCCAGATGTGCCCGCCGTCGGTCTCTACGTATTCATACTTATAGCCCTTCGAGTCCCAATAGGCACGCAGGTCAACGGTGCTCTGATAGAGGAAGTCGGTCTTACCCATCCCCATCCAGTAAAGCTTGGGCTTGCTGCCGAAGAGCCTTGCACTCTGCTGTGCGAAGTCGGGGTCGCTCTTGATCTGCTCTGCAAAGGGCTGGTTCATGCTGAAGTCCTTGCCCAGGTGCAGACCGGCGGAGAATAGTCCGTAGTAATCGAACGTCGTGGGATAAAGCAGGCTAATGGCAAAGGTGTGACCGCCACCCATCGAGAGACCGCAGACGGCGCGTCCTTCACGACTCTTGATGGTACGATAGTTGGCATCGACATAGTTAACGATATCCATGAAGCTGGCAGGAATGGTGGCAGCCGCAGGAGCGGTAGGCCCTGTACCTCCATCGCGGAAGCCAGGCGTGTACATGCCGAACGACCACTCACCGGGGGCAGCCTGACAGTTGGGGTTGCCGTTTGGCATGACGACAATCATCGGCTTTGCCTTACCGGCAGCAATGAGGTTGTCGAGAATCTGAGCAGCCCGCCCGAGTTCACTCCAGGCATTCTCGTCACCACCGGCACCATGCAACAGATACAGCACGGGGTACTTACCACCCTTGTCATATCCGGCGGGAGTATAGATGGTCATACGACGTTGCATCTTCAGCGTAGGACTGTTGTACCAAACCTTGCTGAGATTTCCATGGGGCACCTCGTTGACCCTGTACAGGTCGCCCTTGTCGCCTTTCTCAGCACTGACGATGAAGATGTTGGTGAACGACACGATGTCGCGATTGACATAGATGTTGGCGGGATCCTTCACGCCCGTCATCCCATCGATATTGAAGGTATAGCTGTACATCTCAGGAGCCAGTTTGTCGGTGGTGTATGTCCACACGCCGTTCTCACCTTCCACGAGCTGTGCCACGCCCGGAGCATCGTAGGTGCCGTAGCCGGGAATCTCTGTGGGCTGTGTGGGCAGGAAGTCACCCGTCACCTCCACCTTGATGGCCTTCGGTGCGTACAGATTAAACGTCACTGTGCCGTCCTTGTTGACGACGGGAGATTGAACGCTGGCACTGTTGAAGAGTTTCTCCTGTGCCTGAGCACCCAGGCAGCATACAGCTGCAAGTGCCAAAGTTATTACGGTTCTTTTCATTTATTGTAGATTAAAGATTGGTATTTGATGTTTATGGTTATCTCTTCAGGAGATTCAGTTTCACATTGGGCTTCATCACATTGTTCACCTTTTTGCTCCAGGCCTTCACCTTGGCTGTGGCTTGTGCCTCGATGGTGCTGGCAGACGAACAAATCAGGAAGGAATAGACGCCGGCATCCGTCTTCCATGCTGATGCCTTCTCGTCAAACGAAGCGAGGTCTTCCGTCTTTACCTGCATGGTGATCGTCTCTGTCTGTCCCGGCTGAAGCAGCCGGGTCTTGGCATAGTTGCGCAGTTCTTTCTCGGGTTTGTTCTGTTTCTTGCTGTCAGGAGCGGCGACGAAGAGTTCGACGACGTTACGGCCTGCGCGGGAACCCGTATTCTTCACATCAACCTTTATGGTATAGACACCGCCAGCCTCCGTGACGCTCATGTTCTCATAGCCGAACGTGGTATAGCTGAGTCCGAAACCGAAGGGATAGGCTACGGGCTTGTTAAAGCTGTCGAAATAACGGTAACCCACATAGATATCCTCCTCGTAGTTGGTGAAGTCAATGTTAGCCTCCGGGGTACGTTCCTTGGGAGCTTTGTCCTTGTCGTAGCCCCACATGAACATGGCACCCAAGGTCTTGTCATCAACATTGGCGGGAAAATTCTTGTCAGCGTAGGCATCGCCATACTTGATTTGGAAAGTCATAGGCAGTTTGCCAGAGGGGTTCACTTTGCCGCTGAGCACATCAGCCACAGAGAAGCCGCTCTCCTGACCACCTTGCCAGGTGCATACGAGGGCATCGACCTGCCCTTGCCATGATGCCACGTCGATGGGACTGCAGATGTCGAGCAACGCCACCACTTTCTTTCCCTTTGCATGATAAGCGTCGCTGACAGCCTTCACCAACTGTTTTTCGCCTTCTTTGAGGTAGAAATCCGCCTCGCTACGGTCGGCGGCCTCACCACTCTTGCGACCCAGTGAGATGATGGCTACGTCGCTACCCTCGATGGCGGCATTGAGTTCTTCAACCGTAAACTGTTTCTCATCAGCACGTGCGGGAGGCATCAGCGAGAACGGCGGACGCCCGTTGGGGAACAGGCGTTTTTCCTCGGCATCAAGGTGCTTGGTGTAAGCGTCAATCAGCGGCTTATATACCTCATAGCCAGCAGTGCGGAGGCCCTCGATTAAAGAAACCGTATAATGTCCGACAGAGGTGCCGCCGAAGCCTGAACCGCCAGAAATCCAGTCGTACGACGTGCAGCCGAACAGTGCCACACGCTTACCCTTCAGCGGCAGCGGTTTCTCCCCTTCGGAAGGGTTAAGGGAGTCTCCATTCTTGAGCAGCACGATACCGTCAGCTCCTACCTCACGCACGGTCAGGGCATGAGCCTTCAAATCCGGCTCATTGCTGTACTTGTAACCCTTGAAGTTATGTGTCTTCACCACATATTCCAGGATGCGCTTCACGTTGGCGTCGAGCACCTCCATGGGCAGCGTGCCGTTCTTAGCAGCAGCCAATATAGCCTCATACTGTTTGTCCTGTCCGGGTTGCAACATATCGTTGCCGGCCATCATGGCAGCTACGGCATCATCGCCGGCATTCCAATCACTGACGTACATGCCCTTCCACCCCCACTCATCGCGTACGATGGTGGTCAGCAGCTCATAGTTCTGTACGGCATACGGTCCATTCAGTTTGTTATACGAAGTCATGATGGTCCAAGGATTGCTTTCCTTCACCATGATTTCGAAAGCCTTCAGATAGATTTCGCGCAGGGCACGCTGTGACACCTGCGAGATGTTATTGTTGCGGTTCGTCTCCTGGTTGTTGGCCACGAAATGTTTCGGACAGGCAGCCGTACCCTCGCTCTGCACGCCCCGGACATAACCTGCGGCGATGGTGCCCGAGAGGTAGGGATCCTCCGAGTAGTATTCATGGTTGCGACCGCACAAAGGGTTACGGATAAGGTTCATCGCAGGCGAGAGAATCCAGTCGAGACCGAACTCACGCACCTCGTTGCCGATGCCCTGTCCCACCTTGAAGGCAGCCTCACGATCCCACGTCGAGGCGAGTGTCATCGAAGCCACGAAATCGGTGGGATAATAGTCGTTATGGTCCCATGCCCTAGTGGCGTTCATGCGCAGTCCCTGCTGTGAGTCGGCACAATAAGTCTCAGGGATACCCAGACGGGCTACGGAGAAGGTGCTGCCCGCTGTGCCGGGAAACTTGGCATCGTCGTTAAAGTGCATACCGCGACCCAGCACCATGTGGCACTTCTCCTCAAGCGTCATGGCCTTCACCACATCATCAATGTTTGCCGATGTCAGCGTCTGCGCAGAGGCGGCTAAAGGTAAAAGGGTAATAAGGCAAAAAGACAGAATCGTTTTTCGCCCTTCCGATACCATTGACAATAAAAAATTCTTCGTCATGACCATGAGTTTTTTTATCTTTTCAGGAGATTCATCTTCGATTGGGGTTTCAGCACATCGTGAACCTTCGTCTGCTGGGCTTTGACTGATGCCGTGAGCGTTGCCTTGATGTCCTGAACAGAAGCAGCCACGAGGAACTGGTATTCGCCCTGGGCAACCACCCATGCAGAGGCATCGGCATCAAATGAGGCGAGGTCTTCAGCCTTTACGGAGAGTGTCAGTGTCTCGCTCTCACCGGGCTTCAGGTTCTTCGTCTTGGCATAGGCCTTCAACTCCTTGGCTGGCTTGTTGGCTGCCTTGCTGTCGGGAGCGGCGACATAAAGCTGCACCACTTCCTTACCCTCATGGGAACCGGTGTTCTTCACGGTAACGGTGACCTCATATCCACCACCCTTCTCGGCGATCTTGGCATTGTTATACTCGAAAGTGGTATAGCTCAGACCAAAGCCGAAGGGATAGCTCACAGGCACGTCGAACGAGTCGAAATAACGGTAGCCCACATATATGTCCTCTTCATATTCGGTATAGTCAACATTACGCAGGTTACCCTTCTGTCCCTGATTCGTCATGTCGATTTTAGGATCCTGGTCGATGGGGAAATTCTTCGAAGAATAGGCATCCGTGAATTTCACGGGCCATGTCATGGTGAACTTACCTGATGGCGACTGCTTACCACTGAGCACATCGACAACACTATTGCCACCTTCTTGTCCTGCCTGCCATGCACAGAGGATGGCATCGGGCATGTCTTTCCATGAGGCAGTCTCGATGACTCCGCCGATGTTCAGGAGCACAACCACCTGTTTGTTGGCCTTGTGATAGACGTCGCACACCTGTTGGAGCAGCTGACGCTCGGAGTCACTCAGGTTGAAGTCGGCCACCTTTCGGTCGAGGAACTCACCGGACAAGCGTCCCAGTGTGATGACCGCTATGTCGGCTGTCTCGGCCTGTTTCGTCAGTTCATCGGCTGAGAACAGTTTTTCTGCCGGCAGCGGCTGGGGCAGGAACTTGACCAACATAGCATTTTTCGGGTCTTTCTTCGCCTGTTCCTCAAGGGCAGCCTCCGCCTTTTTCTTGGCATCGGCGATATACGTCTCGTACGCCGTCTTCAGTTCTTCAGAGACGGTATAGCCGCCATTCTTCAGACCGTCGAGCAGAGACACCACATAAGCATGGTTGACGTTACCGGAACCCGTACCGCCGGCGATGAAGTCGTAAGAGGTATTGCCATAGAGGGCGACCTTTTTGACGCTCTCTGCGAAGGGCAGCGCCTTTTCGTTTTTCATGAGCACCATACCCTCAGCGGCCGACTGGCGTGTCACGGCAGCATGGGCCTTCAGGTCGGGCTTGTTGCTGAACTGATAGCCTAGGTAACGAGGACACTTCTCTATGAGGCTCAGTATACGGGAGACGCTACGGTCGAGGTCGGCCTCAGCCAGTTTGCCACTCTTCACACCCGCCACGATGGAGTCGAACTGCTCTTTTTTACCAGGCTGCAGCATATCGTTGCCAGCCCACATCTGCACAGCACCGTCCTTACCGCCGAACCAGTCGGTCATCACGGTTCCCTCGTAGCCCCACTCGTCGCGCAGGATGGTCTCCACCAAATCCTTACTTTCGGAAGTGTACGTGCCGTTGATGTAGTTATAAGAGGTCATCACCGTCCACGGTTTGCTCTCCTTGATGGCAATCTCGAAACCTTTCAGGTAGATTTCGCGCAAGGCACGCTGCGAGATGCGTGCATCCGTGTTCATGCGGTTTGTCTCCTGGTTGTTGGCAGCAAAGTGCTTGATGCTCGTTCCCACATCGTTCTTCTGAACACCGGTGATATAGGCAGCGGCAGTCTTACCAGCCACCACGGGGTCTTCTGAGTAATACTCGAAGTTTCGTCCACACAGCGGGTTACGCATGATGTTCAGGGCAGGAGCCAACAGCACATCAGCACCATATTCCTTTACCTCTTCACCGATGGCCTGACCAACCTCCCCTATCAACTGGGTATTCCATGTCGATGCCAGTAAGGTGCCGATGGGGAAATGGGTGCAATAATAAGTGGCGGCATCACCCTCACGGGTAGCATCGATACGCAGTCCGGCAGGACCGTCAGCCAGAACCACAGCAGGTATGCCCAGTGAGTCGAGGGGATAGGTGGTACCCGCGGCACCGGGAACGAGACTCTTGGTTGCACCTATCACGGCATCATCGCCGGAGAATCCTTCCATTCCCGTACCGATAACGAAGTGAGCCTTGTCTTCGAGCGACAACTTGCTTATCACTTCCTGTTGATTAATCGGGTTTTCAGTCACTTTGTCGGTAGGAGAACAACCAAAAATAAGGGCTGCCATACCGACGGCAAAAAACATAGACTTTTTCATAAGCATTATTTGATTATTTGTAGTGTTAATTCCAAAGGATGAAGCTGTTTTTCATTTGTTTGGCAAATATACGAAAAATCAAGAGGAGAACAAAATATACAGGTCATTTTTTTGCTGAGATGAAGTAACTTACCCGATAGTTTCGGAAAAACGAGAGGAGAACAAATAAACTCGATTCTTTTTATACCGTGAATAAGATATTTTTTATTATCTTTGCCTTCGGAAATATTGCCTTGATTTGACGCGAGCCATCTCGGCGAATCCTTAACAAGTTAGAATGACTTAGAAACAGGTATCCAAATAACGAACAAATAACTTAATATTTTTGAAATGGAGATGTATCTTGTTGTTGCGATAATTGCCATTATCATCATGGCTGTTCTTGGTTATTTCATTGGCAACCATGGTAAAAAGACATATCTTGAAACAATTGGGAAATTGGAAAACAATATTGCAGAACTTGGCAGCAAGTTAGCTGGACAAGAATCTGTGATTACAGAAAAAGTCAATTGTATTACAACCCTTACTGCTGAGCGTGATGTGCAGAAAACCAACGCGGATAATTATTCGCATCAGTTAGATACCCAAAAAGAAAATTATGAGAAACAAATCATATCCATAAAAACCGAAGCGACAGAATCGCTGTTAAAAGAAACTGAACGTAGTAAAGAACAATTAAGTGAACAGAAATCTGCTTATGAGAAGCAGATAAACGATCAAAAAACATCATACGAAAATCAGATTAACAGTCAAAAATCGACATTCGAAAATCAGATACAGGAACTGAAAGACACTTTCGCCAAACAGTTGAATGAATTCAAGGCGGAAAGTGAAAAGAGTCTGAAAAAACAAGAAGAAGCTGCTGCTGAGTTTAAGAAGACAGAAACTCAGCGTAACACTGCTACCATCGAGGAAATGAAGAGAGCCTATGAGCAACAGATTGCCGATTTGAAATCCTCTTTTGAGCAACAGCTCAAGCAGACCAGAGAAGCCCATGAAAGCCAAATCGCCACACTTAAGCAAATGAACGAGAAGCAGGTGAAAAGTCAGCTTGACCTTATCAAAGAACAAATGCAAACCACATCGGAAAAAGTGCTTAAATTGCGGCAAAATGAACTTGGAGAACAGAACATGGAGCAGGTTTCAAAGATTGTAAATCCCTTACAGCAAAGTCTTAAGGAGATGAAAGAGGCTCTTGAGAAGAACAAGGAACAACAGACAGAAGCTTTAACCCGCTTGGATGAGACAATAAAAATAAACATGGAAAAGAGTACTGCTTTAGGCGAAACGGCAGATCGCTTGACGCGTGCTCTTACCGGCAAGGTGAAAGCACAGGGCAATTTTGGAGAGCTAAAACTCAAGCAGCTTCTTGAAGACCTTGAATTGAAGGAAGGAGAACAGTATGAATCTCAGGAAACCCTTAAGGATAAATTTGGAAAGAATGCAAAGGGTGATGACGGAAAAGGATTTGTACCTGATTTCATTTTGCATTTCCCCAATAACAGGCATGTTGTTGTTGACTCCAAAATGTCGCTGACAGCATACGAACGATACATGAATGCAGAAGACGGAACAGAGGAAAAGGACCGTTTCCTCAAAGCCCACATTAATAGTGTCAGGGACCAAATGAAACGTTTGGCAAAAAAAGAATACACTAAATATTTGCCTAAAGGTTACAATCGCTTGAACTTTGCCTTTATGTATGTACCTATCGAGGGGGCTTTAAATCTTGCCCTTCAAAATGATGCCACATTATGGAGAGAAGCGTATGATGAAGGAGTATTGATTCTTGGTCCGCAGACCATGTATATGAATCTTCGAATACTGGAGATGATGTGGACTCAGGTCCGTCAATTAAAGAACCAACAAGCAATGATGGATGCTGCCAATATGGTTATTGACCGAGTGCAAGATTTTGGTATTCGCTTTATGGATGTCGAGTTAAGTATGAACGACACCATTAAAAAGATAACAAAACTGAAAATAACGACAGCAGATAGTGGAGCAAGCATCATCACAGCGGCAAAAAATCTCCTTAAAGCAGGAGCAAGTGAGAACAAAAAGAAGAAATCGCTTACTGATTTGGACGATTCTACTATGTTTATAGAAACAGACTCGACCACTATGCTTCCTTCTGAGCCATCAGAAAAACCCAAAGATTCGATGACTGAAGAAAGCGAACAATAATGCAATTCAAACATTGACTAATTAAATAAAGCTGAAATGTATCGGATGGATTTCAGTTTCTTCATAAACGAATCGTTGCACTCTGCCATCTACATCTCGTACATATTTTGCATAGCCAACTTTAGAGAATAATAAGCAACCATACATCGTAGTCTATGAGAAAACTGATAATTGTTTTGCTGGCACTTGCAGCCATGCAGATAGAAGCCCAAGACCTGCCGCATTTCAAGCGGATTGTTAAGAACCTCAGTTCCGCAAAATACCAAGGACGCGGCTATGCCAAAGGTGGAGCCAACAAGGCTGGAAAATACCTGAAAAAAGAGTTCACCAAGGCCGGGGTGGATGAAGTGACACTGCAGCCTTTTACCATTGACATCAACACATTCTGCGGGAAAATGGATATGCGAGCCGACGGTAGGAAACTCCAAGCCGGAGTGGATTTCTCCATGCGGGAATATTCACCCGGTGTGCGTGGAGAGTTTCCTGTGTATCACGTTGATACATTGAACTTTGACGGAGACAAGCTTCTGGAAGAATTGGCCAAGCCAGAGAATGCGAATTGCATGGTCTGTTGCGACTTCTGGTTTACCTATAAGCATCGTGATGTCTTTTCCCGTCTCCAGAAGGCGGGAGAATGTCCCAACGCCGGGCTACTTTACACATGGGCAGCACCCATCAAGTTTTTCAAGGCCTATGGGGAAAGAGTGGTTGACAAGCCCATCATCTGGGTGACTCCTGAGGCCATTAAGGACGTGAAAAGCGTAAAAGTAAACATCGACAATAAGTTCTTAAAAGGCTATGAGCTGTTCAATGTGATAGCCAAGGTGGAGGGTGCCAGACATGACAGTTGCTATGTATTTACTGCTCATTACGACCATATAGGAAACCTGGGTCGAAAGGTGTACTATCCCGGTGCCAACGACAATGCCTCAGGAACGGCTGCCATTGTTACACTGGCCGCCTATTACGCCAAGAACAAGCCCGAATATGACATGTATTTTTTAGCCTTTTCCGGCGAGGATGCCAACCTGCGTGGCTCTACCTGGTTTGTGGAGCATCCCATCGTGCCACTGCAACAAATCAAATACCTGTTCAACATAGATATGATTGGGGATAACAACCCTGTCCTGTACTGCGAGGTGAGCGATGAGGGGATGCGGGGCTTTTCGCTTTTTGAGCAGATTAATATGGAAAAGAAACAGTTCAAGTCCCTGCACCGTGGGGAGTTGGCCGCCAACAGTGACCATTACCCCTTTGCCACGCGCCACGTGCCATGTATCTTCCTGGAGAACGAGGAAGGTGATGCCTTCCAGTATTATCATACTATCTTCGACACTTACCAGACCGTTCGCTTTGACAGTTATGAGCCAATCTTCCGTTTAGTGAATGACTTTGTAAAACTGTACCGGTAGGGAGAATCATCCGATTTATCCCTCAAAATGGTCATTTTCCGCTCTACTTCTAAAATTAGACATTATAAAGGAAATATCAAACGTCGATAAATGAGTAAAAATGTCTAATTTTGCACCCAAATTAGAAAAGGCATGAAAGGTATTAGGAAAATGCCAACCAAAGAGTTTATTGAGAGCGTTAGTAATACCGGTTCTGTTCAGGTGGTAAATGATGACGTGCTGTTCATCAACAACCTGCGTGATGTGGCCAACCTGTCGACGATGAGGACAGAATACAACACCATCGTACACTGCCAAGGCGGTCGTATCTTGGTGGAGATTGGCGGCGACACGCAAATGAAGGTGAAACCGGGACAGTTGCTTATCATTCCCGCCGGCAAATTGGTGCAGCCCATGATGATAAGCACTGATATTGAAGCCAACGCACTGCTGTTGACCAACAAGATGCTTAAGTCGGTTTTGGGCAACCAAATTTTCATCTGGAACAATGCGATGTATATGAAAGAGATATACATCGTGAAAGAAACGGGTTGGCTGGAAGGCATCACGGAATATACACAACAACTGTTCCTCCACAACAAGGAACCCAAGCTGTATAACGAGATTGTATTTGCTTTCCTGCGCATGTTGATGTTGTTGCTATGCGAAGACTTGATGCAAAGCGACACCATGTCGCCTGTTGACGACAGTTCGACGATGCACGACAAGGAACTGTTTAACCAATTTCTGCAACATCTCTCCGAACAAGAGCAGAAAAGGCAGAAAGTGGCATTCTACGCCGACAAACTGAACATCACTCCGAAATATCTGTCAACCATCAGCAAACGCGTGAGCGGAAAGAACCCCATGCGTTGGATAACAGAAAGCGTGATGGAAGACTGCTATCGGTTGTTGACAAGCACAGACCTGAGCGTGAAGGAGATATCCAACCGCCTTGGGTTCCCTAACTCTTCTTTCTTCGGCCAGTATTTCCGCACCGAGGCCGGAATGACGCCTATGGAGTATCGAACAGGACATAAAAGATGGGCATGATGGGAAAAGTGACTATAGCGAGAGTATCGAGCAAGCAGCAGATGTACGACTTCATCCATGTGGTGGATAACATCTACCGTGACTGTCCGCAATATGTACCCGAATTTGAGAGTTCGATACGCGAACTGTTTAACCGCACCAACTCAGGGTTGGAATTTTCCGACATACAGACCTTCGTGGCCTATCGCGACGGAGTGGCGGTGGGGCGCATCGTGGGCATCATCAACCGTCGCGCCAACAAGAAATGGAAGGCGAAAAACGTGCGGTTCTCGATGATAGAGTTCATCGATGACCTGGAAGTGTCGAAGGCGCTACTCAAAGCCGTCATGACGTGGGGTGCCGAGAACGACATGGACGCTATCATCGGTCCGATGGGCATTACCGACTTCGATAAAGAGGGTATGCTCGTGGAGGATTTCGACCTCACCGGCTCCATCAACACCGTTTACAACCCCGACTATTACCCCCGCCATTTGGAAGCGTTGGGTTTTGTGAAAGAGGTGGACTGGCTGCAGGTACGTATCAGTATTCCCGAGGAGGTGCCCGCCCGTTATGCACGAGTGGCACAATACGCCCGTGAACAAATCGGACTGCGCGTGGTGAAGGTGACCAACAAACAAATTAAGGAGAGCTACGGAAAGAAGATTTTTGATTTGCTCAACCTGTGCTATTCCAATATCTTCGGGTTCTCGGAACTATCGCCCCAGCAGGTAGATGAATTTGTGGATAGATACATCAACCTCATCGACAAGAAACTGATGCCCGTGGTGGTAAACGACAAAAATGATGTGGTGGGTGTAGCCGTCACGATGGGCAGTCTGACGAAGGTCATGCAAAAGACAAAAGGCCGTCTCTTCCCATTCGGATGGTTCCATTTCCTGCGTACCTTGAAATGGAAGCCCGAAGACAATGCTGAGATGTTGCTCGTGGCCGTTCATCCCGAATACCAGGGATTGGGTGTGAACGCCTTGTTTTTCGACGACCTCATCCCCATCTATAACCGTTACGGGTTCAAATGGGCCGAAACGGGACCGCAGTTGGAAGACAATGTGCGCGAACTGTCACAGTGGAAGCCTCTGCACCCTTCTTTTGTGAAGAGGAGGAGATGCTATAAGAAAAAATTAGAAAATTAAAAGATTAAAAAATTAAAATATAAAAGGGGAAAAGGGAAGTAAAAGAGGAAGTAAAAAGGGAAGTTATAAAAGGAAGTTAAGCACTTCGTGCTGGACAATAGACTTGAAAGGTAAAAGAGTAAAAAAGTAAAAGGGGAAAAAGAGAAAGGGGGAAAAAGTAAAGGGGAAAAAGAGAAAGTTGGAGTAATGTCCATTTTAACTTCCACTTTAACTTCCATGAGCGAAGCGAATTAACTCCCACTTTAACTCCCTTATAAGGATAAAAAGTTTAAACAATAAAAATGGAAAGAAAAGTAGTTATCACTGGTATGGGCATCTGGTCGTGTCTCGGCACGACGCTTGATGAGGTGCGCCAGTCGTTGTACACAGGGAAGAGCGGCATCATCTTCAGCCAAGAGCGCAAAGACACTGGATTCCGCTCACCATTCTGCGCCGATGTGCCCACGCCCAACCTGAAACCTTTCGTCAACCGCAACTTCAGACAGTTCATGCCCGAAGAGGCACAATATGCCTATATGGCCACCAAGGATGCCCTGGTCGATGCCAAACTCGACCAAGACTATATCGACCAGCATGAGGTAGGCATCATCTACGGCAACGACTCCGTGGCCGAAGCCACGATGCACGCCCTCGACAAGTTCCGCCAGTTCGGCAGCACCGTGGCCTGTGGCAGCGGTGCCATCTTCCAGTCGATGAACTCGACGGTGACCATGAACCTGGCATGCCTCTTCCACCTGAAAGGCATCAACCTGACCGCCTCGGCAGCCTGTGCCTCAGGTTCACAGGCCGTGGGTCTGGCCGCCCTGCTCATACGCAACGGTCTGCAGGACTGCGTGATATGCGGCGGTGCCCAGGAAGCTAACATGTATGGCGTGGCTTCCTTCGACGGCATACAATCGTTCGCCCTGCGCCCCGACAACGAGGCGACCTTGGCCAGCCGTCCTTTCGACCGCGACCGTAACGGTCTGGTGCCCGGTGGCGGAGCAGCCACACTGGTATTGGAAAGTTACGAGAGTGCCGTGCGCCGTGGCGCTCCCATCCTGGCCGAAGTGGTCAGCTGGGGTTTCTCCGGCAACGGCGACCATATCTCCACGCCCAACGTGGCAGGTCCGGCCCGTTCGTTGGAACTGTGTCTCGAGCAAAGCGGCCTGTCTGCAAAAGAGATAGGCTATGTGAATGCCCATGCCACCTCGACGAAGATTGGTGACAGCCGTGAGGCTCAGGCCATCAGCCAGATATTCGGTGACCACAAAGTGCCCGTCACGTCGACCAAGGGCCAGACAGGTCATGAGATGTGGATGGCTGGTGCCAGCGAGATTATCTATTCCACCCTGATGATGAAGAACGACTTCATCGCCGGCAATGTGAACTTTGAGAATCCCGATGACGAGACAGCACTTATCAACGTGATACCCCAGACCATAGAAGCCCACTTCGACGTATTCATGAGTAACTCGTTCGGTTTCGGCGGAACCAACTCGACGTTGATAGTGAGAAACATGGAACGTTGAACATTGAACGTTGAACATTGAATAGTTAAACAATAACAATAAAAAAAGAAAGACAAAAATGACACGTAATGAAATTGTTGAGCAAGTGAACAACATGCTCTCAGAAGAGTTTGAAATCGAACAGAGTGAATTCACCCCCGAAGCATCATTGAAGGAAACGCTCCAATTAGACAGCATCAACCTCGTCGACCTGATTGCATTGGTGCAGATGACCTATAAGATTACCATCCCCGTGAGCGACCTGCATCAGATTCAGACCTTCAACAACCTGTACGACTATATCGAGGAGCATCTCCCTGCATAAGTCGGACAGACTGTTACAACGCACCCCAATAGAGAAAAAGAACAAACAACCGTCGCATGAACAACATCTTCATCAGGATAAGCCGTTATTTCCAGTCCCACCGCGCAGTATGCTGGCTGTCGATGGCGGCACTGTTCGTCTTCTTTGGTTTCTTCGCCTTCCAGATTCATCTGGAAGAGGACATCGACAAACTGATGCCCTCGTCGAAGAACGAAGACGGCACGACCAAACTGGCCTTCGCCGACCTGAAGATAAAAGACAAGACGTTCCTGCTGTTCGAAGGGAAAGGAACGGAACACCTGACGGAGGTGTGCGACCATTTTGTTGACTCCCTGTTGCAACGCGACAGCGTGAGCCAGACCATCGGCGACGTGTTCTACCAGTTGCCCGAAGAACTGATGATGGACGGAGTGGACTATCTCTCCAGCCATTTCCCCGCTTATATCGACACCACGGCCTATGCCCGCTTCGACACGTTGCTCACCCGTGAGCACATGGTGAGGCAGATGCAGCAGAACCACGACGATATGACGGGTGAGTTCGGCGAGATGTTCCCAGAGTTGTTGGCGATGGACCCCATCGGCATGCGCGACATCCTGGCCGAACAGTTGCTGCCACTGCTCGATGGTGGTTCCGGCAACTACAAGACCATCGACGGTCATTTCTTCGTGCCTGACAGCACGGTGTGCATCGCCTTCATCACCCCACGCTACTCTTCGACGAACACCGGCGAGGGGTCGGCATTGTTTGAGATGCTCAACGATCAGATAGAACAGTTCGCACAGTCGCATCCCGACGTGCGCATCACCTATCACGGCACGCCGGCCAGCGGCTACTACAACTCGTCGCAGATCAAGCACGACCTCACCACCACCATCTTTGGAGCACTCATACTGGTGCTGGCATTCCTCTTCTTCTGCTTCCGTCGGTGGGACGCCATCCCCCTGCTGTTGCTGCCCGTAGCCTTCGGCACCCTGTTCGCCCTGGCCATGATGTATTGGCTGAAAGGACAGTTCTCGCTTCTGGCACTGGGCATCGGCGGCGTGGTACTTGGCGTGGCACTGAGTTATGTGCTCCACGTGCTCACCCACTCCCGGTATGTAGATAACACGGAGCAGTTGCTTCGCGACCAGGTGAAACCAGTGTGGCTGGGCTGCCTGACGACCATCGGTTCGTTTGCAGGACTCATCTTCATCAAGACTGACCTGTTACAGGACTTCGGACTCTTCGCCGCCTTTGCCATTCTCGGCACCACACTGTTCAGCCTCACCTACCTGCCGCAACTGTTGCGCACAGGCAAGCAGAAGGACGACCGCAAGGCTTTCGGTTTCGTGGACCGGCTGAACGCCTATCCCCTCGACCGCAAGAAGCCGTTGCTCATTGCCCTGGCTGTGATTATCGTGGTGTGCGTGGGTGCCTATTTCATCGGCGGTGTGAAGTTCGACGCCGACATGCACAACCTTGGTTATTTGGAAGAGAACACCGAATATTCGGAACAGTTGCTGCGCGACAAGACCTATACGGGCGACAAGCAGAAATATTTCGCCAGCCGTGGCAAGACCATGGAAGAGGCCATCAACAATTTTGCACGTCTGGACAGCAAGCTCGACTCGCTGCAACGATTAGGTCTGGTGAAGAGCTATACGCACACTAACCAAGTGTTCGTGCCGATGGATGTGCAACAGCAGCGCATCGACGCATGGAAAGCCTACTGGACTCCTGAGCGATTACAGACAGTACGCACACTGATATCCCAGACGGCACCACAGGCCGGTCTGGTGGCCTCAGGCTTCGAGCCGTTCTTTGAGGCAGCCACCGCCGACTATGAACCCGACTCGCTCTATGCCGCCGACATCATTCCTGAAGGCTACCAATCGACGCTGATGGAGAAGAGTTATGGCGGCGACTATCTGTGCTTCACCTCCGTACGCTGCAAGAACGACAGTGTGCGCAGCAACGACAGTGACTATATGCGCATCTGCGACGCCATCGCCGAAGACCCCGACCTGTTAGTGCTCGACACTTACTATTATACTACCGACACGCTGCTGCAGATGAACGACGACTTCAATGTGCTGCAATGGCTCTCCATGTTGTTCGTGTTCATCGTACTCCTCGTGAGTTTCAAATTCAACATACGCAACACGCTGCTCGGCTTCCTGCCTATCCTCCTCAGTTGGCTCATCGTGCTCGGAGCCATGGCCATCTTTGGCATGCGCTTCAACCTCATCAACATCATCATCTCCACCTTTATCTTCGGCATCGGCGTGGACTACAGCATCTTCATGATGAATGGTCTCACCGACGGCGACAACCGCAAACTGAACTGTCACAAGACAGCGATATTCTTCAGTGTGGTCACGCTGATAGTGACGGTGAGCAGCATGGTGATAGCCACTCATCCCGCCATCAAGTCGGTGGGCTTCTCCACTTTGGTGGGTCTGCTCTCCGCCGTCATCCTCTCCTACGTCTTACAACCTGCCGTCTATAGATGGCTCAACCGAAAGAAAGCATGAGATACGACGTGGTGATTATCGGCAGTGGCTTTGGAGGCCTGGCATGTGGCAGTATGCTGTCGCAAGCTGGCAAGCATGTGCTGGTGCTGGAGCGGCAGGCACAAGCTGGTGGCAGCATACAGAGCTACCATCGCGGCCATTGGTGGTTCGACACCGGGCTGCACTATGTGGGCGGACTGGCCGAAGGACAGAAACTGCGGCAGGTGTTCGACCACTTAGGATTGTCAGACCTGCCCTGG
Organism: Prevotella sp.; assembly: GCA_017548605.1. Classification (GTDB taxonomy): domain Bacteria; phylum Bacteroidota; class Bacteroidia; order Bacteroidales; family Bacteroidaceae; genus Prevotella. The sequence continues at coordinate 4,438 of JAFYZT010000055.1, read as the reverse complement.
CACCGTCTCGATGCCGAGGGCTTCGACAGAGTGACCATCGCCGGCGATACCTTCCCATTGGCTGAGGGCTACGACCGTTTCGTTGACACGCTGGCCGCCTTTTTCCCAAAAGAGCGACAGGGGCTGAAGCAGTACACCGACATGCTGCGCCACGTGGACGACATCTATTACGGCTCCGTCGAGGCGCTGACGATAGCAGGCGTAAATGCCTACGACTATCTCACAACCACCTTCCACGACCCCCTGTTGGTGAATGTCCTCTCCGGGTCGGCCATGAAGATGGAGCTGCGCCGTGAGTCCTTGCCGCTGTTCACCTTCGCACATGGCAACAGCAGTTATATTCAGAGCAGTTGGCGTCTGCGTGGCCATGGCAACATGATTGTCAAGGTGCTTACCGACAATATCCGCTCCAATGGCGGCGAAGTGATTTGCCATGCCGAAGTGGAAGAGTTGGTTGAGAAAGAGGGGAAAATCGTGGCTGCCAGATGCAGCAACGGCGACACCTACGAGGGAGAACTGTTCATCAGTGACATCCATCCCACTGTCACCCTCGACTTGGTGAAGGAGTCGCAAGTACTGCGGAAAGCGTTCCGCCTGAGAATGGAACATCTGGAGAACACCTTCGGCATGTTCACCGTGTCGCTGGTGCTGAAGCCCGCTGCCCTGCCCTATTTCAACCATAACAAATACATCTACCCCAAGGCCAACGTTTGGACCTTCCATGAAGAGTCAGACCATGTGGGCGGCGTGATGGTAAGTGCCCGAGTGCCCGATGACGGCAACTATGTGGAACAGATAGACCTGCTCACCCCCATGCCCTGGTCATGGTGCCAACAGTGGGAAGCCACACACCTGGGACAGCGCGGCGACGACTACCGCATGATGAAGGAACATCTGGCAGATGAATGCATCGCTTTGGCGGAGACCGCCATCCCCGGCCTCTCTACCATGGTCTGCGAACGCTTCACCAGCACCTCGCTAACTTACCGCGACTATAACAGCACACCTGAAGGTTCGGCCTTCGGCATACGCAAAGACTATCGGAACCCACTCATGACGATGCTGTCGCCACGCACACCCATCGCCAACCTGCTGCTCACAGGACAGAACCTGATGCTTCACGGCTTGGAAGGTGTGGCCATGACCGCCATCAGCACCTGCATGGAAATACTGGGAGCCGACTATTTGCTAAACATTATAAAAGAAAAAAACATCAACCCATAAACACAGTAAAGACTATGAAACGCTTAACTTTTATTTCTCTGTTGTTATGCCTCTTCACGGCAACAACCTTTGCCCAGACGGCTGACTTCAAAAAAGCCGTGGCCCGTTACGCCTCGGTCAAGACCGTAACAGCAGCCGTAACCAAGACCACCCACAAGAATGCTGTGGCACGCGATGTGGTGAGCAAAGGCACGCTGACCATGAAAGCCCCGGCAGAGGTGAGCATCGTCATAGAAGGAGGCAAGGACCAACTTCTCATGAAGGGGAGTGACTTCACGATGGTGGTCGGTGGCAAACGCCATACCACCAGCAGCAAGTCGAACCCACAGTTTGCCTCATTCCAGACCGTGTTTGAGAGCATCCTCTCCGGCGGCGCCAAAGACATATCCAAGCTCTCCGACCTGACCATCAGCAAGCAAGGAGGCAACCTGGTGCTGACCATCACCCCCAAAGCCGACTCGAAGAAAGCAGGACGCAGGATGTTGTTCTCCTCTTTCATCATGACCATTGACAGCAGCGGTGCGCTGCGTTCTCTGCGTTTGAATGAACGCGCAGGATACACAGAATATAAATTTTCAGGCCATCAATTTAAGTGATACGGTATAAGCATTTAATAACAATCCTGCTGTTGTTGGCTTGCTGCCTTCCCATAAGCGCCCAACAGATAATTGGTTTTGTCTTCGATGAGGAGACAGGCGACAGTATTCCCTTTGCCAGTGCGGTGTACAAAGGGCATCATGTGTCTGCCATCTCCGACACAGGGGGCAAATTCACCATTGCCCGACACCAGGGATGGGACCTCACATTCAGTGCAGTGGGCTACAAAGCAGAAACCATCACTGTTGACGAAAAGACGGAAACACCGTTGTTCGTTTACCTCACCCCCACAAAACAGCAGCTGGCCGGTGTCGTCATCAAATCGAAACGTGGTCGCTACAGCCGCAAGAACAATCCTGCCGTGGAGCTGATGAAGAAGGTTATCGAAGCCAAGAAACTCAGCGACCTGAGCAATCATGACTATTACAGCTACGACAGGTATGAGAAGCTGACACTTGCCGCCAACGACCTCACACCACAGCGATTGGAGAAAAAGCCCTTCTCCAGTACGCCCTGGCTGTTGGAACAAGTGGAAACCTGTCAGTACAACGGCAAGCAGATTCTGCCTATCAGTGTCGATGAGACCGTCTCGGAGATTGTCTATCGCAAGGATCCGCAAGATAAGAAAGTCATCATCAAGGGTGAACGCTCGTCAGGTATCAACGACCTGTTCCAAACCGGCGACATGCTCAATGTGGTGATGAAAGACGTGTTCACCGACGTCGATCTCTACGAAAACCAGATTCGTCTGCTGCGCAAGCCTTTCACGTCACCTATCGGCAAGGATGCCATCTCCTTCTATCGTTATTATATTGAAGATACCTTGGCCATCGGCAACGACAGTTGTATTCACCTGCATTTCATGGCCAACAACCTGATGGACATCGGTTTCCGTGGTGACCTCTATATCCTGAAAGACTCGTCGTACCATGTGCGTCGCTGCGAACTGACCCTGCCCCGCCAATCATCCGTCAACTTCGTGAAGAACCTGCGTATAGAGCAGGAATTCAACCAGTTGGACAATGGCGAATGGGTGCTCACGCGCGACGATATGATTACCGAGATTGAGGTGGCGAAGTTCATACAGAAAGCCATCGTCATCCGTACGACACGCCTGAGCAATTATTCTTTCGATGAACTGCCCAAACGACTGTTCAAGGGTAAGCGCTCGGAGGTGCGCGAGGCCGATGCCGGCATGCGCAGTTCACAGTTCTGGGGACAGTACCGACAGGTGGAACTGACACAGAGTGAAGCGAGGATGGACAACTTCGTTCACAACATCAAGAACATCAAGGGCTTCAAATACTTCATGGTCGGTCTGAATGCCTTGATAGAGAACTCTATCGAGACGGGCACACCGAATAAGATAGACATCTCGCCCGTGAACACCATCCTTACTTATAACGATATCGACCATTGGCGCACCCGACTGAGTGTGCAGACCACAGCCAACCTGAACAAGCGCTGGTTTGCCACCGCCTATTACGCCCGCGGCTGGGGCAGCCATAGGAACTACTACAGTGCGTCGCTCACCTATTCATTCATCGACAAGGTGTATATGCCCTGGGAATATCCCAAGCGCACACTCCGTCTGGAGAGCACCTACGACATGAGTTCGCCCAGCGACCGTTACCTGCCCACCGACAAGGACAACTTCCTTGTGGCTTTCAAATGGACGAAGATTGACAAGATGATGCTCTGCAACCGTCAGAAGGTATCCTTTGAATATGAGACGTTCGACGGCTGGCGCACCACCGTGGCATTTAAGGCAGAAGAGTTCGAGGCCTGTGGTGCCATGTCGTTCCGCAAGATGAACGAGCCTCAAATCAATTACACCGCGATGAGGCCACACAATGAGTTCCTACGCACCACCGAGCTGTTTACCGAAGTGCGCTGGGCACCCGACGAGAACTACATCAACACCAAGCAGCGCCGTATCACCGTCACTCGCGACGCCCCCGTATTCACTTTGAGCCACACCTTCGGTTTCAAGGGTTTTCTGGGCGGTGATTATATCTCCAACTTCACCGAAGCAAAGATTTACAAACGTTTCTGGCTGAACAGCTGGGGCAAGGTGGACTTCTTCCTCAAGGGTGGCATCCAGTGGAACCAGGTTCCCTACCCTCTGCTCATCCATCCCGTGGCGAACACCTCGTACGTGATAGAGGAAGAGATGTTCAACCTCATCAACAACATGGAGTTCCTCAACGACCGCTACGGCTCGCTGATGGTGGCGTGGGACATCAACGGCAAGTTCTTCAACCGCATACCCCTCATCAAGAAACTGAAATGGCGTGAATATATCGGTGTGAACGTGCTGTGGGGAGAATTGTCTAGCAAGAACAACCCCTTCCTGAAAAAGAACTACGGCAACGACAAGCTGATGTACTTCCCCGAGGGTTGCTACATCATGGACCCCCACAAACCCTATGTGGAGTTGGTGTTCGGCATCCACAATATCTTCAAGCTCATCCATATCGATTATGTGCGCCGCCTGAACTACCTCGACCTGCCTACGGCAGACAAGTGGGGCATCCGATACATCTTCAGAATGACATTCTGATAAGAGGGAAAAGAAAGGGAGTTCCAAGAGAAACTATTTAACAAAACATACAGT
>JAFYZT010000054.1 GCA_017548605.1 Prevotella sp. | reverse complement strand
GTGCTGACCAAAGACGGGCTACGAAAGGAGATACGGCTGAAGAAGAACACCGTCACGATAGACGATGTGAAACATAGGACATCGACATTGACTTCTAAGTATTTGCCAGATTATCCATCCAAGGATGAAACAGGGTGGCCAAAGGGCATACCTGCAGAAGATGATAGTGTCACACTGCGTGTTTGTGTGAACACAAATAGAGAGAAGGCTGAATTTGTGACATTCATTAACCGAATGTTCAATGATAAACAAGTCTTGGAACTCACATCGATAGACACTCATGGTCGTTTCGAGGTAAGAATGCCTGTGAACGGTCCTTCGGTGTTGGGCATCTTCAATGACTCTCATCATCCGTTGGAGCACGCTTTCAGGAGGATGTTGGCAGTAGAGGGAGGCGACACGCTGTTGCTTTACGTTGATGACATGAAAGACCGCACCTACCTGATGGGCGGCAAATATGCCCGATTCAACAACGAACTGATAGGCAGCGATTTTCGACCGAATTTCGTAAGAACCAACGAACTGACCATTGACAGCACCATTGTGCAACAGCGGCATTATATGGCTGTGTGTCAGGAGAGGATGGATTCTTTGTACGCCGCCCGCCCAAACCTCTCCCGCCGCTTCCAAACCTATTATCAAGATGACATACAGTATCAGTTTGCCTATCCGATGCTTCTTAAATGCTGCTGGCCAGCTGCAGGTGAGAGCCAAAGTGAACTCCTGCAGAAGACGGAGGCCGAACTGAACCCATTGCAGTGGATGCATTCGGAATTGCCATTGATGTGCCGCAATGGTTTTAGGACTATTATCGGATATTATGTCTCTGCACTGACAGACATCAGACAAACACCCCTGCCCCTGACCGTCCACTCGGATTTCATTATGCAGCTTCAGCAGGACGGTAAGGTACAACTGAACGATGACGAACTGCAGAAAGTAAAGGGTTTCCAGGCATTGCTTGCCAATTATCATGGGAATGATGTTGACATAAACGATGCATTCAGGTCGGACATCATTCCCATTTTGAGCAAACCACTCATTGAACAGTACTGGGACTGGGAACTGAGCGAAAAGAACGTCCCACTTACTGTCAGTGTCCTTGATTCCCTCAATATGGACGATACCACCCGTGAAATCCTCAAGACGCAAACTTTCATGAGAGACATTGATGGCAAAAGCCACGTAGCCTCGCCTCGTGTATTGGATTTGGCACATCAGGAGGTTCATCATCCCCTTCTCCTTCAGTCCATCGACAAGGCCAATCAACGTATCAAGGATTTCTTGGAAGAGAGTCAGAAGAAACAGATGGCGATAGCACCAAAGGACGGTACACCCGCCTCACTACGGGTGTCGGATGAAGAGCTGAAGGAGATCACCAACGGACAGCAGCTCTTCGAGCGCATCACAGCCCCTTTTCGAGGATACGTCATCTATGTGGATGTATGGGGAACTTGGTGCGGTCCTTGTCGCGGGCAGATGGAGCAAGTGCCCGCCCTGAAGAAAACGCTGGAAGGTAAGCCTGTAGTATATCTCTATTTCTGCAACAACAGTCCCGAGGACTCGTGGCGCACCTTTATCATCCAAAACCATCTCGATACCGACAATGCCGTCCACTACAACCTGCCTCGTGAACAGGAGAGTGCCATCGAGCGTTATTTGGAGGTAAGCGGCTTTCCCACCTACCGTCTTGTAGATACCAAGGGCCAGCTTATGCCAGGCGCAGCCCCATGGCCCTCCAATATCAGCGGCGTTGTAGCAGCCATAGAGCAACTGCTAACGCACTGACTGACCATGTAACACACGAGATGAATTATTTTTTTCATACCATAATAGAACAATGAACAAGCAAACCATCATCACCGCACTGCTCGCCCTCGTCACATTGACGGGGCTGGCACAACAAAAGCATGCATTTACTCCTGAAAAGGCAGACACCATTGATTTCGTGATAACAGGCCATACGGACACGGCAGTAGACAGCGTGGCCCTTTTCACCCTTGTACCCATGAATGGCTATCAGGCGAAGGCTGGGGTTGGAAAGGATGGCGGTTTCCGCTTCACAGGCAGGCTTCCATACGGCACATTTGTACAGTTGGGTGATGGCTTAAGAAACGATCAACGTTTCATCATCGACGCGACACCCATCCACTTCGATATGCTCAAAGGTGTTATTACTGGGTCACCGCTCAACAACAGGATGAACCAGTACCAGCATCGCGAGTGGGAAATTGAGAAGCAGACAGATGCCATCATTGACAGTCTGTCAGATGAAGCCAGGGCTGTTGTTAGGGATGCAGTATTCGGAGAATCGTCGCCAACCGACTATGAGCCTTATAAAGAAATCGTGGAACTGCTAAAAGGCTACAAATCACAATACGAGGAGACAGAAAAGGCAGCCATCAACGACAACTTCGACAACATCATTCCAGCCTATTATCTTAACATCAACTATGGAGATATGACATACGATGAACTTTCAGAATACCTGAAAGAAGACCGAGCCTACGCCCACCATCCGGCAATGGAGCGAGCATGGAAATACTTTTGGGGATTGGAGAAACGGGCCATTGGCCTTCAATATCACGACATGGAGTTGCCCGACACAATGGGTGTGGCTCACCGGCTTTCGGAATACGTTGGTCAAGGCCATTACGTGCTGCTTGATTTCTGGGCTTCGTGGTGCGGACCCTGCATTGGCGAAATGCCGACGATGAAAGAGATATACGACACTTACGCTGCCCGAGGTCTGCAAATGATTGGCATTTCCTTCGATTCAAAACGTGACGCATGGCTTAGTGCTATCCGCCGTCTTGAATTACCTTGGTTCCACCTCTCCGACCTGAAAGGCTGGGACTCCCTTGGAAGTGAAGTTTACGGTATCCGTGCCATCCCCGAAACCGTCCTTATCTCTCCTGATGGAAAGATTCTCGCCACAGGACTACGGGGCAAAGAACTAAAGGAGAAACTTGCAGAAATCTTCGAGTAAGGAGCAGGAGAAGATTCAATGAAATCAAATCTTCATAGACAAATAGACAATGACTAAGCAAACCATCATCACCGCACTGCTCGCCCTCGCCGCTATGACGGGACTAGCAAAAAAGACAATCGTATGGGAAAACCCATCTGTTGCCTATTCTGCCTTTTCGTATTTTGAAATCCAAAAGGTGGAAATGACGAAGGAAAAGACTGCCATGTATGTCAGGATGGCTCTTTTACCAGGTCATGGCTTCCGAATCAGCAAAGACAGTTATCTGCAAACAAATGGGAAGCAGTATGGCATCATTGGAAGCGACAGCATACCTTTGGGAGGAGATTACATTATTCTGGACGACACAGGAAGGAAAGACTTCGTCCTCTATTTCAAACCTTTGCCTTTGGACACGAAGGAATTTGACTTCTTGGAAGGTTTGGCGAAAGGCGACTACAAAGTGTTTGGCATCCACGACAAGGATTACACGATGCCTCCTGCTTCTGTGCCAACTGAATACATGGCCGATGATAATGGGGAAGGATTGGCGGAACTGAAGTTCGACACTACCCCAGCCACCATACATTTCAAGTCGTTAAACTATCGTAAGGGAATGAACACGGAGATTCAAGTGCAATATGTTGATTTGAAGAATCCTGCAAAGCCTATGGATGTCTACACGAATCTGAATGATGATGGTGAAGCCAGTCTAAGTCTCCCTATCTGCCTGCCTCAAATTGTGTGGATTGTTATCACAAATATTCCATGGAGTTCAATGTGGTGCGTATATCTCTCACCAGGTAAGGAAGTGACCGTACTTGTTGATATGCTACACGATGACAGCAGGGCCAATAGCAAGATTGTAGGTGCCAAAGGCTATCACGCCAACTTTGGCAAAGATTGGTATCAGTCTGCTTATGACGAGGACACAGAAAATGGTCCTCAGAAACCAACCATTAAAAAGGAAGACATACACGATGTGCAGACGCTGATAAGATATTGTGATGAAGAACGGGAGAACTACGACAAATGGATAAAGAACTCAAACTATTGCAAGGCAATCAAAGAGTATTTGACACAATTCTCATTTTCCCCGTTATTCATGTTTGAAGGCGAACAAGATTCCCTGTCCAAAACAAAGGAGTTTACTGATTATGTGCTTAAGAATTACACAGCGAATCTATACAAGAAGAATATCGTTTTCAACAATGAATTCCCAAGAGCCAGCAAATACTATGCAATGGCTGATGCACGAGGATTCAATGCCGACCTTGCCCGCTATTGTTACTATCTGCCACAGGTGCTTGACTCCAAACAATTGGAGAAGCCGCTCATCGAGGACAAAAACCTTTCTGACCTCTACGACAAATATGTAGCCGAATATCAAGCGACCGTTGCTGCCAACAAGCAAGGGCTGGCCGATAACATCCACTACCTCGACATGACAGAAGTGGCTCCAGAAAACACGCTGCAAACTATCCTCGACAAATACAAGGGCAAGACCACAATCATTGACATCTGGGCCACATGGTGTGGTCCATGCAAACTTGGGCACGAGAAGATGAAACCACTCAAAGAAGAACTGAGCGACAAGGATATTGTCTATGTCTATCTCACCTCGTCTACTTCAAATTACGAGGATTGGAAAAAATACATT
>JAFYZT010000053.1 GCA_017548605.1 Prevotella sp. | reverse complement strand
ATCGATTATGTGCGCCGCCTGAACTACCTCGACCTGCCTACGGCAGACAAGTGGGGCATCCGATACATCTTCAGAATGACATTCTGATAAGAGGGAAAAGAAAGGGAGTTCCAAGAGAAACTATTTAACAAAACATACAGTAGTATGAACGAGAAAATTTACCAAACGCTGAAATCCGCAGAGACGGAAGATTGGTTGGACTACCATGTGGTTCGTCCTTTCAGTTATTACTGGGCACGATTCTTTGCCCGCTTCAACATCCATCCCAACACCGTGACCATCTGGTCGATGATTATCGGTGCTGCCAGCTGTGTGTTCTTCGCTCACGGCAGTTTCTATTACGAAGGAGTGGCTGGTCTGGTGCTGAACATCATCGGCATCTTGCTGTTGGTGGTGGCCGACATCCTCGACTGCGCTGATGGCCAGTTGGCCCGTATGACGAACAAGAAGAGCCGTCTGGGACGTATCCTTGACGGTGCTTCGGGCTTTACGTGGTTTATCCCCATCTACTCCGCCTTGGTTTACCGTTTCTACATACACCACGACATTGAGTTCGGGTGGCTGGGGCTGAGCGACACGCCGACAACGGTCTATATTGCCACGGCCGTGGTGTTTGTGATGGCCCTTATCTCCGGATTGATGGGCATTGCCGGTCAGCAACGCCTGGCCGACTACTACATCCAGACCCACCTGTTCTTCCTCAAAGGTGAGAAAGGCAGCGAGCTGGATAATTCGGTGCAGCAGCAACAGATTCTGGAACAGACCGACTGGACTGGCAGGAAATTCGAGAAAGTGTTCCAAAAATCGTATGTCGATTATACGAAGAAGCAGGAAAAAGTAACCCCGCAGTTCCAACGTCTGCTGGCCGTGCTGAAGGAGAAATACGGCAGTCTGGACAACATCCCCCAGGAGGTGCGCGACGAGTTCCATGCCCAGTCCCTGCCGTTGCAGAAATGGAACGGTCTGCTCACCTTTAATTTCCGCTGCGGCTGGCTCTTCCTTTTCTGCCTGCTCGACATTCCCGTGATGCATTTCTTCTTCGAGAGCATCGTCATGGGACTGATTTGGTTATATGTCAACCGCCGTCATGAGAATTTCTGCCGTCAGATAGCCGATAAACTGGAAGGAGCCAAATGAAGTGGACCAAGCAAAAGGTGAATAACCTGTTTTTCCTGTTGGGTGTCGCCGTCGTCGTGGTGATGCTCTTCACGTTTGACGTCAGTTTCGTCGAACTGTGGGAGCATATATGCCATGCCGGCTATTGGCTCATCCCCATCATTGGCGTGTGGATTTTCATCTATGCCATCAACGCCCTGGCCTGGCAGTGCGTCATCAGGGGCACAGAGAAAGAGAAGAAGGTCAGTTTCCTGCGTATCTACAAGCTTACCATCACCGGCTATGCCCTGAACTACTCCACTCCCGTGGGCGGTCTGGGCGGAGAACCTTACCGTATCATGGAACTGTCGAAGGACATCGGTAATGAAAGGGCCACCTCATCGGTCATCCTGTATGCGATGATGCACATGTTCGCCCATTTCTGGTTCTGGTTTACCTCGGTATTCCTCTATCTCGCCCTGGTGGCTGTTGGCGACCTGCCTCTGAATGGTGCCATCGCCATTGCGCTGGGTGCCGTGGTGGTGCTCAGTGTGCTCGCTTTCTTTTTCTTCTCCAAAGGCTACCGCAACGGTCTTGTGGTGAAAGCCATCCGATGGATTGGCAAGATACCCGGATTGAAGAATTGGAGCAAGCGTTTCCAGGAGAAACATGGCGATTCACTCCATAAGATAGACGAGCAAATAGCTGCCCTGCACAAGCAGGATAAGCGTGCATTCTACAGTAGTCTGCTGTTGGAATATGTGTCACGCATCGTTCAGAGCACCGAGGTGTTGTTCATGCTGTTGCTCTTCGGCATAGACTGCGGCGGCGGGTTTAGCGGCATCATGCTCACCTTCCTCCATTCCATCCTGATAGTAGCTTTCACCACGTTCTTTGCCAACCTCATCGGTTTCCTGCCGATGCAGCTGGGTGTGCAGGAAGGTGGTTTCGTGATTTCGATAGCCGCACTCGGTCTGTCGGCTGCCCTTGGCATCTTTGTGAGCGTGATATGTCGCGTGCGTGAAATTATCTGGATATTGATAGGACTCATATTAATGAAAATCAACTAATAAGAAATATAACTCAAAACGTAATACTATGGAGCAAAAAATGAATTATCTCGACAGAAACGAATTTAATTTCGAGCCGAGTGAGAAAGTAGTCGAAGCCATCAAAAATTTCGACCCGAAAGACCTATGTTTTTACACCCGTATCTACGACGAAGGAAAGAAGAGTGTCATCTCTGTCCGTCTGAGCGAGATTTACGGCATTCCCGAAGAACAAGTGTTGTTAGGCTATGGTGGTGAAGACATTTTGAAGAATGTGGTTCACTATTTCCTGATGAATAGTGACAATAAGACCATCCTGATACCCGAATTCTCATGGTGGTACTACAACCGTATCGCCAGCGAATGCGGCGGCGAATATGAGATGTATCCCCTGCATGAGACCGAAGACACCTTTGCCTACAATGTTGACGAGATTATCGAATATGCCAACCGCATCCGTCCACGTATGCTGCTGCTGGCCTCACCGAACAACCCCACGGGCAACGGCCTGACCTCAGAACAGATAGGACGTATCATGGAGAACATCCCATCAGAGACCATGGTACTCATCGATGAGGCTTACGCCAGTTTCATCACCTCCGATACGGACTACATTGCCCCGTTGGTGAACAAATACAACAATTTGATTATCTCGCGCACACTGTCGAAGTTCTACGGTCTTCCCGGCCTGCGTGTGGGCTTCGGCTTCATCGGCAAAGGTCACGACCAGTTCATCAGTTACGTGAACAAATACCTGGGATTCAACCGTTTCTCCGAAGCTGTAGCTTTGGCCGCATTGGACAGCGACGATCATTACCGTAAGATGGCCGACGACATGGATTGGGGCCGTCAGCTTTACAAGAAAGCATTGGGTGACATGCCCGGATTCAAGGTGTATAAATCGGTGGCGAACTTCATCCTCATCAAATATCCCGTAGAAATCAAGGAGAAGTTGAAGGAAGCCTTGACCGACCAGCAATACAAGATTAAATTCATGTCGGACAAGGGCTTGGAGTCGTGCTTGCGCATCACCTTGGGTCGTAAGGAACAGACACAGACGGTGGTTGATACGATTCTCCGAGTGGTGAAGGAGTAAGAAGCTACCCACCCCGGCCCTCCCAAAGGGAGGGTGCAGGAGTTAAGGCGTGAGAAATAAATGGTCGCTTCGCGGTATTGAATGAACCGTTCGTCATTCGTTACCGCGAAGCGACCATTTTACATCAAATTATTCATTCACTTTCCTGTACGCTTTGGCTTCTTCTGAATTTACGCACAAGGCGGAAACAGAGATAGAGACCTATCGTGATGAGGAAAGGCAACGAAGCACCTACTGAAGAGTTGTCGTATTCCACCTGTTGGGCCGGCGTCACCTCCATCGAGGTCTGGCCTTTTTGCGTGGTGTCATTTCCTATTATTAAACTCGGTTTTACAGGTCGGTGATATTCTTTCGATTTCCTGCCGCACCGGGAAGGTGCCGGCGTCGGAATGATATCAAGCGTTGTATGTAGCATTTTGAAAGGAAGTTAAAGGGAGGTAGAGGGAGATAAAGGAAGTTAGAGGGAGGGAGGTTAGAGGGCATTCTTTCTTCTGTAGCTACGTACGAAGCGGAAGCAGAGATAGAGTGCCAACATGACCACGAAGGGTAGCGAAGCACCCATCGACGAGTTGTCATAATCCGTTGATGTGGCGGGTGTCACCTCCATCGAGGTCTGTCCTTTCTGCGTTGAGTCATTCTTGAGGATTAAGCCGTTATGGTGGCTATAATATTGATAGTCTGATTTTTTTCTGCCGCATCTTGCCGGAGCAGGT
>JAFYZT010000052.1 GCA_017548605.1 Prevotella sp. | reverse complement strand
TCCAATTGTTTGGAGTCAAGCACCTGTGGCAGATAGTAACAATAGCGGGCAAGGTCGGCATTGAATCCTCGTGCATCAGTCATTGCATAGTATTTGCTGGCTCTTGGGTATTCATTGTTGAAAACGATATTCTTCTTGTATAGATTCCCTGTATAATACTTAAGCACATAGTCAGTAAATCCTTTTGTTTTGGACAGGGAATCTTGTTCGCCTTCAAACATGAATAACGGGGAATATGCGTATTGTGTCAAATACTCTTTGATTGCCTTGCAATAGTTTGAGTTCTTTACCCATTTGTCGTAGTTCTCCCGTTCTTCATCACAATATCTTATCAGCGTCTGCACATCGTGTATGTCTTCCTTTTTAATGGTTGGTTTCTGAGGACCATTTTCAGTTTCCTCGTCATGAGTAGACCGAAGCCAATCTTTGCCGAATTTTGCGTAATAGCCTTTGGCACCTACAATCTTGTTATTGGCTTCGCTGTCATCGTGTAGCATATCAACTAGGACGGTCACTTCCTTACCTGGTGAAAGATATACACAACTCATTGAACTCCATGGAATGTTAACGATAACAATCCACACAATTTGAGGCAGGCAGATAGGGAGACTAAGACTGGCTTCACCATCATCATTCAGATTCGTGTAGACATCCATAGGCTTTGCAGGATTCTTCAAATCAACATATTGCACTCGAATCTCCGTGTTCATTCCCTTACGATAGTTCAACGACTTGAAATGTATGGTGGCAGGCGTAGCATCGAACTTCAGTTCCGTCAATCCTTCCCCATTATCATCGGGCATGTATTCAGTAGGCACGGAAGCGGGAGGAATCGTGTAGTCCTTGTCGTGGATGCCAAACACTTTGTAGTCGCCTTTCGCCAAACCTTCCAAGAAGTCAAATTCCTTCGTGTCCAAAGGCAATGGCCTGAAATAGAGAATGAAGTCTTTCCTTCCTGTGTCGTCCAAAATGATGTAATCTCCTCCCAGAGGTATGCTGTCGCTTCCAATGATGCCATACTGCTTCCCATTTGTTTGCAGATAACTGTCTTTGCTGATTCGGAAACCATGACCTGGTAAATGAACCATCCTAACATACATGGCAGTCTTTTCCTTCGTCATTTCCACCTTTTGGATTTCAAAATACGAAAAGGCTGAATAGGCAACAGATGGGTTTTCCCATACGATTGTCTTTTTTGCTTGTCCCGTCATTGCGACGAAGGCGAGCAGTACGATGATGATGGATTTCTTGTTCATATAATTGTTATTCGGATAACTTTAGCTACAAAAATAGGATAAACCTATAGAAATACTATCAGCTGGATTGTTAAATTGAATAAAGATGGTGAAAATCTAAAACTAGTTTTATGTTTTTTATTGAAAACAGCCATATCACCAGTTCAGTAGTTGCTCTATGGCTCCAACAACGGCACTTGGGTTAGAAGGTCTGGGAGCACTACCGGGCATAAGTTGTCCTGAAGCATCTACTAGTCGATATGAGGGAAAACCACTCACCTCCATGTATTGCTCAATGGCATACTCCAGTTCCTGGGGCAGGTTGTAATGAACGGCATTACCACTTTCAAGATGATTCTGGCTGATATAGATACGCCGTGCCTCTTCAGGAGTATTGTTACAGAAATAGAGAAAAACGACGGGCATTCCTTCAAGCATTTTCTTCAGGTTGGGAACTTTCTCCAAATCGGTCCGACAAGGGCCACACCATGTTCCCCAAAAATCCACATAAATGACATATCCACGGAAAGGGGCTATGATTCGCTCAAAAAGCGCTTGACCATCGGTAATACCCAACAGGTCCTCTTCAGATACACGTTGTAATATGGGGTTCCCCTCCCCTGCTGTAGCCACCACCGTCTGCTTACGTTGATGTTCTTCCAAAAAATCCTTTATTCGTTGATTGGCCTCGTCAATAGCTTGGATGAGAAGGGGATGGCGAATCTCCTGATGGGCCAGTTCCAACACACACGGTGAGGCGACATGACTTTTACCATCAATATCTTTCATAAAAGTCTGTGTTTTCAAAATCTCGCGGGTAACATCGTCCAAATCAAGCGAATTCAGAACGTTGATTTCAAGTGGTACATTCTGTTCGCTCTGTTCCCAGTCCCAATATTGTGCGATGAGCGGCTTGCCCAAAATGGGGATGATGTCGGTCTTGAAGGCTTTGTTTAACAATTCATCCCCGCTTTTTCGGGCACGCAAGTCTTGGAAATCCTTTACTTTCCTTATCTCTTCGTCGGTCAGTCGCACCTTACCCTCTTTGTAAAGTTGAAGAAGGAAGACATCGGGATCCGTCATCGCCTTGCTCCTAATATCCGTCATTGTCGAAATGTAGTAGCCAATATTAGTAGTGAAACCGTCGCGACACATCAATGGAACCTCGGAGCGCATCCAATGCAGTGAGTTCAGTTGGCCATCGGTCTTGCGCAATAACTCACCCTGATTCTCTCCACTTGCCGGCCAGCAACACTTAAGGAGCATCGGATAGGCAAACTGACTTTGTATGTCATCCTGATAGTAGGTGCGGAAACGACGGGACAGGTTCGGACGGGCAGCATAGAGGGAGTCTATCCTTGTCTGGCACACTTCCAGTCGATGACGTTGTTGTGTTATCGTGCTGTCCATTGTCAGTTTGTCAGTTACCACGAAATCGGGATGAAAGTCACCACCCAACAGTTCATTATTGAATCTGGCATATTTGCCACCCATCAGGTAGATGCGTTTACTCCCTTGCCTAACGGGAGCAGTTGAATACGGTGAGGAGGAAGAATCATCGTCGATATAAAGCAACAGCGTGTCTCCATTTTCCACTGCCAACCTACCCGAGAAAAAGTGTTCTAACGATTGTTCGAACTCATTGCGGATACCCATCACTGTTGGGCCGCACACAGGCATTTTCACATCAAAACGGCCTCGTTCGTCGATTTTCGAATATTCTACGATTTGCTTACCATTGATAAGACGGTTGATGAAAGAAAGGAAACCAACATTTTCCTTAGTCGTACGGATACAAACACGTAACGTGAAACAGCCTTCTTCGGCACGAAGATTATTTGTCCATGCCGTCTCATCCTTGGTCGGATAGTCGGGCATAAACGACGTCGTCAACACCGACGTCTTATATTTCTTCCCGTCAATGACGGTAGCATTCTTCCTTAGCTGTATTTCCTTATACTGTTCGTTTTTTGTCAGCACCACCTGGTTTTTATCCACCTTGGCATATTCCCAATAGTCGCAGTCGTAGATAGCGTAATCGTCGAACAGCCCGATAAGCCATTCACCCGTCGTATCATCACGCAAGCAAAGGTCGAGACCTGACTTTACTTGGGAGCGTCCCGCTACCACAACGAAGGCAAACAGAATGGAGATGAAGAGTCGTCTAGTCATCTTTTATTCGACGTTTAATGCTTTCTTGATGATAGGTTCCAACTCTGACGCTTCGGTTGAAGTGGAAAGTATGGTGCCATCGCGGTCGATGAGGAACATGGCACCGCTGCCATTGCCAGCTCCGTTCTTGCGCCATACCTGATTCTCATCGTTCAGTTCTAACAGGCTCTGCCAAGGATAGCCGTCTTTCTTCGCTGCCTCCTCCATATCTTTGCGGTCACGTTCACGGGCAATGGCAACGATGGCAAACCCTTTGTCTTTATATTTTTCATACACAGGAATCAAGGCCTTGCTATGGCGACGGCAGGGTCCGCACCACGATGCCCAGAGGTCGATGAGTGTGACCTTACCCTTGGTCAGAGAGGAAATGGAAACAAGTTTACCATCCGTATTCCGCACCGTATAGTCAATATATGGCTTGCCGGGTTGCAGATAGTAGGCTGCCTCGGCTGTGGCTATCTGCTCGTGAACAGGATGATTGGGATAGAGCGTTTCCAATTTGTCGTGATAGAGGGCGAGATAACGCTCGTAGGATTTGGGGTCAAAGTTGGTGTACCTGTGTGCACCGTGGAGCTGTTCACAGGCATTCAATGTCTCGTAGAGTGCCCATATCGTGGGATGCTCGGTATAGTATTGATATTGATAGTTTTGACATCCTTCGACCAACTCTTTTCTCCTTTTTTCCAACTCCAATCCTTTCGGGGTGTATTCTCTGTCTGGGTTATTGCGGTACTGCTCGTAAACTTTGGCGACTGAATCAACGTATGCCTGAGGCATCGTGCTCATATCCGTTTCATTGAGGATGGTTACCGTTGATATGAAGTCAGCATTATAGTATTCTGACAGCCGTTCGGGGTCTTCCATAAGCGCATCGATTGCAGCTATCGGTTCCTGGTATTGTTTACGCAATATGCTGTCGAGCACCTGTCGTTTCTTACCTTCAATGCCTTCACTCAGAACCTCTCCCGCTCTGTCTGGATATAACTTGATGTGGACATGACCGTTCTCCGCCAGAAATGTTCCATAATAATACTGGCCTTCCAGATATTGTTGGTACAAGAATACTTTATACCTCGATAGATGCTGACATTCGATGGTTGTACTGAACTTGCCATTGACGGCTTTCAAGTGAAAAGAGGGGTCGTCGTGTAAACGCAGGTCGGTACCGAGCTCACATATCACGACTTCATCGCCGTACTTATCTGTCATAATCTCGCCCTCAATATTGCATTTGATTTGTCCATGTCCCGTCATGACGACGAGAGCGAACAGGGAGATTACAAATCCCCGTAAACTGGTAATGATAATTTGGTTATTCTTTTTCATAACGTCTTTTTCCGTTTATAACGGGCAGTGCCGACTTCACGTCGGCAGCTGCCCCATAACAAGTGAGTTTTATGATTATTTACTCGGTCACAAAATTATGACAAACTAGATCAAAATCGATCAGAATGAACTGAAAAAAACATGTTGAAGATGAAAATCTAAAACTAGTTTTATGTTTTAGGGGGAAAAACCGCCCAAAAACGCAAAAAAATCTTACTGACCGAGAGAGATTTCTTTGCGAATTTTACTTAGGTAGACGGGGGTGATATTTAGAAACGAAGCGATGGCAGCCAAGGGTAGATGTTCCACAATACCAGGACAGCGGTGAAGCAACAGCTCGTATCGTTCTCGTGGTGAAGCACGATGAAAGTCCATATAACGGGCACGTGCCTGATTAAGCAGATGCTCTGCTATGAGCGCGCGCATTTCCATCATCTTCATGTTCTGTTGAAACAGTTGTGTCATTTGTTCTTTACTAACTTGGAAAACGCGGCTGGGCATCATCGCCTCGATCGTCGTCTGGGACGGTGTGCCGTTGACGCAACTGGGATAGTCTCCCACAAATTCGCCCTCAAACGAGAACCATGTGATGTGATCAAGGTTATCGCTGATACCTCGTTTCATGTACTTGAAACATCCACTTTCCACGAAGCCGAACGACGAGGAGGGTTCATCCTCACATTCAAATTGTTCCCCCTTCATATAACTGACAATTTTTCCCTCACGTTCGCAGAAGTCGCGTAGCAAACTCATGTCAATGCTGTTGATGCCGAATTTCTGTTCCATAGTTGTTTATAATCTTCCTCTACTTATTTATACACGCAAAGACGAGAAAGATTGCATCCAACGCTGTTAAATCTTCTTAACTCATAACAAAATACATGAAAGAAGGCGTTCTTGATGGCCTGTTGTACTTCACTTGAAACGATGAAGCAGGTAAAGTTGTAATGCCATAGAACGCCCCAAAAAGTTATTGTAATGAGAGACTTTTATTATAGACGGTCTTTTTCAGCATTGCCAGCACCCGTTCCCTTGTATTTTGACGGTGTGACGTTGAAACGGTAGCGCAATGAGAGTTGGACGCAACGGGAGTCGTTGTCCTCCATCTTTTGAAACATCATCCGGTTGCTGTAAAGCATGACATGGTTGATGCCGCCATTGAAAAGGTCATTACCTGTCAACTTGACATTGAGGCGGTGCTGGAAGAAGTCTTTACTGACACTAAGCGAGAGCATCGGATTGATGCAATCAACCCTAATATTTGAACCTGTATTGCCGTGGGTATGCACGTTAAAATCGGCTTGTAGCAGCCACTCGTGGGGCAGCATTACGATATTGCCTAATTGCAGGGATAGCATAGTATGGTTGAAACTTTTCTTTTGGCCTAAAAACGTCCCTTCAAGCCACGGCTTCATCAACGTTATATTATATTGTGGCGTCCATGTCATTCCGCCGCCCAACTTGATATTCTTCTGTGCACCAAGGGTGACGGTAATCCAGTCGGCGTGGTCGTAGTTCTTGCTGGTGACAAGGTTCACCTTTGAGTCGTCCTCCATGCTTTGCGCCTCGGAGATGATGGGATCAACACAATGGGAGAAATTGGTCATCATATAGAGCCACTTCCACATCACCGTCACGTTCAGGTTGTGGTACTTGACGGGTCTCAGATAGGGATTACCCGTTTGCCGGTTCAGGCGATTCTCGTAGGTGACATCGCTGCTCAGCAGCCAGTAGGCAGGGCGTGCGGTGCGCTTGGCATAGCTGAAGGAAAGTTGTAGATTCTTGGCTGACATCGATACAGATACAGACGGGAAGAAATCATCGTAGGTACGGCACTGCTCATCGCGTCGCTGTCCACTGACGAAATACTCCGACTTCACGTGTTCGTAGCGAATTCCTGCCGAGAGTTGAAAGCGACCCAGCTGTTGGCGCAGTTCCATGAAGGGCGCAATGTTGCTCTCGTGCTGTTCATTGTTGCTATTGGCAATGTATCCCTCCTGATTGTCGAATCTGCTGCGCCAGCGCGTATTGGTGTATTCCTCACCAATCTCTATCTGACCTTTCCACAGTGGATGGGTGACGAATAGTTTCTCAGCAAACATCTTGCTGCGCGTCTGGCTCTCGGTATTCACATCGCGGTCTTCGTACTCGGTACTGAGTTCCTGCTGCTGATTGACACTCTGCTGCTTGCGGGAAGTATAGTCGGCATTGAAGTCGATGCTGAGTTGTCCCACCTTGCCCGTATAGTAGAGATTGATCTGATGCGTGGGCGCGTTCTTGTCACGCCGGACACTACTGTTTTGCAAGTGGTCGTATGGCTTTCCGTCGGCCAGCAAATCATCATCATATTCGCTGCGCGTCTTCACATAGTCGTATGTGTTCTGATAGAACCCGCCGAAGGAGTGATTGTCGTTGATCTGGTAGTTGAAGCCGAATCGTCCTTCGAAGTAGGGATTGCGTGCTATAGCATGCTGTCGGTTGGTAATAGTCCACAGCGTGTCGGCAAAGACGGTCTGCTCGAACTCGCCACGACTCCATCTTTTGTTATAGGCCCCGAAGAGATTGGCAAAGAGTTCCAAACCGCCTGTGCGGTAGGTCAGGTTCACGCGCTCGTTATTGGCATAGCCGTGTCCCTTGCGGCTCCACGAGCTCAGTTCCACGCCCAGACCTTCGCCTGTTGTCCGCTTGGTGCGAATGACAATGACGGCATTGACAGTAGCATCATAGCGGGCACCTGGATTTTGGATGACCTCCACGCTGCGGATGTTGTCCGATTGGACATTCTTCAGTTCAGTCAGGTCGGTCAGTTTGCGGTTGTTCAGATAGATGAGTGGTGCACCCTTGCCTAAGATTTCAAAGCCCTCGCCCTGTTTGGCAATCATTGGAACACGTGTGAGCACATCCTCTGCCGTGCCGAGCCGCTCCATCACCGTTCCCTCCACATTCATGACCAATGAATTCCCCTGCAACTGCACCTTAGGCCGTTCTCCTTTCACCACTAATCCATTGATGACATGTGCTTCCGGCATTAACTGAATGGTTCCTGCTTGTTTATTGTTGCATAAGCGATAGGTCGTCTTGTAGCCAACAAAGGATATGCGGGCGATAACAGGTTGCTGCTCACATGGCACCACAAAAAGTCCGCTTTCATTAGTCACACCACCCGTTATCAATGTTGAGTCCAAAGGTGAGAGCAACGCCACATTGGCGTATGCAACCGGTTGTCCGTCGTTGTCAACTACCCTACCCTTATAGCGTGAGGTTGTCTTCTGCACACATTCTACAACGATATCTGAATCGCGTACTTCCATGCGGATAGGATAAAAGCCTATCATCTGGCGAATGGCCTCAGGGATTGTCTTTCGGTGTATGTATGTGGTCACGCGAAAGTCTTCCAGTTCGTTATAGAGAAAACTGATGGAATAATCTTTCGACAGGCCGTTCAACTGCCGCAAGGCATCGCTGATGGACACATCATGATATTGCCGTGTGACACGTTGGGCAAAGGACTGGCAAACAACACAACAGCAAAGGAAAGAGAATAGTATGCGCTTCATGTTACTCCACGGTTATCCTATTATCATTCAATTCTATCTTGACACTTTCGAACTGGTTCAGCCGATTCAACACATGTTCAATTGTTTCCTCATGCCTCCACTCAAAAAAGAAACGGAGTTGTCGTACCTCGTCATTCAGGAACTCCACATCGACTTTATAATATGCAGCTATCTCTGAAATCATCCTATCCAACGAAATATTGTCGAAAGTAATAGATTCTGTTGTCGGGACTGTATCCGTTTTCAGCGTGTCAACAATAACAGAAGAAACGTTATTATTTATTGTGGTCGTTGGTTCTGGTTCTACCTTTTCCTGTGCGTCTTTTATCGGTTCTTGGCGACTAAAGGAGCGTACTATGTGAATTGCGGCAAAAGCCACACCGGCTATAAAAAGAAAACCGATGATGCTTGCTGCAATCCTGAAAGGAAGTCTTTCCTTCCAATTCGTGAGCAAACGAGGCTGGCAGGATTGCTTATCGTAATCCTCTTCTTTGTCGAGTGCATCCAGTTCATCGCCGTGCTCTGTCGCAAATGCTGCCCATTCCTCATCTACTGAAATAGACTCTTCTTCGGCATCTTGTTTAGCGAGCGCTTGCTTCACCAAGGTAAGATGACGTATCATGTCAGCCAACTCCGGGTCATCGGCAAGCAACTTTCTTAGTTGCTCGTCGGTATAGTTTTCTGGATGTTCCTGCATGGCAAGCAGGAGCCTAATTTTTTCTTGCTTTTCCATCATGGGGTATCGTTTTGCTGATTATGGAAATATTTTTTCATCTGTTGAAGAGATTGCGACAGGTGGTTGTACACCGTGACTTTGCTGATGCCCGTTGCCAGAGCCACTTCCTCGTATGTCATCTCCCGAAGGAAACGCAACCGGAAAATCTTTTGAGTAAGAGGAGGCAAACCGTTGATGAACAGTTGTATCTCCTCCATGCGGTTATCATCGATATTGTATGCACTTTGGTCTTGTTTCTGCTCTTCCAAGAACAGTTTCTCCACTCTTTCCCGCACAGACTTATGGTTGATAACATCCCGACAACGGTTACGTACGCTGGTCATCAGGTATCCTTCCATCTTGTCATCGTCTGGATATAACCCGCCCCTGAGCAGACGGGCAAAGACCTCACTCACCACGTCCTTGCTCTCATCGGTGTCATAGAGTATCGTCTTTGCCAAACAGTACATCTTGGTATAATACCGACGATATATCGATTCAAACTTTAATCGGTCCATACATTACTATGACGGTTCAGTGGGATAAAAAACTAAGTAAACTGATTAGTTTTTTGGAAAAAAGTAAGCGGTAGATATATTTTTATGACAAACCATCCCTTTCTGTGTATTTATGTGATTTCTGTGAGAGAATAAGGATGGGACCGTGATTTACAAACCACCCCTGCCCCCTCCTTTGGAAAAGGAGGGGAAAAATATGCCTGATTTGGAAAAGGAGGGGAGTGAAGATGCCTTTGGGAAAGGAGGAAGAATTATCTTTTCATGGCTGCCTTTACCTGGTCGGCTATACTGCGCATACCTTTAACGGAGGGATGGCCATTCTGCTTATCGATGTCGTGCAATTCGATACAGGGAACGTTGTAATGACGGCAAATCTGTCGACATGATTCAGAGATGTCATCACGCAGTTCGCTGTTCAGGATAAAATAGATATCAACATTCGGATAGCGGCGGGTCATGTGGTTAAGCATATAGGCCATAGCCGGACGGAAAGTATAAAAATCACTCTTTCGCCAATTGTCGTATTTATACTCGCCTACCGGTTCACCAGCCCAACTGTCGTTGGTGGCACCGAAGATAAAGATGATATCGGGTGTGCCAAGGTTGTCCATACGGGTGAGAAACGAACGATCGAAATAATCATTGCCATCATATCCCTGGTAGCCTATGGTAGAGCCACTGTAAGAATTATTGATACAAAACTTATAGCCACTTTCCTTGATGACCTGCCACCACCATGTCTGTGTAACATCACTGACATCCACCTTGTTGCCATTCTCTTCATAATACCACATCTCATTGGTATTGGGGGTTACGTACCCCTCAAAAGTAGAATAGGAATCGCCCAGAATAGAAACGGATTGAGCCTGTGTAAACACTACATACAGCGACAAGGCCAAGATGCTAAATATTTTTTTCATAAGTTTTTATGTATATGAGTTTTAAGTTTATGAGTTTGAGTCCTCCCTCCCAGTCTCTATCCCCCTCCCTTTGGGAGGGCCTGGGTGGGTTTATTTTGCCCCTTTTAATATGGTGTTACGCCGTCACCAACAGGCATAGGGCCAAGAGGATCGGGGTCTGGCCCTGGGTCACCATCATTCATTCGTGAACCGATGAACTCGCCACCCACATTGGGTGCCACATACGCCTCTTCGGGATTGGCAAAACGAGTAAATTCACCCTTGAAGTTGAGCAGCACATCGCCAACAGCACCCTTTCTGTGTTTAGCAATGATGATTTGTGCCATACCACGCAGGTCATTATTGTTGCCGTCAGTATAGATATGATAGTATTCGGGACGGTGAACGAAGAGCACCATATCAGCATCCTGCTCAATAGCACCCGACTCGCGCAAGTCGCTCAATTGCGGACGTTTGCCTTCGATACCTTCGCGGTTTTCCACGGTACGGTTCAACTGCGACAATGCCAAGATGGGGATGTCGAGCTCCTTTGCCAGGCCCTTGAGCGAACGGCTGATGGTGGACACCTCTTCTTGACGATTGCCGAATTTAGTGCCTGTGGCATTCATAAGCTGCAAATAGTCGATCATGATGAGTTTCACGCCTTTCTCTCGCACCAAACGGCGTGCTTTCGTGCGCAGCTCGAAAATGGAGAGGGCGGCGGTATCATCGATATACAACGGTTTGCCATACAACTTTCGTATGTTCTTGTCTAACCGTTGCCATTCGGCATCGTTGAGCTGACCATTCATGATTTTGCTACCGGCAATCTCACAGACATTAGAAATCAGACGATTGGCCAACTGAACCTTGTTCATTTCCAAGGAGAAGAAAGCCATGGGGACATCATAGTCGACAACAATGTTCTTTGCGATGGAGAGGGCAAATGAGGTCTTACCCATAGCAGGACGTCCGGCAATGATGACCAAGTCACTTGGCTGCCATCCTGAAGTAATATCATCAAGTTTAGTAAATCCGCTGGGGACACCAGTAAGACCGCCCTTGCTACCTGCAGCAATCTGTATTTTCTCCTGTGCCTCAGCAATAATGGGGTCAATTTGTGTGTAGTCCTGTCGCATGTTTTTCTGCGACAATTCAAACAGTTTGCTTTCCGCCTCCTGCATGAGGTCGTCAACATCTATCGATTCGTCGAAAGCCTTCGTCTCGACCATGCTGGCAAAGGTGATGAGCTGTCGGGCGAGGAATTTTTGGGCAAGTATGCGTGAATGAAATTCGATATGGGCCGAAGATACCACATGTTGTGACAGTTCCACGATATATACCGCACCGCCCACGTCTTCAAGCGTTCCTTCCCTCTTAAGCTGTTCCACAACGGTTGTTATATCAACAGCTTTCTCTTCCATGTTCAGTGATTGGATGGCATGGTAGATTTTTTCGTGACGTTTCTCGTAGAAAGTTTCGGGACGAAGAATTTCGCTCACTACGGTGAAAGCATCGCTGTCAATCATCAAGGCACCGAGCACGAGCCGTTCTATTTCTGTCGCCTGTGGCTGCAAATGACCGTAAGCAGGGTCGATGTTGTTGTTTCTCTGGGAGTTTCTATTGTCGTTGGCCATGGTTATTAAGTTTATAGAGTCGAATTAGGTGCAAAAGTAAGAAAAAAAAATGATTTAAATTTGATTGGAACGTAGTTTTAGAAAAAAAAACTTAGCCATGAAGACAGGTTGAGCCTAAACAATAAAAACAAACACAATTTGTTTTGTTTTATCTTCGGTTTACACTATCTTTGCAAAAAAAAGTATGATAGTCTTTCCTTGCGCAAAAATTAATCTGGGTCTTAACATCGTTGCCAAAAGACCAGACGGATATCACGATTTACAGACCGTGTTCCACCCCATCCCACTTTACGATGCCATGGAGGTGCATGTTATGAACGAGGAGTTTCCTTCCGACGTACCCTGTGACCTGTTGGTCAGCGGCATGGTTTTAGACGGAGACAGTCAGGATAATTTGGTGGTTAAGGCATATCATTTATTGTCTAAGGATTTTAGTTTGCCCCGAATACACGTACATCTATATAAAGGTATTCCTTCACAGGCAGGTCTTGGAGGAGGGTCGAGTGATGCTGCCTTCATGATTAAGTTGCTGGATGAGATGTTCAAGTTAGACATGGGTCTGGCTGAGATGGAGCGTTACGCCACCCGGTTGGGGGCCGACTGTCCTTTCTTTATCAGTGCAGAACCATCATACGCCACAGGTATTGGCGAGGTGCTCTCTCCCGTTGATGCTCACGGAAGTCTGGCTGGCTATCATCTGTTGGTGGTCAAGCCGCCCGTGGCAGTATCCACTCGAGAAGCTTACGCCTCCATCGTTCCCCAGATGCCAGAGAAGTCATGCCGGGATATCGTTCAGCAGCCCATTAAGACATGGCGTGAGGAATTAACGAATGACTTTGAGGAGAGTGTGTTCGCCCTACTCCCCGAGTTGGCGGACATCAAGAACAAGCTCTATGAATTGGGAGCCGAATATGCACAAATGAGTGGCAGTGGCAGTGCCTTGTTCGGCATTTTCAAGCATAAGCCGACCTTCGACCCGTCATTATTCAGTGGATGTCAAGTATATCCGCTGGAGATGTGACGAATGAAGAATGACGGGTGACCACAGATAAAGGACTATTCGTTTGGCACGATATTTGCTTGAATGATGTAGTATTATTGAAAAGGAAACGAATGAACAGTGTAAAATTTTCGCGGGAAGTAACGGAATTGTTTGCGTATAGCCGTGAAGAAGCATCCCGTTTATATAGTACGAGTGTGGCTCCAGAACATTTGCTGATAGCCATTCTTCGTGGTGGAGAAACCGATGTCAACGGTTTTTTCCAAGAGATGAATGTAGACCTACCCTCGCTCAAGCATGATTTGGAACAACGTGTAAAGAGGGATGAGAACACCATTCCCACAAATGCACGTGAGTTGGTAATGAATGAAGATGCCAATAATGTGATGCGCCGTGCTATTCTCGAAGCCACCCTACAACACAGTATGGACGTGGAAGTGAAACATATTCTTCTGGCCATTCTGCATGACCAGATGCCCAACGGAGCCAAGGATTCGTTAGAGCAATCGTCCGTCACTTACGACAAAGCCGCTCGCTATTTCCAACAAGCGCATAGTCCGGCAGGAGAGTCTTCTTCCTCTACATTGGACAGCCTGGGTGTTGACGAGCCGGAAGAAGACGAATATATGGACAGCGACAATGGTGGCAATACACGCGGCAGCAATGTGCAGGTTCAAAGTCCGGCATCTTCAGGCGGTACGCCCGTGCTCGACAATTTCTCACATGACCTGACCAAGGCGGCTCGGGAACATGCCCTTGACCCTGTGGTGGGACGTGAGGAAGAGATGCTCCGCGTAACAGAAATCCTTTGCCGCAGGAAGAAAAACAACCCCGTGCTCATCGGCGAACCCGGTGTGGGTAAAAGTGCCATCGTAGAGGGACTGGCCCAGATGATCGTTCAACACAAGACATCGCCACTACTCTTTAACAAACGGGTGGTCAGTCTGGACATGGCATCTGTCGTGGCCGGCACCAAATACCGTGGACAGTTTGAGGAACGTATCAAGGCCATCCTCAATGAGATGGAGCAGCACCCGGAAATCATCGTGTTCATGGACGAGATACACACCATTATCGGAGCTGGTTCAGCTCCTGGCTCGATGGATGCCGCCAATATCCTCAAACCGGCACTCGCCAGGGGAACGATACAATGTATTGGTGCCACCACGCTCGACGAGTACCGCAAGAGCATAGAAAAAGATGGTGCATTGGAGCGACGTTTCCAGAAAGTGCTTGTCGAACCCACCACCACAGATGAAACCTTACAGATTCTTCAAAATATCAAGGGCAGGTACGAAGATCACCACCATGTGACCTATTCGGACGAGGCTATTCGTGCATGTGTCAAATTGACAGAGCGCTATGTTACCGACCGGTCTTTCCCCGACAAAGCTATCGATGCCCTTGATGAGTCTGGTGCCAAAGTTCACCTGAAGAATGTTCACATGCCACCGGAAATCGGTGAGATGGAAAAGGAAATCGTAGAGGTGAAGAAGAAAAAGACCGAAGCGGTAAAAAACCAGAACTTCGAATTGGCTGCCAGTTACCGTGACCGCCAAAGCAAATTGGAAGGCCAGTTGAAAAAGCTCAACGAAGAGTGGTCGAATGGCAGCAAGGGCGATCGCGAGATGGTGACGGAAGCCGATGTGGCCGATGTGGTATCGGTGATGACCGGCGTTCCCCTGCAACGCTTGGAGGAGTCGGAAGGTTCCCGTCTGCGCAAAATGGCATCGGTACTTAAGGAGAAGGTGGTAGCTCAGGATGCTGCCATCGATAAGATGGTGAAAGCCATCCAACGCAACCGCATAGGACTAAAAGACCCGAACCGCCCTATCGGCGTGTTCATGTTCCTGGGTCCTACGGGCGTGGGTAAGACTTATCTGGCCAAGCAGTTAGCAGAGTATATGTTCGGCAGTGCCGATGACCTGATACGTGTTGACATGAGCGAATATACAGAAGCGTTCAATGTGTCGAGACTCGTGGGTTCGCCTCCCGGATATGTGGGCTACGATGAAGGTGGCCAGCTGACGGAAAAAGTGCGTCGTCACCCCTACTCTATCGTCCTGCTTGATGAGATAGAGAAGGCACATGGTAATGTGTTCAATCTCTTGTTGCAGGTGTTGGACGAAGGACGTCTTACCGACGGCAATGGCCGATTGGTAGATTTCCGCAACACCATCATCATCATGACCTCAAATGCTGGAACACGCCAACTGAAGGAGTTCGGCCGCGGCGTGGGATTTAACGCAAGCAGTTTCGGTCTCGACATGAACGACAATGACCGTGAGCGTGCCCGTTCCATCATCCAAAAGAGCCTGAGCAGACAGTTTGCCCCAGAATTCCTCAACCGTCTTGATGAAATCATCATGTTCGACCAATTAGACATGGATGCTATCAAGCGCATTGTTGATATCGAACTGATTGGTTTGCAGAAACGCATGGAGGATTTGGGTGTTACCTTACACCTGACAGATGCCGCCAAGGAATTCCTGGCTAAGAAAGGCTACGACGTTCAGTTCGGTGCCCGTCCTTTGAAGCGTGCTCTTCAAAATCACGTGGAAGACAAGGTTTGTGAGATGTTGCTTGAGGACAACCCATTACAAGGTGATGTCAAGGTGGACGTGGCTGAAGGCAGTGAGCAGCTGACTTTTAATAAAGAATAGCATCTATGACAGAACAACTTATCATACGAATATTGGTTGCCGCACTCTTAGGCGGATTGATAGGACTGGAGCGTGAATACCGTGCCAAAGAGGCCGGATTCCGCACCCATTTCCTCGTAGCCCTGGGCAGCGCCTTGTTCATGCTCATCTCACAATACGGCTTTGAGGGCATATTGACATCTGGATTAAATGTGCGTCTCGACCCCGCACGTATAGCCGCACAAGTGGTTTCCGGCATCGGTTTCATAGGAGCAGGTACCATCATCTTCACCAAACATATCGTCAGAGGATTGACCACCGCTGCAGGCCTATGGGTGACCTCTGCCATTGGTATGGCTACCGGAGCGGGATTATATACTCTCTCCATAGTATGTACGGTTTTGGTGCTTCTTTGTCTGGAAGCCATGCATATCATCATGCGTAGAATTGGTAATAAGAACGTTTATCTCAAGATTTCCGCAGGTAGTCTGAATGATGTGCAGGATATGCTCAACCATTTCAAGGAATGGGATGCTGTGATTGAAACCTTTAAGCAGGAAGAAAGTATGATTGGAGGTGAGCGGCGATATGTTGTATCGTTGGAACTAAACATGAAACGCCGTCAGTTTGACAAGCATCTATACGACATGCTTGAATCAGACGAAGCCATCCAAGTATTAGAATTGATATAAAAGGGGTGAGAAGTGAGAAGTGAGAGGTGAGAAGTGAGGAAATTAAAAACGGGGCGGATTTTCCGCCCCGTTTTTGTTGGGAATAACCTGATTACTCTTTGTCGAGCAGGATGTTCATCATCTCGCAGGCAGCCTTGGCAACCGAGGTGCCGGGGCCGAAGATTGCAGCCACGCCTGCCTTGTAGAGGTAGTCGTAGTCCTGGGCGGGGATAACACCGCCGGCGATAACCATGATGTCTTCACGACCAAGCTTCTTCAATTCTTCTATCAATTGAGGAATCAAGGTCTTATGACCTGCAGCCAGTGAAGAGGCACCAACGATATGCACGTCGTTCTCCACAGCCTCGCGAGCTGCTTCCGCCGGAGTCTGGAACAAAGGTCCCATATCTACGTCGAAACCACAGTCGGCATAGCCCGTAGCCACCACCTTGGCACCACGGTCGTGACCGTCCTGTCCCATCTTAGCCACGAATATACGCGGCCTTCTACCTTCTTTCTTAGCAAACTCTTCAGTGAGTTCACATGCTTTCTCGAAATCCGAGTCGTTTTTGCTTTCTGATGAATACACGCCTGAAATGGTTCTGATTACTGCTTTATAACGGCCCACGATTTCCTCGCAGGCATCACTAATCTCACCCAAGGTACAGCGCAAACCGGCAGCCTTGACGGCGAGAGCGAGCAAGTTGTTTTGGGACTTCTTTCCTTCGTTGAACTCCTTAACACATTGGGTAATCTCGGCAAGAGCAGCCTTGCATGCCGCTTCGTCGCGTTTGCCGCGAACCTCTGCCAAGCTCTCTTCCTGCTGTTTGCGCACTGCAGTATTGTCCACTTCGAGGATATCGATGGGATCCTCATGCTCCAGACGATACTTGTTCGTACCAACGATGGTCTGAACACCTGAGTCAATACGAGCCTGAGTGCGTGCGGCAGCTTCTTCGATACGCATCTTGGGCAGACCAGTCTCAATAGCCTTGGCCATACCGCCGAGTTTCTCGATTTCCTGGATATGCTCCCAAGCCTTGTGAACCAACTCATTGGTCAGCGTCTCCACATAATAGGAACCAGCCCACGGGTCAATCTGCTTGCACACCTTGGTCTCGTTCTGAATGTAAATCTGTGTGTTACGAGCGATACGCGCGGAGAAGTCCGTAGGCAAGGCGATGGCCTCGTCGAGAGCGTTGGTGTGAAGCGACTGGGTGTGACCCAAGACAGCTGCCATAGCCTCGATACACGTACGACCCACATTATTAAACGGGTCTTGCTCGGTGAGGGACCAACCAGAAGTCTGGCTATGTGTACGCAAAGCCATTGACTTCGGATCTTTGGCTCCGAAACTCTTCACGATCTTAGCCCAGAGCAGACGACCAGCCCTCATCTTGGCAATCTCCATGAAGTGATTCATACCGATGGCCCAGAAGAAGGACAGACGAGGTGCAAACTTGTCGACAGGAATACCCGCATTCACACCTGTGCGCAGATAATCCATACCGTCGGCCAAGGTATAAGCCAATTCGATATCAGCAGTGGCACCTGCTTCCTGCATGTGATAGCCGGAGATAGAGATAGAGTTGAACTTCGGCATGAACTGCGAGGTGTACTCGAAGATATCAGCAATAATCTTCATGGAGAATGCCGGCGGATAGATGTAGGTGTTACGCACCATGAACTCCTTGAGGATATCGTTCTGGATGGTACCAGCCAT
This sequence comes from Prevotella sp., assembly GCA_017548605.1. Lineage (GTDB taxonomy): Bacteria > Bacteroidota > Bacteroidia > Bacteroidales > Bacteroidaceae > Prevotella. The sequence goes on along the minus strand of JAFYZT010000052.1, from coordinate 45,244 downwards.
CTCTTCCAGTTTGGCACCCTGCTCCAATCCGGCATTGATATAGAAAGCCAGGATGGGTAGCACAGCTCCATTCATGGTCATTGACACTGACATCTTGTTCAAGGGAATACCAGCAAACAACACCTTCATGTTCTCCAACGAGCAGATAGACACACCAGCCTTACCGACATCGCCCACCACACGTGCATTGTCGGGGTCGTAGCCACGGTGTGTGGGAAGGTCGAAGGCCACGGAGAGACCCTTCTGTCCTGAAGCCAAGTTACGGCGATAGAAAGCATTGGACTCCTCAGCGGTGGAGAATCCAGCATACTGTCGGATGGTCCAGGGACGGAAAGGATACATCATGGAATACGGACCACGGAGGAACGGAGGAATACCGGCAGCGAAGTCCAAGTGTTCCATGCCTTCCAGGTCTTCCTTGGTGTATACCGGCCTGACATTGATATGTTCAGGTGTCTTCCAGTTAGGCTCAATGTTATTAGACTTAAGCCATTCTGTTCCATTGACAGGCTTGATGCCTGCATAAATATCTATGTTATTGAAATTCTTTCTCATGACTGTAAATCTAACATCATTAAATACCTAATTTCTCATTATACTCTTTCAGCGTTTGCAACACATTGCAGCGAACGTGGACGAAGTTCTCGATGCCGGCGGCTTTCAAATCATCCATGCATGCAGGAGCACCAGCCACTACAAACATGGCACGGCCATCAAGGTACTTGAACGCGGGAATGGCGTATTCAGCATATTCATCATCGCTGGAGCAGAGCACCACAATGTCGGCTTTTGCCTCAAGGGCAGCGTCAACACCTTCTTCCACAGTCTTGAAGCCGAGGTTGTCAATCACCTTGTAGCCAGCACAAGCGAGGAAGTTGCAGGAGAACTGCGCACGAGCCTGACGCATGGCAAGATTGCCAATGGTCAGCATGAAAGCGACGGGAGTCTTGGCTTTCTCCGTATGTATACGCAACTCTTCAAAGTCGGCTGCCAGACGGGAACTTTCAATTTTCTTGAATTCACCACATTCGTCGTCCTTATGATGACAGCAGCATTTCTTATCAAGAGCCTCTTTACCATCCGATTTCTCCGTGAAGTTGGGGAATTGGTTGGTTCCCAGAAGGAATTCCTTCCGTTTAGCCGCATCTTCATGGCGTTTGGCGTTGGTGGCATTGATGACATCCTGAACGGTGCCCTTTTTAGCAGCTTCGAGAAATCCACCCTCTTCTTCCACCTTGAGGAACAATTTCCATCCCTCTTCTGCAAGACTGTTGGTGAGATGCTCAATATAATAGGAACCGGCTCCCGCATCGACTATCTGACCGAAATGGCACTCCTCTTTAAGCAAGAGCTGTTGGTTACGGGCGATACGCTCCGAGAAATCAGAAGGAATTTCGTAGGGAGCATCGAACGGTGTGACCACCATGGAATGGATGCCACCCAACGCAGCACTCATAGCCTCGGTCTGGCTTCTCAGCAGGTTGACATAGCTGTCGAAGAGTGTCTGGTTATACTTCGACGTAATGGCATTGACCACCATCTGGCAGGAATTGTCGTCTTTGGGCTCATACTGTTTGACGATTTGTGCCCATAACAGTCGCGCAGCGCGGAATTTTGCCAGTTCCATGAAATAGTTTTCAGAAACGCCCATGTTGAACTTGATTTTGTTAGCAGCCAAGTCAACATCCACGCCAGCATCTGTCATTTGCTGCAAATACTCATTGCCCCACGCCAAGGCATAGCCCAATTCCTGGGCGATGTATGCACCAGCATTGTTGAGCGCAACAGTGTTGACAGCAATGCAGCGGAACTGAGGATAATCTTTGAAAGCTTCAACAAGTTGGGGAGCCACTTGCATCAACGCTTCCACGTTCTTCCCTTTCATGACAATCTTCTCGATGGGGTCGAAATCGATGGAGCCGACCACCTTGGCCTTGTCATAGCCTTTCTTATCAAAATACTCAACGAGAATCTGTGCCAGTTCCAGTGTGTGACGTTTGCATGTGGAGAAATTCACCTCGACAATATCACAAAGGATGTTGTCTAACAATGTTTCAATAAACTCCTTGCTAACCTTGTCGCCAGGAATGTGGAAGCCCAGAGAATCGATACCTTTGTTCAGAATGTCCAGCGCCTTGGCGTTGGCTTCTTTGGCATCTGCAGCAAAGATCTCTTGCCTGACATACCAATTGTTGTTGTCTTTTTTGTTACCTCTGACAAAAGGAAATTCGCCGGGCAGCGCATCGGGTGTCTTCAATTTCAACACATCTTCCCTACGGTAAAAGGGTTGGACGTTGAAACCCTCATTCGTTCTCCATACGAGTTTTTTGTTGAAGTCGGCACCTTTCAAGTCAACTTGTATTTTGTCAAGCCATTCTTGTGTTGTTGGAGCCTGAAACTCGTTGAAGAGTCTTTCTTTGTTGTTTGACATAGTGTATTAAAATAAGTTATAAAAAATCCTTTTTCAAAAAATGACAGTTCGGATTAAATTGACATGCAAAGATATTGAATTTTTCCAAATTATCGAAATAAAAGCGGAGAAAAAGAATTGGTAACGTGAAAAAAAACAAATCTTACTATATTTCAGAAAAAAATTGCTCAAAAATATGTAAAATGCGCAATTATTTAAGTAATTTTGCACCGATTTTTTCATATTATGGAGTGGCTTACTGATTTATTTACAAATACTGAGTCTGTTGCTCATATCGCGATCTTGTACGCGGTAGTGATAGCCATCGGCGTCTATTTGGGGAAAATAAAATTTTTCGGGGTCTCTTTAGGTGTGACTTTCGTATTATTTGCAGGTATCTTAGCGGGGCATTTGCATTTTACAGCACCTAATGCGATTTTGAATTTCTGTCAGGACTTCGGCCTCATCCTGTTTGTCTTCATGATAGGTATCCAGGTAGGTCCTGGTTTCTTTGCCAGTTTCAAGAAAGGCGGTGTGTCACTGAATATCATGGCATCTTGTCTGATATTGTTGAACATCGCTGTGATGTTTGCCTGTTATTTTCTCTTCTTCGATACATCGAACCCCGTCAACCTGCCAATGTTGATAGGCACCATGTATGGTGCCGTCACCAACACGCCAGGTTTAGGTGCCGCCTCGGAGGCTCTTACTTCAGTGTTTCCAGACGATGTACCACAGATAGCATCGGGTTACGCCTGTGCCTATCCTTTGGGTGTGGTGGGTATTATCTGCGCTACCATTGCCGTAAGGTATATCTCCCGTATCCGTCTGGAAGCAGAAGAGCGTCAGTTGGAAGAAGAGGAAGCGGCTAACCCTCACGAAAAGCCATATAAGATGCACCTGCGAGTGACCAACATCTATTTAGCTGGCCGTACCTTGTTGCAAATCAGTGAATTCCTGAATCGTGATTTTGTGTGCTCACGCATCTTGCATGATGGTCAGGTGAGCATCCCCAACCGCAATACTATCTTTGAAATTGGTGATGAGCTGTTGGTAGTGTGTGCCGAAGCTGATTCCGAGCCTATCAAGGCATTCATCGGTCCAGAGATTGAGGCAGACTGGAACGCTGAGATGGAAAAACAGCCTATGGTGTCGCGCCGTATTGTTGTCACCCGCCCATCCATGAACGGCAAGACCTTGGGTAAGATGCATTTCTCCAGCCTCTGGGGTGTCAATGTTACCCGTATCACACGTCATGGCATGGACATGTTTGCAGGTCGCAACCACCATTTCCATATTGGCGACCGTGTGATGGTTGTCGGTCCCGAAGACAATGTGAACCGTGTAGCAGAAATGATGGGTAATTCCGTTAAGCGTCTCGACGCGCCCAACATTGCCACCATCTTCGTGGGCATCCTTGTCGGAATCGTCTTCGGAAGCCTTCCCTTTGCCATACCCGGCATGCCAGTTCCTTTGCGTCTGGGTATCGCCGGCGGTCCGCTCATCATAGCCATATTGATTGGCCGTTTCGGTTACAGGGTAAAATTGGTTACCTATACGACGACCAGTGCCAACATGATGTTGCGTGAAATAGGTTTGGTCCTGTTCCTGGCCAGTGTGGGTATTAAGGCGGGAGCCGGTTTCTGGGACACTGTGGTGCAAGGAGACGGTTTGAAATATGTTTATTCCGGATTTCTCATCACGGTCATACCTATTTTAATAATAGGTCCATTGGTGCGTTATCGCTACAAGTTCAACTATTTCACTATCATGGGTATGTTGGCTGGTTCTTATACTGACCCGCCAGCCTTGGCCTACGCCAACCAGGTGTGCAGCAAGGAAGCCCCTGCTGTGGGTTATTCCACCGTCTATCCACTGAGCATGTTCTTGAGGATTTTCACAGCACAACTATTGGTGCTTTTCTTCTGTGGATGAATCGTCTAAGCAATCAACATATAAGAGTTTTTGAATGAAACGGCTATCATTAACATTTGGTCTTTTGCTTACCTGCACCCTGTTGATGTGGGGTCAGGGAGCGAAGAACATTCAAATCAACGAAGTGCTAACGGACAATAGCACGAGCGTTCAAGATGAGTTTGGCAACCATCTGGCATGGTTGGAACTGTCGAACATCGCCTACTCCACCTATAATGTCCGTGGCATGTACCTTACTACCGACAAATCCGTATTAAACAAATCGATGACGGCTCCTGAGCGCATTGCCAAGATGGTGCTCATCCCCAACAACGAGAAACGGACCAGTTTGTCAGCGCGTCAGCATCTGTTGTTCTTCTTTAACAGCAACCCTTCTAAAGGCGGTCTGCATCTGTCGCTCAAGGTGGAAGCAGGCAAACCCCTATGGGTAGCTTTGTACGACGGCAATGGTGTTGACCTGATTGACTCCGTCAGTGTGCCAGTGTTACCCAAGGACTGTTCCTATGCACGAAGCCAAGACGGCTCTTCAGATTGGGTGATTAAAGCCGTTGATGCCGTCACTCCGGGCATTGAGAATTTCATCCAGGTGGAGGAGACCAAGGTAGCCAAGATTAAGCGTGAAGACCCTCATGGCTTCGGCATCACTGTTCTTTCCATGGGTGTCGTCTTCTCTTGTCTCGCCTTATTGTTTATTTTCTTCACTCTCTTTGGCATCTATATGAAGCATAAACAAGCCATTAAAGGTGCTATCGACAAACAGCCCTTGAGGACTGTCAGCAAGATGGGCGAAGATGTAGCCGATCTGGGTCACAAAGCCAATGTGGTACTGAAAGACGGTTTGCGCACCAAAGGTATTGACAAGGAGATTTACATTGCCGTTATCTCCATGGCCTTGAAACAATATATGGATGATGTGCATGACGTGGAAAGCGGCATCATCACCATCCGCCCCAAACAAACAAAATGGACCAGAGTATAAACTAGCAAACAACATAATCATTATGAGCAAATACCAATATACTGTTGAAGGTGTCGATTACGACGTTGAAATAGAAGAGATTGAAGGCAATTTAGCCAAGGTGTCGGTCAATGGCATACCTTTTGAGGTAGAGTTGAAACAAGCTGTTAAACCCACCCAGAGCCATGTTCGCAAACCTGTTGTTGCTCCTCAGCCTGCAGCAGCAGAAGCCAAGCCCGTCGAGAAACCCGCCGCCAAAGCGGCTGTTCCTGCCGGTGCAGGTTCCAAGATTATGGCTCCGCTGCCAGGAACCATCACCGAATTGAAGGTGAAAGAAGGCGATACCGTGAAAGCTGGCGATACCGTGATTATTCTCGAAGCCATGAAGATGCAGAATAACATCGAATCGGAATATTCCGGAACGGTGACCTCTGTGCTTGTCAATCGTGGTGACACGGTCATGGAAGGTTCAGTGCTATTAACCATAGGATAATTACAGGCAATGGGATTTACAGATTTCATCATCAATAACTTTAACGAATTCTTGTCGTTCACAGGATTCGCCAATGCCACCGTGCCCAATCTCATCATGATTGTGGTGGGTGCGATATTCATTTGGTTGGCCATCCGCAAGGATTTTGAGCCTTTGTTGCTCGTACCTATCGGTTTAGGCATTATCCTGGGTAACATTCCATTTAAGGCTGATGCCGGTTTGGAAATAGGTCTGTATGAGGACAATTCGGTATTGAATATCTTCTACCAAGGAGTACGTCAAGGATGGTATCCACCCCTGGTATTCTTGGGCATAGGTGCCATGACCGACTTCTCAGCCCTTATCAGTAACCCGAAACTGATTTTGATTGGTGCATCCGCACAGTTTGGTGTCTTTGGCGCCTATATGGTGGCTCTTGCCTTGGGCTTCGAGCCCAACCAGGCCGCTGGTATCGCCATTATCGGTGGCGCCGACGGTCCTACAGCCATATTCCTGTCATCCAAACTAAGCCCGAACCTGATGGGTGCCATTGCCGTATGCGCCTATTCGTACATGGCCTTGGTACCTGTTATCCAGCCGCCCCTCATGCGTCTGTTGACCACCAAGAAAGAGCGTGTTATTCACATGCCGCCGGTTCGCAATGTGAGCCAAACAGAACGCATCCTCTTCCCGATTATTGGTCTGCTGCTTACAACCTTCCTTGTGCCTTCCGGCTTACCATTGTTGGGCATGCTGTTCTTCGGTAACCTATTGAAGGAGAGTGGCAAGACAACCCGTCTGGCTAAGACTGCTGGTTCGGCACTGAACGACATCGTCGTTATGCTGTTGGGCCTCACCGTAGGCTGCTCCACCCAAGCCAGTGAGTTCCTGACCTTGAACACCATCAAGATTTTCTTCCTGGGAGCCATGGCCTTTATCATCGCCAGTACCAGTGGTATCTTGTTTGTCAAGGTGATGAACCTATTCCTGCCTAAGGGAAAGAAAATCAATCCGCTTATCGGTAATGCTGGTGTAAGCGCCGTGCCCATGAGTGCACGAATCTCCAACAATATCGGTTTGGAATACGACCGCCACAACTTCCTCTTGATGCACGCTATGGGTCCCAATGTGGCTGGTGTTATCGGTTCGGCTGTTGCCGCCGGTGTGCTTTTGGGATTCTTCTCGTAAGTGAGGGGTGAGTAGTGAGGGGTAAGAGGTGAGAGAATAGTCCGAGTAATAAACTTATATAACAAACAAGGCGGCCATCACGAAATCGTGATGGCCGCCTTGTTCGTATTTGATTCTCAGGGTATTCTCTCACCCCTCACCCCTCATTACTATCTCACCACAAACTTTTTGCCATTCTTGATGTAGATACCTTTGGAAAGCGTTTGTACGCGTTGTCCGGCGAGATTGTAGATAGCACCGTCTTCAGCTTCGGTGATGAAAGGAGTGTTGATGCCTGTTGTCCTTGGCACAGGATTGACAGAGCAACCCCAGAACACAGTAGGAGTCAGTTCAACCTCTGTTCCATCTTTCTTGATAAGCTTAGCCTCACGCAAGGTGGCTGTACATGCACCCACAATGGTCTGCAGGGTGATGCGTTGTGTAGTGGTTCCCATGGAAGAATCGAATTCAACGAGAGTCTCTATTCCCGTAAGCGGTTTATAACCTTCAGGGGAACTATATATTTTCACTTGTAGTTTGTCAATCGCCGTATCGTCGGCCATGACAACCTTGATGCCTGTATAATCAGCCAACCTGATAACGCTGCCACTGTAAAGGTTCAATTCCTGCCAGTCGCCGTTATACACCACTTCATAGTCGAACTGTACATCATTTACATCTGGATATACGCCTTGGAAGTCCTCGCCATGATATGCCTTTGTAATTGTCTCCGCCAAGTCGGGCTGATTAAATGCAGGAATAGAGCGAGCCCAACCGTCGGATAGCCCCATCCAATAGAACGTGGCAATATTGTTTGCCTTCATCGTCTTGACTAAGTAATCGCAAAAATTGAGCATCGTGGTCCTACGGATATCATAGTCGGTCTTACCTTCCCCTGCATCGACATTGCTGGTACCCCACTCACCGAGGATGACGGGTCCACCCTTGGATACAAGATATGTTTTCACTTTATTCACGATGTCGTTCACCTCCGATTTAGCATTGCTGAGGTTCTGAATGTTCGGGTAGGCATGTACCTCGAAAGCGATATGTCCACTCATAACATCCGTGGGCATGTTCAACTTTGAGAGCGGTTCGGTGAGATGTGAATTCCAGTTACCCGCACCATTAGCTGCAGCATAGGTGTTGATGATGAGGTTGCGATATGTATTGTTGCCTCCCGTAGCACGGACCGCATTGACAAAACTCTGTGCATAGCTGTTGATGGCGTTATAAGCCGACTGAGCGATAGCAGCGTCATACTGACCGGCGGCAGCGTAAGAGGCAAAACACCATGACTTCTTGATGTCGAGCATCTCATTATATCCTTCGAAGAGCAGGTGATGGTCGTAATCCTTGAATTCCTCGGCAATTTGGTGCCAGAGGGTTTCGTAGCGCTGTTTCGTGTTCTGGTACACTGTTTCATCGGCAATGAGCCATGCCTGGTCGCCACTTCCCGTGTCATGGTGAACATTGAGGATGCAGTACATGCCATTGTTGATAACATAGTCGACCACCTCATGAACGCGGTTCATCCATTGTTCTGCCACCATGCCGTTGCCGTCCATCCATTTGAACCAAGTAACAGGCACACGGATGGCATTGAATCCGGCATTTTTCATCATGGTGATTAGTTCGGGAGTAGTTATTGGCTGTCCCCAACATTTTTCTTGGTCTTCCCAAGAAGAATAGGTATTTGTAGTCCAGCTGTCGAGTGTGTTGCCCAAGTTCCATCCTACGCCCATGTTCTTTACTGCGTCGGTAGCACTTTCAAAACCATCTGCATGTACGGCCAAAGGTGCCAGCATCATGGAGATAGCAAAAAATAGGTATTTCATCTTCATAATTTAAGTTGTGAATAGGTTAATATCTGATATTTATGGTAATATGCTGCAAATATAATGTGTTTTTTTTAGATATGGACACTATTTTCTATTTTTTCCTGGTTACAACCATATTTCTTGAAAAAAATGAGTAAATTTGCATGAACATCTTACGAACTAAAACATGACAAGACATACTAACCCTGCGTTCGCGAGGATTGAGTAAAGATAGGCAAGAGTAGTCGTCCTATGGAAATGATGAGGCAAACGATTCAGAGTCCCGAAATCCAGAGTGAAGATGTCTTATAAATGCGGCACTATTATTCCTAAAATTAAAAAAATAGGAATAATAAAAGACTAATTTTTACGTTATTATAGAAAAATAGGAATAAATGGAGTATATAAAAGTAAGTGAAGCGGCAGCCAAGTGGGGGCTCAGTGCACGAAGGGTTAGAATCCTCTGTGCCGAAGGACGTATTGGCGGTGTTGTCAGGAAGGGAAATCTTTATATGATTCCTGCTGATGCCCTGCGTCCGACTGATGGGCGGCAGCGTACAACAACATCTACATCCGACCATAAGTCCCTGTTGAACCGTATAGACCTGCTGAAAGCCAATCTCTCCAACTTTCGTCCCCTCACACCAGCTGAGACTGAGGCCCTGCGACAAGAGTTTATCGTTGAGCACACCTACAATAGTAATGCCATTGAGGGCAATACGCTAACACTACAAGAGACACAGTTGGTGCTACAAGGCATCACCATCGACCAAAAGCCCTTGAAGGATCATCTTGAGGCCGTTGGATACAAAGAGGCCTACGAATATATGGAACTATTGGCAGGTGAGCAGCGTGAACTCACCCTCTACGAAATCTGTTCTATCCATTCGCTCGTGCTTTCCGACCGTCAGGAAGACCGTGGCCGATTTCGCCGTGTGCCTGTGCGCATTGCCGGAGCCTTGACTACACCAGTTCAGCCCTATCAGATTGAACCGATGATGAGTGCCCTGCTGGCCGATATGGATAGCCTTTATCGCCATTTGCATGTGGTGGAGAAGGCTGCACTGTTCCATCTGCGTTTCGAAGCGATACATCCATTTATCGACGGTAACGGCCGTACGGGTCGTCTGCTGATGAACCTCCAGCTCATCAAGGCTGGCTATCCTCCCATCAATGTGAAGTTTTCTGACCGTCGCCGCTATTATCAAGCCTTCGACGATTATGCCCGTAGCGGCTCACCAGATACGATGACCATGCTGATAGCCGAATATCTTGAGCAGCGTTTGCAGTCAATGACAGATGTATTGAATCAGATAAAAAACAAAACCAGATCACTACTGTCCCGTTAAAGTGGACGAATCGTTCTTTGAAATCACTGAAATATAGTCTTTTACGAGCAGTTTTGAGAGCGCGACGATTTGAATTTGTATTTTTGCAGCCAAACAGATTGACTGCAAGATGAACAAAGACAAATATGTATTCACCCAATTGATAGAGTTTCTGAACAATGACAAGTTTCGCCGTCTTGTTGACAAGTACGATGGGAACCGTTATGTCAAGCATCTCACCTGCTGGAACCAGCTTCTTGCACTGATGTTCGGGCAACTCAGCAACCGTGAAAGCCTGCGAGACCTGATAGTCGCTCTTGAAGCCCATCAGTCCAAGTGCTTCCACCTCGGCTTAGGGCGAAAGCCCATCGCCAAGACGACGCTGGCTACAGCCAACCAGAACCGCGACTATCGCATCTTTGAGGAGTTTGCTTTCTACATGATGGCGCAGGCCAAGAAGAAGCGGGCGGCGGACATATTCAAGCTCGGAGGCAAGGTCTATGCATTTGACTCCACGACGATACCGCTTTGTCTGTCGGTGTTCTGGTGGGCGAAGTTCCGCAAGAGGAAAGGTGGCGTCAAGGCTCATGTCCTCTATGACCTGGAGGCACAGGTGCCTGCCTTCTATCATATCACCACAGCTTCAGTCTACGACTCCAAGGCAATGCCGGAAATTCCTTATGAGACAGGTGCTTACTATGTCTTTGACCGTGGCTACAACAACTTTGGGGAACTTTACCGCATACAGCGGATGGAGTCCTTCTTCGTTGTCAGAGCCAAGACCAACTTGCAGTACAAGTGTGTCAGATGGAAGCGGCGGACGCCAAAGAACATTCTCACTGATGCAGAGATTGTACTGACGGTCTATAAGAGCCGCAAGGACTATCCCGAGAATCTGCGTCTCGTCAGATACTATGACGAAGAACAGGACAGGGAGTTCATGTTCCTGACCAACGCGATGGACTTGACAGCCCAGCAGATAGCCGACCTCTACAAGAACAGATGGCAGATAGAGCTGTTCTTCAAGTGGCTCAAGCAGCACCTCAAAATCAAGAAGTTCTGGGGCACTACGGAGAACGCTGTCAGAATACAGATCAGTGCAGCCATTACAGCTTACTGCCTCGTGGCGATTGTCCAGCATGACTTGCAGAAGCGCTCGACCTGTGAGGTCTTGCAAATCCTCAGCATTTCACTCACGGACAAGACACCCCTCAGTGAACTGTTCGATAAGACTTTTTCCAATGATGTCAAAGACCAACTTGGCCCCCTTATTCCGGGGTTGTTTGATTAATATTTAACTCGTCCCAATTTTAACGGGACACTAATGAAAGAATATAAGAAAAAAAGCTGACATTTAGTTTTTGACAATCAATAACTATTTGTTATCTTTGCAATGAAGAATTACACTAAAAACCTACAACATGAACCAAAACATCTTTATTAGCATGGCCATGACATGTATTTCTTTGTCATGTCAGGCACAAACGTATCCCTATCAAGATGTGAACCTTTCGTTTGAGCAGCGGGCTTCAGACCTGTGTTCCCGTTTGACACTTGATGAGAAAATCAGCCTGATGCAAAATGCATCACCTGCCATTCCTCGCCTGGGCATCCCTGAATTTGAATGGTGGAGCGAAGCATTACATGGCGTGGCACGCAACGGTTTTGCCACAGTCTTTCCCATCACGATGGGCATGGCCGCCTCGTTCGATGAACAGTTGGTATATGACGTGTTCAGCGCCGCAAGCGATGAGGCACGTGCCAAGAACAATGAGGCACGCCATTCGGGTCGGTTCAAACGTTACCAAAGTCTGTCATTCTGGACACCCAACATCAATATCTTCCGAGACCCACGTTGGGGACGAGGACAAGAGACCTACGGTGAAGATCCCTACCTCACCACACGTATGGGACTCGCTGTTGTTAAGGGTCTGCAAGGACCTACTGATACCAAATACGCCAAGCTGCTGGCCTGTGCCAAACATTATGCCGTACATAGCGGCCCGGAATGGAACCGCCATGAGTTTAACGTAGAAGATGTGCCCGCACGCGACCTCTGGGAGACCTACCTGCCCGCCTTCAAGAGTCTGGTGCAGGACGGTCATGTGGCTGAAGTGATGTGCGCCTACCAACGTATTGACGGAGAGCCCTGCTGCGGCAACACCCGTTATCTCACGCAGATTCTTCGTGGCGAATGGAACTTCGACGGATTGGTGGTGAGCGACTGCGGTGCCATCAGCGATTTCTGGGTGGCTGGTCGCCACGGCGTGTCAAAGGATGCCAGCAGTGCCTCGGCCATGGCTGTCCATGCGGGTACTGACGTGGAGTGTGGAAGCAATTACCGGCATCTAAAAGAGGCTGTATCAGCCGGTTTTATCACCGAGGCAGAGTTGGATGTCAGCGTCAGGCGGTTGTTGAAAGCCCGTTTCGAACTGGGCGACTTCGATTCCGAGGAAGAGGTGGACTGGAAACGGATTCCTTCCGATGTCATCGCTTCCAAGGAGCATCATCAGTTGGCTTTGCAGGCTGCCCGCGAATCCATCGTCCTTTTACAGAATAATAATCAGATGTTACCTATGAAGAAGACAGGCCAGCGGATAGTAGTCATGGGACCCAACGCCAACGACTCGATTATGCAGTGGGGCAATTATTCTGGCTATCCCACGGCAACCACCACTATTCTGAAAGGTATTCAAGAGAAATGCAGCGACGTGCGTTATGTGCAGGGCTGCGGACTGACACGTAACCTTGTGGAGAACAGCCGTTTCAGTGAAATTGTATCAGCCAATGGCGCGCATGGTCTCTCAGCCACTTATTATAATAATGTGAATCTACAGGGCAAGCCTTGTGCCACCATGCAGATGACCTCTCCTATCAATCTTTGCAACGGCGGCAGCACCGTCTTCGCGCCCAATGTGCCATTGGAACATTTCAGTGCCCGTTATGAAGGTTTTTTTGTTCCCTCCCATGATGAGGAAGTGGTGTTTTTGGCGCGTTTCGACGACGGTGTCCGTCTGATTGTCAATGGCGACACATTGGGTGCCATCTGGAATGGACGTGAACGCGTGCAGAAGATAGAAAAGGCAATGACCGTGACCAAGGGAAAAAGATACCATATCCAGATAGACTACGTGCAGAATAATGACATGGCCCTGTTGCAATTCGACATCATCCATCGTTCAGCCCCGACTAATGAAGAACTGTTAGCTGCCACCGCCGATGCCGACGTGGTTGTCTTCGTAGGTGGCATTTCACCCAGTTTGGAAGGAGAAGAGATGAGAGTTGACGAAGTGGGCTTTAAAGGAGGCGACCGTACCGATATTGAATTGCCCAAGGCACAACGTGACGTGATAGCGCTGCTACATAATGCCGGCAAGAAGATTGTGTATGTGAACTGTTCGGGTTGTGCCATCGCCATGGTACCTGAGACAAAGAATGCCGACGCCATCATCCAGGCTTGGTATCCTGGCGAGTCTGGAGGTAAAGCAGTGGCCGATGTGCTCTTTGGCGACTATAACCCCTCAGGCAAACTGCCCGTGACCTTCTATCGCAGTGTTAGTCAACTGCCCGACTTCCTCGATTACGGCATGGCAGGACGTACCTACCGTTATTTCCAGGGCGATGCACTGTTTCCATTTGGTTTCGGTATGAGCTATACCACGTTCTCTCTCTCACAGCCCTCCCTTCAAAATCAAGTACTGAGTGTTGATGTCACCAATACAGGTCAGCGTGAAGGAAGTGAGACTATCCAAGTATACATCAAGAAAAAAGGAGATAACGACGGACCCATCAAGGCATTACGCAAATTCTCAAAAGTATTACTTCAACCAGGGGAAACAAAAGCAGTAAACTTTTCCTTGAATGAGAATGACTTAGAATGGTGGAATTCAGCGACTAACACCATATGTTATCAACCAGGAGAATACGAAATTTGGGTTGGTACATCAAGTAAAACGACAGATTTGAAGAAGTTGTCGTTAAAGTAATAGTTGAATGCAAAAATATTCCCGATAATTACGTAAAAATCTCGATGTTTTTTTCACAAAGGATTTTGGCCATGTGAGAGAATTATATTATCTTTGCACAATAATAGAAATCCTTCCAGTATGATGGAATTAGAAAGACATATCGAATCGTTGCTATTGCACAATGACTGTGTAATGGTTCCCGGAATGGGTGGTTTTATCTCCCATTATGTACCAGCTCGTTATGAAGAAGCAGAGAACACCTTCCTGCCTCCATACAGGTCGTTAGGTTTCAATCCTCAATTGAGCCTGAACGATTCATTGTTGGTACAGTCGTACATGGCTGTCCACGGCATCTCCTACGAAGAGGCCACAGCGTTGGTGAAACAGGCCGTCGATGAAGTGACAGGTACCTTGTACCATACTGGTCGTTATGAATTTGCCAGTCTGGGTGTTTTCACCATCAACGACGAGGGTAGTATTGAGTTTGAACCCAAAGAAGCAGGTGTCCTATCCCCCACTCTGTACGGTCTCGACCTGTTCGAGTTCCGCACACTTACTAAACAAGCACTTATAGACAGCCTTTCTGAAGATGAAGAGCCTTACATCCGCATTAAAGTACGGACACTGAAGACCGTTGCCGCCTCTGCAGCAGCTGTTTTCCTTGGCGTATTGATGGTTGCCGGCACCTTCTTCGGCAGTGGAAAGAACACATTCAGCCAGGCTGGTATTGTTTCCATCAGCAAGATGCTGCCTTCTCCCACGGTAGAAAGCCAAGAACAGGACATGACCGCCCTGTTCACCACGCTGGCTCAGACACCTGCAATCACTGAGGAATCTGTTTCTGAGGAATCGCCTGTCGCCAACGGCTATTCCATGGTTCTTGCATGTAAAATCCCCAGAAGCAATGCCGAGCAATTTGCCCGTACCATCCGTGACAAAGGCTATGAGGTAGAAGTCATTGGCAGCGAAGCAGAAAGCATGGTCGTCTATGGCAACTACCCTACTGATCAGCAGGCCTACGCTGCCTTGCAACAGCTTCGTGGAGAGTCGGCCTTCACCAATGCCTGGATACTCCACCGATGAAAAGAGTCAGATGTCCAAAATGTGAATCTTTCATTACCTTTGACGAAACGAAATACGCCAAAGGACAATCTTTGGTCTTTGTTTGTCCGAACTGCAATAAGCAGTTCGGCATTCGTATGGGTGTGAACCCACTTCGCAATGTGCAGCGTGAAGAAGATCCTGAAGCTGAAAGCAACGATGGTGTGGGTTCTTTGTTGGTGATAGAGAACGTGTTCCATTATAAGCAGGTGATACCTTTGCACATGGGCATGAACACCATCGGCCGTTACATGAAAGGCTCTAATATTACGTCGCCAATAGAGACCAACGACCCCAGTATGGACTTGCTGCACTGCAAGATACAGGTGTCGCGTGACAAGAAAGGAAGGATACGTTATACGTTGATGGACGGTCCGAGCAACACTGGCACATTCGTCGACAACGACATACTAGCAGATGGTGAGCGCCGTACATTGGAAGATGGCTCCCTCTTCACGATAGGAGCCACGAGTGTGATATTGAAAACTTCCTGGGAGTAGAATTGGGAGTTAAAAGAGGAAGTTAAAATGGAAGTTAAAGTGGACAATACCGAATAAACTTCCTCAATCTTGATTATTTTACCTCCAACTTAGGTATTTTCACGTAGTCGCCCGCCACGAAATCACTTTTCCCGTCATTTATTGCTTTGATATACGGTTCCATTTCCACGCCACCAAAATAAGTAGCGGAAATGGTCATCAAGGTTTGCCCCTGTTGCAGGATAATGGCAGTATCTACTCCAACAATTTTATAAGCTCCATACCTCACGCGGTCGTTAGCTTCCGTGAAGTCTTCCTTTGCCACGGGAGCAACTGCCGTTGTTGCCGTATCCGTTGGTACATCAGTAGAGGATGCAGTTAAATCGGCAGAATTGTCACCCTGCTTTGGCAACAGCACAAGTACCAGGGCAACGATGGCTGCCACAGCGCATAATGAGGCGACCAACCATTTCCAGTTCAAGCCATGTTTGGACTGTGACATATCCATCACCGTTTTTTGTTCATTGACCGATGTATCTACCTCAGGTACCGTATCTGTTGTTCCGTTATTTGTAACAACAGTCTCTGAAACATTCTGTGTTTCCTCTGGAGCCGACTCCACAATCGCAACTGGCTGCGATGACGGGGTTACCACCGGTCCTTCGCCGGAGACCCGTTCTTTCTTGATTTCACCCTCTTTCAAGTCGTCGAACTGCACACCCTCTTTCAATTCTACAGGTTGAAAATGTTCAAAGGGTTTGTTTATAGCCGATTTCAGTGAATTATCAGGGGTAAACGTAACAAAACCTAATGCTTCGGAGAGGAACAACGAACTGCTGCTCACCATTTCTTTATCCTTGCCTTTCGACGAGTTGATTTTGAATTGTCCCAACCCCTTCACTTTCACCACCTTGTCATTGGCCAATCCATTTACAATTGCCTTGAAGAATGCAAAGGTCAGTATCTCTGCATCCTCGGCAGAACAAGACAACCGTTGCGCCAAAAGACTGTTGAAAGAGCCCGACGCTGTATTGGCACCCTCTTTTTCGAAGTCATTGGCACTGTCGGAATCATAATCAACAGCCAGTTGAGGTGGCATGAGTATTTTCTTGCCATCCTTCTCCACGATATGTTCGTATGTCTTCGTTACGCCGAAACGTCCGAAACCACGGATACTCACTTCTTCCCCTTCGGAGAGCATGTTTTCAATGGTTTGCAATATGCCATCGCAACAAGTCTGCGCCTCGTCGCCGTTGATTTTGGAGATGGTGGCCACCTCCAGCAAGAAATCTTTATTATTCATAAATACAGCTATTCTTGTTCCACCTTACCATAGAGATCAAATTCCACAGCATCGGTAATCGTCACATCGTAAAAATTTCCTATTGTCAGTCGTTTGTCCTTACATGGAATAAGCACTTCCGGGTCAACCTCCGGTGAGGAATATTCCGTTCTGCCGATGTAGTAATCGTTTTCTTTTTTGTCAATGATAACCCTGTATCTCTTCCCTACCATTTCCTCGTGTATCGACGCGCTGATGTCCTGTTGCAGTTGCATCAACATGTCCAACCTTCTTTCTTTTATCTCTTCCGGGATATCATCCTCATAATGTTTTGCGCTATATGTCTGTTCCTCTTCTGAATAGGCGAAAGCCCCCATCCTTTCAAATCTCGCCGTTCGCACGAAATCCATCAGTTCCTCGAAATCTTCTTCCGTTTCACCTGGGAATCCCACCATCAGCGTGGTGCGCAAGGCGATACCGGGCACTTTTTCCCGGATTTTGTTGAGAAGGGCATATGTTTCTTTCTTCGAAGTCTCTCTACGCATGTTTTTAAGCACATGGTCAGAAATATGTTGCAGTGCGATGTCCAAATACTTGCAAACGTTTTTCTTCTCCCTCATCACGTCGAGCAATTCCATGGGGAAATGTGTTGGATAGGCATAGTGCAAACGTATCCATTCCACGCCGGGAATATCAGCCATTTTAGCTACCAATTCCGCAATATGCTGTTTGCCATCTATATCAACACCATAATAGGTAAGTTCCTGTGCGATAACCTGAAATTCCTTAACCCCTTGAGCCACCAGCGTCCTCACCTCGTCGAGTATCTCGTCCATCGGTCGGCTTACGTGCTTTCCTGTAATAATAGGAATAGCACAATAGGCACAGTGACGGTTGCATCCCTCACTGATTTTCAGGTAGGCATAATGATTTGGCGTGGTAATATGTCTCTGCCAGCTATTGGAGGAAGAGGCCGCAACATCTGTGTTTGACTCCTCCAAGTCGTCGAGTAACTGTCCAAAGTTGAATTTACCATAGTATTTGTCCACCTGCGGTATTTCCGTTTCCAGTTCCGCCTGATAACGCTGTGACAGACAGCCCATGACGAAGAGTTTTTCTATCTCACCTTGTTCCTTGGCTTGAGCGAGCTGCAAAATCATGTTGATGCTTTCTTCCTTGGCATCTCCTATAAATCCACATGTGTTGACAACCACAATAGGGCCAGAGGGTTGGTCGCTGTCATGAGAACATGTGTACCCCTTGTCCAAGAACATCTGGATGAGCCGTTCACTGTCAACCAGGTTCTTCGAGCACCCCATGGTGATGATATCTACATGTGGCTTTTTCATGCTTTTTCCTCTTCCTCGAACAAAGAATCGACAAACTGCCTTCTGCTGAACAGTTGCAGATCCTCCATGCCTTCACCCAGACCGATGTATTTTACGGGAACCTTCAGTTGGTCACTAATGCCGATGACCACCCCACCCTTAGCCGTTCCGTCAAGCTTGGTGATGGCCAAACTGGTAATCTGTGTCACGGCAGAGAACTGTTTAGCCTGCTCGAACGCGTTCTGTCCGGTACTTCCATCAAGGACGAGCAACACTTCATCGGGTGCATCGGGGAGGACTTTCTTCATCACCTGCTTGATTTTCTTCAGTTCGTTCATCAGGCCCACTTTATTGTGTAACCTTCCTGCCGTATCAATGAGTACTACATCAGCATCGTTCGCTTTTGCCGAACTGAGAGTGTCGAAGGCTACCGATGCCGGGTCAGAGCCCATCTGTTGTTTGACAACAGGAACCCCTACTCTTTCGCCCCAGATACACAACTGTTCCACGGCAGCAGCACGGAACGTATCGGCGGCTCCAAGGTACACCTTTTTGCCCGCCTGTTTGAACTGATAAGCCAGTTTACCAATGGTTGTCGTTTTTCCTACACCGTTCACTCCCACTACCAATATCACGTAAGGCTTATGGTCAACCGGCAACTCCCAGTCTTCATTATCATCGGAATTGTTTTCCATAAGCAGGTCGGCAATCTCCTCTTTGAGGATATTGTTGAGTTCCTGAGTGGACACATATTTATCTTTGGCCACTCGTTCCTCTATTCTTTCGATAATCTTAATGGTAGTCTCTACGCCCACATCGGAAGTGATGAGCACTTCTTCAAGGTTATCGAGCACCTCGTCGTCAACCTTCGATTTACCCGCAATGGCTCTTGTTAACTTACTGAACACGCTCTGTTTGGTTTTTTCCAATCCTTTGTCGAGCGTTTCCTTTTTCTTTTTGTTGAATATACCGAAAAATGCCATAATCAGAATTTTGGTACAAAATTAGTGAAAAAAAATGATAAACACCGAAAAAGGCCGCAATATGTTATTGCGACCTTTTTGGTATATGGTTATCAATGAGCATTAATTCTTAAAGAAGTCTTTCACTTCCTCGTTGGGAACCATCTGCTCGTCGAAGATGTAAGCACCCGTCTTGGGGCTTTTCACCATTTTGATTACTTTGGTATAAGCACGCCCGTCCTTCGAACCTTCATGGAGGGTAGCAACAACTTTCTTTGCCATAGTTTATGTTATTTAATCTCCTTGTGGATAGTCATCCTTTTCAGGATGGGATTGTATTTCTTGAGTTCCATTCTCTCGGGAGTGTTCTTACGGTTTTTTGTCGTCACATAACGGCTTGTACCGGGCAGACCACTATTTTTCATTTCGGTGCATTCGAGGATAACCTGCACCCTATTACCTTTCGCTTTTTTTGATGCCATGGTGATTAATCTCCTATAACTTTAATGTCTTTCCAATCGCAGTAACCTTTAGCCACGGCCTGCTTGAGGGCGGCATCAAGACCGAGTTTATTGATGATGCGCAAACCAGCGGCGCTAATCTTAAGACTGATCCAGCATTCTTCTTCTACATAGTAGAATTTCTTGCTGAACAAATTGACGTCAAAACTGCGCTTGGTGCGATGTTTTGAATGGGAAACGTTGTTGCCTATCTGAGCCTTTTTCCCCGTAATCTGACAAATTTTCGACATTGCTATCTTAACTTTTTTGTTTTCGTATTAAATATACCTATTCCAAACAGCGTGCAAAATTACTAACTTTTCTCGAATAAACCAAATTTTTCTATAAATAATGTTTCCATTTAAGGATTTTTTGTGATTTTGAGGTTATTAACTGTGGTATGTCAAGCTCTTTTGGTCTTATTTTTACTTCTTTACCGACATAGACAAAGCTGTTTTCCTCCGTTATAAAGAAGTCATTCAAATAAAATAACGGCCTTATGTTGTGAGGTTAAAGAAAATAATGTATTTTTGTAGTCTGAGAACCTAAATAGGGTAAAAAGAAGCTAAAAAAGACATGAAAAAAATTATTGTTTTCCTTCTGATGACTGCCAGTGTTTTCACGCTGTCGGCCCAAGTCACATCTACCTCCCCGGGAGAGAGCGATGGCAAGCATGTATTAAACATGGGCGATGTATCGATGACTATTGATGCCAACCAAGGCGGAAAGATACTCTCCTATAAGTATAAGGATCAAGAGATTATCTCTCAGTCACCTCGGCGCGAAGCGTTCGGCAGTACTTTCTGGACCAGTCCACAGAAGGAGTGGAACTGGCCCCCAGTGCCTGAGTACGACAAAAACCCCTACACTGTTGATGAGTGCAGTGACAGCCATCTGTTGATGACCAGTCAAGTATCGGAGCGGATGAAGTATCGCATTCGCAAAGAATTTACCGTGGATGCAACAAACAACGCCATTCTCGTCACTTACACCATCATCAATGAGTCGGACGAGACCCGCCAGGTCGCCCCATGGGAAATCACCCGTGTGGCTAATGATGGCGGTCTCATCTTCTTCGATGCTCCTTTAGACGGTATCACTCCTGCAGGCCTTTTGTCATTTGAAGCCAAGGATGGTGCCGTTTGGTACCGTTCCGACGAGGCTCCTCAGAATCGTAAGATCAATGCCGATGGCAAGGGTTGGCTGGCCTATTGCAGCAACGGACTATTAATGGTGAAGCAGTTCGAAGACCTCACGCCCACACAACCTGCTCCGGGAGAGGCCGAGATACAGGTCTATGTGAACATGCGAAAGACATATATTGAATTAGAAAGTCAGGGAGCCTACACAACGTTGGAGCCAGGCGGACAGTTGCATTGGACAGTGCGTTGGAGCCTGATACCATATAACGGAGAATGCATTCCTTCTAAAGCATTAGTAAAGACCGTGAAAAAAGTAATAAAGGGTAAAAAGGTAAAAAGGTAAAAAGGTAAAAGGGTAAAAGGGTAAAAAGGTAAAAAGGTAAAAGGGTAAAAAGGTAAAAGGGTAAAAATAGTGGTATATTGTATTATTGTAAGAAGTAAACGGTATAGAAAGAAAATCGGGCGGACCATCTGGCCTGCCCGATTGGGTTATATTATAATCGCTTGGTTTTTTGGTTTATATCGTTTTGTTAGAATTTGTATTTGAGACCACCAAGGATGATGCCTTGTTCACCGACACCTGCTTCAAAGAAGAATCTCACGTTCTCTCCACCGGCTTCCAAACCAATGAGAGAAGCCTGCCACATGAAGAAGAAATCGTTATCACTATCCGATTTTTTCAGTTCCTTGTCTTCGCTTTTTTCGTTGAGCATCATAACACCAGCACCGAGTTTGGAATAGAGAGCGAAATTATCTTTATGCACCCAGTCGTACTTAAGAGCCGGCATCACGGTAAAATAGTCACGGGATCTGTCGCCTACCAGGGCACCACCATCTTTCTTTACCACGTCTTCGCTAAAATGGGCATAGCCAAATATACCACCGATTGCCATACGCGGGTTGTCAAAGTGATAGAAGTACTCAACGGATAATGTACCGAATTCCTTCTCGTTGTCCATCTTACATCCATCGACATGATCGAAGATACCGTTTGTCAACCTCTCGCCAAATGTATCGAAGATGGCCGAGCAACCGAGTCCATAGGATACGCCGATTTCATGTCTGCGTTCAACACTCTGTGCGTTCACATTTACTACAGCCATCATGGCGGCTGCAACCAATACCAAAAACTTTTTCATTGTAGTATTATTTTTTAAATTTATGTGTTATCTTTTGTTTTCGATGCAAAAGTAATGCGAGTTGTTTGTTCCATAAAACTTTCTCCGTTTTTTTTCAAATAAACGATGCGACAGAGGAGAATATTTGCGACATAAGGAGGAAATGGCTGCAAAAATTGTCGGAATTCGAGTTTTTTGGAGGTTACAGGAGGATAGATGACATAGTTTTCATAAACAGTATAGACGATATGGATGCTAACGATTTATGAACGCTATTGATGTTATGGAAAGGGATAGAAAATGAACGGTCCGCCAAATGATTGTTCTTGGCGGACCGTTCATTTATGAGATGAGTAATATCTATTTAAATGTATTCCAACAGTTATCAGCCGTTATTAAAGACTGATTTCAAACATTTGGATTGAGTACGGTGGCATGTCAACCTTCATCTTTTTCTGGATTTTCACATTCTCCTTTTGAGGCTGAATGGGTTGGCTGTCATAATTATTTTCATCCTCAGCATTGCCTTGGATAACCGTCTTTACAGCCGTCGTCTTCATGCCCTTGAAACGGGAGAGGTCGATTTCGGCCTGTTTCTTGTCTGCACTGGCATTGCATAGTTTGACGAACAATTGCCGTGTCTTGGTATTGAGGATAACAGACTGTCCTTGCAGGTTGGAAGCATCGTTGATGTTTACACAATCGCCATAGTAATAGTCACCCGAAGAAAGGCCAAACATCTGTTGCACATAATAGCTACATGTAAGATAGGGCCTTTCGTTGTCGAAATAGATAAGGTCGGGGTTCCAGTTAGTGTTGTCCTTACGAGCAAACAGGGGCGCATAGGAAGTCATACATACCACGTCGCCATTGCGCTCTACATGGAGGAGATAAAGACCTTCCGCCAATGCGTCGATAAGTTTCTTGTCTTTGGCCGCATACTCACCCAGATAGACCTTTGTCTTGCGATCACGAGGGTAGTTGTCGTACTGACGGTTGTTAAGGAAGAAGGTACGAGGCTCATAATAATGTTCGTCGAGGATGGGCAAATCGATTTCCTCTGCCAGTTTCCACCCTGTCTCAAAATCACGGTTTCCAGGATGTGAGCCTGGTCCCGCTGTTCCTACGATGACAATTTCGGGATGTGCCTTGTGTACTCTTTCATAAATGTATTTGAATCGTTCGATGAACTCCGGCGAGATACGCTCTTCATTGCCCAAACCCAAGTATTTGAGGTTGAAAGGAGCAGGATGTCCCGCTTCAGCACGAATACGTCCCCATTTGGTTGTCACATCGCCATTGGCCCATTCAATGAGGTCGAGCGCTTCGTTCACCCACTCGTCCATTTCCGACATGGGCACCCAGTCCTGTGCCTGATCTTTCATTCCCCATCCGCCATTAGTACCTTGACAACTCACTCCACACGGGAGGATAGGCACCGGCTGCATGCCCAGGTCTTCGCAGAACTGGAAGTACTCATAGTAACCAAGTCCCATTGATTGGTGGTAACCCCAAGTGTTTTTCAGTCCACGACGTTGTTCTTTCGGACCAACCGTTGTCTTCCAGCGATAGGTATCCCAGAATCCGTCACCGCCACCATGTACCACGCATCCACCGGGGAAACGCATGAATTTCGGGTGAAGGTCAGCCAGAGCTTGTGCCAGATCTGGGCGAAGTCCATGACCTTTGAATGTCTCGCCCGGCATGAGCGACACCATGTCGATATCGATGACACCCTTGTCGAGTATGAGTATCTGTAGCACTGCGTTGGTAGCGTCTTCGGAAACAGACAGTTGTGCCTCATATTTCTGCCAACTGTTTGAAGACACTTTCACCTCAGCATCCGCCAGCAGTATGGGGTCTTTTCCCCACCCCTGCTGTGGTACGACGAGCGCCACACGCACCGTTTTCTCGCCACCTTCCACATTTCTGAAGAAAGCAGAGAAACAGTAGTCTTTGTTTGCCTTGACGCTGATGCCGTTAAAGCCATCGTTTTGTATGCCAAAACCCGTCCACCCTTTGAAATCATAGTAATGCCCCACTCTTTCAACATTCAGTCGCATGTAAGTGGGGTTATTAGGATGTATGGGATTTGTCCCCAACGGTTGTATATATCCCAACGAATGTCCTGGCCTGACACTCTTCCATGCCGTTCCAGCTCCCCATCCGTCGCGTTCCGCTGGACTGAACTCAAACGACCCGTTTTGGAGTAATTCAGCATACAAGCCACCATCAGCGGCACTACTGATATCCTCGAAGAATATTCCGATTAATTCATTGCTGATGGCTTTACCACCGGCTGGGGGAATGATAGCTTTTTGCGCGTGGATGCCGAGAAACGACATCATGAAAGCGCAGCAGAAAAACGTAAGTCTTTTCATTGTCTGTTGATAGATTAGGATTATTTTAGTGCGAAGATAGCAATTATTTTTCTAAGAATTGTTGTTGGATAATTCATTATCATCAATATGATATAAAATGAATAGTTTTTGATACATTTCAATTGCCATATTTTGTTATTATCGCGATTATTTCTTAACTTTGCGGTATGAAAAGGATTTCTTTCTATAAGTAAGATATTAAACCTTTTCCGTTAATAAACGTCAAAGAGAAAAATGACTTAAAAGACCTTATTATTTATAATGTATATCATTATTTCAACATACAACGCTTGATTCATTTACTAACTTATATTCACCAAATTTATCAACCAATGAAAAAAACAATGAAAAAAGCATTCATGATGATGTTTGCATTGTTGGCACTTCCGATGGCCATGCAAGCTCAGGTGAAGTACCACGACGTAGAGTTGAACGAAGCCACGGGTCCCGTGAAGTCAATCACTCAGGATGTGATGGGCAACCTCCAGACCACTTTATTTACGGAAGAAGGCAAGATGCAGCGCGAGGGTATCAGTGATGTCCTTTACGACGGCGACGGTTACCTTCGTTCGTATAAGATGGAAGTTCAAGGCATGGAGATGAGTGTCACCTATAAATGGGAAAACGGCAAAGTAGTTAGCCAGACAATGGATATGGGTGGCCAGGGCTTTACCATCACCCGCACTTACAATGAAAAGGGAGCAACAGCCACGGAAAGCATGAACTTTGGCGGCAATGAAATGGTAACTCCTTATACTGACTACAAATATGACGACCATGGCAACTGGATTAGTCGTAAGGGTAGCATGATGGGTCAAGAAATGGAGCAGACCCGCACAATTACTTATTATGAGTAATTAAAGGAGTTAAGAAGTTAAGGAGTTAAGTAGTTAAGCCAAATGCTCGTTTTATCAACAAAAGCTTGAGTATGGCGAGACTATTATCATTTCAATTCGTTTTGTCTATATAATGAAACGATTCTTTTTGACGAGCTGCGTGTTGGTGTTGTGTTTATCAGCACTTGCGCAGACTGCTAGAACGTTTACTTTGGACCTGACCGACGACGGTCAGGCCCAAATGGTTTGTTATTTAGCTGAGAATCCCACGGGGAAAGCTATTGTTGGTATTCCCGGCGGCGGTTACTCCGTATTGTCGAACAACCATGAGGGTACCATGGCCCACGGATGGTTGAACCAGCGCGGCATCTCCTATTTTGTGGTAAACTACCGATTGCCCAATGGTGACAGGACACGGCCTATCAGTGATGTGGAGAAAGCTTTCCGCATTGTTCGCGACTCGGCCAGTGTGTGGAATATCCATCCTCGTGACATCGGTATCATGGGCTTTTCAGCAGGTGGTCATCTGGCATCGGTCATCTCCACTCATTCCGCCTATGAGGTACGTCCCGACTTCACGATACTGTTCTATCCTGTGATTTCAATGGACGAGCGTGTGTCGCATAAATACTCATGTATCAATTTCCTTGGCGAGGAAGGCCAGAAAGACCCAGCGTTGGTTAATGATTTCTCGACTCAAAATGCTGTGAAACGTCACTTGACACCTCCTGCACTTATTGTCATGGCCAACGACGACCGTTTGGTTCCCCCTGTGACCAATGGTGTGGCATACTATTCTGCCATGCGCAATGCCGGAAACGAGTGTGCCATGTATATCTACCCATCCGGTGACCACGGCTTCGGGTTCGGTCCCTGGTTCCCCTATCACCAACAGTTGCTCACCGACATTGGCAATTGGCTTGATGCCCGCAAGACTCCTGCTGCTGACGCTCTCCGTGTGGCATGTATCGGCAACAGCATCACTGATGGTCATGGCATAGACATGGCCACACAGCATGGCTATCCCGCGCAGTTACAGAAAGCGCTTGGTAAAGACTATTGGGTAAGGAATTTCGGTGTCAGCGGCCGTACTATGCTAAATAAGGGCGACCTGCCTTATATGAACGAGCAAGCTTGGCGTGATGCTTTGGCATTTGACCCAGACATCGTGATTATCGGTCTGGGCACTAATGACTCGAAGCCTCAGAACTGGCAGTATTCGTCCGAGTTCAAGAACGACTTGGTACAGATGATTAGCCAACTGCGTCCCGAGTTGTCTTTCCCCAGCCAGAAAAAAGGCAAAAAGGCAGTGAAGATGAAACCATCGGCAAAGCCCCGCATCTTCCTCTGCACTCCCCCACCCGCCTTAAAGTCTTCATGGGCCATCAACGACGCTATCATCACCAATGATATTATCCCCATCCAGAAAGAAGTAGCACAAGAATATGGTTTGCAGCTGATTGACCTCCACTCGCTCTTCACTAACCCAGAGACACTGTTGCAGGATGACGGTATCCATCCCAACGACAAGGGAGTAGGTCTGATGGCTAAGATTATTTCAGAGGCCATAAAAGCGAAGTGAACAGTATTTTTATTCAACAAAAAATCGCCAACTCTTACCGAGTTAGCGATTTTTTGTTTATTTTTGCACATCAGAACCCTAAACAACAAAAGGTTTATGAAAGACGTGAAAGAAAGACTTTTTAATTCCTCCTTCAAGAACAAGAGCCATTTTCATTCAGCTATTGTTTTCGTGTCTGTGCTTTTCCTTTTTTTTCATGGAATCCAACATATATCTGCACAGGATTACCAATTATTTTATGACCAGCCTGCTGCCAATTGGCTGGAGGCCCTTCCTGTGGGCAATGGCCATTTAGGAGCCATGGTTTATGGTCGAAACAATGAAGAAATTATCCAATTGAATGAAGACACCTTTTGGAGCGGTTCTCCCCATGACAACAACTCTACGGAGTCGTATGCCCATCTTGACGAGGTGCGTCAGTTGATTTTTGATGGTCATGAAGAAGAGGCCAGTCGGTTGATAGACCAGTATTTCATCAAGGGTCCACATGGTATGCGTTTCCTTCCTCTGGGTGAATTGTATCTTCGTTTCGCGTCTTCCGGCGACAGCACCTATTTAGGCCGTCGTTTGGAACTGGACCGTGCTGTGGCTTCAGCCAGTTTCAAAGTATTGCCCAATCCAAAAAAGCGCAGGGCCTCCACCTGCACAGAAACCGTCTTCTCTTCTATGGCCGACGACGTGATTGTCGTCCGATATGCTACCGACAAAGGCAAGGACATATCTATCACTGCTGGTTTCCGCAGTCAATTGCCCGTTCATCAGCGCATAGAAAAGGGCGTGCTCATCGCCCATGTCGATGGAGCCGACCATGAAGGAATAAAAGCCGGTCTGGGTGCCGAATGCAGGGTAAAAATAGTTACCAATGGTACATTATCGGAAGGAACTGAGGGTATAACGGTTAACAACGCCTCCGAAGTGACGCTATACATCACAGCCGCCACAAACTATGTAAACTACCATGATATCAGCGGCGATGCCAGTGCCAAAAACACGCGCACTCTTGCAGCAATAGAAGGGGTACCCTATCGCACGCTATTAGACCGTCATCTGGCCAAATACCAAGAGCAATATCGCCGAGTGAGTCTGGAACTGGGTTATGCTGACGAGAGCCAAAATGCCCCCACCGACCAGCGTCTGTTACATTTCTCAGAGAAGCAGGACAACAGTTTCGTCGCCTTGATGTTCCAGTATGGCCGTTACCTGCTGATTACCAGTTCACAACCTGGCACCCAACCTGCCAATCTGCAAGGACTGTGGAACGACCAGTTGAATGCCCCGTGGGACTCGAAATATACCATCAATATCAATGCCGAAATGAACTATTGGCCCTCAGAGGTTTGTAATATTTGCGAAACCCAGGAGCCCTTGTTTTCGATGATTAAGGATTTGAGTGAGACGGGAGCTAAGACCGCCCAGCAGATGTACCACTGTGGCGGCTGGGTAGCCCATCACAACACTGACCTTTGGCGTATTGCAGGGCCCATCGACGGTGCCCAATGGGGTATGTTCCCCAATGGTGGTGCATGGTTGGCCACCCATCTGTGGCAACATTACCTGTTCAGTGGTGACAAGGAATTTTTACGGACGTGGTATCCTGTCATCAAAGGCACTGCAGACTTCTATCTCGACTACTTACAGCCTCATCCGCAATATGGCTGGTTGGTCGCCGTGCCATCTGTATCGCCCGAACACGGTCCCATGGGCAAGCGAACTGCCGTAACCGCTGGATGCACGATGGATAACCAAATCGTGTTCGACGCTTTGAGCAACACGTTGTCTGCCGCCCGCGTCTTAGGAGAATCATCAGAATACCAAGAGCGTCTTCGCCAAACCATCGCCCAATTACCACCCATGATGATTGGCCGTCACGGACAGTTACAGGAATGGCTCATCGACGGCGACGATCCGAAAGATGAGCACCGTCATATCTCCCATCTGTACGGTCTTTATCCCTCGAACCAGATTTCCCCTTTCAGCCACCCAGAATTATTTGCCGCCGCTGCTACCACCTTAGCACAGCGAGGCGACATGGCCACAGGATGGAGCCTTGGTTGGAAAATCAATTTCTGGGCACGCATGCTTGATGGCAACCATGCCTACCGTATCATCTCGAATATGCTCCATCTGTTGCCATCGCAAGGACGAGAGTCATACTATTTCGGGGAAGACGGCAGGAGGCAGATGGCTTTGGGCCGTACCTATCCTAATCTTTTTGATGCCCATCCCCCCTTCCAGATTGACGGCAATTTCGGTTTCACCGCTGGTGTGGCAGAAATGCTGTTACAAAGCCATGACGGTGCCGTCCATCTGTTGCCTGCCCTTCCCGAGGCATGGCACAAAGGCAAAGTGACGGGATTGAAAGCTCGTGGCGGATTTATCGTGGATGAGGAATGGTCTGTCGATGGCCCAGTATCTCTGGAGGTGAAGGTAAAGTCCACCTTAGGAGGTGTGTTACGTGTTCGTTCTTATCTACCTTTGGAAGGCAAGGGGCTCCGTCCCGCACAGGGCGGGTGTCCTAATCCTCTGTTGAACGGTGCCGAAGTGAAGCAGACTGTGGTTTCACCTGAATTGTCGCAGGTGCCCACAGCCTCATTCCGTCAAGTGTATGAATATGACATTGACACGAAGAAAGGAGACGAGATTGTCCTTAAAAATAGATAGAGATTTTTGACAACATAAATAAACCATTATGAAGACTATCAAACGTATTGAGAAGGTGGGTTTGCTGATAGTGGCCCTTCTCGCATTCAGTATCCAAGTTAACGCCCAGAAAAAGGGATGGGCGGGCAGTTATGTTGCGTCGCATTGCGCCGGCAAGACCGCCGGAGGCACAAGCATCTGTTATAACATCAGTTTTGAGATTGACCATGACGACACCTATTACGGATCTATGTCTATAGACGGATGGCAGTGCATGGTACGTGCCAATGTCTATGCCGAGGTAGAGGGTAATAAACTTACCATCTACTATGACAGTCCCCAAGATGACAATATGGGTTTTAACGTGGCTAAGGGTACTAAGATTGTCACCATCACCAAGGGCAAGAAACGCCTTATAGCCCACTGGGGACAAGACATGATAGAATATGAGTTTGTTGTTGCGGCGACGAAGATACAATAACGTGGTAAGATTGAATAATTATAAAATTAAAAGATTATAAAATTATTTAAAAGAATAATTATATTAAGGCACTGAACACTAAACAATATAGTAATGGTTTACAATGAATTAGGGAAGACAGGCTTGCGCTTATCAAATCTTAGTTTCGGAGCATCATCATTGGGCGGCGTATTCCGTGGTATTCGTGAAGACGAAGGCATCCGTGCCGTCCATACGGCAGTGGACAACGGCATCAACTTCATCGATGTATCTCCTTACTACGGTCATCTGAAAGCCGAAACGGTATTGGGTAAAGCACTACAAGAAATACCGCGAAACAAATATTACCTATCAACGAAGGTAGGCCGCTATGGGAAAGACGGCGTAAACACATGGGACTATTCCACACAACGCGTTACCGACAGTGTGTATGAAAGTATGGAACGTCTGCATCTGGATTATATCGACCTGATCAATGTCCACGACATCGAGTTTCAGGCTGGTCTGGATGGTGGTTTGCAAAAGGTTGTCGATGAGACGTTGCCCGCCCTGGTCGCCCTCCGCGAGAAAGGCGTGGTAGGTCATGTTGGCATTACCGATCTCCAGCCAGAGAACCTGAAATGGGTCATTGAACGATGCGATGATGGCACCGTAGAGAGTATCCTGAATTTCTGCCACTATTCATTAAACGACACATTGCTCACCGAATACCTTGATTTCTTTGAGAGTCACGGTGTAGGAGTTATTAACGCCTCCCCCTTGTCAATGGGCCTATTGTCAAGTCGTGGTACTCCAGACTGGCATCCTGCTCCCAAACCGTTGAAGGACGCTTGTGCAAAAGCAGCTGCCTTCTGCCAAAAAGAAGGATATCCCATTGAAAAGTTAGCTATTCAATTCTCCACTAGCCTTAACCTCCGCATCACAAGTACCCTGTTCAGCAGCGCCAACCCCGCCAACGTACTGAAAAACATCGGTTACGTGAACGAGCCTATGGATACAAACTTAGTGAAGGAAGTGCAAGCGATTATTGGCGACCAAATGTTTGTGCGATGGAAGAACTCATGATTATTGACGCGCACAGTCATTTGTGGCTGCGTCAAGATACCAGTTGGAATGGTCAAGTTATCCGCACTACAAAGAATGGGCGCTCGCTGTTCCTCGGTGAGGAAGTGCAGATGCTTCCACCGTTTATGATTGACGGGAAAAACACCGCTGAAGTATTCCTGAGCAACATGGATTTTGCGCAGGTTGCTGGAGCCGTAGTCGTGCAAGAATTTATCGACGGCATCCAGAACGACTATCTTGATACTGTACGCCAACGTTATCCCGACCGATTCTTCGTATGCGGCATGGCGGACTACTTGAAAGAAGGCTTCTTCGAACAAGCCCGTTCTTTGATAGAAAAAGGATTCAAGGGCATCGCCATCCCTGGTCATCGATTATTGGGTCGTTCGTTGTTGAGCGAAGAGATGATGAAAATGTTCCATTACATGGAGGAGAAAGACATACTATTGTCCATCACCCTTGCCGATAGCGACCAGCAGGTAAACGAATTGGAACAAGTTATTCAAGAATATCCCCTACTTCGGGTCGCCATCGGTCATCTATGCATGGCCAATCCACCTGTTATATCCCCTTGGGAGAATGCCTCTTGGCGACGTCAGGTGAAATTGGCAAGCTATGAGCATGTGAGAATAGAGACTGGCGGTATCACGTGGCTATACAATTCTGAGTTTTACCCGTACCCTACCGCTATACGTGTTATCCGTGAAGCAGCAGAGCTGGTGGGCATGGACAAGATAATGTGGGGCAGCGACTATCCCCGCACCATCGCCGCCATCACCTATCGTATGTCGTATGACTTCATCGTGAAGAGTAAAGAATTGACGTGGGAAGAGATACTGATGCTGCTTGGTGGTAATGCAAAGGTATTCTATGGCTTTGGAGCATTGCCACGACTGCCTTACGTGAAGCATATGGCAGAGTGAAAGACGTTGAACGTGAAACGTTGAACATTGAAGGTGGAACATTGAACGTTGAAGGTGGAACATTGAACGTTGAAGGTGGAACATTGAACGTTGAAGGTGGAACATTGAACGTTGAAGGTGGAACATTGAACGTTGAAGGTGGAACATTGAACGTTGAAGGTGGATAGTTGAACATTGAAGGTTGAACATAAATAATAGTTGACTGTTTAGATATGAAAGCAATTCAGATAAGTGGAGTTAGGGAGATGGGAGTAGTCAATATTCCAGAGGAAGGGATGAAGGACAATGAGGTGCTCCTTCGTTTGGAATATGTCGGTTTTTGCGGTTCCGACTTGAGTACCTATTTGGGCAAGAATCCCATGGTGAAAATGCCCGTGATACCAGGTCATGAAGTGGGTGCCGTGATAGAGAAAGTAGGCAGTGCTGTTCCCGAAGGCCTAAAGCCCGGGATGGTTGTGACGGTGAACCCGTACACCAACTGTGGCAAGTGCGCCTCGTGCAGAAACAAACGTGTCAATGCCTGTCAGCATAACGAGACATTGGGCGTTCAACGCAATGGAGCCATGCGTGAATTTATCGCATTACCGTGGGAGAAGGTCATTCCAGCAGGATTGCTCACTCCCCGCACCTGTGCTTTGATAGAGCCCATGAGTGTTGGTTTCCACGCAGTGAGCCGTGCCCAAGTGACAGATATTGACGTAGTGATGGTTATCGGATGCGGTATGGTGGGCATGGGAGCCGTTGTCCGTAGCGTGCAGCGCGGTGCTACCGTTGTCGCCGCAGACATCGACGATGAAAAACTCTCGTTGGCCAAGGAGATGGGTGCCAGTTATGTCATCAACACAATGACAGAGGATGTTCATGCCCGTCTGTTGGAGATTACTTCCGGTTTCGGCCCCGATGTGGTGATAGAAGCTGTTGGCAGTCCCATCACCTACCAGATGGCCGTTGATGAAGTGGCTTTCACGGGTCGCGTCATCTGCATCGGCTACGCCAAGGCCGAGGTATCTTTCCAAACCAAATATTTCGTTCAAAAAGAGTTGGACATCCGTGGTTCTCGCAATGCCGAGCCCAGTGATTTCCGTGCCGTCATTCATTATTTGGAAAGAGGAACATGCCCGGTGGATGCTCTCATTAGTAAGGTTGTAACGCCCGAGGATGCTGCCACGGCTATGCAGCAGTGGTCTGAGGCACCCGGCAAGGTGTTTAGGATACTGGTGGATTTTAGTTCTGGGCGATAACCTTTTTCCACATGCCATGGAAGGGAAGAGAAAAACAACATGGCTTTTAGCCATCATACTAACCATTACAACTATGCCTATATTCGCCCAACGAAAGTCCCCTATTGTCAGACCCGCTACGCAGGCCGGACGATTTTATGAGAGCGACCCCAATGTATTGAGACAAGAAGTGGACGACTATCTCCGCCGTCATGCCAAAGAGCGCGCTTATGACAACTTAGCCGCTGTTATCGTACCCCATGCAGGGCATTATTTCTCCGGTAACGTAGCTGCATCGGCCTATATGGCCATACGTTCTAACAAACATTACAAGCGCATTTTCCTGTTAGGTCCCAGCCATTACGAATGGCTTGAAGGTGCGAGTGTAAATACTGAAGCAGACTACTACGCCACTCCTTTAGGCAGGGTAAAGGTAGACCATGAGACCGCACTGGCACTGACCCGTGCAGATAGTGTTTTCGCGTATAAGAAGAAAGCCCATGACCGCGAGCATTGCCTGGAGGTACAGTTGCCTTTTCTCCAACGACGCATGAAAGAGGTTCCCCCCATCGTGCCTATCATCATCTCTACGAATGACTACACGAAATTGCAACGTATGGCCGAGGTGCTGAGGCCCTATTTCACCGATGAGAACCTGTTTGTCATCAGCAGTGACTTTTCGCATTACCCCTCCTATAAAGACGCCTACGAGGTAGATGGAAAGACACGCGATGCTATTCTTGGCGGTGATGTGGGCCAGTTCATTGCCACAATAGAAAGCAACAGTCGTCTTGGCAAGAAAAACCTCTCCACCAGTGCCTGCGGAGAGTTTCCCATCGTCACCCTGATGCTTATGCTCAATGACGATTATGAAATAAAACACCTGTTGTACCAAAATTCTGGTGATATCGACCACCACGACCCCGGTCGTGTGGTGGGCTACCATTCTTTTGCCATCCTACGAAAAGCGAAAGCCACAAAACAAGATTCGCCCACCGGATTCACCCTTTCCGACAGCGACCGCCAACAGTTAAAGCGTATCGCAAAAGAAAGCATCATGTCTGTTTTTGACCACAAGGCCTATCATCCAGATGGTCAACAACTCAGAACAACAAATCCTACCCTTGCCCAGCATTGCGGCGCTTTTGTCACCCTCACCCAAGAGGGTAAGCTTCGCGGTTGCATCGGCATGCTCAGCGGGACACAACCCCTCTACCAAACTATCTCCGAGATGGCTAAAGCTGCCGCCTTTGAAGACCCACGCTTTCCCGACCTGCGTCGTGAGGAGATGGACATTACAGACATTGAAATTTCTGTGCTCAGTCCGATGCGTAGGATTAAGAGCATCGATGAGTTTGAGTTGCATCGTCACGGCATCTATATTGTGAAGGGACATCGCAGTGGCACCTTCCTTCCGCAAGTGGCAGACGAAGTGAACTGGACGAAGGAGGAGTTTCTCGGTCATTGTTCCCGAGACAAGGCTGGTCTGGGTTGGGATGGTTGGCGTACTGCTGAGTTGTATGTTTATGAAGCCGTCGTTTTCTGATGGAATTACACGAATGCCGTTATTATCAATTGTTGGACGACGGAGTCGTGGAATGTCTGCTCTGTCCCCACCACTGCCACATAGCAAAAGGCAAGACAGGACGCTGTCGCAGTCGTCGGAATGACGGCCATCGTCTTGTCAGCGATGTCTATGGACGACCTTGCGCCGTAGCCATTGACCCCATCGAGAAAAAACCCCTGTATCATTTCCATCCCGGCACCAAATGTCTGTCCATCGCTTGTACAGGTTGTAATTTCCATTGTCTGAACTGCCAGAACCACGACATCTCACAAGCAGCACCTCATGAAGTAGCTGCAGCAGACTTATCACCCGAACAGGTGATCGAGCTGTGCGTGGAGCATGGTTGTCCCGGGATAGCCTATACCTATACCGAGCCTCTAACTTATATAGAATATATTACTGATATCGCCCGGCTTGCCCATGAGCGCGGGTTGTGGAATATCCTGGTGAGTGCCGGTTATGTCTGCAAGGAACCCCTACGAGACCTGTTGCCCTATCTCGATGCAGCCAATATCGACCTGAAATCTTTCAACGACAACACCTACAGGAAAGTGAGTGGCGGTAGGTTGTCAGTAGTCTTAGACACTATCCTCGCTCTGCGTGATGCCGGTGTATGGTTGGAAATCACTAATCTTGTCATTCCCGGGGTGAACGATGATGCCGACGGAATAAGTAATATGTGTAAATGGTTAGTTGACCATCATTTGGAAGGTGCTCCTCTCCATTTCAGTCGTTTCTTTCCACAGTACAAGATGAGGCATATTCCCCCTACCCCGTTGAAGACCTTGGCCATGGCCAAACGCATCGCGGAGGAAGAAGGTATCAAACATGTATATTTAGGCAATGTAGGGTGAACCCACCCTGCACCTCCATTTCATTACCGCCGTGATTTGATATACGACCTGACATCGTTCCAGTGATAATAAGGAGGAGTTTTTGTATTGATGTCGGGTATTGTCGTCTCGTTTTCGTTAAGGAGGAATTTCACTAGAATATCGTTGGATTCATTCTTTCGATAGAACACCATCTGAATGTTCGCCGCCATGGGAATAATTTTGTCGATGGAGATGTACTTATAAAGGTTCTCCAAGTCGTTTGTCGCCCCTACAGCCTCTTTCAGTCCAAGCACATAGGCCAACGGCAGCACTGAGCTGTCGTGGCTGAAGCGCAGCGTCATGGCAGGCTTTCTTTCCATTATTACTTTATCAGCGGAAGCCACGATGCTATCGACCACTTCGTTGACAATACGATAATATGGTGCGCTACCAGGTACCAATCCCGTATCGAGTAGCCACGATACGTTGTAACCTTGCCACATACTGAAAAGTTCGTCGGGAGTGAATATGTCAATGAGCGAAATGCCCAGTTCCGGCACGTTCTGCAAGTCTTCCGCCACATTATACAACGCCTCCATGAGTTCTCTACCATTGAAAGAAGATGCCAGTTTTGAAGTATCGGTAATCAAAGAAGCCACTAAGCGTTGTGGATTGTGAGCCCTATCAAAGATGACCTTAGCTTGTTGCCACATCGCATCACTTTCCTGAGAGGGACCAGGTTTGAGGCCCTTGTCCTCGACCACATATTTCATGTCATGCTTGCTGGCATTGAGTTCAATGGCCATTTCCTGATTCAGCGACTGCATTTCCATGCAGAAATTGAACATACTAAGCATACATCGTCGTGACGTGGACGATTTGGCATCCACTTGTAATGGTTGTGAAAGGAAGTCCTTGAAGCGTTCATACATACGATGCGCTATTTCACGGTGCTGTCGCCCACCCAATGCCGTCAGGTCACCGTCGCGGTGCCATGCGTCGGCATATCCAATACGCAATTTATCGAGCACCTCTTTACCTTTTGTCGAAAGCAATTCCACGTTCTGTGCGCTATCAAGCATATTGATAGCCGTGACATAGTATTGGTTGTTCGACATATAACGCGACCCATGTCGGGCATAGTGGAAAATATAGAATGGTTCGTAACCTTGTGGCGGAGGGGTGAGTTTCTGTTGGCGCGGTCCCGGGTAAGCAAAGTAGTTTGACCCTGTCCGGTAGATGTCATTGAGCATCTCTTTCTTGGTGGTCTGTGCCGAGGAAGCTATTGCCACCATCATAGCAAAGGCCACAACCACTATCCTATTGTTTTTCATTGTCATTGGATTTATAGGTTATATTGGCATTTTCCAGCATTTCGCGGTAATAACGTTCCACGTCCGTCCAGTGATAATAAGGATAACTATCCGTTTGAATAGGTATCGATGTTTCGTTTTCGTTCATGAGGAATTTAACGAGCACATCGTTACTGCCCTGTTTTCTGAAGAATACCCATTGCACATTCCCCGCCATGGGAATTAATCGATACAATGCGAAAGAATTATGCAGGTTCTCCATGTCATCGGTAGCATGAATAGCTTCTTTCACTCCCATGATGTATGCGAAAGGCAACAACACACTGTCGTGTCCGAAACGCAGGCGTACCCCCTCGTCGCCTGAATTCACCATTTGTCGTGCCTCGTCAATGAAATTTCTCAACAATGGGTATATGGCATAGTAATTGGGTTGTGCTCCCGGCATGAGTCCTTCCCATAGGCACCAGCTGGCGTTGTATGCCCTGAATCCATCTATAATCTCATCGTCTGTCAGCACGTCATTGAACGATAATTGCAGTTCCGGCAGGCAAAGCAAGTCTGCATTGACCTCCCACAAGTTATCAGCCAGTATATGCGGGTCGACCAGTTTTTTCGCCTTGGCCGTGTCGTTGAAAAGAAGCGTCATCAAACGCTTCCCGTTGAGCATCTTGTGTTTGAAATCTGACAGTATGTCGTACAGTTCACCATCTCTCTTCGACTTGGGAATGTCGATGCTGTCATTGGGAGTGAGGTAATACATATCGTGCTCGCTCGCATTCATCTCAATGTCGAGTTGTGGGTTCATCGTCAATAGTTCCAAGCAGCAATTCGCCATGCTGAGCATACATCGTCTCACTGTCGATGAGTTGGCCTTAACCTTCAGCGGTTTCGTCATCAGCGAAGGAAAGTTCGTCACCATACGATGGGCAATGGCCCGATGCTGTCGTGCTCCCAGCTGTGTCAGGTCACCATAGCGTTTTTTGGCATCATCGTTGACAATTCTCATCTTCCGCAGGGTCTCTTCACCTGTCGGTGTAAGCAATCCCATGATATGTGCCGAATCGAGTTTATTAAAAAGGTTTTTGTACACGTCATCATCGGTCATGTAACGTGACCCGTGACGGCCATAATGAGTGATATAGAATGGTTCGTATCCAGCTGGCGTTGGAGTGACAAGCCCAGAGGGATTGGGGTAATTACAATAGTTGGAGCTTGCCAGTTCCGGATGAGCCAGCAGTTCCGCCCTAGATGTCTGTGCCTGAACGGCCACAGATGCCATAGCGAGTATAAGGAAGGACAGTGTTCTTAGTATTTTCATGGAGGAATGAAAAATTAAAAGATTAAAAGATTATCAGGTTATGAGATTAATGGATTATTAAGATTATCTACTGGTATTGATGGGTGATTAAAGGAGAATGATGAGGAATCGTATTCATATCAGCAATGGCGTTGCCTATATATAGCAACGCCATTGCTTGATGAATAAAAGTGATGGATTTAGCGTACCACCTGTGTAAATTCCGGTTTTGCTCCTTGTTCTTTACCTACGGTGACGTAGATGGTTGAGGTGGCCTCATTGCCATCGAACCCCCTGCTTTTGACCGTGAACTTATAGTCGGCGCCATCAGGAGTCTGTCGTTTTCCTACAGTGGAGGGCGTACCCAGTGGGAATTGGTAGTCTGAACATGCCGCATCAAAGAGTGCTTTCTCCTCGTCGGTGACGGGTTGCTGTTCTGAGTAATCAGGCAGTTTCTCTACCGTTCCTTCTTTGTATCCGTTTTCTTTGAGGTATCTGTCGAGTTCCTTAGTCGCAGCAGCCACTCTTGCCGTACGTACACCATATCCCTCTTGTATCTTTGCCTTGGGCAGTGCTTTCTTGAGGGCATCGGTTGATGTATTCAGTCCACCACTACCGAATGTACAGAATGGTATGATGGTCTTTCCTTCGAAATCATTGTTTTTGACGAGTGTGGCGATAGGCATGGCATAGGT
The DNA here is from genome assembly GCA_017548605.1 of Prevotella sp. GTDB lineage: Bacteria > Bacteroidota > Bacteroidia > Bacteroidales > Bacteroidaceae > Prevotella. Next base: position 6,480 of record JAFYZT010000052.1, on the reverse strand, counting down.
ACCGAACCAAATAGGATAGCCGAGGAAGATGGTGTCGTAATCAGCGATTTTGGACTTGAGCGGTTTTATTTCCGGTGTTTGTCCACTTTGCATCTCCTTTTGTCCACGTTGCATGGTTTGTTGGAAATCGCCAGAGTAGGGTTCGACAGCTTCTATAGCTTCGATGTCAGCCCCAAGTTGTTTTTGCAGTTCTTCGGCCACGGCCTTTGTGGTTCCCGTTTCCGAATAGTAGAGCACCAGTGTTTTTGATTTCTGTGCGCAGCCTGTTGCGATAGATGCAATAAGTGTCATTGCCAATAATAGTTTTTTCATAAGTTAGTAATTTTGATGTTTTCCGCAAAGGTACAATAACTATTTCAAACGAGCAAGTATAACATCCTTCTTTTCTCCAAAATAATAAATAATCGTCATTAATGAAAGAGAATTCAGGAAAATACGTTATTTTTGCAATGGGGAAAGAAAGAGGAAATGAGTAAAAAACACAGGATGGAAAAGGACAATATCATAGACATTTTATTGGAGACTCCTTATTGGGTGATAGACATATTGCCCAAGCAGGTACCCGCTGACAGTAACGGTCAATATTTCAAGATTGAAAACTATTATCGGAAAGAGCCACAGATAGACGCGCTCTGCCGACGTTTCGGCAATACCCTCCTCAAACTGAATTGTTATGAGAACATTTCCGTGTTCCATTCTTCTGGTGAATGGACTGACAACCCACCACCAGAGACCCTTGTACAATGGTTAGCGGAAAGAAAACCACTTTATGTATTGTTGAAGTCGGCAAGTGCCATGATAGCCATAGATGGCAACGAACATTATATGGCTTTGTACAACTCGAATGAAGAGTTATTGGAATTGGTTCGCGCCCTTGCTACCTCAGAAGGATTATTCGTATGGAAGCCCTAAGGCCGAGAATTGCCTAAAAATCCTTTAGATTGTAACCATTGTATCAACATGGAACTCCATGTCTCAGTTGTTGTCTCTCCTGTTTGCGGCATCAGCTCATAAGGGCCCTTACCATCGCCATAGATATGCATTTCCGCATTTGCCCCACCCTTTTTCCATTCCATGAACAGAGCTACAAGTCCCGCCGCCACATTGGGATGGTCGGCACGTGACATGATGAGCAATGGCGGCGCATCAGCAGGTACGTTGACAGGCATCAGTGAAGGTCCGAAGTTGGTACAGAGAAAATCAGGCCGTTCAACAACATCCGTAGTAGATATGGTTGCCGCTATGGCAACACCTCCACCCGCTGAGAACCCCAAGAAACCTATTCTATCCTTTGCTATATGCCAATCATCCGCATGTTCCCTAACCATACGTATTGCCGCCTTGGCATCCCTTGCTGCCAATTGCAAAATAGAATCACCCGTAGCGTCGTGCATCGGGTTGGCATCAGCTTGCGGAAAATGTTCCGGGTGCGTTACATCAACCATGGGGGGCATCTTCATGCCTTGCGGCATGGGAGCTTTATTCAGGTGATAACGCAATCCTATGGCTGCTATCCCCTGTTCATTCAAGAACGAAGCCATCTTCACCACATCGCTCTCCCATGACAGCCACCTCATAGCGCCACCTGGACAAAGAACAACCGCACATCCATTTGCCTTTTCCTTTTGAGGCAGGTAAACCTCAATGGCTGCACGAGCACCCTCTTCTGTTGATGCATTATCCGTAGGAAGGTAGTATTTAGTCTGTGCCGACAAAAACATCGGCACAATAGACATAAAGAGCAATGATATTCTCCTCATACGTCCTGAAATTACTTTGTTATTCTTTGATTTACGGTTGTTTTTCTTGTACTTTGTTCCTTAGATAATCGGCAAAGATACGGGCGGCACTCTCTACCTTTGCTGCACAAGGACGACGCTTGTAGTATGCAGCCGTTCGCGCTGAGGCCTGATAACTGCAAGCTGCCTTCTCGTAGCCTTTTAGTCCAAGAATCTCCGCACAAATCAGGCTGCCGTTCTCTTCTTTAGAGCGACCCAACAATTCTTGCACAACTTTGTAACAGGCCGACTTACCTTCGCGATCACTACCGTCGGTCTGTCCACAGTCAAGACCAACGAGCATCACTATGCCTGAGACGGCACCACACATCATGCGCATCCTTCCTATACCCCCACCAAAGCCGGCTGCCACCTTCTTGGCCAAGGTGTCGTCAAGACCATAGATATCGGCAAATGCAGCTACAACACTCTGGCAACAACCATAGCCCTCCATGAAGTTATCTACGGCACGCTGAACCCGCTTTTCCAACTCAAAATCTGTCATAATTGCTATTTAGAGTTGCAAAAATACGAAATAATATAGAAGTACTTTTTCTAATGGCTGGTTTTTGATGTTAATAATATCTAAATGGAGTGAAAAAGGCTTGGATGGTTCATGAAAAACGAGTAATTTTGTAGGCCAAAAGAAGGAAAAATATTCATTAATATTTAATAGTTTTTATTTTCAATGATTTATTCAACAGAAGTCAAGAACATGTGTAGCGTCTGCAAGGGCGCTTATCATGGACCTGCACCCATCCCTGAAGAGGGCAAGTGGATTCAGGCAAAGGAGATTAAAGACATTTCGGGCTACACCCATGGTATTGGTTGGTGTGCTCCTCAGCAGGGAGCCTGCAAACTGAGTCTGAACGTGAAGGATGGTATCATCCAGGAGGCTCTTGTAGAGACTATCGGTTGCACCGGTATGACTCATTCTGCAGCTATGGCCAGCGAGATTCTGCCTGGCAAGACACTCTTGGAGGCTCTGAACACTGACCTCGTTTGCGATGCCATCAACACAGCTATGCGTGAGTTGTTCCTTCAGATTGTATACGGACGCACCCAGAGCGCATTCTCTGAGGGCGGCCTGCCCATCGGTGCCGGTTTGGAGGATCTCGGTAAGGGTTTGCGCTCACAGACTGGTACGCTTTATGGCACCATGGCCAAGGGTACCCGTTATCTGGAACTCACTGAAGGATACATCACCAAGCAGTTCCTCGACGAAAACAACGAGGTTTGCGGATATGAGTATGTACATCTGGGCAAGATGATGGAAGCCATCAAGGCTGGCATGGATGCCAATGAGGCTATTAAGAAGTTCACCGGTTCTTATGGTCGTACGACTGAGGAGCAGGGAGCAGTAAAAGCTATTGACCCACGTAAAGAATAAGGAGGACACGACGATGATTAGAAAAGTACAGTTTGAGAGTCAAGAGCGCCGTATCAACCAGGTTCTTGCTGCTCTGAAAGAGAATGGCATCAATAGTATTGAAGAAGCCAATGAGATTTGTGAAAAGGCAGGCGTTGATCCTTACCAGATTTGTGAAGACACTCAGCGTATCTGCTTTGAGAATGCCAAGTGGGCATATGTTTGCGGTGCAGCCATCGCCATCAAGAAGGGTGTTAAGACTGCAGCCGACGCTGCTGAGGCCATTGGTATCGGCCTGCAGAGTTTCTGTATTCCCGGTTCAGTGGCCGACGACCGTAAGGTAGGTGTTGGTCATGGAAACCTGGCCGCTCGTCTGCTCCGCGAGGAGACAGAGTGCTTCGCCTTCCTGGCCGGTCACGAAAGCTTTGCTGCTGCCGAGGGTGCCATCAAGATTGCCGAAATGGCCAACAAGGTTCGCCAGAAGCCGCTTCGTGTCATCCTGAATGGTCTTGGCAAGGACGCTGCTCAGATTATCAGCCGCATCAACGGTTTTACCTATGTACAGACTCAGTTCGACTATTTCACCTCAGAGCTGAAGATTGTCAAGGAAATCCCCTATGGCAAGAACCCCAGCCGTCTGAAAGTGAAGTGCTACGGTGCTGACGACGTTCGTGAGGGTGTTGCCATCCTGTGGCATGAAAATGTCGATGTTAGCATCACAGGTAACTCTACCAACCCCACCCGTTTCCAGCATCCAGTGGCAGGTACCTATAAAAAGGAGCGCACATTGGCCGGTAAGCCTTACTTCTCAGTAGCATCCGGTGGTGGTACGGGTCGTACCCTGCATCCCGATAATATGGCTGCTGGTCCTGCTTCTTATGGTATGACCGATACCATGGGTCGTATGCACTCTGATGCTCAGTTCGCAGGTTCTTCTTCTGTTCCTGCTCACGTAGAGATGATGGGCTTCCTCGGCATTGGTAACAACCCAATGGTGGGTGCTACTGTTGCTATCGCCGTAGCTATCGACCTTGCCTTGAACAAGAAGTAAATATCTTTCTAACATAAACAATAAGAGGGTGTGTCATGAATTTGACACACCCTCTTGTTGTAACCATAATCATTTCAAATCTCAAAGTCGAGGCACGAGCGTTGAACGGTGTAAGGACGGACCTTCCCATTGGCCACCGCCACGTGTTCAGGGTGTACAGCATAACCTTTCAGTGCTTCCTCGTTCTCCAGCGTGCTGTCAAGCATCACATCAGCGTTAGAAGATGTCAACCGCCCGTCGATATGTACCTTGACGTCGATGAGTCCGGGGACTTTACCTACCAGGCTTTCCAATCCAGCCTTTATACCTGCCTTGACGGCCTTCTTCTCCTCTTCGGAGAGTTCTGGATTCAGCGTCCAGAGAATAATGTGTTTAACCATATCTAAAAGATTTATAGATTATTATATGCTACGACTTCGATTTCGACGAGTGCTCCTTTCGGCAGTGTCTTTACAGCAACGGCAGACCTGGCAGGATATGGCTCTTTAAAGAATTCTGCATAAACTGAATTCATGTCCGCAAAGTCCTTCATATCTGCCAAGAATACGGTTGTCTTCACTACATTACCCATTGTCAAGCCTACTTTTTCGAGAATAGCCTTCACATTAAGCAGTGACTGTTGTGTTTGTTCTTTAATGCCACCCTCTATAAAATTACCCGTTGCCGGGTCAATGGGAATCTGACCAGATGTATAGACAAAACTACCTACTTGTATTGCCTGACTATATGGCCCGATAGCAGATGGTGCTTTAGTTGTACTGATTTCTTTCTTCATACCTGTTATTGTTTAATTAATCTTACCTTTCTTCATAAACTATCCTAATATTGAGGACAAAAATACGAAATTTCTGACAGAAATGAGTACCTTTGTGAATTGAATTAATAAGATTTAGTATGATTGACCAGATTATCGAATACAACAAGACATTCGTAGAACATAAAGACTACGAAAAGTTCATCACAGACAAATACCCCGACAAGAAACTGGCGGTTCTCTCGTGTATGGACACCCGACTGACAGAGCTGCTCCCTGCAGCGCTGGGGTTGAAAAACGGGGACGCCAAGATTATCAAGAACGCCGGAGGTCTGGTCATCTCGGCTTTTGACTCGGCCATGCGCAGTCTGATTGTGGCTATCTACGAGTTGGGAGTTAAGGAGATCATGGTAGTGGCTCACACCCATTGCGGAGCGTGCCACATGAGTTACGACCATTTCCATCATGAAATGATTGCCCGTGGCGTAACAGAAGAGACGCTTGATACCATCCGCAAATGTGGCATCGATCTCGATACATGGTTGGAGGGTTTCAAGGACACGCCAACTTCTGTACGTAAGACTGTTGATACCATCAAGACTCACCCCCTGGTTCCGAAGGACATTGTGGTTCGAGGTTTCATTATTGATTCGAAGACGGGTGAATTGGAAGAAATACAATAGTGATGCAATGATTAGGACAGCTGACAAATCTGACATTAAGCGTATCATTGAGTTACTGCACCAAGTGAACATGGTGCATTACGAGAAACGCCCTGACTTGTTCAAACCTCATACGACAAAATACGACGAGCAAGAGCTTGCCACAATGCTTCATGATGAGAAGAGACCCATATTTGTCTATGTTGAAGGTACCGTATTAGGCTATGCTTTCTGCCAAATAACTGAGGTCAAAGATCATTTATTACTACAAGATATCAAGACACTATATATTGATGATATATGTGTAGATGAATCGGCCCGTGGCAAGCATATCGGAAAAGCATTATATGAGTTCGTCCGTGATTACGCCCTGTCAATGGGTTGTTATAACATCACCCTGAATGTTTGGGAAGGTAATGACCCTGCATTGTCTTTTTACATGAACATGGGAATGAAAGTGCAAAAAACAACCATGGAAGTCATTTTATAACAATAGGCTTATGAAGATTGTTATTTTAGACGGTTATACGGCGAATCCTGGCGACCTGTCGTGGCAGGAGCTGGAAAAGTTAGGAGATGTTACGGTTTACGACCGCACATTCCCAAATGAAACGGAAAATAGAGCAGCCGGTGCAGACATTGTGTTGACAAATAAAGTTGTTTTAGACAAGGAAACAATTAGCCAATTGCACGACCTTAAATACATAGGAGTATTGGCTACGGGCTACAATGTTGTTGACATCGAAGCGGCTCATGAGCGAGGCATCGTTGTGACCAATGTGCCGGCCTATAGTACAGAGAGCGTGGCACAGATGGTTTTTTCACATCTGCTGACCGTCACGAACCGCACAGAGCACTATGCCATA
>JAFYZT010000006.1 GCA_017548605.1 Prevotella sp. | reverse complement strand
TTTGACGAGTGATGCTATGGATGGGCTTCTGCTGAATCCGCGTGCATAGGGAATGGTGCAGTAAGTGCAGAAATAGTCGCACCCATCCTGTACTTTCAGGAAATAGCGGGTACGATTACCTCGAGAGCAACTGGGTTGGAATGAAGTGATATCTTTCACAGGTACCGTATGCTGTCGATGTAACGCCTGAGTGGGCACCTTCTCCGTCCATGCCTCGGTAAGGTATTGCAGAAGTCGTGCTTTTTCGTTGGCCCCAAGTACAAGATCAACGCCTTCAATGTCATTGACCTGTGTCGGTGAAAGTTGCGCATAACATCCCGTGACAACCACAAAGGCCCCTGGATGCTGCCGCACCATACGCCGTATGGCCTGCCGGCACTTATGGTCGGCCACGTCGGTAACCGAGCAGGTGTTGATGATGCAAAGGTCAGCGCGTTCCCCTTTTTCGGCCGGCATCACCCCCATATCACCAAGCATTTTGGCGAAGGTGGACGTCTCGGAGAAATTGAGTTTGCAACCGAGCGTGAAATACGCTGCTTTTTTACCTTGAAATATATTTGACACAGAAGAAGTTTATTTCTCGTTATTACAATATGATACCATTTCTTGTGCAAAGGTACGGAAAAATAACGGAAGATAATAGATGAAAGGATGAAGAATTATAATATCTGAAGTAAAGAAGTTAAGAAATTATTGCGGCTTGGGCCGCTCTGAAGTTAAAGGACAATACCTTGCCCAACCACGATGATGGGCTTTGGGCTATTGGCTTCTAACTTCTTCTAACTCCTCCTTACTTCTTATAACTCCTTACAACTGGAACTTGCAGAAGTTGAAGATGGATTACTCATCGTTGTTTGCGTGGCGTTGTCGTACAGCTTCAAAGAGGAGTATGGCTGCGCTGACAGATACATTAAGAGAGTCGAGACGGCCAAGCATGGGAATGCGGATATGTGCATCGGCCGCTGTGCGCCATTGCTGTGTGAGTCCTGTTGCCTCGGTTCCCATGACGATGGCCGTAGCGGAACGCATGTCGGTATCGTAGTATAAACGGGAATCCTGAAGCTGCGCCGTAAGGATGCGTATGCCCCGTTGTTTGAGGAAAGTAATACATTCTTCAGAAGTACATACTACGGAAGGTACGGTGAAGACGGCCCCTATGGAGCTGCGAACGAGATTGGGATTATAAAGGTCGGTAAGCGGATCACAAACGATAACTGCATCGGCCTTGGCTGCATCAGCGCTACGGAGTATGGCACCCAGGTTTCCCGGTTTCTCCACCCTCTCGAGTACGATAACGAGTGGTTTTTCCGGCAGGTGCAGGTCTTGCAGCGAGTGTTGCTTCGCCTCAACAACAGCCATAAGTCCTTCTGTTCCCTCACGGTATGCCATGCGTGCGTAGACCTCGGGGGTTACCTCGTAAGCACGAATATCCTCAGGAAGCGGTGGCAACGGCTTATCTGCAAGTATGGAAGGACAGACGAAGAGTGAATGTATGCGATAGCCTGAATGGATGCAGTGCGACAGTTCACGCAAACCTTCTACAACGAAGAGCCCCGACTTACGGCGTTCTAACGATTTCTGCTGCAGAGCTATGAAATGTTTTATTTTCGGATTTTGTGGACTGGAAATTTCCATGGAGTATAAAGGGTTTATGGGGGTAATGGGGTGATGATGGTGCAAAGTTAATGATTTTTTTATAAAGGGGAGGAAAAAGGGAGGTAAAACATAAAGGAAGGTAAAGGAAGGTAGAGGAAGATAGAGGGAGGTAAAGGAAGGTAGAGACCATGTGGTTGTTATTTTTTGTTAAGAAAATAAAAAATGAATTGTAACGAGGCATTGTATGTGCAAGGATTTTAGTAATTTTGCAGCCGATTTAGTCCGTGGGGGCTCGGTTAAGCGTGTGACGAAGTGTTACGCCGCCTCGCGGAAGAACCGTTTTACAATAAAATAATGTACGCAATTGTAGAAATTAACGGTCAACAGTTCAAGGCCGAACAGGGAAAGAAGCTGTTCGTTCATCACATCAAGGATGCTGAGGAAGGCCAGTCTGTTGAGTTTGACAAGGTATTGCTCGTAGACAACGAGGGTGCCGTGACGGTAGGCGCACCGACCGTAGAGGGTGCGAAAGTAGTGTGTGAAGTGGTGAAACCTCTTGTTAAGGGTGACAAGGTGATTGTCTTCAAGATGAAGCGTCGCAAGGACTCCCGCAAGAAGAACGGCCATCGTGCCCAGTTCACCCAGGTAGAAATCAAGTCAGTAATTGCTTAAAAGGAGGACAAAGAAATGGCACATAAAAAAGGTGTAGGTAGTTCGAAGAACGGCCGTGAGTCGGCTGCTCAACGATTAGGCATCAAGATGTTCGGCGGCCAGAAGGTTCTTGCCGGCAATATCATCGTTCGCCAGCGTGGTACGAAGCACAATCCCGGCAGGAACGTCGGTATTGGCAAGGACGACACGCTCTATGCTTTGGTTGACGGCACTGTGAATTTCCACAAGGGTGCCCGCAACAAGAGCGTGGTGTCGGTTATTCCCGAAGCTGAGGCCTAACATTTATTTTCACTTATTCCAAACAAACACAGACTTCCCGGTTCTTGACAAAGAGCCGGGATTTCTGCTTTTAGACAGAGTTACATATTCTTTTCTGTGTTTAGACAAAGGAACATAAGAACAAATAGTTTTGACAAAGGAACAAAGTGACTTTGGGGTTAGACATAGGAACATAAGAACAAATAGTTTTGAAAAGGGGACAAAGGGACTTTGGGGTTAGACATAGGAACATAAGAACAAATAGTTTTGAAAAGGGGACAAAGGGACATAGGGGTTAACATAAGAGAAGGCGGATAAAAGGACAGAAGGACAGAAGCTGTTTCAATGGAAACAAAAAGACAAAAAAAGCGTGAAACTTATGACATATAGTACACGTAATCAATATTTTTTAGTAATTTTGCAGCCATATTTCGTAATCGTAACAATCAGGAACAAGAATAACAAAGAATAAACAATCATACAAGTATGCTTACACTTAAACTCATCCATGATGAAACCGAGCGTGTGATAGCCGGTTTGGAGAAGAAACATTTCAAGGGAGCACGTGAAGCCATTGACCAAGTGCTTGGAGTGGACAAACGCCGTCGTGAAGCCCAGCAGACTCTTGACAGCAACCTTTCGGAAGCGAAGAAACTGGCCTCACAAATAGGCATGTTGATGAAACAAGGCAAGAAGGATGAAGCCGACGAGGTGAAAGCCAAGGTGGCCCAGTTGAAAGAGACCAACAAGCAATTGGAGACTGAGAAGAGCGACTGCGAATCGGAGTTGGCCACCCTTCTCTGTCAAATACCCAATATTCCCTATGATGAAGTACCCGAGGGCGTGAGCGCCGACGATAATCATGTGGTGAAGAGCAACCTTCGCGATTGCGTGGCTGGTGATACCGTAGGCAACTGGACGACCGTTCCGTCGAATGGTTCTGCAAAACTGCCTCATTGGGAACTGGCGAAAAAATACAACCTCATTGATTTTGACCTTGGTGTGAAGATTACCGGAGCCGGTTTCCCCGTATATGTGGGTAAGGGAGCCCGTTTGCAGCGCGCTTTGATTAACTTCTTTTTGGATGAGGCTCGCGAGTCGGGTTATACCGAACTGATGCCCCCCACGGTTGTTAATGCCGCATCAGGCTACGGCACCGGTCAGTTGCCCGACAAGGAAGGTCAGATGTATCACTGCGAGCTGGATGATTTCTACCTCATTCCCACCGCCGAAGTGCCTGTTACCAATATCTATCGCGACGTCATTCTCGACGAAGACGCTCTGCCCATCAAGAACTGCGCCTATACCGAATGCTTCCGCCGCGAGGCCGGATCGTATGGCAAGGATGTGCGTGGTCTGAACCGTCTGCACGAATTTTCAAAGATAGAGATTGTGCGCATCGACAAGCCCGAGCATTCGAAGGAGAGTCATAAGGAGATGTTGGAGCACGTGGAAGGTCTGTTGAAGAAACTGGAACTGCCCTACCGCATTTTGCTGCTCTGTGGCGGCGACCAGAGTTTCACCAGTGCCATCTGCTACGACTTCGAGGTCTATTCCGAAGCCCAGGAGCGTTGGTTGGAAGTATCGTCGGTGAGCAATTTCGACACCTACCAAGCTAACCGTCTGAAATGCCGTTACCGCAGGGCTGAGGACAAAAAGATTGAGCTGTGTCACACATTGAACGGTTCCGCTTTGGCCTTGCCGCGCATCGTAGCAGCCATATTGGAGAACAACCAGACACCAGAGGGTATCCGTGTGCCTAAGGTGCTGGTTCCCTACTGTGGGTTCGACATTATTGATTGATGTTCTGGACAAAATAACAGAAGGAAGTTTGACAAAGGAACATATATATTTCGACAAAGGAACATAAGAACATATATATTTATCGACAAAGGAACATAAGAACAGATAAGTAGTTCGACAAAGGGACAGAAGAACATATATATTTATCGACAAAGGAACATAAGAACATATAAAGAGTTCGACAAAGAGACATCCATTAGTTTGGAGGGCTATTTGAAACACAAAGATAAGAAGACATTATGAACAAGATAGTAAGGAAAGAACAGTTTTCGGAGAAAGTTTACCTTTTTGAGGTGGAAGCTCCGTTGATTGCCAAAAGCAGGAAAGCCGGCCATTTTGTGATTGTACGCGTTGGCCAAAAAGGAGAGCGCATGCCGTTAACCATTGCCGATGCCAACATTGAGCGCGGTACCATTACTTTGGTGGTTCAGAAAGTAGGTCTGTCGAGCATCAAGCTGTGTGACCTGAATGTTGGCGACTACATCACCGACGTTGTCGGTCCGCTTGGCAATGCCACCCACATTGAGCAGTTCGGTACGGTGCTGTGTGCCGGCGGTGGTGTAGGTGTCGCCCCCATGTTGCCCATTATACGTGCTTTGAAAGCTGCAGGCAACCGGGTACTCAGCGTGTTGGCTGGCAGGAGCAAGGACCTGATTATCATGGAAGATGAGGTAAGAGCCTCCTCCGACGAAGTGCTTATCATGACCGATGACGGTTCGTATGGCGAGAAAGGTGTTGTTACCGTTGGCATGGAAAAACTCATCCAACAGGAACACATCGACAAGGTGTTTGCTATCGGTCCTCCCATCATGATGAAATTCTGCTGTCTCCTGACGAAAAAATATGACATCCCCACCGATGTGTCTCTGAACACTATCATGGTTGACGGCACCGGTATGTGCGGAGCCTGTCGTCTGACTATCGGCGGCAAGACCAAGTTTGTGTGTATCGACGGTCCTGAGTTCGACGGTTTCCAGGTGGACTGGGACGAGATGTTCAAGCGCATGGGTACCTTCAAGCGTGCTGAGCAAGACGAACTGGCTCATCTCGAGGACCACGCCTATCATCGCGAGGAAGAACAACAAGCAGACAGCGTTTCGGCAAAGAACGACGACTCTGTTAAAGGCACCGCCAACGAAGAAATGAGTTTGGAGGAGTTGACCGACCGCAATGCCGCTTGGCGCCAGGAGTTGCGCAAACAGATGAAACCTAAGGAGCGTACCGCCATTGAGCGTGTGGTGATGCCCGAGTTGGATGCTGCCTACCGCAGCACTACCCGTCTGGAAGAGGTGCAGACCGGTCTGTCGGCCGAACAGGCAATCACCGAAGCCCATCGCTGTCTGGACTGTGCGAAACCAACGTGTGTGGAAGGCTGTCCGGTGAATATCAATATCCCCTCGTTTATTAAGAACATCGAGCGCGGCGATTTCCTGAGTGCCGCCCGTGTGCTGAAGAGCACTTCGGCTTTACCTGCCGTATGCGGTCGCGTCTGTCCTCAAGAGAAACAGTGTGAGAGCCGTTGCATCCACTTGAAGATGAACGAGCCTGCCGTTGCAATCGGTTATCTGGAGCGTTTTGCCGCTGACTATGAACGCGAGAGCGGTCAGATGAGCATCCCATCGATAGCCCCCTCAAACGGCAAGAAGATTGCCGTTGTGGGTAGTGGTCCTGCAGGATTGAGTTTTGCCGGCGACATGGCCAAGTTCGGCTATGATGTATATGTTTTCGAAGCCCTGCATGAGATTGGCGGTGTATTGAAATATGGCATCCCTGAGTTCCGCCTTCCCAACCGCATTGTTGATGTGGAGATAGAAAACCTGAAGAAGATGGGCGTACATTTCCAGACCGACTGCATCATAGGTAAGACATTGAGCATAAATGATTTGGAAGAAAGCGGCTTTGCCGGCATTTTCGTTGGCAGCGGTGCTGGTCTTCCCAATTTCATGGGCATTCCTGGTGAGAACCTTATCAACATCATGTCGTCTAACGAGTATCTCACCCGTGTGAACCTAATGGATGCCGCCAATCCCACGACTGATACCCCATTGAACTTTGGCAAGAACGTGATGGTGGTAGGCGGCGGCAATACCGCTATGGACTCATGTCGCACCGCCAAGCGTCTGGGTGCCAAGGTAACACTGGTGTACCGTCGCAGTGAGGCTGAGATGCCCGCCCGTTTGGAAGAGGTGAAGCACGCCAAGGAAGAAGGCATTGACTTCCTGACACTACACAACCCCATTGAGTACTTAGCCGACGAGAATGGTGCCGTGAAGCAAGCTGTGTTGCAGGTGATGGAATTGGGCGAGCCCGATGCCAGCGGCCGTAGGAGTCCCGTTCCCGTTGAAGGCAAGACTGTGACTTTGGACGTTGACCAGGTGATTGTTGCCGTGGGTGTGTCGCCCAATCCCCTTGTACCCAAGTCGGTGGCAGGTCTGGAATTGGGCCGCAAGAATACCATTGTCGTGAACGAGGAGATGCGCTCATCGCGTGACAATCTGTATGCCGGCGGTGACATCGTTCGCGGTGGAGCCACTGTCATTCTGGCAATGGGTGACGGTCGTCGTGCGGCCTTGAATATGCATGAAAAATTAAAAGATTAAAAGATTAGAAGATTAAAATAAAAGTGTTGATTTTTTGACACGATTATGAACGGATTCTATACAATATTGCTGCTCGTACTGAGCAATGTCTTTATGACGTTGGCTTGGTACGGGCATCTTCGTTTGCAACAGTCAGGCGTGAGCAGTCATTGGCCGCTGTTAGGTGTGATTGCCTTTAGTTGGTGTATCGCTTTTTTTGAGTATTGCTGTCAGGTACCTGCCAACCGTATGGGTTTTGAGGGCAATGGCGGTCCCTTCAACTTGGTGCAACTCAAGGTGATACAGGAATGTATCAGTCTGGGAGTGTTTGCAGCGATTGCCAATATTCTTTTCCAGGGGCAGACCCTTCATTGGAACCATGTGTTGGCGTTCCTGCTTATCATCTGCGCCGTGTATCTGGTGTTTATGAAATAGTGATGAGCGATGAGTGACGAATGACGAGCGATGAGTGATGAGTGATGAGTGACGAATGGAAGAAGACGGAATTGTATCGGCGCATTTTGAGCCGATATAAGAAAGCGTTGGCGCATCATGAGTTGATAGAGGATGGCGACCATATTCTTGTCGGTCTTTCAGGCGGCAAGGACTCACTTTGTATGTTGGAGCTGTTGGGTGGCACTCAACGTATCCACCGTCCCCGGATTGTTGTTGAGGCTGTGCATGTACGTATGGACAATATCCCATACGAGAGCGATACCAGTTATTTAGAGTCATTTGCGGCAGAATGCGGTGTTCCTTTGCATGTGCTGACCACTTCCTTCGACCCTAGCACCGACCGCAGGAAGTCACCCTGTTTCTTATGTAGTTGGAACCGCAGGAAACAACTGTTCAACTATGCCCAGGAACATGGTTTCAACAAGATTGCATTAGGTCATCACCAAGACGACATTATCCACACCGCCCTGATGAACGTGTTTTTCCAAGGGCATTTCTCATCGATGCCGCCGAAGTTAAAGATGGACAAGATGCCATTGACCCTTATACGTCCTTTGTGCCACGAGCATGAAGCCGACTTGGAAAAATATGCCCGAATACGTGGTTATGTGTCGCAAAAGACACTCTGTCCGTATGAAGATGACAGCTACCGCGCCGATATTCGCCGGCTCTTCTCCGAAGTGGAGGAATTGAATCCCGAGGCGAGGTACAGTGTATGGCATGCGCTGGAAGGCCTCCCCCTATCCCCCTCCCAAGGAGGGGGAAACCTATCTGAGGAGTGAGGTTGATTGGTTTATCCTCCCAGGAGGGGGGAACCCGTCTGAGGGGTGAAGGGAAATGTTAAAATTGGGAGAAAGTTTTCATTGTTCGGAGAAATTGTTTAAATTTGCTTTTTTAACTAAAACTCCTACATTATGGCAAAGAAATATTTTCCGGAATCGGAGCTGATTATCAATCCTGATGGCAGCGTTTTCCATTTGCATTTGAAACCCGAACAGTTGGCCGACCGAGTTATCTTGGTAGGCGATCCAGGCCGCGTGCCTACTGTGGCAGCCCATTTTGACGAGCAAGAGTGTGATGTGTCGAGCCGCGAGTTCCGCAGCATCACCGGCAGTTACAAAGGTAAGCGCATCACGGTCCAAAGTACTGGTATAGGCTGTGACAACATTGACATTGTGTTGAATGAGTTGGATGCCTTGGCCAATATTGATTTCAAGACGCGCACAGAGCGTGATGAGTTGCGCAGTCTGACCATCGTTCGTATCGGCACCTGTGGTGGCTTACAGCCCAACACCCCTGTAGGCACCTATATTGCCTCCGTCAAGAGCATCGGTTTCGACGGTTTGCTGAACTACTACGCTGGACGCGATAAGGTATGTGACCTTGACTTAGAACGTGCCTTTGTAGAACATATGCAGTGGAGTCCGCAGAAGGGAGCACCTTATGTGGCCGATGCCAATGCCGAGTTGATAGACCGCATTGCTCAAGACGACATGGTACGTGGCGTGACCATCGCCTGTGGTGGTTTCTTCGGCCCCCAAGGCCGTGAGTTGCGTCTGGGTCTGGCCGATCCAAAGCAGAATGAGAAGGTGGAGTCGTTCGAATACAATGGATTGCACATCACCAATTTCGAGATGGAGAGCAGTGCCATCGCCGGTCTTTCCTTGCTGATGGGCCACAAGGCAATGACTTGTTGCATGGTGATAGCCAACCGTCTGGCCAAGGAAGCCAACGCCAGTTACAAGAACACTATCGACGGTTTGATTAAGAAGGTGCTGGATAGGATTTAAGTGACGAGTGATGAGTGACGATTTTGGAATGAATGAGGATACTATATGCGCATTGGCTACCGCTGTTGGTGGAGCCATCGGAGTGATACGAGTGTCAGGGCCACAAGCCCTGACATTCAGTGACAGGCTGTTTCGCAGCAAATCTGGAAAGCAACTCATTGACTCTCCTTCACACAGAGTGCTTTTTGGTGATGCTGTCGATTCTGAAGGGAACATCATCGACGAAGTGTTAGTCAGTGTGTTTCGCTGTCCCCACTCCTACACCGGCGAAGACAGCGTGGAATTATCGTGTCATGGTAGCCGTTACGTTCTTCGTCGTATTCTCGACACTCTGATTTCTTATGGTTGCCGACAGGCCAAGCCGGGCGAATATACCCAGCGCGCCTTTCTCAACGGAAAAATGGATCTTAGTCAGGCTGAGGCGGTGGCAGACCTCATTGCGTCGACGAACCGTGCCACGCACCGCATGGCTATGAGTCTGTTACGCGGACAATTCTCCAGTGCATTGGGAGAACTACGTGACCAACTTTTGCACCTGACCTCATTGTTGGAGCTTGAGTTAGACTTCAGTGACCATGAGGACCTGGAATTTGCTGACCGTAGCGAGTTGCGCCGTCTGTCGTCCGAAGTAAGCGACCACATCTCTCGTCTTATCCAGTCTTTCCGTGCAGGAAAAGCCATGAAAGAAGGCATCCCTGTGGCTATTGTCGGAAAAACGAACGTCGGTAAGAGCACATTGCTCAACCGACTGTTACACGACGACAAGGCCATTGTGAGTGACATCCATGGCACCACGCGCGATGTGATAGAAGACACGATTACCATTCGTGGGGTTTGTTTCCGTTTCATCGACACAGCCGGTTTACGTGAGACCGTCGACACCATTGAGCGTTTAGGCATTGAACGCAGTTACGAGAAGCTGTCGGAGGCCACCATCGTTATCTGGCTTTTCGACACGCCCCCTACCCCTTCGGAACGCGAAGAGATGGAACAAAGAAGTGAAGGCAAAGCCCTTCTTCCTGTATACAACAAGATTGACCGGGGCGAGGCTGCCCTCTGGGATGGCGTGCTTTGTATATCCGCCAAATATGGGCAAGGAATGGAAGTGCTTGAAGAACGTTTATATGAACTGGCTGATTTGCCTGAAATATCTGAAAATGATGTTATCGTGACCAATGCCCGCCACTACTCCGCTTTAAATGCCGCCCAAGAAGATATGCGGAGAGTATGTGAAGGTATGGAAATGGGGCTATCCGGCGATTTGTTGAGCGAAGACTTGCGCAGTTGCATCCATCACTTATCCGAGATTGTAGGCGGGGAGATTACCCCAGACGAAACCTTAGGAAAGATTTTTTCAGAGTTTTGCGTGGGCAAATAAGTTATAACTATTTGGTTTACAAATAGTTATAACTTATTATTAAAGTATTTTAACAAGTGATTCAAAGGCGGCCAAAATTAAACACAATTGCCTATCCATCAATGAATTAGCACAATAATTGATTACGTTTCATGATTACATTCTGCATAATATTTCGTCAGAAGTAATGTAAAAACCGTTCAAAAATCTGCAAATATCTGAGACTCATTTTGAGGGTTGTTTACACCCCATATTTGCAGATGTTTGCAGATGTTATCATCCTACAAAATCAACAGAATACTGCCATACTGAAATGTTAAGATACATTAAATCTTCCATGTCAGAAACTGCACGGAAGATTTATATATTACAAGTTTTACCCCATTATTTTAGAATCTTGCTTATCTTAACAAATCATAAACGTCGTCCGTTACTACCTCCTGCCATTCGTTTGAGGCGCCATCTTGAACGTCTTTGTGATAGGTCAGGTGCTGCATCCACGAGTCTTTGGCGGCTCCGTGCCAGTGCTTGACCTCAGCAGGAATAGCGATCACTACTCCAGGCTTCAGTTCTACGGCTTCCTTGCCCCATTCCTGATACCATCCACGACCAGCGACGCAGATGAGTACCTGCACGGCCTTGTGATGAATGTGCCAGTTGTTACGGCAACCAGGCTCGAAGGTCACGTTCATCATACCGCCACCCACATCAGCCAGATAGCTGTTACCCGTGAAATATTTGGCATAGGCAGTATTAGGATCGCCTTTCGGCCATTTGCTGCGTAGGGTATAACCATCACTGTCGAGCCAGGCACAGAGTTCATCAACGAGTTCCTGACTGTTACCCATATTCACGGCTCCTCGCTTGTGAGCAGCCAGCTGCGGAGCCACACCTTCGAGACCACTCAATGCCGCTACGGTCACAATCTCGCGGTCAGCATGTGATAGTTGATCACCAGCGAAGATGTCGCCAAAGAGGTGAGACTTTAGATAGTAGTCGTCCTGCGGGCAGAATTCGTAGTCAAAAGCACGACCAGAAAGCTGTATCTGGTTCTTTTTGCCCAGTTCGTAAGCCGCCTTTGCATCATCCCATTCGGCAGGGCGTGTCCAGGGCTTGCCCTCCTGCCAGTTTGTCTGTTTATTCTCCAACACCTTGCTCAATACGCCTAATGCATTCAGCGAACGAGGAAATCCCGTGTAAGCATATAACTGTGAGAAAGCCTCCTTCAGTTCGTTGATGGTCACACCGTTGTCGAGTGCCATCTTTACGGCAGGCTCCAGCCGATCCAAATCACCCTGTGCCATTAGGCAGGCACATGCCGCTAATCCCTTTTGACGCTCCGTCAGCGTCTGACTGTTTACTGTCATCATAGTTAACACAACTATTATAATAATGACGATTCGTCTCATGTTACAGACTTTTCTTTAGTATCTCTGTGATATCTTCTGGCTTCAAGTCCATATAACCAGCGGGATAGCAGATAGTACCTTCTGTGATGCCAGGAATCATATCAGCTGTAGCACCAATCTCGCTAATGGTAAGAGGCAGTCCAATCTCCAGCATCCAGTTCTTCAGGGCTTCAAGACCTGCTTCGGCAATCTGTTCGTCTGTCATGCCGTCACCCTTGATATCCCAGACATTCTTAGCAAAACGAACAAACTTCTGTAGGCCGGGTTTCATGGCGCGACGGTAGTAGGCCATCGAGACTGCAGCAAGGCAGTAGCCATGAGGGGCGTGCGTCCATGCACCTACCGAGTGGCCAATCATGTGTACCATCCAGTCCTGATGCTTGCCGAGACCAATGAGCGTATTGAGTGCCCATGTTGCCGTCCACATGATGTTAGAGCGGGCCTCGTAGTCCTGAGGATTTTTCACAGCGATGCGGGAAGCCGTGATGAGACTGCGCATCAGGCCCTCGGAGAGATAGTCGCTGGTGTTGTCGTCGAAGTCAGAGAAGTACTGTTCCATGATGTGGTTCATGATGTCGTAGATGCCTGCCTTCATCTGATTGTCGGGTACAGTCATCGTGAACTTCGGGTTCAGTATCGAGAACTTCGGCATCAGACGGTCGTCAAACACATGGCCCACCTTGAACGTGTGCTCAGCATCGGTAATCACCGTGCCAGCATTCATTTCTGAGCCTGTGCCAGCCATCGTCAGGATGCAGCCCACGGGCAACAGCTTCTGGTCGGCATCGGGCTGTTCCTGTTTCAGCCAGAACTGGTCCCAGTAGTCGCCCTCGTAGAATGCCGATGCCGCCACGGCCTTCGAGTAGTCGCACACGCTGCCACCACCCAGAGCCAGAATCAGATCCACGTTATTCTCACGTGCAATCTTGATTCCCTCGCGCAGTTTCTCCAGTGTAGGGTTGCTCATCACGCCTGGGTTCTCCACAATGGTCTTGCCAGCCTCTTTCAGGATGGCCACTACCTGGTCGTAGATGCCATTACGTTTCACACTACCGCTACCGTAGTTCAATAGAACGACGGAACCGAAATTCTTCAACTCGTCCTTGAGATAATTCAAAGACTCATCACCAAAATACAGTTTGGTGGGATTGTGGTACGAAAAGTTTCCTTGCATAGTTATCCGTAGTTTTGTATCAGATACTTTACAAACTGAGGGTCGCCAAATTTGATGGTGCCCGTGTCGTGCTGGTTCATAGTGGCAACCTGTGCCATCTCGTCAGCAGTCAATGAGAAGTCGAAGATGTCGAAATTCTGCTGCATACGCTCCTTGTGCGTACTCTTGGGAATGGCCACGATGCCACGTTGGGTGAGCCAGCGGAGGGCTACCTGTGCGGCAGTCTTGCCCCTCTTAGCGCCGATGGCTGCCAAAACCTCGCTCTTCACGATGCCGTCGACACCCTGTCCGCCAAGCGGTCCCCATGCCATCATCTTCGTGCCGAACTCTGCATGTATCGGCTCGATACCCGTCTGCTGGATGAGCGTGTTGCATTGCAGCTGGTTCACCATCGGCTTCACCTCCACATAGTGGGCGAAGTCGAAGAAGCGGCCTGCCTGGAAATTGCTCACGCCGATGGCGCGAACCTTTCCGGCGCGATAGGCTTTCTCCATAGCCCGCCACGTGCCGAACACGTCGCCGTAAGCCTGATGGATGAGCAGCAGGTCGATGTATTCCGCCTGCAACTTGCGCAGGCTCTCGTCGATGCTCTTGGCGGCCTTTTCCTCCCCAGCATTCGAAATCCACACCTTCGTCACCAGGAACAGGTCTTCGCGCCTGATGCCGCTCTTGCGCCACGCATTGCCCACGCCCTCCTCATTCTGGTAGGCCTGAGCCGTGTCTATCAGGCGATAACCCACGCTCAGCGCGTCCGACACGCACCGTTCACACTCGTTAGGCGACACCAGAAACACGCCGTAGCCCAACAAGGGCATCTCAACGCCATTGCTTAATCTGATAGTTTCCATATTATATTAGTAGTTTGTTAAAATCCAAGTCCCTTAAGCCATTTTTCTACCTTAGCCTTATTGCTACGCACCTCGTGACCATAGATGCTGAAACCCTTAGTGACATTAGCACCAGGGAAGGCTGCTTTTACATCTTCTACACAATTGGCCAGGCC
>JAFYZT010000005.1 GCA_017548605.1 Prevotella sp. | reverse complement strand
CGTCTCTTGGAAAGAGATTGAGAAATTTGCTAAACAAATTCTTGTTTACAACAATCCTAGAATCATCTTGTTTGCTTTGTCAACAACCGACGTTTCCAGTGAAGCGAGGTATATTTGTGTCGTTGCCTCGGAGTCGTGTCCCATACCTTCGCTGATGACAGACAATGGAACATTCTTTGCCTTGGCTGCACTCGCCCAAGAGTGACGAGCCACATACATAGTCAGCGGTCGCTGGAGTTTCAGCATCGTAGATAGCTCCTTCAGGCGATAATTGACAAGATGCAGCGCATTATCATATTGTCTTCGTTCATTGCCTTCCTCTTTGATGATAGGGAGAAGGAAATCCGTCTTGTTTTCGGGGTATTTGGCAATAATCTCTGCCATGCACTTCTCCCACTTGATGGTCAACTCTTGTCCTGTCTTTCTCCTTCGATAGGTTAGGATTCCGTTCTGTAGGTCTGTCTTTCTGAGGTATGCTATATCAACGAAAGACATGCCTCGGGTGTAAAAGCTGAACATAAACATATCACGGGCAAAGTCCAATGATGGCTTCATCGACAAGTCCAGTTCCTTCAATGCCTTAATGTCCTTGATAGGTATAGCTCGCTTCACGGTCTTATCCACTCCTGTATAGACGTGCCGGAAGGGATTGTTCTGTGGAGTCAATCCTTTTTCAACGGCACGATTATAGACAGCCCTAAGGTTACGCATATAGAACGAAATAGTATTCATGCGCACACCTCTGGCTTTCAGATAGGCTTCATACATGAGCATCATATCTGAACTGATGCCGTCAAGTGGCACATCCTGCTCGTCTCGGAATGCCATAAAGCTATTGAGCGTGGCAGTATAGGTCTCCGATGTACGGACTTTTCCCAACTGTTTCAGTTGAGCTATGACACCATGCATAAAGGTAAAGAGGGAGGACTCCTTGGTCAGTTTATGGAACATGGTGATCACGTCGTCTGCCGTGAAGCGACGACGCTCCGTTTCCAATGAGCGGACAACCTTTTCCAGACGGGCCACATCCCACGCCAGACGTTCTTGAATACCCAATAGAAGGTTGGAACGGTTACCATTTACGATAACGCTTTCCGACTCTGCATCCCATTCCTCTGCAAAGACCTTATAATCAGTATTCAACTGACGGACTACCCGGTTGTGGATAATCTGGAAATAGAGACCTCCCTCCTTGCCATCCACTGTGGATGGTCTGAACTTTACCTTTATTGATGTCATCATATACGTTAATTAGTTATCATGCTATCCACTCGAAGTACACATAGAAAGCTATCTCTATTGCAAGCGTTATGATTGAAAGAAGGGATAGTGAACCGACAACGTAGAACAGTTTCGTGGAAATCCAAACGCCCTCGTTGTTCTTCACAATGTTCGTGAGTCGTTGGCTATGCTTCTGCCAACTCTCTTCCTGCTGCCTGTGATGGTCGTCAAGTTTTTGTTTTTCTTGCTCCATCCATTGGCCATGGAGTTCGTGCATCTTCTGCCAGTCAGCATCAGAAATATTCACCGACACCTTCAACTTTGTGGGCGCATCTTCCATAACTTGGTCGATGTGATTATTGATGGTATCAACCTTACCACTGATGGTTGTAACAGCATTGTCCAATTTGTTTTCCGCACGTTGGTACTGCTGGATTGCCGACTCCAGTCCGAGCCTGGCATTCGCACAAGTATTGGTTGCCGTGTCAATGTTGTCACTTGCTTTGGGAAAGGAGGGAAAAGGCTCCCCAAGGAAGATTAAATAATTAAAAGATTAAGAAAGAAGTTGGAACATTGTTTGACATACCACCCCTAGCCCCTCCTTTGAAAAAGGAGGGGAAAAGGGAAAAGGAGGGGGGACTGATTGAGGAGAGGGAAAGGTAGATTGTGTTGAAAAAGGAGGGGAATAGAAATTAAAAAAAGAACAGCAGCTATAGGCTTCAGATGAAGGATACAGCCGCTGTTGGTGAGTTAGTTTTTATTGGTAAAAGTGATTTAGAAAAGATTGTGTGTATTTATTTCATGATGACCTTGACAGCTCTATTGCCAATCCTTATGACGGCAACATTGCCAGCATGGAGATTGGTGAAGATATTAGCCTCGTTATGCTGGATAACGGCGGAACCCACTTGTTGGCCCGTCACGTTATAGACATAGACCTGGGTGCCATCGTCAGCACCTGTAATGTTGATACGGCCATTCTCTGACAGGATAAGAACAGGTGTGGCCTTGATGCTTGCCACGGCGTCGGTGATGCCTTCCGTCTGCGGCTCCACGTCAATCCAGCAGAGTGTGGCGGTGGCGGTTTCCGACTTCTCGTAACCCGGACAGGTGGCATAGACACTGATGTTGTAAGTGACGCCCAACTGTACCTCGCTGCTGTTGTAGGAAGCGATGTCAGTATCGGTAATGGTGGAATAGTATGTTGCACCCTCAGTTCCGCAGTCGAAGGTCAGTTTACCTTCCGAATAGCTGATGGTCGGCTTGGACAATGTCGGCATCTCATCGCTGCAGTCGTCGCCATCAATCCACATGCACGAGAAGCGCCAGCGGTTGGGTATCATCGCCACACGCGTACACTCACCCGTGGTGATATCGATGGTATAGAGGCAGGTGTCATATTTGCCGTTTGTACGCCATTCCCTGTCGGGCAACGAAGTCCATGAGCCATATTCATTGACACCCTTGCCGCTATTGTAGAAGCCGTTCCAGTAGAGGATATTGGGATTGCTCTTGGCAAAGCATGCACTCTGTCGGCTGTATTGTGAGCAATAGCCGAGAGCAGGATAAGGATTCACCTGTTCGACATAGGACTCGCCCGTCTCAGGGTCAACAGCAGGAGTAGGAACCGTCTTCATGATACCCGTAGTGAGATCGAACTCACAGAGTTCGGCACCAGTCAGTTCATTGTCGATATTGTACATCTTGCCGTCTGCTCCTTCATAACCGCCAGTTCCCCCACTGGTGATGGCGAAAGCCCTTCCTTCGGAGTTGATGGCGAAAGCCACGAAGTTGCGGTAGTAGAGTCCCGGGGTGATGGGAGTAATCTGCATGGTATTGATATCGACTGTGCAGAGACAGTAACCCGCATCGGTACTCGTTGCGTCGCCATCCTGGTCGACGAAGAAGTCAGGGTCAGACGTTATCTCCTCACCCAGGTCCTGATTGGTGAGGTAGAACAATCCATACACCAAGCCGTCTTTCGGATTGTAGCACATTCCTGCCGACTCGATATTACTTGACATCGCCATGTAATCATCTGGATTTGAGAGGAGGTCACCAGTATTGGCGTCCCATTTCCTCACGGCGAAGAGAACCTCATCGACCGTCGACTGCTCGTCACGCGAATACACCGTTACCAGTTGCCCATGGACATACGCCGCACCCGAATTACCAACCATGAGATTGAAATTATTAGCCCACAGTGCCTTGTCGTTGTCAGTGAACTGACCGTTGCTATAGAAATCCGACTTGTTCACAGGTGGTTCCTTCACTGGCGTGGAGAGCGTTGTCCCATCCCATGTCATGGCATAGATACCTTGCTCGACGATGAAGATTGCCTTTCCGAGGGCACTGTTCCATCCCACGTACTCAGACTCCATCTGGTCTCCATTGTCATAACGGTTCCAGTGTCCGATGCCCTTGATTTTGATTTGCGCCATGGAAGGGAGTGCCACCATCAAGGCCATAACAGTTAAGAAGTATAGTTTTCTCTTCATGATTATGTTATGCGTATTGTTTCTGTTTTGTTGGTTGAGGGTAGTTCGTTTGATTTTTGGCAAAATTACGATTTTATTACATAAAAAGGCAGATTATTGACTATTATTCTTTTCACATTTGGCAAATTGTCGTTTTTGAAAAGAAAAAGCAAGTTTTCATTGGTTTTTTTGGTGTTTTTGCGGTTTTTGAATATATTTGCAGAGGGAGAAGAGGATTGGAAAACCATGGGGATTTAAGGAAATTCTAGGGAAACTTAGGGGATTCTAGGGAAACTTAGGGGATTCTAGGGAAACTTAGGGTTTTTAGGAAATCCGAGGGGATTCTAGGAAAACCGAGGGAGACTTAGGGGGATTCTAGGAGAATTTTGGATTATAGGGAAGACAAGGGGGCAGCAATAAAGAATAATGGGACGAACGACAAGACATATGATTCTCTTTTTATTTGTTACCTTATTTATATATAAGGGAACGGGGAACGTGTATGCCCAAGGAGGAAATAATGACCAGTCAACGGGCTCGCTTTGGGAACAATGTGAACGAGCGAGGAGTCTGTGTCACTATGATACGTTACAGGCATTATCCTCGCGGCTTTTAGAAACTTCACGTGAGGATGATAACAGCAGGGATGAAGCATACGCCCTATTCTACCAAGGTCTTGCCCAGTTGTTCACTGGTCAGAAGGCGGAGTCCCTCCATTCGCTCAATGAAGCCGGCAACAGAGCCGAGGAGATAGAAAATGACTCTGTACTCGCCTTGGTGATGAACGCTATGGGTATTTACCACGCCATGACCGAGAACAACAACTACGTAGCCCAGCGTTATTTTTTCAAGAGTCTGGAATATGCGGAAAAAGCCCATTACGAGCAGGTAAAAGGCCGTATATACGGTAACCTGCTCATACTTACTCATGCCGACAACGACACGACTGGATTAGACAATGCCATCAAGATATATGACTATGGCAAGAAGAATGGTGATTTCGAGCAGACCTTCATGGGTGCGTATTACTTAGCTATGTATTACAACATGAGAGGTGAAAACGCCCGTTCCGAACAATACCTTCATGAATCGTTATCGCTTTATGACCGTTACCAGTACGATGATGTGGCCTCGGTGTACACCCTCTATTCCAAGGTGAAGGCCGATGTCGGCGACCTTGCCACTGCCGCCAGTCATGCTCAAAAAGCCATTGAACTGGCTCAACGATACCACCAAGCCGTATTGCTCCCTGATGCCTACCTGCAATATGCCACGGTATTACATGAGATGGGTAAGTATAAAGAATCGAATGACGTGGCCCAGCAAGCCCTACAGGCTGTAGAAGAGTCGTCGATACGAACAAAGAGCGTGGCCTGTTATGAGTTGATTGCCAAGAACTGCCAGCGTCTTGGATTGAAAGATCAGGCAATGGAATATCTGGAACGTGCCAACCGGGCGATGGACACCCTATCTTCCATCAATATGGAACGTCTGCGCCATGAGCAGGTCATTTTGAATGACATCAACCAGAAAGAGCAAGAAGCATTGGTGAGGAAGCAGCAGATGGCTGACCAGCGCAGGTTGAATATCGTCCTTGTTATCACCTTGTTGGTTCTTGCCGGTTTGTTTGCCGTCATCTGGGCTAACTACCGTCGGCGAAACCGATTATACAAGAATATCGTCCGCCAGAACGCCCACGCCGTGCAAAAGCACGACGAGATGCAAGCGCGCATCAACAAGTTGGAGGAGGTCAATGCACAATTGACAGAACAGCATCAAGCGCTTAGTTCTACTCCTGCCCCATCAACGACCGCCATTGACGATACCCCATCGCGCACAGGTTCCTTGGTAGATGACGACCGTCGCGCCCAGGAGCTATACGAACGGGCTTGCCAACTGATGGAGAAAGAGCGGTTGTTCACCGACCCGCAACTTAACCGCGAGCGTTTAGCTGAGTTATTAGACACCAACCGCACCTACCTTAGTAAGATTCTGAAGGAGAAGGGCGGCATGACCTATTTGCAGTTTGTGAATTCCTACCGCATCAACGAAGCCATCCGCCAACTGTCAGATCCCACGTTGGAGCAGTCACCATTGAAGCAGATTTGGAGAGACCTTGGTTTCAATTCGCCTGTGACCTTTTACAAGCAGTTTCAACAGGCCGTGGGTATCACGCCGTCGGTGTACAGGAAGCAGTTTATGGAAATGAGGACAGAAGCCCCCCTCTTATCCCCCGAGGGGGAAGACAGCGAAGGGTGAAGGTGGAACATTGAACGTGGAACAATGAAGATTTTATAAGATATGAATATATTTAGTGAACAGATAGCAAAGGCATTGAACCTAAGGGCCGAATATGTAGATAATACTATCGCCCTATTGGACCTGGGTTGTACCATCCCCTTTATCGCCCGCTACCGTAAGGAGCGTACCGGCGGCATGGATGAGGTGCAGATTAGTGCCGTAAAGAATCAGTACGAGCGGCTTTGTGAGTTGCAGAAGCGCAAGGAGAGTATCTTGAAGACCATCGACGAGCAGGGTAAGCTCACTCCCGAATTACGTCAGCGCATTGAAGGGAGTTGGGACAGCACAGAGATAGAGGACCTCTACCTGCCCTTCAAGCCCAAGCGTAGGACACGTGCCCAGGTTGCTCGAGAACAAGGTTTGGAGCCTCTAGCAACCCTTCTGTTGCTGCAGCGCGAACGTGACCCGTGGCAAGCAGCACAGCGTTTTGTGAAAGGAGAAGTAGCCGATGTGGAATCCGCCATCAAGGGAGCCCAAGACATCATCGCTGAGATGGTGAGCGAAGACGAGCGTTCGCGTCAGGTTGTCCGTCAAGGTTACCGTCAGGGAGCCATCATCCGTTCCAAGGTGGTTAAAAGCAAGTCGGAGAGTGACGAAGCCGCCAAATACAGCGACTATTTCGACTGGGAAGAGCCATTGAAACGCTGTTCCTCACACCGTCTGTTAGCCATGCGACGTGGTGAGAGCGACGGTATTCTCCGTGTAAGCATCACTATCGATGACGAGCGTTGTGTGGACCGTCTAGACCGATTCTATATGAAAGGTTACGGTCCATGCAGCCGTCTGGTGGGCGAAGCCGTGGAAGACGGCTACAAACGGCTGTTGCGTCCATCGATAGAGACCGAGTTTGCATCGGAGAGTAAGCAGAAAGCCGATGAAGAAGCCATCCGTGTGTTTGTTGATAATGTCCAGCAATTGCTGTTAGCCGCCCCGTTGGGAGAAAAGCGTGTCATGGGTATCGACCCTGGTTTCCGCACAGGATGCAAGGTGGTATGTCTTGATGCCCAGGGTAACCTCTTGCACCATGAAGCCATCTTCCCCCACCCTCCCGTGAATCATCGTATGCAAGCCACCGTTCATGTGGAACAGATGGTGAAGGACTATCATATCGAAGCCATTGCCATCGGCAACGGTACTGCCAGCCGCGAGACCAGCGAATTTATCCGTGACCTGCATTTCGACTATCAGGTGCAGACTTTTGTGGTAAGCGAAGACGGTGCATCGGTCTATTCCGCCTCGAAGACGGCCAGGGAAGAGTTTCCCGATGAAGATGTTACGGTACGGGGTGCCGTGAGCATCGGACGTCGTCTGATGGATCCTCTCGCAGAACTGGTAAAGATAGACCCTAAGAGCATTGGCGTGGGCCAGTATCAGCATGATGTGGACCAAAGCAAGTTGAAGAAGAGCTTGGACCAGACCGTGGAGCACTGTGTTAATCTTGTTGGAGTGGATTTGAACACCGCTTCGCGCCATCTGCTCACCTACGTGAGCGGTTTGGGTCCGACCCTTGCCCAGAACATTGTGGACTATCGCAAGGAACATGGTGCTTTCACCTCGCGAGCCGAATTGAAGAAGGTGCCTCGCTTAGGTCCTGCCGCCTATGAGCAATGTGCCGGGTTCCTTCGTATCCGAGGCGGTAAGAACCCGTTGGACAACAGTGCTGTGCATCCTGAGAGTTATGGTATTGTAGAACAGATGGCCAAGGATTGCGGCTGCACCATCTCTGCGTTGATGCAAGATGACGAGCAACGCAAGAAGATTGTTTTGAAGAATTACGTAAACGACCGTGTGGGCATGCCCACATTGAAAGATATCCTTTTGGAGTTGGAGAAGCCGGGTCGTGACCCGCGTGAGCAGATAGAAGAATTCTCTTTCGACCCCAACGTCAAAGAAGTTGATGATTTGGAGGAAGGCATGGTCTTACCGGGTATTGTGACGAATATCACTAAGTTTGGTGCCTTTGTTGATATCGGCGTTCATCATGACGGCTTAGTTCACATCAGCCAATTGGCCAACCGTTATGTGAAAGACCCCAATGAAGTAGTACACCTTCACCAGCATGTCATGGTGAAGGTGACGGAAGTGGACACACGCCGAGGGCGCATATCACTAAGTATGAAGGGGGTTTAGAACTTATTGTTTGCCATCGTCGGCATCGAGCCCTTGTGCGATGCACCTATCGCAAATGGCTATCTGCTGTTGGAGAGCCGAAATGTCAGGATTTTGGAGTGTGCGGACAATGAGTTCCATGGCCTCCATATAGGAGGTGCGTGCCTGACGGAAATGGTAGCTCTTGATAAGCTGATCGCCCGCCTTGACATACCGTTGGAACAGTTTTCCCTTATAGTAATAGTTTTGTTTATCTTTTTTATCCTTATGTTTGTAGTAATCCGAGGCTGAACCCAGCACCACGGAGTCGGTTCTTGCTTGGCTGCTGACGGTTTGAGCCATGGCCATCACAGGCATCATGAGCATCAATATCAAGATTATCTTTTTCATTATTGCAGTTGGTTTTCGTTATTATGGCGCAAAGATAAGGAAAAAAAGAAAGAATTAGAAAATTAAAAGATTAAAAAAATTAAAAGGGGTGAGAGGTGAGGGGTGAGGGGTGAGAGGTGAGGAGTGAGGGGTGAGAGGTGAGAGGAAGATTATATTTAAGAGGTAAGGGGTGAGAGGTGAGGAGTAAGAGAATATCCCTTAGAGGATTTGGGTGGGGAATGGTGAAAACAAAAATCGCCATCCCGTGATGGAATGGCGATTTTATGATGGATAAAGTGTGATTTACTTCACTTTCTCGACGATAGCCTTGAAGGCATCGGGGTTGTTGACTGCGAGGTCAGCGAGCACTTTACGGTTGATTTCGATACCCGCCTTGTGCAGTTTACCCATGAGCTGTGAATAACTCAGTCCCTCGAGACGTGCAGCAGCGTTGATACGTTGGATCCACAAAGCGCGGAACGTACGTTTCTTGTTACGACGGTCGCGATAGGCATAGGTAAGACCTTTTTCCCAAGTATTCTTCGCTACAGTCCAAACATTCTTGCGAGCTCCGAAGTAACCTTTCGTGAGTTTAAGGATACGTGTTCTTCTTGCTTTAGAAGCAACATGATTTACTGATCTTGGCATAATTTTTTTCCTTTAAATGTTTGACTTAGAATGTTAACGAAGGCAGAGCAAATCGCGTACCTGCTTGAGATTTGACTTGTCGACGATAGCCTGGTGAACCAGATTACGTTTCTGCTTCTTGGTTTTCTTCGTCAGGATGTGGCTGTGGTAAGCGTGGTGTCTTTTCACCTTACCAGTACCGGTGAAACGGAATCTCTTCTTCGCACCGGAATTTGTCTTTACTTTTGGCATTGTTTTTTATTTATTTATTGTTAATAATCGGCGGCAACGCATATACCGGGCGTTACGCACCATTTTTTTCATTGAACATTGGAAAGAACGTTGAACATGAGAGAACCTTATACTCCTATTGTTCCTCTTTATTCTCCGTGAGTTTTTTGAGGGCGTCGGCACTTATCTTAGCATTGGCGAGCAGTCCACCATTGGCAGGCAATTCGGCATCGACCTCCTGTTGTGGATTTTCCTTAGCCTGTTTTGCCTGTTCACGAGCCTCTGCCTCCCGACGTTCGCGGTCCATTTTCTGTTGGCTTTTCTTTGCCACGCCCGCCTTTTTGGGAGCGATAAAGATTGCCATTTTCTTTCCTTCCAACTGCGGCAACTGTTCCACCTTGCCATACTCCTCGAGGTCATTGGCGAAGCGGAGAAGCAGCACCTCTCCTTGTTCTTTGAAGAGAATAGACCTACCTTTGAAGAACACATACGCACGCACTTTATTTCCTTCTTCGAGGAATTCCTTGGCATGTTTCAGTTTGAAGGCATAGTCATTCTCTCCCGTTTGGGGTCCGAAACGTATCTCCTTCACCTCAATCTTCACTTGTTTGGCCTTCATCTCCTTGGCCTTTTTCTTCTGTTGGTAGAGGAATTTGGAATAGTCGATAAGACGACAAACCGGCGGTTGAGCATTTGGCGAGATTTCCACCAGATCGACGCCCTGGTTTCTTGCCATATCCAATGCTTGTTTTGTGGGCACCACTGTGGAGCCACCATCGCCTACGATACGTACTTCACGTACTCGAATTTGTTCATTTACGCGGTACTGATTTTGTTTTTTGTCGTTCTTCATCCAGCTATTTTACGTTTAGCGGCTGCAAAGGTAGTATTTTTCAATTAATTGACAAAAAAAAGTGAGTATTTTTTTTACGAAAGACGTGAAGGAATGAAAATTATGGGAGATATGAGAATTATGGCGAGGAATAGTAAAGAAAAATTATGATGAAAAATTGCATATTCGTCTCATTTATGTTACTTTTGCAGCCGTAATTAAAACTTTGATGAGATGAGAAAAAGACTAAGAATATTTTTTATTGTTATCACCCTCTTTCTTGTTCAGATTAATGTCATGGCTCAGTTACCTTCGGTAACGTTGAAGGACATGAACGGCAAAACTGTGCAGACTGACACGTTGAGCAATGGCGGTCGTCCTATTATCATCGATTTCTTTGCCACCTGGTGCAAGCCCTGCAACCGCGAGTTGACCTCCATCAGCGAGGTGTATGAGGAATGGCAGGAAGAGACCGGCGTCAAGCTCATCGCCGTGAGTATCGACCAGGCCCAGAACATCAACAAGGTCCGTCCGTTGGTAGAACAACATAGTTGGCCCTACGAAGTGCTGTTGGATCCCAACAGCGACTTTAAGCGTGCCTTAGGCATCCAGATGATTCCTTACGTATTGATAGTTGACGGCGAGGGGAACATCGTTTACAGGCACAACGGCTATACCGACGGCGCCGAAGAGGAATTGATTGAGAAAGTAAGAGAGTTGGTGAGCAAGTGAGCATGGGCATACATATGAAAAATGTTTTCCTTGTGATGGTTTTTGCCTGTTTTTTCACAGGCACCGTCGTTGCTCAGACCGACGATAAGGCTGTGACCGTAAGCGGCAGTGTACAGAGCGACATTCTCATCCCCCAAGACGACGACAAAATCGGTACGGAGCCAACGTCCGACGATTTACAAACAAACACCTATGCTGAAGTCAACCTGATGAGCAAATATATCGATGCCGGTTTGCGCATGGAGTATTTGGAACATCCTTTACCCGGTTTTGAGAAAGACTTCAAGGGTTGGGGCGTGCCTTATTTCTTTGTCAAGGGCAAGTTGAAAAATGCCGAACTCACCTTAGGTCATTTCTACGAGCAGTTTGGCAGCGGTTTTATTTTCCGCACCTATGAAGAGCGTTCGCTGGGTGTTGATAACTCGTTGCTTGGCGGCCGTTTGGTTGTCAAGCCCTTAAAGGGAGTGCAGTTGAAGGCTATCACTGGTAAGCAGCGTCGTTATTGGAAGTTAAACCACTCATGGGTGAGCGGTGCTGACGTAGAGTTGAGTCTTGACCAGTGGATACGCGGTTTTGAAGAGCAAGGTGTTTACCTCACCCTTGGTGCATCGTTCGTCAACAAACATGAGAAAGCATCTGAGGATGAGATTTTCGCCGATGCCACCCACCAGTTGAACCTCCCCGAGAATGTCAACGCCTGGGATGTGCGCGCCCAGTTGACCAAAGGACCCGTCAGCGTTTTGGCTGAATATGCCGGCAAGACACAAGATCCCTCTTTTGACAACGGTTACATCTACCGTCGAGGCCATGTTGCCATGCTCTCGATGACATACGCCAAGAGCGGTCTCAGCTTGTTGGCCCAGGCCAAGCGCAGTGTGAACATGTCTTTCCGCAGCCGTCGTTCGATGACCGGCACCTCGTCGTTCATCAACCACCTGCCCGCCTTTACGATGGAGCACACCTACGCATTAGCAGCCCTCTACCCCTATGCCACCCATCCCGACGGCGAGTGGGCTTATCAATTAGAGGCAGGATATACCTTTAAGCGCAACACCTTTTTGGGTGGCAAATATGGCACTGGTGTAAAAATAAATTTCTCACATGTCCATGCCATCGACCGCAATGACCACCAGCCCATGATTGGCAGCACGTTACGTGGTACCGACGGCTATGGTTCCGCCTTCTGGAAATGGGGCGACCAGACCTACTACCAAGATTTGAACATCCAGTTGGAAAAGCGTGTGACACGCGATTTTAAGCTCAACCTGATGTATATGAACCAGTTTTACAACATGACCATCGTGGAAGGCGAAGGTGGCATGATTCACTCGAACATCTTTGTGGCCGAGGGTAAGTACAAGTTCAGCAACAAGATAACGTTGCGTGGCGAGGCTCAATACCTGACCACTCGTGGTGATGACGGCGACTGGCTTTTCGGTCTGTTGGAACTGTCCCTGGCACCACATTGGATGTTCACTGTAAGCGACGAGTACAACTGCGGTGCCACTAACCTGCATTATTACATGGGGGCTGTGACTTTCAACATCGGAGCCCATCGTCTGCAGGCCGGTTACGGTCGCACAAAAGCAGGCTATAACTGTTCGGGAGGCGTGTGCCGGTATGTTCCTGCCAGCAAGGGTTTTACGCTGTCGTACAATTGGAACTTTTGAAGATTAAAAAATTATAAGATTAAAAAATTAAAAGATTAGAAAAATAAAACATTAAAATATTAAAAGATTTAAAAATTAAGATTGAATATTGTGATTCGAGAATTGAACAAGATATTTGCGATGTTGTTTGTCTTGTGCTGCCTGATGACAGGCTGTGACGAGGTGAATGAGAGCGATCGGTATGTTTACGTGAAGCCTGCTGAGGTGAGCCGTGCCGTTCTCATTGAGGATTTTACCGGTCAGCGTTGTATCAACTGTCCGAATGCAGCTGATGAGATAACCCGTTTACAAGAAGAATACGGAGAGGACAAAGTGATTGCCGTGGGTATTCACGGTGGTGCCCTAGCTGTGTACAGCAATGCCAAGGTGAAAGGATTGCGCACAGCCTTGGGAGATGAATATAACAACTATTGGAACGTTGAAACGTGGCCTACGGGAATGGTAGACCGTCAGGGACAGCCTGTCACCCATGACCATTGGTCGTCGCTTGTCCGTTCCGAGATAGAGAAGACCTCACCTGTTACATTGTCGGCGAGTACATGGTATGATGAAGCGACTAACTCGTTATTCGTCGATACCGATGTATTCAGTAGTGAGACCAAGAACTGCAAGTTACAAGTATGGTTGACCGAGGACAACATCGTCGCCCCACAGCAGATGCCCGACGGCTCGATGAATCAAGAGTACGTACACAACCACGTGTTACGTGCAGCAGTTAATGGCACTTGGGGAGAAGACATATCCTTGAAAGAAGGTGAGCACAGCACTTTCCGCCACAGCATCATTCTTCATGAGGAGTGGGAAACCGAGAATTTGAGCTTTGTCGTTTTCGTTTATGATGACAATGGCGTGATTCAGGTATCAAAGACCAGTAAATAGAAAACAAATTATATATGAAGAGAATCTTTACACTTATCATTGGGTTGATTGGCATGAGCCAAGTTATGAATGCCCAGACCCTGGAATTTAGGAACAATGGAACCCCCATTGCTGCCGGTGAGACCGTTACGTTCTACGCGGCAGAAGACGACTGGGGCACGGTATCCGCCACCACCAACCCCACGGACAACAGCAATGACCTGCGCTTGTACAACCTTACCAACAACGAAGTAAGCGGCAAAGCAACCATCAACATGACGTCGAACACCTTAGGCACTGATGCCAGACAATGGTGCATGGGCGGCGAGTGTGTATCGACCAGTGCCACAAACTTTGAGAAGGAGTTCATCATCCCTGCCGGAGGCAGTATTCAGGTACAGTATGACGTTGAGCCTGAACAGTTCGGCGAGATGATTACAGAGATGTCTGTTCGTGTCGGTCTGGGTTCCACCACCAGTATCACCATCCGCTTTGTGTATTCCGATAATGCTGGAATGACGGGCATTTCTGATTCGGAAAAAGTCACGGAGGTGTCCCGCTATGGGGCTGACGGAGCACAGCTTAGCAGTCCCCGTCGAGGACTGAACATCGTAAAACTGTCGGACGGTAAGACAATAAAGAAGATGGAGCGTTGATAACGCTCCATCTTCTTTTAGTATAAAGGGGTTGATTGTTGACAATTGTCTGTGTGGGTCATTCGGAGATAACCTGTTATTTCTTCAGCAGGTATTTGATGAAGAGGTAACCACCGAATATTTGCACTAACATGCCGGGTATGCCGATGCGGAAATCCTGGAATCCAAGGGTAAGCGAGCCAAGCATAGCCGATTCGATGAGTGACCCGATGACCTGATAAAGAAGTACCACGGCTATCATCAGCGGTATGGTGACCTTCTGACAGCGTTGTGCGATGAATGCTGCTGCCAGTGCCAGCAGTGTCGATTTCACCATGATGCCAGGGAGCACGGCGGCTGGTGGCATTCCGAAGAGAGCATGGTTGGCCAATGGCGACAGCAGCGCGGTAGCCAATCCCACCTGCCATCCGTATTTATACGCCCCAATGAGCGTGAAGAAATAGATGGGCAACAGTGTCAGTCCTCCTTGGGGGATGAGGTGGCACACTTGTGGCAGAATGATATTGCCTGCCACGAACAAAGCTGCATAAAGCAGTGAACGACTCTCACGCAGAGAGAGAGAATAGAGACTTGGAGACATTTGTTGTTGAGAGTTTTAGGTTTAGATGTTTTGTAATTTTTCTTTGAAGTGTTGGCGTAACATCGTTTCCACCTCTTCGGCAGTGTTGGCTTTTGCCACGATGCTTTCCAAGGGACATCGACTGTCGCCTTCAGGTATCACGATACGTTCCACCAGTTCTCCATAACTATAGGGTATTTCAGCATTGTCGAGCAGCGGCAGTGCCATGCGGCTCATCACGTCGGCATAGACCTCGGCCACCCTACCCTTCACCAGCAATCCCGCCGCAGCCTTACCTATCACCTTGTCGGCGATACGTGCGCCCGGCAGTCGTCGGGGTTCATTGTCGAGCAGCCACACCAAGTCACGAACCCCTTTTTTGTTATATGTGGTCAGTGATCCGTCGGTGGTGCATACCACGAGAGAGCATTGCTGTCGGTGTAGTATGTTGACGAGTTCCTTCATGTTGGCCACAAATGTACGATTTTTTTTTATAAATGCCTAACTTTTTTCGTGAAAGCATCTGAAAAGGTAAAAAAAAGTATCAAAGTGTTCTTTGGGGAGAATAAAGCGCAAGGCCCCGAAACTGTCGCAGTTTCGAGGCCTTTGCATTTTCAACAAATTCTCTCACACTCGGCCATCAGGCAAAGATTGTTTTATGGCACTCGTGTAATCGTGATTATAAAGCAAAAAGAATAACAGCCAAATTATAGAATTAAGCCCGTTTCCTATCTAATAAACAACAATTCACGATATTTTGGCAGCGGCCATAGTGAGTCGTCGACGATAAGTTCCAGCTTATCAATCTGGTAACGTATGTCATCGAGTTTCGGTTCCACAGTGTCGTGATAGGCAATGGCCTTGTCGTGTTCGTCAACAATCTTATTAGCCAGTTTGCGGGCATTGACCAGTTCCTCGACCATGCTCTCGATGGTGCTGGTACGCTCTGCTATCTCCTCGATGAGTTTTACGTTGCGTGCGGAAAGTTTCTCTGCTTTTTCTGCCGGGAAGATGGTAGCCATGTTCTCGACATTCTTCAACAGAGCACTCTGGTAACGTGTGGCAACAGGGATGATGTGGTTCATCGACAGGTCGCCGAGCACACGAGCCTCAATCTGTATCTTCTTCGTGTAGGTCTCCCACTTCACTTCGTTGCGTGCCTCAAGTTCTTTCTTCGTCATCACCCCGAGGCTTTCGAACATCTCAACACTTTCCGGGTCGAGGTAACGCTCAAAGATGATCGGGCATGACTTCTCCACGTCGAGACCACGTTTCTCAGCCTCAGCCACCCACTCATCGGAATATCCGTTACCATCGAAACGAATAGGTTTGCAGGTCTTGATATCCTCACGCAGGATGTCGATGATGGCGTGGAACTTTGCCGTGTGCTTGCCATCGGCAAACTCTGGTTTCTCAGAAATTTCGGCAATTTTCTTGTCAACACGCTTCTTGAAGCTGACGAGTGCCTCAGCAACAGCACTGTTGAGTGCGATCATCGCACTGGCGCAGTTGGCCTCGCTTCCCACTGCTCGGAACTCAAAGCGGTTACCTGTAAAGGCGAACGGACTGGTACGGTTGCGGTCGGTATTGTCGATAAGCAGTTCCGGGATTTCCGGGATATCCATCTTCATACCCTGTTTTCCTGCAAACGAGAGGATGTCCTCCCTATCTGCCTTCTCTATGTGGTCGAGCAGTTCGCTCACCTGTCGTCCGAGGAAGCTGGAAATGATGGCTGGCGGTGCCTCATTGGCACCCAGACGGTGTGCGTTAGTGGCCGACATGATGCTCGCCTTGAGCAGACCATTATGGCGATACACACCCATCAGAGTCTCCACGATGAACGTGGCAAAGCGCAGGTTCTGTTCAACAGTCTTGCCTGGTGCATGGAGCAGTATGCCATTGTCGGTCGACAAGCTCCAGTTGTTGTGCTTGCCTGAGCCGTTGATACCAGCGAATGGTTTTTCGTGGAGGAGCACGCGGAAACCATGTTTGCGTGCCACGCGTTTCATTACCGACATCAACAACATGTTATGGTCGACAGCAAGGTTTGTCTCCTCAAAGATAGGTGCCAGCTCAAACTGGTTGGGAGCCACCTCGTTATGTCGCGTCTTGCAGGGAATGCCCAGTTCGAGCGCAACGATTTCCAATTCGCGCATAAAGGCTGCAACACGCTCGGGAATAGAGCCAAAGTAATGGTCGTCCATCTGCTGATTTTTCGCCGAGTCATGTCCCATCAGTGTACGTCCTGTAAGCAATAGGTCGGGACGGGCGGCATAGAGTCCCTCATCCACGAGGAAATACTCCTGTTCCCATCCCAGGTTCGATGTCACCTTTTTCACCGTCGGATCAAAGTAATGACACACGTCGGTAGCCGCCACATTCACGGCATGCAGTGCTCTGAGCAGCGGGGCTTTGTAGTCCAACGCCTCACCGCTATAGGATATAAAAACGGTAGGTATGCAGAGTGTGTCGTCGATGATGAACACGGGAGATGTGGGATCCCATGCAGAATATCCTCTTGCTTCGAAGGTGCTACGAATGCCACCGCTGGGGAACGACGAAGCGTCAGGTTCCTGCTGCACAAGCAGTTTGCCTGTGAACTCCTCCACCATGCCTCCCTTACCATCATGTTCGATAAAAGAGTCATGTTTTTCCGCTGTTCCCTCTGTCAGAGGCTGGAACCAGTGCGTATAATGTGTCACGCCGTTTTCGGTAGCCCATTGTTTCATACCCGCAGCCACGGCATCGGCCACCTCGCGGTCCAGACGTGCACCATTGTCCATCACGTCAATCATCTTCTCATACACCTGCTTCGAGAGATACTTGTACATTTTCTCTCGGTTGAAGACCTTACTTCCGAAATACTTAGCGGGTCTTTCACTTGGTGTTTTTACGTCGAGCGGCTTTTTCTTGAACGCCTCGCCGACAACCTGAAATCTTAATGCTTCCATAATCTCTACCTTTCGAATTAAATAATTACTATTTGCTATGATTATGCTGCAAAATTAGTACAAATAGACAATAAATTTATTAAATATCTATCATTATTTATTAATATTTATCCACAAACTTTCATTTTGTTATTATTTCCCATGAAATGATTTCAAAATGAAACCTATATAACGCCAATGACCATCAATGTATAACTTTTACCAAGTTACTATCATTAAAAAAATCCGCGACACCCACAGGTATCACGGATTGAAATACTGTTGAAACAAAGGCAATTACCCTCGACTCCACTTGGCGATACGATCAAGAGCCTCTTCTGTGCTTTCTTGGCTGCCGAAGGCTGTGAAACGAACGTAGCCCTCGCCGCTTGGACCGAAGCCAACACCTGGTGTGCATACAACATTGGCACCGTAGAGCAGGTTTTCAAAGAGTTGCCATGAGCCACAGCCATTAGGCGTACGCATCCAGAGATAGGGTGCGTTCTCACCGCCATACACCTCGAAACCCAGCGACCGAAGCGTGGTGAGCATGCGGTGTGCATTACGCATATAATAATCTATAGTCTGACGTACCTGTTGCTTGCCTTCCGGTGTATAAATAGCTTCTGCTGCTCGCTGTGAAATGTAGCTGGTGCCATTGAACTTCGTACACTGCCGACGATACCATAGGGGATTGAGTGCTATACGTTCACCTGTGAGCGTAGCCGCCGAGAGGTCTTTGGGGACGATGGTATAGCCACAGCGGATACCAGTAAACCCGGCGGTCTTTGAATAGGAGTGGAACTCTATAGCGCATTTTCGTGCCCCGCGAATCTCATAAATAGAATGCGGAATATCATCGTCTTGAATATATGCTTGATAGGCAGCATCATAGAAGATGAGTGTGTCGTTCTTCAGCGCATAGTTCACCCACTTACGCAGTTCTGCCTTAGTAATCACCATGCCCGTGGGATTGTTAGGATAGCATAGGTATATGACATCGACACGACGGTCTGGAATCTGCGGTACAAATCCGTTCTCTGCGGTACAAGGCATATAGACGACATTTGACCAACGACCATTTTCAACCGTTCCAGCACGGCCAATCATCACGTTCGAGTCGATATATACGGGATAGATGGGATCGGTGACACCGATGCTGTTATCCCACCGTATAAGTTCCTGTATATTGCCCGTGTCGGATTTTGCACCGTCATTGACAAAGACCTCGTCGATATCGAGGTGGATGCCCCGTGGCAGGAAATCGTTCTTCAATATCGCTTCACGTAAGAAGTCATAGCCCTGTTCAGGGCCATATCCATGGAAACCTGTAGCTGTTCCCATTTCGTCGGCAGCCTTGTGCATGGCTTCGATGACAGCCGGACAAAGGGGTTGTGTCACATCGCCTATGCCGAGGGAGATGACATTGGCCTTAGGGTGCATCACACGGAAAGCATTCACCTTCTTGGCTATATCTGCGAACAAGTAGTTGTTCGGTAATTTCAGGAAGTGTTCGTTTACAAGAGCCATTGTTTATAAAGGGAGTTAGGAGAAGTTAGGGGAGTTAAAGGGAGTTAAAGGGAGTTAGAGGGTGTTAGGGGAAGTTCCGCTTCGCCGTCGAAGACGAATGCGGCTGGGCCAGTCATATAAACATGGTTATCCGACTCACGCCACTCGATAGAGAGCGTTCCGCCGTCCATCTCAATTTGCGAATTACGTCCGGTGTGCCCCGTCCATGCAGCAGCGACGGCCGTAGCACATGCACCCGTGCCACAAGCTTGAGTGATGCCGCTACCCCGCTCCCATACGCGAGTGCGAATGGCACCGTTGTCTTCAACGTGTGCGAACTCTATGTTACATCGTTGCGGGAAGGATGGGAAACACTCCAACATGCGACCTCTTTCTTCTATCTGATCAACATCGTCAGTGAAAATGACGTAGTGTGGGTTGCCCATAGACACGAACACCCCCTCGCTTATTCCACGATTTGGCAGGAACAGTGTCTCATCCTCAAATACCGGTTCATTCATATCAACGGTGACGGATGGCACTTTATTGTTATCGACATGAAGCCAAAGCATTTTTATACCGGAGAGTGTCAGCAATCGTATCTCTGTCTTGTCGGTCAACCCCCGTTCAAACAGGTATTTTCCGATGCAGCGGCTGGCATTGCCACACATCATGGCCTCGCTCCCATCGGCATTGAAGATGCGCATTGAAAAATCTGCTTCGGGCAGTGGTGACGCACCAATGAGCACCAGTCCATCGGAACCAATGCCCTTGTGGCGGTCGCTCCAAATACGTGCCGT
Source organism: Prevotella sp. (assembly GCA_017548605.1). Lineage (GTDB taxonomy): Bacteria > Bacteroidota > Bacteroidia > Bacteroidales > Bacteroidaceae > Prevotella. The sequence goes on along the minus strand of JAFYZT010000005.1, from coordinate 3,467 downwards.
CTCTTGTGGATTCGGCACATTATGGAGCATGGTATTGACATAGATATAGTCATTGCCACAGCCGTGCATCTTTGTGAAGGGAATCATGCTCATTTCTTCAGATATTCATTGACTTTCCGTGCTGTCTCTATTCCCGAGGCAAGGGCGCGTACGACGAGACTGGCACCGCTGGCGGCATCACCACTTACAAAGACATTATCAGGATATTCGGGATGTTCCGGTTTGAGGAAACCCATGGCAAGGAGAACCAATTCGGCCTTGATGATTTCGGGTTTACCTTTTTCCACCATCAGGGGACGTCCTCCCGCAGGGTTTGGTTCCCAGTCTATCTCTTGTACTTTGACACCTGTCAGTTTGCCATCCTCGCCAAGGAATTCCAATGTGTTGATATTCCAACGACGGACACACCCCTCTTCGTGTGAAGAAGTCGTTTTCAGTGTGCGTGGCCAATTAGGCCAGGGATTCTGCGGGTCATCAGGTCCTTCGACAGGCTTTGGCATGATTTCTATCTGCGTCACACTTTTGCATCCCTGTCGGTGAACGGTGCCTATGCAGTCAGAGCCTGTGTCGCCACCACCGATGACCAATACGTTCTTTCCCTTTCCAGTGATACGTTCGTCTTTACCGAATTCCATGCCAGCGAGCACACGGTTCTGCTGCGAAAGCAGTTCAAGGGCGAAATGGACACCTTTGAGTTCCCGTCCTGGTGCTTTGAGGTCGCGAGCAGTCGGTGTTCCTGTGGCGATGACAACAGCGGAGTATTGTTGCGATATTTTTTCGACAGATTCTACCGTTTCACCATAGCGAAATACTATGCCTTCGGCCTCAAGGATTTGCAACCGTCGGTCGATGATAGTTTTGTTCAGTTTGAAGTTAGGGATGCCGTAACGCAGGAGTCCACCTGCCGCTTCGTTCTTCTCAATGACCGTAACCGCATACCCCATTTTGTTGAGCGCATCGGCACAGGCCAACCCAGCGGGTCCTGCCCCGACGACCGCCACCGTCTTCCCATTTCTCTGAATGTCCGTATGAGGAAGGATATACCCCTCTTGAAAAGCCATTTCCGTGATGGCCGCCTCGTCTTCGCGGTTGGTTGTCGGCTCATGGTTATAGCGATTGAGCACACATGCCTTCTCGCACAAGGCAGGACATACGCGTCCTGTGAATTCCGGGAAGGGGTTCGTGCTGTTCAGCAGATGGTAAGCCAGTTCCCAATCACCTTTATACAGTGCCTCGTTCCATTCAGGTGCTTTGTTACCTAGAGGACAAGCCCAGTGGCAAAAAGGAACGCCGCAATCCATGCAACGTGATGCCTGCTCACGACGCTGGTGTGTGTTGAGCGTCTGCTCCACCTCGCCAAAGTCATGTATCCTATCGTGAATAGGTCGGTAGCCAGCCTCCTGGCGGTGTATCTCTAAGAATGCTTTCGGATTTCCCATTTTGACTATTGAAGATTGAACATTGTACATTAATACTCACGCTGCATATCAGCGATTTTCTCTCTCAGTTTTCGCATCTGTTCCTCCTGCAGCACACGCTTATACTCGATGGGCACCACTTGGATAAAGTCCTCCACGTAACGGTGCCAGTCGTCGAGCATACGTCCAGCAAGGGCCGACCCTGTATGTAGATAGTGTTGGCGAATAAGTTCCAGTAGTTCTTTTCGGCTGACGCTGTCCTCGACAAGATTGATTTCCACCATGTCCATGTTGCAGAAATAGTCGAAAGTATGATTTGGGTCATAGACATACGCCACGCCTCCCGACATACCCGCCGCGAAGTTGCGTCCCGTCTGTCCAAGCACCACCACGCGGCCACCCGTCATGTACTCGCAGCAGTGGTCGCCAGCCCCTTCGATGACTGCTATGGCACCGCTGTTGCGCACGCCGAAGCGTTCGCCTACACGTCCATTGATATACAGCTCGCCGGAGGTGGCACCATAGAGACCAGTGTTTCCCGCTATGACATTATCTTCGGCCTTGAAGTTCGAACGTGTGGGCGGCAGTATGGCAATGAGGCCACCAGACAGTCCCTTGGCGAAGTAGTCATTCGTCTCACCTTCGAGTTTGAAGCTGACACCATGTTCCAGGAATGCGCCGAACGACTGTCCTGCCGAGCCTTTGAATTTCACGTTGATGGTGTTGTCGGGCAGTCCGGCGAGACCATATTTCTGTGCTATCACCCCTGAGAGCATTGTTCCTACGGCACGGTCGGTGTTCTTGATGGCATAGTCGAGTGACACTTCTTCTTGCCGCTCAATGGCTTTTTCAGCCGCCGCCATCATCTGCTGGTCGAGGATGGTACCCTGCATGCCGAGTGGCACTGCCGGTTTCTTGGCATCGCCCGTGAAATGGAGTGTTCCTTCTTCCATGTGCAGCAGTCTGTTGAAGTCGAGTATGGTCGGTTTTGTCTCTATGAGATCTGTCCGTCCTACTATGTCGTTGAGGTTCTTGAATCCCATTTCAGCCAGATACTCACGCACTTCCTCGGCAAGGAATGTGAAGTAATTGACGAGATATTCGTATCGTCCCACAAAATGCTTTCTCAGTTCAGCATTTTGCGTAGCTACACCCATCGGACACGTGTTTAAGTTGCACTTGCGCATCATCACGCATCCCAAAACGATGAGCGTCGCCGTGCCGAAGCCAAATTCCTCGGCACCAAGCAGTGCCATCATCACCACGTCGCGTCCTGTTTTTATCTGTCCATCCACTTGCAGACGCACGTCGCCTCGTAGTCCATTGCGCACCAGCGTCTGTTGCGTCTCGCTCAGTCCTATTTCAGGCGAAATTCCTGCGAAGCGCATGCTTGAAGCCGGACTGGCTCCCGTTCCACCTTCAGCACCACTGATGACGATGAGGTCGGCCTTAGCCTTTGCCACACCTGCCGCAATCGTTCCCACGCCACTCTCTGCCACAAGTTTCACACTGATGGCAGCCTTAGGATTTACATTCTTCAGGTCGAATATTAATTGCGCCAAGTCTTCAATCGAATAGATGTCATGATGTGGCGGTGGTGAGATAAGTGAAATGCCAGGAATAGAGTGTCGAGTTTTGGCAATGACCTCGTTGACCTTGAATCCGGGCAGTTGTCCACCTTCACCCGGCTTCGCGCCCTGTGCCACCTTGATTTGTATTTCCTCGGCGTTCACCAAATATTCCGTTGTCACACCAAACCGTCCACTTGCCACCTGTTTTGTCTTAGAACAGAGGCTGATGCCATCGAATGAGGAGTGGAAACGTTCAGAGTCTTCTCCGCCCTCGCCCGTGTTCGAACGCGCGCCGAGTTTATTCATAGCCAGACAGATGGCCTCGTGAGCCTCCTTCGACAATGCCCCGAACGACATGGCTCCCGCTACGAAATGTTTCACTATCTCGCTTACCGGCTCCACCTCATCGATGGGGATAGCCTTTCTTTTTGTAAAGCCAAGGAAATCGCGGATGAATATAGGTGACTCCTTCTCATCG
>JAFYZT010000004.1 GCA_017548605.1 Prevotella sp. | reverse complement strand
CTGGGGCGGTTCCACTTACGACAGCGGCACGAAGACCATCACCATCGGCGATGATTGGAGCGGCAAAGGTTGGTGGTTCGGTGATGCCGACTATTCCGATTTCGACTATTTTGTGGTGAAGTTCAACCCGGCTACTGCAACCCAGGGCAAGATAATGGTCGAGTGCGACGGTAGCGACAGTGGCGAGGATGGTGCTTTCAACGAACTTTGTCTCCAGAAGGTCGTTGCACTGCCCGAGGGCAAGGCTGTCACCAAGCAGTTCTACATCCAGGGACCTGCTGAATCCACCTATACGCTTGCCGAAGCTTTCGTATGTACGCAGACCTATCTCGACGAGAACGGTCTTACCGATATGTATGACACTTCGGATGGTATCAACGACATGATGGTTGAAACCACCAATTACGGTGCTGTCTATAACCTTGCCGGCCAGCGTGTTGGCGGGGAATACAAAGGTGTGGTCGTCCGTAACGGGCGTAAGTTCATCCAGAAATAATCTGCTGTTATTTATCTACCATTGGTGGACAAACACATTTTATCGAGGGATGCCAATCCTGGCATCCCTCTGCTTTTAACTTCTGTTCTTGTATATCATGAAGAATTATCTTATATCTCTGGTATTAACCATGTCTTTTATCTATGGTTGTACAGGAAACGGCGAGAATGTAGGGAAAAACGACTTCGTACAGGTGAAAGACGGCCATTTCGTCAAGAATGGTAAACCATATTATTATGTGGGTACCAATTTCTGGTATGGTGCCATCCTCGGTTCCGAAGGACAGGGCGGCGACCGCGCCCGGTTATGCCGTGAACTCGACTATATGAAACAGATGGGCATCGACAACCTGCGAATCCTTGTGGGGTCGGATGGGCAGCGTGGAGTGACTACCAAGGTGGAGCCGACATTGCAGATTGAACCGGGCGTTTACAACGACACCATCCTCGCAGGTCTCGACTACTTGCTTATGGAGATGGGAAAACGCGACATGGTGGCGGTATTGTACCTCAACAACGCATGGGAATGGAGTGGGGGTTACGGTTTCTATCTCGAACATGCAGGCGAGGGAAAGGCACCGCGCCCTAATGAAGATGGCTACCCGGCATACATGAACTTTGTGGCGAAATATGCGTCATGTCAGAAGGCGCATGAGCTGTTCTATGACTACGTGCGTTTCATATTGGGACGCACCAACCGTTATACCAATGTGCGTTATGTTGACGACCCTGCCATCATGTCGTGGCAGATAGGTAATGAACCGAGGGCATTCAGCAAGGAGGCGTTACCCGATTTCGAGAAATGGCTTTCCGAGGCATCGGCGCTCATACGCAGTATCGACCCCAACCACCTCATATCCGTGGGCAGTGAAGGGTCATGGGGGTGCGAAAACGACATTACTTCCTATGAACGCATATGCGCCGATAAGAACATCGACTACTGCAACGTCCACCTCTGGCCTTACAACTGGTCGTGGGCAAGGCCTGACCACCTTATTGACGACTTGGAGAAGAGTTGCCAGAACACCAAGGAATATATTGATAACCACCTCGCCATCTGTGCCAAACTGAAAAAGCCGTTGGTCATGGAGGAGTTTGGCTATCCGCGCGACGGATTTAAGTTCTCACTCGACGCCACCACCCAGGGACGTGATGGATATTATAAATATGTGTTCTCGCTCGTGGGTGACAATGCTGAGAGTGGAGGTTATTTCGCCGGATGCAATTTCTGGGGATGGGGAGGCTTCGCCCAACCCAGACACGAACAGTGGCAGGTGGGCGATGACTATACGGGTGACCCGGCACAGGAGGCGCAAGGTCTCAATTCGGTGTTTGCCTCTGATACTACCACCTTGCAAGTGGTCAAGGCCGAAGTCGACCGCATGTCAAATATCGGAAAAAAGTGATTCTTCCTATTTTGTAAAAAGATGGTCAATAAAGTATCATACTTTTACATCTTATCATATTAACTTTGCAAACGAAATATGAGAAAGGGCAACAGCGATAGAATACCTTTAAGCCCTTAAACCTAATATAAACATAATAACTAATCAACCAAAACCCAACAGATGAAAAAAATCTTAATGCTATGGGCGACAATCCTCATGACTTGTCCGCTCTTCGCACAGACTCAGATTCATGGCACCGTGCTCGACGGGGCGATGAACAATGAGCCCATGATAGGTGCTACCATCATGGTGGATGGCACATCAACGGGTACTGTTACCGATATCGAAGGTAACTTCTCGCTGACGGTGCCACAAGGGAAATCACGCATCGTGGTCTCAAGTGTCGGGTACACCACCCAAACCATCAACATCTCCGGGAAAAAGGAATTCCAAATCATTATGCAGGAGGATTCCAAACTTATGGATGAAGTGGTGGTCGTGGGATATGGTACCATGAAGAAACGTGACCTCTCAGGTGCCATGAGCCAACTCAAAGGCGATGACCTCATGAAAGGCGGTGCGCTGGACCTCGCACATGGTATGCAGGGAAAAGTGGCGGGTGTCAATATCCAACAGAATGATGGCGCGCCAGGTGGAGGTATAAGCATCGTAGTCCGTGGTGCCAACTCGTTCTCCACTTCCTCTCAACCGCTCTTTATCGTCGATGGCGTTCCCTTCGATACGGGTTCTACACCAGGCAACAGCGCAACGGGTTCGGAACAGGAAGCCAACCCTCTGAGCTTCATCAACCCGCACGACATCGAGAACATCGAAATACTCAAGGATGCTTCGGCTACCGCTATCTATGGCTCACGTGGCGCCAATGGTGTGGTTATTATCACTACTAAAAGAGGTAAGGCTGGCAAACCGAAAGTGGAGTTCAATGCATCGTGGGGTACGCAACATATATCAAAGAAAATCGAGATGCTCGATGCGGTTACATATGCCCGTTATCAAAACGAGCAAGTGGAGAATGATATCCGCTACCATAATGCTACGGGTGCAAGCACACCCTACCAAGGGAAATGGGGATATCAGTACCTGAATGGTCACATCGACTATAATACTGGTAAATACACAGGTGCTCCTGATGATTACGCTCGCTCACAGTGGTTCTACGATGAATACGGTAACGCTACGCTCATCGATATTGCCGACTGGCAGGATGAGATTTTCCAGACCGCATGGTCACAGGACTACAACCTCAGCGTGAGCGGAGGCGATGAACGTGGCTACTATTCATTTTCGGGCAACTATGCCAAACAAGATGGCGTAATCAAGAATTCCGGATACCAGAGATATGCTTTGCGCGTGAATATTGCCCGACATATTACGGATTGGCTGGAAATAGGTACGAACACCAGTTTCACCAGTTCAAAAACGGATTTCGCAAATACGTTGAATTACAATACCGGTGTGGTGCGCTCGGCTCTGCTATTCCCGCCCACCTATGGACCGCACATGGATACCACGCAGGCAGATAACCTCAACTGGCTCGCTGCCAATCCTGCTGCCTATGTGCAGAATACGAAAGACCAACTCGATGCCATCAACTGGTTCAGCAGTTCTTTCTTCGAGGTGAAAATACTTCCTGTTCTTAAAGTAAGACAGAATTTGGGACTTTCATATAATGATTCGCATCGTGGCAGTTATTATGACCGACACACACAAGAGGGAAAATCCCCCAATAACGGTGTGGCCAGCAAGGCTTCAAATATTTGGAAGAGCATGACAGCCGAATCCATCATCACTTACGACCAGACTTTCAACGACATACATAAGTTGAATGTGATGGGGGCCTTCACTTTCGAAACGGGAAAATGGGATAATACGGGTATGAAGGCTTCCGATTTCCCAGATGATATGACCAAGGATTATAACATGGAGAGGGCGTTGAATTTCGAACAGATGACCAGTGATGTGGGAGAACAAAGACTGGCTTCTTTCCTCGGACGTATCAACTATTCTCTCTACGACAAATATCTCTTCACGGCAAGTGTGCGTTCCGACGGTTCGTCGAAATTCACCGACAACCATAAATGGGCAACCTTCCTCTCCGGCGCCATAGCATGGAGGGCTTCGGAAGAAAAGTTTATCAAGGACCTCAACATCTTCTCCAACCTCAAGTTCCGTATGAGTTATGGCGAAACGGGAAATCAGGGCATTGGCTCGTATGGTACGCTGCAACATCTGAATACGGCAAACTTCCCCTTCGGCGGTTCAATGCAGAGTGGACAAGCCGCAGAACAATGGAGAGGACCTATCGATAAGGATTTGAGGTGGGAAACGACTGCACAGTGGAATGCGGGTATCGACTTCGGATTCTTGGACAACAGACTGACTTTCGTCATCGATTATTATCATAAAAAGACTCGTGACCTCCTACAGAATGTGATCATTCCTGCAAGTTCTGGATTCAGCAACTATCTCACCAATAGCGGCAACGTCACGAACCAAGGTCTTGAGATGACGCTCGACTATAGGATTATCGATAAAGGGGACTGGCACTGGAATGTCAATGCCAATATCGCTTTCAACAAGAATGAAATCTCAGGATTGGAATCTGATCAGTTCGCCAACACTTTGTGGTATGGGGCAGACCAGGTGTTCATCCAACGGAATGGTTGTCCCATCGGTGCCATCTATGGATATGTGGAGGATGGCTACTACGACACGGAGGCGGAAACCGTGGCTCGGCCAGGACTCGGATATGGCGGCACAAATGCAGTGGGTGAAGTGAGATATAGGGACCTCAATGGCGATGGTCTCATCAATGCCGACGGCGACCGTACCATCATCGGTGACACCAATCCCGATTTCACGTATGGCTTTACCAATAACCTTACATGGAAAAACCTGACGTTCTCGTTTATGTTCCAAGGTTCACAAGGTGGTGACATCTTCAATGGCAACTTGATGGATATCTCCATGGGTAATATCGGAAACATTCCGCTCGATGTTTACAACAGCAGATGGACGGCGGAAAACTACGAACACGCCAAATGGCCCATGGCTTCTTCCGGATATCAGCGTACTTTGCTACTTAGTGATAGGTATGTGGAGGATGGCAGTTACTTGAAACTGAAGAACATTAGTCTTACCTATAATTGGATGAGACCGATTTCTGGCATCGATTCCATTCGCTTCTCCCTGGCTGCTACGAATCTCTTCACCATCACAAACTATAGTTGGTACGATCCCGACGTAAATGCTTTCGGTAGTGATTCGTCAAGAAGAGGTGTGGATATTTATTCCTATCCCGCTTCTCGAACATTCTCTTTCGGTGTGGGATTCGTTTTCTAATAAATCATTTATATAAAGAGTCATTATGAAAATCAAGAAATATATTTCAACGATGTTGTTGGGAACGATGGTTCTCCTGGCCTCTTCATGTAATGATTGGCTACAGGAAGAACCGAAAAGTTTCATCGAACCTGACCAGTTGGGAGACTCAAAAGAAGCGGTCGACCAATGGGTGACGGGTGTTTATAGCAACTGGCTGTATGATATGTTCTGCTGGGGCGAATTTCCAAGAGTATTGGAGTTGGACGCAGACTACATCTCAGGACCTGATTGGCTTTTGGGAAAGTTGGGAGCAGGTAACTTCCAAGGTGAACAGTCGCTCGACAAAATGTGGAAAGGTCCTTACAACTTAATAAGCGATTGCAACCAAGCAGAGAGGTATCTGAGGAATATGACCTCTGTGGATGAGGCGTATATCAACAATGCTATAGGCGAATTGTATTTCCAAAAGGCGTTTGCTTACTTCCTCTTGGTCAGGGCTTATGGACCTATCCCTTATTATGACAACGATGTGTTCAATGGAGAAGAAACGAGAAAACCGCGTACTCCTATCGTGGAGATATACAATCATATCATCCAATTGCTCACCGACGCCTCGTCGATGATGTACAAGCGCGATGATCCCAACTATAAAACGGGACACGTCTCTGCTGGCTCCGCTGCCGGACTGCTTGCCAAGGTTTATGCCACCATGGCTTCCGCTGCCATGCCTGTGGGTACACAGGTGGTGGTGAAAACGGGTGGACCTTACGAAACGGTAAGCCACAACGGCGAGGATGTGCAAATCTTCCGTCAGCCGTCGGCCAAGATGTTGCAGAAAACGACGGTGGCGGGATACGAAGAACTTAACTCCCAAGATTTGTACGCCAAGGCAGCACAATGGGCCAAAAGGGTGATAGATGGGGAGTTCGGGGTCTATGAACTGTCCGAATACAGCAAGTTGTGGAAGAGCACGAACCGTGATGCTTCCGAGTTCATGTTCGCTATACAAAGCCTTGACGGCGATACCAAATACCGCACACAGATCCATTCGTTCTATTCTGGTTATAAAATATCCTCGGGTAGCCCGTTCATCCAGTCGGGTGGTTGGGTAGGATGTACCAATAACTGGTATTGTCTCTTCGATGACCAGGATTATCGTATCACAGATGGTGTCCGCCATTTCTGGAGATATTACTATCAGGAAGAATACAATGGTTGCTTCTTCTACCCGCAAAGTTGGTCGGAAAAGGTGCAGGGACGTACCATCCTGGGCGATTGGGTGGAACAGGATCCAGAGTATGCGGCAACAGGATTGGCATATCAATTTAACCAATCGTCGGAATGTCTCGCTTTCACCACCAAATATGATGACGTGAAAAACGATGCTACCGACTATGCCGATTCACAATGGCCATTCCTACGCTATGCTGATGTCATCCTCATATATGCCGAAGCACAAAACGAATTGGGCAACAGCGAAGAGGCTATCACCTATTTGAATATCGTAAGGCAACGTAGCAATGCCACATTATTGATGAATAATCCCGGAAGGGATGCCCTGCGTAGTGTGATCATTGAGGAAAGGGCGAAAGAATTTGCGTGTGAAGGCGACCGTCGATGGGATCTTATACGTTGGGGGATTTACCTTGATGCCATGAATTCCATCGTGACCAATGAAGGCTCTACCGCAGAGAACCATCAGGATGATGCCGGCAACCTCAAGTTGCGCACGGAAAGGAATCTGCTCTATCCCATCCCCACTGCGGAGGTGGCCGCCAATCCCTATATTACGGAGAATAATCCGGGATGGAACTAATTTCTCGATATCGTTAAAGTTAACATTTTTGAAATATGAAAAGAATCTATTATATCGGTTTGTGGGCCTGCCTGACGCTCTTCCTTACCGCATGTAGCGATGTCGTGAAGTTCAACGACGAAAAGGAAGACCTGTTCAGCAACAACGGCTCTCCTGTCATATCGGCTGTATATGATGCAACAAATGATGACGCCGCTCCTATAACTGCTGGTGTCCTCAAACAGTTCATACGCTTGAAAGGGCAGAACCTCGCTAATCCCAAACATGTGAACATCAACGGCGTGGAGGTGGATGTGAGGGATATCTATGCTGAGTCTGCCAACAGTTGGATTCATATCCCTCGTGTCGTTCCTGAATCGCCAACAGGGATTCTGGTGTATGAGACTCAACAAGGTACAGTGACAATCAACTTCGACGTGAGTATCCCTCACATGGAACTTGAAGGATTGGAAAACGAATTCGTCCTTCCTGGCAATGAAGTGAAAGTGAAAGGTGACTATTTTGACCTCTTCGAATTCAATGACACGACGGATGCATCGACTGCTTCCATCGTCATCACTAACGATGCCCTTGGGTATAGGCAGGTTATCAAGACGGATTCCTGTACGGAGGACTATACTGGTATCATCATTCCCAAGGATTGTCCGGACAACTCACTCATCACGTTCAGTTGGCAGGAAATGGGACAAAACTATTCCAAATCCATTCCTTACCGTATGTCTGACCAGTTGATGTTCGGCAACTTTGATGGCGACCTCGGATGGTGGAACGACTGGGGTAGAGGATTGGTAACGGATGGAACCAAAGAAGGTGATCCCGTATCATTGGGGTATAACTTCTTGAGGCTGACAGGTACTTTCGGTGCCTGGGACTGGAACTCCACGGGATTCGGTTGTAATTGGCACTGGTTGGACGCTTCGGCCAATCCCGAGAATTATGTGGTGAAATTCGAGGTTTGGACGAATTCCTCAAATCCATTCTATAGTTATGGAACAAATGATGTCTATAATGATAAGAATGGAGGATATTGCTTCACGATGAATAATGGTGAGCCACGCAGGCAGTTTGATCCCGTCTCTGAATTCAACCTGACCAATACTTAT
>JAFYZT010000051.1 GCA_017548605.1 Prevotella sp. | reverse complement strand
TCGTCTTTACTGTCCTCGGCTATTACACCGGGAAGCACCACTTGGACGACGATCTGGTCTTCCTCTGGTTGCTGGCAGGCATGCCAGTCCTCATCGTGTCGGTGATTTGGGGCATCAATGAGCTGATGGTTTGGATGAACGGGAAATAGCAGAAAAAGGTCGAAAATAGATAAAAACAGTATATAAAGTGTCGCCAAAGTTGTTAAAAATCACAAACTTTGGCGACACTTTGAAAATAATTATCTAACTTTGCGGAAAAATTCATCACATGGATAAAATAATAGGAAGAGACAGTCAGTTTGCCAAACTCAAGAACTATGAGGGTAGCGGCAAAAGTGAATTCATCGCCTTGTATGGTCGTAGGCGTGTCGGTAAGACTTCCCTGATTAGATATTATTTCAAGGATAAGTTCGACTTCTTTGTGAGTGGTGTGTTGGAAGGGGAACGCGAAGACCAAAAGACTGCTTTCCGGACTGCATTACAGAAATATGGCTACAAAGGCCCGGCACCTCAAAACTGGCATGAAGCCTTTGCTGCACTGGGGACAATCGTTAGCCGATGCAAGAGGAAAAAGCGCTGTGTTATCTTCATTGATGAAATATCGTGCTTTGATATCGAATACTCCAGGTTCGTGAAGGAACTTGGCATCTTTTGGAACAACATTGCCTCATGGCAGGATAATGTCTTTCTTGTCATCTGCGGTTCGGCTACCTCGTGGATGATTCGCAATGTGATAGACAACCGTGGCGGTCTGCACCGTCGTGTGACCCATGAAATGCACCTAAGACCTTTCACTCTCTATCAGTCAGAGGTGTACTTCAAGGCCAAGCACTTCAAATGGGATCGCATGACCATCCTACAGTTGTATATGGCCTTGGGCGGTGTGCCTTACTACTTCTCTTTGCTCGACCCGTCAAAGAGTGCGGCAGAGAACATCGACAAGCTCTATTTCGCTACAGACCCAGAGTTGAAGGATGAGTTTCGCAGGCTATACAAGTCGCTGTTCAGTAATCCAGAGAAATACATGGATGTGATACGCCTTCTCTCGAAGAGTCGGCAGGGCATGACGCGTAAAGAGATTTCTGAGAAGCTGCGTATATCATCGGGTGAAGACCTCTCAAAGATGCTGGCAGACCTTGTCTATTGCGATTTAATCTCGCATCACAGCAATGGTGGGAAAATCAATTCGGGCATATACCGCTTGACGGACTTCTTCACCATCTTTTATCTCACGTTCTGTAACGGCACCGTAACTGACCGTGCCTTTTGGCGACATACCATCAACACGCCCGTTCAGAATACATGGTACGGACTGGCATTCGAGCGTGTCTGTATGTGCCATATATGGGAAATTATTCAGTCGCTCAGACTGGACACCATTCTCACAAAATACTATTCGTGGCGAAGTAAAAAGTCAGAACCCGGCGCTCAGATTGACATGCTGATTGAACGGGCTGACGGCATCATTGATGTCTGTGAAATGAAATACTCTCGCTATGAATATCGTCAGGATAAGGATGACAGTAGGAATCTTGCCAACAAAATTGCGGATTTCGAAGAGGAGACCAACACCAGGTACAACATACAAACGGTGTTGATAACGACATGGGGCATGAAGGAAAACCTGCACAGTGATGAATTCCAGAAAGTATTGACAATGAATGATTTATTCGTTGAGAATACCGAGGATTCTTAAGCCAGAATCACAAATTTCATAAAACTTTGGCGGAATATTTACATTAACATTCAGACAAATGAGAAAGGCAACGAAAAACGATATGCGACAGAAACTACACCATATTATATTTATAGTTATAGCAGCCCTGCTGATCATGGGCTGCACGGGAAAAGACAGCCGGAGTCTAAGTGACGTCCCTGAAACAATGGTGTGCACTCATGCAGACAGCATTGCGCTGGCAGCCAGGTTTACCGGCGACTTTAATCACTTCCTCGCCGTTACCGACAGTCTGGCGGATGCGGGAGAACTATCGCAGATACGTGCCGACGGCTACCGGGGCGTAGCCTATTTCCAGCTGGGGCAGATAGACAAATGCATTGAGTATCTTCGTAGCGCCATAGCCGACGAAAACCCGCCGGCTGCCGACTTCTGGGAGTACATCCATGCCGGAACAAACCTGGTAATCATCCTGAACAGTCAGCGTAATTACGATTCCGCCATGCGTATCACCCTCCGTCTTATCAACCTGCTCAAGCAGGTGGACAATCCGTTAAGTGCAAGTGAATTGCAGACGCTATATCTGTGTCTTGGCGATACGAAAATGATGCTCGAACGCCGCGAAGAAGCCGTCGAGAGCTATAACGAGGCCTATCAGTGGGTACTGCGCACTCCCAACAACGCTACGTGCAGGCCGCTGGCAGCCAGCATTGAAACAGTAGAGAACATAGCAGCGTCACACATCAATCATCAGATGGAGGCAGGTATATGGGTGGACCGTATGGACTCGCTACTTGCCGTTTATGAGGTCCAGCCTAAGGCCATTGACAAGGAAGTCAAGACATTCCGCGCCTTGGTATTGCTTCACCGCGCACAGGTCTGCCAGATGCAAGGTAAGGAGGCCGAAGCTGCCCGCAATTATGAACAATACAAATCAACTGATTACGGCAGTAGTTTAGAAGGACGAATCAACGGCTGCGACTATCTGGTAGAAGCGCATCGTTATGCCGAGGCTGCTGATAACTATACCCAGCTGGACCGCTTTATCAAGGAGTGGGGCTATGAATACGACCTCGAGACCATAGGCAATAATCTGTTGCCCAAACTGCGCAGCAACTACCATGCCGGTCGTCAGGACTCAGCCCTTCACGTGGCCATGCAGATAGCTGAGGTGTACGACTCAGCCCTGGTTCAACAGAAACAGAGAGATGCGGCCGAGATGGCTACCATCTACGATGTTCAGGGCAAGGAGCGTCAGATAGTGGAGCAGCGTGCCGGCAAGCGCCTCTTTACGGCCATCAGCATCGCTGTCGCCATCATAGCTCTGCTGGCCGGCATCCTCGCCGTTTACTTCTTCCGTCAGCAGCGCGTCATCCGGAAGAAGAACCGCATACTTGTCGAGCAGATGACCGAGGCCGTGGAATACAAAAGGATGATGGAAGAAGGAAGAAGTAAGAGTCGAGTGTCAGACGAAGTAATAGTGGAGAAAACTCCCGATGAAATCGTCGATTTTGATGCATTGACCACCGACGAGCTGTCGCAGCACATCCGTTCCGTCATTATCCGTGAGCGCCTCTATCTCAATGCGCAGTTCGACCGCCAGGCCGCCATCGACTACTTCCACCTGTCGAAGGAGCGCATCGGTGCCGCCTTCTCACAGGGCAGCGAGTTCCCCACCATTGCCGACTTCATCAACCACTGCCGTCTGGAGTATGCCAAGGAACTGCTCGCCGTCAGTCCTGACATGACCGTCGACGACATCGCCTCGGCATCCGGTTTCGGCACCCGCCGCACCTTCAGCCGCCTGTTCAAGGAGCGCTACTCCATCACCCCCACCGAGTACCGCAACCAGAACGTTTAAGGGTTCAATCCGTCTTTTCGAGGGAAAAACCGTCTTTTCGAGGGTCCAACTTGTCTGAAACGAGGGTCCAACTTGTCTGAACCCTTGCGTAAAAGCGTGTAAAGCCGTACCTTTGCACGCAAATTTTATATTCGCATAATTATGACAACAAGTGAAATCCTGCTCCTGGTGATGGCCGTCGTCGTGGTGGCGATGGGCATCGTGGTGGCTGTCATGATGTGGCAGTCCAGCCGTCGGCGTAAGTTGCTGTGCCGCCGCAAGGCGATTATCGAGCGCGAGGAGCGCGAGGTGGAAAGACTATCGGAAGAAGCCCGCTGCGAAGGGGTAGATTTTGGTAAGTTAAGAATTAAGAGTTAAGAATTAAGAATTAAGAGTTAATGGATATGGTAAACATCATTCTTATCATCGTGCTGGCAGCCGTCGCCGTGCTGCTGGCCTTTTCCGTCATTCACCTGGCGCAGAGCCGCCGCCACGAGGAGCGCCTGCTCAACCGCAGCGCCCACAAACTGGCAGGTCTCATCAGCCGTCGCCTGCGCCTGAGCC
>JAFYZT010000050.1 GCA_017548605.1 Prevotella sp. | reverse complement strand
CTGTGAGACAGACGGCGCACAATGTGTGACCATCATCACGGTGGATGATGCCAAAACGTATATCACGGAGAACATCAACCTAAGTGTCACCTACAACATTAGCGTTTATGCCACCAAACCAGGCTATGACAATTCAGAGATTGCCACTGCCACCCTCTGTTGGATAGACGTCGAACCACAAAAGGAAGGCTTCACTGATGCCGTGGCAAGTATCAAGGCCACGCCCGTCCTTATCCAGTCAGAGAATGGCCGCATTAACATCACAGGTGCTGACGAGGGAACACTCATATATGTCTATAACGTATCCGGTCAGCAGTTGGCCTCAGCTACTATCAAGAACAACGAGGCCAACATCTTCACCAACCTCCAACCCGGTAACGTTGCTGTCATCAAAATTGGCAACAGAAGTGTTAAGGTCATGATGAAATAAAAAAACAATAATCCCTTCATTACCAACAAGCGCTTATTAATCTCAACTCCCAATAGCAGCTATATCCTTCATCCGAAGCATATAGCTGCTACTTTATTACCCTCAATACATACTATTTTCCACATTCTACACTTTTTTCCTTTAATACTTCATATGTTAGGAAATATATAATATCTTTGTACCTAATTAAAACTACTGACTATGAAATTAAAACAATTATTGGTGTTTATGACAGTCTGGATGTTGGCTTTGCCCATGACCGCACAGAAGTGGGAAGGTTTGGCTGAAACACCGCAGATGGGATGGAGCACTTGGAATAAGTTCCAGGGCAATATCTCCGAAGAAATTATCAAAGGCATTGCCGATGCCATGGTGGAGAGTGGACTGCGCGATGCCGGTTATGTCTATATCAATATCGATGACTGCTGGCATGGGCAGCGCGATGAAAACGGTTTTATTCAAGTCGACCCTGTCAAGTTCCCCAATGGCATGAAGGCCGTCGCCGATTATATTCATGCCAAAGGACTCAAGTTGGGTATCTATAGTGATGCAGGTACGGAAACGTGTGGTGGAATGCCCGGCTCGTTGGGTCACGAGTATCAGGATGCTTTGCAATATGCCCGCTGGGGCGTGGACTATCTGAAATATGACTGGTATAATACCACGAACATTAATCCGCAAGGGGCTTACCAGCTTATCAGTGATGCCCTCCGCGCTGCAGGACGTCCCATATTTCTCAGCATGTGTGAGTGGGGTAGTAGCCGACCTTGGACATGGGCCGGTGGAGTAGGGCACTCCTGGCGTACCACCCCAGATATATGGTGTGATTTCGACTCACTGCGTGTGTTCCCCGGATATACCCAGTTCGGCGTGATGCAATGCATACAGTTTAATGATACTTTACGTCAATATGCCGGCAAAGGCCATTGGAATGACCCCGACATGCTGGAGGTAGGCAACGGCATGACAGAGAATGAGGACCGCGCCCACTTCACGATGTGGTGTATGATGGCCAGTCCGCTGATTCTCGGCAATGACCTGCGTTCGATGAGTGAGGCCACGCGTAATATCATAATGAATAAGGATATGATAGCCATAGACCAGGATCCGCTCGGCATTCAGGGACTTCATTATGCTGACCGCGATGGGCTGCAGTTCTGGTTCAAACCGTTGACTGGTGGCGACTGGGCTTTCACCATCCTGAATCCTACGCGTCATGATATTACATGTAACCTGAATTGGCAGGATTTCAACCTCACCGATGAGGAAGTAAGCGGATTGAGTACGGCTTTCGATACGACAGTTTATAAAGTATATAATCTGTGGAGCCATAAACAGGAAGGAAAAACTTCTGTAAAGAATAAGACAGAACGTAAAATCATTGTCAAGAGCCGTGACGTGATATCGTACAGGCTTATTAGGTAGGCATTCAAAATTTCGCCGTTATTTCTTGCTGTATCCAAAAATTCACATTATCTTTGCATAAAATATGCAAGAATACCTAAACAACAATTCCTATTACTAAAAATGAAAAGCATTAAACTTTTATTGACATCCATTGCCATGTTGTTTTCAAACTTGGTGATGGCGCAAACAAATGTAACGGTTGATGTAACTAACGTCTCTAGTTATAGTAACCCCTTGACCGTTGGACAGACGTACAACATCACATTCACGAACCGCATCTTCTATCCAGGCGTGTGGGAATTCATTTGTCTGCCTTTCGATGCCTCTAAAGCAACTCTTGATGCCGCCTTCGGAGCAGATAATTACGAGGTACAGCAGTTCAGCGAACTCGTTGACGGCAAGGATTTCCATTTTCTGAAAATGGAAACGCCCCAGCTGACAGCAGGGGTAGCATACCTCATGCGGACAAAATCGAGGGTCACTAACCCGACGTTCAACAATGTGACGGTCACGCTCAACAGCGATCCAACAACTTTCCAAGGCACTGAGAACATGGCACTAAAGGGGGTTATCTTCTCGCATAACTGGGATCTCGCCAATGATGGGTATTATCAAATGACGGAAGGGATGTTGAAGAGTATTGGATGGCGCTACGGGGGCAATGTCAAGGCTACAGCGGCCTATATCTGTTCATCCGACGCATCGGTGGTTCCGAAAGTCACTCCGGAAAATACAACCTTCGAGGGACTGGTGTTCCAAGACGACGACCCGATGTTCGTGAAAATGGCCAATAGATTGCAAATCACCAACGTGCCCGCTATATATATCGATATACCTGATGTGACCGACTTGGACACGCAACTCACCAAAGACCGTAACACCGGACAGGCGGATTATCACCACGCCACCATTAAGGTCGTGGCTACGGATGAAACGGACAGCCCATGCTATTTGGAATCGTTCGAGGAGACCAACCCGCAAGACTTGGAGATAAAGGTGCGAGGCAACGCCACAGCAGTCCCGTCGAAAAGGGCTTACCGCCTGAAGTTCGCCAGCAAGAAAACATCGTCAACGGGTAAGGCGAAAAAACACGACCTCACCGGTAAGGGATATGCCGAACGCAACTGGGTGCTGCTGGCCAACACCTTTGACCACTCGATGCTGCAAAACGCTTTGTCATATGAAATGTCGGAACTGGTAGGGTTGTCCTTCACACCAGGATTTATGTACGTCGATATGATCATCAATGGTGACTACCGTGGCACCTACCAGGTGACGGACCATTGTGATGTGGGATCCCACCGCATCGATGTTGATGAGGATACAGGATGGTATGTGGAATTCCAAGGCAACACGGGCATGCTCGACCAACCAATGTGCTTCGAGGAAGGCGTGCTGATGAATATCAAAAACCCGGAACCCGCCGACGAGAACGACGAGGCGCAGCGCAACGCCATCATCAACCCCATAAAAGAGTGGTTCAACACAGTATGGATTCCTTCTTTCGACGCTAATCTCACTGATCCCATAACGGGATGGAGAGCCTACAACGACGAGGAGACGTGGGTGAAGTTCCTGGTGCTCACCGAACTGACGGGCGACTGGGATGGTCTGATGACCGTCAAGGCATACCGCGAGGCCGACGGAAAACTATTCCTCGGACCTATCTGGGATAAGGACCTGGCGTTTAGCAATTTCCAGTCGGATACGTCCGACATCCTCGTGGCATACAATCCCAATGGATCCACTCTTCAGGGTATCGTGAGAAAACTATATGCCGACCCGATGTTCATCAGGAAGATGAAGGAACTGCTCGACCGCTTGATCGACGAGGGCTTGGAAAGCAAGGTGCATGCTTTCATCGACAATACTTCGGCGATGATAGCACAGACATGGGCACTCAATTACACACGATGGGATGTGACACATCAAGAGGGCATGGAGGCATATTGCCAATGGCAAAACCAGGAAGACTATGCCAACAACCTGAAATCATGGATGTCAGCGCGCATAGCCACGCTGCAACAACTCATCAACGAGAAATATGAGGAGGCATGTACACCCACCGACTTTACTTACGACGTGACGGTGTCATCGACAGATGCCATGAGTGCGAAAGCCAACAAATTGGTCAACGTGACCATGACCAACCGCTCGTTCACCAAAGACGCATGGAACGCTCTCACACTGCCGTTTGCGCCGTCGCTCGAACAAATGAAGACTGCATTCGGCGACGACTATGAACTACGTGAGTTCACGGGTGTCTCCGAGGATGGCACAACGATGCTCTTCTTGCCCGTGGAAGACCGACTGCCGGTGGCGGGTGTACCGTATATCATTAAACCGTCAGCCAATGCGCCCTCTACGCTTATCTTCAATGAGGTGGTGCTCCGTAACCCCATCATCAATTACTCTGCGCTCAACGATGTGACGGTCACCTATGGCGACTACTCCTTCACGGGTATGACACTCGCCGAAAACCTCACCGTCGATGGGTCGGTACTCCTTATCGGCGCGGATGGCACAACCCTAAGCGCACCAGTGAAAGTGAATGATTACGACACGTCGGCAAAGGTCAACGGTTCTATGGCTTTCATCACCAAAGCCGAGGGCGCACCTGACCCCATCATATCTCTTGTTGCTGATGATCCTTTGCCTGAAGGGGTGATGTTACTAGACTTGCTATCCGAAAAAACACCATATTCTATCGATGAAGATATTGAGGTGTCGTCGGTAACTTACAAACGTGAGTTCTCATCAAAGACGGCAGGACATCGCCAGTGCTGGTTCGTGCCCTTCGACTATACCATAACGGCTGAAGATCTCGATAGAAGTTCCTTCTATCGTATGCATATGTTCTCCGCTGAAGCAGGCCAGGATGGTGTCGTTCAAGACGAGAATAAGGTCGTCATGAAAATCGTTGAGGTAACCGAGGGATATACCCTGAAAGCCAATAAACCATACATCATTAAGCCGAAAACGGCAGGTGTATACGAGTTCGTTGCCGAAAATACTGCTCTTAAAGCCATGGATTCGAGTAGCTTGAAACAAGTTTCAACAACAACTAACACTTACGATTTTTATGGTGTTTATGATTCTTATTCAACTGCAGAAGCGGAACAGTGGTTCAGTTTGAATACCAATGGTAATCTGAAATGGAATGCAGCTGGTCAGACACTGGGTGCGTATCGTTGGTACATCACATCCACATTCATTGGTGATGACTATGCGAACATTGCGTTCATCATTGATGAAGAAAGTGAAGGCGATGAACAGACAACGGATATAAGCTATATTGCGACATCCGAAAATATGGACGGGGATAGGGCTTTCTATACCGTCGATGGACGGAGGCTCACAGGCATACCTACCCAAAAAGGCATTTATATCCAAAACGGTAAAAAAGTGGTAGTGAAATAACTCGTACCACGGAAAAACATCGTAAATAAGCATACGGGGGCATCTGAAAAGGTGCCCCCGTTGCGTTGAAATGAACTTTTTGGTGCTCATGAAGGCTATCTCAAAAAAAATACATACCTTTGCAGAATGATTTCTGTTGACGATCTGATTGTGGAATTTGGTGTAAAACCACTCTTTCACAATGCTTCATTCGTGGTGAACCGACGAGACCGCATAGCTCTCGTGGGAAAAAATGGTGCAGGTAAGTCAACATTGCTGAAGATAATAGCGGGGTTGCAAAAACCTACTGGTGGTAGGGTAAGTGTACCCGTTGACACCACAATAGGTTATCTGCCGCAAGTGATGAAAATCACGGATCAGACAACGGTGCGCGAGGAGGCTCGAAAGGCGTTCGCTAACACAACGGCACTCGGCGAGAAGGTGAAGACGCTGCAAATGGCGCTGGAGAAAAGAACTGACTATGAAAGCGATGAGTACATGGAACTCGTGGAACGGTTCACGGCGGCACAGGACAGATACCAGATGATGGGGGCTGAAACCTATGAGGCGGAAATAGAGCGTACGCTTATTGGACTGGGTTTTGAACGGACAGATTTCGAAAGACCAACACTGGAGTTCAGCGGAGGGTGGCGTATGCGTATAGAACTGGCCAAGATATTGCTCCAACGACCGGATATACTGCTACTCGACGAACCGACAAACCACCTCGACATCGAAAGCATTCAGTGGCTGGAACAATTCCTCGCTCAATCTTCCTCAGCGGTAATCTTGGTAAGCCACGACCGCGCATTCATCAATAATGTAACCAACCGGACCATAGAGATTACGTGTGGACAAATCGTCGACTATCGTGTGCGCTACGATGAGTTCGTAACACTGCGTGCTGAACGACGGGAACAGCAGCTCAGGGCATACGAGAATCAACAGCGGGAAATAGCGGAGATGAAGGACTTCATCGAAAGGTTCCGTTATAAACCGACAAAGGCGGTGCAGGTGCAGAGCCGTATCAAACAACTGGCGAAAATAGTGCCCATAGAAATCGATGAGGTGGACCGGTCAACCATGCACCTGAAATTTCCACCATGCCTCAGAAGCGGCGACTATCCGGTCATCTGCGATGGCGTGGAAAAAGCATACGGCGACCATGTTGTCTTCTCTGGAGTTGACATGACGATAAAAAGAGGGGAGAAGGTGGCGTTTGTGGGGAAAAATGGCGAGGGAAAGACGACGCTTGTCAAATGTATCATGCAGCAGATTCCTTACGAAGGACAGCTGAAGATAGGACATAATGTGCAAATAGGGTATTTCGCGCAGAACCAGGCGCAACTGCTCGATGAGCAACTCTCGGTACACGACACCATCGACCGCGTGGCGCGGGGAGAGATAAGAATGCGTATCAACGATATTCTCGGAGCATTCATGTTTGGAGGGGAAGAGGCGGACAAAAAGGTGAAAGTGCTCAGCGGTGGAGAGAGAAGCCGATTGGCGATGATACAACTGCTGTTAGAACCGGTAAACCTGCTCATTCTCGACGAACCGACAAACCATCTCGACATGCTGTCGAAGGACGTGCTCAAAGAAGCAATAAAAGCGTTCGACGGTACGGCCATCATCGTCAGCCACGACAGGGAGTTCCTTGATGGACTCGTGACAAAGGTGTTCGAATTCGGAGGCGGAAAGGTGCGTGAGCATATAGGTGGCATATATGACTTCCTGCAACATCATCACATCGAATCACTTAACCAATTGGGACAACAGACCACCGATTCATCTAATAAGGACAATACTACCAATAAGACCAGTATTCCCTCGCCAAAGAATACGAACAAGCCTAATACCTCCTACGAGGAACGGAAACAACAACAGCGACTTGTGAAAAAAGCGGAGAAAATGGTGGCTGAATGTGAGAAGAACATCGAGCGGATGGAAAACAGACTCGCAGAACTCGATAGCATTCTTTGTACTCCGGAGGGGGCAGCCGACGTAACGCTCATCACAGAATATACTACCACCAAAAAACTCCTCGACCAGGAGGTGGAACGGTGGGAAGAAATATCCACAGAACTGGAAAATCTAAAAAATCAAATAACATGAAACGTATGATTACTATCTTGGCTATCGCTTCACTGGCGATGGGTGCCAAAGCCCAGACGCTTAGCTCGGGCATCGACCTCAACAACCTTGACCAAACAGTAAACCCGACGGAGGACTTCTTTCAGTTTGCTTGTGGGGGATGGATGAAAAATAATCCGCTGCCTGCGGCATACTCGCGCTTTGGGTCGTTCGAAAGGTTGGCACAGGACAACGACAAACGAATCAATGCCATTCTCAGTGATCTCATTAGCAAAAAATACCCGCAAGGGTCGGTGGAACAGAAACTGGGCGATTTCTACCGGTTGGCAATGGACTCGGTAAGGAGAAACAAAGAGGGCGTTGAGCCTGTCATGCCCCTTATCAAGGAGATGGAGAAGGCAAAAACAAAATATGCTTTGCAACAACTGCAACTCAAATATGCTCCCTTTGCATATGGTGTGCCTATGGGAATAGGATTTGGTGCAGATGAGAAAAATGCGTCGATGAACATCCTCAATGTTTATCAGGGAGGACTGACGCTGGGTCAAAAGGAATACTACCTTGACAACGACGAGGCAACAACGGCTATTCGCGAAGCGTACAAAAAACATATCGTGCGTATGTTCAAACTTTTCGGCTTTAAAGAGAAAGTGGCCAGGGAAAAAATGCTCGCTATCATGAGTGTGGAGACGCAACTGGCGCAGGTGTCGAAATCTAGGACGGAACTGCGTGATGTGGAGGCCAATTATAACAAGATGACGCTTGCTGAATTTGAACAGCAATATCCACATGTCAGACTGACGGCACTCATGAATGCCGATGGCGTGAACGAGCGTACATTCCAGGAACTGGTGGTGGGACAGCCGGCATTCGTAAAAGGTGCTGACCGCATACTGGCAGACATCAAACCCGAGGAACTGAGGGCATATATGGAATGGGACCTCATCTGCTCGTCAACAGGATTCCTCAGCGACGAGGTGACAGAGGCCAGCTTCGACTTCTTCGGACGTACTATGTCGGGACGTAAAGAAAACTACCCACGATGGAAAAGAGCTACCGGACAGGTGGAGGGACAGATGGGCGAAGCACTCGGACGTATTTATGTGGAGCGTTATTTCCCGGCAGCTGCGAAAGAACGCATGCGCACACTGGTGGAAAACCTCAGGGTGGCGCTCGGTGAACGTATCGTGGCACAGGACTGGATGAGCGAGGCAACGAAGAAAAATGCACTCGACAAACTAGCAACATTCTTTGTGAAGATAGGCTATCCCGATGAGTGGAAGGATATGTCTGGACTGAATATTGACCCCACAAAGTCATATTTTGAAAATGTACAGAACTGTCGCATTTTCTGGGATAAGTTTACCAATGAAAAGAAAGCGGGAAAACCAGTCGACAACAAAGAGTGGTTCATGACACCACAGACAGTGAACGCATACTATAACCCGACAACCAACGAGATTTGCTTCCCGGCGGGCATCTTGCAGAAACCGTTCTTCGACATGGAGGCAGACGATGCTTTCAACTACGGAGCAATAGGCGTGGTTATCGGACATGAGATGACTCACGGATTTGATGACCAGGGACGTCACTACGACAAAACGGGTAACATGGTGGACTGGTGGACGGCCGACGACGGGACGCACTTCACCGAGAGGGCAGAACGCTATGCGCAGTTCTTTGACAACATCAAGGTGCTGCCGGACCTTAATGCCAATGGACACCTCACCCTGGGAGAAAACCTGGCCGATCATGGTGGACTGCAGGTGGCATACTATGCCTTTAAAAACGCTACTAAAGATAATCCGCTTGGTGTCATCGACGGCTTCACACCGGAACAGCGCTTCTTCATCGCTTATGCAGGAGTGTGGGCAGCAAACATCACCGACGAGGAGATACGACAACGTACAAAGAGTGACCCGCACTCCCTTGGAAGATGGCGCGTCAACGGTGCGGTACCCCATGTGGATATGTGGTACGATGCCTTCAACGTTAAGCAGGGCGACAAGATGTTCTTACCCAAAGAACAACGACTCAGTCTCTGGTAAACCCGTAACTCGTCATTCATAACTCATAATTCGTCACTCATAACTCATAACTAAAAAGTGCCTCTCAGATTACCTAACCAACTGCCGGCCATCGACATCCTGAAAAGGGAGAATATCTTTGTCATGGATGACCTGCGCGCTCACGCGCAGGATATACGACCGCTACGTATCGTTATTCTTAACCTCATGCCGTTGAAGATAACAACGGAGACTGACCTCATACGTCTGCTCTCCAATACGCCGCTGCAACTTGATATTTCATTCATGAAACTGAAAAGTCATACACCAAAGAACACACCCATAGAACACATGATGATGTTCTACCGCGATTTCGAGTCGATGAGAAACCAACGGTTCGACGGCATGATTATTACGGGCGCACCGGTGGAGCAACTCGACTTTGAACAGGTGAGCTATTGGCCGGAGGTGAAGGAAATCATCCAGTGGGCACGGACACATGTCACTTCCACGCTATATATATGTTGGGCGGCACAAGCGGGACTGTTCCTGCATTATGGCATCAAGAAATACAACCTCCCCAAGAAAAAGTTCGGCATTTTCCCGCAGACATGCGCCATCCCGCAACTGCCGATATTCAGGGGATTCGACGATGTCTTCTTCATGCCACATAGCCGGCACGCCGAGGTGCGAAAGGAGGATATTCTTGCAGTACCGGAACTGACCATCATCTCTGAATCAGAAGACAGTGGAGTGGGGATGGTCATGGCACGGGAGGGGCGCGAGTTCTATATCACCGGACACCCTGAGTACGCTCCTGATACGCTCGACAAAGAATTTAAACGCGACCGTGATACAAGACCCGACGTGGAGGTGCCGGTAAATTATTATCCCGACAATGATCCGGAGAAGAAACCACATGTTCTCTGGAGAGCTCATGCCAATCTGCTATACAGCAATTGGGTGAACTATTATGTCTATCAGGAGACGCCGTACAATATCGACGATATCAAATAGTACCGATTATGCCTGAACCCCGAATGATTGAATTGTTAGCACCGGCCAAAGAACTTGCCTGCGGTATCGCGGCTGTCGATCATGGGGCGGATGCCGTATACATCGGGGCGGAACGGTTCGGAGCAAGGGCGGCTGCGGGAAACTCAGTCGCTGATATCGCTGCGTTATGTGAGTATGCACATTTATTCAGAGCAAAAGTCTATGTCACCGTCAACACCATCATATATGATGAGGAGTTGCTGGAGACGAAAGACTTGCTGCGGCGATTGGCAGAGGTAGGGGTGGATGCTATTCTCGTTCAGGATATGGCGGTGTTGGAGATGGCACGAAAATGGAGCGAGGAGGGCGTTCCTATGCCCCAGATGCACGCCTCGACGCAAACCGACAACCGCAACGCTGCACAGGTGGCATGGCTGGCGCAACAGGGCTTTTCCCGAGTAGTGCTGGCTCGTGAACTGTCGGTAAGGGACATCAGACAGATTCATCAGGAAGTGCCCGACGTGGAACTGGAAGCATTCGTTCACGGCGCATTGTGCGTGTCCTATTCCGGGGCTTGCTACGCATCGCAATATTGTTTTCAAAGAAGTGCCAACAGAGGGGAATGTGCGCAGTTCTGCCGACTGAAATTCTCTTTGGTGGATGCCGATGGAAAGGTGGTGATGCTTGACAAATACTTCCTCTCGTTGAAAGATATGTGCCGCATCGACCATCTTTACGAACTGCTCGAGGCTGGGGTCACTTCATTCAAGATAGAAGGAAGGCTGAAAGATGTCGATTATGTGAAAAATGTGGTGGCGGCATACAGCCAACAAATCGATGATATCATTAGGAAGAATCCTGACAAGTACAAGAGGGCATCATTGGGAAAATGTGAGTATTCCTTTGAGCCTAATTTGCGAAAGTCGTTCAACAGGGGATTCACCGAGTATTTCCTACACGGAGGGAAAGCGGATATAGCTGCAATGGATTCACCCAAAGCAATAGGGGAACCGGTGGGCGTAGTGAAAGCATTGGGCGACAGGTGGTTAACGGTGGCTGGATCAACATCTTTCAATAATGGTGATGGATTGTGCTTCTTCGACAATAAAAGGCAACTGGTGGGATTTCGCCTGAATAAGGTGGAGAATAATAAATTGTTCCCACTGAAAATGCCGAAAGACATTAATAAGGGAACGACACTGTATAGAAATTTTGACAAGTATTTCGTTCAGATGTTGTCTCAGCAGCGTACAGCAATACGCAGGATGGAGACGCAATGGACAATGAACTATGTAGGGGAGCAACTGTCTTTAGACATGATGCTGACGGAAACGGGTGAAAAGGTGTCGGTAAGACGACAAATCATGTTGCAAAAGGCTGACAAACAGCAACATGAGATGATGGTCAAGCAACTGACGAAATTGGGAAATACACCGTTCGTGGCTGACAATATCAACCTTGACAACGTGATGCATTTGTTTATCCCTTCGTCGGTACTTGCTGACATGCGACGAAAAGCCTGCGAGGAAATGAGGACATTATTATCCTCACCCCTCGCTTCTCACCCCTCACCTCACACCTCTCACCCCTTACCCCTTACCCCTCACCCCCCAATAAAAAACGTGTCCAACGAATTGGCTCGTGATTTTTATTTGAAACAAGGTGCTTCACAAATCAGCGATGCTATCGAGGTAAAAAATACATTGTCTCGGCCAACATGTATCATGGAGTGTAAACATTGTCTTCGCTTCGCATTGGGACATTGCATCAGAAGGGGACAACCTTCGCCGAATTGGAGGGAGCCGCTCGCTCTCGTGCTGCCTGACAAGCGACGCTTTACCTTGGATTTCGATTGTAAGAATTGTCAAATGAATGTGTATGCGGAATAGTATTAGAATAGTATTCTTCTTATTGATAGTATGCTGCTTGACGGCGTGCTACAGCAATAAAAGGCATGCCTCCGGACAGATGCCCGCGATGGATTATACTGATACGCAAATCGATTCGCTGAGATTCCTCATGACGCATCATTACACGGAGAATTTCAACTTTGTAGTGAGGTCCGACTCATTGACGTTGACACGGCAGATGCCGGAAGAATTGCTCAACGGACTGGCCGTTGACTCTTTTTCGGTAGGCCACGAGCAACGGCTGGTGGTGGCTGATATCAGAATCATGCCAAACGATACGGAGGACTCTGTTTGGATACAAGTGGCAGTTGACCAGGCAAACTTCGGATGGGTTCATGAAAGCGAACTGTTGCAAAATGTAGATCCTGATGATCCAATTTCGCAATTCATATCGTTCTTCTCAAACGAACACTTGCTCATTTTCCTCATAGTCGTCATCCTGATATTTGTGGGATATACGGTGCGACTGCTCATTAAACACAATGCTCATATCGTCCATTTCCGCGACATTGACACGTTCTATCCAACACTACTGGCACTGATAGTGGCCATATCTGCCACTCTCTATTCTTCCATACAGTTGTTTGCGCCCGACATGTGGCGACATTTCTATTTCCACCCTACACTCAACCCGTTTACACAACCTTGGATATTGGCTGTGTTCCTTGCTTCAGTGTGGCTCATGGTCATCGTGGCGATAGCGGCTATCGATGATACCTTCCGTCACCTCTCAGTGGGGGAGGGATTGCTTTATCTGCTGGGTCTGCTCGGTATGTGTGCACTTAACTATGTGGTGTTCTCGGTGAGCACGCTATATTACATTGGCTATCCGCTGCTTGTCCTTTATGTCACCTTTGCTTTCTGGCGGTATATCCGTCATACTCGCTCCAAATATATCTGTGGTAATTGTGGCATGCAGATACACCAAAAAGGACAATGCCCCCACTGTGGCACCATAAACATATAACTCTCATTTTTCTTCTTACCCTCCCTTTGGGAGGGCATAGGGTGGGTACCTAAATCCTAACAAATAAGGATTGCAAGACAGGCTCTTTTCTCGTACCTTTGCAAAAATTTTTTACGAAACATGTTTACAAGAGTTTTCTTCTTTATGGCATTGCTTGCCATGGCTACTACATCGATGGCTATCGATGAAAACAATCCCGTTGATGATGAGATTATGACCGACAGCTCCAGGGTTCATGACCTTGACGAGGTGCTGGTCATATCACAGCCCAAAGAGACCTATCAACTTAGAAAACAGGCGCTCAGCGCATCGATGTTTTCAAAAACTGATATGCAACGACTGCAGGTGACTGACCTCAGGGAACTGTCTGCCTACGTTCCGTCGTTCACCATGCCGCAATATGGAGCAAGGCTCACTTCGTCGATGTATATCCGTGGCATTGGCTCACGTGTCAACAGCCCTGCCGTGGGAATCTATGTCGATGGCATGCCTCTGCTTTCGAAAGGAGCATTCAATACCCATTTGTATGAGGTGGAAAGAGTCGATGTCCTGCGTGGACCGCAGGGGACGCTCTATGGACAGAATACGGAGGGTGGACTGGTGCGTATATACTCCAAAAACCCATATAGATACCAAGGGACGGACATACATCTCGGATTGGCTTCACGTTTCTATAGAAATGTGGAGGTGGCACATTATTCGCGACTCTCCGACAAGGTGGCGTTCTCCATCGGGGCGTTCTATCAAGGACAGAACGGGTTCTTCCGAAATCAATATAATGACGAGAGGGCAGACAAGACAAATGAAGCCGGTGCGAAACTGAGAATGATTTACAATCCGACAAACAGATTAAACATCGACTTCATTGCTGATTATCAGTATGTCCGGCAAAACGGTTTCCCCTATGGTATCCTCAATGAAGAGAACGGACGTGTGGCAAGTCCTTCCACAAATTACCAGGGCAATTACAGGAGAAACATCTTCAATAATGCTCTGAATCTAATGTGGCAAGGAAATGGCTTCGATATCTATTCCACGACATCCTACCAATACCTCAAAGACTATATGCTCATGGACCAGGATTACCTGCCCGAGGATTTTATGCACTTAGAACAACGGCAGTTCCAAAACGCACTTTCAGAGGAACTGGTGTTTAAGGGAAACCGACAGGGTATGTATCATTGGACAGCGGGCCTGTTCTTGTCACAACAGTGGCTCAAGACATGGGCACCTGTCTATTTCGGAGAGGCGATGACTGCACCTATCGCCAATGGCATTCAATCGGCAATGTATAATGCTATGGTTAATTCCATGGCACAAAGGATGATACAGCAGGGCATGCCTGAAGCAGCTGCACTGGCAGTGGCGAAGTCTGCCATAGAAAAAGCGGGTGGTGTGTCGATGGATGTGTCGATGTTCGTGCCAGGGACGTTCCGAACACCGCAGTTCAACTTCGGACTGTTCCATGAATCAACATTCGAATTGACGGACAGACTGACGGCGAATATCGGACTAAGATATGATTTCAACCGCGTGAATATCAACTACGATACCAATGCGACCATGGCTATGACTGCAAATGTCATGGGTACGGAGGCAACATACACACTGTTGTCGGTGCTGCAACATAAAGAACACGACTCGTTTAACCAATTGTTGCCGAAATTTGGACTTACCTACCGCATTGACGACCATCAGAGTAACATCTATGCTACTGTGAGCAAAGGATATCGTGCTGGAGGGTTCAATATTCAGATGTTCTCCGACATTCTCCAAACGGAACTGAATGCCCACCGACAGGATGCCATGAGGGGCGACTATACAGTGGAACATGATGAAGAAGCATACGACCGCATTCGACAGACCATCGTTTACAAACCGGAAGTGAGCTGGAACTATGAAATGGGTTCGCACCTCAACCTCTTCGACAATAGTCTGCACCTTGACCTCAGTGCTTATTACATGCAGGTGAGAAACCAGCAGCTGTCAGTCATGGCAGGTAACTATGGCTTTGGAAGGCGAATGGTCAATGCGGGAAAGAGCTACAGCTGTGGTGTGGAGGCTTCTCTGCAAGGGAGCGCCTTCGACGACCGACTGGCATGGTCGCTGAATTACGGCTATACCCATGCTGTGTTCAAGGAATACAACGATGAACAGACAATAGAGGGTAATACGGTGGTCATTGACTACAAAGACAACCGGGTGCCTTACGTTCCGGAGCATACGCTAAGTGCTGCTGCTGACTATACGTGGCCTTTCCTGACTGGTGCCCTCAAAGCACTGACTATCGGAGCAAATGTCAATGGGCAAGGAAAAACATATTGGGATGAGGCAAATACTTGTTCACAGAAATTCTACGCACTGCTCGGCGCACATGCCGATGCAGACTTCGGAGTAATGAACTTGAGCTTGTGGGCGCGAAACATCACCGATACGCATTATGCCACATTCGCTGTGCCATCTGCGGCATCTAGTGAAAAATACTTCTTCACCCAAAGAGGAAATCCTTTCCAGATGGGTGTTGACGTACGTCTCCATTTCTAACCCCTTATCCCTTATCATCTCTGTCACTTATCCCACTCCTCTTTTCTTCATAGGCCACGGCATCGCCGTGGCTTTTCTTCTTTTGTCACCCTTCGCTCATCCCTCATTTCTTCCCTCCTTTTTTGGGCAATTCATTTTTTTTGCGTAAATTTGCACCGTTCGAACAAATTATTAACACATGCAACGTAAGTCTTGGGCTCTTCTGCTCTTGATAGCTGTCGTGGGATTAACATTGTATCTCATTGGACACAAGTCTGACAGAAGAAATACCGATGGACATTTCCTTCCTCCTGACACCGCTCAAATGGTGGCAGGAAAACCTGTTGTGCGTATTTACATGGAAAACTCAGGTTCCATGGATGGATTTGTAACTCTTAATACGCAGTTCAAAAACGCACTCGGGCACCTCTTGGCAAAAGCCGACGGATACTACGACGACACAAAACTGTTATTCGTGAACGACGATGTGTACGACGCACCAATTTGCCAGGATCTCAACAATTTCGTGCTGCGCCTGAACACCACCAGTATGAAAGTGGGACATACAGGGAATACGGACCTCAACAAGATTTTCAAACTCCTTCTCGACCGTACCAATGGCGATACGGTTAGTGTGCTCGTGAGCGATTGTGTCTACGATGTTGACAATGTGGGAAATCTGCTGTCCGGAGCTTCAAGCGCTACAACGGGAACATTCATGAAAGCGATAAAACGGGCTCAGGATAATAAACGAGAATTCGGAGTTATTATCCTGCAAATGGAGTCGATGTTCCAAGGTACTCATTATGAGGGAAATGTGGGTATGCCGTACTATGGAAAACGACCTTATTTCTTTATATTCATGGGAGATAAGGACAGACTGGCTGATTTGAATGCTCACCTTGAACTGGAAAATACACCAACGGGAATGCCGGGGTTGAAACATAAATATATGCTCTCTTCTGAGAAGACTTGGGACCTTGACAACCAAACGGCCCGTGTGTTCACCTCTGGGTTCACAAACGCATTGCGAATACAACCCGAACATGACGGATTGAATATTCATAACTTCACAACAGATCAGGATGCTAATTCGTTGAAATTCGCTGTGGGATTGGGCATAGAACAACTATTCGCCGATCGTGAATATGTGCTTGACTCGGCCAACTATGAGGTGTTGCCTGCCCAATACCGACTCCTCGATATCAACGATAAGTCAAAATTCACGGAATGTGACTTCTTCCAAAGGCCAATATGTGTGCAAATAGGAACAGGCAACGATAGCTATGCACCGGAGATAACACTGGTGCTCAAAAACCGCATACCGAAATGGGTGAGCGAGTGCAGCTACAATAAACATCTCATGGGATACCCGGCACCCCATAAATCCTATGCACTATATGAAATGGTGGAAGGAATATTCGGGGCATTCCACAACGTAAAAGGTGGTAACGACAAAGATATATTCCGACTCAAAATCCGCGTTGCCCACTACGACTGATTCGAACTGAACAATACTAGAGTATCCTTTGCCGCAACATCGTTGCGGCTCATCAATAACTATCAAACAGATGGAATTTACAACAGATATATTTGAATTATTTGGAGGTGCCTACCTTGGCGATTTCTCTAAATATATGTACCAAGCCGATGTCTATGGCTCCGTGTTTTACGTCACACTGCTGCTGCCTGTGGCTGTAGCATTCGTATATTACATTATCCTCGACCATATTCTTCTGGCCAGAAACAGCAAATGGGCGATGATCGGAGGAATAACGGCAGTGGCCTGCACGGTCATCTCTCTGCTTATAGCAAGAACGAAGCTGCATGGATATCTCTTCATGCAAAACATTCACAATGCCGATATCGGAGTTGAAGACTATACTACTTTTGGTGTCATCGTATTCGCTTGGGCGGCATTGTTCTTCGTCATCTTTTCCATCATTTTCAAATCATTCAGCAGCAGATGTAGAAACATCCCTTTCTGAGGACTGCCACTTTAACTTTCCATTAACTTCCTAATAGCTTCCCTAAATAAAAGAATGAGCAAACTGTATATATATGGCATTGGAGGAACAGGTGCAAGAGTATTGCGTTCCCTCACCATGCTGCTCGCTTCTGGAGTCTCACTGGGACCAGATATTGATACCGTGGTACCGGTCATCATCGACCCGGATAGCTCAAACGGTGACCTGAGTCGAACCATCGGCATCATGCAATTGTATAGGAAAATACGACAACACCTGAAGTTCGACAACAGAGCGGAGAAAAACGGTTATTTCCATGTCGATATTGACGATATGGACACAAACTTCCGACTGCACCTCAATAATGTGGCGAACATGAAGTTCTCCGACTACATCGCTTTCAACAGATTCACGACGGAAGGACAACCCGACCCCAATCAGGCACTGCTCTCGCTGCTGTTCTCTGACCAAAACCTACAGACACCACTCGACGTGGGGTTCAAGGGAAATCCGAACATGGGCTCAATAGTGCTTAACGATCCCCAGAACACGAAGTCGCTCATTGAACTTATGCAGCATTTCCAAACGGGCGACCGCATATTTATTATTTCCAGTATTTTCGGTGGTACGGGGGCGGCAGGATTTCCATTGCTGCAAAAAACAATGCGTGAAGCGGAATCGCTTGACATTCCCAACTCAGCGGCAATAGCAAACGCTCCAATAGGAGCCGTCACGGTATTGCCGTATTTTGGACTAAAAGACGACAAGGAGAGCCAGATAAAAATGGAAACGTTCATGTCGAAAACGAAGGCGGCTCTGAAATACTATATCGGAAACCTTGATGTCGATGCGCTCTACTATATGTGCGATGTCATCAAAAACAGGTATAACAACGTGGAAGGGGCTACGGAGCAGAAAAACAACGCTCATTTCGTGGAAATGGCGGCTGCTCTGGGTATTGTCGACTTCGCCAAGGCTGACATCAGACATAAAAAGAACGGAGGCACCTCGTTCCGCGAATTCGCAGTGCGCGAAGACCTGAACCCGATAACATTGCCTGACCTCGGACCGGCTACTTTCTCTGTGATGGGAAAGGAAATGGTAAGCTTCTTCGTGTTTGCTAGGTTCTATCTCGAACATTTCCAAGAGACTAAAAAATATGCGTGGACTAAGACCCAACAGATGAAGGGGGTGTCTTTCTCCGATCCTTTCTTCATCGATTTAGGACAGTTCCTCGATGAATACCGGGCGCATTGGCTAAAGGAAATGTCGGACAACCAACGCTCTTTCCAACCCTTCGAACTATACCCTGCAGAGGCGGACATCTTCGACACTATCAACCATATACACCCGAAGAAAACTTCGAAGATTGATAAGTGGCTGGGGAAAAACTTGCAGGGATTCCCAGCCGTTGACTCGGAGATATCGGATGTGTCGATGAAAAAAATCAAAGGACTCGACGCATACAACTTTTTCATCACCGTTCATGAAACGGCCATTAACAACGTGATAAAACGAAAATTCAACTTCTGAACAGAATATGGCTTACGTCTTCAGATTCCATAAAGGGGCAGATACCATCGACGGGTGGCAGGAAACAGCGCAAGTGGGCGCAAAGGACATTGAGGCAATCGACGATCCTAACGGGGCAAAGGCTTCCCTGCCTATCACTTCCATTCCTACGCCCTTCGCAGGACTTGAACTAACAAAAACAGCATTCGCTTATTGTGCCCAAAGAGGAAATGCTCATGGTAGCACCATTTACCACAAATTGGTGGCAAATGCGCTTGACATACTCGAGATTTTCTTTGGGTACAAAACAAAGTACGAGAAGTATTTCCAAATAGTGGCGTGGGATAAAAACAACTCGCTACAACAACTGGCTGCTGACGGTACTCCAGAACACAAGGCGGTGGCGGAGACGTTGCAACTGTTCCTCTCGCAAGATGAAAAGGCATTTCACTTCGATGAGATGCAACAAATATACATGCTCAATTTCGTGGGACATGGAGCCGTCGGACAATTGAATATTGTGGGGGCTACGTCACCGACATCGGTAACTGTGGCTTCTCCAAACGACCTTTCTTATGTGAAGAATATTTGGTTGGGTAATTACCACGAGGCTTTCCAACAAGATGAGGATGGAACGTTCAGGGCATTGTGCGACAGAGACAGGGAATTCAAACTGTTTGTGTACCTCATGGCTAAACAACAGGGATTCAACGCATTGTTTAATGATTTCTATGCTTATGTCGACGAGTGCTTCAGGCTGGACAACGACACGGATTTCAAAAACCAAGTCAATGCCATGCCACCGGCAATGTACCAGTCGCTTTACCAACCACTGGCGGTAGGGGCTTCGCAAATTCTGTTGCCTGGGGGATGGCCGCTGATGACGGCAAAAGGAAACCGCATAGCGGAAGAAAGTGATTTCCGTATTCTCGCCGACAGACAAACGGTGAATAACGAGCGAATGCCTCTCATACTGCCGGAAGAACCGTATTTCGAAAAACAGATGAAATACACTACGGTGGAGTGGATGCCACGGTTGACGGCTCCCAATGAGGATAAACGGCCTTTGGAGGAACGGACGCTGCCTTTCGATAGTTCTCCTTATCCGTATATTACGGCTGACGACGTCTTCCAACCTTCACTGATAAAAGTGCCGTTCCCCATCAATGATAAGGCCTTCGTAAACGCACTGTATCGGGAGGGTAGGACGATGAATGATGAATGCCAGTATCTTCTCCCCCTAAGACCGCTGATATTCAAATACCTCAAAGTGCAAACGGTGATGGGTTATGCGGGAAATAGTGCTGAACCTGTATGCGAACTCAACAACATGGCGGATGGTACGGTGAGGGCAATAGTAAGAATCCCTGTGCAAAAAGGTAGATACATCACACTACGAAGGGACTATACACCATTGTCCACGGCATCCTACGCTAACCAAGGACTGTTCCCCGTCGTGGAGGCGAGAATCGATTTGTTCCTCTTCCCGTCGTTCCATATCATCGATGATGAACTGCCATCGCCCCAACGTATATATCTTGTCGATGAGGATACAGAAGGGTTCAGAAAAGAACAATACCAATATTCAGCATATCCATATAAACACCTGAACGATGCTCCGCTCGACACAACAAGGGTCGAGAGGGCTGACAAGACGGAACATTTCCTCGCTTCACGTTATTTCTGTCTCGACCAGGAATATGACTACCTGGTAGTAAGTAATGGGAATGACCAAGGTGTGCTCATACCAAGGTTCCGGGAGATAAAACAAGGAAATAAGGTGTTCGACTTCGCTGTCGACTTCGGTACGACAAATACGCATGTGGAATACAGGACGGATGATGACGAACAGACGAAACCGCTTACTGTTGAATATGAGCAAACACAAGTGCTCGCGCTGAACTCTCTCTCCGAACAAACCGTCAAACGCATGGATGAGCAGGGATTGGAGTCGTTCTATGGGGGACCGGCACAGGCATTCATGCAGGAGTTCTTGCCATTGGTCATCGCACAAGGTGAGGTGGCTCACTTCCCCATGCGAACAAACCTGTGTTTCAGAGAGGGGCATAACGTGGAGGGACGTGATGCGCTGACTCTGGCGGATTATAATGTGGGATTCCACTATGAAAAAGAGGATACATACGACTATAACACTACACGCACTGACCTTAAATGGGCGGATACTAAAAACGATAATTTGCTCGTTGAGGCGTATTTCGAGGAGTTGTTGCTCCTGATACGCAACAAGGTGCTTATGAATGGGGGAAACCTGGCGCGTACAGGCATCACTTGGTTCTATCCTGTATGTATGCAGCCTTATCAGATAGCATCGCTCGAAGGGGCATGGAGCAAGTTGACAAAGAAACTGGTCGCTCAGCAGGGATGCAGGCTGATGAAAGTGCCGGAATCGCTGGCTCCGTATTATTATTACACCATGAATGAGGATGTTGACGCAGAGTCGCGTCCGGTGGTGTCACTTGATATCGGTGGAGGAACCACGGACTTCGTTGTTTACCACCAAGGTAATGCGGCAGTGGCTATCTCGTCGGTAAGGTTTGCCGGAAACAGCATTTACGGCGATTTCATGGGAAGAAGTACGGAATACAATGGCTTCATGAGAGCATTCGCTCCGCTGTTCGATAAGCTGTTGCGCGATATACCGGGTGTGAACGATGTTTACACGAAAGCGAAACGGTCAAGCGCGGAATTTGTGTCTTTCCTCTATTCACTTGACTCAAACCCGAGAATGATAGGAAGAGGGGCGTCGTTTAGCGATGAACTGCGCGCAAACCAGTCCATGAAAGTAGTACTCCTGTTGTTCTATGCCGCAGAGATAAACTATGCGGCGCATCTGCTCAAAGAGAAAAAACTGTCCTCTCCGGCTTATGTGACGGTGAGTGGTACTGGTTCCAAGGTGTTGACACTCATTGGAGGCATCGATGTGCTCCAAAACATGGCAAGAATTATTTTCAACGATATTCTTGGCGATGAGGGAAAGGTAGAACTGAAGCTGGTGGATAATCCGAAGGAGATAACTTGCAAGGGTGGACTGAACATGCGACAGCGCTTTGTCGTTGATGATGTTGAGGGCATCACGATATTCAGAACCGGCTCCCCAATGCTTGACAAGGTGAATAATCCAAGATATGCCGATATCAGTCCGAAAGTACGGGATGAGGTGATGGAAGAGTATAGCAAGTTCATTGACTATTTCTTCTCTCTTAACGGCAAATACAGCTTTGCCAAGTACTTCGGAGTGAACAATGAAAGGGAATTCAATGAGTTCAAAACGGTACTCACCGATAAGGCAGAACAAGATTTCAATAAAGTGGTGGCGCAGAGAAAGGAAATGATGGCAAACGAGGAAAACCCCGAAATAAACGACTCGCTGTTCTTCATTCCCCTCACAGGTGGCATTGCACGATTGGCATACCATATTTCTACGAATAACTTGTCATAGATATAATTTTTTAATTTTATAATCTTTAAATTTTTTAATCTTTCAATCTTTCTTTATGTCTATCGTAATATCTCTTGTCCTGTTTGCAGCTGCCATCGCTTATGTAGAGTGGCGACTCAAATCTGTTAACCGTTCCAATGACGAGGCGGACAAACATGCAGACAGCTATTTCGCTACTAAGAAAGAAATGAAAGATTATGTCGGAAAAACAGCTAAACAACGGGAGCTTGATTTGCAAACAATCAACGACCGCATCGCTTCCATCGAACAGAGGTTGTTTTTCTCAAACGATACAAAACCAAAGGCACCCGTCGAACAAATACAACCGGTAACGAAAAAGGATGTGTTCTTCTTCAAATGGCCTAATGAAGAAGGTGCTTTTGATGATGCGGAACGTGAACCAGTGGCAACGGAAAATACATATTATGAATTCCACCTTACCTCACCAACAGAGGCGGAGTTCCGTTTTAAAACCATCAGCGAGACGCAACTGTCAAAAGCTAATAACAGTTCAAAAAAATACATCGAAAGAGCCTGCACTTTCTCAACGGCAAAATCTTCTCATTACACTTGTCAACCCGGAAAAGCAGTCTTGAAAAATGGCCTCTGGGTTATTACCCAAAAGGCCATCATCGAATACCAATAATTTCATTCCCCAACCGTTCTTATCCCCCTCCTTGGGAGGGGGTAAGGGGGAGGTTTTTTCCCCTCCTTTTACATTGTACACTAACTTTTCCCCTCCTTTTCCAAAGGCGATTTAGTCCTTAAGCGGACAAAATCTTCAAGTCGGGGGTGGTTTGTATAAAAACGGTCCCAACCTCTTTAAATGTTCAACGTTCCATGTTCAACGTTCAACGTTTCAATTCCCAATATGGAATCCAGGATTGTCTGCAGGAGCATCTGTTGACGATGAACCCGACGGCACATGGATGGTGGTAGGCTTCGGGGGCTGGGGTGGGTTGTAACCAGAATTGTCGGTGCTTGCACCCTTAGACGAACCACAGGATGTGGCAATAAACAAGCCGCAAACTGCAACCAACAAATGGAAAAGGTTTCTCTTCTTCATATCAATTGATTTTTAGTTATTACTGTTCTTACTGCAAATATAGAGCAAAGTGCACACAATTCAAAATATATTTGACACTTTTTGTTTTTTTTGTCGAAAATACCAATTCTCATCTCAACAATAATAACTATTCACGCCCCTCATGGCTCCCTCCCTTTGGGAGGGATGGGGTGGGTTCTCCATACACCTCGTCCCAATGCTCTAATAGCTCCTTGTTGCCGCGACGAGCTTTCTTGTTCAGGGGCTTCTTCTCAAACAACTTGAAAAAGTCAAAATTAACCATGGCTTTGGGCGGGGCGTATGCTGCCAGGTTTTCTGTGGCAGAGGCAACCATCGAGAGGATGAGCCTGCGGTCCTTGCCCCATACCACCACGTCGCCTAAACTACTGGCTGATGGCAACATCTCCAATGTGTCGGTTATTTCATAACGTTCCAACACCCTGTTCAGGTATTTGCCATGAGTCAGCGTGGCACTCTGAAACGTGCTGTCGGGGAGCACAAAACGGCCGCGATAGTCGGTCTGCCGCATCTCACCGGTATTCGTGAAAAATTTCACGTCGCGCAATGGAAGACCAGTCTCCAAGTCTATGACAACAACGGTGTCGGATACCATGGCCATCGTAGGGCGCGTCACCTCTAGGCTGTCTTGTTGAGCTGTTGCTGTTAGCGCCACTAACAACAATTGAATCAACCAATATGTACGCCTTATCTGCATGAACATGATGCAAAAATAGCTTTCCACATATTAATACGCGGCTATTTTGCACTCGTTAACGCGTTTTTTTGTCTTTTTTTGCAGCACTACGATTTAGTTAACTTAAAATGTGTTGGCAAGGTGGAAAAGTATTCTTACAAACGCTTCTTCTTCACAGAAACACTATTTCGTCGAAACATATCCACCGTTTCGTCGAAAATCACTTGACAACACCAA
This sequence comes from Prevotella sp., assembly GCA_017548605.1. Classification (GTDB taxonomy): domain Bacteria; phylum Bacteroidota; class Bacteroidia; order Bacteroidales; family Bacteroidaceae; genus Prevotella. The sequence goes on along the minus strand of JAFYZT010000050.1, from coordinate 13,093 downwards.
TAAAACAGTGTATCTTTGCAACGTTTCCAACAAAAAGAATTCATTTTTCAGTAAAGATGAGGGGGACAGGACAGCGGTCCTTTCCCCCTCAATCGTTAAAAGAATTTAGTGCGAAATCTTTAAAGCGCGCATGGCATTCAGTACAGCCAAAACAGTGACGCCGACATCGGCGAAAACGGCCATCCACAATGTGCCAAGGCCAAAGACGGCTAACAGAAGAACGGCAACCTTAACACCAATGGCAAAAAGGACGTTCTCCCAGGCAATACCGAGCGTTCGACGCGCTATCTTCATAGCTAACGCCACTTTCGTAGGACAGTCATCCATAATGACAATGTCTGAGGCTTCAATGGCTGCATCACTGCCTAAACCGCCCATCGCGATACCCACATCGGAAAGGGCCAACACGGGAGCATCGTTGATGCCGTCACCTACAAAGGCTAATGATCGATTGTTGGCATGGCATTCGGCAAGAAGCCGCTCCACATGCAAGGCCTTGTCGGTAGGCAATAATTCGGAATTATAATCATCGATATGTAGCTGGCGGGCTACATGAGCAGCCACATCTTCACGGTCACCGGTAAGCATCACCACGTGGTCTGTTCCCTGTAACTTCAATTGCTCAATGGCAGAATTGCTGTCAGTCTTGATAGCATCATTAATGACGATATGACCTGCGTAAACACCGTCAATTGACATGTGAATGATGGTGCCGGGAAGATGACAGTCATGCCAGACAGCTCCTACTGATTCCATCAGCTTCGTATTGCCTACACAAACCTGTCTGCCGTCAACAAGGGCACGGATACCATGACCGGAGATTTCTTCAACATCGCTTACTGAACAGCTGTCGGTAGAAGCCTCGGGAAAAGCATCTCGAAGGGCTATGGCGATAGGATGCGTGGAGAATTGCTCTACATGGGCGGCTAAATGAAGAAGATGACGCTCGTCAAAACGCTCGGGATGGACAGCTTCGACAACAAACTGGCCGTGTGTCAAAGTTCCGGTCTTGTCAAATACGACAGTTCCAACCTTTGATAGAATGTCCATATAGCTGGAGCCTTTGATGAGAATGCCTTGACGTGATGCACCGCCAATACCGCCGAAAAAGGTGAGGGGAACGCTGATGACCAACGCGCAGGGACAGGATACGATGAGGAACATCAGGGCACGATAGAGCCAAGTGGGGAAAGTACTGCTGAAAGAACCCGACAACAACGGAGGAATGAAGGCTACTGCGATGGCGGCGAAAACGACAATGGGGGTGTAATATCTTGCAAAACGGGTGATGAAACTCTCGCTCTTTGACTTGTTCTCGGTGGCATGTTCCACCAATTCGAGAATCTTCGATACGGTGCTTTCACCAAAACTTTTCGTTGTGCGTAACTTGAGAACTCCCGACAGGTTGATACAGCCGGAGATGACCTCGTCGCCTTCCACCACTTCACGTGGGACACTCTCACCTGTCAGGGCTACCGTGTTCAAGGCACTGCGACCTTCAATGACAATACCGTCAAGGGGTACCTTCTCGCCTGGCTTGACAACGACCGTCTCTCCAATGGTGACATCGGAGGGCGAGATGCTGACAGTTGCTCCTGAACGTTCCACAAGAGCCACGTCGGGACGGATGTCCATCAGGTGGGAAATACTGGCTCGACTCTTGCCTTCAGCATATCCTTCAAATAGTTCGCCTACTTGAAAAAATAACATGACGAATACGGCCTCAGGAAACTGGGTGTTAGCACCGGGGAGAAAACCGATGCTCAGAGCACCTAGGGTGGCCACCGACATAAGGAAATGTTCGTTAAACGCTTCTCCGTGAACGAGACCTTCTAATGCTTCCTTCAATGTGCCCTGCCCTATAAGTAAGTAAGGAACGAGATAAACCAATAGCAACTGCCAAGTGGAAAGATGACAATACTTCTCGATAAGAACAGCACCGATGAGCAAAATAACGGTGAGGGCGATAATTAGAATCTGCTTCTTCAAACTGCCGTGCTCGTGCTCATGATGATGACTCTCGTGAACATGCTCGTTGCAATGGCATTCGTGTGATTGTTCATCGTGATGATGGTGATGATGGTGTGACATAATACTCAGTTATTTCCGTTTCTGGGTGCAAAGATACTGATGTATACATGCAACTGGGTTGCAAAGTTACATAGCCAGTCTGTGTCCACAGTGCTTTAAGCCTCAAACTTTACTACCAATATATCTCACAATTAAATAAAATATATTATTTTTGCAACATGAAGAAAATGACTAAAAGAGGGGGCTTGTTGTTCCTCGTACAATTGTTCGTTGTAGGCCTGATCATCGTCATGCCGCTGTTGTTTGTAACCCTGATGAGCAAAGGAAGCTCCAACTCGGCCATCATTCTTCGTATCAGCCTGGGATGGTTTGTGCCACTTGGCGTCATCTACTTTATCAACTACTACCTGCTCACTCCTTTCCTGTTTTTCAGAAAAAGATATTGGCTGTTCTTCTTGGCAAATGCGTTTCTTATCTTGATTGTCAATTTCTGGATGTTCACAGCGGATATGTCCCGTGTTCCCACTCCTTTCAAACAGTTCTCTTATGCAAATTGGTCTATCATTATGTTATTTGATGTGCTGGTGGCATTCGCTGCCGTGGCGGTTAGGTATGTGATACGCACCCACTCACTGAGGCTGGAAATGGAGGAAAAACAACGACAGAATAAAGAGGCAGAACTGGCATGGCTTAAAAACCAATTGAACCCGCACTTCCTGTTTAATACACTAAACAACATATCAAGTCTTACACAGATAGACCCTGACAAGGCACAGGATAGCATTGCACAACTCAGCGACTTACTCAGGTATGCCATGTATGATTCCGACAAGGACCTCGTACCACTTGAGGATGAGGTGGGATTTTTGGAAAACTACGTGTCGCTCATGCAACTGCGATGCTCAAAACTTGTCGATATAAAGACTGACTTCAAAATCGAAGGACATCCGATGGTGGCTCCGTTGCTCTTCGTGGCACTTGTGGAGAATGCGTTTAAACATGGTGTGGCAAGCGGAAAAGAATCATTCGTCCATCTGACACTGAAGGCCGATGAGAAAACGGTGGTCTTTGAAAGCGATAATTCAAACTTCCCGAAAGACGATCATGACAGAAGTGGCTCGGGAATAGGGGTGGAGAATACCCGACGTCGGTTGCAACTGCTCTATCCAAAACGTCATGAATGGGAACAATCGACAGAGAATGATGTTTACCACGTGAAAATATCACTTACGCTATGAAAAAACTTTCTTGTGTTATCGTCGACGATGAACCGTTGGCGGTACAATTGTTGGAAACATTTGTTAAACGCACAGAATTCCTCGATTACCAGAAAGCATTCACTGACCCTATCGAGGCTTCTGCTTTTCTGGCACAAAATAAGGTCGACCTGCTCTTCCTCGACATACAGATGCCTGATGTCAACGGATTGGAATTGGCACGTTCCTTAAAAGGACAAACAAAAATCATTTTTACCACAGCTTTCAAGGAGTTTGCATTCGACAGCTACGAATTCGCGGCTATCGATTATCTGCTTAAACCCATTCGTTATGCCAAGTTCCTCCAAGCGGTGGAAAGGGCGAAGGCATGGTTTGATGCACAGAATAGTAATGTGGAAACAATTACTCCCCAGAATGTCGCTGAGAATACCAATAACGCGGATAGCATGTTCCTGCGTGTTGATGGGGAATGGAGAAAGGTGGAGTTCGATAAAATTCTTTTCGTTGAAGGCATGAAAGATTATGTGATGTTCCATCTAGAGGGAGAACGAAGGCCGGTTGTCACTCACCTTACGATGAAAGCGGTGGAGCAGTCGCTGCCCAACCAGTCTTTCATGAGGGTAAACAGGTCGTTCGTTGTGGCACTCGATAAAATAAGAACCGTCGACCGTAACCTATGCCTTTATATTGGTGATGAAATCATCCGCGTCACCGACCAGTACAAACCAGCTTTTGAAAGTTTCCTCAACAGTAGAATGCCCGGAAAATAAAACACAAAAAAATGCCGCAGAAATGCGGCATTTTTTGTAGGAACGATCGGGCTCGAACCGATGACCTCTGCAATGTGACTGCAGCGCTCTAAACCAACTGAGCTACGCTCCTGTCATAAATCGCCTGCAAAAGTAATCCTTTTTTTTGAACTGACAAAATTTTTCTCTCCTTTTTTCTTTTCCTCAATGACTCTCTTATTCGCATTGTAGGTTTAGCTGAGCGATTATTCATACGAATCCATTTCCATATATAACTAAAATACATACAAATAAACTCGAGAATGACAAATTTTAGTTATTTTTGCATTGATAATTAGTTTTGTTTGAAGAAGTATTAATATGAAGCAAACATATAAGGTTGTTACGCTCTGCGGGAGTACTCGGTTTAAGGAGCAATTTATGGAAGTGCAGAAACGATTGACGCTGGAAGGATACATCGTCATCTCGGTCGGAATGTTCGGTCATTCGGGCGATGAAGAGGTGTGGAAACCCGGAGTGAAGGAAATGCTTGACGACATGCACTTAAGGAAGATTGATATGGCCGATGAGATCTTTGTCGTTAACGTGGATGGCTATATCGGTGAAAGTACACGCAGGGAAATTGCGTATGCAAAAAAGAAGGGCATAAAAATCCATTATTTGGTCGAGCTGTTAAGTGACAGTGATATATAAGATGTATATGCGTAGGATAGTTTGGATGATTCTCATGGCATTTTCGGTTTCCATTTCGGCACAAGATTTCGAAGACTTTATAAGCAGACAGATGGGGACATATCCCGAATCCCGGTTGTTTGACATCTACAAGTCATGTTTTCAGGATTATATGGGAGCAGAACACCTCGTTTCTAACAGAGAAAGCGTAAAGGCTTATTTGGACGAGGAACTTTCAACGGTAACTCTCGAAAATCTTTTGCCATGGGATTATGAACCATGTGGCATAAACGGCAACTACTACCGCGTCAGCCTAAGGCTCATCAAAGAAGGTGTTATCACGGAGGACCAGTTAATCGATGCTTTTGTGCGTAGTGTTACCGAGTGTGAACGACCCTCCGTTGAGCAATGGAGGGATGAGTGGCAAAGGATGATGAGCAAAATAGACCAAATGAATCTCTCTCTGCCTTTTTATCAGGAGGATAAACTCTTTATTGATAGAATTCTTGCAGCCGGTAAATATGCTATCAGCCACTCTCCCGAATACCGTGATGCCTACCGCCCTCATTATAGAATCGTCCGATGGGATATCTTTGAAAACGAAATCATGCCAGCAATCAACAAACGTAAGATGATGGAAAGGAAGACTGAGGATGATATTGGTGCCCATAAGTAAAAGCGCTTGATGGTGCCCCCATTAAGGGAAATTGTGGTGAAGGAAATGATGGTATAGATGATGATAGATTGTTTTTGTTAAAACAACAAATTAACTTGTTCTTTCAAAGAATAAATTGTATATTTGCAGAAAATACCTAATATCTATTAGCAACTAACCATTTAATACATGAAAATCGGCTTATTTATTCCTTGCTATGTCGACGCCGTCTATCCCGAGGTGGCCGTCGCAACTTACAAACTGTTGAAGCATTATGACGTTGACTTGGAATACCCCATTAAACAAACCTGCTGTGGACAGCCGCAAGCAAATGGAGGATTCCAATATATGTCGGAACCTCTGATTGAGAAATATGAAAACATGTTCAAAAAGTACGACTATGTCGTAGCTCCGTCAGCATCGTGTGCAGCGTTCGTCAGATGTTTTCACCCGGAAATCATGAAAGGGAAGATGGAGTGCACTACTGCAAAAAAGACCATGGATGTCGTGGAATTCCTACATGATGTACTTAAAGTAAAAGAGGTGCCGGGGAAATTCCCTCATAAGGTGAGTGTGCACAACTCATGCCATGGGGTGAGGGAACTGGGACTGTCTGCTCCTTCTGAAAGAAATGTGCCTCCTTTCAACAAAATCATCGACCTGCTCAAACTCGTCGGAGGTATCGAAATCCATGAACCGGAGAGAAAAGATGAATGCTGTGGATTCGGTGGGTTGTTCTCCATCGAGGAAACGGATGTCTCAACACGAATGGGTATCGATAAAGTAAACAGACACATCGACACCGGGGCGGAATATGTAACAGGACCCGACAGCTCGTGCCTGATGCACATGGCTGGAATAGCCAAACGTCAGGAGATGCCTATCAAATTCATTCACGTAGTAGAAATCTTAGCAGCAGGACTATGAGTACAGTACATGCAAAAAGAAGCCACGAATATTTGAAGAACGTGGAAAAAATTACCCGGCACGACAAGACATTTTGGGGCGTGCGTGAAAAAAGGGATATTATGGCACAGGGCCTGCCTGAATGGGAAGACCTGCGCGAATTGGCTAGCCAGATAAAGATGCATACGGTGACACACCTTGCAGACTACCTCGACATGTTCTCGAAAAACCTCGAAAAAAGGGGAGTGCATGTGCATTGGGCCAAGGATGCCGAAGAATTCAACGAGATAGTTCTTAAAATTCTGAAGGATCACGATGTCAAGAAAATGGTCAAAAGCAAGAGTATGCTGACCGAAGAATGTGAGATGAACCCATATCTCGAAAAACACGGCATCGATGTGGTGGAAACAGACCTCGGTGAGCGTATTATACAGTTAATGGATCAAAAACCATCTCATATCGTTATGCCGGCTCTGCATATTTCACGTGATGCCATAGGCGAGGAATTCGAAAGACGGGGAATCAGCAAGGAGATAGGCAACCACGACCCCACATATCTTACAAGATGTGCAAGGTATCACCTCCGCGATGAATTCATGCTCGCAGAGGCAGGAATGACAGGATGTAACTTCGGTGTGGCGGAAACGGGAGATGTGGTGGTTTGTACCAATGAGGGAAATGCCGACATGAGCACGTCGATGCCGAAACTGCATATCGTAGCGATGGGATTGGAAAAGATAGTTCCTAACTACGACTGTCTCGCTGTATTCCACCGACTGTTATGTAGAAGCGGAACGGGACAGCCTACAACAACCTTTACGGCACACTTTGAAAAAGCAAGACCAGGAGCGGAGATGCATGTGGTGCTTGTTGACAACGGACGAAGCGATATTATTGCAAATGAACAACATTGGCTCACGCTGAAATGTATACGCTGCGGGGCATGTATGAACACGTGTCCGGTTTATCGTAGAAGTACTGGATATAGCTATACATATTTCATTCCCGGCCCCATCGGCGTTAATTTGGGAATGCTCAAGAATGTTGACAAATATTACGATAATGTGTCGGCTTGTTCGCTATGCTTATCGTGTTCCAACGTGTGCCCTGCTAAGGTAGATCTCGGTGAACAGGTGTATCGATGGAGGCAGCAGTTGAAAGAATTAGGACATGCCTCTTCAGAAAAGAAATGGATGTCAAGGGGCATGAGTATGGTGTTCAACAATAAGTGGATATACAATTCTGCTTTGTGGTGGTCACCGGTTCTCAACCACATGCCGAGATTTCTTATCTATAACGGACTCAACGGTTGGGGAAAAGGACATGAGATGATGCGATTCCCAAAGAAACCGTTCCATGTGCTCTGGAAAAATGGAAAAGTAAAGTAATGAGTGAAAAGAGAAGAACAACTACATAAGTTGAACAAAAAACTCATAAACTTAAAAACTCAAAAACTCATATATGAAAAAGGAAGATTTATTTGACAAACTGCGCAAAAACACACGCGAACAGTTTGATATGCCCGACCTCACCATCAATGCAATTAAGTATCCTGATACGGTGAAGCAGTTCATAGAGATGAGTAAGACTGTGGGAGGAAAGGTGAAATGTATCAAAAAATCAGATGATGTCAATACAATCATCAAAGAACTCTATCCCGAAGCCAAGGTGTTCGCATCCAACGTTCCGGGAATAACCATTGCTCAGAAGAACCCTGATACCGTTGAAGAGGCTAACGAACTTAATGGCACGGATGTGGGTATCTTACAAGGAGAGCTGGGAGTGGCTGAAAACGGTTGTATATGGGTTCCTCAAACCATGAAGGAAAAGGCAATTTGCTTCATCTCAGAGGAACTGGTCATCCTGCTCGACAAGAAAAATATCGTCGACAATATGCATGAGGGATACAAAAAAATAGAAGTCCCGGCATTGGGTTACGGATGCTGGATAAGCGGACCGTCGAAAACGGCCGACATTGAACAGGCTCTCGTCATGGGTGCACAGGCGGCAAGAGGCGTGACGGTGCTGATTATCGAGTAACCGACCATTCCCACCAGTCGTAACACACGGCACGGGCTCCGAATCCTTCTTTTTGATAAATGAGCGATTCGTTGAGTTCCGTGCCGTCGCCTTCTGTCGATTTGCCAAAGTCTATATACGGATAATCAACGTAGTCGTGGCGGATAATACGCTCATAAAGGGCATCAACGGCGTGTAGGTGCTTGCCTTCGGCTGTAGCACTGATATATTGGGCATGAACTACTTTTGGTGTGACATAGAGAACAGTGCCACCTATAGCGCTGCCGTCGGATTTGCGGGCGAGATAGAGTTGGATTGCGTCAGGAAAATGGGACTTCAATAATTCTATCTCTTTTAAACTGTGTACGGGATTCACTCCGTAGGTTTGCTGGAGGTTGTCTGTGAGTATCCTCCAGAAAGTGGTGAAATCATTACTGAGTTCTACGGTAATACCGTCGGTTCGTGCTTTGTTGGCTCCGTAATGGCGGTCTCGACGCCACTTGACAGGAGATGATGGGCATAGGGCGGAAGAAATGTCGCGATGTACAAGACGGGCCTTGCATACAGTGGTCAGAGCGTAAAGATCTTCTTCGGAGGGCAGACGGTGGTAAATGTGGGGAATGGCCTTGTAAACCACATGGTGGATGCTTCGTTTTGAAAGGTAATGGCACAATTCTTCAAATATGGTTAATACACGCTGTGTGGTGCAACGCTCGTTCATCAACAATCCGCCATAAGTCAAACCTTGGTGCGACCATAGCACACCATCGCACTCATTTGCGGGAAGAACGGCCAACAGATCGTCACCGTCAAAGAACATCAGTGAATGGTCATGGAAACGGTCACTATGGTAGTCCATATAACGGCGGTCTGACAAAAACGTGCCGTTTTTAGAATGGGCGACAAAAACGTTCCATTCTTTTAAATAAGTAGCGTTGTATCTAATTATGTCCATATACCTCTTAAACCTTTTTACCCTTTTACCCTTTTACTTTTTTACCCTTGATAAACTTTTCGTATTCTCGTATATAGTCTTCTTCTTCAAAAGGATCGGAAGCCAATACCATGCAGACAGCTCCTGATGAGAAATCGTCAAGGGTACGCCAAAGACCAGCCTCGATAAGGAGGCCTTGATAAGGATGGTTCAGAAGATAGGTTTCTTTCTCAGTACCATTGTCTATTGTCACTTGGAAACTGCCGCTCAGGGCCACCAACAACTCACGACAATTCTTATGGGCATGACCGCCCCGGTATTCACCGGCGGGAACATCATACACCCAATATACACGTTGAATGGCAAAAGGCACGTCTGTCTCGCCTTCAATAACCGTGAGGTTGCCCCTGGGGTCGACAATCTTTTTCAAGTTGATAATTCGTCCAATTTTCTTGTTCATATTTATATAACGATTCTTATTCTTGATTATTGCTTGCTTCATTCTCTCATTATTCCCACCAGATTTCTTCTCTTTCAACATGGTAATTACTTGTCACCGTTCGTCCTTATTCTCTCTTTGAGAGGGCTGGGATAGGAGTCCATACAATACCTGTCGGCTCGTAACGCTATCGACTATCATTGGATGGTAACCAGAGAGTTCTACATGACGACGATAGGCTGTGGAATCGATGTCAACAATCACGAAGTCGGCCTTTTGTCCGGCACAGGCCGTCAGGGCTTCATTCAACATGAATGGTAGCTCGCCATCCTGGCGGGCATAATACTTGCAACCGGGTAAGGCTTTCGGGGGAACATCATAGCCGTTCATGAAACCTAAATATACCACCGTTGGGTGCTCTTTTACCGACATGGCGGAGGATATCTCGCTGTAAGAACGGAACTGGGGACTATCTTGATAAAATAGGTTACCTATCTTGTCGTTCATTTCAATGTTAAAATAGACACATAATAACACGGTCAATCCTGACAACCAAGATACATGTCGTTCCATCCACATCTGCCAATGGCTTGGAAGGTGCATGCAAAACCCTATAGCCAGAAACAACAAGAAGGGCGTGCCAATGGTATAATAATAATTACATGTGGCATTCTGAACGATGATAATAATAAAGAAAAGAAAGGCAATGAGCGGAGCCCAACGCCAGCGTGACAGACGATAGGTCACCAACAAGATGCCGATAATGCCCAACGCCAGCATGGCAAGGGCGATGTTTAACGTCAAAGGGGATAGGAAACCGAGAACGAAGTTCGAGGTGTCAGAATTATGAGAGGTGGTCTTATACGTAAGGACAAAATATTCTTGCACCATGGCTCCAAGGTTTCCATGCAAGGCAAACCATAACAAGAATGGAAGGGTAATGGTTAGAAATCCTGCTGTAATGAAGAAGAATTGGCGCCATGGCTGGCGTTTCTCTTTGAAAGACCATAAAAGGATGATAAGGGGAAAAATGGATTGCATGGCAGCAAGATTGTACTTCAAGAGTAGCAAACAGCCAAAAGCAAACCCAAGAATAAAGGATGTGGCACTTGTGCGCTTATGGTCAGGTGAAGCGTATAATGCCCGACAGGTTAGATAAAGAGATAGAAGAATGAATGGAAGGCAAAAATCCTCGCAACGAATCTCATAGTGGAGTAGGGGGTTGAAATAGGCCAGCGACATCAATACCGTTGCCATATATGAAGAGCACTCACTTAACCATATATGGGCGGTTTTCCAAGTAAGGAAAAAAGTAATGGTATAAGCTATCCAACTAAGCCAGAAAACACCGTGATAATTGGTGGGGCTTAATAGATAACCGATACCGTAGATAAGCCATAATAGGGGACCCTTCGAGTCGGAAAAGTCCACATAGGGGGTCATGCCGTTCATCCAAGCCTTGCCGCACATGTAAAACCACGACGAATCACCATGGCCGTTCAAATGGTGGGTATATGAGTCGGGAGAGACGCAAAACAATATCGCCAAAGCTAGGAGCGATACTAATAATAAAGGTTTCACATCTTCTCTACTCATAATATTGTTTTTAATCAATAGAGGCATAACGAGGAAGTAAAGTGACTACTTCGCAATCTCTCATCTGAATGCCGTCAATGGTCAGGCGTACCAGCGTACGCTCTTTCTGCCAACCTTGAATGCCGGCTGCACCAGGGTTGATATGAAGAAGATGAAGCGATTTGTCGTATTGTACTTTCAAAATATGTGAATGCCCGCTGATAAACAACTTCGGAGGGGAAGAGTAAATACGATGGCGGATACTGGTATCATAATGACCGGGATAGCCGCCGATATGTTTCATCAGTACGTCTATTTCCTCGCACTTGAAACGTAACAGTTCAGGATAAAGCCGACGGATGTCGCCACCGTCAATGTTACCGCATACGGCACGCAACGGACATATCGACGACAAACGGTCGACTATTTCCAGGGAACCGATGTCACCGGCATGCCAAATTTCGTCACATCCCTCAAAATAATGCGCATATTTGTCGTCCCAATAGGAATGGGTGTCGCTGATAATACCGATACGTTTCATTCTCCGTATAGCTTGTTCTTCTTATGCTCACGCTTGTAGGCCTGCATCTTTTGAAGCATACCATGGATGTCTTTATGATGATACAAACTTTGTCCGCTTGATAAAGTCGGCAATAAATTGTGCCGTTCCTTCTACACCGAGAATGGAGGAGTCTATACAAAGGTCGTACGATGAACTATCACCCCAACGCTTGCCTGTATAATAATTATAATAGGTGGCACGGGCATGTTCCTTATCATTTATTATCTTTTCTGCTGTCTGTCGGTCTACTCCCTCGCGTTCCATCACATGATGGGATCGGAAGTCCATAGGGGCGGTGATGAACAAGTTCAATACGTTTGGCATGTCACGCAACACATAGTCAGCACAACGACCCACAAACACGCAATTACCTTTTGCGGCGGCCTTACGGATGGCGTCACTTTGAAACTGAAACAATCCCTCGTCAGAAAATTTGTTCGGATAGAAATTGTTGTCACCAACATGGCTGGCATGAAGATGGAAAAGCGAACGGAAAAATCCCTTGTGCTCGTCCATCTGTTCAAAAAAGCGCTCATCGAAACCGCTTTCCTTGGCTGCAAGATTCAAAATCTCACGGTCATAAAATGAACAACCGAATTCCTTGGCTAACAACTCGCCGATAACACGACCGCCTGAACCTAACTGACGCCCTATGTTGATAATCATACTCATGACACTTTGGAAACCTCCTTTTTATCCTTTCAATATATCTTGCAAAGATAGTGTAAGGTGAGCAAAATACAAAATAAAAGACGACTTATTTTTCCTTCCGAACCGCACTTGTAGTATTACAAGATCATGCTCTATACTGAATGGCCCATCTGATATATTTAATAATTGACACCTATCCCGTCTTACTTATAACAGCCCTTTTGTCAATAATTCTGATTTTTATTATCTTTAACAAAAAAAATCCCTCAAAAATTTGCAGGAACAAAAACTATGTTATAACTTTGCATCCGCTTTCGCCCAAAAAATGGGTGAATTTTTAAAGAAAGTGTTCTTTGAGAAATTTACATGAAGACAGAGAAGTAGTACAGGAAGCCGACCATGTTTTGTGCATGGTCAGTGGTGAAGTTAAAGAACCGTCAATCGTTAATTAGACGATAAAAGACAGGTGTTTGCTTACGGCCCTATACTTCGGGATATATGGTTCATCAAGGGACGAGATCTTACGGAACATCCCCCTTTCTTTCGGGGGTTATACATTATAATTATTTTACAATGGAGAGTTTGATCCTGGCTCAGGATGAACGCTAGCTACAGGCTTAACACATGCAAGTCGAGGGGCATCATGGCGGTTGCTTGCGACCGCTGATGGCGACCGGCGCACG
>JAFYZT010000049.1 GCA_017548605.1 Prevotella sp. | reverse complement strand
CTTCCGAATACGCAGACATCAAGTACTATGGCCGTGGACCGTGGGAGAATTATCCTGACAGAAAACATTCTGCGTTCCTCGGGGTCTATGAAATGCCGCTCAATGAGTATCAGACCGACTACATCCGACCACAGGATAATGGCAACCGCTGTGATATCCGTTGGTTCGAGATGGCATCCAAACAAGCTGACAATAAAACCGAACAACGACCGACATTGTGCATCTACGGTTGCCAGCCCTTATGTATCCGCGCTTGGGACTATGGGGAAGAAGACCTTGTCGTGGCTCATCCTCATGAACTAAAACGAGGTCAGTTCGTCAACCTCAATATCGATATGGATATTCATGGGGTAGGAGGGACTGATACCTGGGGCAAACGTACGCTGCCGCAATATACCATCGACGGCAACCAACCACATCATTACAGCTTTATACTGTCAACAAAATAAACTAATTACCTTTCGTTCGTTCAGAAGTTATTGAATTTAAAGGAGTTAAAGGAGTTAAAGGAGTTAAGCCTTTATTTTTGCATCTAGAGCTTGATGGCTCTTTTCCTACTTGGGGGTATTGGCTTTTAACTACTTAACTTCTTAACTTCAGAAGCTTGTATAAACTATTTCCGCACGACAACAAACAGTCGTTGGCACGATTCGATGGGGATGTTCCACATGGCATCGAACTTGGCGATGTCGATGGCCTCATTATAGGCGGCATGTTCGGGCACATTCCTGTATCTCTCCACAGAATCTTGAATGTAGAAATGGTAGTCGTCATAACCTACCACTGGCACATAGTGCAACGACTGACCGGTGAACAACAGCACAATCACGGGAATTCCCTGACTGATGGCATCCTTCAAATCTTCGGTCGTGCCGGTATAATACTCCGTTGTGTAATTCTTGTATTGTTGCTCGAAAAGAATCTTGAAACATTTGGGATAGGCTCCACCTTCATGCTTGCTGGGAAAGGTGGACTGATGGTATAGTTCCACACCATTTACCTTTTCTCCGTAAAACCGAAGCAGGTAGGCACTTGAACAGCCTGAACATTCCACACCAGTCTGCGTGTCGGGAGCGGGATTGGGTAAGACCATATAGGCAAACGGATGGTCGTGCTTCCTGGTGTAGGGCACAGGTGCCTCCAACCAATTGGCACGGGCAAACGCCTTTTGCTCGTCTGTCATCTGACTGAGCATCTGCTCCATCTTCTTCAAGAAACTGCCACCATCTTGGTCCTGCGCTTGGGCTGATGTTGAAAACACCAACACAAGCAATATCAATGATATGATAATTCTCCTTTTCATATAAATGTTCTTTTGCAACTCACCTCTCACCCCTCACCTCTCATTTATACTTCTCAATCAGCGAGGCAGCTTGTTCGTTGCCCATGGTTTGCGCTTTACGCAGGTTCTCCAATCCTTCTTTCTTCTGCCCCGACAGCACTTGTGCCAGTCCTTTCAACAAGTAGCCCTCGTCATATTCGGGGTCAATCCTGATGATGGCCTCGGCAGTCTTGAGGGCATCGTCAAGTTTGTTGACGCGTATCTCCAATGAACACATCTCTGCCAAGAGTAAGGGGTCGCCGGGCGTGAGGAGGATGGTACGGGCGATATCGTCGAGGGCTTGTTGGAACATACGACCTTTCACCTCGCATTGTCCTCGCTGGTAATAGAATTCGGCACTCAGATTACCCAGCATCAACGAGTCGTATTGGTTGTAATCGATGACGGCGCGACGGTATTCACCTGCTTCGTCAAGGGCGGCTCCTCGGGCCAGGAAATATGGGGCGGCTTCCACGGTAAGGGGCGTACGACAGGCGGCTACGGCACTGTCCAACAATGCCAGGCGTTCTTGCTGCGGAGCCTGTAGTTGCTGCTTGCACTGCGAGGCTTCCAAAAAGAGCTCGGGGTTACGGAAATCGGTGGTGGTAAGCGCCATGAACTGGTCGTAGGCACTCTGAAAGTCGCCTTGGCTGTAGGTTATCTGTGCCTGAAGATGTTTATACAGTGACAAGGGATTGATGTCGTAGGCTGCCTTGGCTTCACTCATAGCCTTGTCGAGAGTCCATGCCGTGAACGTGCTGTCACGGTTGAATACCACCTTCTGATAAATCAACCGCGCATAGTCGTAGTGCGCCTCATCTTTAGGCGTGCATTTTCCGATGGCCGTTTCCATGATACGCGCGGCTTCAGCAAATTTTCCTGCGTTCACCAACTGCTGGGCACGGGCATTATAGCCGTCTGGAACGGTGGGGAATTGGTTGGTGAAGAGGTCGATGGCGCGGGTATATTTCACTTCATCTCCCTGCTGGGCTGCGAGCATCATCGACAATAAAGCCTGGTCCTTATCGGCGGGCAACGCAGCGGGGATGCTGGTGCTTCGCAGCAGTGGCTCGTTGGCAGTGAGACCCGTAGTCGTGAAGTCGGCGGCAAAGCGTGCGTCGGTGGCATGCACGTCGCTGGAAGTCTTTGAGGGCTGCATAAGCCCTATCACCTGACCGTTGGCATTTACGAACGGACAGCTCTCTGTGTTCTCAGGAGCGGTCATCGAAACGATGTAATAGGCATATTTGTTGCCGAAAGTCTCCTGTTTCGATACAGTAGCTTCCAAAGTATTGCTCTTGCCCTTGGCAAAGTCGAGCAACCACACCTTGCCGCCCGCCGACACGCCACTGGTGGCAAGTTTGCAACCTGTGGTCTTGCCCGCGACGTGAAACTTGGCCATGTCGTGGAGGTCGTTGGCACCGTAGATATAGTCCACGTCCATCCGCTTGCCACTGGCATCGACTACCACGGCATGATCGGCACCGGCGAAGGGTGACCAGGCACTTACGGCAGTACCGTCGTTGTCGATGAACACACCACGTGACGTGCCTTGGATGCTTCCGTCAGCCTTGAAAGTGGTGAGGGTGAACACAGACTTGCCAGCCGTCTTCACGGCGGCTGGTTGTGCTTGGATGGCAAGGCTCACAAAGAACATTGCCAAAACAGTTGTTATCTTTTTCATTGCTTTTATTCCCAATTTACTTAGTTCTATTCTCTCACCCCTCACCCCTTTTACCTTTTACCCTTTTACTTTTTTACCCTTTTACCTTTTTACCTTTTTACCTTTTTACTTTTTTACTTTTTTACTATTTTACTTTTTTACCCTTTTACCCTTTTACCCTTTTACCTTTTTACTTTTTTACCCTTTTACCCTTTTACCTCTCACTTCTCACCTCTTGCCCCTTGCCCCTTTCATCAGTTCCTTGGCATTTTCGAGGGCTGCCGCACTCACGTTGTTACCACTGAGCATCTGGGCAATCTCTTCCACGCGCTCGTCGTCGGTCAACAGTTTCATGTGACTCGTTGTGCCCTCATCGCCCTCTTCCTTATACACCTTATAGTGATGGGTGCCTGAGGAGGCAATCTGTGGCAGGTGGGTAATGCTGATTACCTGTCGCTCCTGACAGCCCATTTCGTGCATAATACCAGCCATCTGCTCAGCAATCTTACCGCTTACGCCGGTGTCTATCTCGTCAAAGATGATGGTGGGCAGTTTCACGGCTCCGCTAATCATAGCTTTCAGCGAAAGCATCACACGGGCTATCTCACCACCGGAGGCTACCTGGGCAAGAGGTTGCATAGGCGTGCTGGTATTGGCACTGAATAGAAATGATACTTTGTCCTTGCCATCGGCTCCCAAAGGCTTCTCTTCCATCGAGACCTTGAATCGCACATGGGGCATGCCGAGAGGCACCAGCCGTTCGCACATCTCATGCTCCACCTGTCGGGCGGATTCCATGCGCAGGGTGGTGAGCCGCCACGCCACTCTCTCGCACTGCGATTTCAGGGCAGTCACCTTTTCTTCCAACTCATGAAGCAGTTCATCACCATGGTCAATGCGTGCCAACTGTTTTTCCAGTTGTTCTTGTATCTGAAGCAATGAGGCAATCTCATCAACGTGATGCTTCTTCTCCAACCGATAAATCATATCGAGACGTTCGTTCACCCGCTCCAACTCCTGGGGGTCGAACTCCACATCTTCCGTATGGTGGTCCACCTCGCCGGCGATGTCTTTCAACTCGATATGGCTGCTGTCAACACGTTCGGCTAACTCGGCGGCGGCGGGAAACACCTGTTCTATGGCATGTAGCTCATGGGCTATGGTACGCAACCGCTGCACCACACCTTCGTCGCCGTCTAATAACAGAGAGGCTTGGTACAGACTGCCTTTTATTTCTTCGGCATGGGTCATCATTTCGCTCCTCTGCTCCAATTCCTGTTGTTCGCCGTCAACCAACTGTGCTTGTTGCAATTCCTGCAACTGGTAACGAATAAAGTCTTCATTGTCGCGACGCTGGTCGATGTCATTCCGCAGGTCGTCCAACTGTCGTTGGGCTGTTTGGTAGTCACGGAACAAAGTGCGGTATTCCGTCAGTGTCTTTTTGTCGGGTGAGAGAATATCAACCACGCCTAATTGAAAATCCTCTTTTTTCAACAGCAGGTTCTGGTGCTGGCTGTGGATATCCATCAGCTGGTCGCCCAATTCGCGCAATACACCCACACCCACAGGACAGTCGTTGATAAATGCACGGCTCTTGCCCGATGTGTTCAATTCGCGACGGAGAATGGTGTCGTGAGCGTCGTAGTCGAGGTCGTTACGCTCGAAAAAGGATTCCAGTCCGTAGCGGCTCAGGTCGAAATGAGCCTCTATCACGCAGCGCTCGTGACCGTTTTTTATGCTCTTCGCATCGGCACGTTGACCGAGCAGCATCCCGATGGCACCAAGGATGATGCTTTTGCCGGCTCCTGTCTCGCCCGTAATCACGGAAAAGCCCGCATCAAAGGTGATGTCGAGCTCGTCAATCAGCGTGAAATGTTTGATATATAGTCGTTTTAACATACTCAACTTTCGCCTCTCGCCCCTCGCCTCTCGCCTCTCACCCCTTACCCCTTAACGCTCCCTCCCTTCGGGAGGGCCGGGGTGG
>JAFYZT010000048.1 GCA_017548605.1 Prevotella sp. | reverse complement strand
TTCCAACCCAGTTGCTCTCGAGGTAATCGTACCCGCTATTTCCTGAAAGTACAGGATGGGTGCGACTATTTCTGCACTTACTGCACCATTCCCTATGCACGCGGATTCAGCAGAAGCCCATCCATAGCATCACTCGTCAAACAGGTGGAAGAAGTGGCTGCAGAAGGAGCGAAGGAAATCGTTGTCACGGGGGTGAACATCGGTGACTTTGGCAAAAACACGGGTGAAGCATTCATCGACCTGGTGAAGGCGCTCGATGGGGTGGAGGGCATACAACGTTACCGCATCAGTTCGCTGGAACCTGACCTGCTTTCAGATGAGCTAATCGATTACTGCGCCACAAGCAGAGCATTCATGCCACATTTCCATATACCGCTGCAAAGCGGTTCCGACGAGGTGCTGCGACTCATGCACCGACGCTACGATACGGCTCTGTTCCGACATAAGGTGGAAAGAATCAAGACGGTTATGCCCGATGCGTTCATTGGGGTGGATGTCATGGTGGGCACCAGGGGCGAGACACCGCAGTGCTTTGAACAGACGCTTCGTTTTCTTGACGACCTCGATGTGTCGCAGCTGCATGTCTTCCCTTATTCGGAACGACCGGGCACGGCGGCACTGCGCATACCGCTTGTTGTCTCCGAACAGGACAAACGTCAGCGGAGCCAACAGCTGCTCGCGCTCTCAGACAAGAAACTGCACAACTTCTACCTTCAACATATAGGGCAACAGGCGGAGGTGCTTTTCGAACAGGCACCACGAGGTAGGGCAATGCATGGATTCACTAAAAACTACATCAGGGTGGAACTGCCGCCTGCTCCCGACAACCACCTGCTCGACAATCAGATACGCAGGGTATGCCTCGAACGCTTCAACCGCGATGGCACAGCCCTCATGGCATCTCTCATCAGCGAGTAAGGAACTTTTTTTGAAGGAAGAAAAAAGGAAGATAATTATTTATGGCAAAAGATACAGCAGTAGTAATACTCAATTGGAACGGGCGTAAGATGCTTGAGCAGTACCTTCCCTCCGTCATCGAATATTCCTCCGACGTGGCGCAGGTCATCGTGGCCGACAACGCATCGACGGACGACTCCGTGCAATACCTCACCGAACAATTCCCGCAGGTTCAAACCATCATTCTCGACCAGAACTATGGTTTCGCCGAAGGATACAATAAGGCTCTCCGACAGGTGGATGCCCGCTATCTTATGCTTCTCAACTCTGATGTGGAGGTCACTCCTAATTGGCTCAAACCGCTCATCGACTTCCTTGATGAACACGACGAGGTGGCGGCGGTACAGCCTAAGTTGAGGGCAGTGGCTGATAAAGAGGCGTTTGAGTATGCAGGTGCGTCGGGTGGCTTCCTCGACCGATTGGGCTATCCTTTCTGCCGGGGACGACTCTTCGAGGTGGTGGAGAAAGACCAAGGACAGTATGACACACCCATGGAGGTGCATTGGGCTACTGGGGCATGCATGCTCGTAAGGGCAACGGATTTCTGGGCGGTCAACGGCTTCGACGAACGGTTCTTCGCGCACAATGAGGAGATTGACCTTTGTTGGCGTATGCGTATCGAGGGAAGAAAAATCTTCTGCCTGCCCACCACGTATGTCTATCATGTGGGGGGCGGCACGCTGCCAAAGAAAAATCCGCGAAAGACGTTCTTGAACTTCCGCAACAACCTCACCATGCTCTATAAAAACCTGCCCGACGAAGACTTGTCGTCAGTCATGCGCTGGCGATGGGTGCTCGATCGTGTGGCGGCTATGAAAATGTTGCTCCTCGAAGGCCACTGGGCTGAATGCAAAGCAGTCTTTCAGGCACGTCATGCCTTCCGCAAATGGCGTCACGACTTCCGCACTCCTTCATCTTCCAGCCAACAACTCTCTCAACAATCACCTAATATCCACGAGGAAACCACTTCCTCTTCCAACGGGAAGTGTCAGGGGCGGCTGTCCCCTTTCTCTCTCCTCTGGCAATTCTACATCAAGGGTCACAAACATTTCTCCGACCTCCCCATGTAGACTCCAGGCTATTGGCTTCTAACTCCTGCTAACTTCTTCTAACTCCTTTTTACTCCTTTCAACTGGAGCTTGCGAAGTTGAATTAAGTTAGAAAACAGAATTCCCTATACAGCAGTTGGGAGCCTGTATTCTCAGCATGGCACATACCGTAGCCGCAATATCGGTGATAAAGGTAGGCTTGTCTGTGCGACCTGCCTTCACTCCCCATCCCATGAACACCAAGGGGATATGGGCATCGTAGTTGTTCCAAGCACCGTGCGACGTGCCATGGTAGTCATCACCGAATTTCCATCCTAAGTGACCTGACTTCATGACCACAAATAGGTCGCCTCCGCGCTCACGGTTATAACCATTCAGAATACGCTCCTTCAGCACAGATGGCATGGATGCCTCACTGATGCGGTCACCATCCACTGCAAACTGGATGGCAGGGTCTTTGCGTAACACTTTCAACACATCGTTCTTGATGGCATCGATGTCAAGTCCCTTAGCTTCAATCTGGGAACGGTCTAAGTAGATGCGGCTGTCCATGATGGCGCTCACCAGTTTGTCAGCACCGTACTTTGCCGACAACTGGCTGTTCACGGTCCGAAGGGTATTGCCGCTGTCCCAGCCGCCATTGGGCATCTTGTGCGATTTCAGGAAATTGGGGTTGTGCATGGCTCCATGGTCAGCAGTCAGGAACAACAGGTAGTTGCCCTTGCCCACCTTGGCGTCCAGCACACTCAGGAAATGTGCCACGTCCTTGTCCAACTGCATATATACATCGTGGTTTTCCTTTCCCCGTGTACTGTATTCATGACCGATAGCATCGGTTGATGAGATACTCACTGCCAGTAGGTCGGTCACAGCGTCCTGTCCGAGTCCCTCACCGTCTATGGCTGCTTCAGCCAGGGCCAGCGTCATCGTCACTCCTTCATTCGTGGGGTTCAGGTTATGCTTTTGGGGTAGGGGATGTTCCTTATTGAAACGTTCCATCCATTGTGGCAACTGTTTCATGTAATAACTGCTGGTCACGAAACAGCTGTTCTCTCGGTCGTACCAATAGGCAGCGTCGGCACTGTGTCCCGCGGGTAATATTGCTGCGCGGTCCTTGATGGCGATACCGATGACTTTCGACTGGAAGTTGGTGGCTATCTTCAACTCATCGCCGATAGTGGTGGCCAGCAATAGGTGTGGTGACTGCCTGCCGCCTTTGCCGTTCGGGGCTCCCACAGTTGTCACGGTCGTGTCTCTTGTGCTTGTTGTCTTCTTGCCGTCAACGATAAAGTCGTTGCCGCAGATACCGGTGAGGGCGGGTACACTGCCTGTATAGACGCTGGAATGACCGATGGCGGTCACCGTGGGAACATAATTAATTAATGTGTTCTCGCAACTGTAACCGTCGCGCAACAGACGTTTCAAACCGTCTTCACCATATTCATCGTAGTAATAATATAGGTAGTCCCACCTCATCTGGTCCACCACCAATCCCACTACGAGTTTCGGACGCTCCACTTGGGCAAACCCGCTCATGATGATGCATGACAACACCACCGTCATTATCCATGTCCTTTTCATATCTTGTTTTTATGATTGATTGTTGATTGATGCTTCCTATCCGACTATTACCGTCGGACTGGGGTATTGGCTTTTAACTACTTAACTTCTTCACTTCAGAAACCGGGTAATGGCTTAACTTCTGAGCGAAGCGATAACTCCTTAACTCCTTAACTACTAATAAGTTGAGCGAATGCGAAACTTATTATTTTAATTTTTTAATCTTTTAATTTTCTCATACTCCTTCCGTGCTGCTCGTTCCCCTCGGGCAATCATCTCACTGATGCTCTCCAGTCCGAAACTCATCACATCGAATCCATCCAGGTTGGGCGTAATCAGCACATCGGCATCGGCACGGTTTTCATTGTGCTTCTTCCAGTCGGGACGCGACACCGCCCAATCTAAAATGCCACCGATACCTATCAGGTCCTTCAACGAGAAATCACGGCTCTCGTGCTGCTCGTTGCTTAGGTCAATGGCAATCACGATGTCGGCTCCCATGGCACGCACCACATCCACCGGTAGGTTGTTCATCATCCCACCGTCAACCAAGGTCTTGTCACCCCAGGCCACGGCCTTGAAGGCACCGGGGATGGCCATGCTCGCACGCATTGCCTTCGCCAGCTCGCCCTCGCTGAGCACCACCTCCTCGGGACCGCTGATATCCACAGCCACACAACGGAAGGGGATGGGCAGGGTGTCAAACTGTATATGTCCCGGACGGTGCATCATACTATCGAGAACGGTCACTATCTGGTCTCCGTTCAGCATACCAATCATCGGACGCTCACCTTCCTTGCGCTTCTTGCGCGAGATGGGAAAACCGAAGATATACGTCACACCGTCTTCCTCGCTCAAGGGA
>JAFYZT010000047.1 GCA_017548605.1 Prevotella sp. | reverse complement strand
GTGAGGGGCTCGAACGGCATTGCTGGAAACGGCAGCGATGACCCCGTGAACTGGAATCAGCCATGGGATCGTCCTGTAAATTTCAGTTATATCAGTCCTACGGAGGGAATGCTCTTCAATCAGGACGTCAACATTAGCGTGTCGGGTGGATGGACACGAATGGCCGACCCACGCTCAATGAAACTGAAGTCCAACAAGGTGTTCGATGGGATGAACCGTTTCAACTACGTCTTCTTCCCACAGAAGCCTTATATCCGCAGCAAGACGCTGCTGGTACGTAACGGCGGCAACGACGTATATTCAGGTTCACGTTTCATGGATCCGGCGCTGACTACAATTATGCAACGCTCAGGCATCGACATCGACGTGCAGAGTTTTGTGCAGGTGGCGGAATATATCAATGGTCGCTTCAAAGGCATTTTGAATTTGCGCGAACCCAGTAACGACAAATTCGTCTATGCCAACTTTGGCTATGATGACGAGGAAATCGACATGTTTGAGAATGACACCTTTACGAACGGAACCAATGAGGTGTACAATCAACTTGTTGATTTGAGTGAGCACATCAACGATACCGGCGTGTATGAGGAGGTGATGACGATGCTTGACATCGATGAATTTACCAACTATATGGCCGCCGAGTTGTATATCGGTAATGATGACTGGCCCAACAACAACGTCAAGGCCTATCGTAGCCAGTTTGACGGACGCTTCCGCTTTATCTGCTTCGATCTGGATTACGCTTTGAACGCATGGGACCACCGCCTGTCTTCACTCAATGACTATAATTATGTGAAGATGGTACGTCTGTTCAAGAACTTGCTCAAACATGATGAATATCGAAAGAAGTTCATTGACACCTTCTGCCTCATGGGTGGTAGCGTGTTTGAGAAGGACCGTGCCACAGCTATCGTCAACGAGTTGGCTGACGCCATGCGCCCGATGTCGCAGTATGACGGTATGTTGCCCGACAACTCTGCTAATAAGATTAAGGAAAAACTTGTGTCCCGCATGGAAGACATGACCAGCCAATTGCAACAGTACGAACCGATGAAACTGAGTGGCGTGCAGAAACAAAGCGTGCGATTCGCGGCAAATGTAGAAGGTGCCACCATCTTTGTCAATGGCATTAAGGTACCATACGCCTCGTTCAACGGCAAACTCTTCTCACCTGTCCAGTTAGAGGCCAAAGCCCCTGTGGGTTATACTTTTGCCGGCTGGCGCAAGTCGTCAGGTTCCTTCATACAGGTCTTCGGCACGAACGCCACATGGAAATACTATGATGGCGGCGAGGCTGCCGCCAACTGGCAGTCGACAGGTTTCAACGATTCTTCCTGGAAGTCTGGCGCGGCACCTCTGGGTTATTCGATGAGTGGTGTGAACACCACTGTCAGCTATGGTTCCGACAGCCAGCACAAGAATCCCACGACCTATTTCCGCAAGACCTTTACCTTGAATGACACTCCCACTTCCACGGATCACTTCCAACTCAACTACCAAGTGGATGACGGATGTGTCGTTTGGGTGAACGGCCAGGAGGCTGGCCGTGTAAACATGCCTCAGGGTACGGTCAACTACAACACGTTTTCTTCCACCTATGCCGCCGAAGTCCCTTTGTCAGGCACCCTCGACCTGAATCCTACTTTGTTTAAGAAAGGAACTAATGTCATTGCTGTTGAGGTGCATAACACCAGTTACACCTCGAGCGACCTGTTCTGGGCTGGTGAACTGCAGACGACGGTTGGCGCAAGTACTGACGATATCCTTCTGACCGATGCTATTATCGATGTGACAGATAATGCAGTTGAACTGACAGCGATGTTCACCCCACTTACGGCTGAGGAGCGTGCCGCCCAGGGTATCACTCCAGTACGCATCAACGAGGTGAGTGCTGCCAATGACATCTATGTCAATGAACATTTTAAGCGCAACGACTGGGTGGAACTGTACAACACCACCGATGAACCCATTGATGTGGAGGGCATGTACCTCAGCGACAACCTGAGCAAACCCAAGAAATACATGATTAGCAAATCTGGAACTCAGACGAACACCGTCATTCCTGCTCACGGATACTTGATTATATGGTGTGACAAATTGGAAACTCAATCGCAACTGCACGCTTCATTCAAGTTGGGTGCCGATGGAGGTAATGTCTTGCTGACGGCTGCTGATGAGAGTTGGAGTGACCGTATAACTTATCAGATGATGAAGAGCGATGAGACGGTGGGTCGCTATCCCGACGGCAGCAATCAGGTTTACCTTATGAATATGCCGACTATTGAGAAGTCCAACATCATTTCATCGTATGCCGTTTTCCTTTCGGGCGACGACCCCACTGGCATCAGCGAAAGTCCCTTTGGCAACGATACGGAAGACATCAGCATACGCTATGACTACAATCGTCTGATTATCCGTACCAAACACGCTCAGGGTGCTGTAAACCTTGGTATCTATAATGTTACTGGTCAGATGTTGAGCCAACAGAGAGTGTCTTTGACCAATGGCTATAGCGAACAGACTCTCGATGCACTTCCATCCGGTTGTTATATTGCCCGCCTATCTGACGGCAACGGCCATGCTGTAATTTGTAAATTCATCAAAAAGTAAAACTGTTTTTAGCACTCCCGATAACTAATAGCGTAACGAGTTGAAATAAACACGTTACGCTATTTTTATAACATTTTATTTCATAGGACCTCCATTTGCGAGTATAATAAAAACATTTGACAGTTCGAACGCATTGGAAATAAGCACTTTCTGTATATGAGAATTGGTTCGACTATTTAAGAAAGATGATTTCTATTAAAAATGGTTAAATTGTTCCGTTGCAAAAAAGAAAAAAGACAGCAATTCAGAAAAGTTGATAATTATTTGATAACTTTGTAACCTAAATTAGGCAATTTGTTGTGATTCGAAAAATATATTGACAATTCCGTTATGATTTTAAAGAGACGTTTAAAGATATACATATTGTCTGCCCTCTTGTCCTTTGTTCATGTCTTGGGATTGAAAGCGCAGACACATGCCGATGCTACTAGCCAGAAATGGAAAGGAATAGATGTGAGTACGGTTATAGGAAACAGTGCTTACACCGATGATAACTCCTTGGAACATGGCTATCCTTTTCTTTTATATAATGTGGGAACTGGTCGCTTTGTGATTCAGGGTGGTGACTGGGCCATGGAAGGTCGTCTGTTCTTTTCAGAATTTGGTCGTCAAATGTATTTGTATTCCAACGGCCGCATCAATGCAGGAATCACCGAGAGTCAATCTGCAACAAAGAATAGTTTCTGTGCCAGACCTCCAGAACCGTTTGGAAAAAGTTGGTCGGATGATAACTATAATACAATCAATCTCACTACCTTGATGGATGGAAGCAATCAGGGGAGTTATAAAATGACTTGGACATTTGAGCCGGTTGTAGATCCAGATAACCCTGAGGCTTTCACTTATTATATGTATCAAACGACTACTGGTAATAATCCAGTTACTATATCTGCTCCTGGTTCAAGCTATAATGGTAAAAGATATGCTGGCAAGAATTTTTATCTCGGAGCCGCCTGGGGAGAATGTCACAACACCTCAGTAGGCAAGGGTGACGGGGAGTTTGTATATTGGGATGACGACCGTTCTTGCTGGACGACAGCTGATGTACGTGGGAACACCGATAAACTACCATTGGAAAATGGTGATGAGATAGAAATACAAAAACTCTATCAGTGGCGACTGATTTCTATTGAAGAGTTTATCGAAGTGCTGACACAGAACGAAGTGGGACTGAATCCCAGTATCTCGTCGCTGATTAAAGACCGCGATTTCACTCGTAATGCCAATGACTTTTACGGAGCAAACGACTGGACGGTCTCAACGCTGAGTAACTATACCTATGGAAACCCTAAACGTTATACTTACACCTGGGGTGATTATAGGACGGGACAATCGAACTTGAAAAACAACAACCAACAATCGAGAAATCCACGTGCAATCAATGAACCATGGGACTCTCCCGTCAGGTTGAAAGAAGTTTTTGATAAGGTGACTTCTTCTAGCACTGACGACCAGGCTGCAGGAAAAAAGAATGCCAAGTTCGGTTTCCTGTCATTCGAAGGCGTGGGTTCTATTACGACCAATTTTGAAGCCCCCAAGCCAGGATGGTACCAGATCGAGTGTGTGGGCTTCTCTATGAGCAGTGCGGACCACGATGCCTATTTGTTTGCTCGGGTGATTCCCAACAGCCGTGTCAATGATTTGGAAAACACGTTCGAGATTCCTTCCATTGACGATCCTCATTATGGTGAGGTGACACTTGAGCAACTGCCTTTCGGAAAATTTACAAAAGAAAAATACGAGAGTTGTCTCGAAGCAGGCAAGGAATTGCTCTACAATGCAGATGACCACAAACAGAAGGTGTGGGTGCTGGTGACACAAGACGACTTTGATAATGGCAACTACACCATCCGCTTGGGATTCAGAAAAGAAGCTGCTACACAGAGTGCACAGGTCGGAAGTGGCAATAATAAAAGCTACTATGACACCGACTGGGTGTGTGTGGATGACATCCGTGCTTCCTACATGGGATTATCTCCGGTATTCTTCTATGAAGATGAAGAAGGTTTGAACTACTTGAGTCATGCTACCGCTGATAGGGAAAAATTCCTGGCAAACGAATATGCTCCGGCCGAGTGGAACGGCAGGTATGCCGGTGCAGCCTGCTTGCAACGAAAGTTCACCAAGGGCGAGTGGAACACCTTCTCGTTCCCGATACCACTTACAGGAGAGCAGGTTCGCAATGCTTTTGGAGACAAGAGCGAATTGCTCATCTTAAACAGTATCGGTAACCTATCGAACAATGACTGTATCATCGATTTTGAGACGGTCAACCTGCTGACGCTCGACAATGTCGTAACACCGGAGAACCTCTACATGCTGAAGCCTTCAAAGGATCCCGCATTTGGTGAAACCCCGCGTGGTCAAATGGCTGATTATTATGACCTCGGCAAGTTATTCTTCTCCACTAATGCGGATGATGAAGTTGATTCCGAATATACGTATCCTTATATGGACCTGAGTGTATGGAACAGACAACAGAATGTCGGCTCTTATCAAAATACTAACAATGGAGTGGGGCATGTCACTTATATCCAGACACCATACTTCGATGATTTCCTCGTCAACCGTGATGGCATAAAACTCTCATCAATTAATTCCCCCGACGACAGCTATGCCCCGAAGGGTTCGTATGCAATGAGTGGCGGCAAGATGTATGAACTGAGCCGTGACACACGTATCAAGGGTTTTCGTGGATGGATAACCCTCACGCACAGCATCTTCGACGACCCGACAAGCTCTACATCTGGAGCAAATATCGCTATCGACGGTGTCATTGACGGAGACGCAACAACCTCCATCGACCGGCAGACCATCGTACCAGTGAATCCGAATGCCATCACAGCTGTGTATGACTTGTCTGGGCGTAAGGTTGGATCTTCTTTAGACGGTCTGCCCAAAGGCATGTACATTGTTGATGGAAAGAAACTGTTAGTGAAATAAAAGAGACGTAAATATGGAATATAAACGATATTTACAACCCGCTATAGAAATCACCGAAAGCGAGAGGCCTCGGTTGATAACAGCCAGTCGAGGTTGGGCGAAAGATGGCGAAGCTCCCATCAGAGTCGTGAAAGAAGCTGAGGTGAAGGAAAGCGACTTAGATCCATCGGGTGAAGGTTATGGTGGATTCCTCGACTTGGACTAACTCACTTTCTTGTAACAGAAAAAAAACCGATAAGTTGGGAAAAACAAGAAGAACAACGGTTAAATTGATTGCTTCTTCTTGTTTTTCCCAACTTTTATATTTCCTCCTCAAACACCACTGATGCGACAAGAAGAAATCCTTGTCCCTATATTTGTCACATATTTATGCAGTTGTCGCAACAAAATAGGGTTAATTGGAAATGTGATAATATGAGAATGTAGAAGATAACCATACTTTTGTAGCAGATAACACGCAATGAACATAATCAACAAATAAAGAATCAAATATGAAAACAAGCAAAATTGCACAAAACAACGCAACTGAACTAAACACCATTTGCAAGGCTGCAACCGCATTGCTGTTCGCTGTCACATTACAAGTAGGACTCATTGCATGCAGTGAAAACAATGACCTTGACAGCAACAACAATGCAGCCAAAGAACAATCGCACCCTGTTGCCCTCAACTCCCACGACGACCTCGCCGTGTTCCAGAACACCATAGCAGAAACCAACGAATTAGGACAAATCACCAATTACATCTACGGTGAACCTATCGATAACAACGACCCCATGCACCTCTACATCGGAGTGGAGAACATTGACGAGGCAAGGGAAATGTTCAGTCTCTGGTTCACTAATGAAGTAGAGATTTCATCATCCGATAACGGTGGACTGACCGTAAACCTGACCGACAGATTGGGTAAACCGCAGGGTACCATCTTCTTCACTCCCGGAACCGAAGAAAACCATGTTGCGGAGGTGACAGCATCCGCAGACACTCAGTTGAAGGGCTTCCGACAGATTACCTTCTTGAAGAACGAAGCATGGCCTAAGAAAAATCTGTTAATGGCAGGAAAGAAGTACTATAAGTTCGACATTGTGAGGAACATCAAGATGGCTGGTATTCAGGACTGCCTCTACAGCGAAGACAAAGCACTTAATTTCGTGTGCATTCAGGGTAGTGGCAACGGCGTGAAACCCATCTTCTGCGCCATATCCAATTCGAAATACAAAAACCCGCTCTCTAATAAATACCTGGGTATCATGCGCGATTCTAAATATTGTCCGGGTGAAGTGTCTTCTCCCACGGCGTTTAACATTCAGAAGATTCTGCAAGCCGATTGGAACACTTTTGTCGAAGTCTTCAATGAGGCTGGCAGCGGAAAGCTCATCACCGGACCAAACTACTGGTATGATGAAACCCATTTCTCGTTCATCTTTGAATATAACGGTGTCATCAGTTATAACAACGGATACACCTACGGAGAGGACGATTGCAGCCAGAAGTACTATTTCCTCTACAGAATCTTCGGAAGGGACGACAGCGAGATTTATGACGGAGCAAGTCTCTGATAATCATTTAAGACATAACAATTTAATAATACGATGATTATGAAAACAAGTTTTTATCATATAAGTAATGTGAAGGCTGTGGCAGCCTTCCTCATGGCATCGGTATTGTCAACGGGATTTATCGCATGCAGTAGCGACGACGACTTCGTGGAGGAGACACCCACAATGCTTGGCCGTCCCATGTTGGGCGATGACATGACAAAAGATGAATTCATGCTCAACTGGGAAAACTGCCACACGGTGAAAATCGCAGGCATACAAGATGAGGTCAACTGCCCGTGGTATGGTGCCTCGGCACAGAATATCCCCGACTACGTACGCTTCGACATCAAGAAGGAAAAGGGATGGGAGATGGCTTTCTGTGAACTCAACGACCCCAACGCAGTGCGCACACGCATGTTCGGCCTCTACAACAAATATACTGGCACGCTGCGTATCTTCCATTACATCGACAACCCCACAGGTTACGGCAGCGAGCTTGTCTATCTTGTGTCTGCTTCTGAGTCGGACATTGACGACAAATACCCGCTTTACCACTCCATGGAGTTCGCCGTGCCAGCCAACCACGAGTATGGCAAGACCCTCGTACCCAAGAAAAAGATGAACGTGGGTAATTACCAGCAGGAGGTGTTCACCAGTTATGTCGCTCCTTATG
This sequence comes from Prevotella sp., assembly GCA_017548605.1. Lineage (GTDB taxonomy): Bacteria > Bacteroidota > Bacteroidia > Bacteroidales > Bacteroidaceae > Prevotella. The sequence continues at coordinate 13,467 of JAFYZT010000047.1, read as the reverse complement.
CAAAGAAAGACACTCGTGGCGTCACCGTCAACTGGCATTGCTTCGATATCGACCTGTCATGCTTTACAACGGCAGGAACAGACTGGCGTTCGGGCATGGCTCAGCAGGGACACATAACCATATTCCCTGTCACAAGCACCACCTCCAGCGTCACCCTGACAGGCTCGCTCCTTGGCTCCATACAAGGCTCCTTCACCGACCCGCAGATAATAGAGACAGGAGGTGGAAACTCCATGAGTGGTATATGTAGCACGCTGAACACCATCAGCGGCCTGCTTGGTGGCTCCGTAAACAGCGCCTGTTCCACTTTCGCTGTCATGAGCAACCCCGCAGCCCCGGGATTTATCAAAGGTGCGTCGCCCTATCTCGCTGCCGGAAGCATGGCCCTCAATGTCACTTCCGCCATCCTCGGATGGTGCAGTGAGGATGAGCCAGTGACACGAGACACCATTCCTGGCAAGATAGATCTCGGACTTGATGCTTCAATCAACCTCTCAGGTGTCATCTCTGGTTACACCTCCAACGGCGAAGGCGGTGTGGTGGTAACGCCCGAATTGATTAGCAAAGGCAACGTTGAAGGCGACCTGGGTAGGGGATGCTGGAGCCTCGCCGAAGACCCCGTCATTTACATCTCGAAGGAAGACATCATGAGCAGTACCGACCACCTCAATCTCGGAATAAATGGAACGACATACAGCAACAGTGAGTTCTATGACTACGACGTACGACTGGTAAGTTTCTTTGACCCCGCAAGCGTGAAGCTCAACCTCAACACCGACCTCTATCACAATATAAAGGACGTGGTTATCACAACTAACTACGGTGTCTATACCGACCGCCAGATAGGATACACTGACCAGTTCCGCCATTTCCTGATGCTCGACGTGCGTCCCTCATTCAGCATCAGTGGAGGAAAGACTTCGGGTGTCGTGCGCCTTAACGAAAACACGCTGCCTCATGTCCATCAGGTGGGCATCAACGACATCCTCGTTAGCAATTACGAGGAGGCAGGTAACAAGACCTCCGCGCCCAGTGCAGTCTTTGAGTTTAAGGAGACCGATGTCTGCAATTACGTTAAACTCCCCGGAAGCAACATCAATGTCTATGGACGGCAACTTGACCTCCTGGGCAAGAAAATCATGATGATGCCTCAGGTGTTTGTGCCTTTTGTCAATGGCGGAGCCATCAGCAACCCCTTAACACCCGACTTCGTGGTCACTGTCAACGTCACGTTCACGTGCGACGAGGGAAGTATGCAGTTCTCCCAAGCCTTCGTCCCGCAGGTTAAACTTATCACCCACAACGATCTCCGTGGATGGTACAATCACCTGAAGCAATATTCTGACAAGTGCGCTCAGCAGCAACCCGTAGGCACGCTCGTCAACAACAGTGGCATCAAGGTCTATGACAAGCACAGCAACATGTTCCTTGAAAGAACAATCAAGATGCTTGAAAAAGTGAAATAATCCCTATATCTGAAATCACAACACCCCCGTTGAGGTCATCACACCTCAGACAGCATAGTTGTAAACAACGATTGAGCCGACAGTCATGCCGGCTCAATTGTTGATGTTGTCAATCATTGTCTTATCACCTGGGACCCGGTCCGAAACCGGGGCCGAAGCTTGGCTGGGGCGCAATCTCAGGCTCACCGAAGACGGATGCCTCAACATTCTGGTCGTTGAGCTTGAACACCATGAACTTGGGATTCTTCTCGGTGCAAGGGGCCCAGACACCGCCCTTCGGGCCGTTGGGATCACCGTACTTCACGAAATTAGTCCAAGCAGTCAGCATCTTTTCGGAGAGGTCCCAGTCACCCTGGGTCCATGGACGCCAACAGTGCTTCAGCGATTTGAACACAAACCAGAGGTCAGAGGAGTGGAAGGCACCACGCAGACGCTGGGTCACCTCAGGATGTGAACCGTCGTCGGGCAGCGGACGAGCAAACTCGTAGGCCCAGGCTTTGCCGCCCTTGCTCTCGCGAACCTTGCAGAACTCGGCTATGTTAGGAGCCATATTACCCATGTCATTGAGGGTGAAACCAATCATATAAGGTACATCGGCCAAAGTGCCTTCGCGCGTAGCATCGTCGAAACTCTTCACACTGACATAACCGTCAATCATGGGCATGAATCCCATGCCCATGCGCATCATGGGAGGCATACCGTTGCCGCCTTGCTGACCATTGTTGTTCACCATCCCGTAGAGTGTAGGAAGAGCGAAGATGGTCTCGGTAGAGGCCTGTCGCATCTTTTGCAGGTCGGTCAGACCGGCCCAGTCGAACATCTTCTTCGCATTAGCCTCAGCGTCCTGGATACTTCCGCCACTGTAACGACCACCCATCATGCCGCCGCCGTTGGGGTTGGGGATGCTGAGTCCCTGGGCACTCATAATCACGGCCTTATGGAACAGACCACGGGCTAACGGTGACTCGCAGAGGGTACGCACGCTGCCACCACCGGCACTCTGGCCGAAAATCGTGACATTGTCGGGGTCGCCGCCAAACTGGGCGATGTTCTTCTTTATCCATTTAAGAGCCTCAATCTGGTCCAATATACCGTAGTTGCCGCTGACGTGATTCGGACTCTCCTCGGCGAGGGCGGGGTGGGTAAGGAATCCGAAGATACCGAGACGGTAGTTGATGGAGACGAGCACCACATCCTTGGCACCCCATTCCTGACCGTCGAACTCAGGCTCGGAGCCGAAGCCCTCACGATAGCCGCCACCGTGAATCCACAGCGCCACGGGCAGTTTCTTGCCTACCTTGCCGGGAGCCTTTGTCCACACGTTCAGATACAGGCAGTCCTCACTGAATGCTGCCTCCTTGCCATAGCCCCACTCTGTATAATAGCCGCCGGTGTACTGAATGGCCTGATAACTCGGACGCCCGAAGGTGTCGCAAATCTTCACACCCTTCCATGGAACGACGGGCTGTGGCGCCTTCCAACGGTTTTCCCGGATAGGAGGAGCTGCGTAAGGGATGCCACGATAGACATAGACATCAGGATGATCGTCGGCAAAAACGCCTTGTACCTGACCACCTTCAATAGTTAACACGGGGTTTTCTGCAGCACTTGCAGACACTGCTACCATGAGCAGAAGAGGCAAAAAGATTTTTTTCATAATGAATAGTGTTATCTTTCAAATGTATTTGTTATTCTCTTTTCAGTAGTTTCAGGATGGGGTGATTGCACCACTTCCCGCGAGGGCCTTCCAAAATGAGTCTGTATGGCATTTCCAACTGCGGATAATAGCAATAGACAATCCATGCGGGGATGTTGTTGCGTTTATTTTCCTTCATGACTTTCTCGATGGCTTCCAACTGATCATGCATCATCCTCTCACGTATGGCCCTTTCTTGTTCGCGGGCACTTGCCCATGCTTCCGGGTCATCGGAGAATACGTCGATATGGAATCCTTCGGGACTGGCATCCCTGATTTGCTTGCATGCCATCTGTAACCGTTTCGACATGGGGGAACCTTCGATGGTGCCGTTGCGCCAGTCGATGGTGATGTGGCGGCTGTCGGGAATAAGGACAAAAACACTGCGCTCGGGCCATTCCTTGTAGTCATGAAGGCGGATGAAGGCATCTTTTTCTACCTCCACCGTGATGGAGAAGTGTGCGTCCTGAATGGGAATTAGTTGCGCGTTGGCAATGTCTTCATTGATGATAAGATAGAGCGTTGTTTGCGATGGCGATACCGTCCCATCGATGGTGACGGTCACCTTCTTGGCGCAGGTGGGGAGTGCCAAAAGGAAAAAGACAGTTAATAATGGAATAATTCGTTTCATAAGTTAGTATTTTAGGGTGTTTTTGATACACGTATGCAAATATACTTCCCTTCGTCCAAATAACCAAATAATTACCACATCTTTTTGCGGATGAATCAAAATAAGATGTATTCTAACTATCTAAAGTAAAATAGGAAGTTTGCACATGCAAACTTCCTATTTGAATGGTCTAAAACGGACAGTTTATTTGAACTTATAGGGGAGGTCTCCCTTGGCCCATTCGGTGCCTGGCTCCCATCCGGGGTTCTGCTCCAATACGCCCTCGGAAAGGGTTACCTGATCCTCGGGAATCTTGAAGAATCCACCACCCGTGGCGTTGTAACGCTGCATAAAGTCGTTGGTGAAGGCATACTGTCCGGGAATACCCTGGTTCAGGATATTGTTGCCCACCTGGTTGTTCACTTTCTGCTGCACATCACCCCAACGGCGGAGGTCGTTCCAGCGGATAGCCTCGAAGCAGAGTTCATAGCGACGCTCTTTCTTCAGGTTCTCAAGCGTGTAAGGGATGTCAGGCAAGTTGGCGCGTTGACGAATGGCGTTGAGACCGTTCTTGCCATTATAGATGACTTTGCCATCGGAGAGTTCGGCATGCATCAGCAACACGTCGGCGAAGCGCAACCAAACAAGCGACTGGGTCAGGCCGGTCTGGCGGTTGTTCTCACTGCCATAGAAATAACCATAACTGAGCATGCGCTGTCCTGTCTCGGGGTCGTAGGCCTCGCAACCGATGTATTTCTTGGCCAGTAGGTTGGTGTTCTCGACTTCCTTCGAGGGATCGCCTTTGTATTCGGGTATCTCAACGGCGCGGTCGCAGATGGAACCTACACGGCGGTAGTCACCTTCGTAGTCAGGATCTTCCGCCCAGTCAGTCCATAACTTCTCGCATACAGGACCGTTGGAATAGCCCTGTACGGAGAAGGGGAAGGCGGACTCATTGGTCTTGCGAAGGCCGTAGAACTCAACAATGCGGTTGTGGCGCAACTGTGCGTCGGCACTCCAGCCGGGTTTGTTGGACATCTTCACAGCAAACATGTTCTCCTTATTCTCGTCGGTCTCCCAGTTCAGGCCGTTGTCAATGTCATACTGATAGTCTTTGCCTGTGTAGGGATTGGTGTATGGCCAAAGGTTGCGCTGGTCAGAGACAAGACCGAAACCACTGTTTTGGATGCAGTCTTCAAGCCAGGCGATGACCTGCTGCTTGGTGATGGAACCTCCCTCAGCCAAGGGCAATTCCGACTTTTTGTAGAAACCGGTGTAGAACAACCACACGCGGGCCATCATGCCTTCTGCTGCCCATCTCGAGGCGCGACCATCGCCAAAGTCGGGATATTTGGTGGACGGACCATATTCGATGGCGTTCTTCAGGTCGGAAGCGATTTGGGCATACACCTCGTCGGGAGTGGACTTTGGCAGGTTCTGTGGTTCCGTCGAAAGAACCAGAGGCACGCCATTGAACACTTGGGCGAGGTTGAAATAGTAGAACGCACGGAGGAAATAGATTTCGCAGAGGAGTTGGTTCTTCTTGCTATCCGAACTCCATCCGGTCACATTGTCAATGGTGGCCAACGCGCTGTTAGCACGGTTGATGCCGGCATAGCGCTGTTTCCACAGAGGTTTCATCCAGTCTACGTAAGCATTCATCAGACGGTCAACGCCCTGGGCACCGATATTGCTCTGGCTACCGCCACCCAGACGGTCGTCGGAAGCGATGTCAAAAATGAAGAACGGGTCTTCCTCGGGGTCGGCCAGGTTGCGGTTCATCACGGAGTAGATACCGTTCACCATCTGCACTGCATCCGTCTCATTGATGGGGAAGTTGGAGGTATCCTTCATGGTGAGGCTCTCGGTGTCGAGAAAATCGTCACACCCTGCTGCCAATATCACGCATAATGCGGACACAAAATATATAAATATCTTTTTCATGATCTTCAAGGATTAAAAGTTGATGTTCAAGCCCACCTGCCACGAACGTGAGGAGGGATAATAACCACAGTCAATACCAGAGGCCCAACTTGTTCCGTTACCGAAACCAACTTCCGGATCCATACCCGAATAGCCGGTGAAGGTGAACATGTTGCTTGCCGAGACATAGATACGGCACTTGCTTACCGGGAGGAACTTGGCAACACGCTTGAGGTCGTAGCCGATGGAGATTCTGGAAATCTTGAAGAAATCGGCATCCTCAATCCATACTCTTGAAATCTCCGACATATTGACATTCTTGCCATCGGTGAAGCGCGGATAGCGGTTGGTGCTGCCTTCACCTGTCCAATACTTGGTATAGACATCGGTGCAGTAGTTGTCGTCGGGATGATCGGAGAACTGACGGTAACTCTTGGCAACCTGTTGTCCGAAAGAGCCATATCCGTTGAGCGAGAAGTCGAAGCCCTTGTAAAAGATGTTGATGTTCAGACCTACGGTGTAGTCGGGGTTGGGGTCGCCAATCATGGTCTTGTCGTCGTCACCCTTGTCAATCTTTCCGTTGCCGTTGACATCGACAAACTTCACGTCACCAGGTTGGATAGATTCTCCCTGCAAGGAGTTGGCGGCGTTGCCTCCACAGTTGCGGTCCAGATAATCCTGAAGGTCTTGTTCATTCTGGATGATACCTTCCATCTCATAGCCCCAGAAGTAGCCGATGGGATAGCCCACCTCCAAACGATAGAGCTCGGCAGTGTTCTGCGCAATGGCGTTCGATTCACCGTGGATGATGCCTTCGGAGTTGGCCAGACGGGTGACTTCATTCTTGTTGTGTGAGAAGTTGGCGGTGATGCCATACGAGAAATCCTTGCCAATACGGTCGTTCCATGAGAGATGAATCTCAAAACCCTTGTTCTCAATGTCACCACCGTTGACGTAGGGTGCGTTGGTGCCGTATGAGAGGAGCACCGGTGCTTTAACCAGCCAGTCCTTGGTCTTCTTGTTGTACCAATCGAACGATACGCCCAGCCTGCTCTGCAAGAAGCGTGCGTCGAAGCCAAAGTCAAGCTGTTCGGAGGTCTCCCACTTCACATCCTCGTTGGGAAGGATATTGGGATAGGCACCGATACCGGGATTGTCCTTGCTGTCGAAATAGTAGGGGTCGTCGAAGGCGATGGTGGCCACATACTGGAAATTGGAGATGTTGCAGTTACCGTTCTGTCCCCAGCTGGCACGGAGCTTGAAGAAGTTAAGCCAGTCGCTGGTCGGCTCCATAAACGACTCGTTGGTCATCACCCATCCGGCAGACACTGAGGGGAAATAGCCCCAACGATGGCCGCGGGCGAAGTTCGAAGAACCGTCAGCACGGAGCACCAAGGAGAGAAGGTAGGTCTCATTGTAGTTGTAGTTGACACGGCCGAAGAAGGATGAAAGGGCTCCCTGGTCATTGGGATAGCCTTCTATCTTGGTGTAAGCGGGATCTACCACATTGGCATTGTTGATATAGGCATGATCAAAAGAACCGGGGAAAAGTGAATTGGAGTTGGTAGCGGAGACAGTGTTGCCGTATCCCCACTTCTCGACCGACTGTCCCAAGAGGGCATCGATATGGTGAAGGTCGAAGGATGTCACATAGTTGATGGTGTTTTCCAACGACCACCTGGTGCTGTAGCCTTGGCTCTGACGTACGTCGTCGTTAGGATTCGACTTTTTGGCACTCAATTCATAGACGGGCACGTAACTGCGGCTCTCATTGTGGCGGTATAGCCATCCCGCGCTCGAACGGATAGTCAGACCTTTGATGGGCATATACTCCAGGAAGAAATTGCTCTGCAAACGGTATCTCTTCGTGTAACTGTCTCCCTCGTCATATTTCATGACAGCCAAGGGGTTGGCCATCTCTGCGCTGAAGTCCCAACCGTCGGCCTGGATGTCGGAGTATTCATAAAGCTCGCCTTGGTCGTTGTAGGCGGGAAGCAGTGGCGACATGGCCAATAGGTTGCGGATGCTGTTGCCATAGATGCCGCCGATGGAGACACCTTTCTTCTTGATGGCGGAGAAGGTGATGTTCTCACCGAATTTCAGTATGTCGCGGCCATTCTTCCTGATCAGTGAATAGTCGGAGTTGAGACGAACGGTATAACGGTCGAACTTCGGAGTGGCTGGGTAACCGATGGTACCTGTCTGGTGGTATTTGGTGAATCCCAACGCGAAACGCGATGTTTCACCGCCACCAGTAATATTGAGCGAGGCGTTGTTCATGGGCGCATTCTCTACGGTGGTCTCTTCCAGCCAATTGGTACCGTTCCATGTGCCGTTCATAATCTGGGCGTATTGCTTGGGAATCAACGTGGCCCAGTCGTAGGTCGAAACACCTTGGATCTCGTATGCCTTGTCGTTGATTTCCATATATTGCTTGGCGTTCAAGGGGGTAACGTCGTTGGTGTTGGGGTTCTGCCAAGCCAGATAGCCGTCGAAGGAAATCTGCACCTTGCCAGCCTTACCTTTCTTGGTCGTCACGAGGATGACACCATTGGAGGCGCGGGCACCGTAGATGGCACTCGATGCGGCATCCTTGAGAACGTCAATCGACTCGATGTCATTCGGGGAGAGGTCGCTGATGTTGCCACCCGGCACGCCATCGACAACGTAAAGTGGCTCGTTTGAACCGGCGGTGCCCATACCACGGATGACCACCTTGTAACTTTCACCGGGCTGCCCCGAATTCATCACGATGTTCATACCGGCGGCCTGGCTCTGCAAAGCACCGAAGGCGTCAACGGCATTGGTGGATGCGATCTGCTCGGCATCGACGTGCACGGTGGATCCCGTGACCAACTTCTTGCGCTGGACACCATAGCCGACAACCACCACATCATCCAGAACCTCAGAGTCTTCCAGAAGGACGATGTCCATGGAACGACCCTCTTGTGCCTCGACAGTGATGGTCGTGTAGCCAATGTACGAGATTCTCAGACTCGCTCCCTTCTGCACGGAAAGGGTGAACGAACCATCTGCGGCCGTCACCGTTCCATTGCTTTGGGAACCCTCTTCCATGACTGTTGCCCCGATAATCGGCTGGTTATTCGAATCGTGGACAACACCTTTCACCTGAATGACAGCCCTCGTCTGGAGAACTGTCTCCACGGTTTGGATAGGATCAGCCGTCGCCGTGACAGCATAACCCACCATACCGGTACAGATTACTGCTAAAAATTTTTGAAATTTTTGCATGGTAAAAAGTTAGTAATAAGATAGTTAATATAAAGGTTTAAGAAACACAGTCTTAGACTGTTCTACATAAAAACAATCAAAATGGGCTAAATCACCCTTACATACATTCAAAATAGATTCTTAGGTCGTGAAACATTCAATTTGCTCGTCGGAAATCATATCCGATTTTTTGCAAATTTACAAGTATTTTAATATTTCAAAACTATTATTTTGTTTATTTTTTCTTCATTTTTGTCTAATTGCAAAAAATATGTTACATATAATAATATTTCGTATTATATGCAAGTTAACATATGATGTGAAGAAGATAGTCCTGTGTTTATTCGTAGTGCCTTATCCTGACATCAATGCCATCAGACTTAAGTTGGGAGGGTAGGGTACTTACGTCTGTCTGGCCATAGTGGTAGGGGAACAGAACCTTGGGTTTGATAAGTTTTGCGGCTCGTTCCAACTGCTCGGTAGTCATCGTATAAGGCTGGTTGCAGGGAAGGAATGCTATGTCGATGTCCTTGATGGAACCCATCTCGGGAATGTCTTCCGTATCGCCGGCAATGTAAATCCGAAGACCGTCGATGGTCAGGATATAACCGTTATCCCGTCCTTTAGGATGAAACTGTGTGCGGCCTTCCGTGATGTTATATGCTGGAACGGCCTCGACCGTAAAATCATCGGCAATCGTCAACATATCACCGTTAGCCATCACCTCGCCGGAACCGAACATGTCGGCACAACGCTTGTTGGTGATAAATCGTGTTTTCTCTGTTGACAGCATTTGGATGGCTCCCTTGTCAAAGTGGTCCCCATGTTCATGGGTGACGAAGAGGAAGTCGGACTTGGGCATCTTGGTATAGTCAATCATTTTATTCCCCAACTTGGTCACGGGATCAATCGCTATCTCCTTACCGTCATATTCTATTCTGATGCTGGCATGAACAAGGGCATGGAATTTGACTATCTTTCCGCTTCGAGTCTTGAAGACATCCACCTCGTAAGTGTCAGTAGTGACAGGCATGCTGGCTCCTTTCCATGCAAGGATGCCACCAGTGAGGTTCACACATTGATAACCTTCTGCTGCCAGTCTGTTGGCTGCATTGGCAGAACGACGGCCACTGCGGCAATACACGGCAATTTTCTTGGAAGTAGGGACGGAAGCCTTTACCTTTTCCAAAAAGTCGCTCTGACCCTGGTCAATGTTGACGGCTCCCTCAATATGTCCCTCTGCATACTCAGCGGCAGTACGTACATCAAGCACCATGACACCAGGATCCTCAGTTAATGAAGAGAACCCCTTTACATCTGCATTCTCGAAATTCTGTTGGCCACAAGCTGTTGTCAGTCCTAACGCGGCCAGGATACATGTGATAATCTTTTTCATATTGATAAACTCAAATACACACCAACTCAAAAACTAATTTACGGATTCACTGCTTCGCCAAGCATCTGCTTCAGATGCGTCTCCAGAATGTGAAAACCGGGCTCAACCATTCCGCCATGACCGTGACCGTCCAACTCATAGAGATAGGTTTCCGTGTGGCCAGCCAGTTTCATCATGCGCGCCAGGTATTGGTTCTCGTCGTAGCGACCGAACAACTCCAATTCTCGGTCACCGCAGATAAGGATAAGGGGTGGGCAATCCTTGCGAACCCAATAGAGTGGGGCATACTCGTCGATGGTGGCCTGGAGGGGAGGGATACCCTGCATCTTTCGCACATTATAGTGAGTGATAGCCTGACCGCTGAACGGCACGTACATCATCACATCGTCGGCATTGTTGCCGTAGGCGGCTAACCACGCCTTGTTCAGACAGAGAAGCATGGCAAGATAGCCCCCGGCGGAATGGCCCGAGACAATAATCTTTTTCACGTCGCCGCCATACTCGGCAATATGATTGAACACCCATGCCACGGCCTCAGCGGCATCATCAAGCGTTTTGTCAACGGTCACCCTCGGCAACAGACGGTAGTTCGCGCCGACGACAACCAGACCCTTTTCTTTCAACTTCCAGGGAATTTCTTTGTTACCGCCTTCTAAACCGCCACCGTGGAACCACACCACGACGGGACAGTCTTTCTTACCTTCAGGGTAATAGACGTCCAGTTTGAGCCGCTCTTGAGAATAGGCATCAGTTTTCTTCGTATAGCTGATGTCGCTGACAGTTCTATAGGTCTGTGCCGACAGACTTGTCGTCATGATACACAACAGTAAGGTCGTGAGCAATTTGTTCATGGCATCCTTTTGTTATAGGTTCAACACAAAATGTATTTATTTCGCAAAGATACTCTTTTTCTACGTCTTTACCAACAATTAGTTTATTATTTTAGTTTGTGATGTTCACTCTTCTATAATATAAGGGAAACGCCTTACGGCGACCCCCAAATTCTATGAAGGTATATATATTATTTCAGATAAAATTGCTATTTTTGCATCGGATTTTACTATCTATCTAAATGGAATATATGTCTCAAGAGGGCTATGATAAACTCGTGGCCGAACTTCGTGAATTGGAAACTGTGGAACTGCCTCGGGTGCGCGAGGCTATCGCTGAAGCCCGCGACAAGGGCGATCTCAGCGAAAACTTCGAATACCATGCCGCCAAACGTGAACAGGCCCGGCTACTCAGTAGGATACGATTCAAACAGAGGGTGCTGGAACACGCACGTGTTATCGATATGTCAAGACTTAGTACCGATAAGGTGCAACTGCTTAGCAAGGTGGAGATGGCCAATTTAGACACTGGCATGAAAATGAATTATACCCTCGTCAGTCCACATGAAGCAGATCTCCGCGAGGGTAAAATATCCATTAAGTCTCCTATCGGTCAGGCGCTATTATACAAAAAGGTGGGCGATACCGTTGAAGTGCGAGTGCCCGCAGGTTTACTCCGACTACACATTCTAAACATCCAACTATAACAGCTTGGTTATCCCCACCTACCTGATGAAGTTCATGGGTTGCCAATCCTCACGCTCGGGATATTGTGGCATTCCCTCAGCATGAATTTTCTTCAGAAGGAAAGCCATGTTATTGGCTAAGGTGCGCATGGTTTGCATACCTTCCGTGTCGAGTGCAGCCTGACCGGGTTCGCGACCGTAGGCGATGTTCCAATATTGTGAGGTCACCACGGGCATGTTCATCATTTGGAAAGCCATGTTCATCGTCTGGAAAGCGGCTGTGGCACCACCACGACGACATACAGCAACGGCAGCGGCAGGCTTGTTTTGGAACAGAGAGCCTGCTGAGAAGAACAATCGATGCATCAGCGACAGGGCAGCACCCGTGGGCTGACCATAATAGACGGGGGAACCGATGATAAAGGCATCGCAGTTGGCCATCTTCTCGATAACAAGGTTGCATACATCATCATCGAAGACGCAATGGCCTAATCCCTTGGCTCTGCACTGGCCACAGGCGATACACGAACGCACGGGTTTTACGCCCACCTGCACTATATCAGCCTCGATGCCGTTTTTCTCTAACTGCTTAGCCACTTCACTAAGTGCCGTAAAAGTGTTGCCCTGCTTGTGAGGACCTGCATTGACTAGTAGTACTCGCATAATGCTAATCTCATTTCGATGGCTCCCACTTGCAGCGCACAGGTGACACAATAGCACCTTCTTTCTTCAACTCTGCGAATGCCTTGTCCACTTCTTTGCGGTCTGCATTCAACACTTTTGTCACTTCTCCTGCCGAAACGGGCTTTCCTGCCTCGCGCATGGCTTGTAATACTTGCTCTTTCACAATTCTTTGTTTTGGTTAATATAAATGGGTTTTTTGGTTATTTGCTTACTATCAGAAAATGCATTACATAAATTTAGCCCTAATCTATGAATGATTAATCAAATAGTTTCCTCCAAATCCATAGTACTGATATGGCACCAACTACGCAGAAGACGAAATTGGTGAGGTAACCCTTACCGAATAGCTCGATATTCAACAGATGGCTGATGAAAGTGCCGGCATAGCTGCCTATTATACCAATGATGAGGTTCATGCAGCACCCTTTTCCTTCGCCACTCATGATACGATTAGCAATATAGCCGATGAGAATACCGGTTATTATCGGCCACGCTGTAAAATCTTCAATGTGTTCAAACATTTTTATTTCTTTTGCTAATTATTACACCATATTTTGTGGCTTCCCGCTGATGAAAGCACGGACATTGTCTGTGGCTATCTGGAGTAAACGGATACGAGCCTCCGTACTTGCCCATGCTATATGGGGAGTGATGAAAGCATTGGGCAGTTTCAGTAATGGATTATCTGCTTTGGGCGGTTCTTCTGTCAGCACGTCGGCACAGAAAGCGGCAATCTGTCCGTTAGCAAGAGCTTCAGCTACAGCCTGATCATCTACCAAGGGACCACGGCCTGTGTTGATAAGGATGACCGTGGACTTCATTTGTCTTAAGGAGTCAGCATTAATAATATGATGGGTGCTTTCTTTCAACGGACAATGCAACGAAATGACATCCGACGTTGCCAACAATTCTTCCAATGAAACCTTTTCAATGCCAGTAGGCAAT
>JAFYZT010000046.1 GCA_017548605.1 Prevotella sp. | reverse complement strand
GCTTTGTTGTGAAGGGTCTTCAACTGGGCGTGGCTATGGTAGAAATATTCGGCGAAGATACGGTTCATCGACTCCTCCAGGGCAACGATGTTACGGAAGTCGAAGAGCTGGAGCAGCAGGTGACGCTCATATTCCTGTTTGAGAGTGGGCAACTGGGCGATGCTGCGCCGTGCCTCCTCTTCTTGACGACTGATATAACTGTCCACGCGCTGGTCGTTGATGATGGCACGCGACTCCAGGGGCGCGGCGAGCACCATCCCTTCGAGAGTGCGGCAGCGGCTCAGCGCCACATACACCTGACCGGGGGCGAACGACATGTTAGCCTCGATGATGGCATGGTCGAAGGTCAGACCCTGGCTCTTGTGGATGGTGATGGCCCAGGCTAGCCGCAGGGGATACTGGCGGAACGTGCCCTGCACCTCGGACACTATCTCACGCGTCTCCTCGTTGAGGGTGTAATGGGTGTTCTCCCACTCCAACGGCTCCACCTCGATGGGGTCTTCATCGCCGTCACACTGCACGAGGATACGGTCGTTCTCGAGATAGACCACCTGACCGATACGACCGTTGTAATACTGGTGTTCGCCGGAGGGGTCGTTCTTGATGAACATCACCTGTGCACCCTGCTTGAGCGTGAGCGTCTCGGCGGTGGGATAAGAATAGTCGGGATAGGTGCCTTGGATGGCGGCTTTGAACGTGAAAGCCCGTGAAGGCAGTTTCTTCAGTTCATTCTCGTTGTAGGTGTTTGCCTGATGGTTGTGCGTGGTCAGGCGTATATAGCCATCGCCAGGACGGGGAATGAACGTGGGCTGGTAACGGGTGTTGAGCCTTGCCAACGCCTCGGCCGTGGGATGACCTTCGCGCACCTGGTTGAGGATGGAGAGGAAGGTATCGTCCTGTTGCCGATAGACCTGCTGGAGCTGTATCGTCACATAGTCGATGCGGGCAAGGGCTTTCGAGCCGAAGAAATAGGGGGTGTCGTAATAGGGGGCGAGCAGGCGCTCATCGTCGGGCGTCACCACGGGCGTTAGCTGCGCCAGGTCGCCTATCATCAGCAGCTGTACGCCGCCAAAGGGTTGGTAGTGGTCGCGGAAACGTCGCAGCACGTTGTCGATGGCATCGAGCAGGTCGGCACGCACCATCGATATCTCATCGATGATGAGCAGGTCGATAGAGGCGAGTATTTTCCGTTTCTCACGTCCAAAGTCGAACTTACTCTCCATCTTAGCACCGGGTACGAAGGGGGTGAAGGGCAGTTGGAAGAACGAGTGGATGGTGACACCGCCAGCATTGATGGCCGCCACACCTGTGGGAGCCACCACGATGGCACGTTTACGCGACTTCTCCACCACCGTCTTCAGGAAGGTCGTCTTGCCCGTGCCCGCCTTACCGGTAAGGAAAATACTCCTGCCGGTATTCTCCACGAAGTCCCACGCCAAGCGCAGCTCGTTGTTTTGTTGCATGCTATTCGATGATTGATACATGATACTCCGTGGAGCATGTCACACGGGAGAGATAGCGATAATGATTCGTTTGTAGGAGACGAGATGGAAAGGGCCACCGTCGTGCACCTCGCAGATAAGGTGCAAAGTGGTAGGCGCTGCATCACGGGGTATATCTACGCTGAGCATGGCACCATTGGCGGAACTCATGTCGAGCGTGCAGGAGCCTATCTCGGGCTGTTGCCACCAATGGAACGTCAAGGCATCACCATCAGGGTCGAAAGAACGCGAAGCATCCAAATGGAGGGTGTCACCCGCCTTGACATGTAGCACCATAGGCGACAAGTCGGCATCGCCATTCACCACCACATGGGGGTTATGGTTACCCCGTCCCTCAGCGGCCCACTGCATACGTGCCATGAAATCGTTGAGTTCATCGGGATAAAAACGCTTCTTATACCCCACGCTGGCGCTAAGGGTTGGTTCTTCCCAACTGGTCCATGCCGTGGTGATAGAGTCGGGACATAATCCACGCACATGATAGCCAGCCCAACCAGCCTGTGATGGGTCTTCGGGGTCGTTCAAGCCATGGGGCATGACATAGAGAAAACTCGGTGTATCACCCTCGACACCCCATTTATAGTCAGGATATTCCTTGCCCAAGGCACCTTTGCCTTGAATGTTGGTTTGGTGCAAAGACCAATGTCGCTTGCCCAACTCACACTGCTCCTGCCACGCACCTTCATCCCAGATGAACTGAAGATCGTCACTGAACTCACTACGCAACCATTGGTGAGAACTGTAAGCACGGTTCATGCGCATACTATACTGCATATCTTGGTCGGTAATGGTATAGATGCGAAACTTGCGGACAAACGTATTCAGTTCTTCTGCCGTACGGGTCTGTTTCACCCGCCAGATGGCCTGTGCCAACGTGTTCGCCCCACCCCATGCTGCCACATAGATAGGTCGCTCATCATCTTCATCGGCAAGACGTATCAGCAGGTTGCTACCAGGTGAGTCGTTGTTTTCGCCAATGGACTGAATACCTCCATGCTGACTACCCATCACCGCGCGTGAGGACAGATAATCGACACTGGGCCAATAGCCTAATCGTTGCTTGCCATTTTCCTGCTCCAGTGGCAAAAAAAGATGCTGACCAGAACGTTTCATCAGGTTCGGAGCATCTATTTTGTAGGCGGCTATCACCCGATGCAGATAGGCGGACCACTCTGGTGGGTAAGGGTCACAATTCCACCCCACCGAGGTAATCAATGCCTCTATCTCAAACAGGTCGGCATAAGCCATCAGACGCACCATCGACTCCATGTCATCGGGTTCCACATCGGCGGGTGCGATGTCGGTACAAACAACGAGACGAGGTTTCAGTCCCTTCTCTTGTGCAACACCCATTGAGGGGAGGACAAGCATCATCAGCAATGAAAACGACACTATTTTCAATGCCATTGTCTTCTTCATTCTTGTCAAAATGGAATAGATGGTTATTAGTCTTATATATTTGTTAGAAGGAACTCATACCATCCCACTCGGCCATGTCCATGCGCACATAGCCTTCTTTGCCATCAATGAGTATCTTGTAATAGCCGTTTTTCACGCCCAGACAGGGATAGGTGTCGGGCACACCGTCGAACTCAGGAATCTGAGCGATGACCGTGCTGTAACGATAGGCATCCCTGCGCACGTTGATATTACCTTTTTTATCTTGGTTGCGGTAGACGATGCCCTGTCCGGCAGCGGCACTGAATGTCACCACTTGGTTGCCCGCCTTGGGCACATCATAGCTGTCCTGCACATCAACGGTATAGGTCGAGGCATTGGTGCGGACATAACGGCCTACCACTTCACCATTTTCATTCACCACCATCTTCATACTTTGTGCCTGCATCATAGAGCAGCACAGCAAACTGGCGAAAAAGAAAAAGAAACGTTTCATAAAGAGTTTGTGAGTTTGTAAGTTTATAAGTTTGTAAGTTTATAAGTTTGTGAGTTATTGAGTTTGTAAGTTTATGAGTGCTTAGAAGCATTCATCGGTTAAGGTGCAAATTTATGAAACTATTTTTGACTTCACAAATTTAGTATAGATTATTTCGCTTTTAGAAGATAGAGGCAGGTAAAAGAAGATAAAGGAAGATAGATGACAATACTCCGTCTATCTTTAATTCAGTACCGCTAAATTCTAACACTGGCATGCGGCTTAACTCCTTTAACTCCTTTAACTACTTAACTTCCTTTACTATCATCTCCTTCTTTCCAAAAAAAGAGGTTGTTTCAAAGCATTGTCTCCAATTATTTCGTACCTTTGCCCTCGCAAACCATCATGAGCTATGTCATTCCTCACCAGAAAATATCCCTTTGAGCATGGTAAACACTGTCTGCGAGACAGTATAGCATATGGTATCGTCATCTGGGCCATACTCTACCTGTTACAGCCATTCGGCTTCAGCCATTTTACGGGCAACAAATTCCTCGTAGCAGTGATATTCGGAATCATCACCTCCTGTTGCTATTTTTTCTACGTGTGGGCTATATTAAAGCGCCTACCCCGACACATCAAGCCCTGGCGCATCTGGCACGAAGGATTAGCCATACTTGGATTGATACTCTTTATCGCCGCCGCCAATGTCATCACGTTCTCGTGTATATTCCATTACCCCATCACCCTGGAGTCCTTCTGGCTTATGCTGTATTGGACGTTGATTATCGGTATCATCATCACCACAGTATCTGTCGGCATCCAATACAACCGTTTCCTGAGAGACAAGATGGAGGCGCTGCTGAATAATACGACGGAGGAACAGAAAGACCTCAGTATCACCATCCACGACACCAATATTCGCGGTAATGACCTCACTATGCCCATCAACAACCTGCTGTTTATTGAGGTGAAGAAGAACAACGTGTCTGTCTGCTATATGAAAGATGATCAAGTGACATTTACGGAGGTCCATTCCACCCTTTCAGCCGTCATAGAAGAGTTGAAAGAATACAAGAATATCTTCCAGTGCCACCGGTCGTTCGTCATCAATGTGAACAACATCACATCGGCACGGGGCAATTCCAACGGCTATCAGCTAACATTGGGCTCATGCCCGAACAGCATCCCCGTGTCGCGTTCATTCGTACCCAAACTAAGGGAATTTATTGCTTAGTCATTCGTCATTTTTCTTAGTCATTCACCAACGAACATAGTTTTCCGTCAGTCGTTTTAGCTGTCTGTCACGGGAATTTGGAGCATATAAACACGTGCCGTATCTTTG
>JAFYZT010000045.1 GCA_017548605.1 Prevotella sp. | reverse complement strand
GGTCGTTTGGGGGATTGGTCGTTTGGGGGATTGGTCGTTTGGGGGATTGGTCGTTTGGGGGATTGGTCGTTTGGGGGATTGGTCGTTTGGGGGATTGGGAGATGCAAAAATACTGATTATTGATGGCATTTCCAAATAATGGGGTGTTTTTTTGGAGAAATGGAAGATAATGCCTATCTTCGCAAACGGGATGGTAGGAGGAAGTAAAAAGAGAGTGATAAAGGGAGAAACTAAACCATTATAATTATGAATATCGGAGACAAGGTGCCCGAAATACTGGGTAAAGACGAGAACGGGCGTGAAGTACGCCTGAGTGATTACAAGGGCAAGAAACTTGTGTTGTATTTCTATCCCAAGGACATGACTGCCGGATGCACGGCCCAAGCCTGTAACCTGCGCGACCACTACGACGAGTTACAGTCAGCAGGATATGAGGTGCTGGGAGTGAGTGTACAGGATGAGAAGTCGCATACTAAATTCATCGAGAAGCACCAGTTACCTTTCCACCTCATAGCCGACACGGAGCAGACGCTTAACCAGACGTTCGGCACGTGGGGTGAAAAGAGCATGTACGGCCGAAAGTATTTCGGTACGTTCCGCACCACCTTCATCATCGGTGAGGACGGCACTGTGGAGCGCATCATTCCTCCCAAGCAGGTGAAGACTAAAGACCATGCACGGCAGGTGTTGGAGGAGTGAAGAATGACACACATTGATCGGGGCAGACCAAACGGTCTGCCCCGGAATGTACAGCGGGGAAACAACCCGCCGTAGCAAAAGATAACACTACGCTTTTCTTAATCGTCGTAGCCGATGCACACGCCCTGATGGTTGAACTTCAATTCCATGTCATTCGATAGTTCAATGTCGTAGCCATGGCGTTCCTTGTCGATTTTCACGACAACTGCACCAGCAAAGTTGGTGTTCACATACTGCTGGATAGCAGCGGGTACGAGGGCTGCGGGCACAGCCACCATGTGGCAATCCACCTTGTCCCAGTTACCAGCCTTATCGAAGTCAATCGATGTGCCGTCGTTCAGATGCACCTCATATTTTGTTTTCATGAACTCAGAGTCTTTCTCGGCATAGGCGATAGTCTTGCCCGGGAAATTCTGCTGTACAAAGGCCTGGGCTGCTGCGGGCAGCTGGGCTGCCGGTATCGGCATGTCATCTGCATGACAAACTGTGGCGGAAGTGAAGAGGCAAACAAGTGCCGCGAAGAATAATTTGATACGTCTCATAATGTTGAATTTTTAATTTGTTAATATTTCTTTTCTGTTGATGTTGCCGTCAGTTTTTTCCTTTCGACATTGCAAAGGTAAGCCCAGATTTAGGGGTTGTCAATGAAAAAAGACTATTTTTTGTTGAAAAGGCTACGACAACACACGTTATATGCGACAGATGGCACGAAAGGCACAATAATCTGTCGTACACCACCAAAAAATCTCTCCAAAAAGGAAGCAATGAGGATTGAGAACAGATGGGAAAAAGTATGCCCCTAGGGGCAACTGGTCATCTAATGGAGGGTATTCATACTTTATAAGGTAAAAGGTGATGGGACTCGCCGGTATTTGGAGTATATTTGCAATAAGAATATCGAATAACGAGTTGTCGCTGATGCGATGAAAAATGAAAATTGATGAATGACAACAATATTAACCATTAAAAAATAAGCATATGAAAAGGTGTAATTTATTTAAATCATTATCGATAGTGATGATGGGGGTAGCTTTGTTGATGGTTGCCACGCCGGCTGAGGCACAGAGCAAAGTGGGCAAGAGAGGAGCACGTAAGAGCGTGACACAGGCTCCGTTGTCACCCACGTCGTTGGAAGTGAGGGAGCGCACGGTAAAAGACCTGTTGTATTTCCCCTTTGGTGGTCTGACAGGCAGGATGGACAGCTACGAGACCGTGCAGCAACGACTGATGGATACCTTCGAGGCTTGCGAGCGGATTAACGGTTGTCCCGGACTGCATTGTCGTGGAGCCTACGACTATACCTACCGAGGAGTGCCTATCGGATTAGCCTTCTTCGACTGGGCCGACAACAGGATGTGGTACCATTTCTACTTCGACAGTCAGGCCGATGCGAAACGGTTCTACAATGCTTTGGCACAGGACATCAATGGTGCCGGCATACCGCTGCGTACCGACAAGGTGTACGGTGGTCTGTCAAATCGCAACCATCCTGTAGGCATCTTCAAATGGGTGTATGTGAATGAGCCCGTGAAGGTGAAGGAAGCCGACGGCTCGAACATCAATGGCCAAGATGTCGTGGGGATGTACGAAGTGGAAATGGGAGTTTATAAGAAATAAGGAATGACGAGTGAAGAGAGAAAAGAAAAAGGAGGCCGTAGCCTCCTTTTTTGGTAGGAACGATCGGAGTTGAACCGATGACCTCTACAATGTCAATGTAGCGCTCTAAACCACCTGAGCTACGCCCCTAAATAAATTTGTGGGTGCAAAGATAAGGAATGTTTTTGAAAAATTAAAAAATTAAAATATTAAAAAATTAAAAAAAGAAAATTGGAGCCCCCCTCCGGCTCCCCCGAGGGGGAGAGAAGATTCTTCTACGCGTCTATTGTCCACAACGAATTTCACGAGTGTTTATGATGAACCAACGGTAACAAGACCTCACTATAATTTCGCGAATTGTTTTCAACATTCAACACTCAACACCCACCCCCGCCCTCCCAAAGGGAGGGTGTCCGAAAGACACTAAACACTCAACATTCGTAATTCTTCATCGTGCAGCGACCATTCAACATTCAACATTCTTCCGATGCTGCCAAAGTTCGATGCTGTTGACACAGTTCTGCCAAAGGATGTAACAGCCGGGACCGACGGAGGAGAGAGGGTTGAGGTACATGTAGGCTATCCAGATGGCAAAGGCCGTATTTTTCTGTCCGAGAGCCTGTCCTGCCTCCTGAGTGCGGTTAAAGAAATGACCTACATAACGTCCCACGGCGAACTGTACGAGGCAGAGGAGCAACACCATGACGGCAATGAGCAGGAGGAAGCCTACCGACGTGTCGGCATGAACGATATTACGCAGTGTGATGCCCGTTACCATGGCCAACGATACGGCCCAGAGGTAGAAGGAGAGATCCTTTACACTTGTCACCCAACGGTAGAAACGGTGCATGCGGTGTTTGACAATATACGCCAGCAGCATCGGCAGCACAAGCACGAGACACACCTTATAAAGTATGAGCCAGAATGCTGGCCAGAACTCAAGGTGGACCGACCTGTCGATGAGGGGGAAGCACACCGGCACAAGTATGGCCGTGATGAAATTGGAGAGGAACGTGTAGGTAGTCATCTGTTCAAGGTTACCGCCCAGTTTGGCTGTCACCACTGCCGCTGCCGCTGCACAAGGTCCAATAATGCAAGTGAGCAGTGACTCGAGAAGGACAAGGTTATCGCCGGTGATGTGGAAAATGATGATAGCCGCGGCGATAATGAACACGAAAAGAACCTGGAAGAGTCCCACCCAAAAATGCCATCCCACGGGACGCATGGCATGGAAGTCAACCTTGCAGAAGGTGATGAAGAGGATGACGAACATGAACGACGGCAAGATGGAGTCGAAGAACGGTTCGAACGTCTCCCCCAGACCATCGAGCGCAGGCACGAAGGCAAACAACAGGTAGACGGCTGTACCGAACAGCATGGCCACCGGTAGGGTCCAGTTTCTTAAAAGGTTGAACATGAATAAAATCCCATACCTGCTCCCCTAGCCCCCCTCCTGCTCCCCCGAGGGGGAGGGAGAATACTCTGTATGTCTATTTTTCCACTACGAATTTCTCGAATTACACGAATGTTAAAAAAAGTCGGAGAAAGTGAGGAACACTCAACACTATACATTCAACACACTACGCCCTCCCATCGGGGAGGGATGGGAAAGGGGCTCCTAATCAATGTGTGAGGATAATGCCACCGAGGGGTTGAAGGGTGAGACGGATGTGCCCTTGTTTATCCACCTTTACGGTTTTCATCTCCGGCTCGGCAAAGAGGGAGCCTTTAGCCACAGGGCGGTCGTTGTAGCAGCGTACCGTTTGTCCCTCAAACATCGGCAAGTTGAGGTTCAACGTCATCGCCTTGCCAGTGCCGTTGAGTCCCGCCACGTACCACTGGTTGCCATGCCGGCGGGCTAGAACCACATATTTGGTGGGATATCCGTCAATAAAACGCGTCTCATCCCATGTGGTGGGTAGGTGTCGCAGAAAATCGAGTTGGAAATCCTTCAGTTCATCGAGGTTATTGGGTTGCATTGCCACACAATTGACAGACGTCTGCAGAACGATGCCCGAAGCCATCTCGAACGTATCAGTGGTGTAGCGACGGTGGCGGCTCTTGTTGTCACGGCTCATGTACCGGTTCATGATGATGCCACCCCAGTCAAACGTCCCCAGTGCGTTGCGTGAGAACGGGTGCATGGTCAGTTCGAAGCCCTCGTTTTTCGCGTGAAACTCGGAGAAGAACACGTTTTCCGAGGCCAATGCCGCCTCAGAAGCCACGTAGTTGGGATACATCCGCTCCCATCCACGTGGTATGGTACAGCCGTGGAAGATGACCTGCAAGCCATAGCGGTTGGCATCGAAAAGAATATCCTCATAGAGGCGCATCGTCTCCTGTTTGTCAGACCCGAAGAAATCCACCTTGATACCCTTCACACCGATTTTTTGCAGCCACGCCATCTCCCTGTCGCGTGCTATGGACGATGACATGCAGTCACGGGGCGTCTGCGGGGCGTCGTTGTAGAACCCGTTGGAGTTGTACCACAGCATGAGGTGTACCCCTTTCGCCTTCGCATATTCGGACAACACCTCGATACGTTCACGTCCGATGCGGTCGTCCCACCAATTATCGACGAGACAGTATTCAAAACCCATCTGCGCCGCCAGGTCGATGAACTGCACCTGGTCGTTGTAGTTGATGGACTCATCCTGCCAGATGAGCCAGCTCCAGGTGTAACGTCCCGGCTGGTATTCCGTGGTCGGCTCATAAAGAGGGTCAACAAGGTCGTAGGCGATGGTTGTCTCAACAATGGGTTTGAGGGTATTGCCGAGGGTGATGGTGCGCCATGGTGTCTCCGCTCGTAACGGCACTGCCGCATATTCGCTGCCATAGCCATTCCCCTCCCCTTTCATAGGAAAGGCGATGGTGTAGCCCGTCTGCGAGTTGTAGTCAGAGAGGTGCGACGCACAGTAAGCACTGCTCACCCCTGTCTCGCTCACCAACACCCATCCGTCGTCACCCACGCGGAAGAGACATGGGAAGGTATATCCCACGCCGAAGCGCGACTTTGCCGTGAGCGGAGCATCTGCCGTATAGTCTTCCTCATAGGATGGTTTGGTACGCTCCCATCCCGCCATCGGGTTGATTTGCGGGCAGAGGAACGTAGTAGTCTGACTTGGGAAATTGAACGACGAAGCCTCCTCGTAGATAACCGCACATTTGGGATTGTCCTCCTTCGGTCGGGGGATGATATAGCGGAAAGCCACATCGTTATTACCCACAAAGAACTCCACTTGAAAAAGGTGGTGATCGGCATTCTCGAAGGTGGCCACGATGCCATTGGCACTGCCTTGCGAATGCGATGTCTTCACGCGGCTTATATCGACGTTCCAATCGAGGTTGGTGTTCTCCACCTCTTGCAGAGAGAGGTTTTGCGAGAAATCACCGAGGTCGCTCTTGAAGCCCAGTCGTGAGCGAGTGAGCATTTGATGACCATCGTATGTGACGTCGTATTCCGCCCGACCCGCATCGTTGTGGAGAGTGAGAACGAGGTGGCCATCGGGAGATGTCACCTGATGGTCGGCGGCGTATGTGGGCAGCACTACGGAAGCGAAAAGGAACAGGATTATTAAAGCCCCCCACCAACTCCCCCGAGGGGGAGAGAAAAAACTCTGTATATCTTTTTTCATTATGAATTAAACAAATGTTATAAAAATAGTCGGGAAAAGAGGAACACTCAACACACTACGCCCTCCCCTCGGGGAGGGGTGGAGAAGGGGCTCCACATCACAGAGGGATATATTCGACGAAAGCTTCCATCGCTTCGTAGCAGGCCAAGCCCAAATCATCGTAGAGTTTTGCCGTGGCACGGTTGCGATCCTCAGCGCGTTGCCAGAACAGGCGTTCATCGTTGCCGAGGAATGGTGCACTCTCCATCTGGCTCTGGTGTTTGAGGATAGAATAGCGTTTCGCCCTCAGCTCTTCCGGACTCATGGGCACGCACATCTCGATATTTTCTATCTCCCACTCCGCCCAAGCGCCGCGGTACATCCACACACGGCAATCGTTAAGCCAAGGAGTGCCAGCCTTCTTTGCCTCGTCGATGGCCGCAAGCACAGCATCAGTACATTTACGATGCGTGCCATGTGGGTCGGCCAGGTCGCCAGCCACATAAATCTGGTGCGGTTGCACACTGTTGAGCAGTTCCTCCACAATACGCACGTCGGCTTCACCCATCGGTTTTTTCTCGATTTTACCACTCTCGTAGAACGGCAGGTCGAGGAAATGCACATGGTCGAGAGGAATGTTGTTGTACGTACACGCCGTGCGTGCCTCACCCCGGCGGATGAGTCCCTTGATGGTGAGGATGTCGCGGGTATCGAGGTCGCCTTCCTGTTTCTTGGCCAGGAAGGTTTTTATCTCCTTATATTTGTTTTTGATTACCTCGTCAGCCTCGTTGCCGAAAAGTTGGTTAAAGCCATTGATGAAATGCATGAACCGTGTCACCTCCTCATCGCCTACGGCAATGTTTCCCGATGTCTGGTAAGCCACGTGAACATCATGCCCCTGTTGCACCAACCGTCGTAGCGTGCCGCCCATGGAGATGACATCATCATCGGGATGCGGTGAGAAGACCACCACCCTTTTCGGGAACGGCTTGGCCCTTTCCGGTCGGTATTTATCGTCATCATTGGGCTTTCCTCCCGGCCATCCCGTGATGGTATGCTGCAGGTCGTTGAAAATCTTAATATTCGCATTATATGCCGACCCATAGAGTGCCAACAGCTCCGACAGTCCGTTCTCGTTATAGTCCTTGTTGGTGAGTTTGAGGATGGGTTTCTTCTTCACCTGACAGAGCCACACCAGTGCCGAACGAACCAATTTGTCCGTCCACTTACAAGAGGTGACCAGCCACGGGTGTATAATGCGCGTTAGGCGCGATGCCGCCGCCAGATCGATGACCACCTGCGCGTCGTTATGTGTCTGTAGGAACGTTGCCGGAACCACATCGGTGATGGAACCCTCTATAGTCCTCTGTATGATGTCCGCCTTTTCCTCACCCCATGCCGTAACGAAAATCTTCTTTGCTTTGAGGATGGTCGCCATACCGATGGTGAGAGAGCACGGCGGCACGGGTTCCGACGTGCCGAAGCTCATGGTCATCTCCTCGCGTGTGGTTTGTTCGATGAGGATGAGTCGCGAGGTGGAAGTGATGATAGACCCTGGTTCGTTGGCGGCGATGTTTCCGATGCGTCCTATGCCCAGAAGCACCGCATCCAGTCCTCCGCAGTCGCGTATGCGCTGTTCATATTGGCGACAGTGTTCCCTCACATCTTCCTGTGTCAGTTCACCATCAGGCGTAAAGATATTTTCCGGTTTT
The DNA here is from genome assembly GCA_017548605.1 of Prevotella sp. Classification (GTDB taxonomy): domain Bacteria; phylum Bacteroidota; class Bacteroidia; order Bacteroidales; family Bacteroidaceae; genus Prevotella. The sequence goes on along the minus strand of JAFYZT010000045.1, from coordinate 75,322 downwards.
ATATCGACATGGTCGAGAAATCGTTGCCTCAGTTGATTGATGCTTCTGTTTTTGCTATCGTTGTTCAACGGAAAGAACTCATAAGCATTGAACACCACCACATTGTGAAAACTGAGACCATCGTTTTTATGCCGCCGTATCAGTTCGTTGAACACTGGTGTAAGCGAGTTGCCAGTTCCCAGTGCTACGACAAAAGGCGTGTTTTGATGTTGACGTTGCCGAATCTCTCTTTCCAGACATTCCGCAATGTATTGTGCCCCTTCATCGGAGGAAGGAAATATCTCGGTGGGCACTTTCTCCATGCGTGTTATCTCCGAGCGATCGACAGCGGTTTTAGGTTTTACCAATTCGGTAGGTACTTTGTTGAGTACGATTTGTGAGCTGATGTTTAAGGTCATAGGAATAGGGTATTGTAGGCCTCCCCCTTTCCCCCTCCCAAGGAGTGGGGAACCTGATTGAGAGATGGGAGGTGGAAATTAAGATATTACCGGGAAGCTTATACGCTTGCGAATTATCGGGAATTGGCAAAAAAGCCCTGCCTGATTGGGCAGGGCTTTATGGGAGTTGTTATTTTCCTTCGATGTCCTTGAAGTATTTGTAGGTGCTGACCTTGAGTTCGTCGGTAGCTGGCTCGTCGCATACGATGATGCCGTGCTGGTGCATCTGCAGAGCACTGATGGTCCACATCTGGCAGACGCCACCCTCTACAGCAGCCTGCAAGGCGCGTGCCTTATGATGTCCATTGACCAGAATCATCACCTCTTTCGCATCCATCACGGTACCCACACCCACGGTGAGTGCATGCTTGGGCACTTTGTTCACGTCACCCTCGAAGAAACGCGAGTTGGCGATGATAGTGTCGGTGGTCAGCGTTTTAACACGAGTACGCGATGTGAGCGATGAACCCGGCTCGTTGAAAGCGATGTGTCCATCGGGGCCAATGCCGCCGATAAAGAGGTCAATACCTCCTGCTTCAGCAATCATCTGCTCGTAGTGACGGCACTCCTCCTCCAAGTCCTTGGCATTGCCGTTAAGGATATGGATATTCTCTTTGGGGCAGTCGATATGGTCGAAGAGGTTACGCGCCATGAACGAGTGGTAGCTCTCGGGATGGTCTTCCGGCAGGTTGACATATTCATCCATGTTGAAGGTGATGACGTTTTTGAACGACACCCTACCCTCTTTATTGGCTTTCACCAATTCAGCATACATACCTTCAGGAGAGGAGCCTGTGGGCAATCCGAGTTTGAAAGGTTTTTCGGCCGTTGGTTTGGCCTCATTGATACGGCTGATAACATGTTCTGCAGCCCATTTCGACATTTTCTGATAGTCGGGTTCAATAATTAATCTCATAGTTTATATTATTTATGAAAATTTAGTCATTCGGGAGTTAAAGCGGGAGTTAATTCGCTTCGCTCATGGGAGTTAAAGTGGAAGTTAGAATGGACATTACTCCACCTACAACTTTACTTTTTTAACTTTTTACTCTTTTACTTTTCGAAGTTATTGTCCTGCACGAAGTGCATAATTTCCTTTTTTACTTCCTATTTTACTTCTTTTACTTCCTATTAATATATATCGGTGCAAAGGTAAAAAAAAAATTTTTTTTGTGATAAACATCATTATTTTTTTCAATAAAAAAACTCAAGTTTGTTATTTTTATTTTTAGGAGATATAGGAAGATAAATGAAGATAGCCACTTCAGCGGCGAAGATAAAGGACAATACTCCGTCTGTCATTATTCAGTACCAAAAGATTCTTACTCTGGCATTCGGCTTAACTTCTTAACTTCTTCAAACTTCTTCAAATAATACGCAAAATACCCCGGCATCACGCCGGGGCATTTCACATTTGAATGTTTCAGCAGTTTTGTCTTATGTAGTTATAAATTCCTTGAAAATCGGTATTGTAATCCTTCTCTGGTGCAAAGGTAGGCTATAAGTTGATTTAAATCAAGAAAAAGCGTTTTTTTAGACCGAAAAACTACGAAAACGTTTGCGAAGAAATGAGTTTTCTACGAAGGAAAATGAGTCAAAATGAAAGCCAGTTAAAGGGATGGGGGGAGGTTCTCCAAAGAAATTATAAAGAGGGATAGTTGGGTTAATAAATTATTTTGCGTATATTTGCATCGACTTAGAAAAATGAAAGAATTCGTATTATCTGAAGCGAAAGCCGAGACCGCCATTTTGGTGGGACTTATTACGCAGGAACAAGACGAGGCGAAGACCAAGGAATACCTTGACGAGCTGGAGTTTCTTGCCGACACCGCCGGTGCCGTCACCGTGAAGCGTTTTACGCAGCGCGTAGGCGGTCCAAGCAAGACCACCTATGTGGGCAAGGGTAAACTGGAAGAGATACGCCAGTATATCCGTCAGGAAGAAGAGGCAGAGCGCGAGATAGGCATGGTGATTTTCGACGACGAACTCACTGCCAAGCAGATACGCAACATCGAACAAGCACTGAAGGTAAAGATATTGGACCGCACCTCACTCATTCTTGACATCTTTGCCATGCGTGCACAGACTGCCAACGCCAAGACGCAAGTGGAGCTGGCCCAATATCGTTATATGCTTCCCCGTCTGCAACGGCTGTGGACCCACCTGGAACGTCAGGGTGGTGGTAGCGGCAGCGGCGGCGGTAAAGGAAGCGTGGGACTCCGTGGCCCCGGCGAGACTCAGTTGGAAATGGACCGCCGTATCATCCTCCACCGCATCACTTTGTTGAAACAACGGCTTGTTGAGATAGACCGTCAGAAGACGACACAGCGGAAGAGTCGTGGTCGCTTGATTCGTGTCGCCTTGGTGGGTTACACCAATGTGGGCAAGTCAACATTGATGAACCTGTTATCTAAGAGCGACGTGTTTGCCGAGAACAAGCTCTTTGCCACCCTCGACACCACGGTGCGTAAGGTGGTTGTGGGCAACCTGCCCTTCCTTCTGGCCGACACTGTGGGATTTATCCGCAAATTACCGACAGACCTGGTTGACTCGTTCAAATCGACACTTGACGAGACACGCGAAGCCGATCTGCTTTTGCATGTGGTGGACATCTCCCATCCTGACTTCGAGGAACAGATTCAAGTGGTGGAGCAGACATTGAAAGACCTTGGCTGCGCTGACAAGCCCTCAATGATTGTCTTCAACAAGATTGATGCCTACCGTTGGGTAGATAAGGAGCCCGACGACCTGACACCACCGACGAAGGAGAACGTGACGCTCGACGAGCTGAAACGTACTTGGATGGCCCGACTGGACGAGAACTGTCTGTTCGTGTCGGCTAAGGAGAAAACGAACATTGATGAGTTCCGCGACATACTTTATAAGAAAGTACGCGAGTTGCATGTACAGAAATATCCATACAATGATTTTCTGTATCCAGAAGAGGAGGAAGCTTCCTCCTTCACTTCGGAAGATTCTGAAGTAACGAATGACTGACGAAAGGTTGCTTCACGACAAATAATTACTTAATTTTGAATTATCAAACTCAAATATATGGAAAATTTCAGATCATTAACCATTGGTGAGATTAAACAGTTGGAAGCCAATGGATGTACGGCTGAAGAATGGTCGAACATTGTTGTGGGCGAGGATTTCAATCCAGAGTATGTGCACCGCGTTGCTTTTTACGGCGATGTACAGTTGGGCGTGTATGACAAGAAAGTGGAAGTGAGCAAAGGCTTCTTCAAACATTCCGGTATTTACAACGCTACATTGCGCAACGCCACCATCGGCGACAACTGCTTGGTGGAGAACGTGGGCGGGTACATTAACAACTACACCATCGGTGACGACTGCCTCATCTCTAACGTGAGCATCATCGAGACCACCGAGGGCGCCACCTATGGTGAGGGCAACCTCATCAGCGTGCTCAACGAGGCCGGTGACGGCAATGCCATCTTATTCGGCAACCTGAACAGTCAGTTTGCGGCCTTTATGGTGAAGCATTTCGGCGATAAGAACATCAAGGACGAGATTCGTCGGTTGATTAATGAAGATATCGAGCGTAACATGCCTGAGCGTGGCATCATCGGCAACAACGTGCGCGTAGTGGGCACGAAAGAAATCACCAACTGCGTGATTAACGATGCGTGCGAGATAAATGGCGCTTCACGACTGAGCGACTGCTCCATCCTCAACGGTCCCAACGACTCGGTATATATCGGCACCGGTGTGATTTGCGAGAACAGTATCGTCTGCAATGGCTCGAGCATCATCAACAGTGTGAAGATGCAGGACTGTTTCGTTGGCGAGGCCTGCCATATAGCCAACGGCTTCACCGCTTCACAGAGCGTGTTCTTCGCCAACTCTTACATGTCGAACGGCGAGGCCTGTGCCGCCTTCTGCGGTCCTTTCTCTGCCAGCCATCACAAGTCGAGCCTGCTGATTGGTGGTCAGTTCTCGTTCTACAATGCCGGTTCGAACACCAACTTCTCCAACCATGCTTACAAGATGGGACCCATCCATTACGGCATGTTGGAACGCGGTACAAAGACCGCCAGCGGCAGCTACGTGCTTATGCCCGCGAAAATCGGTTCGTTCTCGGTATGTATGGGCAAGTTGATGCACCATCCCGACACCCGCGATGTGCCCTTCTCCTACCTCATCTCCTACAACGATGATATGTATCTGGTTCCTGGCCGTAACATCACCACTGTGGGATTGTACCGTGACATCAAGAAATGGCCTAAGCGCGATATGCGCCAGCAGGGTTGCCAAAAAAGTATAGTCAATTTCGACTGGCTATCACCCTTCACCGTAGGTGAAATACTTCGCGGTAAGAAGATACTTGAGCAGCTGAAGGAAGCCAGCGGCGACCTTCTTTCGAAGTACAACTACCACGAATATATCATCAACGCCTCGTCGTTGAAAAAAGGCATCAAATACTACGACATCGCTTTGCGACTTTATATGGGTGCCGTGCTGAAACGTGCCAAGAAACACAATTATTTCGGCAAGCCCACCACCCCCATCGGCAAGGGCAACTGGATAGACCTGTCAGGTCTGTTGCTTCCCGAGAGCGAGGAGGTGCGCCTCATCGCCGACATCAAGAACGGCACGCTGGAGACTATCCAAGCCGTGATTGACCGTTTCGAGGAAATCAACAGCCACTATCGCGAATATCAATGGACGTGGACGTATGAGTTGATTCTTGACTACTACGGACTGGAGGAGATTACCGAGGCCGATGCCGACCATATCCGCGAAGAGTATATCAAGGCGCGCCGTGCCTGGATTGCCGAGATACGCAAGGATGCCGAGAAGGAATATGCCATGGGCGACGTGGAAGACGAGGTATTCACCGACTTCATCGATAAGCTCGACCATGAAGTGGATTTCGAGGATAAGGCGTGAGGAGTGACGAGTGACGAGTTACGAGTGATGAGTGATGAATGACGAGTTACTAAATATTAGAGACGGGTTGCAATTGCAACCCGTCTCTATTGTTGTTATAGCTACTATAGATTCTATAGGAACTATAGTGACTATTATGGTCACTATAGATATTTTCACTCCGGGCGGAGGTCAGCGGCAGCCAGCTGTCCAGACACTTCATCGAGAATACGCTGGGCGAAATCCTCCTTGGAGAGCACGGCCTGTTCGCCGCCACCCTGCTTGCGCATGGCCACGGTACCATCGGCAGCCTCTTTCTCGCCTACGACAATCATGTAAGGCACGCGCTTGATTTCGTTGTCACGTATCTTACGACCAATTTTCTCGTTACGGTCGTCGATGGTGGCACGCACGCCCACGCTGTCGAGGTATTTGGCCACGTCGATGGCATAGTCATTGTATTTCTCGGAGATGGGCAGGATGGCCACCTGATCGGGAGCCAGCCACAGCGGGAAGTGCCCTGCCGTATGTTCGATAAGCACGGCCGTGAACCGTTCCATAGAGCCGAAAGGAGCACGGTGCACCATCACCGGCGTCTGTTTGGAGTTGTCCTCCGCCGTATATTCCAATTTGAAACGTTGCGGCAGGTTATAGTCCACTTGAATGGTACCCAACTGCCAGCGGCGACCTATGGCATCCTTGACCATAAAGTCGAGCTTCGGTCCGTAGAACGCAGCCTCACCCAGTTCCACCTTTGCCTCAAGACCTTTCTCCTTGCAGGCATCGATGATGGCCTGTTCACTCTCTGCCCACACTTCATCGGAACCGATATATTTCTCCTTGTCCTTGGGGTCGCGGAGTGAAATCTGCGCCTCGACATTGTCGAAGTGGAAGATGGAGAACACAGCCTTGATGATGTCCATGACACGCATGAACTCATTCTTCACCTGGTCGGGACGGCAGAAGATATGCGCATCATCCTGCGTGAAAGAACGCACACGTGTGAGACCATGCAACTCACCGCTCTTCTCATAACGATAAACCGTGCCGAACTCAGCGATGCGCAGCGGCAGGTCTTTATACGAACGCGGTTTCCACGCGAACACCTCGCAGTGGTGCGGGCAGTTCATGGGTTTGAGCATATACTCCTCTCCCTCCTCAGGAGTAGTGATGGGACGGAAGGCATCCTTGCTATAATGGGCATAGTGACCACTGGTGACATAGAGGTTTTTGCCGCCGATATGCGGTGTGATGACCTCCTGATAACCGAAATTCTTCTGAATCTTACGCAGCAATTCCTGCAGACGCAGACGCAGGTCGGTGCCTTTCGGCAACCAGATGGGCAGACCTTTGCCCACGCGGTCGGAGAACATGAACAGTTCCATCTCCTTGCCAATCTTACGATGGTCGCGTTTTTTCGCTTCTTCGAGCATGACGAGGTATTCGTCGAGCATCTTCTTCTTCGGGAAGGAGATACCGTAAATACGTGTCATCTGCTCACGGTTAGCATCACCGCGCCAGAATGCACCGGCCACGCTGGTTATCTTAAGTGCCTTGATAGCTCCTGTGGACACCAAGTGCGGTCCACGACAGAGGTCGGTGAATGCTCCCTGTGTATAGGTGGATATGGTGCCGTCCTCCAGGTCCTGGTCGATGTGTTCGCACTTATACGTCTGTCCGTCGGCCTTAAACTCCGTCATGGCGTCTGCCTTGGAGATGTCGCGGCGGATCACCGGCTCATTACGCTTAGCCAGTTCGCGCATCTTCTCCTCGATTTTCGGGAAGTCGGATTCGCTGATGACGTCACCCTCTTTTGGCATGACATCATAGAAGAAGCCGTTCTCCACTGCCGGACCGAAACCGAACTGTATGCCTGGGTAAAGCTCTTTTAGCGCCTCGGCCAACAAGTGTGCCGACGTGTGCCAGAAAGTGTGTTTACCCTCGTCATCGTCGAACTTATAGAGCGCGATGGTGGCATCGTTGAGGATAGGACGGTTCAGTTCCACTGTCTCGCCATTAACCCCGCAAGATACAACGTCGCGGGCGAGAGCCGGCGATATGCTCTCTGCGATTTGATAGCCGGTCACTCCCTGCTCATATTCGCGCACGGAGCCGTCCGGAAAAGTGATTTTTACTAACATACAAATATAGTTTTTTGAAATTCAGTGCAAAGGTAGTGCAAACCGAAGACAAAACAAAATGAACGAGTTCATTTTTTTGCTGAGGTGCAGGAATAGGAGGGGAATAAACAAAAAAAGGCCGTGCCTAGAGGTGAGGCACGGCCATAATCTAAATAACCTAATAATATATTCGTGCGTTTTCGTGCTGGATAGGTGTAATGCTGTGTTTCTGTGTGCAAAGGTAAAGCAGATTATGCTATCCGACAAAGGATAATTCCTAAACAGGTGTAGGATTTTCCCTATTGTTGAGAGGGATTTCTCTTCACCATATGTTCACGTATTCTTATCTCGGAAAAAGTTTCCCTTTCAAATCACTTAATGAGAACACTAAAAAACCTAAGTGTTTTTTTTGCGTATATCGAAAAAAAGGTTACTTTTGCATCGTTAACAAAGCAACAGGTTCACTATACGTGATTAAAAAGGGAACACGGGTGTAAGTCCCGGACAGTCCAGCTGCTGTGAGTTGTCATTATCGCCGCGAACAACGAGCCACTGATTATTTCGGGAAGGCGTTCGCCGACGGTCAACGAAGTCAGAAGACCTGCCTTTGCCCAGCACATGCCGTGCTCTTGGGTTAGTGCGGTATATAATCATTTTTGGGTAGTTAAGTAAATAGTAGTTAAGTAGTTAAGCTGTATGCCAAGTAACATCAGGCTGCGCCTTACTTTTCTTCTGGGTTGTATTGTCTGGACAAGCCTATTGTTTGCCCAAGATACAGATGTGTCTTCCACCCCAGCAGACACTATCGGCAGCATTGGCGAGGTGGTGGTGCGCGGCAAACTGGTGTTCCGCGAGGTAGTGCCCTCACAGAAGTTAGGCGGCAAAGAGTTGGAGCGCATGAGCAGCCACAGCATTGCCGATGCCCTGCGTTATTTCTCAGGCATCCAGCTGAAGGACTACGGTGGTGTGGGCGGCATCAAGACCGTGAACATCCGTTCAATGGGCACGCACCATCTGGGCATCTACTACGACGGCATTGAGTTGGGAAATGCCCAGAACGGACAAATTGACCTGGGGCAGTTCTCCTTGGATAATGTGGAAGAGGTGACGTTGTACAACGGTCAGAAGAGTGCCATCTTCCAGACAGCGAGTGACTTCGGCAATGCCGGCAGCGTATATATCCGCACACGCCGTCCCCGTTTTCTTCATGGTGAACGACAGCACTTGCGTTTCAAGGCCACATACGGCTCCAGCGACCTGTTCAGGAGCACCGCTCTCTGGGAGCAGAAACTGAACGACGACGTGAGCGCCTCGCTCTCCGCCGGTTTCGTCACTGCCAGCGGCAAGTACAAGTTCCGTTACCGCCGTTTCAACCTCGACCATACCGTGGCCTGGGACACTACGGCGACACGACAGAATGGTGATATCCATGCCGAGCGTGTGGAAGCCAACCTGCACGGCGTGATTGACCAAGGCTATTGGCATGTGAAAGGCTACCTGTATAACAGTGCCCGCGGCATCCCCGGTGCCATCGTCAACAATGTGTGGCGGCGCGGTGAGCGTCAGGGTGACCTGAACACCTTTGTGCAAGGCGCGTGGCAGAAGAGTTTCGGTGACCGTTACAGCACCCGTGTGATGGGCAAGTGGGCCTACTACCGCACCCATTATGAGAACAACGACCCTACCCTTTTGCCTGTCGACAACAAATATTACCAGCAAGAGTTCTACCTCACCACCTCGCATGTGTATGAAGTGATGCGCGGATGGAGCGTGTCGATGAGCTACGACGCCCGATACAACAAGTTGAACGCCACAACATACCGCTTTGCCCGTCCCACTCGTTGGTCGCACCTCGTGTCACTGGCTACGGGCATCGATTTCTGGCGTGTCAAAGCACAGGCCAGCATCCTCTACAGTTTTATCCACGACCGCACCCGTCTGGACAATAGCACCAACGACCGTGGACGTTTCACCCCCGCCTTATTCGTCAACGTCTTTCCCTTCAGCGACCATGCCCTGTCGTTGCGTGCCTATGTGAAAGAGAGTTTCCGCATGCCGACGTTCAACGACCTTTACTATACCGACCTCGGCAATGCCTCTTTACGTCCCGAACGCGCCACACAATACGACATCGGCATGATGTACGACAAGAGTTGGCAGCGCGGCGCGCTTCGCCAGTTATCATTCCAGATTGACGGTTACTATAACCACGTGACCGATAAGATTGTGGCCTACCCCAAGGGACAGCAGTTCCGTTGGACAATGCTCAACATGGGCAAGGTGAAGATTCACGGTATCGACGTGGGAGCCTCGGCCACCCTCGCCCCCCTGCCCCAACTGTTGGTCACCGGCCGCGTGCAATATACCTATCAGGATGCCCGTGACGTGACCGACCCCGACACACCTTATTACAAAGACCAGTTGCCCTATATCCCCTGGCATAGCGGCTCGCTCATCCTCGGTGCCACTTGGAAGGGTTGGGGTGTGAACTACAGTTTCATCTATGCCGGCGAGCGTTACAACGAGCCGGAGAACATCATCTACAACCACATGGAGCCGTGGTACACCAACGACCTGGGATTGACCTACGAGCGACAGATGGGGAAGATGCACTGGAAAGCGACTTTGGAGGTGAACAACCTGCTGAGCCAGGACTACGATGTCATCGTAAACTACCCCATGCCCAAACGCAACTACGCCCTTAGCTTAGAACTGACGTTATGAAGAAGAAACACCTGACATACCTGCTGTTAGTCATGCTGCTGCTTGTCGGTTGTCGCGACGAGGAGCTGATTTACTATCCCATGACCGATGATACCGGCGACGTGCCCGTGGACGGCAGCGGCCGCGACTACCTTGGCATGTACGTGCTCAACGAGGGTAACATGGGCTCGAACAAGGCAACTCTTGACTACTTGGACTTTACTACCGGCGAATATCACCGAAATATATATCCCTCGCGCAACCCTTCGGTGACGATGAGTCTGGGCGATGTAGGCAACGACATAAGCGTGTACGGGCACCGTCTGTGGATGGTTATCAACTGCAGCAACAAGGTGGAGGTGGCTGATGCCTTCACTGCCGTGAGTATTGGTCATGTGGACATCCCCAACTGCCGTTACATGGCCTTTGCCGACGGCTATGCCTACGTGAGCAGTTACGTGGGCCCTGTGAATGGTCAATCAGTTTTGGGCAGTGTATATAAGGTAGACACTACCAGTCTGCAGGTGGTGGGCACGGTGAGCGTAGGTTATCAGCCCGACGAGCTGGCCATCACCGGTGGCAAACTATACGTGGCCAACAGTGGCGGCTACAACGCTACCGAGGGTCTGGGTTATGACAACAGGGTGAGCGTCATCGACCTTACCACATTTCGTTTAGAGCGTCATATCGATGTGGCTCCCAACCTATTCCGTATTCGCGCCGACCAGTATGGCCGTCTGTGGGTGGCATCGCGCGGTGACTACGAGAACATTCCCTCACGCCTGTACCTGTTGGAGCCCGATGTGAATGGCGACATGCTGTTGACACACGAGATAGACACGCCCGTTGCCGACCTCGACATCTGTAGCGACAGTCTGTATTTCTACGGCAGCGAGACCGTGGAAGGGAAGAAACAGAACAACTACGGCATCCTGCACCTGAAGACATTGGAGGTGTTGACGAAGAATCACATCACCCTGCCCGAAGGACGTAAAATACGCACGCCCTACGGCATCAAAGTACACCCGCAGACGCGCGACCTGTATATCATGGATGCCACCAACTACGTGTCGAGTGGTGTCCTGTTCTGCTTTGACAAAGATGGCAACTACAAATGGGACACTGCTACAGGCGACATTCCCGGACATGCAGCGTTTTTAACGTGGAACGTGGAACGTTGAACATTGAACGTTTCGTGATAACGTAATAACGAAATGACGTAATAACGTGATAACGAAATAACGACAAAAAGGTAAAGAAAAAATATGAAGAAAATACTACTTTTTATTGCCATGACGGCGGTGAGAGGCCTTGCCTTTGGGCAGGACAGTTACGAGGGTTACAGCGCATGGCTACAAGGCGTTGACGAGTACCGTCCGGCACCAGGACAATTCATCAACACCATGCCCGTGTATGTGACAGGCGACGATGCTGCCAGCATGGCTGCGAAATGCACACAGGCCATTGCCGGCGACGTGTACCAACAGGGACATAGCATGATTTGCCTGGGCGCTTTCGGTGGCTCTGTCACCTTCCATTTCGACCACCGCGTGAGCAACGAGGCAGGCCAGCTCGACTTCAGCGTGCTGGGCAATACCTTCGCCACCAAGCAGAGCGACGGCAGTCTGTTGGTTCTGAGTAGTGAACCTGGCATTGTCATGGTGAGTGTCGATGAGAACGGCAACGGCCTGCCCGATGACACATGGTATGAATTGGCAGGCAGCTGCACCGACGTTGTATATGGCTATGAGGTGACCTACCAGCCCAACCCCATGGGTGTTATCCCCTGGACCGATAACCAAGGCGGCGAAGGATTCATCCAGCGCTTAGACGATTTCCACGACCAGGAATATTTCCCGCTGTGGATGGACGGTGCGCAGACCTACTGCGGTACCCTGTTGCCGAAAAACGGCACGCAGGTGAGCGTGAGTCCCCAGAAATGGGAACTGACCGCCTTCGACTGGGGCTATGTCGATAACCAAGCCAACCTTGGCACCGATGGCGACTACGACTGGCAGGCCAACGGTTTCGATATCGATTGGGCCGTGGATGACAACCGTCAGCCGGTACATCTTGACGGCATCGATTTCGTGCGTGTCTATACTGCGGAAAACCAGCAATGCGGCTGGATAGGCGAGACCTCGACCGAGGTGTCGGGAGCTAAGGACCTGCACCTGGAAGCCTCTGTAAAGGCTTTGACAGGGATAAGCGAAATGGCGGGTGACAAGGCTTTGGGGAATGGCGCAGTTGAGTATTACGACCTCAGCGGACGACGGTTATCCGCACCCCAGCACGGCTTAAGTATTATTCGGCAGAACGGTAAAGCAAAAGTTATCAGGAAGCCATAGGAAAACTTAAGGGAAACAAGGAAGGAAAGAAACCAACAAACAGCAAAACAACCACTATAATATGAAGACACACACACTATTCATTACTTGGCTCCTGCTTCTGATAGCAGGAAATGCCACAGCCGACGAGCCCATTGAAGTGCTCATGAACAATGAGCATCAAGAGATTACCGTGGGCGACACCCCCATTATGCTCTACGACGATGGCGGCAAGGATGGAGAAATCACCTCCGAATACAACGGTCTCATCACCTTTGTTCCCGCAGATGCGACGAAGAAAATTCAGGTAGATTTCCAGAAAGTTGCCCTGGCCAACGGCTCCATCTACTACCAATACATCGCTGTGTACAACGGTCACAGCCAAGACCCCAGCCAGTTGTTGAAGACACTGCGCCACGGGGAGACCTGCATCACCCATTCCACAGCAGACGACGGGTCGATAACTATCTTCCTCGGCACCAACGGCACGAAGCAAACCGCCGATGGTATAGAAGCCCTGATTACCCAGTACACGCCACAGCCCATGGCCCTGGACCATGTGGAGGCCAACCACCCCACCCTCGACCCCGTATGTGCTGACGACAAGAACCAACCCATCCTCTATTTCAACCTCATCACCCGCGATACCGAGCCGGCACTGACCGCTAACCAGTTCATCTTCACCACCGCAGGCACCTTTGCCAATCTGGCTTCGGCCAAGTTATACTATGGAGGCATCAACGGTAGCATGGCCGGTTCACGGCTTGTAGGCAGCACCGCCATTACATCGGATGAGTTTTCCATTGATTGTGACGAAGCCATCACCCTATACGAGGGTGACAACCATTTCTTCCTCGTCTATGACATCAGCGACGGTGCCGAGGAAGGAACGACTATCGACGGCGGTCTCATCACCCTCACCCTCAGTGGCACCATGACGGCCATCAGCAGCGGCAATCCTGAAGGTAGTCGTCCTGTGGACAACATTGTCTATTGCTACGCCAACCAAGGCACACAGGAACGCACCGTGAACGGGAGTCTGCATTTCCGCACCCGCGACGTGAGCGAATACCAGCACCGCTACGAGCCCGGTAATGACGACCGTATCACCATCTTCCATCCCAAGCATGAGGGGATGGTCTGTCAGATTGACTTTACCGAGTTCGGTTTGCAGTACACCAACAGCTATTATGGTGGTGTGAAGTCAAAATTCAAGATTTACAGCGGTTCGGGCACCACCGGCACCCTGCTGTGGGAGTTGAACAACGTTGAAGACAAGGACGTTGGTCCCGGCCATATCGTCCGCAGCACTGCCGCTGACGGCTCGCTGACCATCCTGTTCTGTCCCAATGACTGGAACTACAACAGCACCGGCTGGCAGGCCGAGGTGAGTGAATATCTGTCACAGCCCATGGCCGTTGATAAGGTGGAGGTGACACAGGCGAGTACCGACATCGTGCCCAATCACGCCATGGATATCGACCTGCTCACGATGAACATCACCGCCATGGGCGACCAGAGTGTCATCAGCCTGAACAGCATCACCATCGACACGAAGAACAGTCCTTTGTCGCAATTGTCGCTCTACTACCTCGGTCGCAGCGACGGCGAGGTGACCAACCCCAGCATAGGTACTGTCAACGTCAACGGTGAGAGTACCGTGCTGACACTGACCACTCCTCTTCAGTTGCAGGAGGGCAACAATTATTTCCGACTGCGTGGTAATGTGAGTGACGATGCAGAGGGCGAAGACGAGATTGATGCCCGTGTAATAAGTATCAATGCTGGCGGCAATGACATTGCTGTCGTCAATGGCGATCCCGACGGTTCGCGCACAGTGAAAGACATCTATTTGCTGGCGTCCGGCGATAACGGTGAGATTGGCGTAGCCCACGGCCAGCATATCCTTTTCTACGATGATGGTGGTGAAGACGGAAAAGCCACGAAGAAGTTCGACGGCACCGTGACCTTCTATCCGCTTACTGCAGGCGAACAGATACGTTTTGACTTCCAGCAACTCTCTTTGGGCACCAAGGACACCTTATATATATATAATGGTGGCGAGGTGGCCGAAGCGCAATTGTTGGCCGCTCTCAGTGGAGCCACGGCCCAGGCCGACTATTTCGTGAGTAGCGCTCCCGACGGTAAACTCACTGCCCGTTTCGTGGTGAAGAGCACTTTCAACCAACCCGAGGGCTTCGCCATCGACGTGAGTTCTTATGCCGAGGAACGACAGGAGATTACCGGAGTAAGCATCGTCAGTGCACCATCTGCCGTAGTGATGCAGGGAGTCACCGATGTATTGATGTACACTATCGGCATCAGTGTGGCCGGTGAAGGCAGTAAGATGACTCTTGAACAGTTCACGTTCAACAACGAAAGCAGCGAACATATCGACCGTGTGGCCGTCTATGCTACCGATGGTGAAAGCAGTTTCTCACCCACCGCCCTCTTCGGAGAGTCCACTGGCGACCTGTCGGCTGTCACAGGCAGCTATGTCTTCGGGAAAGACGGCACCTGTTATTTCCATGTCGTCATTGATGTGAAGGCAGACGCACCCGCTGGAAGTACA
The DNA here is from genome assembly GCA_017548605.1 of Prevotella sp. Lineage (GTDB taxonomy): Bacteria > Bacteroidota > Bacteroidia > Bacteroidales > Bacteroidaceae > Prevotella. The sequence goes on along the minus strand of JAFYZT010000045.1, from coordinate 60,270 downwards.
CTGAGTATCACCCCCACCTTGCTCGTCACCGACCGCACTACATTCACATTGAGCGAAGTGACGCCTGCCGTGATGACCGTCTCTGAAGGGTTCAAGGGAAAGCTCACCGTGGGTCGTGGCGGTAATTACGGCACGATACAAGCCGCCGTGGATGCCGTGAGTGGCGGCATCAGCGGTCCCGTTACCATCAGCATCCTTCCCGGCATCTACAACGAGGTGGTGAAGGTGCCCGCCATCCCCGGCACCTCACGTAACAACCCGTTGGTGATTGAGAGTCAGACAGGCAGTTGGGAAGACGTAAAAATCTATTTCGATCACTACGACGAGCCCCCATACAGCGATGACAAGATGTCGAAGGAATTCGGTGTGTTCACCATCGACCATTGTGACTATGTGACACTACGTGGTCTGGACATCACCACTCAGGACTTGTCATTCCCCGGTGTGGTGCATATTTCCAATGAGAGCCGCCATGTCACCATCGACCATTGCCATATCCACTGTGCCACGAGCCAAAACTACAATAATGGTGATATCAAGCTCATCAATACCTATGCCGCGAACGTTGCTAACAAAAACAACGACTACCTGACAGTGACGAACTGTCTGCTGGAAGGCGGCTATATCGGCATCCGTATGGGCGGTACCGGTTATGTAGTGTTACCCAAGGAGCGAGGCGGTGTTATTGAGAACAACACCTTCGTTGACCAAGGCAGCAAAGGCATCTACGTGATGGAAGAGAGCGGTGTGAAGGTCATCCACAACACCATCCGTTCGCAAAAGACCGGCAGCAACTTCCGTGGCATCGACTTCCAGGTGCGCGACACCTACGATGAAAGTGCTGTGATAGAAGGCAACCACCTCTATTTTGGCAGCACTGGTGAGACCACCGGTATACACATCCGTCTGGTCAATGGCACCGCAGCCTGTCCAGTCAACGTATTCAACAATGAGGTGGTGGTCAACGGCATCAGCAACGCCGACTACACCATGGTTGTGAACAGCAGTTCGAGTTATCTGCGCATTGCCCACAACACCCTCATTGCCCGAGGCACGAATAGCGGTGCCATCTTCTTCCTGAACGACAAGATGGGAGCCGGCGTGGAAATGGTGAACAACGTGCTGCAGAACAGCAGTCACGGTTATGTGTACCGCATAAGCAATGACAGTTACCTCAGTCCTGTGTCATGGCGCCATCAGGCTGGGCATACCAATGGTAACCTGTTCGCCTTGATTGGCGACACAGGCTATGCCACTCATTCCCTCTGGGTAAAACAGTCGGGCGAGACCGATGGCCTTGATGAAGAGGTCACCTTCCTAGACGATGAGATTCTGGAACCTGCAGATGCTGGTGGCTTGGTCAGCGGTGAACAGCTGTCGTGGGTCTATGACGACATCAACGGCACGGAGCGTGCTGAGCAGCCTACCCTCGGTGCCTACGAATACGATGACGATGACCGTGCTCCTGTGATGAACGATGGCTATCCCAGTGTGACTGACAACACCGACACCACCGCCCGTATTCTGTTTGCTGCCGACATGAACAGCGAAGCCTTCGTACTCGTGGTGGAAGACGGCACGACACCCACCGTCGCCGAAGTGCTGGCCAGCGGCCAGCGTGTGGCACTGCACAAGGGCAGCGAGGGTTCTCTCGTATCCACGGAACTGGAAACGGGCAAGACCTACCGAGCCTTCATCATGCTGCGCAGTCTGCGAGGCACGGAGAGCATTCTCTACAACACCGAAGCATTCATTGCCGAAGGTCATGAACTGACGGAACTGACGGTGCCTCAGATAACCATCAGTGGTACCACCACCATGAAATTAGGCTCTACGACCACGCTCACCGCCACCATTGTCGATGGTGAGGCACCCTATCATGTGACATGGCTCAACGGCAAACATGAAGTGATGGGCGAGAACGACCTTGATGATGCCACGTCCACATGTACCGTAGAAGCCACACCGCAGGAGTGTGATGACTGGCAGGCCATCGTCGTCGATGCTAACGGCATTGAAGGTCGCGACACCGTTCGGTTGATTGTTACGGGCAAAGCTGTAACAGCCACCTTCGAAAACCTCTACCTGCCCGAAGAGAGTTACTGGTATGGTGCCGACATGAGCGGCTCGTTCGTCAGCGGCAGCTATCTGTTCGACAACACCAACATGCCTGAATGGAGTTCTTGGAGTGAGTTCGCCTATTCCAACCGTACCGCCACCAACTTCGTTCAGATGTATCCCGACCAATTCAACAGTGCCGCAGGTTGCGGTCATCTGTGCAGCGAGAACTATGTGGTGGCCTATCCCTATGGAGGCAGCATCCACGTGCTGAACAAGGAGGCCGACGTGATTGACGGTTTCTATGTGACCAACGAGGCATGGGCCGTCGACGCCATCCTCAATGGCGACGGCATGACACCGGGAGCTTTCCGTAAGGACGACTACCTGCGCATGGTCATTACCGGCACGCATGCCGACGGCACTACCAGCCAGACTACCTATTACCTGGCCGACTACCGCGACGATGATGAAGTGGAACATTACTACCTCGACACATGGCAGTGGGTGGATCTGCGTTCATTGGGCGAAGTGAGCAGCATCAGTTTCAAACTAGAAGGCAGCCGTAGCAATCAATACGGTCTGACCACCCCCACCTATTTCTGCTTAGATGACTTCAACGGCAAGCGCGATGTGAAAGATGCGGGCACCGTGGTTATCGAAGACGAATTGGATTTGTCGACCCTGTTCGAACCCACAGACTGTGCAGGACGCATTGTCTATGACTTCGCCGACCAACCTGAGCAGGAAGTGCTCGATGCCTTGGAGCTGACACCGGAAGGTACGCTTTACGTTAGTGGCTACACCGAGCCTTTCGACATGGTCATACAAGCCACCCAGCGTGGAAGGATTCAGTTTGCGAAGGTACATGTGGAAATCCAAATACCCGAAAGTATCGAAGATATCACACTCAACGACAACGACTTCGAAGCCATCTATACGCTCGATGGTAAGAAACTGGAACGCTTTGTTCAGCATGGTCTGTATATCATAAAGACGAAAGACGGGCATTGGAGAAAGGTTGAACGTTGACTTATACGGTTTTAAACAACTAATTAGCGAACACAAATAACACGAATCTGTTGAATCTGTAAGTAGAGTCTAATCCGTGATTCGTGTTATTTGTGCTCGTTTTACCCTCTAACAAATGGGTACTCGATGCTTTTATCCAAAAAGGATAATCTTTTTTGGATAAAAATTTTGGTGTTTATTTAGAAATATATATATTTGCAGCGAGAAACAAAAAGAATACACCATGATAGACAATCCATTTATTACCTACGGTTACGAATCGGCAGCGTATTTTTGCGACCGTGAAGAAGAGACGCGCCAACTAATCAGTCTGCTCACTAACGGCAACCATACTGCATTAATATCACCACGCAGAATAGGCAAAACTGGGTTACTTCATCACTGTTTTGCACAACCAGAGATAGAGGACTCATATTTCACATTCCTAATTGACATCTATGCCACCAAAAATCTTCAAGACATGGTCTATCAGATGGGGCAAAGCATTGTGAAACGGCTAAAGTCGAAAGGTAGGTCATTCATTGATACATTCCTACTCTACGTCACTTCCCTCCGCACTGGTATCTCGTTTGATGGTCGAGGCAATGCCAGTTGGAACGTCAACATTGGCGACATCAAATCACCGGCATTTACCCTTGATGAGATTTTCAATTACTTGCAATCAGCAGATAAGCGTTGCATTGTAGCCATCGATGAATTCCAGTCTCTAGTGAACTATCCTGAAAAAAACACCGAAGCCCTTTTGCGCACCTATATCCAGCAATGTCGTAATGCCATCTTTGTCTTCTCCGGTTCGCAGCAGAGCCTGATGAACGAAATGTTCTCATCCCCATCCCGTCCGTTTTACCAAAGTGTTTCCATGTTATTTCTACATCCTGTAAATGTACAGAAATATGATGATTTCGCTAAAGGTTTATTTTCACGATATCAAAAGACATTAGGTGATGGTGTTCTGAGTTATATATACAAAAGGTATGATGGTGTGACATGGTATATCCAGAAGATGCTGAACCAGCTATTTGCAGAAACAGCTATTGGAAGCGAAGCAAGTCTCGACGATATCATGCGTAGTGAGCAGCGTATTCTCTCACAGAATGAAGAATCCTATAAAGACACCCTTTTCCAACTTACCATCAAGCAAAGAAACCTCTTTATAGCCATAGCCCAAGAAGAGAAAGCCACGAAGATTACTGGTAGCCAATTTATGAAACGCCACCATCTCACTTCAGCCAGTAGCGTCCAGAAAGCAGCCGAAGTGCTGACAGCAAAGCAACTGCTCACCTGTCATCATGGAATTTATGAAATTTACGACAAGTTTATGGCAAAATGGATACAAAACGAGTTGTCGTAATCGGACAACTCGTTTTGTATGTTAGACTATCCATCTATACTGAAATAACTGTCGAATTATTTGGTGCGAAAAGAAAAAAGGAGTACTTTTGCAGTATAAAAGCGCGCGTATTGTCGCGCTCCTCACAGGAAATGGTTCGCTTTGGCCGTTAGACCATGCGATTAAAAAGGGAACACGGGTGAGAATCCCGGACAGTCCCGCTGCTGTGAGCCGCCCTTCTGCGGTGTGAACAGAAGAGCCACTGACGATGAGTCGGGAAGGCGTTCACCACCGGGCGGCGAGTCAGAAGACCTGCCATCGCTCCTACTCCCCTACATGGCCCCGCGGAGGGTTCTGGGGAAATTTCAAAATTAAAAGATTTCAAAATTAAAAAATTAAAAGCGGCCAGGACCGTTTTTGACAAGCCACCCCGGCCTGACACCCACCCCGACCCTCCCAAAGGGAGGGAGAAAGGTGCTGGTTTGGGAAAGTTAACTGACCTTTGTACAGTACGGATGTAGAGTACATTATCAAATTTCTAAATATAACCTTATATGAAAAAACTCAGTTTATTGTTACTCATGATGCTCACGCTGTTCGGATACGGACAGGTGTGGGCGCAGGATTTACTTTTTGTGGGTGACGCCGACCAACAGACGACTTACAGTAATCGTCTGATTGCCGCCAACCAGACACAAAGTTATTCTGAGACCATCTACAAGAAGGCAGACCTCACAGCAGCCGGATTGGAAGAAGGAACAGGCATCAAACGTATCGTCTATAAAGGCATCTACACAGGCGATACGGGTACCATTCCCGTGATGGTTTGGATAGGCAATACCACTGATGATGCTCCCGCTACCACCCAATACGTAGAAGGCAGCACCACAGAGTACAACTACGACATGGCCGACCCTGACGAGTTGGGGATGACGCTGATTTACGATGGCAATTACACCGTGAGTGCCCCTGGTGATGATGGTATCATCATGGAATTTGCCGTGCCCAACAGTTTCCGTTATGCCGGCAACAACCTGCGCGTGATGGTTGTCAAGCCCGAAAGCGATGCCAAGTTGAACAGAGCGTTGAATGCTTATTGCGCAAAATCAACCTTTACCGACTTCAAGAACACCATGTTCCGCCAGAACACCGGTATTTTCTCATTGGTCTCTTCTCCCTTCTTGTGGATTGAGACGGGTGTGGCCAGTGAGCACAATTTCAAGATTACGGAGACGAACCTGCCGACGCAGGCCACCATCAATGAGCCGTTCGAAGCGAGCTTTACCATTGTGAACCAAGGCATTGCCGAGGCCGCCGATGGTTACACCGTGAAATACTACTTCGACGATGTGGAAGTGGCCACAGCCGAGGCTGTGGCTGTTGCCGTGAATGCCACACAGACATTTACCTTCACCTACACCCCGACCACACGTGGCCGCCACACCAGTTATGCGGAGATTGTCTTCCCCGATGGTGCGAGCGTGAAGACCTCGAAGGTATCCATGAAGGTGGAAGAGGCCAACCCGCGCTGGTCGTGGGACTTCGAGGACCAGACCTGGCCTGAAGGTAGTGACTACAGCGAATATAAGATTGACAGTTACGTACATCTCGCCGCCAACGGCTACTACCTCAGTCCCACTGACTACTCACCGGGCACCAACCCCATCTTCATCACTCCGCTGCTCCATGCCGAGGACGGTGAAACGTTCTATTTCGATGCCGCCAAATACGGAGCGAGCTACTTCGGTTATACATTGACCGTGAGTGTGTCGAAAGACCGCAAGACATGGACCACCGTGAAGACCATTGAGGAAGCTGACTATACCGGAGCCCAGGTGGGCGGCAGCTCATCGAGCGACTACGACTTCTCGGAATTCAACTTCACCATTGCCGAGGGTGGCGACTATTATATCATGTTCAACGGTGGTGCGCGACTTGATAACTTCTACGGTTTCGCGCTCGTTGAAATGGCTCACGATATCATCAGCGTGGAAGAGGACCTTCCCACGGAGGGCGAGGTCAATAACGAGGTGACCGCCACATGGACGGTAAAGAACCTGAAGAACGCCACGGAGACCGCCACCGCCAAATACTACATCAACGGCGTGGCAGTGGCCGAGGCAGCATCACAGAGTCTCACCACACGCACAGAGAAGACCTTCTCGTTCACATTCATGCCTCATGAGACGGGAACATTCAACAGCTATATCGAGTTGACACTGGCCGACGGCACCACTGTGCGCAGTTCCGAGGTGGAGATTACCATCAGCGAGGAAGAGCCGAAGGGTGAGGCCCTCATCGGTAACTACTATTCGTATGGCACTTCCATTCCCGTTCAGACCTCTTCCACCGGCAGCTATTCAGATATGATTTGGACAGCCTCCGACTTGCAGAGTTATGACATCGCCTCTGGCACGATGATTAAAGGCATCGTGTTCAAGGGTTACAGCAGCAGTGAGGTGACAGCTCCCGTTCAGGTATGGATAGGCAGCACCGAGGCCACGTCACCCGTCGTGGGCAGCGACCCCACCGACGACCTGACCAACACTACTGGCATGACCAAGGTATTCGACGGCAGCTACACCTTTAAGAAAGGTGGCAGCTATGGTGAAGCCAACATGGTGGACATCATGACCATCACCCTTGCCCAGCCGTTTGAGTACGACGGTACAAACCTGCGCATCCATGCCCAGTGCGTGCAGGATGCCACACAGACAGGTGTCAATTTTGCACAATCCAACCTCTCCACCGCCGCCTACAAGGCAAAGAGCACATGGAGCGACAGTTACTATGGCAGCGACAATGCCAAGTTGCCGTGGATTGCCCTGCTCTACGACAAGGAGGCGAGCCACTTCACGGGTACGCTGACCATCAAGAATGCCGACCAGACGGTGACACCCATCGCCGGCACCACCATCACGCTGACCTCAGAAGACGGTGTTACCTACAGCGGCACTACCGACAGCGAAGGTCAGTTCGACTTCATGGTGATGCAGGACACCAAGACCTACACCTTGAGCCATAACTACACGGAGAAGAACTGCTTCCCGATGAGCGAGGACGAGCTGACAGTGACCTTCCAGGGCACGAGCCTTGAGAAAGACATCCAACTCGTGGAAGGCGTCGACTTCAAGATTGAGAGTTTCGATGCTCCTACCACCGCCACCACTAACAATGTGTACACAGTTACGGTGACGGCGACGAACTACAACGCGACGACGCTTGCCGCCGCCGACTACACCGCTACGCTGTATGTTGACGGCAAGGCCGTGGCAGAGGCGGAGAGTGTTGACGTAGCTTCGATGGAAAGCGCCACATTCACCTTCACCTTCACGCCGCACGAGGCCGGCACCTTCAGCAACTGCTATATCGCCCTGGCCGCTCCCACCACGACGGTACAGACCGATGCCTATACGCTAACGGTAGCAGCCGAGAGCGCAGGTGGCGATATCACCGTTCTGGAGAACAAGACGATGAGCAACACCTATCCTCTCTGCTTCTACTATAAGCATAGTTTGGCTGAAACCGTCTATACAAAAGAGAAACTGCAGGAATATGGTGTTACCGATGGCGCACAGATATTAAAACTGGCTCTTTTGAGTTACAAGCCAGCCGGATCAATAAATGCGCATGTTCAGATGTGGTTGGAAAATACGGAGGATGACGGTTCTACCGCAAAATCCAAGCCCTACACCAATGGCATGACAAAGATTTACGACAATGAACTCACTATCGAAGCCCATGGTTCGGCCAGTGAGCCTGTGGAATATTTCAAAGCGGATTTGTCTGAGAGCCCCTTTGTCTATACTGGCAAGAACCTTCGTCTTGTAGTGCTTTCTGATGCCGATACTTACGAGAATAGCAGCCAAAGGACACAGTTCGCGACAGACAACACGTATAATCTTACATGGGCTGGCAAGAACGATAATACCACATCTACAGAACTCACCCTGTCCAGTGGCAATCCCTCACCTGTATTGTCCATCACCATACCAGCCGGGAGCCATTTCACCGGCAGCGTGAAGAATGCCAGTGAAGAGGCTGTGGCCGGTGCGAAGGTGACGTTGCGCAACGATGACAACGATGTTGAATACTCCGCCACCACGGGTGAGGACGGCACGTTCGACGTGGAGGTGGTGCAGACCGACAAGACCTACACCGTGACCGTTGAGGCCGAGGGCTATATCACCCTGGCTCCCGAAGGAACCGTTGACCTGTCGTCGGGTAATTCCGAAGATAACAACTATGTGCTGGACAACGGTGTCGATATCACCATCGCAACAGGTGCCACCGGCACATCCTACAGCGGACCGTACGCCCTCAACTTCAGTGCTGCTGAGGTGAAAGCCTACAAGGCCGTGGAGAAGGTAGAGACAGGCGGTGTGCGGCTGTCGGCTGTGACCATCGTACCCGCCGAGACGGGCATCGTGGTAAAGGGAACACCCGGCACCTACCATATTCCTCTGGCAACGACGGAGAGTGCCGACGATTACAGCGACAACTTGTTGGTGGCTAACCTCGACGAGGTGTACACCGTGACCGCTGCCGACTACGGCTATGTGTATCGTTATGTGAAGACCTCGACAGGCAAGACCGGTTTCCAAAAGGCCAAGGCCGGTCAAACGGTAAGTGTGGGCAAGGCCTACCTGCGCCTGACCACGCCCAATGCCAACGATGTGCTCTATGTTGACGAGACCACTGGTATCGACAGTATCACCGAGGAGGATAATAATGGCGAAGGTGCCGTATGGAACACCTCCGGTCAGCGCGTTGGCGACAACTATCGCGGTATCGTGATTAAGCAAGGAAAGAAATATGTGAGGAAATAAAAAAACGACAATGAAAAAAGCAATCTATAATAGTCCGAGCGTAAAAGCACTCAATCTGTATACCGATCCGTTGTTGGATGGTGAAGGCGACGGCGGGTTGATTGAGACCTCCATTCCGGAGGATGAACCCAGTGAAGAAGCGGCCAACGAGGTCCTGTTCGAAGAAGAAGACTTACACTGGGTGCACAAGAATGTCTGGGAATAGCACCAGACGCTGCATAGCAAAATGAAACGAGGCGAGCTTGCCAGCTCGCCTCGTTGTTTTTATTCAACTCAATTTCTTTGTAGTTAAGGAGTTAAGAAGTTATCGCTTCGCTCAGTAGTTAAGCCATCACCTGACAATTAACCATTTCTATCGTTCTTCTGAACCGTGGGTATACAGCGGCAAAAGCGAGACTTTAATAAGTATGGAAGATAAAACATCAGACGGGGTTCCCCTCTTCGTCGTAAACGACGGTGGAGATTGCGTCATCGTAGTATTCTTCGTCTAAGTCCCCATCTTCATTCATCCTCTCCGATTTAAACCAGTCCTTGGTGAGGTTGCGCAGGTAAGCGCGCCCTGCTTCGTCGGAAAGTTTTTCCACTGCTGCATCGAACGTTTCACGGTCAATCACGCCGAAACCGTCAGCCTTCTCGATGAATCGGTTCAACGAGCTCTGCTCACCCGGGTGCATCACCATCCATTGGAGCATTCCTGTGGGATTGCGCTCGAAGATGGTACCGATGGCGTTTTCTACCTCGGAGAAGATTTTTGAGTCCTCGTCAGCCTTGACCACCTCGCTGGTCGCCGCCTTCTGATTGAGCTTGTCGATAACCTTGTTGTCGGAAGCCGGCGTCTTCGCCAAGTCGCGCAGGTCGTCGAGGGAGAGTATTTCTGCGGGCACCTTTCCCACCTGTGTGAGTTGGATATCGCCGAGTGTCAGCTTACCCTTGTCGTCCACCTTATAGTCATATTTTTTCTCGATGGTCCACTGCGGCACGAAGTCCGACATCTCGCTGTCGGTGCGCATGCCTTTGTATATACGATGTATGGTGAAACCGTCATTGGTGAAATTGCCGCCGCAACGCTCCTCCCAGTTGAGAAAGAACGAGCTGCCCTCCTCCATGGAGCTTTGGTTGAGCGCCTGCCAGTTGATAAATTCCATGCCGTCGGCGAATTTACCGTCCTTGTCGTAGGAGCAGATATACATCGACCCGCCGTCGCCCCATTCCTGCCAGAGGAATGCGATAGACACGCCGTTGTCGAGTTTCTTGAAAGCAGCAATACTTGCCACGCCTTCCACTTCGACGGTGTCTTCCGCCCATTCCGGCACGATGCCACCAAGCAATGCCTTGCCCTGTTCGTTGTTGAGGTGGAAGAGTGTGGTGTCTATCCTCACGTCGATGGAGTCGGCAAGCATCTGCACCTGGTCGGCATCAATGCCGAGTTTATCGAGGAACTCTGCCCCACCCTTTGACGATTTACCACAGGCCACCATCATCATAGCGATGGTCACCAACAGGAAGAAGGAGTATCTTTTCATGTTTCTACAGTTTAAAGGTAATTTATCGAATCGGCGCAAAGATACTTATTTTTTGTCATTTAGCATCGTGTTTAATATTTTTTAGTAAAGCAAGCGAGCTTGCGAAAGTAAAAAGCAATTACTCAAGTATAAAGCAAAGAACAGGGGAGGCTCGTGAGCCTCCCCTGTTTCAACCATTAAATATTTCAAGAGAAAATATTAAATGCTAAGAGTGTTAATACCGACATATTGATGGATTGTCGGGTTAATTTTTTCTACCTATGGATTTTCAATGGTTTAGAAATTAATCCCAAAGAGTGAAGTTTACATCCTCGGTAGTATTTCCCTGATTGTTATCACCATCTCCATTCTCTTCCTCGAAGAGGGCTTTGTTACCCCAAGCGTTACCTCCCCCGTAAGTACCGGAAGCTTCCTGCATCAAACTTTGGAGTTGAATAGCCTTAACGATTTCTGTTTTTGGGGCAATATATTTTGCTTTCATCGTATAATTCTCCTACTTATTTATTTATTTGAAGATATATTTTTTGCCGTTGCTGATATACACACCCTTAGTAGGCTGGCTCACGCGTACACCTTGTAGGTTGTAATACACATTCTCGCCATTGTTTTCTTCTGAAATGGTCTCAATACCATCAACCTCAAATTCAGGTTCGCCGAAGGAATCTGCGAATACAGGATTTGTAGCATTAAACTTACGTACACCCCAATCTTTCTCCCAAACTGCCAACTGCCAGAAGCCACGTTGAGCAAGTTCAGTGGCAGACAGATATGCTTTATCTGCCAGCCAATACTCTGCTCTGTATAAAGCAACACCACCCATGTTCATATCAATCGCTGTCTGATCAAGAACAATAGCCTCGGATCCTTTTCCGTTCCCGTATAAAGATGCAGGTGCTTTCAGATAAGCTTTACCTGCTGCAATATCACTTTCAATGGCGCGCCAGAAACCAACAAAGTCACCATTCACACGCTCGCCCTTAGAACTATCATGTCCCGTGCAAGGATAGTCTCCGTATTTTCCATCATGCTCTTTCGCATATTTTTTACCTAATGAACTATTGCTGAACGGACCTAAGAAGAAATTACGGTAGGCTACTGTTGTACCGTCACTGCCCAAATCATAGGGTTTCACATGAACAGCTGTTCCTGCAGCCGAAGCTGTACCAACAAGGTAATTCTTGATAGTTGAATTTTCGTTGTAAGCACCTCCTGTATAGTTGACTATGGTCATCGAAAGCGTCGGCTCACCATTGGAATTCTTAGAATTGGCCTCACCATAGAGAATGACACCCGTACCTTTAGGAATCACGTTGACGCGATGCAGGGTAAGCATATACTGGCCAGCATTAGCACCTGTACCCTGAGTAATGTTGCTCACAATGTAAGCCTTCACACCATTCGGCACGATGTAACTATACTCAGCGTCACTGAAAGTTTTCAGGAACTTTCCCGTGCTAATAGGAGGATCATCTTCATGTGAGATACCGCTTGACACGAACTCATAAAAGCCGTTGGACGCTTGTCCTGCTTGAGTGAAATGCTCAATAAGCCATTTATGGAACTCATCATTATCATTAGCAGTCTCTTCATCCAATTCATGACTTAAGTTGGCATATTCACTCGCCTTTTCTTTGGGGAAATGAAGAGTAGCCAATTCTGCTCCGGGGTCGGCATGTCCATAAGTATTGTCCAATGGGAAAGCAATGTTTTCCGCATGAATGGTTCCCATCGTATTGATATAGACATCAGTCATCTTAGCCGTCTCATTAAAAGCATATTCTTCAATATACATATCCACGGCACTTTCACCATTTACTTTGTATTCTTCAAATATAATATTATGGAGTGCATCGGTTCCAGAAACGCCACAAAAAGCATCCCGTTTGATTAATTTGATGTATCCAGGAATGCTGATAGTTTCAGCTCCAAGATGTTCAAGAGCATGGCCAGGAATGACTGCCAAATTTGCGGGATCTGTCGGCCATATCACAGTTTGCAGGGCACCGAAGTTTTTAAAACTCCAATTGCAATACTGGTAACTAGCATGATTTTGTGCTGATGTGGAAGGATAACTCCAATAACTCTTCGTAAAGTCAGCCTCGCTTAAATCAATCGTGGTGATAGAACTCTTGGAATCAGCTCCATCATTAATTAACCAACCACCAGACCAACCATCTGAAAAATCACCAACCAACTTAACTGTGTGAAAGCTACCAGATGGATGATTCATCAAATCGAGATCATTAGATCCGTTAATGGTAAGTACACCATTAGAAATTGAACCCGCCTTCGCACTCATGCATGCGACAACGGCCATCATTAAAAGTAATAATTTCTTCATAATTCTTAAAATATTTATATGGTTGAATATTCATATCTCTAATTTCACATATTGAGAGGAGTTAAAGAGTTAAGTCGTATGCTTTCGGTTCAAAAAAGCAATTGAAAGGCTATTTTTTCACCTTAAATAATATAACATCTCTCAAAATCGGGGCAAAAATACAACAATTTTTCCATTTCACAAGCAAAAACACGTTCAAATGTGACAAAAACGGTACAAAAAAGAACAAAATTGACATAAATCAAGAAAAAAAACTTCAAATATTAACAAAAATTATCCTGTGGAGTATTTACGCCCTCCCCTCGGGGGGAATGGGGAAGGGGCTCCTCAACCCTAAACAACGAATTGAACGAATTATACGAATTTCAAACACTAAATGCCTTACACTCAACTACTTTACATGAATTGTCATGAAATTTTCCAAAAAAAATTACCATAAAAGGAGAGTTTAGAACTTCACATGAATTGCCATGAATGAACAGAAATTGCTGGGAATTAAGAGTTTGAGAATGCGAACAAAGCGAAAGGACGAGAAAAGCGAAAAGGCCTCCCCATGAGAGAGGCAAGGAGAGGGTGATTGCATCGTTAGCTCATACGGCGGCGAACAGCATAGAAAGCCTGGCGCGAAGAGAATCCTGAGGCGACAGCCACTTCTTCCTGCGTGGCGTTAGGATGCTCTTCACGGTATTTGCGGGCATGTTGCAGACGGAGCGTATTGACATAGCGGAAGAAGCCCCCCATCTCATTGGCCAGGACGCGCGACACGTAGGTGCGGCCGTAGCCGCAATGGCTGGCCACATCGGCAATGGTGAGATGTGGATTGAGGTACTGACGTCCTTCTTCAACGAACGCCCGTATCTCCTTCATGATGGAAGCCACCTTCTCGTCGGGTAGTCCTGTTCCACCCTGTTCATTCACATAGGATGATTCCTGTTGTAGCTCTTGATTAGCAACCTGATATTCAGACGGTTCCTGTTGCTGCTTTTCCAAAGACAGGGCAGAGTCAGATGGTTCCTCATCCGTCATCCATGAAGTAGGTGTCTTTTCACGTTTTGAATGCAATACTGTCAATAGGAACCAAATGTTGAACACCATGAACACGAGGTGCATCAATGCCATGGCCTTCTTGCTGTCGGCGAAGAAAACCGCCCACACCACGAAGAACTCGAAAACGGGGGCAAAGAGTATTTTCTGGGCATAGGCCGCCGGGAAATCATCAGGATTGGAAAAGAAGTCACCCGCCTTCAGTTGTCGCAGCCAAGACATGACTTTCCATAAAGATACGAAACTGAAGACAGAAGCGATGATGCCCATGCCGATGGTTACAATGACGAGAGCCTGTTGTGATCTCCCACCCCAAGAATAATAATGTGTCAGCGCGTTGAAGAGCAAGAACACCAACAAGAGGATGAGCGGCACCGCCATGAAAATGGCCGAGCGCTTCCATTTGTTCCAGTGTTTGACCGACCCGAAGTAGTTGAACATCAGGACGGCGCAGATATACATGTGGATCAACGGGAAATAACTCTTCATCAACAGCCACGCATCGGGATCACCAGGCCACAACACATAAGGGAACGTGATGGCCGGAAGAATGAAGAATACCGTGAGTAATGGTCTGGCGGGGAAATAATAACTGGGATCCTGCTGATACGGACGACACACATGAAACCACCTCACCGCCGCGAAAAAAAGGCCGGAGAGGATAAAGGCTAAAGCCGCGAGGCTAAAATAATGGTCGTACAGAGGCATTGATGAATAATTCAGTAGATTCAGCACTGCAAAGATAAGAATAATTAGAAAAATATAAGATTAAAAGATTAAAAAAATGAAGAATTAAGGAGTTTGGGAGTTTGGAAGTTTAGGAGTATGGGAGTTTGGACAAATGAAGAATTAAGGAGTTAAAGGAGTTAAAGGAGTTTGGGAGTTTGGACAATAGCCTGAGTATTCTCAACCACTCCAATTCGTGGAATTCGTGGAATTCGTTGTTGAGTGGTATTAGTGTTTATTTACGTGAATTGCCGCGAATTATACGCTAATTATCGTAAATTGTGTTCCATTCGTGTAATTTGTGGAATTCGTTCTTGAGTGGTATTAGTGTTTTTTTACGTGAATTGCCGCGAATTATACGCTAATTATCGTAAATTGTGTTCCATTCGTGGAATTCGCGGAATTCGTTGTTGAGTGGTATTAGTGTTTTTTTTACGTGAATTGCCGCGAATTATCCGCTAATTATCGTAAATTGTGTTCCATTCGTGGAATTCGTGGAATTCGTTGTTGAGTGGTATTAGTGTATTATTACGTGAATTGCCGCGAATTATCCGCTAATTATCGTAAATTGTCTTCCATTCGTGGAATTTGTGAAATTTGTAGTTGAGTGATTTGAAGTTAAGGAGTAAAGCCGTATTACTTTGGTTCAGAAGAACAACTGAATATATTGCAAGGTAATGGCTTAACTTCTTAACTTCTTTAACTTCTTAACTCCACATCTACTCTTCCACTAACATTGAAAGATAATTGATGCGGATGAAGTCTTTGTGCTGGGCATAGATGGTGCTGTCGATGCCAATCTTGACGAGGGTGATGGTGTGCGAAGAGGTGTTGATGCCGATGATGTTGAAGTTGTCCTGCGAGCGCGTTCCCTGTCGGCGTACCTCGCCACCGTGATTGACATGATAGATATTGGTGGGTGGCAGTCCGTTGGCCGCTCCCACGGCGATGCACAGCTGCTGCGGATGAATCTTCATCGTTCCGATATGGTCGGCATGGCTATGTCCGACGAGATAGCAGATGAACTCACCGCCATCGTTGATGAACGTCTGTACGTCGGTACACACCACGGCACTGCCCGCACTGCCCTTCCCCTCGAAGTCGGCCCATGTGTCACGCCACGGTGCGAAGTGGTTAGGTATGGTTATGCGGTCGCCTTTGAGCCAATGACAGGCCACAACGACCGCGAGACCCTGTGTCCGAGCGTCGGCAAGCACCTGGCGGAACCATGTCTGTTGCGCGCTGCCGCTGGAATATGCCACGATGGTGTCGAGCACGACGAGCCGTATGCCCTTCGCCACATAGTCCTTAGAATAGTAGCACTTACCGCCAGCCTCGGCATTGTCGGGCTGTGTCACGTCCCAGTTGTTGATGAACGGTTTGAGGTAGGTATTATAGCCATCCACACCCGAATGGATATAGGAGCCGTCTCCTGTATCGTCGATGTCGTGGTTACCGATGGTGTTGAGGATGCGCTCCACCTCTTCCACATTACCATAGCCCAATGCCGTACCGTAGCGGCTGTTCACCGTATCGCCCGTATTGAGGATGTCGTCGATGTCATCGGCGTGAGCGTTTCTCCAGTCCATGATACGCTGCATGTTCGCCGGGTCATAGTGCAGGTCGGAGAAATGGAGCAGGCGCAGCGTAGAAGCGGTGTAGCCGAGGTTCGCCACCATACTGTCGCGGTCGGCATTGAGGGGACCGATGGTGTTCAGTCCCTGTGTCTCGATGCTATCGAGCCTGTTCTCCACCGCTCCCAGCCGCGTTGAGTCTTCGAGGAGGATGGTCTTCACGCTCTTCGTCGTCTTCGCCGTTGCAGTATGTCCGTTGTAGCACACCAGGGCGAGATACCTGTCGCCTTGTTCCACGGTGATACTGTCCATATAGCTGCCCCTGGCTGTGGTGGCAGCCGACATCACACGCACGTCGGTGTTCAGCGACAGTCCTGTGAGCGATATGGTGGTGTCGCCCCGGTACACCGCCCATGAATAGGCTCCCGCGTAGTTGTTGTAGGAAGCGAAAGCGATGGTGTAGCCCACATACTGTGCAATGTCGAAGATGACCACTTGTCGGTTGCCGTTGCCCGAAGGTGGCTGGACGGATGCTCCGCTGGCATCGATGATGCGGTTGGTGTAGGCTTTTTTCGCCGCGAGGTCATCAACGATATAGTTTGTCTCCTCCACCACGTTGCCGTCGGGTATCATAGCGGCTTTCTGTCCGGTGGTCTTGCCATCGAGAGCCTGAAGGGTGGAGAACAGTTCATAGTTGTCGCCGATGGAGACACCCGTATTGCCCTGGATGCCCTGCGGCCCGGCAGGTCCCTGCGGTCCCACGGGACCCTGACCGCCCTGCGGACCCTGTTCACCTTGTATGCCGTGCAAAGGGCCGCAGGCCAGGTAACGGCCGCCCTTCGTGTCGCCTCCCTTGGCCACGAAGACATAGATGATACCATCGACGACAAAGCCCGTCATCGTGTCACGGGGAACAGGCGGCAGGCTGTCGATGCTGTCAAGGACGACGAAATGTGAGAAGGGTATGCTGTAGGCAGGATCTGGCAAGGATGACCGTTGCCAGCTGACAGTCACGGGCACCTGTGCGGCCAGGGCTCGCCATTGTCCCGCCTGCTCACAGCCATAGATGGTGGCTGTGACGGGCTGGCCTGCTTCCTCATGAAACACCGTGGCATGCATGCCCACCGTTGGCAGAGGATGAGCCGTGAGCAATGCCTGTTCAGACACGAAGAAACCGGCATCGAGGTTATTGACTTGCGCACAGGAGAGTGCGCCAGAGATATGCACATTGCCGAGGACGTTGAGGTCGTGGTGTGCAGTGAGCTGTCCACCGACATGGAGGTCGGTAAAGAGAGCCCCTCTCCCATCCCCTCCGGGAAAGAGAGCCCCTCTCCCATCCCCTCCCGAGGGAGGGGCGTAGATAGACTTGTGGTTGAAAGAATGGTTTTTCATGGATGATAAAGTAAACCCAGCCCGGCCCTCCCGAAGGGAGGGAGTGGTAAGGTCGAGTGATGAATGTTGAATGTTGAGTGATGAGTGTTGAGTGTCATAAATTACTATGTGTGCTATTCTCTCTTCCCCTCGGGGGAGTTGGAGGGGGGCTCTTAGTTGTTTTGAATGATAAGTTGAACTCGTTCGGCGAGGGCCTGGATGAAAGGATGATAGAGGCGCGGGGGCAGGGAGAGCCATTGCTCCGGCGAGGGGTTATCGGTGCTGTCGAGGGACTGGAGACACGGGACGGGGATGTAACGTGCCTCGACGATTTGGGCATGGTAGCCGTCGGCGGAGGCGAAGAAATGCAACTGGTTGCCGAATGAAGAAGGACTGATGAATGCCACGGGACGGCACGGGTTGCCATGAACACCGGGAAAAGGTGACCGCTGCCACATGGCGCGTGGCGAAGCGGCATCGATGAGCGTGGCTGCCTGCCGCCAACCCGACATACGGAACAAGACCAGACGAAGGAAGTCGGGAGGTAGAATCACTGAGCCTGAGCCATGGCCTGGCACCTCGTCCCAGAGAATGTCACCACCGAAAGGTTTTCCCTCGCCAAGATCAAGCAAAAGAGCGGCTTTCACCACCTCGGCGGCCACAGGCTCTATCTGGTTGCGTATCAGCTCGTTGAGCGTGAGCGTATCGATGTTGTCCTCGTCGATAAGCGCCTGACAGGCATGGTTCATGTTGAGGGCCACACGCACGTCGTGGAAAATGACATTTAAAGGAACATACCCACCCCTACCCTCCCAAAGGGAGGGAGTGGGATACCCACCCTGACCATCCCGAAGGGAGGGAGTGGGATACCCACCCCGGCCCTCCCGAAGGGAGGGAGTGGAAAGAGAGGATGGTGAATACCCACCCCGGCCCTCCCAAAGGGAGGGAGTTGGAGGAGTGGGTGTGGGAATTGGATTAGAGGAAGTTATAGACATGGAGGAAATAATGTGTATATATTTGAAACTCAAGAAAGTCATCTAAGAACACCCTCCCTTGGGGAGGGACGGGGTGGGTTTTCAATAAATAGTGTTCCGTAGCGAGGATGCGATTCGAGGGCCATCTGGAGGATGGGGTCGTCGGTCATGAGGTAGCTGTTGCCGAGGGTACAGGGAATGAACCTGACGTGACGTACGCCCTCGGGCATCATCACATTGATGCAGATATGGGATTTGGCAATATAAGTTTTCATGGTATAGTGACGAGTGACGAGTGATGAGTGACGAGTGATGAGTGTAATTAAGGAGTTAAGAAGTTAAGTAGTTAAGAAGTTAAGCCATTACCCTACTGGCATATCTCTTGCTCCTTGCCCCTTGCTCCTTGCCCCTTCCATCCCCCCCTCCCTTTGGGAGGGTCAGGGTGGGTTTCTTATTCCTCTGCGAGGCGCAGGCGGGCATGGGCCTTGGCATAGCGGAGGTAGAGGCAGCTGATTTCCTGGATGACCACGGCGTCGGTGTTACGCACTCCCGCCTTCTTCAGGTCGAGGATGTTACGGCTCCAGCTCAGGTGCGTCTTTTTCGTCAGGAACTCCGGGTCGAGGGCGAAGGCACAGTCGGCCATGCCGTTCATATCGAACAGCTCATCGTGCATCGCCAGAATCTCGCCAAAGTCGGTCTCCCAGCTCTTGAACTTCAGGTTCCACACCTCCACGGTATCTTTCAGGCGGAACTTGTCGGAATCAATCTTCGACAGTGCGGCGAGGAAGTCGCTGCCACAGAGCAACACCTTGCGTTTGTTGCCGATGCCCGTGCCCACGAACAGGTCGCGTGAGATGTCAACGAGGTCATTGTCGGTGATGGTCGTCACACCATTGACGGTCGTGCCCACCTCGATGTCCTTGCCTGCCTGCCACCAGATGCCTTTGGTGAACCACTGCGCCATGCCGTCCTTGGTAGTGTGCTTCACCATGTTCATGTCACCGAAGAGGAAGGAATTTTCCATCGCCAGTCGCATGTCGTAGATGGAGTCTTCCTCCAGGTCGGAGAAGCCCCAGTTCACCTCTTTATTGGCTATCTTGTCAAGCGTCGACTGCTCTATCTGCGCCATGAAGTTCTGGCAATACTGCAGCTCCGAGGTGGGCAGGTTATTGAATCGTCCCGTCTGTACGTCAAGCTCGCCGCAGCTCTTTCCCATGCGGATAAGTTTGGTGCCTGCCGCTATGCTGGGTACGCCAATGTTCTGTCGGTTCACCACATTGCCGTTGACAGCGAAGACGATGGGCTGGCCCTGCGACGTCTTTCCACAGACGCACAGGCAGAGGTCGGGTGTCGTGGGGTCGTTGTTGCTGTAGGCGGTGCCACGAAAGTCGGTGATGGCCTTGACACCCACCACGCGGATGGTATCGTCGAGCGTGAACATGTCAGGGTCGGCCACCTCGAGAGGCACGCTGGTGGCCGAAGCACTCGCCGTGACAGCTGTTGTGAGAGTCGTCATGACCGGACGGGTGCCAACGCTGTAGTACTTCACTTCGAACGATGATGCCTGTTGAAGCGTGGCGAAGCGTGATATCTGGTCGACGGGTGTCGCCATGGGACGGATTTTGGTGATGCGCTCGTCGATGTCTTTCTGGTACATCTCCGGATCAGCGATTTCGCGTGCCACGGTCTCGGTGAGGATACCATCGGGATTGTCGGTGAATTGCGGATTGAGGGGGTTGGGTTCTGTCGTCCCCTTGTATTTCTCCGCACCACCCTGATAGAGATTGTTTTCTGTTGCCATGATGTGTGTTGGTGTTAAATGATTAAATGTGTTTTTGATGGTTTTGATTGAATGTTATCCGATAACGGGGGCAAAGATAAGGCTCTTTTCCAGAATTTTTTTGTCATCCGTTTAACTACTAGCCCCCCACCTGCTCCCCCGAGGAGATAGTTTGCTTTCACAACCACCCGCCCCTCCTTGCCTAAGGAGATAGTTTGCTTTCACAACCACCCGCCCCTCCTTGCCTAAGGAGGGTACCTACTCTCCCCAAGCCCCTCCCAACATTGGGAGGGGATGTAACCGCTCCTACTCGTCGCTCATTCACTAAGGTACTGCTCCCTTTTCCTGCCGGTCGCAGTATCGTTTGACGCAACAAGTTGCGATTTTTCGTGTTCGCTTCGCTCACCATTGTGTAATAATTCGTATAATTCGTTGTATGGTTCAGACAACAATGAGTGAAAAAGAATTTACAGGCTATTCTCTCTCCCCCTCGGGGGGAGTAGGAGGGGGAGCTTCTATTATTTTTTTTAATCTTTAAATTTTTTATTTTTTTAATTTTTCTTATCTTTGCAGTATGTATAGCAGTATGTATAGAAAGATGGTATTGATGATAGCCGGCGTGGCACTCTGTGTCCTCTCCTCGTGCCGTGACGGATCGTCGCCTGCTTCACCGCAGGCACAGGCCGAGGTACGTCTCGACAGTGCGGTGCTGCTCATCGACCGTGGCGAATATTCCGAGGCCATGCTTCAGCTGAAGCGTGCCGAGGAGCTGCTGCCACAGCTCGACGACGACAAGCAGAAATACCAGATTTGCCAATACATAGGATGGGTGAACGAACATAGCGGAGCCTACTCACGCGCCCTCGACTATCAGGAGAAAGCCCTTGGCTTTGCGGAAAAGACGCAACGTCCGGAGCTGGTGGTCGATGTGCTCATCAATCAGGCCAACACCCTCTACAACCTACAGCTCAACGACTCGGCATGGCGCGTCAACCTTAGGGCGGCAGCGCTCTACAAAGAGGCCGACGACAGCCAGCGGTCGTGCATCATGAAAAATATTGCTTACTACGAGATGCTCACCGACTCACTGCCTGAAGCGGAGAACCATGCCTATCGGGCGGCACTCCTCGCACAGGACTCCTCAGCCATGGGCAATGCGCTGTCGCTGCTCTGCATGGTGTATATCAAACAAGGGCGCGACGACCAGGCGGAAATCATCATGAACACGTTGGCCACTGACGGCGGTTCCACCCTCCGCCGCAACCGTTACCTCCTGCGCAGTGAATATCTCGAAAGGAAAGGCGACTTCCGTGGGGCTCTTGAGGCCTACAAACAATGGAAGGCTATCGATGACTCGGTAGCCATCAGCCAACAGAACGTGGAGATGGTGGACCTGCAAAACCGCTACGACCGTGAGTTGCTGACACTGGAGAAGGAACGGCAACGGCTGTGGTTCGTCGTGGCTCTCGTGGCACTGCTCGCCCTGGTGCTCGCCATCACCTGGTGGTTCGACAGGAAGCAACGGTCGCTGAAGCTCCGCTTCAACGACACGCTGCACGAGGTGCGCTCGCTACTCGGACAGAAAGAGCAGACCATCAGCGAGTTGAAGCAGACCGTGGACAGCCGTGTGGAAGAGTTGCAACACATGCAACGCCAACTCACGCAATTCGCCTCCGCCAACCAAAGGAGGGAAGTAGAGCGTTTGCTCACCTCGGTGACGGAGACGAAAGAGGGTATCGACGTGCTCAACGCCTTGGTCAGCGGCGATAACATCAGCCAATTCGGCAAGCGGGAAGAGACGGCACTGCTGAAGGTGTTGCCAGCCATCAACAAACCGCTCTACGAAGAGTTGGCGCATGCCTCAACACCGCTGACACCCAAAGAGACGTTCTACGTGGTGATGGACCATTATGACATCGATGACAATCGCAAGGCGCAGGCGTTCTGCTGCTCCAACCAAGCACTACGAAGCACGAAAAGCCGACTGTATAGGAAGATGAGTGGTGAATGTTGAATGTTGAGTGTTGAATGTTGAATGTTGAGTGGTGAATGTTGAGTGGTGAATGTTGAGTGGTGAGTGATGAATTATTCATTGAACAATTCTACATCGCGAGGCGAAAATTTTTCGACATATGTCTCAACAACTCGTCAACATTCACCATTTAAAACTCAACATTCCAACCCCCTCCCTTTGGGAGGGAAGGGGTGGGTATTTTAATACCTCTTTTCTTTTCCCCGTTCCCAGATAGTGGGACGGGTGGTGCCTACCAAAGCACCGAGGACTTCGCGAGGAAGCGCTTGGGTGGTGTTCATACCGCCCGTGCCGCGCAGGGCTGGCACGTCGGCGGGCGTATCCTTAGCAGTACGCAGGTGTTCTTCGATGACGTAGTTGCGTCCGCGCACCTCTCCATCATGGTCGGCGGCGGCCACATCGACATCGTAAGCCGCTCCTTTCATCACCATCCGGATGTCATCAGGGAGCAACCGTCCCCGGGCCACCTCATCGCCCACCTTCTGCAACCACGCCACCGCCTCGTCAATGCGCTCACCATCGGCTGACTCCTCTTGTTTCATCTGCTCGATGGCGACGATGGTCTGGTCGAGATTGCTTTCGTACTCGGCCTCTTCTTTCTTTTTGGCGGTGGTCATCGCCTCCATCTTTTCCACCAGTTCATCGTAGAGTTCCTGCAAAACGTCGTTTTCGTCGTAATCGTCGTAAACGGCTTGGAAAAGTGCTTTTTCATCGGCTGAGTCAAGTTGGGGATGACGTGATGTTATCCGGTTCATTACCTGTTCCTTGAGATTGTCAAGGCTCTGTTGTTCAGTTTGTTGTGTTATTGTTTTCATGGTTATTGGTTTTGTTCGTGGCAAAGATATTGTCTTTTCCCGTGAAAAGTGTGTCATCCATTTAACTTTGGGAGTAATTTTGTGGAAAAAAACCATGAAAACACACAAGAAAACACGTAGCGCCTCGGAATTTCATGAGGCGCGCAACCGCGACTTGGTTCGCGCGTACAAACAAGCTTATCAACGTAAGGAACTGACCACTTCGCATGACACTATCAGAGCCGCCTTAGCCATGCCGGCAGAACGGTTTTATGTGAGCGAGGAACGAGCTGTTCGTGTGGTCAACCAATGGCTGTCGGGGCACCGTCCCGCCAAGATGTTGCCCATGCAACGGATGATGTATGAGGAGATAGTGCGTCGGGTGCATCACCTGCGAAGTAAAAGACAACACGAGCGCATCAACCATCTGGTGTGGGAGGTGATAGCACAACCTGCACCACGCTTCTACCTGACAGAGAAAAGCGCGTATGTGATTTTATGTGGAAGGGTAAAAAAGTAAAAGGGTAAAAAGGTAAAAGGGGAGTTATAAAAGGAAGTAAAAATGGGAGTAAAAGGGGAAGTTAATTCGCTTCGCTCATGGAAGTTTTTGTTTAATCGGGAGTTAAAGTGGGAGTTAATTCGCTTCGCTCATGGAAGTTAAATTGGAAGTTAAAATGGACATTACTCAGCCCACAACTTTTACCCTTTTACCCTTCAAGACTATTGTCCTGCACGAAGTGCATAACTTCCTTCTATAACTTCCCCTTTTACTTCCTTCATAACTTCCTTTTTAACTTCCAGCGATAACTCCTTTTATTTACTGCGGTCGCGGAGGTTATCGCGGCGCTGCTGGGCAGCATTTGAGGTTGCCGGCGTCGGACTGGAAGTGGTATGCGGGGCTGCCGATACTTGCGGTTCGGGATTCGGTGTTGTTCGCGGAGTGGGCGTAGGATTCGGTGTGGTTCGCGGAGTAGGTGTGGCTTGTGGAGCCGTCGTCATGTGAATGGTGTCGGTCATCGTGGAAGCTTCGGCAGGAGCAGCCTGAGCTTCAGCAGCCACAGGAGCATCATTGCCTGACACAGTTAAAGTGTCGGGAGATGCCAAGGCCGTCGAGTCGGCCGGGGCAACTGCTTCCACTGCCGGTTGAGAGAGAGAAGAACTCTTCTTCGGTGATTTCTTGAAAAGGAGCACGCCGATGGCTGCCAACACACCGACCAACAAGGCGGCCATGACAACAGTGAGCACAGGAGAACCCTTTCGCGACTTTTTCGGCGTTGTAGGCGTTTTCGACGTATTGGACGTATTGGACGTTTTCGACGTATTGGATGCACTGGGCTTAGGACTCTCAGGTGTTTCTGCGACAGGAGTGGCAGGGGCGACAGGTGTTTCCTGACTGCCACCCATGGGATGCACATTCATGGCATTGAAAGACGACGAGTATTCATCGTCGGAGACCATCTCGCCGGCCTCTTTTTCCACTTCGTCCACTTTGAGAAGAATGGCAGTATGGTTGTCGCCATTATCATCCGATGCCTCGATGAGCAAGCGGCGCACCTCTTCCATATCATCGTAATGAGAAAAAATCTGAAGCAGCTGTTCGTTGCTGAGCCGTTCCAGTAAACCGTCGGAACAAAGCAGGAAACAGTCATCGGGCTGCACATCGCCGATATGCACCATGTCGGCACGGTGATGGTTTTCCTCGCCAGGCATCAGCGCCTTGGTAATGACGTTTTTCTGAGGTGAGGTCGCCATCTCGTCGAATGACAACTCACCCATCAGGTAGAGGTCGAAAACCAACGAGTGGTCGCGCGACTGGAAGAGTATCTTCCCCTCTTTCGGACGCAGGTGATAGATACGGCTGTCGCCGATGTTGGCCGTGGTGACTCCCTGACGATGAAAACAGAGGAAAGTGAGTGTGGTGCCTGGTCGTTTGCCATCGACTGGCAGTTTATCGAGTTCTCCGTAAGCGTATTGAAGCGCATCGTTGAACAAGGCATCATCGAATGCCCTGCCCTGCCCCATCTGCTCAGTGATAAAGGACGACACTGACTGGCATACCAGAGCACTGGCCACCTCGCCTTTGTCATGTCCCCCCATGCCATCACAAACCATGAAAAACGGCGAAGAGCCCTCATGGGTCGCTTCGGACATGAAATACGAATCCTCTTGATTGGACCTCTTGCCCAATTCTTGGATAAACAACGGTTTTGACAGGGTGATGAGCATGGTTATAATGATGAGTTACGAGTGACGAGTTACGAGTGACGAGTGTCGGGTGATGAATCTGAACTCCCTCCCTTGGGGAGGGTCGGGGTGGGTATTAGCTGTTTTTGAACATCACGACGGTGTTGGCCAGTTGGATGGTGTCGCCATCCTTGACCACCACCTCATCGACCTTACCCAGCAAACGCTGGTTGACCAGGGTGGTGTTCATGTTTTTATAGTTCGAAACGAAGGTGGTGATGCTTCCGTCGCCGGCACGTACCACCCTCACAAGCAGATGAGAGCGGCTCATGTAGGGATCGTTCACCTCAAGCTGTATATGGGCCGATGAACCTGCGGCTTTGCGACCAACAATATTATCGCCCACAGACAGCGGATACTCCCGTCCCCCACAGATGAGCGAACCCGGCTGGGCAAAAGCACCCGTGGGCAGTTTCGTCTCGCTGGAGACAGAGGGCTGGGGTGGCTTAGACTGCGGCACAATCACTTTCAAACGAGAGCCGCAAGCGGGACAGGTAACTGTTCCCGCTGCGGCGTTATCGTCACGAAAGGTTGCTACGAACTGCTGTCCGCAATTACACTTTACATTTACTTTTTTCATTTTTCTGGAGTTTAGACAATTGCCTGTGAGGTAATCTCTTGCCCCTTGCTCCTTAACGCTTCAATTACAATATCATGGAACCGTCGTCAGTGAGCGGAGCACCGTCAAAAGGGTTTGCCTCATCAATCGGTGTGAAGGTCATGTCCACGATACCGTCGTTCTCAACGTCGACAAAAGCTGTCTGTCCGTCGGAAGCCACGTCGATGTGCATCTCGCCATCCGAGGCTTCGACCTCTTGTATGGTAGTGAGCGAGCCACTGTCGGCATCGTCCAATGCCTTCACCGTCACATCGTCGTAGTCGTACTGCTCGGTGCCGAAGGTCTCCACAGCCTTGAAGTGTACGCCACCATCGGCATCGGCATAATAATGGGTGTGGTGCGGCACGTGCTCGGTATGTACCTGAGCGGTGAAATAGTGCTGCTGCTGCGGTGTCATACCGTCCCATTCGTTCTCATAATAGGTGCTGAACACACCACCGTGCCACTCAAACACGCCACCGGCACCTACCTGTGCGCGGGCAGCGGCGAAAGCGTCGGCAAAGCTCATGCCATCGCTCACAACAGCAACGGGAGCCTCAGCCACAAAATGCGGTGTTACAGGATGTGTGGCGTGGGCGGGCGTAGCGGCGCTGGCCTCATATTGTGCCTGCTGGGCATCGCTCATAGCATCCCACTCTGTCTCATAATATGTACCATAGTCATGGCCGTGCCAGTGGAACACACCACCGGGACCCACCTGTGCGCGGGCGGCGGCGAAGGCATCAGCGAAACTGAGGTGCTGACCTACATGAGCCACAGGAGCGTGGTCGTAGATTTCCACCTGTATTCCTGCATCTGTTGCGGCGGCATCGGCAGCAGCATCAGCAGCGGGAGTTGCATCGGCAGTAGCTTCTGCACTCTCGGTGGTCTTGGCGGCTTCAGAGCCATCCGTGACCGCTGTTGTCTCGGCGGCTACTTCAGGAGTAGCAGTGGATGCAGGAGCGGCAGCGTCATCGCCACCGAAGATAGCTGTACGGGCACCGAAAGCATCGGTGGCATAGACTGTACCTGCACCTACGAGCAGTGCGGCAGCACCGCCGATGGTCACATACTTCCAGGTGTTGGAACCGCCTTCCTGGGGTTCATTCACGGGGTTATTCACTGGATTGCTGTTCACGGGGCCCATGTTTGGGGTGTTTTCATTTGGATTCATAGTGGTAATTTTTTAATGGGTTATTTATTGATTTGATTGATTTCTGATGCAAAGATAATGATTCACAAAGCCGATTGCAAGAATCTGCGCCCGTTTTCCATGAAAGGCGGAGATTTAGTGACGAATTACGAGTTACGAGTTATGAGTTACGAGTTATGAGTTGCGAATGATCACTCGTCACTCATCACTCGTCACTCGTCACTCGTCACTATTTTATGAATTGCGTCTGGCAATAGGGGCATTTCTTAGGCAGGTTCTCGTAGAACTGATAGTTACCCAGATAATGGCGACATTCCTCATTTGGACAAACACAGTTCTGGCGGAAATCATCGGTGATGCGTTTGCGCTTGGCCGGCAGTTTGCTGGCATCGATGAACGACTTGACGGTGAAGAACAGCGAGGCGAACAGGGCCAGACCATAGAGGATGGCTGTGACGGTGCTGAAACCGCCATCGCGACCAAAGATGAAACCCACGGCGATGGCACCCATGGTAAGGATACTCGTGCCGCCACGCATGGCATTGAACACCTGTTGCTGTTTATTGATTTTTGCCGTTTCCAACTCATACTCATCGAATACGGCTTTCAACGGCTTAGCATCGGCAATCTTTGGCAACAACGGTTTCACCGCCGCCCAATCGAAGAGATAACGCTCATGACCCAGTTCGATGCGGTCATTCTGTGTCACGATCGTGCGGTTCACCTGCATGCCATTAACGAAAGTGATATTCTGCATCTTGAGGTTCTCAAGAGTGAAGGTACCATCGTCGTTAAGCGTGAGACTGAGGTGCTGCCTGCTCACCGACTGGTTGACACTCTGTTGTTGTCCGTGACAGATATCCTTGACGGTCTGGCCTTGTTCGTTCATGGCCACGAGATGGAGCCTTGAGCCCTGTTCCTCTCTTCCTATGATAATTTTCATGAATATGTATGTGTTTTATGTTACTATTTAGGGTTTTTGAAGCTATAGAGGCTATAAATATTATAGAGGTTATAGATTATAGTTTATAGTTATAGTAGCTATAGACAATGCAAAGATAGTGAAAATATATTTTTTCCCAATCAATTTGTGAAAAAAAATAGAAAAACTCCCTATATTTGCGCCATGAAAAAGTTTTTTCTGTTTTTCGCCATATCCTGGTTGATGGGATTGCCGCTTTCTGCCCAGCGACGGGGAATCAACGTCATGGAACTGATGGAACGGGCCGAACAAGGAGACACCGCCGCCCAATATACGTTGGGCTATTGTTACGACCGTGGCCTGGGGCTCCGCAAGGATGTCACACGGGCAGCCCATTGGTATGAGCAGGCCGCCCTGCAGGGTCATGCCGATGCGCAGTATGCCCTGGGCGACTGTTATGCACAAGGCGACGGGGTGGAGCGTAACGACAGCCTGTCGGCAGTGTGGATGGAACGTGCCGCCCGGCAGGGACATATCGCCGCCCAGTATGCCATGGGTGTGGCATGCCTGAATGGTGTGGGAGTGGTGCGCGACGAGGCAGCCGCCGTCAGGTGGTTCCGACAGGCTGCCGCACAGGGTGATGCCGACTCGCAATTCAACCTGGGATACTGTCTGGAACAGGGTGTGGGCATCGACCGCGATGCCAAAAAAGCGCTGTTCTGGTATGAAGAAGCCGCCACCCAGGGCATGCCCGAGGCCTTGTATAACCTCGGGCGATGCGCCATGGAAGGCATAGGCATGGAGAAAGACGTAAAACGAGGCCTCTTCTGGTTGGAAGAGGGTGCCAAGCGGCGTGACGAACGCTGCATACTTTACCTGGCCGATATCTATGAAAAAGGCGAGGTGGTGAAACGCGACGTGAAAAAAGCCGCAAAATGGAGGAGAAAGGTGAAATACCCACCCCCAACCCCTCCCCAAGGGAGGGGAGAAGAATAGTTGGGAAAGGGGGGATCCTGTTTCTGAAGTTAAGGAGTTAAGAAGTTAAGGAGTTAAGCCGTATGCCTATGGTACAGAACAACAACTGAATATATAGCTGAGTAATGGCTTAACTTCTGAGCGAAGCGAATTAACACCCTAGAGGGTTGTGCCTATCCATACTGTTCGTAGAGGTGTTGTTCCTTGACCGCAGCCTCGTCGATGAAGGCGCGGAAGGACTCCAAGATGTCGAGCAACGATAGTGTGGCATTATTTGTCTGGTAAGCGAAGAGCGAGGCGTTATTGGAATTGCCGTCATGCTTGCCCTGCAGCACACCTGCCACCCCTGAAATATCCTCGAAGAAATCAAGCTGCGTCTGCAACAGGTCCTTGATACCGACGTTGGTAGCATTCATGGCCACCTGTTGCGGCATCTGCGCCCCATTCTTTGTGCGTATGGCGATGACACCGTTGAAACGTGCCCACTCATCGGCGATGTCGGCCAGGGAATAGCCGTCGGGTATCGACTCCTCGGGCACGAGGAGCACACCCTTCGCCGAGGAACGCATTATCCAGTCATAAAGTGTGATGAGCCGGTTGGTGTACCGCTGCTGGTCGATGAGGTCGGCCACGAATGAGTGTATCTCGCCATCGATGAAGGGATAGGCCTTGAACACATAGGGATGTCCCCCGTCGTTGTAGGGCGAACAACCTTGGCAGAGCACGTCGCCGAAGGGTGTCAGGAAATAGTAATGCCACTGCTCGGCGATGAACCACTGGGCGTGGATGAGTGCTATCTCTTGTTTTTTCCTTCCATGACGACGACCGATGTTCATGCGCCGCTCATTCTCCTGGAGCACCACCGACGGATAATCATCGGCCGTCACCTGATACAGTTCACCCGATGCCGTGTCGTGGCAGCGGTAGCGTTGCTGTTGCTCAAGACGCCACACCTCGACCACACGACACAGATTGCCCTGAGGACGGAAGAAATCGATGGCGGTTGTCGGTTGTCCAAACGATGCACAGGCATCTGCCACACGGTCATCATAGTCTGTGGCCGAATAGATTTGTTGCAGTCGCTGCATATCCTCGGGCGACGAGGCAAAATGGCGGCACACCACGGAAAAAGGAAGGTCGTGCAACTCGCCGATGCACGAGATGTCCCACCCTCGCGGGTCACGCGCCATATTATCGACGAAGAAAGCGTTTGGCGACACCATGTCGGTCCAGCACCCGGTGATGCCCCGTCGTGTGCCCCACGACTTACGCAGCACCGCCAGGCCGGAGATAAGGAACTCCTCGAGGGTGCGAGAGGAAAGCTCGAGAACCTCCCCCTGCAAAACCTCCCCCTGCCCCCCTCCCAAGGAGGGGGAAAGCGGAGGGGTGTTCTCTTGCCCCTTGCTCCTTGCCCCTTGCCCCCGAATAAAGGCTCCCTGCCTCTGAGCGAAAGAATCTTGCACCTGAGGGGTATTCTCTTGCCCCATGCTCCCTGCCCCTTGCCCCCGAATAAAGGCCCCCTGCCCCTGTTGACGATAGAGGCCTATGACGTTGCGCACGAGGCGGCGGATGAGGTTGTTCTTGAGAGGTTCGTTACCTTGCGAACGGATATAGTCTTCTTCCGTCATCCAATGCCCATCGACACGGATGCGGTCATGCCACTGGTCGCCGTAGGTGTAGCGTTTGCAGCGGTCACGTTGTTTTCTGAAAGGTGCCATGGCCATCCAATAGACAGCCGCCTGGCGAAGAATGGGAAACATGGAAAATTAAAAGATTAAAAGATTAAAATATTAAAAAGGGGGCCTCCCCCTAACCCCCTCCAATAGAGGGGGAATAAAGAGGTTCTCAATTTGTGAAATTAGTTGTTAATTGATATTCGTGTTTTTTACGTGAATTGCCGTGTGTTTTTTTACGTGAATTGCCGCGAATTATCCGCTAATTATTGTAAATGATGTTCCATTCGTGTTATTCGTAAAATTCGTTGTTTATTCATATTCGATTTTTACGTAAATTGCCGTTAATTATCCGTGAATTATCGTAAATGATGTTCCATTCGCATTATTCGTGAAATTCGTTGTGAAAAAAGATATACAAGCTATTCTCTCTCCCCCTCGGGGGAGCTGGTGGGGGTCTCTAATCGGGGGAGCTGGTGGGAGCTAATGTTCAACAAAGATTTGTGGTCTGTGGGGACGAGTTAGTTTGTGGGGAACGAGGCGGGGCGGCGGCAATTCATGGTAAGAGAGATGGAGGGCGATGGCCCGCGTCATGAGCAGGTCGTCATTACATCCGTCGATGGCACCATAGGAGCCGTTGGGTCGTCGCTCATAGGTAAGCAGTTCGTTGAGACACCGCTCGTCGCGTTCTTCGTAGAGACCGTCTCGAACCACGGCGATAAGCGTCGAGATGATGGCTGGTTTGGTGCGCACATTGGTGTGGAAGCCGTAGCGTACGGGGGCGCGCTGCCGTATCTCGTCGGCACTCTGCGGACGGGCATACAGGTTGTCGTACACCTCGCGTATCTCGTTGAGGATGAACAGGCTCTGGTCGCCACCCTCGAAAGCGAAGGCCGTGGGACCATGTGTCTCGAGCGTGTTCGACTCAATGACCAGCAGCGCATCGTCGTAGTAACGTGCCACCTGTGCCGCCTTCCACGCCAGACGGTCCATGTCGGTATGGCCATACCACTGGGCACAGAGACAGGGCACGCCACCGGCGGCCAGCGGCATCCTGTCGAAGACGGCGATGACCGACCAGTCGCTCTTCATGGAGCGGCCACCGATGTCCACCACCACCAGGTAACGGTTGGTCACCCTACCCTCCCCGTTCTTCTCCGGCGGCTGCCACAGCCACAACAAGCCGTAGTCGCTCTGTTGGAAACGCAGGTCGGCAAGCGCCTCACTGCCACGCTCACCCCGTGCGAGCAACTCACCGCGCAGGGTGGGTTGGCGGCATTGCGGCCGCATACGCTCCACCTCACGGCTGTCGAAGACATTGGCGCCGGAATGTTTGAACGCCTCGATGTCGTCGGAGGGAAACTCGGCGGCGAGGTCGGCCTGGTCCACGTATTTGCGCCGCTCCAGGGTGTACCAGTGCAGTGCCTCGAGCGTAGCGCCCATGGTCCACAGCCGCCAGAGGCAGCGTCCAGAGAGCGACCGTTCCTCCGCCGTGTCGCTGTCGCGCCCCTCATAGAGTGCCGTTGCGAAAGCTGTGCATTGTTCGTCGGTGTCAAAGGGCAGTGCATACTGCTCTATCTGCCACCATGCCACGAAGAGCGGCCGGAACTGCGAGTATCCTTTCTTCGCCGCCTCGTATTCGCGATGGAAGAAGTTGCCCGTGCCGTTGGCCGTCGATTCATAGACAATCATCGTCCCCGGCAGGTAGCCCGCGCCGGAGCATGCCGAGCGGATGATGTCTTCGGGCTGTTTGTTCTGTGTCTTACGCCAGAAAGCCACTTCCGTGCAATGGACGAGAGCCGAGTCGCCGCCCCGTGCTGAGTCGGGTGTCTCCGCCGAGCCCACCTTGATCTTGCAGTTACGCGAGGGGATATGGCGTAGCAACCGTGTGTTTCGGTCGCCGGTCATTTTCTTCATCCCCTTCGGCGGCTGGGCATCCCGGGGGTAGAGCATCGCCTCGGGATAGGCCTCCATCAGTTTGTCGAACATGCCGCAGACCTCTGCCGAGGCCGTCTTCACATGTCCCACGATGAGTGAGTTCAGACCCGTCCGTTGTATCAGTTGGAGCCACGCCATGTATATCTGCGTGACGGTGGAGCCACCCCACTGTCGCGCCTTGAGCACGATGACGCGTATGGGCATGTCGGCAAGACGCATCTCTTCGAATGCTTCCACCAAGCGGCGCTGCGGTCTGTTGAGCACGAAGGGCACGTCGTCGCCACCCTGTTTGGGTTTGATGCGCACGTGCGAGGCAGCCCAATATGGGAAGTCGTGACGGCAGCGTAGGCGGTGGAACGCGTCGCGCATATCGGAGAGCCCGAGGAGCGGCATCTGCAACTGCCGTGCAGCCCGTTCTATGGAACCGAGTCGTTGTGCCTCACGTGCCAGCGGGTCGTCCATCATCCTTTCGGGCAGGAAGAAGGTGGTGGGGGTGTCGCGCACGTCGCGGAGGGTGACGGCAATGCGGCGTCCCGTACTCCCCTCACCGGTCAACGGGTCGAAAGGTGCTCGCAGTGTGTTGTTCCTACGACGGTTCTCGTCGAGGATATCTTGGATTTGTGTGTTGGTCATGGTATCGTGTTATCCTGTTTTCGGCGGCGAAGATAACATGAATTCCACGAACTTTTTTGTCATCCGTTTAACATCGAGGAATAAAAAACGATAAGGGATGTTTTTTCACACAAATTACCATGGAATGATTCATGAATTACCATGAATTGGCCTATTTTGGGGGAAATATAAACAACATGGAACAACCCGTAACAACTTGTCACAACACTCTACGCCCTCCCCTCGGGGAGGGATGGGGAAGGGGCTCCCTTGGAGAGGGGGAGGGAGTGGAAGTGGAGTTATTGATTGATTGTTTTCTGCAAAAGTAGTGAAAATTATTCGACAAAAGAACATAAGGACGTATTTTTTGACATAGGAACATAAGGACAAAAAGATGAGGGATGATACTGACCCCACCCCTGCCCCCTCCCCTACAATGGGAGGGGAAATAGTTTGCAGGGCCTCCCCTACAATGGAAGGTTTTTAGCAAAATAGAATTAAAAAAATGAAAAAAGTAGCGAAAATATTTGGAGGGTATTTAGAAAAGATATATATTTGCAGCGAAAATATAAAGAAAATATAAACTTTTGATATATCATACCCTATTATATGTTAGGAAATATAAAGATATTAGTTCGCTGGTTGTTACAGCAGGGGATGTATGGCAATTCGCAGAAAGCGCTGTCGAACCGATTGGGTTACCAAGAGTCGTCGTTTTCGCAGATTGTGAATGGCCATGTGCCCGTGAGCAACCGATTCGTGAACAAGCTGTGCGAACTGGATCCGCGTATCAACCGTGAATGGTTGGTCAACGGCCAGGGAGAAATGCTCGTTCCATCGCAACACGATGAAGTGACACCTGTGGAAGAGCAGGAAGGATTGTTCTTCGGCGAAACGGTGAAAGGAGCCAAGCTGTACAAACGTGGCGAACAACTGCTCATGTCGGTGAAACATGTGCCCTACGCCTGCTTCGGTCAGTTTGCCAACCCCTCCGACCGACTGGACCCCGTCCTCGATGAATGGAGCGAAGAGACTTACGAAGTGGACCGCGTGGGAAGAGGCAATTACCTCTCTTTCGAGGTAAAGGGTGACTCCATGGACACGGGTAGTCGCGACAGTTTCGAATCGGGCGACCGGGTGCTCTGCCGCGAACTGGAACGAGTGTTCTGGCGCGACCCCATCCGTTACCATGCTCGACCCTACTGGGTGATTGTCTTCGGGTCGTCGGTTCTCATCAAACAGATGATCGGACAGGATTTGAAGGAAGGCACGCTGACGTTCCACTCGCTGAACCCTTCGCCGGAATACCATGATTTCACCCTACGCGAAGACGATATCCGCGCCCTCTACTATGTTATCAAGAAAAAACCTAAAGAGGTAGGATATTAGGAAGATTCAAAAATTAAAAAATTAAAAGATTATAAGATTAAAAAGGAGGAAGAAGGAGTTAGAAGAAGTTGAAAAAAAAAAAAATACTTTCACTTAAAAATTTTGAAACATGAAAAAAACAATGGCAATGATGATGGTGGCCCTGATGGGACTGTTCCTGTTGGGCTCGTGCGACCAGAAAGGCCGCGCCATCGAGAAACTGGAGAAGTACACGTATGAGCTGGAGACCAACGGTCCGAACTACGACCAACAACAATGGGAGAAGTCG
This sequence comes from Prevotella sp., assembly GCA_017548605.1. Lineage (GTDB taxonomy): Bacteria > Bacteroidota > Bacteroidia > Bacteroidales > Bacteroidaceae > Prevotella. The sequence goes on along the minus strand of JAFYZT010000045.1, from coordinate 25,090 downwards.
AAGCAGGAATATAAAGACATCCGCGCCCAACTGGAAGGCTTGGACCTGACGGAGAGTGAGCAGCGAACGGTGTCGGACCTGAAACAACGCATCGCCATGACCGTGGCAAAGACGAAGTTTAAGGACACCTTCAGTGAACTGGGCGACCTGGGTAATTACCTGAAGTCGGCTGCCAGTGGACTGATAGAACAGTTGGGCAACACCACCGTTGATTTGGAACAGACGCTGGGCAATACGATGGTTGACCTGATGAACGAGCTTGGCATCGGCAGTGGCACCGCCGACAGTCTGGGTGTGAAAGCTGGTGAACTAAGGGCCGGTCTCGACACGCTGAAACAGTCGATGAAACGTGAACTGGACAAGGCCAAGGAAGAGTTGCAACGTGCCTTACAGGATGCGTTTAAGTAAGAGGGAAGAATTGAGGGGTGAGAGGTGAGAGGTGAGTAGTGAGAGAAAACTCTCAAGCTCTAGCACAAAACACTAAACTAATCATATACATGAAAAAGATTGTAAGAAGGATAACCGAGCGCCTGTTCGGGCGCAAATACTATGCGGTGATTATCGGCGAGGCCGGGAGCGACAGGTATGACCTGGCCTCGCAGATACACCCCACGCGCTGCTCTGCCATGGCTCACCGCCAACGCATAGAACAGACACGTGCCTATATGTACGTGACCACCATCACCTTTCGTACCCACCACCCTATCACTGGCCAACCATGAAGAGTGTTCTGGAAAACAGCCGGAAGAGCGACCTCACTTTCTGGCGCGACGGACATATCGACATCTGTGCACGGGTGAGCAAGGCACTTGACCTGAAGGCAGGCGACGTCATCGACATCGCCGTTGAAGAGGGATTCCAACGGGAATATTACCTATACACCCGACATACGGGAGGGGCACTGAACGGACGACATGCCGGCACATGCCGTGCCGTGAACGGTCCGCGCAGCCGTTACCTGCGTGTAAACAACAAGAAACTGACCCGTTTCGTGCTGAGACATACAGGTGAACAAGAGCAGGCTCATGTGATGTGCGGCGAAGTGACCGACACACCTCTCGGACGGGCGATGGTGATTATAATTCCCACCCCGACCCTCCCAAAGGGAGGGAGCAGAGAAAGATGATAGAGAGACACTAAACACAAGACAATACCCACCATGAAAAACATCACATTGAAGGGCATGAAGACCATGCCCTCGGAGCACGAGGCATGTGATGGCGAGCTGAGCCTCGCCATCAACCTCGTGAACCATGCCGGAGAATGGTATCCCCGACAAATCAGCGAACATGACACGGAAATGAGTGTTGATACCGACGGACATGCTTACCGCAGGATTATCCGCCACCAAGGTATCGACATCTTCGAGCGTTACGATGACGACAATGGTTACAGCTATCATTGGAGCGCCGACAGCGACACGCTACATCCCTTCTGGTACGACGACGGCCAAAAAGTCAACGCAGTCAGTTCCATGGGTGAACTGTTGGTCTTTGCTTCCGATGATGGGCTGGTGTATCATTTCTTTGACAAGAGCGACGCCACATGGCATCACCTTCGGCAAGAGACGCTTCGTTACACCATAGAGGTGGATCAGCGAATGCAACGTCGCGTGACGCTTCGCACACCCGTTGACAGCACCCTGCAACGCTACCTGCTTCATGCCGACGAGGTGGTGAACGGACAAGCCACACTGCTCAGACAGCTGTTCACGGAGTGGCGAAACAACGACGTGGCCACAGGTGCCTCGCTCGCCCTGGCGCGGATGGAACAGATCCTCGACCGCGAGCTGAGCCATGGCGGCAGCCACGAGCACAAACACATCCGGTTCATCATCGCTACACTGCGCCTGTTCGACGGCAGTCAGATACTGATGAGCAACCCCTTCGCCCTGGCACCTGCCGACGGTGAGCCCACACTGACTGTGGTAAGTAACGGCGATGAGAAGATGCTTTGCACCAACACCAGTCTGCACAGTCACACCATAAAGGTTCGTTTGGCGGAAGACATCGACGAGGTGATGGCCAGACAGCTGGTGCAAGGCATTGACATCTACCAGAGCCCGCCAATGACAATGCTCGACCTGAGCGGCGCAACAACCATTGACACCGACAGCGAGGGCATGGCCACGCGCCTGTGTTACAGCTGGGCCGATGCCAACACCCTCACGACACGTCTGGCGGGCACCTCATTCCAGCATGCCCTGCACATCGCCCTGACCGACTTCGGACAGGCTGTGGTCATTCCCCGAAACAGCGACGGCGACACGCTCGTCATCAGTGACATGCGCCGGCACTCATTCGGTGCCCGCGTGCTGCGAACCCTCGACAGCCACCTCTGCGCGGCTGCCATCACCACCAAAGAAAACAGTGCATTCAGCATACCAGTGAGCTATATGTTTCGGAACCTCGACGGTGAAGAACGCACCACAGACGACGACCGACTGATGGAATGTCTGTGCGGCGAACGGCCCGACATCGACGAACAGGAGGAAGGGTTGCCGGCCGACGTGGTGAGCGTGGTACATCTGCGAGAGGGCACCACAGCCGGCACACGGGCCTTCATCGACCACCTGCGTTACCCGCTGCCAGGCATACTGGCCTATCCTGACCGACGGGCATACGCCATGGACTTACACTTACATTTCACCGATAGTTCAGGCAGTCATTTCTACAGAAAGAGCGTGAGTCTGCGCCCACTGGGCACAAGCGGCATGGCCATAGCACTGTGGAGCGGCAACGGCGGCGGTCACGCCAGCGGCAGGGCGGCAGTACACAGTCTTATCCTCCAACAAGCACGGAGCATGAGATATGACGCCACCGACCATCGATGGCACGACGTGGCAGACCTATGGACTCGCGAGACTGCCGAGGAATGGATGGCTGCCGAAGCCATGGCCCAACAAACGCCATCGTCAGCAATGAGGAGCAACAGGATGTACACATCGGTGGCCGATAACCCGCTCGTGTTTCCCGCAAGGGGACGAATAACCATCGGCGACGGCACCATCAATGCCCTCACGTCACGTGTGAAACGCTACGGTGGCATACAATTCGGTCAATACCCTCTCTACGCTTTCTGCAGCGACGGTGTGTGGGCATTGCAGCGTGGCGACGGCATCGCTTGGCGGGACAAGTACCAAGTGAGCCGCTATCCATGCGTGGCGGGCCAACCTGTCGAGACCGACGACCATGTGGCATACCTCAGTGAACAGGGACTGGTCAGACTTGACGGAGGCACTCTCTCACGAATGGGTGATGCCTTGAGCGGTGAACTGTTCGACACATCCACCCTACCCTATTTCGATATGATGATGAACACGCTCTTCGGCGAACGGTTTGCTCACCTACCCTGTGGACGGCTCTCCTGGAGCAGCAACAGCCGCCTGATTTACGACAAGCAGCGGCGACAGATAAGCATCATCGACCCTACGCAGACGCTCCATGCCACCTGCGACAGCGATAGCGGCGAATGGGGATTGGTGGAATATGGGGCTGAAGAAACCGACTGCATCCCCGTCGTGGCGTTGACCCGACAGATCAGCACTGCCACCCATGAGTGGCAACGGTGGCGGCGAGTGGAGCTATGCGGACTGTTCCGCAAGCGACATGAGGGGAGGGAACCGCTCATTTGCCTCATGCTCTGGGGCAGTAACGACCAGTTCCACTGGCACCTGTTGGGCAGCAGCCGCTGTCCTGTTCTCCAACTACCGACGGGCTCACCCTGGCGATGGCACCGTATCGCCATAGCAGGATGGATGGCAAGCGACGAACGTATCAGCCATATGATAATTAGGACACACACCCCAGCCCTCCCAAAGGGAGGGTGCAAATACCATATTGAACCATGAAAAACCCATTGAAAGAAAGAGTGATGCGTCAGGTGGCAATGACCACCGCGTATCAGGGCAGCCGTCAGACGACAGACATACCCGACCATTATGAACGAATAGCCACCAACGAGTACGACGACGAACTGCTCACCCGTTATTACCTGAGTGCCCTCGAAGAGGCCCGACCCTGGCTTCGTTGGTGCCCCTCACGCGACACACTCGTCGATTTTCTCACCGAACGTATCGTATGGCGATGGCTGCTCACGGTAAACCCCGAAGCCGCCCCTTCCTACGAGAAGCGCAGCGAAACCCTGCTGCTCCAACTAAAGGAACAGGCCAACCGCCAGCGCACTCGCGCCTTACGCCGCCCTATGCATCCGTTCTGATTGAAAGAATGAAGTAATTGGTAGGATTTATAGGGGCTATAGTGACTATAGTATTAATAGAAGCTATAGAATTAATAGAGGCTATAGAATTTATAGCGACAATAGTGGCTAAGGGCTAATAAAGCATAAAAGTTTCTTCGTTTTCCGGGGAAAAATGGGCACAAAAAAAATTGATTGTCTCACGACAACCAATCTTAATTAACCTTAATAATCTAATACCATGAAAAACACGGTGCAAATTTACACGTTAAATTTCAAAGTACGTATAATTATACACCGAAATGTATATGATTTAACACTATTTAAAAGTGTTTCCGTTCCATTTAATAGTTTTTTGCACAACTACTGCATGTAATGCTTTTTTGTCTTCCTCCGTCAACAAAGGCTTTGACAAGGAAAAGACAAGAGCCCGTTCTTGGGGTATTACGTCAACGAAAACCAGGCACGGATCAATGAGCCGGCGAAGTTCAAGGAAGCGGTCCATCGTCATCGTGTCAGGTCTTTGCAGTAACTCATCGACGGTCACAGCAGTGAGCAGTTCTTCGTTGGGCAGACGTTTCCAATCCGTTGAAAAGAAACTGACGGTGCTTTCCGGTTCAGGCCCGTAGCAGGAATGAACCATACAGACAACCGGCTCTTCGGCGGCACGTGGCAACAACAGGATGTGCATCTTATCGACCTTGGTCAATGTGAACGCGGCGTAGTCGCTGAGAAGGGTGTCGAGCGACGTCATGCCGTCGAGTTTATTTTTCACCTCCGCCGTACCGCCACGACCGGCAAACTCCACCAGTTCGCCCATCATGCTGTGGTTGAGGAATGGCACAATGCTGTCGGGCATACTCATGAGAGTCCGCCGCAGCTGGTCCTGTGCCGGAGCCATGAGAGTCACACCCCACGCCATGAGTATGGCGCAGAGCATCGTCTTCACGGATATGCCTCGTTGTCTTTTCATGCCATGGGTTTAGCCTTGTTGTTGCGGTTGTCGTGAACCCTCACAGCCTTGCCTTCGCTGACGGGCAACGACCCTTTCTGTACCAGTTTCACCTTCGGTGTGAGGAGAATCTCATCTTTCAGAGCACGTTGGATGTCACGCACCATCTTCTGCATGTCGGGATAGATATCGGTGGGAATGTCGTCCACTTCCACCTGCACGGTCATGATGTCGTTGTCGTCGACGGTATCGAGCGTGATAAGATAGTTGGAAGCCAAGCCGGGGAACTGCACCAGAATCTTCTCCACCTGCATGGGGAACACATTCACACCCTTGATGATGAACATGTCGTCAGTACGGCCGAGGATGCGGTCAATGCGCCGGTGGGTACGGCCGCAGGGACACGGCTCTGAAATGATGCGGGTAAGGTCGCGCGTGCGGTACCTGAGGATAGGCATGAGGGTGCGGTCGAGGGTGGTGAGCACCATCTCGCCCACCTCACCGTCGGGCACCGGTTCGAGCGTGTCGGGATTGACGATTTCGATGAAATAATTGTCTTCCCAGAGGTGCATGCCCTTCTGGTATTTACATTCGAATGCTACGCCGGGACCGTTCATCTCCGTCATACCGAACGAGTTGTACGCCTTCACGCCCAACATACGTTCTATGCGCTGACGCTGTTCCTCCGTATGCGGTTCGGCACCGATAAAGAGGGTGTGCAACTTTGTGGTGCGCGGGTCGATGCCCTCGTCCTTGAACACCTCTGCCAGTCGGATGGCATACGACGGGATGGCATGCAGACAAGTGGTGCCGAAGTCACGTATGAACATGATTTGGCGCTTGCTGTTTCCCGCAGCTGCCGGCACGGTAGTACATCCCAGCTTTTCAGCTCCATACTGGAAGCCCAGACCACCAGTGAACATACCATAACCCGAGCTGTTCTGGAACACGTCTGAAGGACGGCATCCCACCATATACATGCTGCGAGCAATCATATTGGCCCACGAGTCAATATCGTGACGACTGTAAGCCACTACTGTGGGGTGTCCCGTGGTACCTGACGAGGAATGGATGCGGATGGCGTCGTCGAGGGAACCAGCCACGAGACCGAAAGGATAGGCTTCACGGAGGTCGTTCTTTACCGTGAAAGGTATGCGCCGTATGTCGTCGAGCGACGTGATACTATCCGGCGTTATGCCCAGCTCTCCCAGGCGTTTCTTATAAAAAGGAGCGCGGAGGCATCTGGCCACCGTCTCTTTCAGTTTCTTCAGCTGTAACTCTCTCAGTTGTTCCCTTGGCATCGTCTCCAATTCCGGCTGCCAATATTCGTTGTTGGAAATGTCCATTTTATTTATTGTTTTATGGGAGTTAATTCGCTTCGCTCATGGGAGTTAAAGAGGGAGTTAAAATGGACAATACTCTGCCCACGACTTTTACTCTTTTACCTTTTCCAAGCTATTGTCCAGCACGAAGTGCTTAACGTCCTATTTTACTTCCTATTAATTCTTCCTTTTTTCTTCTAAATAAATTCCTGTTTTGAAAAATAATTTGCAATATTACGTCAATTTTCTGAATTGGGCAACAATTTGACGTTAAAAAGCACAACAAAGGTTCAAATCATCGCAAATTCTTTGTAGGTTAGAGAAATATTGTTATTTTTGCAGCGTGATATTCTACTTTTCGTGCACAGGCAATACACGATGGGCCGCACGCTTTTTGTCCACCTTCTTGGATGAGCGTTTGGTTTTCATGTCTCCATGTCAGACTGAAGATGTCTGCTACGACTTGGAACCTGGTGAGCGGTTAGGTTTCTGCTTTCCCGTGCACGGATGGCGTCCACCACTGTCGGTGCGACGCTTTGTGGGACATCTGCGCATTAAGAATGCCTCAGGGCACCACTGTTGGACACTGTGTACCGCGGGTGACACCGTTGGCGAAGCCATGGACATGATGTGTGACGACCTGGCGACCCAGGGGGTGCATGTGAACAGCACCTACTCGCTGTTGATGCCCGAGTCGTATGTCGGCCTTCCCTTCATGGATGTGGACACGCCGGAACGCGAACACGAGAAGAAGGCTGCAGCGGCAGTCACGCTGGAGCGATATGCCCGGCTCATCAAAGACAGAGTGCAGGACGAGCACCATATCGTTCGTGGACGATGGCCCCGCGTGAACAGTCGCGTGATAGGTCATGTGTTCGTGAAACATCTGGTAACAGACAAACCATTTCATGTGGTGGCCGACCGTTGTACTAGTTGCGGGCGATGTGAAAAAGTATGCCCCACGCACACCATCAGCATTGATGACCATGCGCATCCACAGTGGTCGCACGACGGACAGTGTCTCAGTTGCTTCGCCTGCTACCACCACTGTCCCCATCACGCCATCGAATATGGCCGCAGGACGAGGAAAAAGGGACAATACTATTACGTTGAACATTTGGAGAGAACATGATAACGAAACTCAAAAACTCAACAATATGAAAAAACTCTTTACATCAATTATCGTGGCACTCATGTCATTGACGACATGGGGCGTTCCTGTATATCCCGGACCTGCGGTGATTACGCAGAGCGACGGCACCCAATTGACCGTTTTGGGCTATGGCGATGAAGATTTCCACTACTATACCACCACCGACGGTGTATTGCTGGTGCATGTGGGCACCGACTACTACGTGGCCGAAGTAAGCGGCTACGGTGAGCTGCGTGCCACGCCTCAGCTGGCACACGAGCCTGCGCTGCGCAGTGCTGCGGAGCAGCAACTGGTGCGCTGCCAGGACATGGGACGTTTCATGAACTACGCCGAGCGTGAGTATCCGCGCCGCGTGCAGAGGCGCGAGCCCATCAGCGGCAGCACCCTCTTCCCGCATACCGGCACGCCGAAGGCCGTGGTCATCCTCGTCGAGTTTCCCGACGTGCCCTTCACGCTGCCCGACCCCAAAGCCTCGTTCGAGCAGTACCTCAACAGCATGAGCAAGCCCCAGGACCTCGGCAATAAGGAGAGCGACAACATCAGCAGTGTGGCGTTTTATTTCAAGAACATGAGCGGCGGCCAGTACATCCCCCAGTTCGACATCTACGGTCCCGTGACCCTCGACAACAACCTGTCGTACTACGGCGGCTCGGAGAGTACGGACCCCAACCACGACGGCTCAGGGGAGAACATGAACGACCTGCTCAAGCATGCCTGCCAGAAGGCGGACGCCGAGATTGACTTCTCGCAGTACGACGCGAACAACGACGGCAAGGTGGACCTGGTGTATGTCATCTATGCCGGCTACAGCCAGAGTTTCGCCCAGAACAGCGTGGAATGCATCTGGCCCAAGTCGGGTACGGTGACGGCCGGTCTGTTCGACGGCAAGACGGTGAGCCGTTATGGTGTGAACAATGAACTGAACGGTTTTCCCGGTGCTTATTCGAAAGAGCCCTACAATCACATCAACGGCATAGGCCTGTTCGTGCATGAGTTCTCACACTGCATGGGCCTTCCCGACTTCTACCCCGTGCCTACCTCGAAAAAGGCCGACAACCAGTCGATGGAGACGTGGAGCGTGATGGACTACGGTAATTACCTGTCGAACGGCAACTATCCCTGTGCCTATACCGCCTGGGAGCGTGAGGCCTTCGGGTGGATAACCATTGAGGATCTGACCGAGAGCCAGGACCTGGAGCTCAAGCGTTATGACGACGGCGGTAAGGCCTACCGTATCCGCAACGACAACGACCCGAGCAACAAGGAGTATTTCATCATTGAGAATATACAAAAGTACAATTTCAACGCCGCCCAGAAAGGCAACGGACTGCTGGTGTACCATGTGGACTATGATGCCAATCTTTTCTCACTGAGTTCGAACCACGTGAACAGTGAAGTTGGTCATCCGCGCATGGCCGTGGTACCTGCCGACGGTGTGTGTTATAGCAACAAACACCTCAAAGAAGAAAATGTGACAAATGCCATCTACTATGCACAGTTGGCAGGCGACCCCTTCCCCGGCACCAGCGGCGTGACGATGGTTGATGAGGCCAGCAACCTGCCCAACTTCAAGGTGTATAATGGTACAAGCCTGAACAAAGGACTGTACAACATTGAGGAGAACAACGGTGTTATCACCTTGCAGTTCGTGAATGACGTGGCAAGCGAAGGCATGGCTCACTTCGAGGATATCGCCTTGGAGCCAGAGAGCTATATCAACGGTGCCGGCATGGAAGGCACACCTGAGCAGGATGCTTGGGGCTCCGATGTTACCAAGGTGTTGCTGAAGAGCGGTGGTTTCACCTTCACCACCCTTTACAACGCCGGGTGGGGTTCATGGTCGGGCTACGCCATCTCTAACCAGACCTCTACCGAGTTCAGCAGCTACGACGACCAATACCACAGTTGCGTAGGCAGCGGCTACAGCGGCTCCTCCAACTATGCGGTGGTTTACCCCAGCACTTACGGAGAGAAGGCCGAGGTGAACGACCCCGCAGGCAAGGAAATCAGCGGTATGTACGTCACCAACACCGCCAACAACGTGAAGGCCTACACCGAGGGTGACGGCATGACTCCCGGTGCATTCCAGACTGGTGACTGGTGCCTGCTCACCATCACCGGCACATGTACCGACGACACAAAGGCCACCACATCGGTGTACCTTGCCGACTACCGTTCACCGGTGGAGAGCGACCACTATTACATCGACCGCTGGCAGTGGGTGAGCCTGGCCGAATTGGGCACGGTGAAGGACCTGACATTCTCTGTCACCAGTTCGCGCAGCAATGAGTACGGAATGACCACGCCCGGCTATTTCTGTATGGACAACCTGGGCGGCACACCTGATGAGACATCAGGCATCAGCCATCCCTTCATCGCCAATAACGACGGCATGACACGCTATTACAGCATCGACGGTCGTCAGCAGGATGGTCTTGCCCGTGGCATCAACATCGTCCGCATGAGCGACGGCACCTATAGGAAGGTGTTGAAACGGTAAAAAAAGGGGCAAGGGGCAAGGAGCAAGGGGCAAGAGAATAGTAAGCCCTCCATTTTTTGAAAAGATAATAATAAGTCCTGATGAAACGATTCCATCAGGACTTATTTGTTTGGCATAACCCTGGCAGGAATTACTGAGTAAAATCTTTGGAATGGTAACGCCTCATGGTATCGCTCATAATGACAAATATAAAAAGGTTTCTGAAATCCAACGTTTTTTATACTTTTTTTGCGCCTGATGCGACATATTTATTGAGGATAAACAATGGTTGACGTAGAAAAGCAACATTTGTCGTAAAGACTTTGAGTGAAAAAAATAAATTCTGTTGTAATACGTCTTTTCACTTTTTATATTTGCAATGTCAAAAGCAATGAAAATGCGGGACACAAAAATAGCTCAAAATAACTATAATCAAATAATGATGGAACTAAAAATCAGAAATTATAAAACGTTGGCAATTCTGACCGTCCTACTGATGACCTCGGTTCTACGTGCCGCGGCAGAACAGGGCAAGGCTGGCGATGATGTGGCCTGGAAACTGGACAATGGACTTCTCACAATTACGGGAATAAATACAGGTATAATGGATGACTATGATGACAACCATCCAGCCCCCTGGTACAATTATCACGATAAGATTTCCGTGGTGGTCATCGGCGATGGCGTGACCCATATCGGAGATTGTGCCTTCTATTCGGGCATTAACGCTTATCGCTCGCTACATTCCGTCTATATTGGAGAGGATGTGACCAGCATTGGCGAAGATGCCTTCTACGGTGCTCATGCGCTCAAACGCGTCTCCATCTCTGCAGGCACAAGCAGTCTTTTTGTCGGAGATGATGCCTTTACGGGCTGTAATGCCGTGACTGACATCTTCTGCGGTGCCCAGCCGTTCGAGACATGGGAAAGTGCAGATGTGGCCTTTTCTGACCGAACTGTTCTTCATGTTAAAGATCTTCTATACTCTGCCTGGAACATCCAGTGGGGCAGTAATAAGTCACGTTTGAAGATTCTGGGCGACCTGAATGACTATGTCGGTTACGATATGGATAAGCCTATCGTTGCTTCTTACGATAGTGAAACGAAAAAGCTCACGATCAGGATGAAAACCAAGGAACTGCCTGACAATGCTGCCTACCATTACTGGAACAATCAAAGAGAAAATATAGAACATGTTGTATTTGAGATGTTGGATGGTGCCGTGCTGACAGGTATTGGCGATGCTGCCTTTAGTGGAATGACGAACTTGAAGTCCATTGAAATCCCCAACACCGTCGAGTATATCGGTTTTGAAGCGTTTTGTGGCTGTGTGAATTTGTCAAACATAGGAATTCCTCCATCTACTGTTTCCGTGCCTGAGAATCTGATTACCATCGGTGGTCGTGCCTTCAGCGGATGCAATGCCCTCACTTCCATCGCTATCATGAATAACGTGAATTACATCGGATACATGGCATTCTCCAACTGTAGTAATCTTGAGTCAATTCGCTTCTATAGAGAAGGGGAAATCGGCTTTGCGCCCTTCGTTTTTGCCGACTGCTCAAAACTCAAATACTTCACATATTGTCCAGCAGAAGTAAAAGAGATTCCCACGGGCATGTTCAGTTATTGCACCAGTTTGGAGAATTTTACCTGTCCCGACAATGTGGAAACGATAGGTGAGGTAGCGTTTGAGGGATGCACACATTTGAACTACGTGAAGTTAAACAACAAGTTGGAACGCATCGAGGCATCTGCTTTCTTAAACTGTTCTAACCTGAGGGCCGACAAGAGAAATGCCACCGCGCTGACCATCCCCGCCAGTGTGAAATACATCGGTAGTGAAGACACCCAATATTCAAGAGGTGCTTTCACGGGCTGCACCAGTCTCAAGGAACTCAATCTGAAGCCTAATCCCACGACGCTGGAGTGGTATGGTTATGTGCATGACTTCGACAGCGAAACAACGCTTGCTTGTCATGTGGATAATGTGTCAAACCTGCTGGCTTGGGGAAAGAATTACCATGACAAACTGAATGCCGATTTCGACATGGCTCTCAATGCTGTGGCTCCCGGCGATGGTACATGCTGGAGTTCTCTCTATTGTCCGCCCATTGAAGGTGACGACCGCCTGGCGTTGACTGCCAGTTATCTTGACGGTGAGGAATTGGATTTCACTCCCGATATTTATGTGGCGAAAGTAGAAGATGACAACGTGATGGTGAAGAATACGGGAAGCCTGTACATTCCGCAGGGACAGGCTGTTATCTTACATGGGGAATCAGCACATTTATCAGAAACAGGTGCCAAGTTCATCCTGACATACCAAGATGGCTATTATGGCATTGACGAGGGCACCACCTCGGGCAACCAATTGCTGGGCAGCACAACGGCGGTCGAACAGGAGTCTGGCTACATCTATTATGCATTGGCAAAATACAAGGATTCTGACAATAAGGAACATGTCAATTTCCAATATGTCCCCTCCAACATTCGTATTCCTGCTTATAAGGCCTATCTGCGGGTGCCTCAAACGGTCTCCTTCGCCAATGAGTTCAACTTTGTTGTCGAAGAAACGACAGGCATCAGCACACAGCAATCTTTCTCTTCTCCGCTTGACCCCAGGTCGGATGAATGCTCAACCCTCGACTCTGGCTGGTACACGCTCGACGGCCGTTTGCTGAATGGCAAACCGACGGCAAAGGGTATCTACATCAACAAAGGACGTAAAATTTTCGTGAAATGAAAAAACAATATATAAAGCCCACTTCAATAGCCTTCCACATGATAAGGCCCAAACTCATGGCAAATAGTTTTGAACATTTCCAGAAACTGGATCCCTATTCCGATCCCGAATCGACTACTATTGACGAAGAAGAAGATATCATTTAAACAGAAAGGAACGACGATGAAAAAAAACATATTTTTGTCACTTTGGACAATATTCACACTGCTGGCAGGCATGATGGCGGCATGCAGTGAAGACGAAGAGATGACACTGACACCCCAGCAGCAATACATGACACAGCTCACCAAGCAGGTGGCCGGTTCGTGGCTTGCAGACCTCGATGGCACAGATTACGACATTGGCTTCGTAGAACTGAAGCTGTCGGAACAGCAACAGGCCTCGTCTTTCGGTTTCTGGATTTACGACCAAGAGGCCGACAAGTATGCGCAGTTCTCATTGCCCATCACTTACCAAGTTGTCAGTAATACGACAAATGGCACATCGAACGAGGTGCTACATCTTGTCATCGACACTACCGCCTTCTACACCCAAAACCCTGAATTAAGAACGGTAAAGCTGGACAATACCTCCATCGATTATTCCATCAAACGCGTCGACAACGATTCCCTATGTGTGAATGTTAATGGGAATGCCGACTCCTATTTAGCTTTCAGCAAGGAGGTCTTTGATGAAACGAAAACCGACAAGGCAAAAATACAGCAGTTAAACAAAGAGATAACGGCCAGGATGGAAAGCGAGAACGACCAAAGCGACGAGACAGACTACTACTCCTATCCCGACCCAGAAGACGAGGAATACATCGCCCAGAACTATCCTCTGTCTGCCGCCCAGAGCAATCCTCTGTCTGCCGCCCCGGCCTGCTTTGCAGCCAAAAAAAGTGTAGCTGCCAATAACGCGGAATCCATCTTCGAACTTGACTCTTGGATGTCTAAAGTGGACGATGAAGAGTTGATATGCAACCTCTGTATCCCCTCTGCCCACGACTGTACCACATACAACATCAGGAAAGTCATGACACCCTTCGGAATTTCGCAAGCCGTAGATTTGAAGGAACAGTTTCGGCGGGGAGTACGCGTGTTCGACCTCCGCATCCGCAACAGGTTTTCGAATACCGCCAACTATTGTTTCCATGATTGTCTGGACTGCAACACGGAGTTCACTGATGCACTGGACGACATCGTTGAAATGGTCACCGCAGAAGGCAGTCAGGAAGGCGCCATCGTATGGATTTCGCCAGAAAAAAACAAAATTTTCGGTTGGTACTTATCTGAAATTTTCACCCCACTGATTGACGATTTAACAGCATTAGACTTCGATTCGTCCGACCTCGACCGACCAGCATGTGTCAAAAAAGCAGTTACGGAAATCAAGGAGCACCTCCTCAATAAAGGTTGCTTAGCAACTTTTAAGCGCGACATGAAGATGAAGGACTTGCGCAGAAAAGTGATGGTAATGTTCGAAAAACCCACCGAAGATGGAGAAACTGTCGATTGGGGCGAACTGGCCGGTTATATTGCCGTCAAGGATGATTATCTCATGCGCCCCGACGGTAAAGAAGTAGCCGAGACACACACACAGAATGAATGGGGACAGGAAAAAGAAGGCCAAACCATCAATGAGTTTGTGCAATTGAAGAAAAGGAAATTCATCGACATGATGCACGGCTGTGCCGCAAAACGCGACACAACGTGGATTTTCAATGCCTGCAATGCCTATTTCTGGGATCCCTGGCCGTTGCCCAACTATTCAGAGTGTGCAGCCAAAACATATCCCACATTCACCAAGCATCTCAACAAGACTCGCACACGCGGCATCTTCCAGACCGACTATTGTGGTGTTAACCAGTTCACTCGCATCCGATTGGATCAACTTACAGAAATATCGACAACCAAATTATTTACTAGGTTATTTGGCATCAATTCATTAGAAGTTCTGGCAATTATCGAATTATCCTATAAGTTAGCCGTTGCGAAAAAGGAACCTGACAACGTGAATTCCAGTATATTGATCCATTCGATGATTTACAACAACTTCAGGACTTTCAGGTAAGATTGATTGCGACACTCAATACTCCCTCTGTCCGAAGATGGAAGTACCCACACGCACCATGGTGCTGCCACACTCGACGGCGATGAGGAAATCGTCGCTCATGCCCCAGGAGCGGATACAGAAATTGTCGTCGCCGGCAAAATAGTCGCGTTTCACCTCGTCGAAGAATGATAGCGCGGTGAGGAACTCACGTCGTATCTGCTCCTGGTTGTTGGTGAACGATGCCATCATCATCAAGCCCTGGATGCTCACATGGCTCATCGTGCGCCATTCCCCATCACTCAGCAACGCCCGGCAGTCATCAAGCGTCAGTCCGTATTTGGTGGCTTCCTGAGCGATGTGCAGTTCAAGGAGTACAGGAATGACACGGTTGTGACGGGCCGCCTGTTTCTCTATCTCGCGTAACAACCTTATCGAGTCCACGGCCTCTATCATCGCCACATAAGGTGCGATGTATTTCACCTTGTTGGTTTGCAAGTGACCAATAAAGTGCCATTTGATGTCATCGGGCAACGACTCGTATTTGTCGGTCATCTCCCGTTCGTGGCTCTCGCCGAAGATGCGCTGTCCGGCATTGTATGCCTCCATCAGTCGTTCCTTGGGATGGAACTTGCTGACTGCCACAAGTGTGACGTGCTTAGGCAACTGTTCCTTAATATGCTGTAGGTTTTCCTGTATCATTTGCATCATTCATTCGTCACTTGTCACTCATTGTATCCCACTCCTCTTCACCCCCTCCTTGAGAGGGGGCTGGGGATGGGTTCTCAGCCCTCTGTCTTCGTCTGATGCTCAAACACATCCATAATTTGTGTCTCTGCCACCTGGGCAATCACATAGTCAATCATGGTCTTGCTCATAGCCTCTTCGATATACTTAACGGCACCATGCAGTGTGGCAGCCTGTACCAGAAAATAGTTATTGGTGCGTTTCTCCTTCTCCGTCTTCTCGTCGATGGTGATAAACTGCAGTTTCAGTTTGTACCAGCGGTCGTCGGTGGCAGCCTCGCTGAAGAACACCTCTTTATAGGTAGCCTTCTTGATGTCGGACACCTCGAATTCGCCGCTGATATACGACGACATTTCCTCGATGATGGTTGCCTCGGCCTCGGTGAAGCTCAATGCATCGACCGTATATTGTTCCGTTACTTTCTTCTGTGAACCATCGTCGATGGTCTTCTCATACCTCACTTTGGTTTCAAACCAAATGGCTGTTCTTGATCTCATTGTATTTTTATGTTTTTAGAGTTATAGGGGGAGTTAATTCGCTTCGCTCATGGGAGTTAAATTGGAAGTTAAAATGGACATTACTCCGCCCACTACTTTTACTTTTTTACCCTTTCAAGTCTATTGTCCTGCACGAAGTGCTTAACTTCCTATTTTACTTCCTTTCACTTCCTATTTTACTCCGTTTTTTTAATAAACTAAGATTTCGGGGAGCAAAATTACAAAAATATTATGAATGGGCGAAAGAAAAACTTATTATTTCTTTTTTGATTTAATTGTAATCGTATTATGGAAAAAATCATTACTTTTGCAGCGTGATTAAAAATAGGCGCAACGGCATCGTATCATGGTTTTTGTTGGCGGTATTCCTGCCAGCTTTGCTGTTGTCGTCTTTTCACCACCACGCCACGGAGGCTGCCATTGAAGACGAATGTGTGGAGTGCGCGGCTCATCTGCCCCACGTAGCGCACATCAACGCCTCGGCAAGTCCTACCCTCGACTGCGTGTTCTGTCATTTCCTGAGCCTCATCTATTTGTTGCCCATCGCCATGATGACCCTTTGTGCCATCAACGACAGACACAAGGCTCCTATCCAACCCATCGACCATGTGTGGCGTTGTGCCCATATCGTCATCTCTTTACGTGCTCCCCCCGTGCGATAAATCGTTTCTCCCACCCCATTTTCCTTTATCATTCAAGATGACGGTCCGCCAGACCATCATCAAATTATCCATTCAAACGATTTATCACATGAACAAGCTAAATATACGTACCACCATTTATGGTACCTTATTATTCTTTTCCATCGCTCTCAACAGCTCGGCCCAAGAGGTCACTGACAGCACCGACATATTCTGGCGACATCTGCAACTGAACGAAGTGGTGGTTACCGGTGTCACCGGCGACACCAAATTGAAACACACCCCTTCCGCCGTGAGCCTTCTCCGCAGCAAAGACCTTCGCCAGACCCCCTCGACCAATATCGTCGATGCCATCGCCAAGATGCCGGGACTGTCGCAGATTACCACTGGTGGCGGCATCAGCAAGCCCGTGATACGCGGATTGGGCTACAACCGTGTGGTGGTGAGTGTTGACGGCGTACGTCAGGAAGGCCAGCAATGGGGAGACGAACACGGTCTGGAGGTTGACGGTGCCAGTGTCCACTCCGTGGAAGTTCTGAAAGGTCCCGCCAGTCTGCTCTACGGCTCCGATGCCTTGGCCGGTGTGGTCATCCTCCACACCACACCCTTGCTGCCCGAGGGTGAGATGGGTGGCAACGTTTCCACCGAATATCAGACGAACAATGGTCTGGTGGACTATTCCCTCCGTTTTGGCGGCAACCAGAAAGGGTGGTTGTGGGACATCCGCTACAGTGGTAAGTGGGCCCATGCCTACAAAAACAAGTATGACGGCTACGTGGCTGGTTCGCAGTTTCGCGAGCAAGCTGTGAAAGGCATGTTCGGCGTGATGCGTCATTGGGGCCAGAGCCGTCTGACGTTGAGTTACTACCACCTCACGCCAAGCATTGTCGAAGGCGAGCGCGACGAGGAGACAGGTGCGTTGGAATGTACTACCGACGATGTGAAGACCTATGCCAAGGCTTTACCCTTCCAACAGGTGAAGCATTACAAGGCCGTGTGGGACAACAGTCTGCATATCGGCGAAAGCCAGTTGAAAGCCAACTTGTCGTACCAGCAGAACCAACGTCAGGAATATGAGGAGTCGGCCGATGAATATGGGTTGTATTTCCAGACCCACACATTAGGTTATGATTTCCGTTATCTGTCGGAAGAACATTCAGGGTGGCGTTACAACTTCGGCCTGAACGGCATGTACCAACGTTCGTTGAACAAAGGTGAGGAATTTCTCATTCCCGCCTATCACCTGTTCGACATCGGCTTGTCGGCCACAGCCTCCAGACAGATAGACAAATGGACCGTCAATGGTGGTCTGCGCGTTGACCGTCGTTGGTTGCACAGCGAGCGGCTGGAAGAAGAGGGAGAAGTGCGTTTCGAGTCTTTCCACCGCCACTTCAACGGTTTGAGCGGCAGTCTGGGTGCGGTGTTCAACGCCAGTCAACAGTTGAACATCCGCATGAATTTTGCCCGCGGCTTCCGCGCTCCCAACCTGAGCGAGTTGGCCTCGAACGGCGAACATGAAGGCACGTTGCGCTATGAACTGGGCAACTCGTCGCTGAAGGCAGAAAACAGTTGGCAGGCAGACCTCGGCATGGACTATAGCAGTCATTACATAGGTGCCGAACTGGCCCTTTTCGCCAACCGCATCGACCATTATATTTATGCCAGCAAGACGGGCGAGCTGTCCGACGAAGGTCATGCCGTGTATGCTTTCCGTCAAGGTGACGCCCTGCTGATGGGTTTGGAGGCCAAGATTGATTTCCACCCTATCCACAGTCTCCATTTTGGCAACAGTTTCTCGATGGTCTCTGCCCGACAGATGCACCAGCCCGCAGACCGTCGTTGGCTGCCCTTTACCCCTGCTCCACGCTGGCTGTCGGAAGTGAAATGGGAAATTAACCACCATGGCAAGGTGTTGAACAACAGTTATTTGTCGTTCGAAGTGGACCAGAATTTCCGACAGAGTCATTACTACGAGGCCGATGGCACCGAGACCGCCACACCAGCATACACGCTGTTGAACCTTTCCGCAGGAGCCGACATCATGGTGAAGGGTAAGAAATGGGCCGAGGTGAGCGTCAGTGGCACCAACCTGACCGACCGCGCCTATCAGAGCCACCTGAGCCGATTGAAATATGCCGATGTGAACCCCGTGACAGGTCGTCGGGGCGTTTACAACATGGGCCGCAATGTGGTGATGAAGGTGACGATGTTTTTTTGAACAACTAATAATTTCCACAACGAATTACACTAATTACACGAAAAATAATTACCTTTGCACCCAAATTTTGGAGCAAGGAGCAAAGACTATACCCCACAGGCGTATCTGCTTAACTCTCAACTCTTAATTCTTAACTTCCACTCAACACTCAACCAATGCCCGACATATCACTTCGCGGCGTAGAAATGCCCGAATCGCCTATCCGCAAACTCGCCCCCCTGGCCATGGCTGCCAAGAAGCGCGGAACCAAGGTCTATCATCTGAATATAGGCCAGCCTGACCTGCCCACACCGAAAGAGGGACTGGCGGCACTGAAGAGCATCGACCGCGAAATCCTGGAGTACTCCCCCTCGCAGGGCTACCTGAGTTACCGAGAGAAACTGGTAGGCTACTACGCGAAATACAACATTCACGTCACGCCCGAAGATATCATCATCACCTCGGGCGGCAGCGAGGCGGTGCTCTTTGCCTTCCTGAGTTGTCTGAATCCTGGCGACGAGATTATTGTTCCCGAACCTGCCTACGCCAACTATATGGCCTTCGCCATCAGTGCAGGTGCGAAGATACGTACCATCGCCACCACCATCGACGAGGGTTTCTCACTGCCGAAGGTAGAGAAATTCGAGGAGCTCATCAACGAGCGCACCCGCGCCATCATGATATGCAACCCCAACAACCCCACGGGCTACCTCTATACCCGCAGGGAGATGAACCAGATACGCGACCTGGTGAAGAAATACGACCTGTACCTCTTCTCCGATGAGGTGTACCGCGAATATATCTACACAGGCTCGCCTTATATCAGTGCCTGCCACCTGGAAGGCATTGAACAGAACGTCATCCTCATCGACTCTGTGTCGAAGCGTTACAGCGAATGCGGCATCCGCATCGGCGCCCTCATCACGAAGAATGCCACCGTGCGCGCTGCCGTGATGAAATTCTGCCAGGCCCGTCTGTCACCGCCGCTTATCGGTCAGATAGTGGCAGAAGCCTCACTCGACGCTCCCGAAGAGTATTACCGCGAGGTGTACGACGAATATGTGGAGCGGCGCAAATGCTTGATTGACGGTCTGAACCGCATACCCGGCGTCTATTCCCCTATTCCCATGGGTGCTTTCTACACCGTGGCCAAATTGCCTGTCGATGATGCCGAGCGGTTCTGCCGCTGGTGCCTCGAGGAGTTCACCTATGAAGGCTGCACGGTGATGATGGCCCCCGCCTCGGGCTTCTACACCACCCCTGGTGCGGGCATCGACCAGGTACGTATCGCCTACGTGCTGAAGAAAGAAGATTTGGTGCATGCCCTCATCGTGCTCCGCAAAGCTCTGGAAAGTTATCCCGGAAGACAAACAACGTGAGGAACCCACCCCGACCCTCCCAAAGGGAGGGAGAAGAAAAGGTGTCAGAGTGAATACAAAACACTCTACACTCAACCCTAAACATTACTAGAGTGAACCTCCCCTTTTTCCTTGCCAGTCGCATCAACAAAGACCACACCGCCACCCGTAAGGTGAGTCGCCCCGCCATCAAGATAGGCATGTGGGGCGTAGCCATCGGTCTGGCAGTGATGATTATCTCTGTGTGCGTGGTCATCGGATTCAAGCATACCATTCGCGACAAGGTGGTCGGTTTCGGCAGCCATATCACCGTGAGCGATTTCCTGTCGTTACAGGAGAGCGGCAATAACCCCATCTGTCTTGATGACAGCATGATGCATCAGTTATCATCGATCGCGGGCGTTGGCCATGTGCAGCGGTATGCCATGAAACAAGGTATCCTGAAGACCAACGAGGATTTTCTGGGGGTAATGTTCAAGGGTGTGGGACCGGAGTTCGACAGCACCTTCATTGCGGCGAACATGATTGAAGGGCACATGCCTGTGTTCAGCGACAGTGTGAGCACCAACCAGTTGGTTATCTCACGTTTAATGGCCGACAAGTTGCGCGTAAAAGCGGGCGACCGCATCTTCGCCTATTTCCTGGGTACTGACGACATCCGCACGCGCCGTTTCACCATCGCCGGCATCTATGCCACCAACCTTCGCCATTTCGACGAGAGCATCTGTCTGGTTGACCTGTACAGCACGGTGAAACTCAACGGTTGGCAGCCAGATCAGGCCAGCGGTGCCGAGCTGACGTTGAAGGACTTCGAACAGCTGGACCAGGTGGCCAAGGAGGTAAACCGTGAGGTGGACCGAACGCCAGACAAGTACGACAATACCTACAGCTCGCGCACAGTGATAGCCGCCAACCCGCAGATATTCAGCTGGTTGGATTTGTTGGATTTGAATGTGTGGATTATCTTGGGCTTGATGGTCGCCGTCGCCGGATTCACCATGATTAGCGGTCTGCTCATCATCATCCTCGAGCGCACGCAGATGATTGGACTATTGAAAGCCATCGGTGCAAAAAACCGCACCATCCGCCATACCTTTTTGTGGTTTGCCGCCTTCATCATCGGCAAAGGACTGCTTATCGGCAACATCATCGGTCTAGGCCTTTGCCTGCTGCAACACTTCACCGGTATCGTGAAGCTCGATGCCGCCGCCTATTATGTGGAGACCGTCCCCGTGGAAATCAACATCCCCCTTATCATTTTGCTTAACATCGCCACCCTCCTGTTAAGCGTGCTTGTGCTCATCGGTCCGAGCTACCTCATCTCACACATCCACCCCTCGAAGTCGATGCGGTACGAGTGAGATACTAAACAATATCATTATAGCACCTTTTTCATGCCCGGTATGCATCGGACAAGCCATGTCACAGCGAAAGCCAAAATCGTGGTTACGATGCCAATAAACATGAACTTGCCAAAGGCACCCATCCAAACAGTGTCGGTGGCAAACTGCAAGGCAACCATCAACAATAAGTGGAAAACGTAGGCACCATAAGCCTGAGCAGAGCACCATTTTAAGAACCGATTACTCCAGTTTAACTTTTCACGGAACAGCCATATCAGGCCGAAAGAGATGAAAACGCACAGGAATGATTCGTAGATGCCGAACCACTGTCCTAAGAAATCACTCCACCATCCTCCATTCCTGACATAGATGCCAAGGGCGAACAGTATTCCCAACAGCAGTGATGTCATGCCTATGCCATTGCTCATCTTCGTTAACCAGTTGAAACGTCTAGCAAGGATACCCAACACAAACATCATGACATACTGCAGATAATGTGCAGGCTCCATAGGCAACGGAATAATGCCAAAAGGCCATATCCAATGATCTTGGGGACTCACTTGGCGAATGAAATATGAGCCTATACCCATGACAAGGGCCACAAGCGTTAAGACAATCAGGGTGAGAGGTATTGAGTTTTTCAATATCGGGCGACAGAAACATCTGATGAGCGCATATATGAGACAGAACACCAAGAGACTCTCTACATACCACATGTGGGCTATCTCAAGCTTGCCGGACATGACTGATATGATGGCACCCATGAACAACAAAGGGACGCCCAACCTCATCAGTTTCTTCTTCACAAAAGTTGATGCTCCTTGCCTTTCGTAACTCGTAGGAACGAAATAGCCCGATATCAGGAAAAACAATCCCATAAAGAATGCCGCATTCACCGAGAAGAAATGCCATATCCATGGCATCACCTCAGCGGCATTACTCGGTGTATATGGCCATCCGCCACCATCGCCATAAGCTTGACCTGCATGATGGAAGATGACGAGAACGGTCAAGAACACCTTCAGATTGTCAAGATAATGCTGTCTGCTATTTGTATCCATTGATGTGTTTTGTCATTGGTCCACCTCTTTCTCTTATTTATTTGCTGCAAATTAGAACCAAAATTATCCAAAAAGTTCCCAAAATTATGGCAAAAATGCATCGCTTTTCGGTCTGTCTTGGTGTATTTCCAATAAAAAGAAAAGCCACTCAATCGTCTTAATTGACAGATTTCGTGGCTTTTATCTTTCTGTCGGGATTACTGGAGCAGCGAAAAATTTTTACAAAATTGACTGCCAATTCGTTATGAAATGCCGAAATGTTAAAATGGGGTGTTGAAAATCCGATTTTTCGCCGACTGGAAATCACCCGGGGAGGCTGAGCCATAAACGATTATATTTGATTGTAATTTGTTAAAAATATGATTGCCGTCTCATTAACGCTCCATGAGCACCTTGATGAGACGTTCCTTCTCTTCAAGAAGTTGCTCAAGGAGGGTGACACGCTCACGCAGTATCCTCATGTCTGCTTCTGCTAATTGTGCCGGAGTAGCCTCGGGGTTTTTCAACGACTGGTCGAAGAACATGTGTATGGGCACGTCCATCACCCTGGCCAACTGCTCCAGGTCGGATGCCTGGATTTTATTCAAGCGGATGCAACGATGCAGGTTCGGCTCCGACATGCCCGTTTCGGCGGCCAGTTGCTTCAGGCTGCGTCCCTGCTTCTCACATAAATTTTTAATCACCTGTAAATTCATAACACTCAATTGGTTATAGTTTTTAACTATTATTATTAATCATATTTAACAATCAATTTTAATAATTAATTGATTATTTTTAATACCTTTGCATCGTAAAGATAATAATAATATTTTTATTTTCCAAGAAATGTACGAAAAAACCGCCCCTGTTGTTGAGAAAATCCTTGCCCTGGAATTGGGTGAGGGCTGCAGTTTCCCGCTGGCTGAAATCCAGCGCATCCGCAACATCGTGTCGCTCACCGGGCTGCGCCATGGCCGCACCTTCACCACGAAGAGCAACAGGAACCTGCACGCCGTCACCGTCACGCGCACATCATAATGTGCCATCTATGTCGTCTGTGCCGCCATGGGCGCAACTGTCTGAACGGACGCTGGTGCGAAGTCAGGCGCGAGTATGTGGAATATAAGGATATCAACGAATGCAAGAATTATGAGGTGTAAAGAAATTGAAGACCATGTGATTAGCCTGGGGTTTGACCCCATCAACGTGAGGTTCAAGAAGGGTCAGGAGGTGCTGTGGTTCGTGAGCGTGATACGCCACGACATCAATCACTACGACGACGTGATGGTGCATGACGACCGGGGCCGCGCCTTCGTGTGCTTCGTCTGCATCGACACAGAGAGGGTTGAGCGGTGCGACTATACCATCTCCGTGCATTTGGACACGGCGGGTTCGGAATACGTGAAAATGAGCGGGCTCACCTGCTTCCGGTGGCCGGAATACGACGTGCCGGGGAAGGAGGGCTCATGATATACGTGGAGCGCGACCACCGTGGCCGCTATGCCATCCACGACCTCGACGTGGTGGAGATACACGCCCTGCAGCGCGCCCTCACGTGTGCCTCGCTGCCCGACAGGAGGGTGCTCGACGGACTGCAGAGACAACTGGCACGCATGGACTGACTATAACACAGATTTATGTTTTTCAATAAGTTGTTTCATAATACATTATTTAGTTTAATAGATCGGTTTAAAATGACAAATGCCAGGCCACGGCGGTGGCCGTGTAAAAAGCTGGATTGTTCGATCAATATTTGTAAATCAAGGTTTTATTCCTTTTTTCCCAAGACCGCCGGGAGGTTCTCTTGGTTCACGACGTGGGGTGGAGCAGTGGACAGCTCGCCAGGTTCATAGCCTGGAGGTCGCGGGTTCGAATCCCGCCCCCGCAACAAAGCACTTTGAAAAGCCACGGCGGTGGCAAGCATTAGGGTTAAATTGTCTCACTAAAAGCCATTTTTATCATATGAATCTTTATATAATCCACCCAAGACCGCCGGGAGGTTCTCTTGGTTCTTTCAATAGGTATAAGAAATAACACACGGGGCTATGTACGGACGGAAGTCTGCGGCCCCACCACGGGGGAGAAAGCCCGTAAGGTTGCGAGAAAGGTGTAAAAAGTAAAACTTGGCCGCGCCGAGTATCAATAGGGTCGTCGAACGGTGTCATGATGGGCAACCAAAGAGAGATGCAAAAGCGTTTGCGTTGACAGATGAATGTAAAAATGCCCAGTCCACCACCACTGTCCACCTTATGAACTTCGCAGCAGCCGGGAGCAACGGGCACTGGAAATACATCGGACACCGGCAACGGTGAACGTTACGAAAAGCGTCGGTGAGCGGGGTTCGATTCCCCATCCCCCGACAAGAAGCAAGAAGTCGACCAAGAGAT
>JAFYZT010000044.1 GCA_017548605.1 Prevotella sp. | reverse complement strand
ATTGGGGTTGTTCCTGACGGTCTCGATGAGCGACACCTGGATTTCGTGGCCCGTGTTGTCGGCGTGGTGCAGGATGATCGTGGGCGTAGGAGTTTTGCGTGGAGCCGCCACTAGTACGAGAGGACCGTGGTGGACAGACCTCCGGTTTGCCGGTTGTGCCGCCAGGTGCACCGCCGGGTATCCGCGTCTGGTCAGGATAAGCGCTGAAAGCATCTAAGTGCGAAGCCGTCCGCAAGATGAGAGCTCCATTGAGGGTCGTCGCAGACCACGACGTTGATAGGGCGCAGGTGTAAAGACGGCGACGTCAAAGCCGAGCGCTACTAATTGCCCGAAGACTTTCGCCGGTTGTGCTTTCAGCTGTGCGCGCGTGATGATGGTAAGAATACGATATTGACATGCCTGTGCGTATTTACAGTAAGGTATGCCTGTGTGTATTGATATTCTTATTTACAGTCTTGGTTTCTTTCTTTTTCGCTTCTCGCGACGTGTCCCCCATACCGGGTGGTTATCGCGGCGGGGTCCCACCTCTTCCCATCCCGAACAGAGAAGTTAAGCCCGCTTGCGCCGATGGTACTGCAATGCAATGCGGGAGAGTAGGTAGCCGCCCCCTTTCTCATAGAGGAAGCGCATCCTTCACGGGTGCGCTTCCTTCGTTTTTTTACGGGGTATTCCCTGGCTGAGGCCGCTATAGTTCTCTATAGCATCTATAGCTACTATAGCATCTATAGCCGCTATAGCTACTATAATCATTATAGCCTCTATAGTCTTAAGAGTTTCTTTTGCTCCTCATTTTTCAATCTTTTATTCTTTTAATTTTTTTATTTTCCATTTTTTTTTGTATTTTAGCGGCCTAATGGCAGATGGGTCCTTTATCATATCGAGAATGCACGTCTGGCTGACACGATGGAAGCGATGCCGAGGGTTTGGATTGCAGTCGCCCAACGACTATTCTTTCGTGCGTGATGTCATCAATGAACACCGACCGTATTATGCCTATCTCAGGATGAGAAATAAATATCCTTCGTTGGATGCTTGTCGTAGAAAAAAATACGAACTCTACCTTAGGATTGCCAATTACCGTCAACCGCAAAAAATGATTGATATGTTGGCTGATGCTGGCGATAAACATGACGATACAACTGCTGCCTTTCATGACTATATCCTCGCAGGTTGCGCTCAATGTAAAGTCGTCAGTCGAAATGACAACAGACAATGGGATACCTCTGCCGATATGATCCGTTGTGATATTGACGGTGTTTATACCTTAGTGGCAAACGACCAGCTGTCACAAGGTACAATCCTCCTAGTGGAACCATCACACCGGTATTCGCTCAAGTCGAGCGCATGGAAACGATTGGTAAATGCAATACCCCATGGCGTGTGTTTTGATTTGTATTACTGCGGCATAATAATATTTGACAAAAAACGTTATAAGCAAAACTATATCATCAACTTTTAATATTTAACACTATGAAAATTACAAAAGTATATACGAAGACGGGCGACGAGGGACTGACCTCGCTCGTGGGTGGCTATCGTGTGAAAAAAACAAATTCACGTATTGAAGCATACGGCACCGTAGATGAACTGAGCGCTAACCTCGGCCTGTTGGCCTCGTGGATGAAAGACGGGGATGACAAGGACATCATTATCAGAATTCAGCGCAACTTGTTCACCGTATGTTCAAACTTGGCTACCGACCAGTCAAAAATGCCCGTTGGACCGTCTTATAAACTTGTTCCTTCGGAAGTGGATGTGTTGGAAGACGAAATAGATAATATCAACGCCAGCATTCCACCGCAGACGGCGTTTATCCTTCCTGGCGGCTCCCATGAGGCGGCTATCTGCCACGTCTGTCGCACTGTGTGTAGGAGGGCGGAACGACGCATCTTCTTCCTGCATGAAACATCGGCCGTCGACACTGAAATACTACGATACATGAACCGCTTGTCGGATTATCTCTTTGTCTTGGCAAGGAAACTGAATTTTCTTGAGGGTGTGCGTGAAAAAATATGGAAGAGTCAATGATTTTTGGAAATTTTTTTATACTTTTGCACCACTCAAAAACTTAATACCTTTAGACTATGTATTGGACACTCGAATTAGCTTCCAAACTGGAAGATGCCCCATGGCCAGCAACCAAGGATGAACTCATCGACTATGCTATCCGTTCCGGGGCACCACTTGAAGTGTTGGAGAATCTTCAAGAGATTGAAGATGAGGGTGATGTCTATGAAAGCATTGAAGATATTTGGCCCGATTATCCAACCAAAGAGGACTTCCTTTTCAACGAGGATGAATATTAAGCAGTAAAGAAAAATCCATCCTTTTAAACTCAGCGAGACAAATATGTTTGTCTCGCTGGTTGTACCAAGACCTAAACCTAAATTTTTATCACTATGACACAGTACAGATGTCCCCGTTGTGGTAATTTCCTTAATGAAAACGCAACATTCTGTTCCCATTGCGGTACGCAAATCAGTATGCAACAGCAACCATTAAAAACGAAGAGCAACACATGGCTCTATGTGCTTATCGGTGTGCTTATGGCTGCCTGTCTGGGCATAGGAATATGGCTCTTTGTGAAAGGCGACAAGGAGAGCGCACCCCAACCGAGTAAGACAGAGGCAAAGGCGACTGTGGATGCTTCGGAAACAAACGGAGATTCACCAGCCTCTACAAAGAGTGATGCTGAATCCTTGACCGATGCCAAGGCGAAGTCGGATGCCGAAGATTCCGGTGAAAAAACGGCTGCCGCGCCATCTCAAGCTAAAGGGAAGTCATCAGCCAAAGGAGTGTATATGGGCCTATGGGGAAGGATTGGCGACTCTGATCAAGCAGAATTCGAGATGAACGGCACCACGGGCACCTACAGCTACACTCGTCAGGGACAGAATAGCGGCAAACGAACGCTGCGTCTGGTGTCTTACGATGAACGCTCAGGTCGCTGTATCATCGATGCTTTTGCTGCTGGAAATAAAATCGGCACGTTCGACGGCACGTTCTTTGAAGCAAGTGAAACCGATGACGAAGGGGTGGAACATTTCGGACAGTCATACAATGGCAAGTTCATCAGCACCAATGGTGCACAACTCGATTTCTCGCTCTATTTCGACTGATGGAAATGCTGTACCAGCCGATACAATACAGACACTTTACAAGCCGTTGGCATACAATAAAATGCCAACGGCTTCGTTATTATCACGTGTTGGCAAGAAAAATATGCATAATTTTGGTCTTGTGCCTTGCCGCGTTCTCGGCATCGGCGCAATATGACCCCCATTTCGCTCATTATTGGGCGATGGAGACTTCGTATAACCCAGCCGCTGCGGGAAAAGAGGCTAAATTGAACATTGTCGGTGCCTATGCCCACAGTTTCGCTGGCTTCGAAAACAACCCACGCACGATGTATGTCAGTGCCGACATGCCTTTCGTTTTCCTTAATTCCGTCCATGGTGCAGGACTGCACTTTATGAACGACAAGATTGGCTTGTTCTCACACCAACGCATTGCCCTACAGTATGACTTGCAAAAACCACTGTTCGGAGGAACCATCAATGTGGGTGTACAGGCTGGCCTGCTGATAGAGAACTTCAACGGGTCAGACATTGAATTGCCCGAAGATCCCACCGATGAGGCTTTCTCGAAGAGTGAAGTGAAGGGACAACAGCTCGATTTGGCCGTCGGACTGTATTATAAACACGGGCCGTGGTATCTTGGTGCCTCGGTGCTCCACCTCAATGCACCGAAGGTGGAATTGGGCGAAACCAACGAGATCAATATTGACAGAACGTATTATTTTACAGCCGGATACAATATTAAGTTAAGAAATCCGTTTCTTACTATACACCCCACTGCCATGTTCAAGTACGACGGAACGGCATACAGGGGTGATGTCACGGCAAGACTCGTGTATACCCACGACAACAAAATGTTCTATGCGGGTGTGGGATACAGTCCCACGAATTCGGTCACTGCATATCTAGGAGGCAGCCTCCATGGCGTACTCATCGGATACAGTTACGAGATGTACACGGGAGGTATCAGTCTGGGCAATGGTAGCCACGAATTGTGCGTAAAGTATCAGACCGACATTAATTTGGTGAAAAAAGGAAAGAACAAACATAAAAGCGTGAGAATCCTTTAGATTATGAAGACAAGAAATATCATTGTGGGCTTGGGTCTGCTCACCATGACCACGCTGACTGCCTGCTTCGGTGGCAAATCGGCTTCGACGTCTGGAAGAGGCGGCGAGGTCGTTGGCGTGTCTGGACGTGGATTCAATGAACCCACACCCTATGGCATGACGCTCATCAAAAGGGGATACCTCAAGATGGGTATCGACAAACAAGACAGTCTCTGGGGCAAGGAAACCCCGGTGAAAGACGTGTCGGTGGACGGCTTCTGGATGGACGAGACGGAAGTGACCAATTCCGAGTACAAGCAGTTCGTCTATTGGGTGCGCGACTCTATCCTCCGCGAACGATTGGCAGACCCCTCCTATGGCGGAGATGAGTCGTATAAGATTACTGAGGATAAAAACGGCGACCCCGTGAAGCCTCACCTTAACTGGAAAAAGAACCTGCCGCGCAAGCCCAACGAGGATGAGCTACGGGCATTCGAAAGCCTATACGTCACCAATCCCGTAACGGGTGAGAAACTGCTCGATGCCAGCCAGCTCAATTACAGGTACGAGATATACGACTATACAGCGGCGGCACTCAGGCGCAACCGACTTAACCCTGAGGAGCGCAACCTCAATACCGATGTCACTGTTAACCCCGATGAGGTGGTCATGATATCCAAGGATACGGCGTATATCGACGATGAGGGACGCATCGTGCGCGAGACTATCAACCGACCGCTGTCGGGTCCGTGGGACTTCCTCAACACGTATATCGTCAACGTCTATCCCGACACCACATGCTGGGTGAACGACTTCCGCAACTCCGACAATGAGATGTACATGCGTACCTATTTTTCCAATCCCTCCTACAACGACTACCCCGTCGTTGGTGTGACATGGGAACAGGCGGAGGCCTTCTGCGCATGGCGCACCGATTATCTGCTCAAGGGTCTTGGCGGTGAGGCGCGATATATCCAGCGCTATCGACTGCCCACAGAGGCGGAATGGGAATATGCTGCCCGTGGCAAGGATGGCACGGAGTTCCCATGGGAGAACGAAAGTGTGAAGAACGGCGAAGGCTGTTTCTACGCTAACTTCAAACCTGACAAGGGTAACTATACCAAGGATGGCAACCTCATCACCAGTCGTGTAGCCATCTACGGAGCCAATACCAACGGGTTGTACGACATGGCCGGCAACGTGGCGGAATGGACAAGTACAATCTACACTGAGGCGGGTGTCGATGCCATGAACGACCTCAACCCGCAGCTCGACTATAAAGCGGCCAAGGAGGACCCCTATAGGCTGAAGAAGAAAAGTGTGAGAGGGGGTTCGTGGAAAGACCCTGAATCATATATCCGATCGGCATGGAGAACATGGGAATACCAGAACCAGCCACGTTCCTACATCGGATTCCGCTGTGTGAGAAGCCTCGCTTCATCTTCTAGTACGAAACAGAAAAAAAGCAAGAAAAGCAAATGACCAAGTACAGTAAATACAATATCGTCTACCGGCTGCAGAAATGGATGGACAGCGTGCCAGGACAGACATTCCTCAACTACGCCTATAGCTGGGGTGCATCCATCGTGATTCTCGGAACACTGTTCAAACTGACGCACCTGCCAGGAGCGAACCTCATGCTATTCCTGGGAATGGGTACGGAGGTGGTCGTGTTCTTCCTCTCAGCCTTCGACCGTCCCTTTGACAAGACGACCATCGGCATGGATCTGAAGAGACATGTAGATGAAGAACCAATAGAAGAAACCGAGGCCCTTGGGCAGGAGGACATCGCTGGCGGCGATCCCTTCCAGACTGTGCCGCAAGGACAAGGAGGTACCGTCATCATCGGTAATATCGGTGGACAGGCGGCTGCAGCTTACACTCCGCAGGAGGGCGAGGGTGCCCAGTCTGTCGCAGCTGCCGAAGGCGATAGCGTGCCGGGTGGTCCTGTCATCGGTGGTGGTGTCGTTGGTGGCGTTGTCGGTACACCGGCATGGGTGGAACAGCAACAACAGGTGTCGCCGGAGATGGCCGAGGCTACGAGCAATTATGTCGAGGAGTTGAAGAAACTGACGGAGATGCTGGGTGCAGTGAGCGAGCAGAGCGCTCGTCTTACACGCGACTCGGAAGAGATGGAGAACCTCAACCGCACGCTCACTGGCATTTGCAAGGTTTACGAGATGCAGCTTAAGAGTGCCAGCCAGCAGATTGGTACCATCGACCAGATTAACGACCAATCGAAGAAGATGGCACAGCAGATTGAACAGCTCAACAAGATATACGCCCGCATGATTGAGGCCATGACGGTCAACATGCGCACGGCAGCACCTGCCGCTCCCAGTAACGAGTCAATCATTTAGCATTCACCTTACACAAAAGAAATGGCTATAAAGAAAAGACCAGTCTCTCCACGCCAGAAGATGATCAATCTCATGTATGTCGTCTTGATGGCTATGCTCGCCTTGAACATCTCCACCGAGGTGCTCAACGGGTTCACCATCGTGGAAGAGAGCCTGCGCAGGACCACAGCCAACTCGTCGAAGGAAAACATGGCCATGTTCCAGGATTTCCAGGAGCAGATGAAGGAAAACCCAGCTAAGGTGAAGGAATGGTTCGACAAGGCGCAACAGGTGAAGAATATGAGTGATTCACTCTACAACTTCGCACAGTCGCTCAAGAAGGCTATCGTCAAACATGCGGATGGCGACGATGGCAACTTGGAGAATATCGAGAATAAAGACGACCTCGAGGCTTCCAGTTTTGTGATGCTTGCTCCCGGCACTGGACAGGGCCAACGGCTCTATGACATGGTGGTCAGTTACCGCGAGCGCATCCTGAAGATGATAGGTGACCCGCACCAACAGGAGATTATACGCAGCAACCTGGCTACCGACGTGCCCAAGAACGAGAACACGCTGGGCAAGAACTGGCAGGAATATATGTTCGAGGACATGCCTGTGGCGGCTGTCGTCACCATGCTCTCCAAATTGCAGAGCGATGTGCGCTATGCTGAGGGCGAAGTGCTCCACTCACTCATCGCGAACATCGGTCTCAAGGATGTGCGTGTCAACAAACTTGATGCTTTTGTGGTGCCCGACAAGACGACGCTCTATCCGGGTGAACAGATGACGGCGCAAATCATTATGGCAGCCGTTGATACCACGCAACAGCCGGAAATATATATCAACGGACAACGTGTGACATCGAGTAAAGGTACCTATACCATCACGGGTAGCGGCGTGGGAGAACATTCGTTCAGCGGATATATCATGATGCGCAATGCCGACGGCGACATGCTCAGGCGTGACTTCAGCCAGAAATACCGCGTCATAGCCCCGCCCAGTGGAGCTACGGTGGCTGCCGACCTCATGAACGTTCTCTATGCGGGATATCCCAACCCCATCAGTGTGACGGTAGCTGGACTACCGCAGAATTCCGTTTCGCTGTCCATGTCAGGAGGTACATTGACAGCCAAGGGCGATGGACATTATACTGCTGTACCTTCGACCGTGGGACAAGATGTCACCTTCACTGTCACGGCATCCGACAATGGCAAGACACGACAGATGGGACAGTTCTCGTTCAAAGTGCGTAAACTGCCTGACCCGACGCCTTACATCGCCATGGGGGCTGACCGTTTCAAGGGAGGCCGACTGGCTAAGGCAAGCCTCATGGGTGTAGGTGGTATCAAGGCGGCCATCGATGACGGACTGCTCGACATTGAGTTTAAGGTGACCGGCTTTGAAACGGTGTTCTATGATAACATGGGTAATGCTGTACCCATGGCATCCAACGGGGCAGCTTTCAGCGATCGACAGAAAGAGGCGTTCCGTAAGCTAGCGCGTAACAAACGATTTTATATCACCCATGTCACGGCAGTGGGTCCCGACGGTTTAACACGTAAGTTACCAGCCGCCATGGAGGTGATTATCAATTAAATACGAATCTTAGCATAATGAACAATATGATGAGAAAAATGGTTTTCCTCTTCCTGATGATGGTCTGCGCACAAGGACTGGTGGCGCAGCCGCAGTCGCGACGGGCGGCACAGGAAGCACAAAAGGCAAAGACAAACTCCGGCAACCTGACCACCAGGGCACGGATTTCCTTCCCTACACAGGCCTCTATGTCGGAGGATGTGGTGTGGCGGCGTGATATCTACCGCGAACTGAACCTGGAAGAGGATGCCAATGCCGGACTGTACTATCCCGTGGAACCAGTGGGCACACAGATGAACCTGTTCACCTATCTCTTCAAACTCATGATGAGCGGCCCCAAACGAGGGGGTATCAGTGCCTATGAATACCGGCTCGATGGAACGGAGGTGTTCGATGATTCGGCACGGATTAAGCCGCTCGATTTCCTTGACAATTACCATATCTACTATGAACGTAACGATGGTAGGGTGAGGATTGACAATAGCGACATACCCTCACGTGAGGTGAAGGGTTATTACATCAAGGAGAGTGCCTATTACGACCAAGGCACCAGCACCTTCCACAGAAAGGTTGTGGCACTCTGCCCAATTATGATTCGCGAGGATGATTTTGGTGAGGGTTCGGCGAAATATCCGCTCTTCTGGGTGAAGTACGATGAGGTAGCTCCTTACTTGAGTAAGCAGATGATTATGACGAGTAATCTTAACAATGCCGCTACCATGAGCATCGACGACTACTTCACACGTAACATGTACAAGGGTAAGATTTACAAGACCACCAACATGCTCGGCCTCACTCTGGCACAGTATTGTCCCGACGATTCAGCCATGGCGCGTGAACAGAAGAAGATTGAACAGGAACTGGCCGACTTCGAGAAGAATATCTTCGGCGACCAGGCGAAAAAAGACTCTATAGACAGTATTGCTGCCGCAGCCCAAGTTGATAAAAAGACGAAGAAGACAAAGAAAAAACGCGACGGAGGCTCAGCACGTGAAAAACGGCAACGCTCCTCCGGTGCCAGTGCCACTACGCCAGCCGCTATCTCCGTAAGAAGAGAGAGGCATTGATAATTCTTGTTAGTTGACGAGTTGTTACAATTCATGATTCTCTTATGACAAGGAAAGTTCTTATAACATCACTGATGACCGTGGCCCTGATGTTCGTGGCCGCTGCTCAGGCACAGGTGAAATTCGGTGTGAAGGCTGGTATAAACCTCACCGATATGAAGTTCAATAGTGCTGTGCTTAAGGCGGACAACAGAACAGGGTTCTTCGCCGGACCAACGGTGAAGTTCTCACTGCCCATCGTGGGACTGAACGTCGACCTCTCGGCTCTCTACGACCAACGCGAGGTGAAGGTGGAGGAGGAGACACTCACGTCGAAGAACATCATGGTGCCTCTTAACCTGCGCTATTCTATCGGTTTGGGCAGCAAGGCGGCCATCTTCCTCTTTGCGGGTCCACAGTTCGGCTTTAACCTCTCCGATGACAAAGACCTGAAGGAAAATATGGATGAGTGGCGTTGGAAAGAGTCTTCTTTCAGTTTCAACGTGGGTGGTGGCATCACCATCAAACAAGTGGAGCTGTTCGCCAACTATAATGTGGTAATCGGCAAGACAGGCGAATTCGATATCAAGGATACTGTCGATGCTTTGGCTGAAGGCACAGCCAGGGCCAATGCATGGCAACTCGGACTGGCTTTCTTCTTTTAAGTCTTTTGTAAGACATGACATTTTCCTTAGAACGTGAGATATGCTGAAGTAGTTCTTCCGCTGCCTTTGGAGGGTACGTTCACTTATTCCGTACCTGCACAGCTGGCACCTTCTGTCGTTTTTGGCGTGAGGGTGCTCGTTCCTTTTGGGAAGTCGAAGACCTATCTGGCGGTGGTGGTCAGCCTGCATGACAATCAACCGGATTTCGAGGTGAAGGACATTATCGATGTTTTAGATAGCCAGCCTGTCATCACATCGTTGCAGTTGAAACTGTGGTCGTGGATAGCCGACTATTATCTGTCGTCGTTGGGCAATGTTTACAAGGCTGCCATGCCCGCTGGTCTGAAAGCCCCTGATGGTTATCGGCCGAAGAAAGAGACATGGCTCACACTGGCTGAGCAATACCACAACGACCGTTCACTTCACCTTTGTCTCGACTCGTTGAAACGGGCACGGGCACAGCTCGATGTACTAACGACATTTTTGGAGATGTCGCACTGGGACACCATCGAGGGCACACAATGTGCGGTCAACCCCGTCGACGTGACGCGTGAGGAGTTAGTCAACGAGGCACGATGTACGACGGGAACGCTGAAAAACCTCGTCGATAAAGGCATACTCATAGCATACGAGCGCGAAGTGGCGCGTATTAATGTTGCGCAGGAGCCATGTCTCGAACGGGCTAAACAACTGAGTGCTGCTCAGCAGGAAGCATATAACCAAGTGCTTTTCCAATGGTTGCGTAAGAACGTCGTATTGTTGCACGGTGTTACGTCGAGTGGCAAGACAGAAATCTATATCCATCTCATCATCAAGGCATTGCAGGAGAAAAAGCAGGTGCTTTACCTCTTGCCGGAAATAGCGCTTACTGTGCAGATAATGCAACGGCTACGTGCTATCTTTGGCAACAAGATGGGTATATACCATTCTAAATACAGCGATGCCGAAAGGGTAGAGATATGGAAGAAACAACTCTCGGATAATCCCTACGACATTATTCTCGGTGCTCGCAGTGCTGCTTTGCTGCCGTTCCAAAACCTAGGCTTGGTTATCATTGACGAGGAGCACGAGTCATCGTTCAAGCAACAAGACCCGTCGCCGCGCTACCATGCCCGTTCAGTGGCTGTCATGCTGGCGCACATGACGGGGGCAAAGACGCTGCTTGGGTCCGCCACACCATCAGCAGAGAGTTACTATAACGCACAGACGGGGAAATACGGATTTGTCAGACTGACCACCCGTTATGCCGATATCCAACTGCCAAAAATCATTGTCGTTGATATCAAGGACCTGCAACGGCGCAAGATGATGTTGGGACCATTCTCCCCCTTGCTCATGGAAAAGGTTAACGATGCCTTGAAGGCAGGCGAACAGGTCATCCTCTTCCAGAACCGACGTGGTTTTGCACCGATGATAGAATGCCGTACTTGCGGATGGGTGCCGAAATGTCAGAACTGCGATGTATCGCTCACCTACCATCTCTACCAGAACGTGATGACCTGCCACTATTGTGGCTACACCTACCGAGTACCTGAGAAATGTCCCAATTGTGAGGGCACGGAGTTGAAGAGTGTAGGCTATGGCACGGAGAAAGTGGAGGAGAACATTCGTCAATTGCTTCCCCATGCGAAGATAACCCGTATGGACCTCGACACGGCACATACAAGGTCGGCTTACGAACGTATCATCGACGATTTCTCTGCGCGTCGTACTAATGTGCTCATCGGCACACAGATGGTGACAAAAGGATTGGATTTCGACAAAGTGAGCGTGGTGGGTATCCTACAGGCCGACAATATGCTCAACCATCCTGATTTCAGAGCCTATGAACAGGCATTTGCCATGATGGCGCAGGTGAGCGGCAGGGCAGGGCGCAAGGACAAGCAGGGATTGGTGATTTTACAGACAAAGAATCCCGACCATCATGTAATACGTCAGGTGGCTGACAACGATATTGATACATTCTATGCCAACCTGCTGGAGGAACGTCAGGCTTTCCGTTATCCTCCTTTCTATCATTTGGTATATGCCTATCTGCAGCATGGTAAGGACGATGTGGTGCAGTCGGCAGCTTTGTATCTGGGCGGTTTGTTACGCGGGTGGTTTGGCTCGCGTGTGCTTGGCCCTGACAAACCGGCTGTAGCACGTGTAAAGACCCAGCATATCCGCAAATTGGTGCTCAAACTGGAGCAGGGCATCGACCTGGACAAGGTGCGCCGCTATCTTCGTGTGGCCCAAAAACAAATGGAGGCCGAGAAACGCTTCTCGACCGTCCATCTGTATTTTGATGTGGATCCGTTATAGACTGATATCCAGTCCCACGCCCAACACTTTGTTGGTGCGTGTGAAACTGTCGGAACACTTTGTCGGTACTCCACCAACTTCCTGATCATATTCCTTGTCAAACGTCTCATAATTAGTCCAGAAATAGGCCACGTTGAGCGTTGCTTTCTTCGACACCTTGATACCGGCACCGAAACCGATGGAATAGCTGCTGGTCACGAAACTCATATCACTGAGGAACGAGCCGTCGCCAAGACCGTATTTGGTGCGCTGACCGCCGACACTCACCTGGATGGCATCGGTGATATCGTACTCTGTACCGAAGAGGAATTCCTGGGTGTTGCCGCTGAGCAGTTTCTGCTTGCCCTTGTCCATCTTCGCGTCCTTGTCGAAGAAATAATGATAAGAGGCCATCACGCGCCACTGAGGAAGTATCTCATACTGTGCACCGACGGTCAGGATGCCCGGCAGGTCGCTGGGGGTATTTACACCGTCTTGGAACATGCCGGTATCGTCACGCTCGGTGTCGTTCTCGATATTGACGTGGTTGGTAAACTCCAGACGGGCACCGATGTTCAAACGATCCCATTTATAGTCCACACCGATGATGGGTGTGATGCCCCATCCCGTTTGTGTACAGTCGAGATGGCGGTCGGCGAACTGTTGTTTTGTCTGGTCCATCTTCGCGGCAGCCTGACTATATTGCTCCGCAGCGGCATTCATTTGTGCTGCCATTTCGGGGTTTGTCTCCTGCATCGCTTGAGCCTGAGCCATATAACTGGCGGCATTTAACTTATATTCCTCTGCCTTGGCCGTGAAGAAGTCATACAGGCGCACATCCTGACCTCCGATGTTGGCAGTGATGTCGGTGATGTTGCCTTTGTAGTTGTTGGATATGAAGTTGAAACGGGCACCACCATACACAGCCAGATGGTCGTTAAATTTATAGGTGGCTCCCAACTGAAGTCCATATACGAATTGGCGGCCTTTCAGGTAGCTGCTCACACTATAACCAGGCTTGTCTGTCGTCATTCCTTGCTGGTAGAGCATAGCCGGAATCATGGCGATGGCTCGTTCAAAGGAGGCCAGACCATGGTTGAAGGTGCATTTGCCGCCGCCACCGGTGATGGAGAAACCAAATTGGAAGCCCCAGTGCTCGTTCATATTGTATGCTGCCTGTAGCGAAGGAATGATAGGTACTGCTGTCTCACCCTTGAACTCTTTGATGCCGTTTTCATCACCGCCATTCAATTTGAACGGCTGATAGAAAGGGGTGCCTTCCAATGCGGGCACAGTCATGCCGCTGTTGATGGTACGTGTTTGGTAGGCGTTCTGCCAGTTGAATGAGATGTGAAGTCCCTGAGGCAGGAATGCCACGCCGGCGGGATTGCTGTACACACCATCGATGCCAATCGTACCACAACGGGCGAAATTACGATTGAAGTGGATGTTGTGGTTCGTGTTTGTCAAAATGCCTCCTGCCTGCATCTCGCAGGTAAAGGCGGTCAAAACTGCTAAAAATGTTAATTTAATTTTGTTCATATTTAGACACCTTTACAAAAATTGTTTGCAAAGATACCAAAATTGTTCCAAATTTCGTGTAATTTAAGTGTATTGTTAACACTTGTTAACCGAAAACCTTTACTTTCTCTCATTTCTCGTCCTTCACCTCACTCTCCGTTTGCGTTTCGGGATAACGGATGCGGGTGTGATAGATGGAGCGCAGACGGTCGATGAGCACCTGTTTCGCCACGA
The DNA here is from genome assembly GCA_017548605.1 of Prevotella sp. Taxonomy (GTDB): domain Bacteria; phylum Bacteroidota; class Bacteroidia; order Bacteroidales; family Bacteroidaceae; genus Prevotella. The sequence goes on along the minus strand of JAFYZT010000044.1, from coordinate 110,708 downwards.
GAATGTCACGGAAGGTGATGGGACACTCGATGAAATAGCCTTCGTTAACCATATTGTCAATCATGCGGTTCACCAACTGGCTGATACTCTCCTCCGTGTATTCGTCGAGTGAGCGTGAGGCGGCTTCCACGCCGTCGGCCATCATGAGGATAGCTTGTTCGCGGGTCGACGGGTTCGGTCCGGGATAGGTGAAGGGGATGGGGTTGTCGGGTTCGTCGGGATGGTTGTTTTTATAAGTGATGTAGAAAAATTTGGTTGTTCCTGTGCCGTGGTGGGTAAGAATGAAATTCTTGATAACTTCGGGCAGACCGTTTTTTTCAGCCAGGTGGATACCTTCTGTCACATGGCTGATAATAATCTGCGCACTCTCCTTCTCCGACAGTTTATTGTGAGGGTTCACGCTGGCTTGGTTCTCTGTGAAGAACACAGGGTTCGACATCTTACCGATGTCATGGTAGAGGGCACCGGTACGCACCAGGAGTCCATTGGCACCAATCTTATTCGCTATCTCGGCTGCCAGATTACCCACGGTGATGGAATGCTGGAAGGTGCCGGGGGCCACTTCACTGAGTTCACGCAGCAAGTCTTTGTTAGTGTCGGACAATTCAAACAGTGTAACGTCGGACGTGAAACCGAATGTTTTTTCGATGAGGAACATCAATGGGTAGGCCAACAAAAGGAAGATACCGTTGAGGAACAGATAGAAATATCTTGACCAACTGATGACGGTGTGGTCGTCGCTGTGGATGAGCGTCAGGGCGAAATACATAATCATCGTGCATAGCGTGACGCTCAGCATAGCCTTGAACACCTGTGAACGACGCGACATGTCGCGCAATGAGAATATGGCGGCCATGCCTGCAACCATCTCAATGATGAAAAACTCTTCCTGATAGTTCACAGCGCTGGCCGATATCATCACCATTGTTGTATGTGTCATGAAGGCGGTGCGTGAGTCTAAGAAGATGCGCACGAATATGGCCACCATGGCAAAGGGCAACAGATAGACACTCAGATTGGTAAAGCGCACCATCAACGCCACGGCAATGGGAAAGAGCGTGATGAGCGAATAAAGCATGAGGATGTTGCGCGACTTGTCGAAATAGTCACGCCGGAACAGCAGGAGGTAAACGGTAAAGAGAAGAATGAGCATGGCCACGTAGATTGCCTGTCCCAAAACGGTGTTCATGCTTTCCGACTTACCTGTGTTGCGGCTGTCGAATTCCTTCTCCAGTGAGTGGAGAATGCGGGCGGTGTTCTCGTTCACTATCTCGCCCCGTTCGATAATCTTCTGCCCGTTTTCAACTTGTCCTTCTGCCGGGGCGATGCTGCTGAGCAGTTCATCCAACTCTTGTTCGCTGCGTTTTTTGTCGTAAGTGAGGTTGGGGCGGATGTATTGGTTGAGGTCGTATTTCAACAGAAGACTGCGACGTTCGGCCAGGTTCTCGTCAAGGAATATCTGATCGTAGGCGTTCATTGTCGAGAGCAACTGACGAACATCAGTGCTCGTGGCGTTCTTGCCGTTTACCACGCGCACCTGGGCTGTGGTGTCGGTGGCCAGCCGTGAATAATCGGGGGCGTTCATGATGCCGCGTTGGTACAGCTGGTGCAGACGACGCGTGATGTGGGGCTTGAACATGGCGATGGGAGCAGGCACATTGTTGTCGAAGGCTTTGCTGAAATCTTCAACGGCCTTGTTCTCCACACTCTCATCGTAGATAAAATAGGGTTGGAACGTCGACGTGAGTTCCTCCCGTTCTTTTTCAATGGCTTCTTCGCTCTTAAGGACGGGAAACTTGAATTTCGCTATCACGTCGTCGCCCATCCAGGGTTTGCCTATCTCATATTTAAACTGGAATCCTTCCTTGCGGGGAAGCAACCAAACGATGAGTGCTGTGCTGAACACAACCAACATCAAACGAGTGAACAGGTTGCGCCAGTAATTGTTTGGGGAAGATTGGAGAAATGATGACATGGTGCTCACTTTTTTCAATTTGCGAAAATACGAAAAAAAATTGATACATCCCACTTTTATCCTTATTTTTGTGAATTTGTCAGCTTTTTCGCAATGTTTGCGAAAAAAAAGTGTAATTTTGCAAAAAATTCGTGTTATGGACAACAATACGGTAAGGGTGAGGTTCGCACCAAGTCCCACAGGACCACTCCACATTGGAGGCGTGCGAACGGCTCTTTACAATTATCTCTTCGCCCGTCAGCATGGCGGACAATTTGTATTCAGGATTGAAGATACCGATTCCAGCCGTTTCGTTCCCGGAGCGGAAGAATATATCATCGAAGCTTTCAAATGGTTGGGTATTCAGTTCGACGAAGGTGTTTCCTTCGGAGGTGACTATGGCCCTTATCGCCAAAGCGAGCGCCGCGATATCTACAAGGAATATGTGCAGCGGCTGCTCGATGCGGGTAAGGCTTACTATGCTTTTGACACACCAGAGGAACTGGAAGCCAAACGTGCTGAAATCAAGAATTTCCAATACGATGCTCATACGCGCATGATGATGCGCAACTCACTCACGTTAGGCGAGGAACAGACACGGCAACTCATTGCCGATGGTCAGCAGTACGTGGTACGTTTCAAGGTGGAGCCGGGACAGGCCGTGCATGTCAACGACCTGATTCGTGGCGACGTACGCATCATGAGTGATGTGGTGGACGACAAGGTGCTCTACAAGAGTGCTGACGAGCTGCCTACCTACCATTTGGCTAATATCGTCGACGACCACCTCATGCGCATCACCCATGTGATACGCGGTGAGGAATGGCTGCCCAGTGCCCCACTTCATGTACTTCTCTACGAGGCATTCGGATGGAAAGACTCCATGCCCCGTTTTGCTCACCTGCCTTTACTCCTTAAGCCGGAAGGAAAAGGTAAGTTATCGAAACGCGATGGCGACAGACTGGGTTTTCCCGTATTCCCATTGCAGTGGACCGACCCCAAGACAGGTGACGTGTCGTCGGGATTTCGTGAGAGCGGCTATTTCCCTGAGGCAGTGGTTAACTTCCTGGCGTTGCTGGGATGGAACCCGGGCACGGAGCAGGAGGTGTTCTCCTTGGATGAGCTGGTTCAACTGTTCGACATTAACAAATGTTCAAAGGCTGGTGCACGTTTCGACTACCAGAAGGGTATTTGGTTCAACCATGAATATGTGTTGCGTAAGTCCCCTGAGGAGATAGCCAAACTCTTTGCACCGATAGTTGTGGGCTATGGCATTGATGAGCCGATGGACCGTATCGTACAGGTGGTGGCGATGATGAAGGACCGTGTGTCGTTCGTCAAGGAACTGTGGCCGTTGTGTTCTTTCTTTTTCATCCCTCCCACTGAATATGACGAGAAAACTGTTCGCAAGCGTTGGAAAGACGATTCCGCCGATGTCATGGGTGAACTGGCAGAAGTACTCAGAGGTATAGCTGACTTCTCTGTCGAAGGACAGGAAAAGGTGGTCATGGCTTGGGTGGCGGAAAAAGGTTATAAACTGGGTGATGTGATGAATGCTTTCCGTCTGGCACTTGTCGGCGAGGGCAAGGGACCGGGTATGTTTGATATCTCCGCTTTCCTCGGACGTGATGAAACCATCCGACGTATTCATCGAGCCATCGAGGTTTTAAAATAGAATAATAAGGAAGTTAACGTGTACAATATCTTTATATACCTTTATCTCTGTGGCGTAGCCATCTATAGCCTTTTCAATAAAAAGGTGAGGAAGATGTGGCGTGGCGAGAGGGCGGCTTTGGGTATAGTACGCGAGAAAATGGAACCTGAAGCACGATATGTGTGGTTCCATGCGGCTTCATTGGGTGAATTCGAACAAGGACGCCCGTTGATGGAACAGATGCGGAGCGAGTATCCCGAATATAAGATTCTGCTCACCTTTTTTTCTCCTTCGGGCTATGAGGTGCGCAAGAACTACGAGGGGGCAGATATCATCTGCTACTTGCCTTTGGATACGCCTTTCAACGCACGACGTTTTCTGCGGACAATCCGCCCAGTGATGGCTTTCTTCATCAAGTATGAGTTTTGGTACAACTACCTGCATATCCTCAAGCATAGGAAGGTGCCCGTTTTCAGCGTATCGAGTATTTTCCGCCCAGGACAGATTTTCTTCCGTTGGTATGGCCGTCAATATGGAAGGGTGTTGAAATGTTTCACCCGCTTCTTCGTGCAGAATGAGTTGAGCCGCGAACTGTTGCACAGTATAGGTATTGACCAGGTGACAATTTCCGGCGATACTCGTTTCGACCGTGTGTTGCAGATTCGTGATGCGGCGAAACAGCTCCCCGTGGTAAAGGCTTTCAAAGGCGACTACAAAGTGTTCGTGGCCGGCTCTTCGTGGCCTCCCGACGAGGATATCTTCATCCGTTATTTCAATGAACACCGTGATTGGCGGCTGGTCATTGCACCCCATGTCATTGATGAGGACCATCTGAAACAGATTATGTCAAAGTTGAATCGTAAGGTGGTGCGCTATACGCAAACTACGGAGAATGAGGCTGCTGAGGCGGAATGTATTATCATAGACTGCTTTGGTTTGCTGTCGAGCATTTACCGCTACGGTGATGTGGCATACGTTGGCGGCGGCTTCGGCGTGGGCATCCATAATGTGGTAGAGGCTGCAGTTTGGGGTGTGCCTGTGGTGTTCGGACCTAATAACCAACGGTTCCAGGAGGCACAGGGCTTGTTGGCCTCGGAAGGCGGTTTCCAAGTGAGAGATTATGAGTCGTTCTGCCAACTGATGGACCGCTTCGATACAGATGCATCCTTCCTGCAAGCAGCAGGCGAAAAGGCTGGAGCGTATGTGTCGCAACATGCGGGTGCCACCGATATCATCCTCAAGGAAATTCAGAAGGTTGAATGTTGAGTTTTGAGTGTTGAATGTTGACGAGTTGTTGAGACATATGTCGAAAAATTGTCGCTTTGCGATGATGATTTATCAATGAGGAATTCGTCATTCGTAACTCGTAACTCATCATTCATTACTTGTAACTCGTCATTCGTAACTCGTAACTAAAAAAATGGCAATTATAAAATCAGTTAAAGGCTTGACTCCGAAATGGGGCAAGGAATGTTATTTCAGTGAAAACGCCGCCATCGTGGGCGAGGTAACCATGGGCGATGAGTGCTCGGTGTGGTTCAATGCTGTGGTGCGTGGCGATGTGGCTCCTGTCACTATGGGTAACCGTGTCAATGTGCAGGATGGTGCTGTGGTGCATGTCACCAACAAGATTGGTCCGACCATCATCGAGGATGACGTTACCATCGGCCATAATGCCACTGTTCATGCCTGTACGCTGCGTTGCGGTGCACTCATCGGTATGGGTGCCGTGGTGCTCGATAATGCCGTGGTAGGCGAGGGGGCTATTGTGGCTGCCGGTGCTTTGGTGTTAGGCGGTACTATCATCGGTGAGCATGAGATTTGGGGTGGTGTGCCTGCTAAGTTCTTGAAAAAGACCAGTTCAGACCAGGCTGAGAGTTATGCCCGCCACTACGTGGAATACTCCAAGTGGTATCTGGAAGAGGATTGATTTCTGCATTTCTCCGAAATACCTCGAATATTGTAATTTGCAAAACCCAATAATACTTTTTTGTTGGTTGAGGTTCTTCATATAATGGTTCACAAATTTGTGAACCATTAATTATTTCTTTTGGAATTGTTCTTTATTCCAAAATAACTTGTCCTTTTGTTCTTCTGTCAAATAATAGGCCTTTCTTTTGGTTACGTACCATTATATATGTACCTTTGCACCCGATTATTTAACAATCGTAGATAATTGGATACAACCTGCAAATCAAACTAATAACAAAATATGAGAAAATTTTTACATTTTACATTATTAATCCTACTCGCCACGCTTGTCTCGTTGACAGCAAAGGCTGTGGAAGAGACAGTGACACTTACAAATGCGAATATTGTTGCAGCGGATCCTTCTGCGGATCAAACGAGTTATAGAACTCTATCTATAACTGATGCAAATGAGAAGATTTGGAATACATATGCAATCATTCATTACCATAGTACAGCAACTGCGATGTATCACTATTTGCAGATAAGAAAATATGCTAGTAATAAAGCTTATTACATTCAAATTCCCGAATATGGTGCAAAGATTACTTCCATTACAATGACTGTTTCCAACGCAAGTAAGCCTATGACTGGCGGTGGAAATACAGCAACCCTTTTTTTTAGTGCATATAATAGCACATCAGCTGCGGGGAATGGTGTTGCCTCTGGAACTGGGGATAGTTCAGTTACCATTGATTGTTCGAATTTAGATTTAAATACAGGGTATATTACAGCAAGCGGAGCAGTTAGGATTTGGGATGTTACTGTAACTTACGAATCTGGCTCCACTACTATAAAAGAAGATCCCAACCTCGCTTTTTCTGAAACAAGTGTGACTGCCAATTATGGAGAAACCTTCACACCGCCCACTTTGACATACGCTGAAGGTTATGACGGAACGATTACTTATTCCAGTTCAAACAGTGCCATTTCGGTTAACGAAACTACAGGCGAAGTAACCTTTGGTGCTTCTGCAATAAATAAGACTACAACCATCACTGCTACAGCATCGACCACGGATAACTATAAGTCTGGCTTGGCTTCGTATACATTGACTGTAGAAGCCAACAACGCCATCACGGGCAACCTGAACAACAGCACTTTTGAGACTAGTTATAGTGGCACCATCACACCAATCGCAGATTTTAGCTCTGAGACAGGATATATTGGAAATGTTAAGGTGACTTATGCTAAAGGAACATCATCAAATGCCTATATTAACGATTCTGAGATTCGTCTTTACAATGGAACGACGTTGACCTTTACTGCACCTGATGGCTATTGTCTCAAAGCATTAATCTTTAATACAGGACTAACAGATTGTAAATCTGATGTAGGCAGCATAAGTGATGAAGTATGGAGTTCCCTGGAGGGAGAAGAAGTAGAAGAGGTGAAAATTACAAAAACTACGAACGGAGCTCTGCGTTTGAACACTGTTTACATCATCCTTGCAAAGCAGACATTGGAAAAGGTAACTATGAGCACAGCCGGCTTTGTGACATACGTGACGAAGAATGCTATCGATTGGGAAAAGACACTTGCGAAAAACACTTCGGATGTAGATGTGCATGGTTACAAGGTGGTGCAGTTTACACAAGAATCGGCGGTATTCGCAGAATTTGGTGTGGGTGAGAATGAAACACTCATCCCTGCTGAGACACCCATTATTATAAAAGGGCAGAAAGATGTTAACGAACTGGTAATTGCCAGTTCACAAGATGGGATTGTGGCACCGAGCAACAACTTACTTCGTGCTTCTGATGGTACTGTGACGGCAACAGCCGGACAGCATCTGTTGGTATTCCAGAAAACATCTGATTGGACTGAAGAAGACCCCTATAACAATTATGCGTTCTTCAAACTGAAAGAGGGAAGAATCATTCCAGAAGGAAAGGCTTATCTTAATGGTGAAGACGTGAGTGAAGAGATTACAGCTACGACTAATGCCGCTATGGGCATTTTCTTACTCGAAGACTTAGGCAAACCACAAGATACAGGAACAACAGGCATCACACAATATAGTGTTAAGCCAAATGATTCTTGGATGGAAGATGGAGCTGTTTATGACCTCAGTGGTCGTAAGGTCGCTGAAAGCGTTCAAAGTATGAACAGATTGGCTAAAGGCATTTATATCGTGAACGGACGTAAAGTGGTTATCAAATAAAGAGGAGGACAGCAAAATGGACAAGATAAAGGATACAAAAGCATATAAGGCACCCGAAACATCGGCCATGAAAGCACGTGACATCGAGATGCCCGTACATTGGAACAGCACTAACGATAGACCAATTGAATCCAACCAAGGCATGTGGGACGATGAGGATCCCACTACCACTTACAGTTTCAATCTGTGGGATGAATAATACCCACCCCGACCCTCCCAAAGGGAAACACCCACCCCGGCCCTCCCAAAGGGAGGGTGCACAGACGGAGCAATAATTACATAATAATCCCCTGCAAGCAATATGACTTGCAGGGGATTATGGCGTGCATATCACGCCCCTCTCCTTCTGGAGAGGGGTTGGGGTGAGGCTTACTCGCTCTTCATTGTTTTCAGGTTGCCTTTCTCGTCCATTTCAAGGGGCATCACCTTCAGGCTACGGAGCCAAGTGGTGTCGTTCGAGGGCACGCAGTCGTGGTGGAACAGATACCATTTGCCTTTGTATTCGACAATGCAGTGGTGGGTGGTCCAGCCAACGACAGGCTCGAGGATAACACCTTGATAGGTGAACGGTCCGTAGGGGTTATCACCCGTGGCATAGCACAGGAAGTGTGAATCGCCGGTGGAGTATGAGAAATAATACTTACCGTTCATCTTATGCATCCACGAGGCCTCGAAGAAACGGTGCGGGTCACTGGCTTTCAGCGGTTGTCCGTCCTTGTCGAGGATGACCACGGGACGCGGTGCCTCGACAAACTGCTTCACGTCGTCACTCATACGGGCCACGAAGCTGGAGAGGGCAGGAGCATCGGCGGGAGCCCACATCTCCGTCTTGCGGTCGGGTGCGTGACCGATATCGACCATGCCAGCGGGAGCTTCTTCTCCTTCTTTCTGTCCAACGTGTTTGAAGGGTGCTGCCAGAGGCACATGCCATTGCAACTGTCCACCCCACAGACCACCATAGTAGCAGTAGATTTGTCCGTCATCGTCCTTGAAGGCACAGGGGTCGATGCTCATGGCACCGCGGATAGGCTGCGGCTCGGCTTTGAACGGTCCTTCTGGACGGTCGGCCACGGCCACACCAAGGTGGAACGCACCATTATAATCTTTGGCGGAGAAGATGAGGTAGTACTTACCGTCTTTTTCCACCACGTCGCTGTCCCAGAGCTGTTTCTCGGCCCAGGGCACATCGTTCACGTCGAGTATCACGCCATGGTCGGTAGCCTCGCCTGTCTCGATGTCGTCGAACGACAACACATGGTAGTCCTTCATCTGGAAGTGGCCGCCATCGTCATCAAAACACTCGCCGCTGTCCCAGTCATGTGAGGGATAGATATACAGACGGCCGTTGAACACCTTGGCAGCGGGATCTGCCATGTAATCACTTGGGAATAGATAACGCGCTTTTTTCATTGTTTATTGGTTTTTGGGCCTCCCCCTTTCCCCCTCCGACGGGAGGGGGTGAAGTGGCAGAGGCTTTTGTGAAATGTTTTTATGTTATTTACTTTTTTACTTTTTACCCTTTTACTTTTTCCCAACTAAGTCAATCAGCTGCTGCACGAAGGGCTTCAGGCGACCTTGACGGTCGAAGAGGGTGGCGTAGTCGGTACGACCCTTGATGGGGAAGTCATTGCGCCAAGAGTTGGCATCGTTCAGACACCAATAATTCACGCGGATGATATCCTTGTGGTGGCGCAGCAGCATCTTATAGAAGTCCACCCAGTACTGACTGATTTTCGCCTCGTGGGCCTTGGTCAGTCCATCCTTGTAAGGATCCATCTCCGGACGGTAGGCAAACCTATCGCTGACGTTGGCACCGGAGAACCCGTAAGGGTTAGGCAGCACAGAGAGGTCGAGCTCGGAGAAGAACGTGGGCACGCCCAGGGCTGCGATAGTCTCGATGGAGTGCTCATATTCTTTGATAAGCGAATTGTCAACATTGTCCTCGAGAATCATATGTCCCTGCATACCGATAGCGGTGATGGGTAAGCCCTGTTGGATGAGCGGACGGAAGAACGCCGCCACACCTTCCACCTTTGTGGACTTATTCATCGAGAAATCATTGTAGTACAACTCGGCATTAGGGTCAGCCTCATGGGCATAGCGGAACGCCAAGGGGATGTAGTCGGTGCCGAGAATCTGGTAGAACAGACTCTTCCGTGGTGTACCGTCGTCTTCGAAGCCCTCGTTCACCACGTCCCAGGCATCCACACGTCCCTTGAAATGGCTCACGATGGTGAAGATATGCTCGCGCATACGTTTCTTCAGCACTTCGGCAGACACGGGCTTACCATCCTTGTCGAAGTGGAACCAGGGAGCACATTGTGAGTGCCAGATGAGGCAGTGTCCGAGCACTTTCTTCCCAGCAGCCTTTGCCTTGTCAACGAACTGGTCGGCCAGGGTGAAGTCGTAGACTCCTTCCTTGGGGTGAATAACCTCGCATTTCATGCAGTTCTCGGCCACTACGAAATTGAAGTTATCCACTATCAGGGGCCAGTCGGCAGTCTGGTCGTTGCTCACCTGACCGGTCACGTCGTGCTCGTTGCTGCCCGACGGGTCGGCTGCCACCTGCCACTGGTTCACGCTAACACCAGTGTACCAGTAGTCGCGGTAGGCATCGGCCAGTGATAAGGGCTTTGTTTGGGCCTCCACCCCGTTGGCACAGAATGCCAACAGGGTGAGGACAAACAGATACTTCTTCATGGGTTCAGTTAATACTAAATCCTCTAACGTGTCTTAAAGATCATTCTTCAGTGGCTGATCTTGCCTCTATCTCGCGGTTGATTGCGTCAATCTTTTCATCGGTAAGTTCATACTTCGAGATGATGAAAATGGCGAGCAAAAGCAAAATAGCGGGGATGACACAGACAAGCCACAGGATACCCTCTTCGGCTAATGGAGTTTGGTCAATCACTTCACTGTTATATCCGACATAAGCCAATACAGCAGGACCGACGATGCTTCCGAAGGTCATACCTGCCTTGAAGAACAGTCCCGTCAAGGCATTCACAATACCGGAAATACGACGGCCGGTCGTGTACTCGCCGTAAGAAATCACTTCAGGAACCAGTGCCCACATATAACCAGTGGCCACAATCACGCCCGTGCTCTTGATAAACTGAGCCACATAAATCATCCACATACTTGGATTTTCCATCTTTGAGATGATATAGAGCATCGCCATACCGAGAATTGCGGCGCCAAGGAACAAATAGAACATGTTCTTCTTTCCGACCATGCGCTTGAACCAAGGAACGAGAGGCATAAATATGAATGCTGGGATTGATCCCAAAGCCATAAAGATAGACAGTTCCTGAGCCGAACCATGCAGATTGCTGTTCATGAAATAGGCTCCGGCAGCATTGCCGACCGACATCATTGCAAAAGCGGTAATGAAGAAGAACGCGAGAACCCGCAAAGGACGGTTGCGAAGGAATTCCATCCAAAGGTCACTCACTTTCACCGTTTCAGTGGCTTTTGCATCCATGACGACGCGCTCCTTACACTGTGAGAAGCAGAACATGAGCAGACAGAAACCAACAATGGCATAAATAGTCATCGTGGTGAACCAAGCCGACGAGTCTTTAGGAAGACTGTCTGACGGTGCTCCAGCAAGCAGAGCGATGAACAGAGGAAGACCTGAGTTGACGGCCAGACCACCGAGGTTGGCCATAAACATACGCACTGATGTGAGGATGGTGATTTCGTTTGTGTCACGCGTAAGTGACGAGTTCAACGCTCCGTACGGCACATTGATAAACGTATAGAGCAGTTGCATCGATATATAGGTGACGTATGCATATATCAGCGATGGAGCAAAACCGTTGAAGAAACACAGAATGGCGAATCCCGACAGAGGGATACCTACATAGAGCAGGTATGAGCGGTATTTACCATAACGTGGGTTGCTCTTGTCAATTAATGCACCCACGATAGGATCCCAAATTACGTTTGCCACATTACCCACCAAGAACATGACAGCCACCGCTGATGGCGTAAGTCCGTAGATGTCTGTGTAAAAGAACAGAAGGTAGGTGCAAATAACCTGAAAAATCAGGTTCTGCGCCAGGTCGCCAGAGCCGAATCCGATGCGCTGCAACCAGGAGAGTTTGTAGAATCCTTTCGATTCCTGAGCTTGTGAATTGTTTTGCATAATTTATTTGGTTTTTAGAAATTTGAGCTTATTGGGTATAATTGGCTTGTCATGCATATTTGTATGAAAAACTCAGCGGCAACCTCTCCCATCAGTTTGTAGCCGGCGGGGTTAAGGTGGAGCCAGTCGTCTTGCAGGTCAGCGCGAAGGGCGGCAGGATCCTGCGGGTCGCGTACGGCGGCATCGAAATCAATGCAACCGTCGAAGTGCAGTTGTCCATCGGTGGCCTTATCCGCAGTGGTGCGTATCCATTCATTTACCCGTTGGCGTTGTGCCTCACGTTTCTCGCTGTAATAGAAAGAACCCTTTACAGGCGTGATGGTAGCACCATACACCTTCAGTCCACGTTCATGTCCCTTGCGGATAAATTCTTGATAGGCGGCGATGAGCTGGTCGGCAATGTTGGGATTGTGCTCGCCGAAACTTCCGATGTCATTGGTACCCTCGAAAATGATGATGTTGCCTATGCCCGTCTGTCCGAGCACGTCGCGGTCGAAACGTACCACTCCCGGCTCGCTCAGTCCACCACGCACCACACAGTTGCCGCCGATGCCGAGGTTGAGCACACCCATGTGTGTCGAGGCGGAGTTCTCCGACAGCGCTTCAGCAAAGAAGTCAGTCCAGCGGTCCTGAGCGTCGGTGGTACTTCCTCGCCCGTCGGTAATGCTGTTACCGAGAATGGCGATGGCCGTATTGCAACGACCCTTTACGTCGATAGAGGCGATGTTGTACCAATGCACTGCTTCCTCGCCATGGCTGAAGTCACTCTCGGGTGTACTTTCTCCAGTGATGATGTAGGAGGTGGTGCGCGATCCACGATGACAGGATGCTTCCTCTGGGGTGCGTTCACCATAGTTGATAGTGATAGCTAGCCGCTGCTGAGGGCGCAGGTGATAAGCCACCACGTCACTCACCATTTCCTCGCCGCCCTGTAGCGTCAAGTTCCGGTTGCCGCCGAAAGTCAGGTAGGTGGCAGTAGCTGCATTGATACGGCTCATATAGGTGGCATCAGCGATGTACACACTCTTGATGTCGACGGGCGTGCTGCTTTGTACGTTCGACAAGCGCAGACGCAACATCTCGCCGCCAAGGCTCACGTGAACAATTTGTCGTAATGAACGGTTGGAGAGCGATGATTGGGGCATGTCGCCCTGGCCGGGTTTTTCCACGGCTGTGGCCCATGTCCCCGTCCATTCAGAAGGCTGTCTCGCCGTCGTCGGTTTTTGGGCACATGCCAACATGGCTGTCGACAAAAATGCACACAATAAGAGGTTGATTCTTTTCATATATTAGGCTTATTGGGCTTATGAGTGCCAATGAGGCTGATAAGATTGCTAATTGTTTGCAAAGATAGTCATTTGTTTTCTTTTTAACAACTTTTTTTCGCATCAACAACCTTTCAAAATGTATCATCTTTTTTATAGTTGAAACAAAAATATTGTTTTCCTTGGCGTGTTGCGGTTTTTTGCGTAAATTTGTACGTTTATTTTACGGATTCGTCATGAAACAAATACAAAGATACCTTTACATTCCACTTTTGGTGTTGATGGCCGTTGTGGGCAGGGCTGACAGGGGAACGCTCTTTTCGTCGGGACGGTTGACGAGCAACCAGGTGAACTGTGTTGGACAGGATGCTTATGGCTATATATGGATTGGTACCAATTACGGTCTCAACCGGTTCGATGGTTACCATTATACCCATTACCTGCACAAGAACAACGACAGTTCAACGCTTATTGACAATATTGTCACTTGTTTCTTGGTCGACAAAAACGGCTCTCTGTGGATAGGACTGAGTAAAGGACTGGTGCGCTACGACTATCATGCTGACAGTTTCGTGAATTATCCTTTCCCAGGAGGACGCACGCCGCGTGTCTATTCGCTGTTGGTCAACAAAGAGGGGGATATTCTGATTGGCACGGCCGGTTATGGATTGTATAGCATACGCAATGGCGAGGGAAGAATAAGTAATGAGTTGGAATATTCACGCCGGCCTGTGGAGCAATACTTTTCACGTCTGTATGAAGACCGGAAGGGTAGATTATGGCGGAGCAGCCACGAAGACTTGTTTACCTGTTATGAGGTGAGCGGTCGGCAGCCCGTTGACATCCGCGACTTTGAGTCACCATGCGGAGCACCTGTCGCCTTTATCGATGAGACCGACTCCACCATGCTCATCGTGTGCATGAACGGCATCCTACAGTATAATGACAAGCAGGGAACCATCGCCGACGTGGATATCGACAAGAGTGGCGTGGGTGATAACCTCATCATTCGAACAGCCATGGCCGATAGGGCGGGAAACCTGTATATTGGCACTGCCAATCATGGTTTGCTTTCCATGCGTAAAGGGACATCGGCCTTGACAAATGTGGATTATTCGGCGGAAGATTTCCATCTGGGCACGGCCAGCGTGACCGACGTGATGGAGGATAGAGACGGTAACCTTTGGGTGGGATGTAACAACAGGGGTGTGTTCCTCATCAACCAACAGCAGCCGATGTTCAAGAACTGGAACCTATCGTCGCAACAAGTAGCCTCGGGCGGTGCCGTCACATCCATTACGCCCTCTGGTGACGGAGGACTCTATTGTGTGGTGCAGAACAGCGGGGTGTACCATTTCAATGCCGAAGGGACCATCGTGGCGCATCCCACATCTCCTGCCGGTGCACACTTTATCTACCGCGATACCAAAGGAAACTATTGGTTGGGCACCGACAACACACTCTATGCTTACCAACCTGTATCGGGAACGTATCAGGAAAGGCTCAGATTGGAAGGAGACCATTTGCAGACGATGGTAGACGACGGGAACAACCTCTATATCTCTGATTACAGTCGTGGACTGACCATCTATAATCTGGCTACGGGTGAACACCACAAGAAAGACATGAACCAACGTGACGGCAAAGGATTCTTGTGCAATAACTGGATACGCGACATGATGATAGACTCCAGGGGACTGCTCTGGATGTGTACTGCCTCGGGGGTATGCTGCATGTCACCCGATACGGAAAGTTTTGTGCCCTTTGGTTGGAACAGTCTGCTGCGTGAAGTGCAGGCCAATGCGGTATGCGAAAACGTTAACGGCAATATTGTATTGGCCACTGAGAACGGAGTCTTCATCTTCCTCGTCGATGAAAACAGGGTGGAACGCTTCGCCAATTCTGAGGTGCTTGACGACAAACAAGTGGGTGCCATCGTCAGCGACTTAGACGGTAATCTGTGGTTCGCCACAACGGAGGGCATCTGGCAGTACCGCCATTCCGAAGACGGCCAGTTCGTCGGACACCTCAACGGCAACGGACTGAGTACACGCGAATATACCCTTGGAGCGAAGGCGAAAAGAGCCGACGGGTATATCGCTTTCGGGTCGGGTACAGGCATCACGGTCTTCCAACCACGAGAAGTTAGCGGAACAAAAGCCAACGTAGGTACGTTGCACCTCACACGTTTCTTGGTCGATGGCAAGGCACACGATATGTTTGAACAACAGGATGAGGAAAGTGATACCACGCAAAAACTGGTGGCTAAACAGCATTTCAGCTTACCTTATTCTGAAAACTCCTTTACTATGGAATTCTCATTGCTCAAATTCAAGGATGATGACCATATCCGACTGGCTTACCGCGTGAACGGGGGAGAGGAACAACTCACCGACGAGGGTGTAAATATGATTCCTTTCAACAAATTGGAGCCTGGTGAATACCAAATCGAAGTGAGGGCGGTGGACAATGGCGTACGCGCACAGCAACCCACGACGATTTGGGTGCGGGTGGCCAATCCGTGGTATACGTCGCCTCTGGCCTTTTTCTTCTATTTCCTTTTGGCGGCAGCACTTTTGGCTGGGGTGTTGATGTATTACCGAAGGAAGAGCAAACGTGACCTCGACGAGGCGAAGATGCGCTTCCTTATCGATGCAACACATGATATTCGTTCACCGCTGACGCTGATTCTCGGACCACTGAAAAACCTGAAGAGAAAGGTGCATGATGAAGAGTCGAAGGCCGACATCGAAACCATTGACCGCAATGCCAATCGTTTGCTGCTGCTGGTCAATCAGATACTCGATGAACGGAAAATCGACAAAAACCAGATGCAGCTGAAATGCGAACCCACGAACCTTGTAGCCTATATCAAGGGTATATGCTCGCTGTACCAATACCACGCCCGGTCAAGAAACATCCAGCTTTCTTTTGAACATGATGACACGGTGGTGGCTGATATCGATAGGAAACAATTCGACAAGGTGGTGAACAACCTCCTCTCCAATGCTTTCAAATATACTGCCGACGGCGGCGAGATCGTTGTTGACCTGCGGCAAGAAAAACAACAGGTGATACTGACGGTGAGCGATACGGGCATAGGATTCAATAACGAAGATACGTCTAAACTCTTCGAACGATTCTATCAAGGGAAAAACACTTCGGGATTCCATGTGGAGGGAACGGGCATAGGACTGAACCTGACACGCTCGCTCGTCTTGCTCCACGGGGGCACCATCAAGGCGCGCAACCGTAACGACGGAAAGAAGGGTGCCGTGATGACGGTGACTCTCCCGGCATCGCAAACACCTGTTGAACAATTGACGGAGGTGACGCAGGAGAACCATGACAGTATGGTTAACCACATTGACTTATGGAACATGGACAAGGGTACACAGAAAGTGGCTAAGGTGACCATTCTCGTCGTTGACGACGACCGTGAACTGGCACAGTTCATACGCCGTGAACTGGCTGATTGGTACCGCGTGGACACCTGTCCCAACGGAAAGATGGCTCTCGAAGCGTTGCTCAAGGGCAATTACGACTTGGTGGTGAGCGATGTAATCATGCCTGAGATGGACGGTATTACGTTGCTTAAGAAAATCAAGTCGAACAGTCTCATCAGCCACATCCCCGTGGTGCTGCTCACATCGAAGGCGGAGGTGAGTGACCGCATGGAAGGTATCAAACATGGAGCCGACGCTTTCCTGGCTAAGCCTTTCAGCATAGAAGAGTTGCACCTGCGCATTGATAACCTCATTGCCAACGTCAGGAGGTTGAAAGGTAAGTTCTCAGGGGCGCAGCAACAGGAACAACAGGTGGAACGGGTAGAGATGGAAAATCCCAATGACGTGCTCATGCGGAGAATCATGAAATGTGTGAATGAACATCTTTCCGATTCGGATTTCAATGTTGAGGACCTTACACGTGAGGTGGGTATCTCCCGGGCTCAGTTGCACCGTAAGATGAAAGAGATTACGGGCATTTCCACAGGTGAGTTTATCCGTAACCTGCGCCTGGAACAGGCAGCACGTATCATACGCGAACAGAACGTGAATATAACACAGGTGGCCTATGCCGTGGGATTTAATAATGCCAATCATTTCTCTACCATCTTCAAACGGCATTTTGGCATGACACCTAGTGAATACAAGGAGAGAGGAAGCATCCCCTCTTCCCTGTCCCAAGAATGGGATGTTTGAACGCTTAAGAACTCATAAGATGAGTTAAGACAATATATTAACTATAATATGAAAAGAATCTTAGTATCCTTGGCAGGTGTAATCCTGACCATGACCATGCAGGCACAACAGGCCGCTGACCTGTGGTTGCAGAGAACAGACTATGCACACGGCAGCGATGTACGTACAAGCATCGTTCAAGGCTCCATGAATCCTACTATGGCCCTGGCCGTGGAAGAGTTGGGACCGTCATCACAAATCAGCACCATGCGACTGGTTATCGATCCCACCATGGACAAGGAAGAGTATGAGGTGAGCGATGAAGAACTGATTGGGGGCAGCGACCTGGCTCTGCTTTATGCTGTCTTCGATGTGAAGCGCTCATTGGCTATGGGAAAGAGCATACGCAAACACCGTGAGAAACCATTCTTTGCACTACGATTGCTCAACCATTGGGACAATCTCGACGGCTCGGTCGAACGGGGGTATGCGGGCAAAAGCATCTGGAAATGGGAGGAGATTGACGGCGACCGCAAGACGATGAGCCCGTGGATGGAACAAAGGGTGAAGATGTATTGTCGGGCCAATGCGTCGATAGGTATCAACGGATCGGTGCTCAACAATGTGAACGCCTCGCCGAAGATGCTTTCCACGGAATATTTGAAGAAGGTGGCGGTGCTCGCCGACAGACTGCGCCCCTATGGTATCAGAACCTTCCTGAGCATCAATTTCGCCTCGCCCATGGCATTGGGATTTACCAAGACGGCTGACCCTCTTGACGAGAAAGTGCAGAAATGGTGGGTCGACAAGGTGAACGAAATCTACAAACTTATTCCCGACTTCGGAGGTTTCCTTGTTAAGGCAAACTCTGAAGGACAACCAGGTCCCGGTGACTATAATCGTACCCATGCCGACGGTGCCAACATGTTGGCCAAGGCACTCAAGCCACACAATGGCATCGTGATGTGGCGTTCCTTCGTGTATGGGGCGAACCATAAAGGGGAAGATCGTGTGATGCAGGCGGTGAGTGAGTTCAAACCTATGGACGGACTATTCGACGACAATGTTATATTGCAGTCGAAAAACGGACCGCTTGATTTCCAGCCACGGGAGCCTTATGCTCCGATTTTCGACAATATCAAAAAGACACCACAGATGGTGGAGTTGCAGATTACACAGGAATATACAGGACAGAGCCTTCACCTGGTGTATCTCGGCACGATGTGGAAGGAGTTCTTCTCATTCGTGGAACCGTCACGTATGATGGGCATTGCCGGCGTGGCCAACATTGGCGACTATGAAGATGCTCATGCGTGGTGCGGCCATCCGTTCTCACAAGCCAACTGGTATGCCTTCGGACGACTGGCATGGAACCCGTATCTCTCTGAAGAGGATATTGCTAAGGAATGGGTGCTACAGACGTTCCCAACATTGCGTGGCAGTGACAACAGTGGGGCTGTGGACAAGATTGTCAATATGATGATGGATAGCCGTGAGGCATGCGTCGACTACATGATGCCGCTCGGTCTGCATCATATCTTTAAGTTCGACCATCATTATGGCCCCGAACCTGATGGTTTTAAAGCGGATTATCCCCTGGAATGGTGTCCAGTGTATTATCACCAAGCCGACAAACAAGGCATCGGCTTCGACAGGTCATCGAAAGGAACGGGTGCCGTCAACCAGTACCGTGCTCCTTTCAATCACCGATACGACGACCTGAACACTTGTCCCGATGATTATCTGCTGTGGTTTCACCATTTGTCATGGAATTATGAGATGAGAAACGGCAAGACGTTGTGGGACAATCTTGTGGCTCATTACAATAAAGGCGTGGCCGAGGTGGACCGATTCCGTCGGGTATGGCAAGAGGTAGTACCATTTATTGATGCCGCCAGGGCTGCTGAGGTAACACGGTTGCTTGATATTCAATACGACAACGCCGTGGAGTGGCGCGACACCTGCCTCGACTACTTTGGAAAGGTAAAAGAGTAAAAGGGAGGAAAAAAGGGGAGTAATAGTAGGAAGTAAAAAGGGAAGTTATAAAAGGAAGTAAAGCACTTCGTGCTGGACAATAGCCTTGAAAGGTAAATGGTAAAAAGGGAATGGTGGTCATCGTTTGTATGCGATGACCACCATTTATTGATATGTATATTACAACTTGTTTCCTTCTTAAACAACATCAACAATCACTGCTGTAGAACACTTCACGGTTGCTCTCAGGACGGTCTATGGGCACGATAATCTCGTTCATCCAAGAGGGTACTCCCAACGTGGGTTCAGAGGGCAGCATCTGTTGCCATTCTTCATCAGTCAGACGCGGGTCGGAGATAGGACGTTTGAACTCACGGTAGCTGAACACAGCACCACGGGTGAGGTACAACATACCGTCAATCTCAACGATGACGTAAATCTCGTCAGCGGGTCCTACGGCTTCATAAAGGATGGATTTCTCGGGGTTGTTGTCGGCGTTGGCAGTATAGACGTCAGCCACGATGGCCACGTTCTTGTCGGCACCCGTCACATTGTACCATCCCATCAGTTCTTCATCCTCGTTGGCTATCAACCCAAGGGTGATATGCTCATATATGGCACCAATGACACGCATCTGTTCGTATTCAGCATCGGTGATGCTCTTGCCTTCCATTTCCTTTTTCGAAATGTCGAGGAGGAACTGTGCTTCTTTGCGAACGTCCTTGGCCAACTCGCGTGTCTCATTGTTGAGCAACTGATAACGGTCAAGGGTGCTTGTCAGCGCGTCGATAAGCGCCACGGCCTTGTTCCAGAAGGCGATATTGGGTTCCACGTACGACTTGGTGACAGGCATGGGAAGGTCATCGCCACCACCACATTCGGCACCGAAGGGCTGCTTGGCGTAGAGGATGGCGTCGTGCTTGAGCTCAGCCCAAGAGGCGAGAGCCGCATTGAGGTTTTTCTTATCCCACTGACTGGTCTTCATGAAATAGGGTTGGCGGGCATCTTTCGCCACGCACAACTCGCGCAGTGCGGCCTCCCAACGGTTGTAGATGGTCTGTTCCCAATTGATGTCACCCATACGGGTGGACATCGCGGAGAGGACGTTGCCGAATTTGCTCCACTGCCTCTGCACGCCCAGTTCACCGAAGAGGATATCGTGGGCAGGTTGTACGCCGATAGCCGCCATGAAGTCGAGACCCATGGGCACGTCGCGCTGTGTCTGTTCGTTATCATAATCCACGGTCTTGAGCAGCACCTCGGCATCGGGAGTGTAGCGCTGCGGCATCACATTGATTTTCACATGGCTGGTGCGCTCAAAGGCGGGACGGATGCGAATCTGCGTCTCGCCCAAGGCATCCACCTGTTGGCGCACTGCCACAAAAGTTTTTTCATCGGTGGCCATCTTCTGGGCATTGGCACCCACCTTCGCCATGATGTCACCCATCTGCAGGATGGTCACATTGTCGGGCTCACCCATCAGGAAACGGATGGGGGCATCAACGCGGTCGTAAAGACGCTGTGCCTGGCTGTCGCCTCGCATTGTCTCGGCAATGATGGCGGCACGCAGCATCTGCTCTTCAATGTCGCTACCGAAGGGTACGGTCTGCAACCACATCATGCCACGGAAATAACGTTTGGCAGCATCGCTGCGGGTGTAATGGCCACGCGGACGGAACAAGCTGTAGTTGAACTTCACTTTAGTATAGCCGAGGTAGTCGGAAAAGTCATCGGTTTCTTCGTACACCTGACGCAGTTCGTTGTTGGCCGTCTCTTTCTGAGTCTGTACAGTCGCCTGCGGTATCTGACCAGTGAATAGGCTCTGAGCCACATCGAAATATACCATGTTCCATTCGGCGGCGGCCTTCAGTTGCGCGTTGGTGGTTCGCGCTGCATAATCCTTCATCTTGGCATACATGTAACGGCTATAGTCCGTCATGGCACCGAGCAGGGTGCTCTCTTCCACCTTGCGCAAGGTAGTGTCGAAATACATGTGGAAGAGTTGCAGATAGAGGTCGGTGGTGATGAACGACGGGAACTGGCTGTACATGTTCTCCTCGTAAATCTGGAACAGCTGCTCCTGGTCGGTGGGCACAATACCGAATCCTTGACGTTGGAGGGCTGTCTTCAACTGTGGATTGAAAGTGGTCAGATGGGCGGGGTTGATAATGTTTTCAGGATTGACAATGCCTCCCCCGGTAGGTGCGTAGTTGCTCTTCGACAACTCAGCCTCACGGGCCTTGATGCGGTTCATGAAGGCTGTCTCGGCAGCACTGTACTTGATGGCGGGCATTTTCCCGTCTTGGCGTTTCACGGCCAAGTCGAGATACCAACTGGTGGTGAGGAAGATGCTCCTCAACTCAGATGCCTTGAACACGTAGCCCTGACGTGCGGCAGGAGCATTACGCAGTACGCGCAGCTCGCTCAGGCTCAGGCGTGAGATGTCCATATTCAGGTTGAGTTTGGACTTAAGATCCTCCACCTGGATATGTCCCTCACCGGGCAGCACCATACCTTGGCCGTGTATCTGTATGGCCAACATGATGGTAAACAGTGAAATGATTAGTCGTTTCATGATTTTAAATGTTTAGTGTTATTGTTTAGTATTATTATGTTGATTTATATTTTGGCAATTCTATTGCTCCTTGTCACTTGCCCCTAAGAACAACCTTTCTGCCGTTTCACGGTCCACGCCCTCGATGAGAATCTTGTCGGCTCCCAGTCCGAACTTCCGCCAGCGGTGGGTCATCACCACATAATGGTCGTCGGTAGTACGCTGCAGAGACATCACCTGACCGTCGGTAAAGCGGAAATCTTCAAGGATGCCGCCGAGTTGCGAACCCAGCCACAAGGGGCGGACACGACCGTTGATTTGGGTGAAGGTGAACAGGCGTGGTAGCACGCGACGGTCGTAGCGGGTGCGCTTGACCACCATCACCATGGCATCTTCCACCCCGTCACCGTTCACGTCGCCTGTGCACCAACGGAGCGTAGGCCATGGCAGCCGATAACGGTCGGTCTGTCCATCTTTCGTCAGTGAGAGGAACGACAACGTGTCGTTTACCTGCTCCAAGGAGTAGGTCTGTGCCTTGCTTCCTATTGAAAGAATGCTCAGCAAAATGACTATCATTACTTTTCCTCTCATGACGATTTTTTATTTCACAAATTTTTAGCGATGTCGCTGTCCAAGTCCTTAATCTGGGCAGGACCCATCACTACCTCATTGTTACGCCCGATGATGAAGCTGCACGGCACGCCAGGAGCGGCAGCCAGGTAAGCCGCCGACCGTGCGCCATTATCGTCGCGCACACTAATCCACGGCAGGGCAACGGTCTGTGTTTTCCAGAAATGCTCATCCTCATCAAGAGACACTTGGTAGATTTCCAGTCCACGGTCGTGATATTTGTTGTATAGCTCACGCAGTGACATGATGCGTGCAGGTGAGCCGTCGGCAGAGAAGAGGTGGAAATCAAGTAGCACCACCTTGCCTGCCAATTCGGTCAGGTGACGGATGTTACCTTTGTTGTCAACAAGAGGTAGGTCGATAAGTGTCGCCTCCGACACCTTGCTGGGGTCGATTTGCAAACCATTATCTTGATCGCGCAGAATGGCTTGGGTCTTCAGTCCTTCTATGGCGATATTATGCAGGTTCTGCGACCGTATACTGTTGGGATAGAATTGGTCCCAAGAGGTGGCCACGGCCTGGAACGGACGTATGTCGTCGCGTCGGCTTTGGGGGTCGAATATTTTCAGGAAGGCTTGGTTCACAGCGATGCCCTGGAACAAGGCGAAATAGGCGTAAGCCTTCATAGGCTCCTTATATATATAGTTAGTGCTTACTTCCTTGCGGTATTTTTCCATCATACGGTAGATGCTGTCGGCAGGTGCATCACCCGTGAGTTGCGGGTCAGAGGCCACAGCCTGTGCACGTGCCTGCAGGTCCATCTGGCGTAATGTCAGTTCCTTGATTTTCTTACAGTCATCATTACCCTCTACGGCATATCCTGATGCCATGGTGGGGAAAGAGGCTGTCACGGTGATGGCTTCTGTAGAGTCGACGGCCAGGTTGACAATCTGTCCGCCAATGCGCAGACGATAGAAACCCGGCGACCCTTCGGGTGCTTTGGCCGAGAATGAGAAGGCTCCCTCGGCATCGAGACGGACACTGTCGATGATTTGAGGTCCATCGAGTGCCATGTCTTCAAAGATGAGCAACGAGTCGGCGGCCTGCGTGATATTGCCACTGACTTGGAATTTGGGTGTGTTGTCGCACGAGGCGATTAGAAGGGTGGCGGCGGTCATGACTGCACAGCGCACCAGGTGTTGTATGTTCTTTTTCATAATTGTCATTTCTGGGATGTTCGGCTTTTTAGTCCTAATATCTTGCCCTTTCCTCCTTTTCCCATGCAAAAATACAACGTTTTCACGAAATCTAATGTTTTGCATCGCAAAAAAGTAGAAAGTATGGCCTTTTGGGTACGAAATACGTCAGATTTTCAAGCCTCTGACAACATCTGTCGCGCATATAAAAGAAGCGGGCGTATCATTTCGATACGCCCGCTGTTTGTTTTGTTATTCACCAGGGAAGATGACCCGGTAGTGTCCGCTAAGATGCATGAATGCAAAGAGACGGAGAAGCCCGTCGTAATAGGCATCGAAGTAGCCGTCTTCGAACGGTTCATGACGCGCATTCCATAGGGCGTCGACAAACTCTTTGCTCTTTTCATGTGAGCACATCACAGAAGCAGCTGCCGAGGTGGCTACCAGACCGATGCTGTGGCGTAGTTTTCTGAAGCCTCCGGCAGGCAGTATCTCGTCACCTTCTGGGAGTGTCCCGTCAACACGGTATTGGTCGACAAAGGTGTTGATGCCTTGAGAATAGAGGAAATTCTGTATTTTTTCACCGTATTGCTGCTGCCATTCTCTGTCGGCACAGCTCCATTCGTAGTCGAGGGCGATGTTCATCGGCACACGCCATGAGTCGTAGCGGAAATTATTGTTTCCCATCCGTCGGGGAGCGTTTTGCTGACCTTGCGGGCGTCCGGGGAAGCGGGGCATCTGCATCTCGCTGCCGTCGTACTGACAGTTGTCGGCATTCAAACCGGTAACGGGATGGGTAGCCTTATGAAGGAAAGCACGGCTCTTGGCGGCGCACCCCTTCCAATACTCGCTGCGCCCATCGTCGGCCCACAAGGCCCAAACCTCATAGAATGCGGGAATATGATAACTGGGGTCTGTAAAACGCTGTCCGAACCCGTCGGGTGTGAAAGTAATCAGTTGGGTTTCCGGATCTATCAGGAACATCTTCTGCGGACCTGTCTGTTGGGGGCCGAAACCACCGAATCCCGGTCTTGCCTCCGGTGTGTATTCACGGGGCATGATACAGTTGAGGATGTGCTGTGCTTCAGCTTTGTAGTTAATTCCCGTGTCGTTGCCCCAACGGTTGGAGGCGAAAAGGAGGGCAGTGATGTAGTACAGCTCTCCGTCGGAGGCTGCTCCATCGGAATTACGAGTGCCGTCGGTCTTGCAGCTCCAAGCGAAATATCCTTCACGGGAACCTGACTGATGTTGCATATATTTCTTGCTCCACCGCCATAGACGGTCGAAAATATCTTTCTCACCAAATTGCACGGCTATCATCATGCCATACGACATACCTTCTGTACGGGCGTCGTTGTTCTTGATGTCGGAAATATAGCCTAAGGTGTCGCCCACCTCAAAATAAACTTTGTTGGGACCGCGGAACACATCGTTGAACACTTCTTGTAATTTGGCCTCCACTGCTGCCGGCTGATAGCCCATTTCTACAAATAGGTTACGGTATTGGCGGGTCTCGAAACCCCCTTTCGTCCAAGGCGTGTAAGAACGGGCCGATGCAGAGGCAACAGCCAGAATAAGAAAGATAAGAATTTTCTTCATATTAAATAATAGTAGGTTTATAGCATGCTCTCGGCATGTAATGGTTGCAAGATTCATCTTTTCTATGACGCTTGAGCGGGGATAAAGTTTAATTCTCTTCTTTCTACTTGTCTTGAAAAAAACACGTGTAATTTGCTTTCTTCTTCAAGTTGTTCGCTAAAATTCATATTTCTTGTTCCAAAATACGTGTTTTGCGACATTTTTTTACATGCTTTCATCGGTTTGTCGCACATTGCCATGCTTGTCGCATGGATTTCGACAAATAAAGATGATTATTCTTTGGCACCAAGAAAAGTGAGCGTACTTTTGCATCGCCAAAAGGGAAAAACACTCCTTGCGGCAAAAAAGTAAAAGATAATAAAAACGCAAACAACAAAAAATTAACAATTATGAAAACGGTGAAAACAATTATTGCAGTTATAGCATGCCTTATGGCATTCATGTTGAAAGGCAACGCAGCCACAAACAAATTACCCATCAATAGTCTGCCTGTCAAAGCTATATCTTTTGTTCAGCAGAACTTCCCTAACAGGCAAATTGCTTCTATAGAAAAAGAAATGACGGACGACTGCTTTGAGGTAAGCTTGAACGATGGTACACAGATTGATTTCGACAACAACGGCAACTGGGACGCTATTGACTGCCACAGCGATGCTGTACCCGCCAACGTGGTGCCCGCAGCCATCATGAAGATTGTTGATGACAATTTCCCTGGAACATCAGTGGTGGAGATAGACAAAGAAGATTATGGTTATGAAGTGGAACTGCCCTGCGGCGTCTTCCTGCACTTCAATCACCAATATAAGCTCCTGGGTTTCGAATAACCAACACATGCAACATAACTTTACAAAAATCATCTTTGGGCAGGCCGCTGGTCTGCCCTTTTGTTGTTATTATTTTTTCACAATCTAAAAATCTATCTAACTTTTTATTTTAACAAGTAATAATTAATAATTTTTTGTTATCTTTGCAACAGCAATCTGCCCATTGCAGCAATGATATTCTCGTAGGAGGATGGAGCTAATAGATGGGGAGTACTACATGTGGAAAAGCGACACTGTACGCTTTGTTTTTGACCATTTGAACTACCACAATCAAATCTCAATCAAAGACAAATGCAGAGGTGACGCCTATGGATGTGTATGTTATGCACAACCGGAGTGTGCCGAGGGACTTGTGCCCTCACGCACACTTTTAGGTGTGTTATATATACTCCAGAGGGTATCAAATCTGTTCTTTCTATTGAGATGGCTGTGGTAGGCCTAAATGGTGGGATGGGCAGCAGGAGATACCCTCGTTTTTTCTGCATTGTAGCAAACCGGGAATGGAAAACCTTTCTGACACTTGGGTATCAGTCAGACCAGTTGTTGCTGACAGATGCAAGAAAAATTGCAGCAGGCATTCGACCTGTGTAATAAGAATAAATACGAAGAGGCACTTTCTCTACTTGAAGAGATAACAAAAAATGACCCTCAGAATTCTGAGGCATGGCGAGCATTAGCTCAGGTTCATTGGTATCATCAGAATGAACCAGACAAGGCATTTGACGAGTTAATTGAAGCCTTAAAATGTGATCCTCAGAATTTATGGGCACTAATATTGATGGGTAACCTACTCACAAAAGAGAAGAAAGATATCAAGACGGCCAAACAATACTATGACAAAGTCTTAAAATATCATCCTAACAATGCCATTGCCATTAACAATATTGGTGCCACTTATATGGAATGTCATGATTATGAAAGTGCCCTTCCTTATATGATGAAGGCTTTGGCTATTGATGATTCTTATGCCAATTCGTATTATGGACTCGCTCTTTGTTATTATAAACTCAATAGGATTGAAGATGCCTTTGAGATTTGTCACAAAGGAGCTCTAAAATCATCAGACCGTCCAGAGAATCCCTCTGTGCGTGAAGAATTGATAAAACTCTATATCACAGTCGCCAAAGAATATGCAGACAAAACCAATTATTTGAATGTCTGGAAGGGAATAAAAGATGAACTCGAGGCTGTAGATTATGTCAATATCCGAATTACAGATGATAGAAGCCTCAACGTCCATGCAAAATTGGAATATGCTCCTCTTCATGCAGCAAAAGAACATGTAATTAGATATAATCCAGAGAAGGATTATGTTGAACACCTGTTTATTCACGAAATGATGCATTTGAAAATGAGCCAACAGGCAACAATAGCCAATAGGTCTAAAGCTGTTGTTAGTTCAGAGCGAACAAGAACAGCCTTCAAAAAACGTTTTCTCTCGTTTATGAAGAAAAGGCACAGTCATATTCCTCTCTCAGAGTTGGATAAAGCAATTATCGGCCTTGCTGATGGATTAGGGCTTCAACTGATGAATTGTCCGCTGGATTTATTTGTTGAAAACATGATTTATACAGACTACAAAATTGTGCGCCCCATCCAGATGCTTTCGCTCTTCCATATGGAGCAGGACAATATAAATGCTGTTAAACAAGCGGCATCCAATGGTTTTTTCCCTAAGGAGATAGTATATGCAAATAAAGTAATGAATATCGTTACAAGTCTGCACTTCAAAGACCTTTATGGTATAAATCTGATAGGTCAATATAATCCAACAAAACAAGAATACAAACATGCGCAAGACCTCTATGAGGAGTTCAAGGCATATTTGAATACTTACAAGGCAGGAGATGAATATGAGATGTTGGAATATTTTGTACAATCTTTCAATATGGATGAGTTAATAGAAATCATTGATGAGAAACAAGTGACCCCTGGTATGAAAGCAGATCTCTCAATGAAAAGTGATTTGAAAGACTTAGAGGAAAATGCTTTGTCGATAGAGGATACTGAAGCAGCTAATGCTCAATTCGCCCAGAATCATCAAGATGGTGCAGACCCCACAGAAACCATGATGATGTCATTGTATATGTTAGGTGCAATGGAGTATTTCGATACTCTTACTCCACAAGCAATACACCGTATCGCATTGGAAATTGCCATGGTGGGAGTTACTGGAATTGACCCCAAGAAAAAATACTCTATTAAATCCATTCCAGATAAAGAGTTTGGTGGCTATCAATTTCTAGCCTATTATTATGTCAGTTGGGCACGAGCTATTCCTCACAAGCTCAACGCATTAGGACTTCCTTTCTCGAAAGCATATGAGAGCGCACTCCAGATGTACAATTCAAAAAAGAACATGTGATGAGTGACATAGAAGAACTACGTAAAGCAATTGTGGAATTCTCACAAGAGCGAGATTGGGATCAGTTCCATAATGGAAAAGACTTGGCTCTTGCTCTTTCTATTGAGGCGGCAGAACTCAATGAGGCTTTCTTGTGGAAAAATGCCTCTGAAGTAAATATAGACAAGGTAGAAGAAGAACTGGCAGACATCTTCAACTATGCTATCCTCATCGCTGATAAGTACGATTTTGACATCAAACAGATTGTTTTAAAAAAAATCAAAAAGAATGCGGAGAAGTATCCTGTAGGAAAAGCCTACGGAAATGCTAAGAAATATAACGAGTTATGATTATCTATAGAGCCACCAAGAAGCAGTTCGTTGACGATGTATTCAACAATACTATCGCCAACAATATTGACAATGCTTTTCTCGAACATCTTGGTAGACATACCTCTCCCAATGAAGTTCGTTCGTGGGAGAATTCTATGCAGTTTATGTATAAAGTAGTTAATACATCTGAACTCTCTGATAATGTAGGGGTGGCTATAGAATATCAAATCCCTTTAACAGCTAAACGTGTTGATTTCATCATCTCAGGACTGAATGCGCAGAAGAAAGAGCAGTTAGTCATTGTGGAATTGAAGCAATGGGAAGAGGCCGAGCCGACACAAAAACCTGGCATCGTGGTAACGCGCTTTCAATATGGCAAGGGGGAGGTCGCGCATCCTTCATATCAGGCATGGTCATATGCCTACATGCTTTCCAATTACAATTTGACTATTCAAGAGCAAGGTGTTAATATATGTCCATGTGCCTACCTTCACAATTATACGCCTGATGGAATGATAAATGGAAAACTATACCAAGACTATGTGGCCAAAGCACCGCTTTTCTTAAAAAATGATACTGCCCGATTACAAGATTTTATTTTGAGACATATTAGAAACTTTTCGACTGAAGATATTATATGGAAAATAGATAATGGCAAACTGAGACCTTCGAAGCAGTTAGCAGATTCGCTTACATCCATGCTGAATGGCAATGATGAATTCGTAATGCTTGATGACCAAAAGGTAGTTTATGAGACAGCTTTTTATTTAGCAAAAAAGGCTCAGGATGGCAAGAAACAGGTACTAATTGTTGAGGGCGGACCAGGAACGGGAAAAAGTGTTTTGGCTGTCAATTTGCTGGTAAAATTTACAGCAGAAGGTATAGCTTCGCAATATGTCACCAAGAACAGTGCACCTCGTGCCGTTTATAGTGTCAAACTATCAAGTAGTTTTAGTAATAACTATATCAACCATCTGTTTGTCGGTAGTGGGAATTTTACAGAAACTATACCTGATACTATGGGAGCCTTGATTGTTGACGAGGCTCATCGATTAAATATGAAAAGTGGACTGTTCTCTAATAAGGGCAATAATCAGATTAAGGAAATCATAAAGACGGCGAAATTTTCTGTTTTCTTCGTAGATGATTGTCAGCGTATCCACATAAAAGATATCGGCAGTGTGAAATCTGTTAAACAATATGCCGAAGAACTTGGTGCGGATGTTCATATCGAGCACCTCAGTTCGCAGTTTCGCTGCAATGGCTCTGACGGTTATCTCAGTTGGTTGGACAATGCCTTGCAAATAAGAGAAACTGCTAATATCCGATTGACAAAAGAAGACTATGACTTTCGTATCTATGACTCACCAACAGAGATGTTTGCAGAAATAAAAAGAAAGAACGAAGAAAACAATAAGAGTCGTGTTGTTGCAGGCTATTGCTGGGATTGGAATAGCAAGCAAAACCATATGGCATACGATATTATAATACCTGAGCATTCTTTCAAAAAGCAATGGAACTTTAATAGTAACGAGCCTTGGTTGATAGGTGAAAAAACTATAGACCAGATAGGTTGCATTCATACTTGTCAGGGATTGGAACTTGACTATGTGGGTGTCATCGTGGGTCCAGACCTTTCTTTTGTTGACAATAAAGTGGTGACAGATGGTTTGAAGCGTTCTTCCAATGACCAATCACTTAAGGGTTTCAAATCTAAGTATAGGAAGAATCCATATGAAGCTATTCGGATAGCTGATGAGATTATTAAGAATACCTACCGCACGCTGATGACCCGAGGAATGAAGGGGTGCTATGTCTATTTCTGTGATTCCTCGTTAGCTGAGCATTTTCGTGAATTGATGACAGATATACCTTCTGTTGCCAAAGAGGTACGTATTGAACCGATTGTGAATGATGATGTAAAATACATCGATTTTCTACCAGTATATTCAATTAAAGCTGCATGTGGTTATTTCGGTGAAGGTGATATTGTTAATGAGCTTGGCTGGATACGAGTAGAAGGTATAGGAAGGCTTAACCGTAATATGTATGTGGTTCGTGCTTCAGGACACTCGATGGAGCCCCGAATCCATGATGGTGACTATTGTGTTTTCAGAGCCAATCCCGCTGGGAGTCGTCAAGGAAAGATAGTATTAGTGCAGCATACCAACTATTATGATGCCGATTATTATGGAGCCTATTCCATTAAAGAGTATTCAAGCTCCAAAACTTATGATGAAGAAGGATGTTGGCAACATGAGAAGATAGAGTTAAAGCCTCTAAACAATGAATATAATCCTATCATTATCAATGCTGATGAAGCAGAGGATTTTAGAGTAATTGGTGAATTTGTGGATACAGTGGATACACTTGACTAATAAAGATATCCATATAGTATTGTTTGTTCCTTCTGTCTTGACAATTAATGTGCTCAGCGCTGAAATGACCGAAAATCAGCCAAAAAGGAAAATAATCAGACATTTATTCGTCGATTCCACTTTTAATGACTAACTTTGCACAAATTTTGGAAGAAAGGCGAATGGCGCCTTTCTGAAGATGTTAGTTAAAACAATAAGTTATTTTTTATTTTTTTTAGATGAACGTTATTACGAAAACAGTTTCATTGCCTGATGGAAGAACCATCAGCATTGAAACCGGCAAAGTGGCAAAGCAGACCGACGGCTCCGTTGTCCTCCGTATGGGTAACACCGTGCTCCTGGCCACTGTTTGTGCCGCAAAAGATGCAGTCCCCGGAACAGATTTCATGCCTTTGCAGGTGGATTACAGAGAACAGTATGCCGCTGCCGGACGGTTCCCAGGCGGATTCACCAAGCGTGAAGGAAAACCCAGTGACAATGAGATTCTCACGTCGCGTCTTGTCGACCGTGTGCTCCGTCCTCTATTCCCCTCCAACTACCACGCTGAAGTATTTGTCAACGTGATGCTGCTCTCTGCCGATGGTGTTGATCAGCCTGATGCACTGGCTGGTTTTGCTGCTTCGGCCGCTTTGGCATGCTCAGATATTCCTTTCGAGTGCCCCATCTCAGAGGTGCGCGTGGCACGTGTAAACGGCGAATATGTTGTTGACCCGACCTTCGAGCAGATGAAAGAAGCCGACATCGACGTGATGGTGGGTGCTTCGGCCGATAACATCATGATGGTGGAAGGTGAAATGAAAGAGGTGTCTGAACAAGACCTCCTCGGTGCCCTTAAGGTGGCCATGGATGCCATCAAACCGATGTGCGAGTTGCAGATTGAACTGTCGAAGGAACTCGGCAAGGATGTGAAGCGCGAGTACGACCATGAGGTGAATGACGAGGAACTGCGTGAGCAGATGAACAAAGAACTCTATCAGCCAGCCTATGACGTGACGAAGCAAGCATTGGAGAAGCATGAACGTGCTGATGCCTTCGATAAGATTCTGGCCGATTTTAAGGAGGCCTATGCTGCCGCCCATGCTGATCTTGACGAAGATGCTCTGCAAGAGAAATATGATATGATGGACCGCTATTACCACGATGTGATGCGTGACGCCATGCGCCGCTGCATCCTCGATGAGGGCATCCGTCTCGATGGCCGCAAGACCAATGAGATACGTCCCATCTGGTGCGAAGTGAGTCCGCTGCCCATGCCCCACGGAAGCAGTATCTTCACACGTGGTGAGACACAGTCGCTCACAACCGTGACGTTGGGCACCAAGCTCGATGAGAAACTCGTCGATGATGTGTTGGAGCGTTCCTATCAGCGTTTCCTGCTCCACTATAACTTCCCACCGTTCTGTACGGGCGAGGCGAAGGCACAGCGTAGCGTTGGCCGTCGTGAGATTGGTCACGGCCACTTGGCTTGGCGCGGTCTGAAGGGTCAGATACCCGAAGACTTCCCCTACACCGTGCGTGTGGTGAGCCAGATTCTCGAATCTAACGGCTCATCGTCGATGGCTACCGTATGTGCCGGTACGCTGGCGCTTATGGATGCGGGTGTGCCCTTGAAGAAACCCGTCAGCGGCATCGCCATGGGTCTGATTAAGAATCCTGGAGAAGACAAATATGCGGTTCTTTCCGACATTCTCGGTGACGAGGACCACTTGGGCGATATGGACTTCAAGACCACAGGTACCAAGGACGGTCTGACAGCCACACAGATGGATATCAAGTGCGACGGTTTGTCGTTCGACATTCTCGAGAAAGCGCTTATGCAGGCCAAGGAAGGCCGTGAGCATATCCTCGGCTGCATCACCGATACCATCGCTGAGCCTCGTGCTGACCTCAAGCCGCATGTGCCGCGTATCGTAGCCTTCGAGATACCGAAGGAGTTCATCGGTGCAGTCATTGGCCCGGGCGGTAAGATTATCCAGCAGATGCAGGAAGATACAGGCTCGACCATTACTATCGATGAGGAAGACGGTGTTGGCAAGGTGCAGGTGAGTGCTCCCAACAAGGAGAGCATCGAGGCTGCTGTGGCCAAGATCAAGGCCATCGTCGCCGTGCCCGAGGTGGGCGAGGTGTACGAGGGTACCGTGCGCAGCATCATGCCTTACGGTTGCTTCGTAGAGATTCTGCCGGGCAAGGATGGTCTGCTTCATATCTCCGAGATTGACTGGAAACGTCTGGAGACCGTCGAGTCGGCAGGCATCAAGGAGGGTGACAAGATTACCGTCAAACTGCTCGAGATAGACCCGAAGACAGGAAAGTACAAGCTGTCACACCGCGTGCTCATCCCGAAACCTGAGGGTTATCAGGAACGTGAGCGTCGTCCGCGTCCCGAACGTGGTGAGCGTCGTCCGCGTCCCGAGCGTGGAGGTAATGACCGTGGCGAACGTCGTGGCAACGAACGTCGTGGTGGAAATAACACCCACCGCAACGACTATCACGATCCGCTGGCCGAACATGAGCCGAAAGATTTCAACGACTCACTCGACCACAGTCTTGATATCGACTAATCATCGATAGATGAAAATAAACTCCCCAAATCGCACTTTTCGCGGTTTGGGGAGTGTTCTTTTTTGAAGATTTCACCTTTTACGTCAGTTGATGGGATACTGTTCGCCGTTCCATGGCACAGAAGAAGAATACACCACTTTGCCCTTAAATGGTTGGCGTGTTCCCTTCTTGCATACGGCGGCACACCAGCTGCCACTCTCGTCCCTCAGCGTAGGTGTGTATTTGGTGGCCTCTATTTTTCCATAATTAAATGCGGAGACATCGCCAGGCTCGATGTTGTACGAAGAGTTGGTGTAAATCATCGCCAGCTGATTCATGGCTCCACAGCCTTCGTCGCCAGTATCACAGATAGCGGTGAAGGTGCAGCGCAGTATAGATATACTACCGCCGCGCAGTGAACCACCCATCATATTCTCTATGTTCCAGAAATTGCGACCGGAGTAGTAATGCCAGCCGGCACCGCTGACACCGTATTGATGGCCTTTGGCCGTCACGTTACCATAGACAATGTCCAGTTCGAACCATTCACCGATGCCGATACCGGCACTCCGTTTCTGCCGTCCCGTAGCAGTACTCTCAAAAGTGATTTCACCTTCACTTTTGAGGGTGGCCGTGCGTTCTATGGGTGCATTCTCGTATGTATGCCCGTCAATAACGACGGTGCCCAGGTTGTAGTAGTTTCGAAGGGCCAGAGCATAGCAGTGGTTGGTGGTCACCTTGCAGTTTCCGATGGCGGTGATGGCCAGACCGTCAACGTCCACGTAGATGCCTTCCACCGAGTCAGTGAGATTAATGTTGCAGTTGTTCAACGTCAAAGTGTTGAAGGTGGGGTTGTATTCGATGCCACCCGATACACCAGGGAATTTGTTTGCGTCCTTGTAGTTGTAATCGGTCAGCTCGAAGCCGGCCACATGCACACCATAGCGTTTCGACTTCGGCTCCACTTTTACCATACAACGGGCTGACTGCTTATTGTCGGTATAGACGTAGATGTTCACATAGCCCGCTTTTTTCGGCGTCACCTTGCCGTTCTTGTCCACCGTGGCGATGCTCTCGTCGCTCGACATCCATTTCAATGTGCCGTCCTTGGATTCCCACTTGGTACCGTCGCCAGCCATATCGAGCCAGCATGTTCCTTTGTACATGTCGTCGGCATTCTGGTAGTAATGCAGGTGCACGCTCTCATCGATGAATTTCTTAGCATAGAGCGTGAAAGGTTCGCCCACCTGAGCTACAGTACGATAGAGGTACAGACCTATGCCCTTGCAGTAGCCGTTAGGTATATTCGTGGGGTCGAAGGAAGAGCTGCCGCCGCCGCCCGGACTCTCGGGGGTGGTCATGTCGTCATCGTTGTCGTCATTGCACGAACCGGCACAGAGGCCGATGGCCATGATGACGAATAGTAATTGATACAGGTACTTTTTCATTTATTAGTTTTTTAGTTAATGAGTTAATTAGTTGATAAGTTAATGAGTTTTTTACTCTTTTATCCTTTCCTTGATACCCTTACAGTATTTCTCGAGCATGGTGCCTGTGGTATTGATGAAGCGCTGGCGCAGGCTACGTTCGGCAGGGTTCAACTCGTCGATGGGGTAAGAGAGAGGGAAGATGCGGAAATTCTTCTTACCCGAAGTGGCTGGCCTCGACACCCAGAAGAGCGAGTAGTCACAGTCGGTCATCTCGGTCTTTCCGCCTTTCTTGGTCAGCGTCATGCGTACCATGGCTCCGCCGTCGGTATTAGGCTTCGTCATGTTCGACACATAGTTGCCCAATGAGTACACTACCAGGTGCTTGCCGTCACGGCGCTGTTCCACCTTGAAGGGTTGCACCACATGCGGGTGGCCACCAATCACATGGTCGACACCATGAGCCAGCAGCCATGCCACGAGGGCGCGTTGCTGCTTATTGGGCTGCTGCACATACTCGATACCCCAGTGGGGGAAGGCGATAATCACGTCGGGATTCAACTCGCGGGCACGTGCCAGATCGCGAGCTATCTCCACTGTATCTTCCAAATTCACCTTGAAGGGTGCGGGCACGGGGATGCCGTTGGTGCCATAGGTGAAGTTGAGCAGGCAGATACGTATGCCATCACGTTCGATAATGAACGGGTATTGCTTCGCACGTTCCTCGGCGTTCTTGTACGTGCCCAGGTGGGGCACCTTCAACGAGTCCAACATATCGATGGTGCGTCGCAGACCACGTTCACGGGTGTCCACACAGTGGTTGTTCGCGGTGAGCAAGATATCGAATCCCGCATCAATACTGGCGTACAGGTATTCGTCGGGGGCACAGAACTGGGGGTAGCCTTTGTAGGGAGGGCCGCCGAGCGTCACCTCGAAATTGGCGATGGCCAGGTCGGCCTCGCTGATTTCATCTTTCACACGTGCGAATACATCATCGTAGTTGTATGTTCCATCTGCCATGCGTGCAGCCTTAATCTGTCCATCGTGCTGCATCAGGTCGCCAGCAAAGAGTAGTGTCACGTGGTGTTCCACAGTGTCTGTGGCGATACTGTCTGTTTCGCTGCCTTGTCCGTTTTTCGCGTTGCCAGTGCAACCGAAGGCCATGAACAGCGGCAGCAAAAAGAGCGGTTTAATCTTCAAACGTCTTGTTGTATGCATTTTTTTAAATTTTGTACTGGAGTTAAAATGGGAGTTAATTCGCTTCGCTTATGGAAGTTTTTCTTTAATAGGGAGTTAAAGTGGGAGTTAATTCGCTTCGCTCATGGAAGTTTTTCTTTAATAGGGAGTTAAAGTGGGAGTTAATTCGCTTCGCTCATGGAAGTTAAAGTGGAAGTTAAAATGGACATTACTCCGCCCACAACTTTTACCTTTTTACCTTTTTACCCTTTTATAACTTTTTCTTCATCTTTTTTATTTCCACCTGTGGTGCCAGGGCGTTGCTGGTCTTCTCCGTCATTCCTTCCACGCGCAAGGTTGCTGTGCCGCGGATGTCGGCGGCTGAGGCACCAATCTTAAAAGTATAGGTGCCGGCATCAACCACCCATGCGCTCTGCGCCTCGTCGAACGATGCCAGGTCGCGCCGCTGGAGTGTCATGCGTAGCGTCTCGCTCTGCCCAGGTTTCAGTTCCTTGGTCTTGCCAAAGGCTTTCAGTTCCTTAGCGGGCTTCTCTAATGAGCCTTCCGGAGCACTAACATACACCTGCACGGCTTCCTTGCCAGCCACGGAGCCAGTATTCTTCACACTCACGCTCACCTCGATAGTCTCACCCTTGATACTCACCGAAGGTTTGCCATATTCAAAGGTGGTATACGACAGACCAAAGCCGAAGGGATAGCTCACCTCACGGTCGAAAGTGTCGAAGTAGCGGTACCCCACGTAAATGTCTTCCTCATGGTTGGTGTAATGATAACCGGGAACTTTGCCGGCATTACCCGCTATGGAAGTGTAGGTGTAGAGGTCCATCGATGTGTTGGGGAAATTTTGTGTCGAGGGATGGTCGGTAGCGGCAATGGGCCATGTCATGGTCAGCTTGCCAGAGGGATTGGCTTTGCCGGTGAGGATGTCAGCCATGCTGTTACCGCCTTCTTCACCTGGTTGCCATGCCACGACGATGGCATCAGCGTAGTTCTTCCACGAGGCGGTCTCCACCACTGAGCCTGAGTTGATGACCACCACCACGGGCTTACCTTCCTGGTGGAAGAAGTTGCTCACGTCCACAATCATCTGTCGTTCCTGTTCGGTCAGGTTGAACTCACCCTCGATGTCGCGGTCGATACCCTCGCCAGCCTGACGGCCGATGGTGATGATGGCAGCATCGGCGTTCTTCGCCTCTTTCTGGCTGCAGATGGTGCTGATTTCCACCTCAGGATATTTTTGCTGTCCGAACATGGACATCTGGAACCATTTGGCGGGATGACGGTCGGCCTCAAATTTCAGTTTGGCAAATTCGATATATTTGCGGTATATCTCCGTCAGTTGCTCTGTGGTCTTTATACCAGCATTCGACAGGCCCGTTACCATGTCGACCACGTAAGGCGTGTGGACACATCCTGAGCCCGTGCCGCCAGAGAGGAAATCATACGAGTTGACACCATAAAGCGACACTGTCTTGATGCTCTTGGCTAAAGGTAATGTGCCGTTGCTGTTCTTCAGCAATACGATGCCTTCGTTGGCCACGTGGCGGGTGATGGCGGCATGGGCCTTCAGGTCGGGTGCGTTGGAGGCACGGTATTTCTTGAAACTCGGTGTCTTGACAATGTATTCGAGCATACGGCGCACGTTACGGTCCACATCGGCCATGTCCAGCTGCCCACTCTTCACGCCTGCCACAATCTCTTCCGCTTGCTTCGGCTGTCCGGGTTCCATCAGATCATTGCCCGCCTTCACCTCATCGATGGTGCGCAGACCCTCGCGGATACCTATCCAGTCGGTCATCACGATACCCTTGAACCCCCAATCGTCACGTAACACCTTCGTCAACAGGTCGTGGCTGCCTTGTGTGAACAGTCCGTTGAGCCGGTTATACGAGGCCATGACCGTCCAAGGGTCACTCTCCCTGACCGCAATCTCGAACCCTTTGAGGTACAGTTCACGGGCGGCACGTTGCGACACGCGCTCGTCGACACTGGTACGCTGTGTCTCCTGAGAGTTCACCGCGAAATGCTTGATGCTCACGCCGGCTCCCTCGGATTGTACACCTTGGATGTAGGCGGCTGCAATCTTACCCGTCACCACGGGATCCTCGGAGTAGTATTCGAAGTTACGGCCACAGAGCGGATTGCGGTGCAGGTTCATGCCAGGACCGAGAATCACGTCGCAGCGGTATTCCTTTGTCTCGTTGCCGATGGCGCGTCCCACTTCGTTCACCAGTTCCGTGTTCCATGTCGAGGCCAGACAGGTGCCGATGGGGAATCCCGTGGCATAATAAGTGTGGCTGTCTCCTTTGCGGGTAGGGTTGATGCGCACACCGGCAGGTCCGTCGGTGAGAATGGTCTCGGGAATGCCGAGACGAGGTATGGCAGCCGTAGTGCCAGCTGCACCGGCCACGGTCTCTGCCGAACCGCCCACAACGGCACCTCCGCTGAAGAAATTATTGGCTCCGCCGACGAGCAACTGGGCTTTCTCTTCCAGAGTCATGGCTGCAAGTACTTCGTCGAAGTTGTCCGCCCGCAGTTGGGGCGCATTCTGTGCTGTCATACTGATTGGAAATAATATGATGGCTATCGCTTTGGTTATTTTGTTCATGATTTTGAATGTTGTATATGGAATGTTGGGACTAATTTCTTGCACCTTGCCCCTTGCTCCTTGCCCCTTATTTAAACAATTTCGGTGCAAACTGGTTCAGGTACTTACGCCAGTTGGCCCAGATATGGCCTTCGTCGGTTTCCCAATATTCATAACGGTAGCCCTTGCTGTCGAGCAGTTGACGGAACTCCGTATTGTCCTTGATAAGGAAATCAGCACTGCCGATGGCTATGTAATACAGCTTGGGATGTTTTTCAAACACTTTGGCTATCTTGCCCTCCAGATTATCATATACCCATGCGTTCTCGCCCTGTGTCTGACGACTGATAGCGGCAGAGAAGAGACCGATATAGTCGAATGTGTCGGGGTTGTTGGCTGATATCCATAACGAGTGGAATCCACCCATCGAAAGACCGGCAATGGCGCGGTGGCGTTTGTCGGCCTGTGTGCGGTAGTGACTGTCGATGAAACCCACCACGTCGCTTACGAAGGCTACCTCGATGCTACCCTCCATGCATTTGGGGTTCATGAACATGGGCTTGTACATGCTGTTGGGATATTCTCCAGGAACAGCCTCCTGGGCACCATTGCCGTTGGGCATCACCACAATCATTGGCTCTGCCTTACCCTGTGCTATCAGGTTATCGAGAATCTGAGCTGCACGTCCCAGCTCACTCCAGGCATTCTCGTCGCCGCCGGCACCATGTAACAGGTAGAGTACGGGATAACGCTTTGTAGTATTGTCCTCATAGCCCGCAGGGGTATAGACGGTCATGCGACGGCGTTCCATGCCCAGCTTAGGTGAGGGATACCACACCTTACTCAACGTGCCGTGGGGCACCTCGCGCACAAAATAGTTCTCCGAGAGCGGTCCGTCAATAAGGAAATAGTTGGTGTAGGTGGCAATGTCGCGCAACATATACACATTGCTCGGGTCGTTGATGCGCATACCGTCCACATAGAAGCAATAGGTATGCATCTCGGGGTTCATGGGGCTGCTTACATAGGTCCACACCCCTTTGTCGTCGCGTGTCATGGCTGCACGGCCCGTCTGTTCCATCTCGCCATAAGGGGTTTCTACCTTGCGTTTCGGAAGGAAGTCACCTTCCACGAATACTTCTTTTGCCTGTGGGGCAAGAAGACGGAACACTACGCTGTTGTCGTTGCGTATCTCAGGCGATGTGATGTCGCCGGTGTTCACTCCGATGGTCTCCTGGGCATTGGCCGTCAGTGCCATAAAAAGGAACACAATGATGGAAATAAAATGTCTTGACATAATGGTTATTAGGTTTATCTTTTTGCAAAAATAGCGGAAATAATTGAAAAAACCAAAGGAATTGTTTTTTTTGAAGTAATTTTGCAGCCGATATGAAACAACAGATATTACTTGTCAACGACATCGCGGGTTACGGCAAGGTGGCTACAGCGGCTATGTTGCCCATATTGTCGTATTATGGCTTCCCTGTTTATAACCTGCCCACCTGTCTGGTCTCGAACACGCTTGACTATGGTAAGTTCAACCTTCTCGACACAACCGACTACATTCAGGGTGTTTTCCCTGTGTGGCGTGAACTGGGTTTTTCTTTCGATGCCATCGCCACGGGATTTATCGCCTCGGAGCGGCAGGCGAAAATCGTCTCCGCCTATTGTAAGGAGGAGGCTGCCAAAGGAACGACCATCTTCGTCGACCCCATCATGGGCGATGAAGGAAAGTTGTATAATGGCGTGACGGAAAAAGCTATCAGTTGCATGCGTGAGATGTTGTCGGTGGCCCATCTCACCTATCCCAACTATACCGAGGCCTGTTATCTCGCAGACCATCCCTATCGTGAAGAGGGGGTGTCGGCCGAAGAGGCTCGGATGCTTGTGGACAAGCTGCGACACATTGGTGCACGGTCAGTGCTCATTACCAGCATCCGAGTTGACGGACAGAGCATGGTGGTGGGTTACAACCATCACACCGATGAGTATTTCTCGCTCGATTATACGGAGATTCCCGTCCATTTTCCCGGAACGGGCGACATGTTCTCGGCCATTCTCATCGGCCATCTGTTACAGGATGAGCCGCTGTTGCAGAGCACACGCAAGGCGATGGACGGTGTGGCCATGCTCATTGACCTTAACCGCGATAATGAAGACAAGAACCGAGGGATACCGGTGGAGAATTTCCTGCATCTGTTATAATGAAAAACAACGAGCGACGAAGATTCTTCGCCGCTCGTTGTTTTTTAGCTCACCGCTCTTTTACGCTTTTACTTCGTTGGCCAGTTCCTTGCCATCGCAGAAATCTTTGATGTTCTGTAGGGTGGTGAGGCCGATATTGTATAATGCCTCGCGGGTGAAGAAGGCCTGGTGCGAGGTGACGATGACATTGGGCATCATCAAGAGCAGCGCCAGTTTATCGTCGTCAATCATCTTGTCGGAGCGGTCCTCGTAGAAATAGTCCTGTTCTTCTTCGTACACATCGAGGGCGGCACCACCCACCTGATGTGTGCGGAGTCCATTAATCAGGTCTTCAGTCTTGATGAGCTTACCACGGCCGGTGTTGATGAGGATGACACCGAACTTCATCTTTGTGATGCTCTCGTTGTTGATGATGAACTTGGTCTCTTCGGTCAGTGGACAATGCAGCGAGATGATGTCGCTCTCCTCGTACAGTTCGTCGAGGGTGACAATCCTCACCTGATACTCTTCGGCAAAGGCACGGTCAGGATAGAGGTCGTAGGCTACCACGTTCATGCCGAAGCCACGACAAATCTTTATGAGTTCTTTGGCGATACGGCCCATGCCAATCAGTCCGATGGTCTTGCCGTACATATCAAAGCCCAACAGCCCGTTGAGTTTGAAGTTTCCTTCGCGTGTGCGATACACAGAGCGGTACACCTTACGGTTGAGTGCGAGCATCAGCGTCATGGCATATTCTGCCACGGCATGGGGCGAATAAGCAGGAACGCGCACTACGCGTATGCGTCCCTTGGCAGCCTGCAGGTCGACATTGTTAAAGCCGGCACAGCGCAGGGCGATGAGTTTCACACCGTTGGCCACCAGTTCGTCAATAACGCGATGGTCGCACTCGGCATTGACGAAGATGCACACCACATCCTTCCCCTTGGTCAGTGCTATGGTGTTCATGGTCAGACGCTCTTTATAGTAATGGATGTCGAAACCGAAATCCTTGTTCAACTTCTCGAACGACTCACGGTCGTAACTCTTCGTGTCGAAAAAGGCAATCTTGATAGGCATATATGAAGATTAGAAAAATTAAAAAATTAAAAGATTAAAATATTAAGAGACTTGTAGATGGGTTGAGGGTAGTTGTATTATGTGTTAGTAAAAAACTCTGGGGGGGTATTCTCTTGCCCCTTGCTCCTTGCCCCTTACATCTTACTCTCCATTTTCTACTCCCTACTCTGTATAAACTGAATGTTGTATTGCTCGTACTGGTTCAGCTCGCTGGCGGGAATCTCCTGACGGTACCCGTTATACCACGGTTGCGAATTGAAGTAGCTGCGCAGGTTGGTGTCGCGGAACATACGTCCGTGACGGGCGTAGATGGAGTTGCGCAGCACGCGCAACTGTCCCAAGTCGTATCCGGCGAGGTCGCTGGCCGTGGCATAGCGTGTCGACAGCCAGTCGTACTGTGTTCCGTAGACCACATCACCTCCTTCGTCCGGGGTGCCTTCGTCTAATCCCACCACCTTACTGGAGTGCATATAGCCGAGCATATTACCGCCATTGTCGTAAACGACACACCAGCTGCCATTGTAATTGGTGTAATAGATGGGACTGCCGTCGCGTATCTTCGTCACGATAGGTGAATTGGAACTTGGTTGTTGACGTACGTTGGTATAGCCTCCCTCCTGGATGACGTTACCAAGAAGCAGGCCGGCAGGAGCTCTGTCGTAGATGCTTGACGGATTACTGGCTGGTGCCATCTCCTCGTCTGTACCGCCCATACCTGTGGCCTCAGGTGAAGTGTTGTCCTGGTCCGTGGCCTCGACATCTCCATCCTGACCTGCGCTCTTGTATTTGCTCAGTGCCACCAGGAATGTGGCAGCCATGTTCTTGTGACGTTCGGCGTACACCTTCATTCGGGGAATGGCGGAGTTGACGATAATCAGTTCATCGTCGGCCATCTTGGCGGGTAGTCCGGCGATGGCCGACTTCAGTCGCTCGGCGGCGGCATCCCAATCTTCCTTCGTCCAGTTGTCGGCTGAAGAGGAGATATCGTTACTCAAAGATTCTATTACTTCAACGGGTTTTCCACCGTCGACATTTCCCTTCTTATCGCAAGAGAAGAGACAAAGGGTCATGGATAACAGTCCTAAAAAGAATAATTTCGCTTTCATGGTCAATGATTTGTTCAATTGTCTTATGCAAAGATAGTGCAAGTTGAGCGAAAAACCAAATTTTATTTGAGATTTTACTTTCCCTCGCTACGCGAACAGTGACCTTCGGTTCCGAAACGCAGCCTAT
Organism: Prevotella sp.; assembly: GCA_017548605.1. Lineage (GTDB taxonomy): Bacteria > Bacteroidota > Bacteroidia > Bacteroidales > Bacteroidaceae > Prevotella. Next base: position 67,352 of record JAFYZT010000044.1, on the reverse strand, counting down.
CTTTCACCCTCTCCTTGAGAGAGGCGTTTTCATGCTATTCGTTTATCGTAATTGTCTTATCTTGGACTTTGAATTGAACCCTTTCTCCGGTTATTGGATGCGTGAACGTAAGCTGTTCGGCGTGCAGGTATAACCTGTCGGCGGGTGTACCATAAAGCGCATCGCCAAGGATGGGACAGCCCAGCCCTTCGGCATGGGCGCAGTGGACGCGCAGCTGGTGTGTACGGCCCGTTTGAGGGTATAGGGCAACGAGTGTGTGGCCATTGTCAGTACCAACAATTTCATACTCGGTCACGGCCTCCTTGCCACGTTCGTGGTCCACCAACTGCCGAGGACGGTCGGTGATGTCGGGACGCAGGGGAAGATGAATGGTTCCTCGTGGGGGCACCTGTCCACTGATGTCGCGTTCAAGCAGTGCCACATAACGTTTCTTTACTTCGTGCCGTTCAAACTGTTGTTGGAGGGCACGGTATGTCCATGTGTCCGTTGCTACCACCATCAGTCCTGAGGTGGCCATGTCCAGACGATGGACTATCATGGGACCTTCGGCCTGTGGATAGCGATGGCGAAGAATACTGTAAACCGATTCCCTGACTGATTTCCCTGGCACGGCGAGCATGTCTGAAGGCTTGTTCACCACCACGATGTGGTCATCATCATACACGATTTCCAAGTCATTTTTCTCTGGTTCTTCCAAAGGATTGGGTTCCACCTCCAAGCCCTGTAACATGAAATTGAGGATAGGCAGACATTTGCTACGACATGCGGTGTAGAAATGATTGTGCTGCCGCAGTTCGCCTTTGGGTGATGCTCCCTGCCAAAACTCAGTGATGCGCAGTGGGCGCAGATGGTGGAGAAAAGCGTATTGCAACAGTTTTGGGGCGCAACATTCTCCGGCTCCCGAGGGTGGTATACCCTGCGGTGTATTGATAAAAATCTCCAACAAGTCGCGCTCTTCGTCACGGGCATTACGCATGATGAAATGGGTGAAGAGCCACCGCTGCAGGTCATCTGACTTTTGCTTCCGTTCCTTGCGTAGCCGTTTCATTTCTGTTTCCACCTCTTTGATAAGGCTATCCAACGAAGCTAACTCGGTCTGGTGCCGCCGTTTCATCCGTCGCAACTCGGCTTTCATCCATTGACTTTCGCGTATCATCGCGGCTGTCTCTTCGACGGTAGCAGTAGCACGTCGGGCGTCGCGCCGTTGCTTGGCTTGGCGCATCTCCGTTTGAAAAGCTTCTGTTTCTTCCGAGAAACGACGTTCTTTGTCCTTCCACTCATTAATTGCCGACAAATAAGTGTTGTTGTTGAGTAAGGCTTCTATCCGATGGTTGATGGATGTGATTTCACGCTCATGAATGACGAAATAACCGTCGGGCTGCAGGTAGTCGAATACGGCAGGTACAAATCCCGCCCAGTCTTCACGACCACCGAGTTGCCCTGAATAGGCGGCCAAAAAACCTGACTGTCCTTCTGCATCTTCCACCACCAACACGCCGAACATCTTGCCACGAGCCACTTCCTTATTCCACGTTTCATGGCAGGCTATCATGTTCTTCGTTTGCTCCACGGCCTCACGCACCATCGGGTCGTTGATGACCGACTGTGTGTAATAGAAAGGACAGTTAAGCTTTCTCTCATCGATGAAATAAGTCTCGTTGAAACGGTGAAGACAGCTATCTTGCATTTGGTGACAAAAATAAGTAGGTAAGCGCACCGCAAAGTTACATTGTTTTTCTCAAAAAAACTGAAAAAAGCTGGTTTGTTGACAAAAAAATATAATTGGCTGAATAGTTTTTTTGGTGTTCAAGAAAAAATGGTATTTTTGTGGCGGAAATCATTTCCAACTATTAACTATTAACGTCAAATTAAGTATTTTAAGGTAAAATGAAAAAATTCTTATTGTTTTTTGCTATGTTGGTTACAACGGCCGCTAGCTATGCACAGGATGACAAACTCAGTGCAGCTGATAATGGTAGAAGGGAAGCCCCTTCGGTGGAACAGATAACCATGGATATGATTAACCTCCTTGACCTCAGTGATGAACAGGGGGAGAAACTGAAAGCACTCAACGAAGAATATGCCGATGTGGTCAGGATGCCCGGTCGTAGAGGACAATTCCGACGTGGCGATGGTCCACGTATGCGTCCCGCACCGGAAGGTGAACTGCAGCAGGCTCCACAAGAAGGTGTGCAAGCGACTCCCAAACTGGATGGTGAAAAGGTGAAACTGGGCGAAGGTCAGCAGCGTCCGCAGATGGAACGTCGCGATAATCCGCAGCGTGAAAAGATGAGGGCAAGACGAGAGGAATACCAGCAGAAACTGGAAAAGGTGCTCACCGCCGAACAACTGGAGAAACTGCGTTCCATGCGCCCCGAACCACGTGGACCACGTGGACCGCGTTTACGTCAGTAATCACATCGACAACGTCATAATTATATCGGCTCCGCTCTTGATGCGGGGCCGATATATTTTTTATGGCATAGTAAAAATGTATATTTTTTTGGACATTACGACGAAAAGTCTTAATTTTGCCGATTGAAAGTGTCAGATATCAACAAACAAAATGTATATACGCTTATGATGAAAAAACTACTTCTTGTGGTGGCCATGGCTGTCATGGCCCTGACAACACAAGCACAATTCGTGAAAGAACAACGTTCGCCATCATTGTTCGGACAACGGCAACACCATGCCATGAAGGCTCCAGCCCAAGCTGATAACAGTGGCATCTGGTGGGGTTACTATGACGGCGTGGGTGCACGGTCGGGACTGGGTGTGCAGAAGGCAGAGACCTATTATCAGGCCATCCGCATCGAGCCGACCAACGCCGCCTTGGTTGGAAAGACCATCACCAAGGTGCGTGTTTATATGCGTGACATAACGGTGCTCGAAAATATCAGCCTCTGGCTCTCTACCAATCTGCCGGCAACGGCCGATGCAGCGACAGTCATGAATAAGTCATTCCGTCCCAGCGACTTGAATGGTGGTGATGAGAGTGACTATTATAACGGCTTACCCACCGACATCACACTGCCCGAGCCATACACCATCACGGACGAGGGGATTTATGTGGGTATGACCTATACCGTGACCAGTGTGTCGTCCAGCGCAGGACAATACCCCATCGTCGTTACCTACGATGCCGAGGAGCAGCCGTCGGCACTCTTTCTAAAAACATCGAACTCGGTTCCCACGTGGGAAGACATGTCGCAGTATGGTTACGGCAACCTGGCGATGCAGCTGTTCGTGGAGGGTGACTTCGCTTCCAACGCTGCAAGCATCGTCGGCGTGGATGAGTTGGTGGCGGCTCCTGGACAGACCGTCCGTCGTAATGTAACCATCAACAACCAGGGTGCAAAAGGCATATCTTCCATCGACTATACCATCACGGCCAATGGCGTGGAGGGCGAGGTGCAGCATGTCGACCTGTCAGTTCCCTGTAATGTCTTCGGGGGCAACGTGGGCGTGAAAATGCCATTCCAAGGTCTGGATACTCCTGGAAAAGACGAAGTGACCATCACCATCAAACAGGTGAACGGCGAGGCGAACGAGACGGTGGAAGATCCCTCTTATACCGCTCCCATTCTTACCGTTGACCATCAGGTGGAACGTCGTGCCGTAGTGGAGGAGTTCACTGGACTGGGTTGCGGATGGTGTCCGCGTGGCATCGTTGGTATGGAAATGGCGCGTGAGCATTTTGGCGACCTGTTCATTGGTGTTGCTGCGCACCTTTACTCTTCTGCTTCTTCCGATGCCATGGCATTGGGTTCAGCCAGCAACTATGCCAGGATTTTCAGCGGGTCGGCTCCTTCATGCCTCCTCAACCGCATGGGAGGCGAAATAGACCCCAAATATGGCACGGGCTATTCCATCATCGATGATATACAAGATGTGCTTGACAATGTGGCTGCCAAGGCAGACGTGACAGTCGAGGGAACTTGGAACGAAGAGAAGACGGGACTTACGGCGAAAGCCGAGGTGGAGGCGTTGGCCGATGAGAATTTCACGGTGGCTTTTGTCGTAGTAGCCGACAATCTGACGGGCACTTCCACAAGGTGGAGACAGTCGAATTATTATAGCCAATATACCTCAGCCCAGGTTGGTGACCCCGATATGGAGGATTTCTGCAAAGGCGGTAAATACGGACAGTCGTCTGTTGCCGGTCTCTTGTTCAACGATGTGGCACTCGTCAGTTCCTACGTGAATTACAACAACAAGGTGGAAGCGTTGGGTGCCATGACACGTGGCGAGAGGGCGGAGCGTGAATATACGCTCACATTGCCCACCAGGAGCGAACTGAAGCCGGCTCTGACCGAAGCCCAAGAAAGAGGCGACATCTTCATCGTGGCACTGGTGCTCGACAGTAAGGGTTATATCACCAATGCCGTGAAGGCCACCATTCAGGAGGATGCTACAGGCATACAAGGTGTGGTCTCTTCGACCGAAGTGAGCGAGCAGGCACGTTACAATATTGACGGTATGCGTCTGCAAGCTCCCGCCCGCGGCCTGAACATCATCCGCATGAGCGACGGCTCCGTCCGCAAGGTGGTGGTGGAATAAGACATATAGTATAGACATATCATCGAGGTGGCTGGCAAAATCGCCAGCCACCTCGATTTACGAACGAGAATCATAACATACAGAACCTTTTTAGATATGAAAGCCTATAACTTTTTTGCGGCTATGCTGCTTGGCCTGATGCCATATATGGTTGAGGCACAGGGAACAGATATTAATAGTCGTGACCTTCGCGGTAAAGTGGTTTATCAAGATGATGAAGTGGTGTTCCGCCAGCTTGACGAGCATACATGGATAGGGAACGGGCACAGAGTCTATAATGAATCCCTCTACATTGTTGAAGGTAATGAGCGCGCACTTCTGATTGATGCAGGGACATACATACCTGAGTTGGACAAGATTGTGGCAAAGATTACTTCAAAGCCTGTCACTATGATGGCAACCCATGCCCATGGTGACCATGTAGGTGGAGTAGGTCCTTTCCCTGAGGTCTATCTGAATGCAGGTGACATGCCGATCGTTCCGAATAATATGCGTAATTACAAAGGGCAAATTAAGTATCTTTACGATGGCGAAGTGATATCTCTAGGCGGACGCGATATAGAGGTCATATTTACTCCTGGTCATACAGCAGGAAGCACTACTTTCTTCGATAAGGAAAAGCATTATGGTTTCAGTGGTGATGCTTTCGGCTCAACCAACCTGCTGGTATTCACCAATCTTTCAACTGTAATGTACACTGCGGAGAGAATAGAGGACTATATGAAGAAGAATGATATCCATTTTCTCTTTCCCGGTCATTACAGTGGTGACAATCTGGAGACACTTCAGCGTGTTACCGATATCAAGAACATGTGCCGCGAGATACTGAACGGTGAACGCAAGCCAACTGTCAGCAATGGTAACAGCGGCGGTAATGACCTGATGGTAGACGACAAAGGTGTCCGTATCAACTTCAGCAGCCGTACTGGAATGAAATAATCATGGGGGAGGCTGATGGAAGGTGAAGATGGGGAAGCAGAAGGGGATAGGTGTTTACCTGATAAACAAAAGTTCGCGATATTTGGGCAGCGTCCAGCACTCATCGCTGACGATGAGTTCGAGCTTGTCAATCTCGTAACGTATCTCCTCAATCTTGGGAGCCACGGTGTCGTGATAAGCGATGGCTTTCTCGCGCACTGATTCGATGCGGTTGGCCACCTTACGGGCATTGACCAGTTCTTCAACGCCTACCTCAATGCTATGCACACGTTTGGCTATCTCCTTGATGATCTTTTTGTTGCGGATGGTCAATTCATCGGCTTCGGCCTTGTCGAAAATAGTGTACATATTCTGTACGTTCTTTGCCAACTGACTTTGGTAATGAGTCACCACAGGGATGATGTGGTTCATCGACAGGTCGCCCATCACACGCGCCTCTATCTGGATGCGCTTGGTGTAGGTCTCCCATTTCACTTCGTTGCGGGCGGCCAGCTCCTTGCGGTTCATCACACCCATGCTTTCAAACATACGCACGGTGTCTTCGTCGAGGTAACGGTCGAAGATGAGTGGACAGCTTGTCTCCACATCCAGTCCGCGACGGGTGGCTTCTTTCACCCATTCTTCGCTATAGCCGTTGCCATCGAAATGGATGGGCTTGCAGGTCTTGATGTCGGCACGTACCACGTCGATGATGGCGTGGAAGGTGGCGCTGTGTTTACCTTCCGTAAACTGTGAGTCGCCTGCAATCTCGGCTATCCGCTGGTCCACACGTTGCTTGAAATCGGTCAGTGCCTCCGCCACGGCAGTGTTCAACGCAATCAGTGCACTGGCGCAGTTGGCCTCACTGCCTACGGCACGGAACTCAAAACGGTTACCGGTGAAGGCGAATGGGCTGGTGCGGTTGCGGTCAGTGTTGTCGATGAGCAACTCTGGTATCTCGGGCAAATCAAGCTCCATCTTCTGCTTACCGGCCATGGTAAACAGGTCTTCCTTGTCGGCACGTTCGATATGGTCGAGCAACTCGCTGATTTGCTTGCCAAGGAATGAACTGATGATGGCGGGCGGTGCCTCGTTGGCTCCCAGACGGTGGGCGTTGGTGGCACTCATGATGGAGGCTTTCAACAAACCATTATGGCGATACACACCCATCAGGGTCTCGACGATGAATACCACGAAGCGCAGGTTCTGCTCGGCATTCTTGCCTGGGGCGTGCAGCAGCACGCCGGTGTCGGAGCTCAGGCTCCAGTTGTTGTGCTTGCCCGAGCCGTTGATGCCGGCGAAAGGTTTCTCATGGAGCAGGGCACGGAACCCGTGCTTGCGAGCCACGCGCTTCATGAGTGACATGAGCAACATGTTATGGTCAACGGCTAGATTGGTGTCTTCATAGATGGGGGCGAGCTCAAACTGGTTGGGTGCTACCTCGTTATGACGTGTCTTGCAGGGAATGCCCAGTTCGAGAGCTTGTATCTCCAAGTCTTTCATAAATGCCTGCACACGGTCTGGGATGGTACCGAAATAATGGTCATCCATCTGTTGGTTCTTCGCCGAGTCATGCCCCATAAGGGTTCTACCGGTAAGCATCAGGTCGGGACGGGCGGAATAGAGCCCTTCATCCACCAGGAAATATTCCTGTTCCCAACCGAGGTTCGAGGTTACTTTCTTTACCTGGGGGTCGAAATAGCGGGCTACGGCTGTTGCTGCCTCGCACACGGCACGAATCGACCGCTTCAGAGGGGCTTTGTAGTCGAGAGCCTCACCAGTGTAGGAGATGAAGATGGTAGGGATACAGAGGGTGTCGTCGATGATGAATACGGGCGACATGGGATCCCAGGCAGAGTAGCCGCGGGCCTCAAAAGTGGCACGGATGCCGCCAGAGGGGAACGACGAGGCATCGGGCTCCTGCTGAACAAGCAGCTTGCCGCTGAACTCCTCAATCATGCCGCCCTTGCCGTCGTGCTCGATGAAGGCATCGTGCTTCTCGGCTGTGCCTTCGGTTAGGGGCTGGAACCAATGGGTGTAATGTGTCACACCGTTTTCCTCGGCCCACTGGCGCATGCCCGACGCCACGGCATCGGCGATGGAACGGTCTAAGGGCGCTCCATTGTCAATCACGTCAATCATCTTTTCGTACACGTCGCGCTGCAGGTATTTGTACATCTTCGTGCGTGTAAAGACTTTCTTGGCAAAATACTCCGAAGGACGCTCCTTGGGGGCTTCCACCTCCAGAGGTCTCTTGCTAAAGGCTTTCTCTACTACCTGAAATCTTAAATTTGGCATTGAATGTTTAATGTTTAGTGCTTAGTGCTCATTCGGAAAACTTTTTATGCTCCCTCCTTTTGGGAGGGTTGGGGTGGGTGTTACATCACCCCTATCCACCGGAGGATATCATTCAGGTTGGCCACCACCATCAATAGCAGCAACAGGCCGATGCCGATATATTCGGCCCAGACCATGAATTTGTCGCTTGGCTTATGACCGGTAATCATCTCCCACAGCAGGAACAGTACATGACCGCCGTCGAGGGCGGGGATGGGAAGGATATTCATGAAGGCAAGGATGATACTCAGGAAAGCGGTCATGCGCCAGAACATCATCCAGTCCCACTCGGCGGGGAACAGGCTGCCGATGGCACCGAAACCACCCAACGACTTGGCACCGTCGGCGGTGAACACATATTTCATGTCATCAACATAGCCACGAAGCACACCGACACCGTATTTGATGCCAGCGGGGAAACTCTCGAAGAATCCATATTCCAGGTGTGTCTCCTTGTAATAGTCGTAAATACTCGACTGTCCAACGCCCAATTTTAGTTCGGGTGTCAGGGTTACCTTGGCCGTGTCGGTGATACCTGTTGCCTTATGCAGCACGGCCACGGTAGCCTGGCGCAAAGCCATGCTGTCGGCACTGCTCTTTTTGGCGGACAGTACGTCGTTCAGACGACCTATCTCATAGGTGAACTCATTCCACGAATCGACACTCTTACCGTTGACGGCCAGAATCTTGTCACCCTTCTGCAAGCCGATGCTGGCGGCGGGAGAGCCGGGCATTACACTGTCGATATCGGCGGGTACCAGAGGTGCCACGAAGGTGGGCTGCGTCTTAATCATGTTCAGCAGGTTCAGCTCTTCACGGATGGGCACGCTCATCTGCTTGCCGTCACGTATGATGTCGACGCGAGTGGCGTCGGTGAGTGAACGGTACAGGTCAACGTCGAACTTGGTAAAGGTCTTCTTGTCGGTGCCCAACAGGATGTCACCGTCTTTGAACCCAAGAGCCTTGGCCTCCTCATTGAACTTCATGCCCATGGTCATGTCGCGGGTCTGGATATACGAGTCACCCCAATGGTAAAGCACCATCGAATAGATGAACAGGGCGAGCAGGAAATTCACAAGCACACCGCCAATCATGATGAGCAGGCGCTGCCAGGCGGGTTTGGTACGGAACTCCCAGGGCTTGGGGTCGTCGTCGAGGTGCTGGTTGGTCTCGTCAACCATGCCGTCGATGGCGCAGTAGCCGCCCAATGGCAGCCAACCGATTCCATACTCGGTACCCACATACTCTTTCGCCTTGCGCTCATTACCTTCCTTATCTTTCACCGTCTTCTCCGGCACCACTTCGGGTTTCATGTGGAACAAACGGCGCACCCATTTGTCGTAGGTGCTGACAATGTGGAACTTGGGGTTAAAGAACAGATAAAACCTGCTGACGCGCACCTTGAACAGGCGGGCAAAGAAGAAATGGCCTGCTTCGTGAAGCAGCACTAACAAGGATATTGACAGTATGAACTGTAACAGTCGTATCAAAAAAACTTCCATGTATTGTTGAGTTTATGAGTTCGTGAGTTATTGAGTTGTTGAGTTCTTTGTTGATGAGTTTTTAGTTCGGGAGTAGTTCCTCCGCGATACGCCGTGCCTCGGTGTCTGTAGCCACATAGGTGTCGTAGTCGGGTTTGGCGTCGAAAGTGGCGCGGTCCATGGTCTTGGCAATGATATCGCCCATGGCGAGGAATGAGCAGCGGTCTTCGAGAAAGGCGCGGTTTACCACCTCATTGGCCGCATTGACGATACAGGGCATGTTACCGCCACGGTTCATGGCTTCGAAGGCCAGGGCCAGACAGCGGAACTTCTCCACGTCGGGCTCAAAGAATTCCAAGGGGTGGGTGGTCAGGTCAAGGCGTGCTGCTGAGAGCGACAGACGCTCGGGAAAGGAAAAGGCGTACTGTATGGGCAGACGCATGTCGGGTACACCGAGCTGAGCCTTCACGGCACCGTCCGCAAACTGCACGGCACTGTGTATGATGCTCTGGGGGTGCACCAACACCTGGATACGGTCGACAGGCACCCCGAAGAGCCATGAGGCTTCCATCACCTCAAACCCTTTGTTCATCATTGTGGCACTGTCGATGGTAATCTTCGCGCCCATATCCCAGGTGGGATGTTTCAGCGCATCGTTCTTCGTCACATGGGCCAGCTGCTCCTTCGTGAAAGTGCGGAAAGGACCGCCACTGGCTGTCAGCAGAATCTTTTCTATCTCGTTGTCACCCTCACCAACGATGCTTTGGAAGATGGCGGAGTGTTCGCTGTCGACGGGAAGAATGGGTACATGATGTTCCTGTGACAGGCGACAAACCAGTTCACCGGCCACGACAAGCGTCTCCTTATTGGCCAGACAGATTTTCTTCCGCGCACGGATAGCATGAAGGGTGGGCGACAGACCGGCGAAACCGACCATGGCGGTGAGCACCATGTCGATAGGGTCAGCCTCGACAATCTCATCCAAGGCCTGACGTCCGGCGTACACCTTCACATCGGGCAGGTCTTCAAGCAGGTCCTGCAAAGGCTCGTAGTAACGCTCGTCGGCGATGACCACGGCGGAAGGATGAAATTGACGTGCCTGTTCAGCCAACAGTTCATATCGACGGTTGGCGGTCAGGCAGTAGACCTCATAGCGGTCAGGATGCTCGGCAATGACCTCTAAGGCTTGTGTGCCTATGGAACCTGTTGAACCGAGTATGCATATCTGTTGTTTCATTATTTTTTAGTTGACGAGTTAATGGTTTCCCGCATGGGATTCTCTTGCTCCTTGCCCCTTGTTCCTTGCTCCATGCCCCTTGCCCCTTTATTTCAGTTCCATAAGTCCCTCGGGCACTCTATAGTCGATGCGTCGTGCCTCGCTGTCGATACTCTCGATGAGCGGCTCGGCGGCGGGAAGCAATAGGACATTTCCGTCGGCGGTCTCTACGTTGAACAAGATGTTCGCTGTGCTGTCATCGACACCTGTCAAGGTGCCGATAGTCTTTCCATCGCTGGCATCGCAGATGCTGTAGCCGATGATGGCAGCCCATGAAAACTGGTCATCTTCGTCGGCCAATTCGTGGGGGAAGAACACGTCGCAACCGGTCAGACGGCGGGCATGCTGCATATCGTCAATGTCGTAGAACTTTACCAAGGCGGTGGTGTCGGTGCGGAAACGGTATTCTTCAAAGAAGAAAGGAACGAGGATGCCGTCAATGCGTAGCACCACATAATCGGCATCGACACGGTCGAACACGTCATCGTCCACCTGCATGGTAACCTCGCCCTTCACACCGTGGGCCTTACCGATGCGTCCTATCTTGTAAACTTCTTCGTCGCGTATCATGGGACACGGTTAATACTCCACACGTTGAATGTTTGCTCCCAGTTGGTTCAGACGGCTCTCGATGTCTTCGTAGCCGCGGTCTATCTGGGCAATATTGTCGATGCGGCTTGTGCCGTCGGCGCTCATCGCGGCAATGAGCAGGGCTATACCGGCACGGATGTCGGGACTGGTCATGCGTCCGGCACGCAGGCGCAGCTTGTGGTCATGACCCACCACCACGGCACGGTGGGGGTCGCAGAGGATAATCTGTGCACCCATGTCGATAAGCTTATCGACGAAGAACAGGCGGCTCTCAAACATCTTCTGGTGAATGAGCACACTGCCACGGGCCTGGGTGGCCACGACGAGCAGCACCGACAGCAGGTCGGGCGTCAGTCCGGGCCACGGCGCATCGGCCAGAGTCATGATGGTACCGTCGATGAACGAGTCAATCTGGTAATGGCTGTGGCGGGGAATAAATAGGTCGTCACCCTCCACCTTGATGCGTATGCCTAGGCGGCGGAAAGCGTCGGGTATGATGCCCAGGTTCTTCAGCGACACGTCCTTGATGCGTATGCCGTCGCCCACCATGGCAGCCATGCCGATGAACGAGCCTACCTCAATCATGTCGGGCAGTACCTTATGTTCGGCACCATGCAGCTTTTTCACACCTACTATGGTGATGAGGTTCGAGGCGATGCCGCTGATTTGTGCACCCATGTTGTTGAGCAGGTGACACAGCTGTTGCACGTAAGGCTCACAGGCAGCGTTGTAGATGGTGGTGGTACCCTCGGCGAGCACCGAAGACATGATGATATTCGCCGTGCCGGTAACTGATGCCTCATCGAGCAACATGTGGCAGCCTTTCAGCTTAGCGGCCGACAGTTCAAAGACATCGCGACCCTCCACACGTTCGAAATTGGCCCCCAGACTCTTGAAACCCAGGAAGTGGGTGTCCAGACGGCGACGGCCTATCTTGTCACCGCCGGGCTTGGCTATCGTCGCCTTGTGGTAACGCGCCAGCAGCGGACCAATCATCAGCACACTGCCACGGAGTGATGAGCAGCGGCTTACAAATTCATCACTCTGCAGATAGTCGAGGTCGAGGTCATCGGCTTGGAAGAGGTATTCCCCCTTGGCAGGTCTTTTTACCTTCACGCCGATGCTTTCCAACAGCAGGATGAGATTGTTCACATCGAGAATGTCGGGGATGTTCTTGATAAGCACGGGTTCAGTGGTGAGCAGCGAGGCGCAGATTACTTCCAACGCTTCATTCTTCGCTCCTTGGGGTAGGATGGTGCCGCTGAGACGACGGCCGCCTTCGATGATGAATGACTGCATGGGCTATCTCTTCTTTTTACGTTTTTCGGTAGGCTGTTCCTTGTTGCTGATGCGCTCAAACTCAAAATCGTTGAGGTCGAGCTGGATGACACCGTCGGTGAAACGCGCCAGGTCGTCAGCTATTTTCTCATGGTCGGCAGAGCCATGGCTCCACTGGTGCAGGTCGCGCTTCATCTGGTTGGCCGTCATGCGTGTCAACTGGTCGCGCTCGGGACCGGCAGGCATGGTCTTCAGCTTCTCGAACAACTCAAACACCAGATGACCATAGTGACGGACGGGTATGCTTTGCATGGGATAACCCATGGGTTCGGGCTTGCCGGCAATCTTCAATGCCTGGCTCACATCATAAGGGTAGTCGATATCCAAACGGAAACCGCTCATGATAGCCAAATGGTCCCAGAGCTTCTGCTTTTGGTCGTTGCTGTCACGCCCTTGGGGCGACATACGTTGCATGATACTGATGATAGTCTCGGCACATTGTTGCCTCTCTTCCTTGGTAGGCAGTGCAATGGCATGTTCTACCATCTTCTGGATTTCACGCCCATATTCAGGAAGCTTGAGCTCCTCGCGCTGGGTGTTGTAGTCTAATCCTTCCATGTTCATATCTTTGTCTGCTAAGTTCAAAATAATATAGTCGATACTCAATGAGGGTACAACAAATTTTCAGGCTGGTTTCCCCTTTCCTTTGGAGGGCGACAGGGGGAGGTTCTTTTCACTTTTCTTCGCCACAAAATCTTTGAGGTAGAAGGGGGTGAAATAGGCCACATCTTCGGTTTGTCCCATGGCGATACGTTTCTCTGCCAGGGGAAACATGTATTTGGCCACGGGTTGGATGCCCTCCAAGAGGTGAGCATTGGGGTGGTTGATGATGTCCATGCATTTGGCTGCTCCCGGGCCAAAGAAATAGACGGGACCGCGGTCAAGGTATTCACGGTAGGTGTCGGCATCGACCACGTCGGCCAGGGTCTCGCGTATTGGGTGCAATGCCCGGTCATAAATAGCAGCATACACCTCCATGCGTCGCGCGTCAACCATGGGACAGAGCAGGGCTTCTTCTTCCAGTTCCCTGCGACCCAAAAGAACGGGCACGCAGAGCAATTCCAAGGTGGGTACACCGATGAGGGGCACCCCGAAACCATAGCTGATGCCCTTGGCCATCGACACACCGATGCGCAGCCCGGTGTAGGAACCGGGACCGCTGCTCACGGCCACCGCGTCGAGGGGGATGGCATGACTGTCAGCAAACGACAGGGCTGCATCGACATAGCCGCCCAATTTCTGGGCATGGTTGGGTCCCTCGAAGTCCTCAGCATGGTAGATACATGCTCCGTCATCGCTCACGGCTACGGAACACACGTCAGTACTCGTGTCAATGTTTAATATGCACGACATAGAATAATAATATTCAAAATTAAAGTGCAAAAGTACGCATTTTTCGATAGAAATGAGTACTTTTGCATAAAATTCTTGTCTAAGGACTCCAAAATAGGTCTCTTTGGAAAGTAAAAACGAAAAGTGAAAATAAACAGTACACTAAACATTAACCCCCAGTACACTAAACACTAAAAATATGATTCTTTCAATGACGGGCTACGGCAAAGCTGTCGTTCCCTATGGTGACAAGAAAATCAATGTCGAGGTTAAGTCGCTCAACAGCAAGTCGCTCGACCTCTCCACACGTATCGCTCCCCTCTATCGAGAGAAAGAGATGGAAATACGCCAACTCATCGCCACGGCAGTAATTCGTGGTAAGGTGGACTTCGCTATCTGGATAGAGAAAGATGCGACAGCCGATGCTACTCCAATCAACGGGGCATTGGTGGAGAACTATTACCAACAAATTAAGGAGATAGCGAAAAACAGTGGTATTCCCGAACCAAAGGATTGGTTCTACACCTTGCTGCGTATGCCTGACGTGATGACGAAGACCGATAATGAACAACTGTCCGACGAGGAATGGGGTGTTGCTAAGGGTGCTGTCTTGATGGCACTTGAACAATTGGAGGCTTTCCGTCGCCAGGAGGGAGCTGCCCTGCAAGTAAAATTCACTGAAAAAGTAGATAACATAACATCACTCCTTGCGCAACTGTCTGACTATGAGCAGGCTCGAGTGGAGAAGATTCGGATGCGCATCGTTGATGGGTTGAAGAACCTACCCGAGGTGGATTATGACAAGAACCGTTTGGAGCAAGAGATGATTTATTACATCGAAAAGCTGGACATCAGCGAGGAAAAACAACGTCTGACCAACCACCTGGATTATTTCCGCAAGACCATGGCAGAGGACTGTGGACAAGGTAAGAAATTGGGTTTCATTGCTCAGGAAATGGGGCGTGAAATCAATACCACAGGGTCGAAGAGCAACCATGCTGAGATGCAGAACCTCGTGGTCCGTATGAAAGATGAACTGGAACAGATAAAAGAGCAAGTGCTCAATGTGTTATAAGTGGTACAAGATACCCACCCCGGCCAACTTCAAGACCCCTACACTCCCTAATTTCTCAGACTATTGTCTACACTCCCAGACTCCTACACTCCCAAACTCCTCAGACTATTGTCTAAACTCCCAAACTCCCAAACTCCCAAACTCCTAAACTCCCAAACTCCTAAACTCCTAAATATGGGCAAACTGATTATTGTTTCCGCTCCGAGCGGTAGTGGCAAAAGCACAATTATCAACTGGCTGATGCAGCATGAAGAACTGAAGTTGGCTTTCAGTATCTCTTGCACTAGCAGACCTCCGCGTGGCAATGAACGCGATGGCGTGGAGTATTTTTTCCTCACGGTCGAGGAGTTCAAGGAACGCATAGAACGTGGTGAATTCCTTGAATACGAAGAGGTGTACGAGGGCCGTTTCTATGGCACCCTTAAGTCGCAGGTGGAACGCCAGTTGGCCGATGGTCAGAATGTGGTGTTCGACGTCGATGTGAAGGGGGGCTGCAGCCTGAAGAATTATTTCGGCGACCGTGCCCTGGCTATCTTCATCCAGCCACCGTCGGTGGAGGAACTGCGTCGGCGACTGGAGAAACGGGGCACTGACTCACCCGAGGTTATCAACGACCGTGTGGAGAAGGCGGGCTATGAACTGACGTTTGCCCCGCGCTTCGACCGTGTGCTTGTTAACGATGACCTTGACACGGCACTCGCCGAGGCCCTGCAGATGGTGACGGAATTCATAGAGGCATGAGCATCCGCACGGGCATCTTCGGCGGCTCGTTCAACCCCATTCATAACGGGCATATTCACCTCGCGCGTCAGTTGTTGCGCGAGGCGAAACTTGACGAGGTGTGGTTTCTCGTCACACCGCAGAACCCGTGGAAACAGGACAACGACCTCATGCCCGACGATTTACGCTACCAATTGGTAACGGCTGCACTTCGGCGGTTCAAACGACTGAAAGCGTCGGACTTTGAATTCAAACTACCCAAACCTTCCTATACCTGGAACACGTTACAGGCACTGTCCGCCGAATATCCCGACCGGGAGTTTACTTTGCTTATCGGCGGTGACAACTGGGTGGCTTTCGATAAGTGGTATCGTCATGAGGATATTCTTGCCCGGTATCCCATAGCGGTTTATCCGCGTAAAGATGCGCCTATCGACCCGGCCTCTTTGCCACAAGGTGTGCTGCTCATGCAGGCACCCACCGTCGATGTGAGTAGCACGGAGATACGCCAACGCCTTGGTGAAGGTCTGCCCATCGACCACCTCGTTCCCCCCGCTGTGGCAAAGATGCTACAGTGATTTATTCTTCATTCATTATTTTTTATCTTCCATTTCTATGATGGTAATGTAATCTTTCCAGTATTCTCAAGCCAACAATAGTGCTATTATTTCATAAAAGAAAGGTTAAGGTGAGCAGTATTTTTCAAAATATCTGTAACTTTGCATCCTACAGAACAATTAAAGAAATCTAAGCGGGCGAAACGATAATATGGAACAAAGATTCAGTAATAATAGTTTAGACCTCGAGAAACTGCGGGAGTTTTGCAAGCAGGAGGGCGAGGCGGTCACCTACCGTAAGGGTGACCAACTGGAGCGCGAAGGCGATCCGGCACGATGGTTCGCATACGTGGAGAGCGGTTGTTTTAAGTATGTGACACACGGCATCAGCGACGATAAGGCACATATCACATGGTTTTCCTTCGAGGGCGAGTTCGTGGTTGACTATCCGACGTTCCTCTACGCCTGTCCGGCGCAGACCACTATCGTGGCTATGATGCCTAGCCGCGTACTGAGGGTCACGGGCCAGCAACTGGAGCAGTTCTTTGACCAAAGCAAGGAGACGATGAAGCTGCGAGCCGTCATTGCCGAACACATCCTCTTTCAGTTCCGTTCGCGTTATCTCGACCTCCACTGCACCACGGCCCGTGAACGTTACGAACTGCTGATGCAACGCTGTCCCGGCATCGTTGATTTGCTCGACTTGCAGGACATTGCCTCGTTTCTCAACGTTCATCCCAATACCATCAGCAAGATTCGTCGCGACATCACGTTTGACTGTCGAAAATAGTCTAAAATAGCAAAAACTCTCAACCTAAGTTGAGACTTTACCCCTCGGCATCCGATTTTATGGTATGCTGGGGGATTCTTTGTATGCCATTTTGTATCTTCGCTGTCAAATTCATAAGAGGAAACAAACTATGAACAAGAAAACAATCATCACCGCACTACTCGTCCTCGTAACATTGAACTTATCTGTTATTTGTAAAGCGAATGACGGGTGGGAAACGAAAAAGATTGACCGCCGTGTTTCTGACTATGCTTTCAACGGAATAGACCAATCATCTCCGCTGAATTATTATCTCTCCCGTGCCTATGTATTGTCTGAGGGCAAAATGGGGCAGATGGCAAAGATGTCAACTGCAAAATTCGAACTAGATACTTGTGCGGCCGACGAGGTGGTAGATGCTGCAAAGAGGCAAAGAATCCTTGACGAGAAGATTGTAAAGATTGTCATCTACAAGGACTCGGTAGCTGCTATTGTCACTGAGTATGGAGACTGGTTGTTATTTAGTTATGCATGGATTGAGAATGGGAAATGGGTAAATGGAGGTCAAGGGATGGCCGAGAATATGGAAGAAACTGACAGACAATTGCAGAATAACATGCCCATTCTTTATCGTGATTTGCCACGTATTAAAGCCATCACGACATTACCAACAGACACAAAGCCTTTTGTTGATTTCCTAAATCGGCAAACACTTTCACCAGAAGAGTTTGTTTTGCAGCAAATAGCCACACATAAACTTGTTATTTATGGTGAATATCATCGCCGGAAAGTGTCGTGGGATATGCTTCGACGTTTAATTGCGTTACCCGATTTCACGGAAGTCTGCAGCACTATTTTTATGGAATTGCCATCAAGAGAACAGCCGACAATGGATAGATTCATGGAAACTGACAGTCTTAATGGCGAACTTATAATGAATATATTTCGCAACGAGCAACTTGATGGTTGGTGGGACAAAGGGGAAAATGATTTTATTTGTGATGTGTGGCAAATCAACCAACGTTTGCCACAAAAGAAACGTATCAATATCCGATTGGTGGATTTCCAGATACCTTATTCTCAAATTCAAACGGCAGAAGAATACGATATTGCAAATAGTAAGGCGGAAAATCGGAACACCCACATGGCCGATATCATAGAGCAATACATAAAGAATAAGAATGATATGCGTGGTAGTTTGTTTCTTGTTGGATGTGGTCATGCTTATAAGTCGGGTATAGCAGGCTTCGCCTCGGCTGGTGGAGATGGCATAGAGGATATGACAGCTGGAGCGCAGTTAACGCAGCGTCTTGGGTCACAGAATGTATTTACTGTGTTCCAGCATGTCATGACTTGTGACAATAGTGGAGGGCATCAGTCGCTCATTCGAGGTGGTATTTTCGACCAAGCTTTTGCCGCTAATGGCAACTGTCCCGTGGGTTTCTTGCTGTATGGCTCGCCATTCGGTAAAGAACCTTTTGATGGTATTTTTGAAATAAAATACAAGGGCAGCACAGGATTATATCAGGACAATTTCGATGGTTATCTGTTCCTATGTCCATTGAATAAAGAAATTCAAAGTGAGCCATTGCTTGACGTGTTTAATGATCAGTTCGTGGCCGAGTTACAAAGACGTTCTACTTATATGAATTGGAATGGAAGACAGGAAACGATGTTCGGCTACAAAGTATCAGAACTAACAAAAGAGAAAATACATCAAGCACTATCAAAGTAAAAGATACCCCGTCTGCGATTAGTGCTATTATTTCATAAAAGACAAGGTTAAGGTGAGCAGTATTTTTCAAAATAACTGTAACTTTGCATCCTACAGAACAATTAAAGAAATCTAAGCGGGAAGAACAATGAAACAGCGTTATGCAGTAGTGGTGCTCTTTGCAATGATAGTGCTTTCAAGTCTGGTGAGTCTTACGAGTTATCGGACAACAAAGGAACAGGTGACTCAAGATTTGAACCAGGCGTTAGCCAAAGCGTTGGATGAACAACAGTCGGACTTAATCAGTGCTGACACGATACGTGTGTTCAACAGCCATTTGCAAATAGAAGAGTTGAAGGGTAGGGCTGTGCTGGCAGTGGATACCCAAAAAGGTTTCTGTCCTCGACCACAGGTATCGGCGGCCACCATCTTTTCGCTGTCTGACCAACGACCTGCAATGGCGCTTTGGGCGATGGCATTATTATGGGGGTTCTTCTGCATGTATCAACATAAGCGAACCATGTCGATGGGGCTGTATGGCGGATTGGCCCTGCAAGAGGGACATTTCGTTGATGTAAAAGGCCATGTGGTAAAGCTAACACCCATGCAACAACAACTGATGGAAATGTTATGGCAATCACCTTCTCACCAGCTGTCGAAAACCGAAATCTGCGATACTCTTTGGCCTAAAAAAGAGGATGCCAGCGAGACGCTTTATACACTTATCCGACGTCTGAAACCCGTCATAGAACAACATTCCGAACTCAAAATCGAATCTGAAAGGGGAAAATCGTATAGTCTGACAATCAGATAGATAGCCGTCTGTCAGTGAAATGTCAGACAAATGTCAGTCATCATTTTAGGTCATAAACCAGTCTCTTCATATCTTTGCCGCAAAAAGCAAACGTATGAAGAGATTTCTATTTTTATGGATGTTGTCAGTATCATTTGTGGCTTCAGCACAGAAGGAGGTGGATTTGCAGGAAGTGACCATTCAGGGCTCCAAAGTGGTGCAACGGGTGGACGGACAAACCATCTATCCAACGCGACAGCAACTGGAGAGTTCAACTAATAGCTATTCGTTACTGTCGAAACTGACACTACCACATCTGCGTGTTGACCCTGTGGCGCATTCCATCACCGCGCTCTCTAATCTGGGTAATGTGCAGGTGCGCATCAACGACATCGTTGCCTCAAAGGAAGATTTGCTGGCACTCAACATGAGGGACGTGGAGTATATTGACTACATTGATAATCCTGGAGTCCGTTATGGAGAGGGAATAGCATGTGTCATTAATATCATGGTGAAAAAGACCGTCAGTGGCTACGACATCGGGGCAGACCTGACGAACACGTTTACCGCTATCAATGGTAATGAGACGCTCTATGGCAAATTCAACCACGGTAAGAGTGAGTTTGGAGCAACCTATTCGTTGGACTATAGCAATTTCAAAGGAATGGAATATGAAGAACAGGCGACATACGAGCTGGAGGCTGGGACAAAGCAACATATTATGCGCCGTCAGTTAGATGGGCAGGAGAAGAGCCTGGGGCATAACCTCCAACTGACCTATAGTCTGAGTGATTCAAACTATGTGTTCCAATCGAAACTCTCTGCCCGTTGCGATATTCAGCCAAATAGCACATGGGAAAAGTTTGAAACCTACGAAGACTATTCTTCTACTCGCACATCCTCGCCGGTGCTTGACCTCTACCTGCATCGTGACTTCCAGCAACATCAGTCGCTGACAGCAAACATCGTGGGAACATATATCAAGACCGACAGCCAAGCAGAGCATAATGAGGGTGGCAGCTATGCCTACAACGTGAAAGGAAAGACGTATTCGCTTTGGGCAGAGGCGGTCTATGAGAACCGCCTGAAACCCTTCACGCTCTCTTTAGGTACACAATATGGACAGAAGTACATGAATAATCAATATTCGGGTGATGCCAACGCCTCCAACTCTATGCGTTCATCTGTGCTATACTTCTTTGGACAGCTGAAAGGACGTCTTGGCAAACTCGGCTATATGGGAGGCTTGGGCATAAGTACACGGTATTACCGGCAGGCAGAATGGAATGACCGCTATCTGCTGTTCCGCCCGAGGCTGACACTTGCTTATCCGTTAGCCAGAAACCTGAAAGTGAAATACGACTTCGAGGTGTCGCAACACGTGTCCCAAATAGCACTTGTCAGTGATGTCAGTATCAAGCAGAATGCGATGGAGACACTGGTGGGTAATCCTGAGGTGAGACCCAATCGCGTGACCTCGCATGATCTCCGCCTGACTTATTCCACACCAAGGATAATGACTGAACTGCAAGGCTATTGGCGGTTGAATGCTGATTGCAATATGGAGAAATATATCCGCGAGGACGGACGTTTCTATCAGACCCAGACAAATGCTGGTAATGAATGCAGCTTTTTCTTCATCCAGAATTACAACCGATGGGAAGCTATTCCCGAGCATCTGTCTGTCACCATCTATGGAGGCATCTATCGCTTTTTCAATTTCACAGATGATTATCGCCATACCTATACGGCATTCAATGGGGGTGCCAGCATGGAGGCCTATTTAGGAAAGTGGACGCTATCTGCCTATGCTGATAATGGCTGGAACTTCATGGAGGGTGAACATCGAGGCCATCAAGCGGCGGCGTGGTACCTTACAGCCTCCTATAGCTTGAAGAATCTTACCTTTTCCCTTTACGCCCAGCATCCTTTCTGTGCGAGTCCTCTTACTCATCAGACAGAGGTGCTCAACCGTTACGTTCACAAAGAGGTATCGCAACATTGCCGCGACTTCGGCAATATGCTGACACTCAACATCACATGGCATCTGTCATCAGGACACAAATACCGTGATATACAGCGAACGATGAATCATCGTGATACAGAAACGGGTATCTTACAGGGGCCTTAGGAATGCTTATCTTTACCGAACCATTTGTTGAACCTGCGCTTGATGGATTTACCGATGAAGGAGAAATTGCCGTGGCGCAGGTTCAGCCACAGTTCTTCCAATGAACGGCCTATTTTAATCCAGGGATGGCCCCAGGCATTGGTCTTGTAGAGCCGTTCTTTATAGCTCACATCTTCGATGAGATAACGAGGATGGCGCAATGGAAAATCCATCTCATGACGTTTCATGGTGAAGATACGCCGGTAGGCACGCGGCGTGGTGTCGATGCTGCCGCCGAAATGGGTGCTGTCGGCGGTCAGGCCGAGGTTGTTGACCATGTTTTTCTGTGGCATGATGGCCAACTGCGAGTGGAGCAACATACTCGCCCAGAAAATACTCTCATAATATTCTTTGCCCGTGGCACGATGGTTACGGCACATAGGGATAAAATCCTTGCGGTAGCGGCGTTGATTTGACAACTCTTCCAACCGCCGCATGTTCTCCTCATCGTCGAGGAAAGCATAATCGCCCTCCCACTGGTCGATGACTCTGCGCCAAGAGGCCCAGCCCCAGATAGCGAAGATGGAGGTGAAGAAATAGCTGTCGGAGCAATGGGGTGTCACCTCGTCTTCGTTGAACCCGCATATCATCGCCACACGCGGGTCGTCCTCATAACGGTCGAGCAGTTCCTTACAGAAAGGGAAGAACGACTGCGAGGGTACATCGTCGTCTTCCAAAACGATACATTTGTCGGTCAAGGAAAAGGCCCATTTTTGTGACAGGTATTCTGACGGGTCGCAGCCGTAGTTGCGCTCCTGGTATTTGCGGTGTACCTCACACTCCCAGTCAATCTCTTCCACCACTTTCCGGCAAGCCTCTATGCCTGGCATGTCTTTCTCTCCGCGTGGCCCGTCTTGGTAGAGGAACAGACGGGCAGGACGTGCCTGACGCACTTGCTCGAACACCTGGCTAAGTTGTTCGGGGCGGTTGAAAAACAGGATGAGTACAGATACGTCTATCTTGGCAGGATTCATTTTTTGAATTTTGAATGTTGATTTTTGAATGTTGAATGGTCGCTTCGCGATGACGAATATAATTAAGGAGTTAAGAAGTTAAGGAGTTAAGAAGTTAAGCCATTACCCTGCTGGCACATCTCTTGCTCCTTGTCCCTTGCTCCCTCAACTATTCTCTCACTCCTCACCTCTCATCCCTCATCCCTCATCCCTCATATCTCTTGCTCCTTGCTCCCTTAACTATTCTCTCACCCCTCACCTCTCACCTCTTTTATTCTTCAAGAATCCGATACATTCTTTCAGTATCACGGCGTTGGCTATCTTCATGATGAAGAAATAGAGCAGGGCGGCCAGTACGATGCGGGCCAACAACAGGAGAATGTTCGACTCGATGGGCAGCGTGGCGAAGTGGGTGACTATCATGACCACCGCAGCAGTACCGGCAAAGGGCAGTGTGTCTTTCAGCAGTGAGGTCAGGCGGTAGCCTGTCAGTCGGTGCACAAACCACCACCACACCAGAACCCATGCTATCTGCAACAGGGTGTAGGCGATGACCATCGTGCTCACGCCGTATGGATAGAGCAGCATCATCAGACCTATCTGTGCCAAACCGAGAGCGATGGTCGACCACATATAGATATTGCTACGTCCGTGACTGATAACCATATTGGTCATCAGGGTGGACAGGGGCATCACGGCTCCGCCGATGCAGAGTATCTGCATCAGACTGGCACTATTTAACCATTTCTCGCCGATGGTGATGACGATGAACTCGTGCGACACCAAGGACAATCCGAAAAGCAGTGGGAAGGCGATGAAGGCGGTGAAGCGCATCATCTTACGGAAGGCGGCCAACTGTCGTTCACGTTGTCCCGACAGTTCCACGAACACGGGCTGGGCCACCTGGGTGGTCATACCTTGTACCAAAGAGAAACATTTGAAGTTCCATTGGTAGGCCTGGTTGTAGTTACCTGCGTCGCGGGCGGTGAAATAGTGCCCCAAAAGGATGTTGAGCACATTGACATTGATATGACCGAAGATGGCCGAGGCCAGAATTTTGCAACTGAATTTGAACATACGGGCTACGGGCCGCAGGTTGATATGCAGGGTGGGCCGCCATGAAGAGTGGTACCATAGCAGGATGGTATTGGTGGCGATAAACAAGTTGGTCTGCGTGGCCAGTGACCAGTAGGAGAATCCTTGCCAGGCCATCAACGCTCCCACGATACTGGAGAAGAGCACGGCGGTGATGCCCGTCTCTGCTATCTGTTTTATCTTCAGGTTCTTCGTGAGATAGGCCGACTGTGCTGTCCCGAAACTCGAGAATACAAAACCGAGGAAAGCGTATCGGCAGAGGGGGACAAGGTCGGGCTGGTGATAGTAGTTAGCGATGAGTGGAGCACAGAAGAAGAGGATAATGTATATCACCGCCCCAGCCATCACATTGAACCAGAACACCGCATTGTAGTCCTCGTGCTTTGGGTGCTGCAGGTTGACGAGTGCCGTCTTGAAGCCGCTGCTCTGCAACTCGTTGGCGATGAGCGAGAAGATGCTGATCATGGCAATCATACCATAATCGTCGGGCGAGAGCAATCGTCCGAGGATGATGCCGAAGACCAGTCCGATGAGCTGCTGCATGCCGTTGTTCATGCCGCCCCAGAACAGTCCTTTTGCCGTCTTCTCTTTCAGTGATTCCATTTGTTGTTTAGTGTACAGTGATGAGTTACGAGTGATGAGTTACGAGTGATGAGTTTTTGGAGTTTGGGAGTTTAGAAGTTTGGGAGTTTAGACAATAGCCCCCTTGTTCCTTTAATCTTTTAATTTTTTAATTATTTAATCTTCCCTGCCCCTTTCCCCCTCAACTATTCTCTCACCCCTCACCTCTCACCTCTCTTGCCCCCTGCTCCCTGCCCCCTTTAATCTTTTAATATTTTAATTTTCCTGGCGTGTGGGTGCAGTTCGTCAAGATTGGGCAGCTGTCGCCAGTCACCGAAAAGCAGCTGCATGTGGTGGTCGCTGTCGTGGGGTACGGGGAACTTCCGTCCCTCGAACACATGTTCGGCCAGTGGAAAGATGTCTTCGTCATACCTCGGCTTGTGGAAGGGCATGCCCATGCCGCTTGTCCATGTACGTGCACCCGACAGCTTACACAGCGCACGCAGAATGGGGTAGGTGACCTTTTTGTTGAACTGCGTGATGCGCCGCACCTTGCGCATACTCCGCTCATCATCGGTTGACGTGCGCCATATCTTGTACACATGACCCTGTGCCTTCTCACCAATCTTGTGGAGCCAAATCCGCTGCCGTTCCATGGGCAGTATGTCGATGTAGATACCACGTTCCTTCCAACGACGGTCGTAGTTGTTGCCTTCCTCTAAGTAGGTGCGTCGGTCGTGTATCTTGGCATAGAAAAAGAAATAGTTGGGGTCGTCGTCCATGGTCTGCAGGGCCAGGTGTTCGGGCAGTTCCCCACGAAGGATGGGCAGCAGCCGCAGGTAGTCTTCGCGCCGCATCTCTATGTCGAGGTCGTCATCCCAGGGAATAAACCCGTCGTGCCGCCATGCACCGAGCAGCGTGCCACTACTCAGCCAATAAGGTATGTCGTGGCGACGGCAGATGGCATCCACTTCGCTGAGGATGTCGAGCATCACCAACTGCATCTGACGTAGTTCCGACCCTTCCGGGTTGAACCGCTGCCGTAACGCCTCATGGTCTGTCTTATTTCCATCCATTCTTGGAATGTTGAATGTTGAGTGTTGAGTGTTGATTGTTTAGTGACGACTGATGAATGTAATTAAGGAGTTAGGTCATTACCCTACTGGCATATCTCTTGCTCCTTGCACCTTCTTCACTCCCTCCCTTTGGGAGGGTCAGGGTGGGTGCTCACTTCTCACTTCTCACCCCTTATTCTGATTACCGCCGGATTTCCCGTCACCGTGCAGTTGTCGGGCACGTCCATGTTCACCACGGCTCCAGCTCCGATGGTCACGTGGTTACCAATCGTAATTCCGCCGAAGACGGTTGCACCGGTAAAAATCTTCACATTGTCGCCGATGGTGGGGCGGCGACCATCCTTGTCGTTACCGAGGGTCACCAACTGAAGACAGTAGAAATCTTTGCCTATGCTCTCGGCATTGAGGTAGGTGGCGTAGTTATGTTCGAAATGCGCCCCCTCGCCGATGCTCGGACACCAGATGTGGAGCGACCGTTCGGGTGGCAGCATCCATTTCACCCACACCGACCGGTATTCGCCCAGACGGTAATAGAAAAGGTTGCGAAATACGCGCTCGCGCGTGCAAACCTTAATAAAGTTCCGCACGCCCGTCTTCCTGTCTTGGTATTTCACCAAGTCGGGGTCTATCCGCTTGCAGTATGCCATATACAATACAATGTGCGGCAACATCCGCAATGTCGAGGCAGAAAGCAATATGGCTTGGGTATATCTGTTCATGTTGCAAAGGTAGTGCAAGGCGGGCGAAAAACCAAATTAATTTGAATTTTTACTTTCCCTTGCTTTTAGTTAAGACCTAACGCGTTCCCTTTCTTATTCATTACAATTTCCGACAGAAACGTGCATGATGTGCTCGCCGGGATGTCTTTTGTTCAACATTCTCCACGAAAAAGCGTTTATAAATAATGTTAAAACAGTTAACAAAATATAATTCTCTGCATTTGGCAGTGCGCTCATGGCGGCTATCACATAAAAAGGTAGTACCTTTGCAGTCCGATTATTTCGGGGGAGTCTTAGGCCCCCGGGGATGAGCGTGTTAATAGCTGTGCCTTTGGCCGGGCATGGTGGTTAGTGAATCGCCGTCCAGGTAGTGAATAAAAAACGTTTTTTAGTAGAAAATCAACAGTTTAAAATGAACACTTTAAGTTACAAGACTATTTCCGTGAATAAGGAAACAGCCAAGAAAGAGTGGGTGGTCATCGACGCTACCGACCAAGTTGTGGGTCGTCTGTGCTCGAAAGTTGCCAAACTGCTCCGTGGGAAATATAAACCCACCTTTACGCCGCATGTGGATTGTGGCGACAATGTGATTATCATCAACGCAGCCAAAGTGGTGTTCACCGGTAAGAAAGAGACCGACAAGGTGTACACCCGCTATACTGGTTATCCTGGTGGTCAGCGCTTTAACACGCCCGCCGAACTGCGCAAGCATGAATATGGTGCCGAGCGCATCCTGCGTCATGCCGTGAAGGGTATGCTCCCCAAAGGTCCCCTCGGTCGCAGCCTTCTCAAGAACCTCTATATCTACGACGGTACAGAGCACAAACATGAGGCCCAGAAGCCCAAGGCAATTGATATTAACCAGTATAAATAATTAGAATAGGATGGAATTGATTAATGCAATAGGTCGCCGCAAGAGCGCGGTAGCACGCGTATATGTGAGCGAAGGTACAGGCAAGATTACCATTAACAAGAAAGACCTGAACGATTATTTCCCCTCAGCTATTCTGCAGTATGTGGTGAAACAACCGCTTAACCTGCTCGAAGTGGCCGAGAAGTATGATATTAAGGCGAACCTCGATGGTGGTGGCTTCACAGGACAGAGCCAAGCTCTGCGTCTGGCTATCGCCCGCGCACTGGTGAAGATCAACGCCGAGGACAAGAAAAACCTGAAGGACCATGGTTTCCTCACACGCGATTCACGTGCTGTAGAGCGTAAGAAGCCGGGACGTCCGAAGGCTCGTCGTCGCTTCCAGTTCAGCAAGCGTTAATTTTTTTGGAGTGTAGGAGTTCAGAAGTGTAGGAGTGTAGACATTAGTCTGTGGAGTAATCTCTCACCCCTCATCTCTCACCCCTTTATTAACGCAGTTTAGCATCCAAACCGTGAGGACCTGTCATCTGCAGTTACCTGACGGTTGGTTCTCAGAGAAACTAAAAGGAAAGTAAACACATTTTTTAAATCAACAAACAATGTCAAGAACAAATTTTGATATGCTGCTGGAGGCTGGTTGCCATTTCGGACACCTCCGCCGCAAGTGGAATCCCGCCATGGCTCCCTACATCTTCATGGAGCGCAATGGCATTCATATCATCGACCTGCACAAGACCGTGGCTAAGATTGACGAGGCCGCTGAAGCCTTGAAGCAGATTGCCAAGCAAGGAAAGAAAATTCTTTTCGTAGCTACTAAAAAACAGGCCAAGAACATCATCGCTGAAAAGGCCACGAGCGTCAACATGCCTTACGTGATTGAACGCTGGCCGGGCGGTATGCTCACCAACTTCCCCACCATCCGCAAGGCTGTGAAGAAAATGTCGAACATCGACAAGCTGATGAGTGACGGTACTTATGCCAACCTCTCGAAACGTGAGTTGCTGCAGGTGACACGTCAGCGCGCCAAGTTGGAGAAGAACCTCGGTTCTATCGCCGACCTGACCCGTCTGCCCTCTGCCCTCTTCGTGGTTGACGTAATGAAGGAGAACATCGCAGTGAAAGAGGCACAGCGCCTCGGTATCCCCGTGTTCGCCATCGTCGACACCAACTCCGACCCCAATGAGGTGGACTTCGTGATTCCCGCCAACGACGACGCTAAGGACAGCATCAACGTCATCCTGACAGCTTGCTGCGAGGCTATCGCCGAGGGACTGGAAGAACGCAAGGCTGAGAAAGCTGACGAGAAAGCTGCCTCTGAGCAGGCTGAAGAAGCTGCAGAAAGACCACAGCGCCGTACTCGTCGCGCCCGTAAGGAAGAGGCTGCTCCTGCCAAGGAAGAGGCTGCTCCTGCTAAAGAAGAAGCTGCTCCCGTCAAGGAAGAGGCTGCTCCTGCTAAGGAAGAAGAAGCTCCCGCCGCTGAGTAATCATCAATTAATCAACTGTAAAAAACAAGTTAACTTGTCATCTGACAAATAACTCGTTAAAAAATAAAAAAATACAATTATGGCTGTTACAATAGCTGATATACAGAAACTTCGTAAGATGACCGGTGCTGGCCTTGCTGACTGCAAGAAGGCTCTCACCGAAGCTGAAGGCGACATCGAAAAAGCCATCGAGCTGGTACGCCAGCGTGGCTTGGCCATCGCCGCCAAACGTTCCGACCGTGAAACATCCAACGGCTGTGTGCTCGTAAAAGTGGCCAATGGATTCGGTGCCATGATTGCCCTGAAGTGCGAAACGGACTTCGTGGCCAATGGAAAGGATTTTATCGCCCTTACTCAGAGTATCCTCGATGCCGCTGTGGAGAACCGCTGCAAGAGCCTCGACGAGGTGAAGGAACTGACCCTGGCCGATGGTGCCAAGGTTGCCGATGCCGTCGTTCAGCGCTCAGGTATCACGGGTGAGAAGATGGAACTTGATGGCTATCTCTTCATCGAGGGTGAAAATATCTACACCTATAACCACCAAAACAAAAACCTCCTGTGCACCATGGTGCAGCTCAACAAGGCTGCCGAGGAACAGGGACACAACCTCACCCTTCAGGTGGCCAACACCAACCCGCTGGGTCTCGATGTGGACAGCATCCCCGAGTCGGTGAAGGAGAGCGAGTTGAAGGTGGCTATCGAGAAGACCAAGCAGGAGCAGGTGCAGAAGGCTGTTGAGGCCGCTCTGAAGAAAGCTGGCTTCAACCTCTACATCGCTGAGAACGAGGAACACATCGCCGAGGGTATCGCCAAAGGTAACATCACCGAGGCACAGGCCCAGGAGATTCGCGACCTCAAGGAGCGCGTGGCTGAGGAGAAAGCTGCCAACCTGCCTGAGCAGATGGTGGCAAATATCGCCCAGGGCCGTCTGCAGAAGTTCTTCAAGGACTCATGCCTGGTGAAACAGGAGTACATCTGGGATACCAAGATGACCGTGGCCGACTACCTCAAGAGTGCCGACAAGGAACTCAAGGTGCTCGCCTTCAAACGTTTCACCCTGCGCGCAGAGTAATCGAAAGCTAAAAAAGCAAATTTAAGATGAGCATGCATCGCCAATGCGGTGCATGCTCTTTTTCACTCATTTGATACCCATGAAATCCAGCCCCCTCCCATACGCTCATGAAGATATTTACCATAACGGGGAATTATTCCACACACAATAAAGACGATGAAGCTACGTTATTTAATAACGGAAAGCCCGCGTTCTACACCAAGCCCGACACGTCGCTGCTCAAAAACGGAAAACCGTTTTTCGTGCCCGATGAACTGGGAAGGGTCAGCTGTCAGGCTGAACTGGCGGTAAGGGTGAACAGACTGGGGAAGAGTATCCCCGTACGTTTTGCCCATCGCTATTATGATGCCATCACTGTTGGGGTGAACTTCATGGCTGTTGACGTGCTGCAGCGCTTGCAGAAGGATGGACTGCCTTGGGAAGAGGCCGTGGCTTTCGATGGCTCGGCAGCCATCGGCGAATGGGTGGACAAGGAAAGGCTGCCACAAGTGCAGGACCTCCGTTTCGACCTCGCCGTCAATGGTCGACGTACACAGGAGGGCTGCTCATCCAATATGATACACTCGGTGAATGAAATAGTAGCATACGTCAGCCGATACATGACCTTGCGTACGGGAGACATTATCTTTACGGGAACGCCATCGCCAGCAATACCCGTTACCATCAACGACCATATAGAAGGTCGTCTGCAAGGGATGGAGGTTCTGCGGTTCAACGTGAAATAAATATCTATGCGGAAAGCATTGCGACATATCATGACGCTTTGGCTCTTGCTTTGCACTTTGCAGGCAGGTGCCCAACGCTTCTATAACCTCACGGCCGATGAGGTAACCATTGACAGCGTGCTGCCGCATTTCACCTATTCCATTCCCTTGGACGGAAACTATGCCGATTCTGTTTACAAGGTATCCATCGATTACCCGGAATTTATTCCGATGAGTGCAGCCGACCGACGGAAATATGCGCTTATCACACAGAATCCACTGCCTGAACTGCCGGTTGTGGAACAACGCATCGTGGTCGACCGTAAGAAAGGAGCACTGGAGGTGGTCTTTGTGCCGCTCGCACATCGTGAAGGCAAAGACATGATTCTGGTGAGCTTTATGCTCAGGGTGGAAGCCATGGCGAAGAGCGGAGCCAGAAAGGCACCCGCACAAGCTTCGGCTCATGCTGAGCGATATGCCGGGCACTCGGTACTTAACACAGGCAAATGGGCAAAAATAGCCGTAAGCAACACGGGGGTGCACCAGCTGACTGCCGAGGTGGTCAAACAAGCAGGATTTGCTGACTTGAGCCGTGTACGTATCTATGGCTATGGCGGTGCATTGCAGAATGAACAGTTGGAGGGTGATGAACTCCAAATGCTCGACGACCTTATCGAGGTGCCCTCGTGTATGGTAGGCGGACGGCGACTGTTTTATGCTATGGGGCCGGTGAACTGGAACGAGAAGTCGACGATGCGCACACGAAACCCATATTCCGATGTGGGGTGCTATTTCATTACCGAGGGCGATGACACCCCGCTGATGGTCGACAGCGCGGCTTTCGTCTCTGCATTTTATCCAGCCTACAACGATTACCATACCTTGCACGAAGTGGACAACTACGCTTGGTTCTATGGCGGACGTAACCTCTTCGAAAATACACCCGTCGCACAGGGGGCATCCAAGGACTATACACTCGCAACACCCTCAGGAGAGGCAACGACGGGTAAGGTGAGGGTGCGCCTCAGTGCGGGAGCGAACAGCACCGCACAAGTGGCCATCAACGGCGAGGCGGTGGGACAGTTGTCAATGTCCCTGGGAGACCATGACTATGGAGACATGAAGATGGGTACCTATGACGTCAACCTGCAAGGCTCTAACACCATTACTATCACTACGATAAAAGGTGGTCCCGTGCGTCTGGATTTTATCGACATTGAGGCAGATATACCACGAGATGCTCCGCGCCTCTCTTCGGCAACAATCCCGGTGGCACAATATGTATACAATATCACCAACCAAGACCATCATGCCGATACGGCATACGACATGGTCATCATCATCCCTACAACACAACAATGGGCCGACCAGGCACAAAGGCTGGCCGATTATCATGTTCAACACGATGGCATGAGGGTGAAGGTGGTACCCGCCGACGAACTGTTCAATGAATTTTCGTCGGGTACACCTGATGCCAATGCCTACCGGCGTTATCTGAAGATGCTTTATGACAGGGCGGAAACAGAGAACGACATGCCCAAATACTTGTTGCTTTTCGGCGACTGCTTTTGGGATAACCGTATGCTTACAGCAACCACCAAGGGCTTCTCACCCGATGATTTCCTGCTCTGTTACGAGAGTGACAACTCATTTAGCACTACCGACTGCTATGTTGATGACGGCTTCTTCTGTCTGCTCGATGATGGTGAGGGTGCTAACCTGCTCGCCGGTGACAAACTTGACGTGGCCGTGGGACGATTTCCCGTACGTACGGCTGAACAAGCCAAGGTGATGGTTGACAAGAGTATCGCATATATGGAGAACAAAGATGCGGGCGACTGGCAAAACATCATCATGTTCATGGGCGACGACGGAAACAATAACCTTCACATGAGGGATGTGTATGAAGTGTCGCAAGGCATTGAAAGTGCTTATCCCGGTTATTATTGCAAACGGGTGATGTGGGACGCCTTTAACATGGAAACGTCGGCCACGGGAAACAGCTATCCCGAGATAACGAACATCCTGAAAAAACAACAGGCCGAGGGTGCCTTGATCATGGACTATGGAGGTCATGGGTCGGAGATTAGTATATCGCACGAGAGGGTACTCAAACTAGCTGATTTCCAAAATTTCAACAATACACACATGCCGCTGTGGATAACAGCCTCTTGCGACGTGATGCCCTTTGACGGTCCGGTGACGAACATCGGTGAGGAATGTGTGCTCAACAGCCACGGAGGATCGATGGCGTTTTTCGGTACCACACGCACCGTCTGGACAAATTACAACAAGGTCATCAACAGGGCTTTCCTGCGCTATGTTCTTGACTCAACCAACGGTAAACCCAACACCTTGGGTGAGGCTCAGCGGTTGGCGAAAAACTATTTGATTGCTTCGGGTGAAGACCGTACACCCAACAAACTGCAGTATTCGCTGCTTGGCGATCCGGCACTGACACTTAACAGACCGATGGCAAGGGTGGTGATTGACAGCATCAATGGCAGAAAGGCTGATGAGGGAACGACAGCTACGCTGGCTGCCGGCTCCGTTGCTCGCGTGGCAGGACACGTCGAGACACAGGGCGCTTTTGACGAGTCGTTCAACGGAAGGGTGTCGGCAGTGGTGCGCGACACAAAGGAGACGGTGGTCTGTCACGTGAACAATACGCAGGAGGCAAATGCACCTTTTACCTTCGAAGACCGACAGAACGTCCTTTTCAATGGTTCCGACAGTGTACGCAACGGAAAATTCTCATTCACCTTTGCCGTACCCATGGACATCAACTATGGTGAGGGGACAGGACTGATGAATCTCTACGCGTTGAAGAATGATAACAGCAGTGCCGTACATGGCGCCTTCGAACGCTTTCAGGTCAATGGCAGCGCATCGACAGCCAACGACTCCATAGGACCGTCAATATACTGCTATCTCAACTCGCCGTCGTTCTCCAACGGGGGAAAGGTGAACAGTACTCCTTTCTTCGTAGCGCAGGTGACGGACAAAGATGGCGTGAATGCCTCGGGAACGGGTATAGGACACGACATGGAACTGATTATCGATGATGAGATGATGCGCACATATATACTCAACGATAACTTCACATTCGACTTCGGAACCTATACCAGTGGACAGACATTCTATAATATCCCTGAATTGACGGCAGGAATGCACAAATTGAAGTTCAGGGCTTGGGATATCCTCAATAACTCGTCGACGGCGGAACTGACATTCGAGGTGGTCAACGGTCTGGAACCGACGCTCTTCAGCGTGAGTTGTACCGACAACCCGGCAACCACGACCACCACCTTTATCCTCAACCACGACCGTAGAGGAAGTATGGTGGATGTAGAACTGGAGGTGTTTGATATGAGTGGCCGATTGCTGTGGCGACATGAGGAGAGCGGCGTAAGTACAGACAATACCTATACCATGCAGTGGAACCTCACTGTCGATGGAGGACAGCACTTGCAGACGGGGGTATATCTCTACCGAGCACTCATCGGCAGCGATGGCAGTCAAAAGGCATCGAAAGCCAAGAAACTCATTATCATAGGCAATAATTGAGGGTTTGTAACGTTATTTCTTAGCATAATTCATAAGGTAGACAATGAAGAATCATAAAAGAATAGCTTTTGCTGCTATGATGGTGCTTGTCGTCATCAGTGCCCAGGCGCAAAAGGAAGATATTTTTAACCCGGTGTACCACTCGGTCACCTCGCAGACTATAGCTCCCGATGCCCGTTCGGCGGGTATGGGTGATGTGGGTGCGGCAACTGACCCCGATGTGCTTTCACAATACTGGAATCCTGCAAAATATCCTTTCACTATCTCAAGGGCTGGTGTAGGTATCAGTTATACACCGTGGCTCAGACAGCTCGTCAATGATATGTATCTGGGCTATCTCTCAGGATATTATCGCATTGGTGATTATAGTGCGGTGAGTGGCTCCCTGCGCTATTTCTCCCTGGGCGAGGTGTACACGAGCAGCAGTCTTGATGCAGGAAACGACATGACCATCAATCCCTATGAGATGTCGTTGGATGTGGGCTACTCGCTCATGCTCAGCGAGAAATTCTCCTTGGGAGCGACACTGCGGTGGATTTATTCTGACCTGACTTACGACTATACGGAGGATACAAGTCCTGGTAGTGCCTTTGCGGCAGACGTGGCGGTCTATTATCAGGACTACCTGAATATCGGCTCACGTGAGTGCCAGATAGGACTGGGTATGAACATCAGCAACATAGGTAGTAAGATTACCTTCGGTGGTGATGACAACAGTGAGTTCATACCTACTAACATGCGTCTGGGTGCTTCGCTCATGGTGCCTGTCGATGAATATAACCGTTTCACCATAGCTGCCGATGCCAATAAATTGCTTGTGCCTACCTATCCGAAACAGGAGGAAGGGGAGACAACGGAAGACTATCAGGAACGGGTGCAGAAAGATTATTATGATGTGTCGAGCATCAGTGGTATTTTCAAGAGCTTTGGCGATGCGCCTAACGGCTTCAAGGAGGAGATGCAGGAGATACAGTGGAGCGTAGGTGCTGAATATGTGTACCATGACCAGTTCTCCATACGCGCAGGATACCACCACGAGAGTGAAAACAAGGGTAACCGTAAATATTTTACAGTGGGTGCCGGTTTTCGTATGAGTGTGTTCTCGCTTGATGCAGGTTATGTCATTGCCACGGCAAAAAGTAATCCACTCGACCAGACATTGCGCTTCACGCTCTCCTTCGACATGGATGGTATCAAGGACCTTTTCCGCAAACGATAATTTATTATTTCCAATTAAGGGGTAATCTGTTCCTCAACCTTCAAATTACAAACCACAATGATTAGAGTAGGCATGGGTTTCGATGTACACCGCTTGGTGCCTGACCGTGACCTGTGGTTAGGAGGGATAAAAATACCCCATTCATTGGGTTTGTTGGGTCACAGCGATGCCGACGTCCTCATCCATGCCGTTTGCGATGCCTTACTCGGAGCAGCCAATATGCGTGACATAGGCTATCATTTCCCTGATACGTCAGACGACACGCTCGGCATGGATAGTAAAATCATCCTCAAACAAACGGTGGATCTGTTGGCCACAAAAGGGTATCATGTGGGCAATATCGATGTGACGGTATGTGCTGAAAGACCTAAAATCAACCCTCATGTGCCTGCCATGCGCGCTTGTCTGGCACAGGTGATGGGTATTGATGAAGATAACGTTTCCATCAAGGCTACTACCACAGAACGCCTCGGCTTCACAGGACGTGAAGAGGGTATCAGTGCCTACGCTGTGGCATTGATAGAAAAGTAATCAAGATAACTAATCACGGCTAATTCAGAATACACAAAAAAAGTACGCTGCAACCCTCAACGAGCAGCAGCGTACGAGCCTATGTTTAACTAAAAATCCTTTTCAAAAAAACCAAAGGGAACCTCACGGCCTCCTTTGTTGTCCGATTTAACAATCTTACTTAAATTACCTTAAACCTAATAACTAAAAACCTAAATCTATTACTACTAACCTAAACAATCTATTAACCTTTTGACGATGCAAAGGTACAACATTTTTGACCCCGTGTCAATACTTATCACCTAAAAATCGTAATTTTTAACCCTTTTCTTGATATAAATCAATTGTTGTGTGCGTTAACAGCTACTTTTTTTATATGTTTTCTTTGTTTTACATGGATTTTACCGTATCTTTGTGCTATTGAAAAAAAGACAACAATGAGAGTTCTAATAGTAAGTACAAGTGAGAAAACCGGCGGTGCGGCAGTGGCTGCCAACCGGTTGATGGAAGCACTTAATAATAATGGCGTGAAAGCCAAGATGTTGGTGCGGGATAAAGAAACAGACAACATCTCCGTAGTGGGATATAAACAAACGCTACGCTCACAATGGAATTTCTTGTGGGAAAGGTGGTCCATATACCGCAAGTTGCATTTCTCTCGCAAAAACCTTTTCGATATTGATATCGCCAATACTGGTTTCGACATTACCACATTGCGTGAGTTCAAGGAGGCCGACATCATACATCTCAGTTGGATTAACCAAGGAATGCTCTCGCTGTCAAACATTCGCAAGATTCTGCTCTCGGGAAAACCAGTAGTGTGGACGATGCACGATGCTTGGCCGGCCACAGCTATATGCCATTACACTCACGGATGCATGGCTTTCGCCAATGTGTGCCGTAACTGTCGTTTCCTGCCAGGACAAGGGTCGCGTAAAGACTTGGCCAACCGTGTGTGGCAAAAGAAAAAGGCCATGCTCGACGGGCAGCACATCTCTTTCGTGGCATGCAGCCGGTGGCTGGAAGGACAGGCTAAGAAGAGTGCGCTGCTCACAGGACAGCATATCTATAACATACCCAACCCAATCGATACGCATGTGTTCTGTAGGAAAGACAAGCAGGAGGCACGCCATCAGGTAGGACTGCCCCTTGATAAACGTATCATACTCTTCGTGTCACAAAGGGTTACGGAGCGACGCAAAGGCATGGATTTCATGATTGAGGCAGTGGACAAACTCGTTCATGACCATCCCGAGATGAAAGAAAATACGGTCATCGCTATTATGGGTGGACATTCCGAAGATTTTGACAACCATCTCCTCCTTCCGGTTTATCCTTTGGGCTATATCAATGATGAGAAGAAAATCGTTGATGTGTACAATGCCGCTGACCTGTTTGTACTGCCCTCGCTCGAAGACAACCTCCCCAACACCATCATGGAGGCTTTGGCCTGTGGCGTTCCCAGTGTAGGATTTAAGACAGGCGGCATTCCCGAAGAGATAGATCACCAGAAAAACGGTTATGTTGCGGAATACCGTAACTCCGCCGATCTGGCTGCGGGTATCTATTGGTGCTTGGAAGAAGCTGACTACCAGTCGCTCTCCGATGCGGCATTGCGTAAAGTGGTGCAGAATTATTCACAGCATAGTGTGGCTCTGAAATATATCGAGGTGTATAACCAGATGATGGCATACAAGGACTATAAGATATGATTTGCATCAGCCTTGTCACCATCACCTATCAGGCGGCTGATGTCATAGATCCGACACTGGAGAGCGTGATGCGGCAGACTTACGCCAACGTGGAGCATATCATTGTTGACGGGGCTTCTACGGATGGTACTCTCGATAAGGTACAGACATACAAACAACAGTCTGACGAGGCCGACAATGGCCATGATGTAAGTATCATTTCTGAACCTGATAAGGGTATCTACGATGCCATGAACAAAGGTCTGGCACGTGCGTCGGGCGAATATGTCTGTTTCCTCAATGCAGGCGACCGACTGCCAGATGACAACACGTTGGAACGTGTGGCTGCTGTGGCCATGGCTGCAGGCGACGGTGATATGCCGGGAGTGGTGTATGGCGACACGGATATAGTAGATGCTAACGGACAGTTCCTATACCATCGACGACTGCGACCGCCGAAGACGCTTACCTGGCGCTCGTTCCGACAAGGGATGTTAGTGTGCCACCAGGCCTTCTATGCACGGATGGATGTGGCTAAGGGGGTGACATACGATACACGCTACCGCTATTCGGCCGATGTGGATTGGTGTATCAGGGTAATGAAAGAGGTGCAGCGACGAGAACTCGACCTTACACCCGTTGATGCTGTCGTGGCACATTATCTCGAGGAGGGTCAGACTACCAAGCATCATAAGGAATCGCTTAAAGAGCGTTTCCGCGTAATGTGTCATCACTACGGATGGTTCAGTACTGTGCTAATGCACGCTTGGTTCTTTATACGTAAATTCATAAATCCATAAATTATTTTTAAACATAAAAAAATCATGAAAAAATTATTCTTATCCTTAGTGGTGGTGGCTGCCTTTGGGTTTGCCTCCCAAGCATCAGCACAATCAACCTCTAGAAAACCCACCACGGCAAGTGGCGTAAAAGTCCAGCAATCCGATCGTCCTGGTTCAAGAGATTTGCGTCCGGCTCCTGCTGCTCAAAGTGGGGCATCACAAAGGGATATGACGATTACACAGGGTCAACCGGCACAGAGTGCCATAGGAAAGAAGTTCGGTTCGGGAAAGAGTAGCGGAAAGGCTTCATCTACGACTACTCCCAGGTCGCCGCAAGGACAGGCAACCATTAAACGTTGACCATCAGGGAAAGCAAAAAAGAAAGGCGTCGGAACAAAAGTTTCCGGCGCCTATTTCTTATGGTATATTTGAGGTGATGGTTATGAATCTTATGAATAACGGAGAATCTGTCCAGGACGAACACGCATGTTCTCGCCGAGGTGATTGAGCTTCACCAATGTATCGACGCTCACGCCGCGCTTGCGGGCGATGCTGTAAACGGTCTCACCGGCTTCCACCTTGTGGTAACGAACGCTGCCAGTGTATTCCGACTGCTGACGCTGTGTGCTGGCGCTGGCTTTGCCAGTGACATCCTCAGGACGATAGCCGTTGCCGTCGTTCTTGCCGCGCATACGAGTGGCCTCAGCCGACTCACGGTCGATAGTGCTCTTACGGAAGGTGTAGAAGTCACCCGTCACGTCTTGGGCTTTGAAATCGAAGAAAAGGGCAGGGTTCAATGCCACACCGCACAGACGGGTCTCGAAATGAAGGTGTGAACCGGAGCTACGACCGGTATTGCCACCCAGACCGATGGGGTCACCAGCACGAACTACCTGATTCTCTCTCACCAGATGCTTCGACATGTGACCATAGATGGTCTCCAAACCATTGTGGTGGCGAATCACGACGTAGTTGCCGTAACCTTTGGCTTCATATCTCACAACACGCACCTTGCCGGAGAAAGCGGCGCGGATGGTGTCGCCAATATACACTTTAATGTCAAGACCTTTGTGCATGCGTCCCCAACGGGCACCGAAGTTCGAGGTGATAACACGGCTTGGTGTGGGCATGCAGAATCCGCGCAGGTCGATGCGGTATTCATTGGGCAATTCGGTAGCTTTGTGTGCATAACGGTTGTCCCAATCGTGATAGAG
Organism: Prevotella sp.; assembly: GCA_017548605.1. Classification (GTDB taxonomy): domain Bacteria; phylum Bacteroidota; class Bacteroidia; order Bacteroidales; family Bacteroidaceae; genus Prevotella. Next base: position 28,200 of record JAFYZT010000044.1, on the reverse strand, counting down.
GGCTGAGGCAGGCGACTCCGACTCCTCACGGGCTGTGATGCTCTGAAGGGCGAGGGTGTCTACGGCTCTCATCTTTTTGTCTACTGGGGCCTGACGAGCAAGCAGGTCTTGGCCCATAACAGGTGCAGCAGCCATTGTCATGACCACGGCAAAAAATAAATTCTTTATGTTTTTGTTCAAATGCATATACCTTGATTAAGCGGTTTCAAGCGATTTGTCTCGTCGCAAAATGTATTTCTAAAATAGTTCGGCGAAAAACAAATTGTAACCGACTATTTTACTTTTCCGCTGCAAAGGTAGGGATAAAAATCGGGAATAATTAACAATTAACAGTTTTTATTGTCTTCTTAACACTCAAAAGGTCTTGTTAAAAAACTTAAATACAAGGCTTTGGAAACCATTTTTCCAAGCTTTATGGTAATCCTAATCTTCAAACAAATAACTCAATCTAAGAAATTGCTGCCCAATTGATATTGGTCTTACGCAGTGTGGCCAGGCGGTTCCACAACATGGCGTAGGTCTGCTTCTCGCAGGTGGGGTCATCGTCGATAATCTTTTGTGCTTCATCGCGGGCCAACTGTACTATCTGTCCGTCGCGGGCAATGTCGGCAATTTTCAGGTCGAAGGCAATTCCGCTCTGTTGGGTTCCTTCCAAGTCGCCCGGACCGCGCAGTTTCAGGTCTGCTTCGGCAATTTCAAAACCGTCGTTGGTGTCGCACATGATGTCGATACGTCGGCTCGTCTCTTTGCTCAGTTTGTGGTTCGTCACAAGGATGCAGTACGACTGGTCGGCTCCACGACCCACGCGGCCGCGCAACTGGTGCAGCTGCGACAGACCGAAACGCTGGGCATCGAGGATAACCATCACCGAGGCGTTGGGCACATTGACACCCACCTCAATGACTGTGGTGGCTACGAGAATCTGGGTCTCGCCAGCCAGGAACCGTTGCATCTCTTCCTCTTTGTCCTTGGGCTTCATCTTGCCGTGTACCTTGCTCAGACGGAATTCGGCGAACACATCCTTGAGAGCCTCAAATCCTTCTTCCAGGTTCTTCAGGTCGCTCTTCTCACTCTCTTGGATGAGGGGGAATACGATATATGCCTGCCTGCCTACTCTGATTTGTCTGCGGATGCTCTCGTAGAGACTGCCGAGTTGGTTGTCGTAGCGGTGAATGGTCTGAACGGGTTTGCGGCCGGGGGGCAATTCATCGATAACGCTCACGTCCAAGTCACCGTAGATGGTCATAGCCAGGGTGCGAGGGATGGGGGTGGCGGTCATCACGAGGATATGGGGCGGGTTGGTGCTCTTGTTCCATAGCTTGGCACGCTGGGCCACACCGAAGCGGTGCTGTTCGTCAATGACGGCCAGTCCAAGGCGTTGGAACATTACTCCGTCTTCGATGATGGCATGGGTTCCCACGAGGATATGTACACTGCCGTCGAGCAATCCGTCGAGTACGGCCTGACGACGCTTCCCTTTCACCACGCCGGTGAGCAGTTCGATATGGATGTCCATGTCACCCACGAACTTGCGAAGCGTGGCAAGGTGCTGTTCGGCCAGGATTTCTGTAGGTGCCATGATACAGGCTTGGTAACCGTTGTCCAGGGCGATGAGCATGGATAGCAGTGCCACCAGTGTCTTACCACTGCCCACGTCACCTTGCAGCAGACGATTCATCTGTCGGCCGCTGCCCACGTCCTGACGTATCTCGCGCACCACGCGCTTCTGGGCGTTAGTCAGGGCAAAGGGCAGGTGGTCGTAGTAAAAACCGTTGAAAAACGTTCCTATCTGAGAGAATATAAAACCGCGGTATTTGCGCCTGTGGTCGCTGGCGTAACGAAGGATGTTGAGTTGTACATAGAACAGTTCCTCGAACTTCAACCGCAGGCGGGCAGCCTGCATCTCTGAGGCGTTGTGTGGGTAGTGTACGTGGCGGAAAGCGGTGTCGCGCGATACAAGGTGCAACCGTTCGGTGATGAAGGGGGGCAGTGTCTCGGGCAGGGGCTGCGTGAGTCGTTCAAGCAGGTTGTTGACAATTTTCTCCACGGTGCGCGAAGTGAACCCGGCATTTTTCATCTTCTCCGTGGTCACGTAATAGGGTTGCATGCCCATGGTATCGAGCTGCAGTTCCGACACCTTCTCTATTTCGGGGTGGGCAATCTGGTAACGTCCGCCGTAAACGGTGGGTTTTCCGAAAACGATATATTCCGTCTGCACCTGGTAGTTCTTCATCACATAGTGTGTGCCGGCAAACCACACCAGGTCAACCACAGGACCATGACCGTCATAGAAATGGGCAACGACCCGTTTCTTGCGCGGACCCATCTCGAACTGTTCGAAACTCAAGATTTTGCCTTTCAACTGCACAAAAGGCATGTCGGCCGACAGTTCGTTACTTTGGTAGATTCGGCTTCTGTCAACGTATTTATAGGGATAGTATTCCAGCAGATCACCGAAGGTTTGGATGTTGAGCTCTCGGCTCAACAACTCCTTCTTCTTCGGTCCCACACCGGGAACATACATCACATCTTGTTCTAATACGTCGAGCATTTGAGCGTGTTTTTTATTATTTCGCTTTCTTAAGATACTCTAAGTTATCTTAGGTTTTCATAGGTTTAATGGACAGCAGGGTAATCTCTTGCCCCTTGCTCCTTGCCCCTCACCCCTCCATCAGATGCAGGAACTGCATCTTCTTCTTCAGGGTGGTCACAGCTTGTTCGTCGGTGAAACGGGCGAGTAGGGCATAGGCATAAGGCATCGAGGCGGCAGGTCCCTCGCCAGTGATGATGTTGCCGTCTTCGGTTACCAATTCGCCGGTGTACTCAGCACCGGTGAGATAAATCTCGAAACCTGGCGAACAGGTGGCACGTCGTCCTTGCAACAGTCCCAATGAACCGAGTACCATGGGGGCGGCGCAGATAGCACCGATAAGCTCTCCTTTGGCCGCATGTTTCATGAGTGCAGCACGCACTCCTTCATGGGCGTTTAGGTTCTTCGAACCTGGCATGCCGCCGGGTAATAGCAACAGGTCGGCATCGCTTACATCAGTGTCTTCAAACAATTGGTCAGCCTTGACGGTCACGCCATGTGACGACTCGACGAACAGACTACCCGTTACGCTTACCGTAGTCACTTCTACTCCTCCGCGACGAAGAATGTCGACGGGAGCCAGGGCTTCCAACTCTTCAAAGCCCGTGGCAAGAAATTCATATACTTTTGCCATGATATTTTTTCGTATGTCAATGAAAAATCTTACTTTTGCATCATCTGTGTGCGATGATGATGCAAAAATACGTTTTTTTTCGCATTTCCCATCCCACAAAAGACGAAAAGATTTTTAAATCAAAGCAAAAAGCCATGTCAGAGCGCAAATTACGCTTCGCCATCTTCGGCAATGTCTATCAGGCGAAAAAGTCGATGTCTATTCAAAAGGTGCTGTCGTTCCTCTCTGAACGAGGCGCCAGGGTGAGTATCGACAAGGAATACCATCGTTTCCTCGTTGACGACCAACATATCGACATGCCGGGATGTGAGGTGTTCGAGGGTGATGCCTTCGACGCGGATTTTGTCATCTCCATGGGTGGCGACGGTACGTTCCTCAAGGCAGCGGCACGTGTGGGAAGCAAAAGCATTCCCATCGTGGGCGTGAACATGGGACGATTGGGATTCCTTGCTGACATCAGTCCGGCAGAGATAGAGTCATCCCTGCGCTCCATCTATAAAGGAGATTTCCAGTTGGAGGAACATGCTGTGCTTTGTGTCGATTGCCCTGAAGCACCCATACCAGGCAATCCTTTTGCGCTTAACGACATTGCGGTGCTAAAACGCGACAACGCATCGATGATCAGCATACGCACATGCGTCAATGGTGAATACCTGGCCACTTACCAGGCCGACGGTCTGGTGGTGAGCACTCCCACGGGAAGTACGGCCTATTCACTTTCCAATGGTGGACCTATCGTGGCACCGCAGGCAGGGGTTATCTGCCTCACCCCCGTGGCACCGCACAGCCTTAACGTGCGCCCGTTGGTGCTACCTGATGACAGCATAGTCACCGTGAGCGTAGAAAGCCGCACCCACCAGTTCCTCGTGGCTATCGACGGACGGAGTGAGAAATGCTCAGAAGGGGTCACGCTCACCATACGTAAGGCGGCATATCCCGTGCGTATTATCAAACGCCACGGACAGAAATATTTCTCCACCTTGCGCGAAAAAATGCAATGGGGCGTTGATTTGAGGAAGTAGCGATGAGCGACGAGTAACGATTCCTGAATCTCTTAGGCCTTCCTGGAATAACTTGGGATATCCTGAAACCACCTAGAACGAATGAGTATAAAAGAATATTTCACTGTTCCCGACAGCAAATACACGGCACGGCAGATATTGCGGTGGCTGTGGCGTGCATGGCGAGGAAACCGACTGCAAGCTGGCATCAACGCATCCCTCGGTCTTATGGGCGTTGGGGCCAGCCTCGCTTCGGTATGGGCGGTGCAGCATGCCATCGATGTGGCCTCGGGCTATGTCGAGGGGTCTATCTATTGGGCCGTGGCACTGATGGGTGGTCTGGTTCTTGTCGATTTCGGACTGAGCATCGCGAGTATCTGGGTACGAAATATTCTGGGCATACGGGCGCAAAACCGCATGCAGCAGCGCATGCTCGACAGAATCCTGCGTTCGGAGTGGCATGGCAAGGAGAGCCACCATAGCGGAGATGTGCTCAATCGGTTGGAGATAGACGTGAGCAATGTGGTGGGCTTCCTGACAGAGACCATTCCAAGTGCGCTCTCGGTGTTGGCAATGTTTCTTGGTGCCTTCTTTTACCTCTTCTCCATGGACAAGATGCTGGCCTGCGTCATCATCGCCATCATACCGGTGTTCGTGCTTGTCAGCAAGATTTACATTCGTAAGATGCGCCAGCTGACCCGTCAGGTGCGCGACAGCGACAGTAAGGTACAGAGTGTGCTTCAGGAAACGATTCAGAACCGCATGCTCATCAAGACGCTTGAAGGCGACAGTGCCATGGTCGATAAACTGGAGAACACACAGAGCGAATTGCGTCATCATGTAGTGAAACGCACGGCGTTCTCGGTATTCTCAAACCTCATACTCAACTTTGGTTTTGCATTAGGCTATCTCGTGGCTTTCCTTTGGAGTGCCATCCGTCTGTCAGAGCATACGCTCACCTTCGGCGGCATGACGGCATTCCTTCAACTAGTGAATAAGATACAGGGACCAGCCCGCAACCTTACCAAATTGGTACCGGCTTTCGTGGGAGTGTTCACGGCAGCCGAGCGATTGATGGAACTCGAGGAGAACCCGTTGGAGGAACAAGGCACGCCTATCCGCGTGAAGGCTCCGTGTGGTGTGCGCTTCAGCGATGTGAGCTATGCATACGATGAGAAAGACGGGAAGGTAATCGACCACCTCACGTTCGATTTCCGCCCAGGCAGTTGTACGGCCATCCTCGGTGAGACAGGATCAGGAAAGACGACGCTGGTGCGCATCATTTTGGCACTGCTGCGGCCTCAGGAGGGAAAGGTGGAGATATATAATGCCAACGAGGTGAAGACGCTTACGCCGCGAATGCGTTGCAACTTTGTGTATGTACCACAGGGCAACACGCTCATGAGTGGTACCATACGTGACAACCTTCGTTTGGGAAAACTCAATGCCACGGAGGAGCAGATGCGCGATGCACTGCATAAGAGCTGTGCCGACTTTGTGTTCGATTTGCCCGAGGGGCTGGACACATCGTGCGCCGAGTCGGGTGGGGGATTGAGCGAAGGACAGGCACAACGTATCGCCATAGCGCGTGCCTTGCTCCGTAACCGCGCCATATTATTGTTCGATGAGGCTACGTCTGCCCTTGACCCTGACACTGAGCGACAACTGTTGCACAATATCCTCGCCTCTCATGACCGCACCATCATTTTCATCACCCACCGTCCCGCCGTGGTTGATTATTGCGATCAGACACTTCGCGTGGAGAAAATATAATGATATCTGAAAGGACAACGGATTGAACTGATGAAACGGATAGGTATATAAGAATCCGAAAAAAGAGTTAAATCCGTTGTCGAAAATAAGTCGAAGCGTTATCTCAGCATCGTTTTTTTGCCGTTGACAATGTAAAGACCTGTAGTCATCTGGTCTTTACTTACCTGTTTGCCGTCGATGGTAAAGATACCATCACTGATGGAAGTGTTTCCTATCGTTGCCTCATGGATGCCTGTCTGTTCGTCTAGGAAATCCTTCAGTACGTAGAGGGCGGGCAGAGCACGGTGGGTATTGTCATCCCACAGGCCACGGTTCACCCAGTTGGTGAGAACTTTGCTGTTGGGGCCATTGCCGTTCTCCTCGGGAAACCACCAGAACAGACCGTCCACATTAGCGTGTTTTTTCAGTTCGGTGATTAAGTCCTGCGTGAACGTTTTTTGCCCCTCGGGAGAGATGGGCCAGATGGAGGAGAAGTCGTAGGATACGTCGTTGGGTTGCCACTGATAATAATAGGCGGTCTCAACAATTTGCACCCGTTTGTCGGGGAAGTATGTGGCTAACTGGTTGAGCGTGCTGGCCAGTACACTGAGTGCGTTGTGCCAGAAGGGGTAGTAACTCAGACCGATGATGTCGTAGTCGACGGATGCCAGTCGTTCATAGATGCCTCTTGTGGTCGACCAATTGCCTGCCCGCTCGGTATGGATGATAATCTTTGCTTGTGGGCATACTTCGCGACAGGCCAGGATGGCCTGACCGAGCAAGGTGCGGAACCTGTCCCAGTTGGCATCGCTGCTGGTGTAGCAGCGGTTAGCTTTGGTGCCATAGGCTCCCCACAACATGCCATAGCTGATTTCGTTACCAGGCTGGATGAAGTCGGGTGTGGCACCCGCGGCCACCAACTCTTGCAAGCATTCTTTGGTGTATTCGTACACTTTAGTGGCCATCTCCTCATCGCTCAGCGAGAGCCACGCAGCGGGTGTCCATTGGTTCGCAGGGTCGGCCCAAGTGTCGCTATAGTGGAAATCGAGCATCAGAGCAAATCCTTCGTCTTTGATACGCTTGGCCAGTCGTTTCACATAGTCAAGGTCCTGACACACCTGCGCGTCGGTGGAGCCGTCTGGGGCTTTCTGCGTGGGGTTGACGAACAGGCGCACGCGTTGGGCGTTCCAGCCTACGTCGCTGCCCTTCATATACTGAAGCACGTCATCTATCTTCGTGCCGTTCATGTCGTAGTAAGCCACGTTGTTGTCCTCGTAGCTTTGTAGCACGCTGATGTCGCCGCCCACATATTTGGTTTGGGCATCAATGGTCAGCACCACGCCGAAGAACAGGGAAAGAAAAATAGTAATGATTTGTTTCATGATGTCGTTTCTTTTAGTCTGTGTGCAAACTTACGAAAAATTGAGTGCAGAACAAAATAAATCTTGTTTATTTTTTTGTCGAGATGGAGTAAGTTATGAAAACTTACATAAAAAACTTGACATGTAACGTCTTTTATCCGAAAAAAGTGTCCAAAGAAACTTTGAACACTTCTTTCGGATGGCTATCTTCCTTTATCTTCCTAACATGCGAACTTGAATATTCTTCCTTATCTTACGATAAATTTCTTTCCGCCACGGATGTAGATGCCATGTGTTGGATTCGTTACTCTCCGTCCTTGCAGGTCGTAGATGGCATCATCCATTACTGAGTTGTCATTCGTCATTTGTAACTCTTCTATGCCTGTACTCACCACGTTCACCTTGTTCTTACCACCTTCTGTTTCTGTGGAAATCTCAAAGAACGTGTCTTCGCTGATGTTTTCGATATCGACGGTCTGCGGTGAACCGCTGCCCGTGCTGAATACGAAGTTGACGAAATCGCTGGGACTATTGATGGTGTAGGTATGTGTAAACCACTGTTTGCCATCTTTCTCCACCGTTGTACTTACCTTGTCACCCGGCCAATTATTGTTCGTCGGAGAGTGGCTGCCGTCGCCACCCCATGTCCAGAAGTTCACGTTGCTCCAGCCCACTTGGTCGGTGTTGACGTAAATGGTGATGTCGAACGGTTGGAAATCAATGATGTTGTAAGTGCGGCTTACTATGCCTGACACAGTGCTGCCGATGAGCAGACCGGCTTTCAGCGTCGTGGTGCCCACGGGGATGTTCACCTTGGTGCCGCTGGCCACTTTCGTGCTCGATGCTGTCGGTGTACTGCCGTCGGTGGTGTAAACAATCTGTGCGTTTTCATTGGTCACGGCGGTCAAAGTGGCAGTCTGCTCACTGAGGTATTCGCCCGAGGCCAGGTCAATCCATGCGGTATTGGCATCGTTGGGCAGGAAGTAACTGTAGTGATAGCCCTCAATCACCTTGATCCACCTATTGGTGGGCGTGTATTTTGTCACATCGCCCACTACACACAACAGGTCGCAGTTGGCTCCACTGGTGCGTACGGCGTAGTGTGTGGAGGCGCTACTAAACATGTTGTATTCGCTCTGGTTGTGAATGCCGGCGAACTGGCGCACGTTGATCATCTGGGCGATGTCTTTTTTGCAATCTTTCCAGTGCTTGAAGAACACGCATGGGGTGCCCGGCATGGCCAGCAAATAGGCATTGGCGGCCAAGGTGTCGCGCTTGATGGGGTCTTGATTGGCATTGGAGCGCTTCTCTGTGTCGTGGTTCTCAACAAACGTCACGGCATAGCGGCGATATGCGGCATCGGCCATCAGCGATGTGTTGCTAAGTTTTCCCCAGTTGTTGTTGTTGATAGCGTCGCGCACGGTGTATCGGAAGGGGAAGTCGAAGGCGGCACTTTGAATGTCACCATCCACTTTCGTGCTATTGAGCCAGTTTGCCACAATCGTCTTATTGCCATCCCAATATTCGCCCACACTAAAAGTGGGTGCCGAAGCTTTGTTGTACTGTCCCAAAAACGAAGCGCTGAACCCTTTCACCATGTCGTAACGGAATCCGGCATAGCCTAAGTCGTTGAGTAGGAAACCGAGGTAGGCCTTCACGCAGGTCTGCACGTTGGTGCTCTTATGGTCGAGGTCGCGCATGCCATTCCAACCCTCGCCTGTGTCGTTGTTCGTACTCAGACTGTAACCGTTTGCTTCGGCCCATGCTTTCGTCTGACCATTGTCGTCATCGGCGCAGATGTCAGATGGCAGCAGTTGGTAGGTCACTCCGTTATACACCTCCTTAGGGAAGGTCACCCATCCGTTGGTGTTGCGGTGGTTCACCACCACGTCAGCAATAGTGCCGATGCCTTTGGTCTTAAAAGTGGTGATGAGAGAACGCAACTGGGCTTCCGTTCCGAAAGAGCTGTTTTGGTCGAACCAATAGTAATCGTCGTAACCCATCGAGTTCCAGCCGTTGTCGTTGCACTTGCCACTCTGGGGTATCCATACGAGTGTAAAATATTGAGCCAGCTCATCGGCCTGTGCTTTCAGAGAGGTCCATTGACTGTCATTGAACGAATCCCAATAGAATCCTTGCAGCATCACGCCTTGGTAGTTGGCGGGCCAGCCTTGTGCCATCGCTGTTAATGCCATGGCCAAAGCGAATAGTGTGGTGTAAATTTTCTTCATATTGGTAGGGGTTTGATAGTTTTCTTCTGCGAAGATAAGGTTTTTTTTATTAAGGTGGTGCTTCCATACCTTTCCTTTTGCGCAAATGTTAGTGCAATCGGTTGCATTGACAGCCAACTCGGCCCTACCCAAGTACCCCTTCTTAATGAAAGGGAGTAAAAAAGATGAAGGAGAAAACCATCTGGTCTTCTCCTTCAGTAACTTCCCTTAAGCCCCTCCCGTGGGAAGGGTTGGGGTGGGTACTACTTCTTCGTAATCACAGCATGGGCATAGCCGCTGTAACCTTGGAAGAGTTTGATGTCATAGGTTCCGGCAGTGACGCTGATGTTGCTGCCACCTATGGTTAGGCAGTTGGGGTTACCACCCAAATCGAGGTCACCATCCCAATTGTCATTACCACGGAATTTGATGGTACCATCGTTAAGGGTCAGGTTGTCGATATACCAGTAACCGCCGTCGGGATTCCATGTCATGTCTTGGTCTTCGCTCCAGCCGCCGGCCGTGGCATCACCAATCACACCCACGGTGTTGATCTTGACCAACGTGTAAGTCATGGCGTTCAGGTCGAGTATCACTTTGTAGAAGCCGGTCTCGGGGGCGGGCATGTTGCTACCGCCATTGTCGGCCACCTTACCCGTGGCACCCTCTGCAGCACCATCATACTCGATGTCATTGTCCCAGTTGTCAGCGTTGGGCTTGAACTTGAACTCTCCGTTAAGGAAGTAGAAGCCGGTGTACACCTTGCCGCTACCTTTCAGACCGTGTGAGGTGCTCCAACCGCTCTCGTTGCCGATTTCGAAGAACAACTCGTCGGCCATAACAGGCATGTAGCCCCACTCCTTGTCGCGGAGGTTGAACCATACGTCGTATGCCACGGCACCGTCAACATTTTCGATGGTGATATTACCACCGGCGTTGTTTGAGGCCAACTTGCCTTCCTCGCCGCTCGGGTCGGCAGTGAAGTCTTTATCCCAGGAGCCGATGCCTGATTGCGGACAGAGCTTGAACTCGACGTTGCTACCCGTAGCCGGCAGACGTACCTTAAACACAGGATCGAGTGATGTGTTGATGCCGCTGTTCTTCACAGGGAAGCTGGTGTCATCAGGATTCCATCCTTGCGGCGTACCGATGATGTAATACGTATCTTCCAGGTTGCTGATGGGCTCAATCTTATAGGTGTAATCCATCATGTTGATGGTGATACGGTAGCCTACGGCCTCGTCGCTGGCGGGCATCATGAAACTGCCATCATCGCTCAGTTCTGAGCGCGGAGCAAGCGTTCCCTCGTTGCCGTTATTGCCGTTGCCCAGTGTGGTGCCGAGTAACTTCGACCAGTCGCCGTTGACAATGGCATCAAGAGCCTCGTCATCACCGATGGCGAACCAGGTGTCAGTGCGGTTGCCGTCTTCGTCAAATGAGGCATCTATCTCAATGGTAAACACGGGGTCGTCATACACATTCTTGTCGCTGTGGCTGAACTTTTGGCTCTTTTCAGCAGCTGACTGTCCCCAGTCATACTTACCTCCTACCACGTAGTAGGCCTCGGAGATATGCGGCGCAGTGAGTGTCACCGTGGCGGTGGTGCCTCCAACGTTTTTAATGGCCATCTCACCGATATAGGTGTAGGTGCTTACAACAAGGTTGAGCCTACGTGGAGTGGGTGCCTTGCCATAGAGCTGCTCTACGATGGCCTTCAGGTCATCAGCATTCACATAGCCGTTCTCATCGGCGGCAATTTCCACATAGTCGCTCATGTCGTCATTGTAGACCCTCACAAAATACTCTTTAGTGGCATCGTCAGACACTTCCAAAGTGGGCACGAAGAGCTGCACGGTCTCGCTGGTCACATTGGCGTAGTCAATAGGTGCGGCTGGACTCACTTCCATCATCACCGTCTTCGCACCCTCAGGGTCGTTCGTCAGCGGATTGGCCCAGTCGGTATAGTCGTCGGTACAACTTGCGATACAGAACACAAGTCCGACTAGATATAATAACTTTTTCATTGCTGTACTTTTTTATTCGTTACGCTTTTACTGTGCGATGATTTCCACACGGTTGTTACCTTCGTAGCTGATGTAGAGCTTGAACATGTAGGTACCTGCTGCCACGGGGATATTCTCGCCACCGTTTTGAGTCAAGTCGTTCAGGTCGGGATCTTCCTTGGTCTTACCACCCCAGCTCACTGACCAGTCGTGGTTCATGCGGAATTTCAGACCACCGTCGGTCACTGTGGCAACGGCTTTCCAGCATCCCTCACTCGTATCGTAAGTCATGTCCACATCATCACCCCAACCATTGAAGTCGCCGATGATACTGATGGTCTTCACCTCAGTTACGCTCCAGGTCATTTCGATGATGTTAACATCAATCTGATAGAAGCCGGCACCGAACACATTGTCGGGGAAGGCACCGTCAGCCTTGTTACAGTCTTCCTCGCCACTCTCTACCAATGAACCATAGGCTCCGCTGGGATCCTGTCCCCAGTCGCCGTCCCAGTTGTCGGCATTGGGCTTGAACTTAAAGGCTCCGTCAAGGTAATTGTACGACTGGTAGATACCGTCGAGGTTCGGGCTGCGCATCGGATAAGCTGTACTCCAACCACTCTCATTACCAATCTCGTAAATGAATTCGGGATAGGTGACGATTACTTCGAGGGTGGGCACCACTTTGATGGTCACCACATTGGAATAGATGACGGGAGCACCTTTGGTCGTGGCTGTGGCACGCACATAGACAGTAGCCTCGTCGGGGGCATTGTCAGCGTCCCAACCGTTCATCTGGTTGATGGCGTTCGACAGCGCCACGACATCCATGGAACCTTGGGGAACATTGTAGTAGTCTTTCAACGTGGCATAGTTGGCATCGGTGAGATGCTCTTCATCCATGTCGGCGAGGTTGGTCGTGAAGTTGCCGTCTTTCGACACCTCCAACTGATATTCTGCTTCCACGGGGAAGCCATAGTCGGGCTGTGACCACGTAAAAGGTATGCCTGACGAGGTGCCCAGGTCGATAGCTGAATTAGCGTATGCCGGGGTGTTCAGCACGAACGTGGTCGGCTGCAATAGGGTGGGGTTGGAATCGTTATCGTCGGAACAGGCGGTGAACAACCCCATACCGCACAAAAGCAGCAGTGTTGACTTGATTATCTTTTTCATTGTCGTAATGCTATGTTTTTGAGTTTGATGCATACTACATCTACATGGGTTTAGTAGCCAGGATTCTGAACAAGATTGCTGTTGGCAGTCAGGTCAGTTGTCGGGATGGCAAAGAGGTTGCGGTAGGCGGGGAAGTCACGGCCTTCGTAGGTGCCGCCTTTCCATGACCACTGGTAGTCGGTATTGCCGCCGTATTTTCCGAAGCGGATAAGACAAGTGCGGCGCAGACCTTCAAAGTAGAACTCACGGCTCCACTCATCAAGAATATCGTTGAGCGAATAGCTTGAATTAGCAGTGGCATGGGCACGCAGACGAATCTGGTTCAGTGCATCGACACCAGCAGAAGTGGCTTTGCCGCCGTTCTGGCGAGCGGTAGCTTCGGCATAAATAAGGTATGCTTCGGCCTTACGCATCAACGGACAATCCATGTCAGGATGGTTCGAGTCGTGTCCGGCAGAACCGTCGGTCTTGAAGTTGGTGAACTTGGCCACGGAGAAGCCGCTTTCAAATACGCCCATCTCCTCGTTCTCAAGTGTGCAACCTACGCTGCTGAACATGGCGCGGTCATCACCGGCTTCCCTCTTCATCTCATAGCCGGGCAGGCCGAGTGGAGCATTGCCACTGGGGAAGAATTTCAGCACCAGTTCTTTGCGTGAACGCTGGCCTTTCCAATCCTGACCTGTACCATTGGTGGCAGTAGGATCCAGCGGGTTCTCGTGCATGAGGTCACCCTTCCACGGACCGGCAATCAGGTAGAGCGAGGTACCCCACGAGGTGGTGCGTTTTCCATCCTGCAACAGCGGGAAGATGAACTCATAGGCAGCATCGGTCTCACCATTGTCACCCATGAACAGCATCTGGTAAGCACTCCACACACCGATACCGTTTGTGTTCAGCGCATAATTGGAATTCATTACCTTTTGGGCATATTCGGCGGCCTTATCCCATTGGGCTGTACCAGTGTACACCTCAGCATTCAAGTACAGACGGGCAAGGAGCAGCCAGTCGGCTGCTTTGTCCACGCGTCCATAATTGGCATCAGTCGATTTCTTCGCTTTGGCTTCACTCAGGTTGGGCTCGATGTCCAACAGCTCATCCTCGATGAATTTGAACACTTCGGCACGGGGACGTTGCTCGGGAGCGGCAGAACTGATTTCGGTCGTGAAGGCAACATTTCCCCAACCATCTATCAGTTGGAAGTAGTGGAAAGCGCGGAGGAAACGAATTTCCGCCGTCATAGTGGCATCGTAATCGCCATACTGGTCAATATATTGGTTACAGAACGTGATGGCGGTGTAGAGACGGTAGTAGTAACCGCGAAGCATCGGGTGCGAGGCATCGTAGGAGTTGTCGCAGAAATTCGCGATACCCTCGTCGCCCCATCCACAGATTGCTTCGTCGGTGGTCAGTTCCTGCGCATTCCACATCTGACGATAATAACCGGAGGTACCGCCGTCGATGCCATCCACATCACTGTCACCGTCGGCACCGCCGTTACCGGCCATGGCCATGGTGGCGTAACATTTCGTAAAGAGCTGCTCAGCCGTAGGCTCCACATAGTTGGGGTCGATGGGAGTAACATCCAAGTCGCCCACACATGAACTTGTTCCGAATGACAGCGCAACGGCTAACAGGGGAACAATTTTTTTGATATATCTTTTCATGACTTTTAATCTTTATTAGTTAGAAGTTGAGATTCAAACCAAGTTGGAAGGTGATGGGGCGCGGATATACGCCGTTGTCGATTCCACCGAACACTTCGGGGTCGATGCCCTTGTATTTGGTGATGCAGAATACGTTGGTGGCAGAGGCATAGATACGTCCGCTCACACCGTGGTAGTTACCCACCTTGAACAAGTTGGCGAAGCTGTAGCCCAGGGTGATATTGTCACACTTCAAGAACGAGCCGTTCTGCACCCAGCGGTCGGAGTGCGTGGCCTCCACATCGTAGGTCTGCCAGTTGTAGGGCAGTACATAGGTGGGACGGTTCACTAAGTAACCGCTGTAGAAAATATTGTTGGTGGCCAACGTGCTGTTTCCTGCCATGTAGTCATTGTACACGTAGTTGCCGATGCTGGCGCGCAGTGAGAAGCCGAAGTCCCAATTCTTGTACTCCAAGCGAGAGGCCAGACCCATTGTGACGGGTGCCATCGGGCATTTGTACAGATATTGGTCGTCTTCAGTAATCTGGCCGTCACCGTTGCGGTCTACCACCTGTCCCTCGATGGGCATGCCATTGTCGTCGTAAGCCTGTTGATAAACAAGGTACGAGAAGGCGGGATATCCTACAGCATGAGCCTGGATGGTACCACCCGTACCAGCGGAGATGCCACCCGTGAGTACTTTATAGTCGGGATCGTCGCCACCACCAAGTTTGGTGATGCGGTTCTTGTTGTACGTGAAGTTGTAGTCGATAGTCCAGTACCAGTCTTTGGCTTGGATGGCTTTCCAACTTAAAGCAACTTCCACACCGGTGTTGTAGAGGTGACCGATGTTGGTGGTTACCTTGTTACGGAAGTTAGAACCGGCGGCCACATAAGCAGAGTTGAGCAAATCGGTGGTCTTGCGATAGTACCAGTCAACGGTACCAGTCAATCTCTGGTCGAAGATACCCCAGTCCAAACCGATGTTATAAGTGGTTGTAGTCTCCCATTTCAGGTTGGGGTCATATTCTTTTGGACGTACGAAGGTACCGTCACCGATGATATCATAGAATGAACCTTGAACACCTGTGTTCACGGAATAAACGGGGAAGTAGTTGTAGTCACCGATACCTTCCTGCTGACCGGTCATACCCCAGTCCAGACGAAGCTTCAGGTCGGAGAGCCACTCGATTTCACGGAACTTGTTCTCGTCGTTAATCTTCCATGCGAAGGCAACGGCGGGGAATATTGACCAGTGGTCTTTGAAACGTGAAGAGCCATCATCACGAACGGTCACTGTGAGGTAGTAACGGTCCATCAGGCTCCAGTTGGCACGACCGAAGAACGATACCAAATAGTTTTCCGTCTTGTAGTCGTAGAAACTCTCTCCGCGCTTTGTACCAGCCAGCGACTTGTCGTTGTTGGTCTCAGGATAAAGACTCCAGTAGTTATTGTGCAGGGTGCGCCAGTAGTGTGCCCACTCATAACCACCCATGATGTCGAAGTGGTTCTTCGCCTTATCGTTGAAGTCATGGTAGTATTGGGCGTACATTGACAGCGTGAGGTTACGCTTCATAATGGTCTCCCATCCGTGTGAACCATAGTAGATTGACAGCGCGTTACGGGGATCAACATCAGTCCATTGTTTACCCTTGGAAATGTCGGCACCAAAAGTGGCATGCAGGCGCAAGTCTTCGAAACCGTGAATTTTGTAGTCGAACTCGGCACTGCCGATGAAGGTACGGCTGATGGCACGGTCGTCTTTCAACTCCAGGATGGCCACGGGGTTCTTCGTGGCAAGGTTGTTGTAGGTGTAAGGCCAGGAACTGTCGTTTAGGGCAGCACTGGAACTCTGCCATTGGAAATAGCCTCCGAAGTTCGTAGCACTCGGGTCGTACACACTCTGCGAGGGGTCATAGGCCACGGCTGAGTTGATGGCACTACCGTCGGCATACTGTGATTTAGCCCACAGTCCCTTGGCGTTCAAAGTGATGTTCAGATGGTCGTCGAACAATGAGGGGTTCAAGGTTACAGCGGCGGTGTAACGTTGGAAATCAGAGGTCTTCAGGATACCCTGTTGGTCGGTATAGCCCAACGACACACGGTAGGGTAGTAATCCTGCAGCACCCGACACCGTCACGTTGTGGTCGTGGCTCACTGCCGTACGGTAGATTTCTTCCTGCCAGTCGGTGTTGGCAGTACCCAGCAGACCCACAGCCTCGTCATGGTTGGATGCACCTTGGAAAATCCTGTCAATGAACTCGCGGTACTCATCGCCGTTCATCACGTCGATGGTCTTTTTCTTCATACTGACGTTTACATTGCCGGCATACGACACGCTGGGCGTTGAGCCCCTGCGGCCTTTCTTCGTGGTGATGATGATAACACCGTTAGAACCACGGCTACCATAGATAGCGGTGGCGGAGGCACTCTTCAACACGTTGAACGACTCGATGTCCTGAGGGTTCACCATGGCCAATGGGTTGGCCAGACCTTTCACACCGTTGTTATCCATTGGCACACCGTCGATGACAATCAACGGGTTGTTCGAAGCGGAAAGCGATGAGCCGCCACGGATACGGATGGTGGAGCTACCACCCGGCGTACCGCCGTCGCTGGTCACGTTCACACCAGCAATCTTACCGCTCATCATCTCTTGCGGAGTCACCACCAAACCCTTGTTCTTCGAGTCGGGTTTCAAGGCGGTGACGGCACCGGTGAGGTCGGTCTTTTTCACGACACCGTAACCGATGACCACCACTTCATTGAGTACTTCGGAGTCTTCCTGCAATGTCACGACGACATTAGAGGAAGCGGTAACGGTAGCCGTCTGGTATCCAATGTAGGATATCTCCAGTGTGGCTCCCGAGGGTGCCTGCGTGGTGAAATTACCATCATAGTCGGTCACCACACCTCCAGTCTGTCCCTGGACGCGTACGGTGGCACCAATGATAGGCTCGCCGGCAGCATCCTCAACATGGCCATTCACAGTCACTTGCTGTGCATAGGCACTTACAGATAGGAACAGCCCCAATAGTAGGGACAGAATCCTGAAGGGGATTCTCAAATTTACCTGCTTCATCATTGATAGTTATTAAGTTAGAATATATGGTTGTTAATAGTGTTCTCGCTTGTTAAATCGGCGGTCAATACGAGATAATTTCTCCCGTTATCGTTTGCAAAGATAATTTTCTTACATATTCGTTGTACTTTTTTTGCATTAAATTTGCGTTTCTAGTCGTGCAATCGTTTGCGCAATCAAAACCATTTAAAAGCCTGTTGTTGAGTGACAACGTATGTGGGTTTTCATTATTTTTGCAAACATAAAGCAAACCTATGAATAAACCGCAGCCAGTTACGATGAAAGACATAGCCCAGGCACTTGGTGTGTCGGTGGCCACTGTCTCGCGTGCGCTCAAGGACAGTCCTCGTATAAGTCCCGAGCGCAGGGAGTTGATAAAGGCTTATGCGCGGGAACATAATTTCACCCCCAATATGATAGCGGAATCGCTGCGCCATAGCCGAGTAAAACCGCTCCGTATCATCGGGGTTATTATACCCCAATTCACACATTTCTATTTCTCTTCCATCCTCAGCGGCATCGAGCAGGAGGCCTCCACCCATGGCTATCGCCTAATGGTGGCACAGAGCAATGAACAATACCAGCGTGAGGTGGCCATCTGCCAGTCGTTCTATGAGAACAAGGTATGTGGCATCATTGTTTCTCAGGCCAAGGATACCATGCAGTACGAACATTTCCAGCGACTTATCGACTCTGGGGTGCCCATCGTGTTCTATGACCGTATTTGCACGGGCGTGGATGCCAGCCGCGTGGTGGTCGATGACTATCAGGGTGCGTTCAATGCAGTGAAGCACCTTATTGAGACGGGATGCACCCGCATCGCCTACTATGGGGCATCGATGAACCTGGAAATATCGAAAAACCGCTATAACGGCTATTATGATGCGTTGGTGCGTCACGGACTGAAACCCGATGAACGCTATGTGCGCTATTGCGACAACCGCGCCGACGCCGAGCTGATAACACCCGAACTGTTGGAACTCGATGACCATCCTGATGCTTTCTTTGCCGTCAACGACGACACGGCCATCGGTATCATGTACACTGCCAAACATATGGGGTTCCACGTGCCCGACGACATTTCGGTATGCGGATTCACCAACGGACAACGGGCTGTGGCTTGCGACCCCATGCTTACCACTGTGGAACAACGAGGTCATGTGGTAGGTGAGGAGGCTGCCAATATACTAATAAATAAGGTGGAGGGCAATATTCCCATGGAAAAAGTGGAACGCCGCGTGGTACGCACACGCCTCATCATACGAGGAAGTACGAGATAGTGACGAGAGGCGTTTTTATTTCTATAATTATAAATTTAAAATATTACTGTTACTATGTTACAGAAACCTGACCTTTCCTTTTGGAAACTGTGGAACCTGAGTTTCGGGTTCTTCGGTGTGCAGATAGCCTATGCGCTTCAGAGCGCCAATATCTCGCGTATTTTCCGTACACTCGGCGCTGACCCGCACGACCTGAGTTTCTTCTGGATTCTGCCTCCCCTTATGGGCATTCTGGTGCAACCCATCGTGGGCACGCTTTCCGACAAGACATGGTGCCGCTTCGGACGGCGCATACCTTACCTGTTTGTGGGGGCTGCCGTGGCTGTGGCGGTGATGTGCCTGTTGCCTAACGCGGGGTCGCTCGGACTGGCTCTTTCTGCCGTGATGATTTTCGGTTTGCTCATGCTCATGCTTCTCGATACGAGTATTAACATGGCCATGCAACCGTTCAAGATGCTCGTGGGCGACATGGTCAATGAGAAACAGAAGGCGAAGGCCTACTCCATACAGTCGTTCCTGTGCAACGCAGGTAGCGTGGTGGGATTCCTCTTCCCCTTCATCTTCACGTGGCTTGGCTTGAAAAACACGGCTCCCGAAGGCGTGGTACCGCAGTCGGTGGTATGGTCGTTTTATGTAGGTGCGGCAATTCTCATCCTTTGTGTACTTTACACCACCTTCAAAGTGAAGGAATGGACTCCTGAGGAATACCGTCAGTATAACCCCGTGAAGGAGGAGAATGAGACGAAGGCCAACTGGTTTGTGCTGTTGAAGAACGCTCCCTCTACCTTCTGGAAAGTGGGTCTGGTACAGTTCTTCTGCTGGTCGGCACTGCTCTATATGTGGACATACGTCGTAGATGCCGTGTCGCTCACGGTATGGGGAACGGCGGATTCTACCACTGAGGCATACCAGACAGCAGGTAACTGGACGGGTGTGCTTTATGCCATACAAGCCATGGGCAGCGTGGTGTGGGCAGCGCTACTTCCCAAGTTCAGTAACACAAAGATGGCTTATTCGCTGAGTCTGGTGTTGGGTGGCTTGGGATTCGCACTGATACCCTTCTGTCCCAACCAGTACTTACAAATCCTGCCCTTCCTGCTCATCGGTTGCGCATGGGCGGCGATGCTGGCCATGCCTTTCACCTTCGTGACGAATGCCCTCCAAGGCTATGGTCACATGGGTGCATACCTGGGATTGTTCAACGGCACCATCTGTCTGCCTCAGATTGTGGCGGCCCTTCTTGGCGGTATCGTGCTAAAGCTTGTGGGCGGTGTTCAGAGCAACATGATGATTGTGTCGGGCGTACTCCTCATCTGCGGTGCGTGCGCTGTAAGTATTATTAAGGATAAGAGGTAAAAACCTCCTCATTCCCCTCCCTTGAAGGGGAGGGGGTAGGGGTGGGGTCAGTAACTTCAACAAAATCTTTATGAGAAAACTGTTTTTTATATTGGCATTGTTCGTGTCGCTGGGCATCTCTGCTCAGGACAAGAAATATTATGGCGACGGTCCCGACGATGTGTTGCAGTATGTACCTTTCGGTGCTGTGTTCGCACTGAAGGGATTGGGCGTGGAGAGTGAGAGCTCATGGAAACGGATGGGCGTCAATGTGGGCGCGTCGTATGTCCTTTCCGCAGGCGTGGCTTGGGTGCTCAAGCATTCCATCAAGGAGAAACGACCTGACGGGACCGATGACCGTGCTTTTCCTTCCGGCCACAGCGTCATTGCTTTCGCAGGAGCTCATGCCTTGCACAAGGAATACGGACATATTAGTCCGTGGATCAGTGTGGCTGGCTATACCGTGGCGACGTTCACGGCAGTAGACCGTGTGGCTCGCAACCGTCACCACTGGTATGATGTTGCTGCGGGTGCTGCCATCGGTGTATTGGGCACGGAGGCGGCTTACTGGGTTTGTGACAAGATAACTGGATGGAATGAGAAAGGAAAATACTCCGTAGGTGTGTCGCCAATGGGCTTCTCCGTGGCTATAGGCCTATAGGTCTAAATCGCCTTGTTTGTCCAATCAACCCTCAAAGCAATGCAAACGTTTGCATTGCTTTTTTCGTAAAACTAAGCCTTTTGCAGAACAACGTTTTATAATAATTAGTAATTTTACCGCATAATTACTAACCCTTGTTATTATGAACCTTCATTTTCATATCGAGTACCAAACAGCCTTTGGCGAGGAGTTGGTACTGAACCACGTGTCGGTGGATGCCGGCGAACGTGAGGTCACGACTTATAAAATGGCGACGACTGACGGTTACCACTGGTCGTGCGAAATGAGAAGTGTGTTGAAAATAGGTAGCGCCATCGACTATTATTATAGTGTGGTGCGCGGCGACGAGGTGATTCGTCGGGAGTGGACACTCGAGACGCACCGGCTGGAATTGGCATGTGCTGCCGGCGTTACCTACCATGTCTATGACCATTGGATTGACATTCCTGAAAATGCCTATCTCTACAGCTCGGCCATGACCGACTGCGTGAACAGGCATGCCCATGCGCCGGTGGAGAAGACGGAGTTTGTACGAACGGTGCGCTTTAAGGTGCGCGCTCCGCAACTGCGCCACGAAGAAAGGCTGGCTCTCGTGGGCAGTGACAAGGTGCTCGGCGGGTGGCAACTGCAAAAGGCACTGCCGATGGCGGAGCACAATTACAATGAGTGGATAGTTGATGTTGACGCTTCACATCTTGCACCTTCTTTCGAGTTCAAATTCGTAGCACTCGATGATGACCCCGACGTTCTGCCGTTGTGGGAACGGGGCGAGAACCGAAAGGTCACTCTTCCCGCCATGGAAGAGGGCGATGTGGTGGTGTATGAGTTTTCCGAGGTGCATTTCGATGTATATGACCTGAAATGTGCCGGTACCCTGGTGCCGGTGTTCTCGCTGCGCTCGAAAGAGAGTTTCGGCGTGGGCGACTTCGGCGACTTGCATAAGATGGTCGACTGGGTGGCGCATACCCAGCAGCGGTTGCTGCAGATACTGCCCATCAACGACACGACAATCACACACACTTGGACCGACTCTTATCCTTATAGCTGCATCAGCATCTTCGCCATCCATCCGCAATATGCTGACTTCAAGGCACTCCCTGCCTTGGCAGATGCCACGCAGCGCAAACGTTTCGAGAAATTGCGCAAGGAACTGAATGCGCTGCCGCAAATCGATTACGAACGGGTTAACGAAGCGAAAAACGAATACCTCCGCCTGCTCTTTGAACAAGAGGGTAAGAAGACGTTCCAGACTGCGGAATACAAACATTTCTTTGAAGAGAACAAGAAGTGGTTGGTGCCCTATGCACAGTACTGCATGCTACGCGACACCTATGGCACGGCTGACTTCAGCCAGTGGCCCGACCACCAGACGTGGGATGAGGCGGACCGTGCCGCGTTGACGAATGTTCGGAGCAAGGCCTACAAGGCAGTGGCACTGCATTACTTCGTGCAATTCGTGCTGTATATCCAGATGAAACGGGTGCATGAACATGCGCGTTCCAAAGGGGTCATCCTCAAGGGCGACATCCCCATCGGCGTGAACCGACATGGCTGCGATGTATGGCAGGAACCACGTTACTTCAACCTCAACGGTCAGGCAGGAGCACCACCCGATGACTTCTCGGCCAACGGACAGAACTGGGGGTTCCCCACCTACAACTGGGATGCCATGGTGGCCGATGGCTGTGCATGGTGGGTGCGCCGGTTCTCCAACATGGCCAAATTCTTCGACGCTTACCGCATCGACCATGTGTTGGGCTTCTTCCGCATCTGGGAGATTCCCATACATGCTGTTCACGGACTGCTTGGACAATTCGCGCCGTCGCTGGGCATGACACGCGAGGAGATAGGGGCCTATGGCTTGCACTTCCAGGAACAGCTGTTCCTCGAACCGTTCATCACCGACTGGGTGCTCGACCGTATGTTTGCAGAACGTGCCGACGAGGTGCGCCAGCGGTATGTCGAACCCATCGGCGACGGACGTTACCGTATGCGACCGGAATATGCTACCCAACGACAGGTGGAAGCGGCGTTCCTGGGAGCCGAGGAGAAAGACCAATGGCTGCGCGACGGACTCTATGCGCTCATCAGTGACGTGCTCTTCCTACGCGACCATAAGGACGAGAACAAGTTCCACCCGCGTATATCCGTGCAGTTCGACTTCATCTACGAATCGCTGTCCGACGTTGACAAGCAGGCGTTCAACCGTCTCTACAATGACTATTTCTATCGTCGTAACAACCAGTTCTGGTACCGCGAGGCGATGAAGAAAATGCCAAAACTGGTCAATGCCACACGTATGCTGGTATGTGCAGAAGACCTCGGCATGGTGCCCGACTGTGTGCCATGGGTGATGAATGAACTGCGCATACTCAGTCTTGAACTGCAATCGATGCCCAAAGACCCCAGCGTGCGCTTCGGACACCTCTCACGTAACCCATACCGCTCGGTATGTACCATCTCGTCGCACGACATGCCTACGCTCCGTCAGTGGTGGGACGAGGACGAGGAACGTACCCAGGAATACTACGCCACCATGCTCTACCGGGGCGACAAGGCACCGCATCCGCTGCCGGGATGGCTGGCACGCGACATTATCTCGCGACACCTCACCTCGCCGTCCATGCTCTGCATCCTCTCCATACAGGACTGGCTGGCCATTGACGAACGGTTGCGCCTGCCGGATGCCAATGCCGAGCGCATCAACATCCCCGCCAATCCCAAGCATTATTGGCGCTACCGCATGCACCTCAACATCGAGGACCTCATGGCTGACAAGAAATTCAACGAGAGCATCATTGAACTGATTACACAAAGCGGAAGGAAATAACCCCAAGAGTTATCCCGGGATTACTTAGGTTTTCCAATAATCTAAGTATTCCGGGATTACCTGTTATTTCCTAGGTTTTCCTATAAAAAATAGAACTCATGAAAAAACTATTTGGAATCATTTTGCTGTTGATGCCGTTGATGGCGACAGCACAGGAGAAGATGGAGATTGCTTCGCCCAACGAGAATGTCATGCTGAAATTCTGGCTCTCCGACAAAGGACGGCCTATGTACAGCCTCGACTACAAGGGTAAGGCGGTGGTCAACCCTTCAGGGCTGGGTCTTGAGTTGGCCAAGGACAAACATGCGTCGAACGGCACCGATGAATACGACCTCCTTGAGGGCTTCACAATGACAGATTGCGAAACTACATCGTTCGATGAGACGTGGACACCGGTATGGGGCGAGACAAGCACCATACGCAACCATTACAATGAGATGGCGGTGACGCTGTCGCAGGAGAAGTTAATCCGTAGCGGCAGCGGGCAGCAGAAACCGGGTGTGCAGGAACGGCACATCATCATCCGCTTCCGCGTCTACGACGACGGCATGGGACTGCGTTATGAGTTCCCACAACAAACGTGGCTCAACTACTTCCTCATCAAGGAGGAACGCACGGAGTTTGCCATGACGGGCGACCATATCGCATGGTGGCTCCCCGGCGACTACGATACACAGGAGCAAGAGACACAGCAGACTCGTCTGTCGGAAATCCGTGGGCGGATGCGCGAGGCGGTTAACTGGGGTAACTCATCGGTGGCGGTGTTCTCGGAGACGGGTGTGCAGACATCATTGCAGATGAAAAGCGACGACGGTCTGTATATCAATATCCACGAGGCGGCATGTCTCGACTATGCCACCATGCATCTTGAACTGGTCGACAGACAGACGACGGCCTTCAGTACTCAGCTGGGCGGTGGCAGCAATGCCTATACACCGAACCCGGCGCCTTCGGCCTGTCCGCTGCCAAAGCCGTTCACCTTTGTCAGTCACCTCACCCCCGATGCCACGGGACTGAAAGGTTGTATGCAGACACCGTGCAACACGCCATGGCGCACGGTCATGGTGAGCGACGACGCACGCGACATGTTGTCCTCAAACCTTATCCTCAACCTCAACGAGCCGTGTGCCCTCGACGACACGAGCTGGATACATCCTACGAAGTACTGCGGCGTATGGTGGGAGATGATTGTGGGCAAGAGCAGTTGGAACTATACAGATGAGTTCCCCAGCATCAAACTTGACAATATCGATTGGCAGAGCGTAAAACCCAACGGCCGTCATGCGGCAAATAACGAGAAGGTGAAACGTTATATTGACTTCGCTGCGAAAAATGGGCTCGACGAGGTGCTCGTCGAGGGATGGAACGTTGGATGGGAAGACTGGGCGAACATGTGGAAACGTGATGTGTTCGACTTTGTCACTCCTTATCCCGACTTCGACATCAAGATGCTCAACGACTATGCACACTCAAAAGGGGTGAAAATCCTCATGCATCATGAGACGAGTTCGTCAACACAGAACTATGAACGACATATCAAGGAAGCTTTTGAATTGATGAACCACTATGGCTACGACGCGGTGAAGACGGGCTATGTGGGCGACATCATTCCTCGTGGCGACCACCATTATTCACAATCGATGAACAATCATTATCTCTATGTCGTCAAAGAGGCAGCCAAGCATCATATCATGGTGAATGCCCATGAGGCGACACGTCCGACAGGCATCTGTCGCACCTATCCCAACCTGGTGGGCAACGAGAGTGCCCGAGGCACGGAATATGAGGCGTTTGGCGGCAGCCGTCCCGACCATACGTGCATCCTGCCGTTTACCCGTCTGCAAGGTGGTCCGATGGACTACACACCGGGTATCTTTGTGACGAAGCTCAACACATGGAGTGATAACACGTCATGGGCACGTATCACCATCGCTGGCTCACTGGCGCTGTACCTCACTATGTACTCGCCTTTACAGATGGCTGCCGACCTGCCGGAGAACTATGAGCAGTTCGACGATGCATTCCAGTTTATTCGCGATGTGGCATGCGATTGGTCTGACTCACGTTACCTCGAAGCCGAGCCGGCTGACTATATCACTGTGGCACGCAAGGCCAAGGGTACGGACAACTGGTTCATCGGCGGCAAATGCGACGAGAATGGACATACCTCAGTTGTCAAACTCGACTTCCTGGACAAGGGACGTAAATACGAGTGTACCATCTATGCTGATGCCAAGGATGCTCATTATGAGCACAACCCGCAGGCTTACACCATCACCAAACGCACGGTGAAGAAGGGCGATACCCTGAAAATCACTGAGGCTCCCGGTGGTGGCTTTGCTGTATCACTCATCGCAAAATGAATGGACATGCTATCCTCTCCCTCTCTTAATAATGTCTCACAGATACCACAGAAATACACAGAAAAGGGGTCAATCTCTGTCCCAACCTCTTAAATAATTATTTCATTAACATGAAAAAAAATATCATCTTAATAGTCATGCTCGCTATGACAGCAATGGTCCAAGCCCAGACACCCGATTTCGTTTTCGACGAGGTGACATACACCCCAGATAAGACGACGTTCAAACTCTTTGCGCCCTGTGATGCCAAGAGTGTGAAGGTGGAATATGATGTCAATCCCGATACGGCAGCGGTCAGTAAATGGAAAGCCGTAAAGATGAAAATCGGCAAGGATGGCATCTGGAAGGCGGTGGTGAAACGTGACCTCAACCACCACGAATACCGCTTTTATGTCGATGGCCAGTATTCACCTGGTGTCTTTGCCAAGGCGGTGGGTGTAAATGGGCAGTTGGGATATGTCCTCAACCTAAGCGAGACCAACCCCGTGGGGTGGGCATACGACCATCGGCCGGAAGTGAAGTCACCCACCGACTTGGTCATCTACGAGATGCACCACCGCGACTTCTCCATCGACCCCTCGTCGGGCATAATGCCCGAACACCGTGGCAAGTTCCTCGCGCTCACCGAGCCGAAGGCCATTCAACACCTTAAGGACTTGGGCGTGAATGCCATACATATCCTGCCATCTTACGACTTTGGCTCCATTGATGAGACACGACTGCAGGACAAGAAATATAACTGGGGTTACGACCCGGTGAACTATAACGTGCCGGAGGGTAGCTACTCCACCGATCCTTTCGACCCAGCCTGTCGTATCCGTGAATTCAAGCAGATGGTGCAGGCACTGCACAAGGCAGGCATACGTGTCATCCTCGACGTGGTGTACAACCACACCTATGACATCGACCACAGCAATTTCCAACGTACCTATCCCGATTACTTCTATCGTAAGGTATCTCCCTCTCCTAACCCCTCACCCCTCACCCCTCAATACTCCAA
Source organism: Prevotella sp. (assembly GCA_017548605.1). Lineage (GTDB taxonomy): Bacteria > Bacteroidota > Bacteroidia > Bacteroidales > Bacteroidaceae > Prevotella. The sequence continues at coordinate 1,282 of JAFYZT010000044.1, read as the reverse complement.
CGGCTCGGGCTGTGGCAACGAGACGGCATCGGAACAGCCTATGATGCGCCGTTTCATGATTGAGTCGGTGAAATATTGGATTAACGAATACCATATCGATGGGTTCCGCTTCGACCTCATGGGCGTACATGACATCGAGACGATGAACGCCATACGTCAGGCGGTGGACGCAATTGACCCCACCATCTTTATCTATGGCGAGGGATGGAGCGCGGGAGCCTGTGCACTGCCCGCTGAACAGCTGGCCACCAAAGCGCACATACCGCAACTGCCACGCATCGCCGCTTTCTCCGATGATATACGCGACGCGCTGCGCGGACCGTTCTCCGACGACACCAAGGGGGCATTTCTCGCAGGCATAGCTGGTGAAGAGGAGAGCCTGAAAGCAGGCATTGCTGGCATGATAGCCCATCCGCAGGTGGACTACGCCAAGGTGAACTATTCCGATGAGCCATGGGCGGTACAACCCACGCAGATGATTTCCTACGTGAGTTGCCACGACGATATGTGTCTCGTCGACCGTCTGCGCACAAGCATTCCCGGCATCACCACCGATGAACTGATACGCCTCGACCTGTTGGCGCAGACGGCAGTGTTCACATCCCAGGGTGTGCCGTTCATGCTCAGTGGCGAGGAGATGCTGCGCGACAAGAAAGGGGTACACAACAGTTTTGAGTCGCCCGACAGTGTCAACCACCTCGATTGGGACAACCTAACGCGCTATCCGCAGGTGTTCGAATACTATCGTAACCTCATCGCGCTGCGTGCCCACCATCCTGCCTTCCGACTGGGTGATGCCGACTTGGTGCGCCGACATCTGGAGTTCCTGCCCACGCAGGACTGTATGGTGGCGTTCCGTCTCAAGGACCATGCCGGTGGCGATGCATGGAAAGACATCATCGTTATCCTTAACGGCAATAAGTATCTCCAAATGCTGAACATCCCCGAAGGACGTTATACCATCGTGGCATGCGACGGACAAATTGACGAACAGGGTCTCGGCTTCGTCGAAGGTCATGAGGTGGGGGTTTCCGCACGGTCAGCTTTGATACTGAAAAGGTGAGGGAATACCTCCCCCCTTCCCCCTCCCAAGGAGGGGGCTATGCCGAACAATGAATGCCGAACGGACTATTGTCCATTTTAACTCCCTCTTATAACTTCCCTCCCAAACAGACATTTGTCCAAACTCCCAAACTCCTAAACTCCCAAACTCCCTCTTATAACTTCCCTCCCAAACAGACATTTGTCCAAACTCCCAAACTCCTAAACTCCCAAACTCCCT
>JAFYZT010000043.1 GCA_017548605.1 Prevotella sp. | reverse complement strand
CCCAGTGCGCAGATGATTTACTTGCTTGAGCCTGCAAAGGTAATCCCTTTTTCACAAGAATGCAAGGCCCTCGGCAACGCCGAGGGCTAATCTGTTATTCGGGGCTTCATTTTGTGTGTCGCCCAATTCGTTACTCAACAAAAAAAATAAACCTGTTCATTTTGTTTTGTCTTCAGTTTGCACTACCTTTGCAGGCAAAATAACAACTAATGGACAAATACACGATGATGGCTCCCAAAAATAGGGGAGCCTTCGCCGAACGTCTGGCCGAGCTATACCTAAGTGTGGGTAAATACCTCGACGAGGAACAGGCAGAAGGGCGAAAACTTCAGTTCTGCAAGATTTTTCTGAGCGACGCGCAGAACCAATACCAAAAACTGGTGGAGTCCGAACTCTACCAAGAGTTGATAATGCCTGCCTTCGTAAGTGTCATCGAACAGTCGCCTCTCGACGGTTCGAAGATTTCACTGTTGCTGAAGACGAGCACCGACGAGGCACCCTACACCTTCCAGAGTTTCCGCCTCAGCGAGGAGGAGACACACGGTCAGAACTCGTACCTGCAGACGATGATGCTGTTTGAGAAATATCTCAAATGGTTGGACGACCACGGTCTGTCACTCAAGGAACACTGCGTGCGCACATGGCTCTATGTGGCTGACATCGACGTAAACTACCAAGGTATGGTAAAGGCGCGTAACGACATCTTCCGTCGATACGGTCTGACTGTCGATACCCACTTCATCGCCAGCACAGGCATCGGCGGCTTTACCGAGACGCGCAGCGCATCTGTGGCATTGGACGTGCTCACATACGCAGACATCAAGGAAAGCGACAAGTTCTACCTGCATGCCCTCGACCACCTGAACCACACCCATGAATACGGGGTGGCCTTCGAACGTGGCACACGTCTTACGTTCGGTGACAAACAGATTTTTTATATCTCTGGCACGGCAAGCATCGACAAACATGGTCATGTCATCTACATGGGCGACATCCGTCGTCAGACGGGACGCTTGTTAGAGAACATAGGAGCACTACTCAAGGACGGAGGTGCCACGATGAACGACATTCAGTATTTCGTGGTGTACCTACGCGACTTCTCTGACCGTGACGTGGTGGAACAGTTTCTCAGCACCGCCTACCCCACCATACCCCATGTGCTGGTACATGCCAAGGTGTGCCGCCCCGAGTGGTTGGTGGAGATGGAGTGCATAGCCCAAAGATAAAAACCCACCCTGGCCCTCTCCAGAGATAATACCCACCCCAGCCCTCCCAAAGGGAGGGTACCTAGTGACTACTTAAACAACTGTCTTTATGAGAAATTACATTTTTGGAAGAACAATAACATTCTTCTCCATATGCTGTATGGCTGTCGTGGCAACAGCCCAGATGGCGCAGTCTCTGGAGGTGAAAGAGCTGACGTTGAGCAACGGCATGACAGTATGGCTCAACGAAGACCATACGCAACCCAAGGTGTTCGGTGCCGTGGTGGTGAATGCCGGTGGCAAGGATTGTCCCAACACAGGTATCGCCCACTATTTCGAACATATCATGTTCAAGGGCACGGAAGAAATAGGCACCATCGACTATGCAAGCGAAAAGCCGTGGCTCGACTCCATCAGTGCGGCATACGACAAGCTGGCAGCCACCACAGACGCTGCACAGCGCACAGCCATACAGCGTGACATCAACCGCCTGAGCCAGGAAGCTGGCAAATATGCTATACCCAACGAGTTCAACCGCCTCATCTCACGCTATGGTGGCAGTGAACTGAATGCCGGTACCTCCTACGACTTTACCTTCTACCACAACTTCTTCACACCCCAATATCTGGAACATTGGTGTATGTTGAACAGCGACCGACTGATTAACCCCGTGTTCCGCATGTTCCAAGGTGAGTTGGAGACCGTCTATGAAGAGAAAAACATGGGTTCCGACAAGATGATGAACGCCTTGCGTGAGACCGTGATGCAGGAACTCTTTGGCACACAGCCCTATGCCTATCCCGTCATCGGCAGCACGGAAAACCTGAAAAATCCCAAGCTCAGCGACATGAAAGCGTTCTACGAGCAGTATTATGTAGGCAGTAACATGGGACTGGTGCTCTGCGGCGACTTCGATGCCGCCACGGTCATGCCCTTACTGGAGCGCACCTTCGGACGCATACCCCAAGGAGTGAAGCCTGTCCGTCGCACTTCGCCCATGCCCCCTATCACGCAGGAACGCACCGTGGAAGTGAAGATACCCATCCCCCTCATCAGTATGGAACTGCTGGCTTTCAACGCCCCCACCGAATATGAAAGCGACGCCAACGCCCTCGACATCGCTTGCCAGCTGCTCACCAATGGTCAGGCCGGCATGCTCGACTCACTGGTCAATGAAGGCGACGTTATGGCTGCTGTGCTCACCACAACGAGCCTGAATGATGCAGGCATGGGCATGATGTTCGTCATACCCAATCTCCTGGCTAAGTCGTCAAAGGCGGAGACACGTTGTCTGGAACAATTCCAGCGTGTCATCAACGGCGACTTCACTGATGAGGCATTTGTGGCCCAGAAGCAGGAAGCCTACCGCAGTGCTTTCCGCGAACTGGAGACCATCGACAAACGTGCGGAGAAGATGGTGATGGTGATGAGTTCCGGTCACAGTTGGCAGGATTATATCGACAAGGTGCAAGCCATTGACAAGGTGACAAAGACTGACGTGATGGCTGCCGCCAAGCATTATCTCGGTGCTCCCTTTGTACGTTTCAAGAAGAAGATGGGCAGTTACGAGAAAGACCGCATCTCACAACCTGAATACACCCCCGTGGTGGCACAGAACAGGGATGCAGAGTCGATATATGCCCAACGACTGGCAGCATTGCCCGTAGAAGAGCGGGAGCCACGACTCATTGACTTCGACCGTGACGCCACCACCACATCCCTTGGTGGGCAGGCCAAGCTCTATACCGTGAAGAACCCCGTGAACGACCTCTTCGAACTGACCATCAGTTATAACCGTGGCGAAAAAGCCGACCCGAAACTGAACCCCGCCAGCGGACTACTCAACGCCAGCGGCACCGACTCACTGAGTCGCCAGCAATTAGGAGCCGCCCTGCAAGCCTTTGGTGCCGACTTCTCTTTTGATAGCGATGACAGCAGTTTCGACATCGTGGTGACCGGCGTGGACAAGCATTTCGATGCCATCATGAGACTTTTGGGACACTTTCTTAACCACGTCAAGCCCAATGAGAAAGCCCTGAAGACGATGAAAGACGCGGTAAAGGCAGAAGAGAAGGCTCTTGACGAAGAGAACACCGACGTATTAAAGGCCTTGCTGCAGAAGATTTCCTATGGGGACCAATCGAAGAACCTGCGCCGTATCACCCACAAAGAGGCCAAGAAACTCACTAGCGACGAACTGTTGGCATCCTTCCGCGAGGTGCTGAAAAGTGCCTGCACCATCGTCTATAGTGGCACCCTTGACAGTCCTACCGTGGAACGCGCCGTTCGCCAAGCCATACCCGTGGACCTGAGTCAACAACCTTTCGTAGATTACAGCAACGAATATCTCGGCTATGACCGTCCCGTGGTATATGTTTACGACAAGTCCGATGCCCGACAGACACTCTTTGCCACCTATGAGCAATTCGGTGTGCTGCCCACGCGCGAGAGTCGCATCCCCGCCATTCTTTTGACGGATTATTTCGGTGGTGGTATGTCGTCAGTGCTCTTCCAGGAAGTGCGCGAGTTCCGTTCCATGGCCTATACTTCAGGAGCAAAAATGCTTACCCGATCACGCCAACTACACCCCAATTCCCCTGTTTGCCTCTTCACCGTGACTGGCACACAAGGCGACAAGACCATGAGTGCCGTGGCCCTTGTTGACTCGCTGCTCAACGATATGCCCTTCATGGAGAAAAATTTCGAGGCCGTTCGCCAGGAAAGCATCAACGACATATACAACGAATTCCCCTCATTCCGCAATATGGGTATGACAATTGCCAGACTACGCCAATTGGGCTATACCGAAGATGCCAATACGGGCATTACTGCCCTGCTGCGCAGCGCCACACTCGACGATATACGTTCGTTCTACGAAAGCCACATAAAACACAACGGCAGCCACCGCGTCATCGGCATCGTGGGCAACAAGAAAAAACTTGACCTCGACGCTCTGTCCAAATACGGTGAAGTGATTATCCTCAAAGAGAAAGACCTGTTTAGGAAATGATGGGCTTTGTGAGAAGATAAAAGAAGATAAAGGGATACAAAGGGAGGTAAAAGAAGATAAAGGAAGATAGAAGACAAATATGCCGCACAACAAGAAATGATTGTGCGGCATATTTGTCTTGGTAAAGTACCTGTTGTCCCGACTTAGAACTACTTTCCGAAAAGTTCGTCGAGCAAGGTGTAGAATGAAGGATCTTCTCCCACGATGGTCTTGACAATCTTGCCATCCGGGTCGAGAATCATCTTGGTGGGGAAGCCCTGAATGGCATAGTCGATGAGCACGGGTGAGTCATCGGGACAGATTACATGTTTCCACGGCAGTTTGTGTCGGTTCACTGCCGCTTTCCATTTCGCTTCCTCATCATTACAAGCGATACCGATAATCTCAAACTTACCCTTATATTTCTCGTAATACTCCTTCATTTTCGGGAAGCCCTTGATACACCAGACACACCAAGAGCCCCAGAAATCGAGAATGACATATTTGCCACGCAGAGTGGAAAGACGTAAAGGACGACTATTGATGTCGTTAAGCGTAAAGTCGGGCACCAAGGTGCCGGGAGCCTGTTTTAAGGCTGCCTTGGCCTCCTCTTCAGCTCGTTGCGCTTCCATCATCTTGTCGGCGATGGCCGCATCGATGAGCGGTTTCATACGACCCTCGCGCACAGCTGGCGACAAGGCCTGCACCGCCTCGTTCACCTGATTCAGACTGCCCAGACTGGAAACCAACGTGGCCGTGGCCTCCTCGGATGAATGTGCCTTGATATATTCCAACAGTGTGCCGCGGTATTTCTCCAGTAACGGCAAATAAACATCGTTATAATAACGATTCAGCGAGTCGCGCTCCACACCAGCTTCCCTCATTGCGTTAAAAGAGGCAACGAATTGCCGGAGGTCTGCCGAAGCCGACTCGTCCCAGAGGTCCACTTGATGGTATTGGGCATAGAAACCCGACCCCATCACATCGTAACGGTTATCATCCTTGGCAGTGAGGTGCATTTCTTCACCCGGCACCCCGGGCACGCGGTAAACGTGGATGTTTTCCATATCACCTCGAAGGGCACGCGGTTCCACAAAAATGACCTCACTCACCTCCGTCAACTCGATATCGAATTCAAAGTGACCCTGTTTACCAGCGAAAAAGAGTTGTTGTCCATGATGGAGAACGGCGATACTGTCACCAAGTCCCGCCACATCCATCTTCACATGGAGTTTATTGCTGTCCACTGCCCATGCGACTGGTGACATGGCAAAGGCCATCAAAAATAATAAGATTATTTTTTTCATCGTCTCTTTTGTTTTTATGCTTGTTCTCACAGATATAATGCGCAAAAATAATGAAATAACTCTTCTTTCCCAAATAATTTAGGTATTTTTGCAAGTGAAACAATACTATCCTTACTGACAATGACGAAAAGAACAAGTTTAACCATGGTGCTGTTTGGGATTGCCATGGCAGCGATGGCACAAGGTACAATGCAACAGCAAGTGGGCAACACGTCCGTGAAAGTGGAGTTTTTCACCCCTTCCATCGTGAGAGTAACGAAGCTTCCCGTGGGGCACAACTTCACGGCGAAATCACTTGTGGTCACTGCAAAGCCCGAAAGCGTGAAGACCACACGCCATGGCAACAGCCTCAGCAGTGAACAGTTGACAGTGTCCATCGATGCGAAGAACGGCTCCATCTCCTTCGCCACGGCCAAGGGCAAAACACTGCTCAAGGAGAAAAATAGTGGTTTCGAGGAACGTCGTGAGGGAAATGATGCGGGTACCTTCCGCGTGACTCAGACGTTTACCTTAGATAAAGACGAGGCCATCTACGGTCTGGGAACGATACAGAACGGCAAGATGAACCGTCGCGGCGAGCATAAAAGGATGGAGCAGTCGAACCTGGAGGATTTCCAAAACGTGCTGCAGAGCATCAAGGGCTGGGGCATCTATTGGGATAACTATTCACCCACGCAGTTCGACGACGATGCCTCGGGCATGAGTTTCTCATCCGAAGTGGGCCAAGCGGTGGACTACTATTTCATGTATGGCGGTTCCGCCGATGGCGTGATAGCACAGATGCGCCACCTGACAGGCGACGTGCCGATGTTCCCGTTGTGGACTTACGGCTTCTGGCAGTGCAAAGAACGTTACAAGAGTGTGAGCGAACTGCTGGGTGTTGTTGATAAATACCGCGAGTTACAAGTGCCCCTCGACGGCATCATCCAGGATTGGCAATATTGGGGGTCCAACTACCTGTGGAACGCTATGGATTTCCTTTCCGAAGATTATGTCAATGGCAGACAGATGATTGACGAGGTACATAAGAAAAACGCCCATTTCATGATTAGCATCTGGGCCAGTTTTGGACCGCAGACCCGTCAGTTCCGCGAGTTGGACGAGAAAGGGTTGTTACTACCTATCGAGACATGGCCGCAGAGCGGTATATCTCATGTGTGGCCTCCCGACATGAACTATCCTTCAGGAGTGAAGGTGTATGATGCCTTTTCATCCGAGGCCCGCGACATCTACTGGAAATACCTGAAGACACTGTTCGACTACGGTACCGACGGATGGTGGATGGACTCCACCGATCCCGACTTCTTCAATCCCAGGGAGAGCGACTATGAACATCGTGTGACGGGTGGCACATGGCGTGCCCTGCGCAACGCCTTCCCGTTAGAGACGGTACGCGGTGTGTATGAGGCACAACGCAAGGAATCGTCGGCGAAACGTGTGTTTATCATGACACGTTCAGCCTTTGCCGGACAGCAACACTACGGCTCGAACATGTGGAGCGGCGACGTGGCCTCATCGTGGGACATGCTGCGCAAGCAGGTGCCCGCCGGACTGAGCTATTCGCTCACAGGTAACCCCAACTTCAACACCGACATCGGGGGATTCTTCTGTGGGTCATATAACACACGGGGAAGCGGTTCGGCACCACGCAACCCACAATACCAAGAGCTCTATGTGCGCTGGATGCAATATGCCCTGTTCTGTCCCATTTTCCGCAGCCACGGTGCCGACGCACCACGTGAGATATGGCAGTTCGGCAAAAAAGGAGAACCCGTCTATGATGCCATCGAGAAAGTCATCCGTCTGCGTTATCGCTTGATTCCATACCTCTACAGCACCGCCTGGCAGGTGACGAGCAACAACGAGAGTTACCTTCGGCCGTTGTTCAGCGACTTCGCCGACGACCGCCGCGTATGGGACATGACCGATGAGTTCATGTTCGGGCGTGCCATCATGGCCGCACCCATTGTCGAGGCTCAATACACCCAGGAGCAGGTCATTCGCGAGGATGCCATGAGCGGATGGGACAAGAAAGAGCGGAAAGGAAGCGACGAACCATCATCTGTCGACTTCACGCCATCGAAGACAGCCACAAAATACCTGCCCAAGGGTTGTGATTGGTATGATTTCTGGACTAACCAACGGATGAGAGGAGGACAGACCGTGACGTTGCAAACTACCTTCGACCGTGTACCGATGTTCGTACGGGCGGGCAGCATTCTGCCCCTTGCGCCCGAGATGCAGTATGTGGGCGAAAAGACATGGGATGAGTTGGAACTCCGCATCTATCCCGGCGCTGACGGAACATTCACTCTCTATGAGGACGAAGGTGACAACTACAATTACGAAAAGGGTGTTTTTGCCACCATCCCCTTCCAGTGGAACGATAAGAGCCGTACTCTGACCATCGGCGACCGCAAGGGCACCTACCCCGGTATGATACAAGCGCGGCGGTTCATCGTCGTGCTGCCTAACGGTACCCGACAAACCGTGGAATACCGCGGTAGCAGTGTCAGTGTCGCATTGTAAAAGTCTGACATATAGGAAATAGCCTATAATCAAAAAGAGGACTATCAATGTTTGATAATCCTCTTTTTGATTATTGCGTTACAGTCAGTTTATTTGAATTTGATGCTCTCTAAGAGGGGCTTCAAGACTTCGGCATTGACAGGCACATTCTTCGAAAGGCTCACGACGAGCACACCACCGTTTGCTTCTGCAAACAGGTCGCTGTTGTTATCGGAACTATCGACATAATAGAGTTGCTTGAACGTCTGGTTGCCGATAGTAACGTCAGCAGCCTTCTCCTTGCCGGCACCGTCGCCGAAATACTGATCCAACAATTTGGCTGCACTCGTCTCTTCCTTGTTGAGATAAATGGTGACGCTCTCAAACTGGCCATAGTCGGGTGCATCCAAAGAGATGGTGGTTGACGAACTGGCGTTCGCATTATACTTTAAGCTCGCAGGTACGGTAAGCGTAAAGTTGTCGCATTCTGCCGTTGCGCCACTCTCGGCAGCGGCCACTGCCGGCTCAGCGGCGGTGCTGTCAGCACCCTCTGTAGTTTGTGCACTCTTGTTTCCACACGATGCCATGGCAACGGCTGCTACAGCCACGATGGCAAACTGAAAGAATTTCTTCATAATTCTAATAAAATTGTTTTAATGGTTAATAAAAGAATGAAATAATATGATTGAAATAAAGTCAATAGATTACTTTTTCTCTGATATCAATACCCAAGGTCTTCACCAACGAGGACCACAACGTGGCGACCTTTGTTCCTACAGTTGCGAAGGAAATGGACATAGCTGCATATACACTCCGGAGAATTGCAGTTATGGCAAACACCATCAACATGGCAGGGCGTGTTGATATCGAAACGCAGGGCATTGATGGGTGCTGCCGTAGCCCTGGCCCTGGACAGGGCGCCCTCTACCGTCTGTGCCACCTTATTAAGCCCAATGATAAAGATGACCTTCTTGGGACCCCATGTGATGGCCGCCACACGGTTACCATTGCCATCGATATTCACGATGACACCATCTTCGGAGATGGCATTGGCACTGGTCAGATAGACATCGGCAGTAAATGCCCGAAGGTAGATGTCTTGTTTCTCTTCCGGTGACTGTACCAAATCACGGTCAAGAACCTCCAAGGTTCCCCTGTTACGGAGCACCTCAGGTAATCCGAGCTGTTGTACTGATGTGGAGCCACCCCATGTCACGCTGCTCCCGTCCTCGATGAGCGTAGAAACACATTTGACCGCTTCTTCTGCCGTAGGGCAATAATACGCTTCCATATTGCGGCGGTTCAGACTTTTAATGAGCCTTGCCGCCAATAATTCGTTTCTTTGTTCCTGTGGCGTCATAGAAAATATTATTACTATGCAAAGATACACATTTGGTTTGATACACCAAGCATTTTTCTTGTATTTGCGCTCGATTTAACGATAGTTTACGAAAAACGGCGAAACAAAAACAACACGCCAACAACGACAAATGATGCGACCACTATTGGCCGCATCATCTGCAAATTATTCTGGTACTTATGGCCAAGACATGCGAACATTCTGACCACTTGTAAAAAATCACTGGATTTTCACAGTATCCTTGCCTACTTTCAATACAAACATCTGATTCTTTGCAGAGAGAGGAATGCGAATATCAGCACCATCGGCTACCAAGGTCTTGATAACCATACCCCGTACGTCGTAGAGCATGACGACGGTACCCTTGTCCACCCCGTGGAGTGTCAGCAGATTATCATCAACACGCCAGTTCCATTTGCTGGTCGTCAGGTCGTAAATACCATCGGATTCGCCCGTGATGACCTTCAGGGCCAGTTTCTTGCACGCGGGCATATTGAACGTATAGACAGGTTCGTAAACATCCTGTTCTGTGGTTGTGCCATTGGTACTGGTCTTAATCACCTTCCATCCCTTCACCTCTACGCCATCGACCTGAGCCTCAACAGTGAGTTGGCGGTTGGTAAAGAACTTACCATCGAACTCGCTGCCCGTGAGCGTAATGCCGTTCACAATGGTCTTGGTGATTCCGTCAACGTCTTTGTTGATGGTGAGAGGAACGGGTGTGCCCAAATGATAATAGTTGGCAACATGGTTGTAGAAGTTATTGGTGCGCTGGCTGAGCCAATTCCTGGCATTGTTGATTTCATTATCAATTTCCTGTCCGAAATCTGGTGTCCACCAACCCCAGCCGTTATAGTTGGCCTCGCGGTGCTTAATGAGTTCGGGCTTAACCAGACTGGCCATGGGATCCCAGATGGCACGGGTGCCCTTCTCGTTCAGGAAGTCGCCCATGTAGATGGCACAGTGGTCGATGAACTCACGGCTAAAATCGACGTCAGCCATCAGGCTGCGGAACAGTTGAGTGGCCTCTGCGGTGTTGGCCCAAGCGTTACCCGAATCGTAATTGGGGTTGTAAATCCACTCTATGGTATTGTAGTTGGCCGACCGTCCGTAAAGTCCGAGACCGAAGTCCGTATCCTTGGATATCCAACGCCAACGGCTGCCGTCTGCTATGGGCCGCCAAATGACGAGATTGTTGCCCGGGAAATCGAGATTGCCATAATAGAGGTTCAAAATCATCAGATTCATGAACTCCTGGCAGTCCATCAACTGTTCATATTCGGCCATGGTATGACCTGCTTCATGGTAGAAAGCCTTGAAAGCGTTGTAGTTGTCAAGTGTGCCCGCTTTGAGCTCCTCAACCATCTGGCTGTTCTCCTGAGAAATCTCAATCATGTCGATATCCTCAAGACCTTCGCCTTGGTCATCCTGGTAGTTAGAGTAGATATTGTCGTCGTTGCTCCGCTCACGGATGTTGAGCATTCCTTTGTAGGTGCCATTGAGGAAAACGACGGCGGGACGCCATGCCTGCCAATCGAGGTCAGCGTTCTGACCCATGACACGCTGGATGATGGCATCGCGCATGTAAAGACCGCCAAAGTCGTTACCCGCGTTGCGCAGCATGATACTCTTGAATTCTGTCAGACCGGGTTTCTGGTCGGGGAAGAACTCATAGTTGAAACGCTTTACGCCGAAACGTTTGTTGGCATAGACGGCAAGTGACTTGAGCGGATGTTCACGCGACTGTCCTCCCATGACACGTGTCTCACAGAGTTGGTTGATGACGCTCTCGCTGGCCGGGGCATCAAACAATTCGATGTTGATGGGACGGCGCCAGTCATGTTTGTTATATTTGTCGGGGTTGTTGGCGATGATTCCGATAGTGGCATCGTTCATGTAGCGGTCATCCGTGACAATCGATATTACGGGAATGGTCATGTCTCTGCCCAGGAAGATATACGACTGGGCAGTGGAGATGGGCGACAGATAACCGTCGCAGAACAACTTGGCCCTGATGACCTTGTTGTCGCTGATGCTGATGGCATTCTGATAAACCGTGCTTTGAGCGGTGGGTTCCTTGCCGTTGGTGGTGTAGCGTATCACCGCACCTTCAGGTGTCCCTTCGGGCATGGAGAGGGTCAGCTGAATAGTCTGGTTGGAAGTGAACACACTTCCGGTTTGGCTGAACACCGGCTCACCCAAAATGTCATTACAAATTTGGCCACAGTTGGCTGCACCAGGAGTAGGAGTAGCCTGATATCCCCATGTATCAGCGCCATCGGTCTGGCGTCCATAAGCGATATTGGGAGCAGGCATCTTCTTCATCTTCTCCACCTTGTCGATAATCGCACTCCCCTGGAACAGATAGACGCTACCGTCCTTGCCCGACTCCAGACGGAAACTGGTGTGAAGACCATTCTCCTCCTTGTCGCAGTAAACGACCACATACGCGCCGGCACCAAGTGTCTGGCTGGGCAGTTGCCATGCCTTGCTGGCTTTATCTTTCACGCCCAGCTTATAGTCGCCGAGGTTCACAGCCTCTGTGCCACTATTGTAAAGTTCCACCCAGGAATCAGGAAACTCATTTAAATCGTCCATGATATAGTCGATGTTCGACTGCATCATTTCATTAATCACAACCTGCGCCTTTGCAGATGCGCCAACGGCCAGAAGGCCGACAAGAATCAGTTGACGGTATTTCATCTTTATCTGTTTTATAAAATTGGTGCAAAATTAATATGTTTTCTTCACTTTTCCCCAAAAGTATCATTTAAAAAAGGGAGAATGTAACCATTTATAAAGAAAATGACATTTTTTGTGTTCATCATTCATCATTATTCGCAAGCTCCACAGCTTCGCTGTCATAAATATTTTGTATCTTTGCCCACGGTATGGAATGACAATAACTGAATGTCCCAACTACCGATACTTTATTCAACAAAAGAACAAGAAGCGTATGGATTTTTTGGAATTGGCAAAAAACAGGTATAGCTGCAGGAACTATCAGTCAAAGAGTGTTGAACGGGAAAAACTGAACTATATCATGGAGTGTGTGCGTATGGCTCCTTCCGCCGTCAACAGACAGCCGTGGAAGTTCCGCATCATCAACAGTAAAGAGGATAGGGAAAAACTATGCCAATGCTATAACCGTGAGTGGTTTGCCACGGCTCCCGTCATCATCATCGCCTCCATCCTGCACGATGAGGAATGGGTTCGGGCCGACGGCAAGCATCATGGCGACATCGACATAGCCATTGCCGTGGAACATCTCTGTCTGGCCGCCACAGAGCAGGGACTGGGCACCTGCTGGGTGTGCAATTTCGATGCCGTGCTTTGCAAGGAACTGTTCGGACTTGACAGCAACGAGGAAGCGGCTGTCCTGATACCCCTTGGCTATCCTGCCGACGAGTTGAAAGAAAAGAATCGCAAGGCAACGGAAGAAATTATCAAGGAGTTATGAAAAGTGCCGAATGATCATTCTATTTCGTAATCATTTAGTATCTTTGTCCGCCGTATGAAGCAAGGACAAACAGAAACCGTCATGATCCGGCTGATTAGCTGCACTTTTGTGGTGGTGGCATTGGCCGTATTCAAGCCCTTCGGACTTGACACGTGGCAGTGGCAGAACTATATCCATCTGTTGGCAATAGGAGTGATAGGTTTCATCATTTGCATGCTGACGGATGTTATCCTGAAACACATCATCAAGATGCCGCGCTCATACGAGAAGGGTGTCAGCTACATCATCCGCCGTAACCTATGGTTTCAACTGATTAACACGCCGCTTGTTTCATTGGGAATCTGTCTTTACCGTCATTTCGCGTTGAATAACATTGTGGAGGGTAACCAGCTGTCATTCATCAATTACCTTGAAACGTTAGCCATCATTGCATTCTGTTCTTTTGCCATCGGCCTCTACTGGCGTTTCAAATTCCGAAGCCGCTATCTTGCCGCAGAACTCGAAGAAATGCGATTGCTGAACGACCAATTGAAGAGATTGCAGGAAGAAACAGAACAGCAAGCCAAGAATGCTGATGTCAACAAACCCACACCTGTTTCGAAGACACCATCCGACAATGTTCAGTCCCCCTCTGTCCTAACGCTTACCGGCACAACCAACGAAAGCGTAACACTTCAGATTTCAGACCTTTTATATGTAGAAGCCGTGGGCAACTACGTCAAGGTATGCCGACTGCATGACGGCAAAGTGCATACCGATATGCTCCGCGCCACCTCCAAACAGATAGAGGACGAACTGCGCCCCTATCCCATGATTATTCGTTGCCATCGCGCTTTCCTGGTCAACCTGGGCCAGGTAGAAAAGATTATATCCAATTCAAGTGCCATGCAACTTATTATCCGTCACAGCCATGATGCCTTACCCGTATCACGCAGCAACGTGGCTGGGGTCAAAGCGGCCATTAAGGGAGTCGCATCACTCTGACTGGCCGGTTTGAACCGACATCAAGATTGGGACAGAGCACTTCACGACCGGTGTCAGTAAACCCACATTTCTCCATCACACGACCGGATGCAGGGTTCTCTGGGAAATAACTACCCCATAAAACACTAAAACCTTTCACCTCTAAACAGTAGTCAACGACCAAACCGAGTGCTTCGGTGCAGATTCCCATTCCCCAATAAGGACGGGCAATCCAATAACCCACCTCGCATTGGTTCTCTTCTATCGCCAGATTGGAGGACGAGGAAGGCAGATAGCCGACACATCCTATTGCTTCATGTGTCTCTCGCAACTCTACAGCCCACATCCCCTCGGTACTGAAGACAGTACGGATAATCTCGCGACTCTCTTCCACACTCTTGTGAGGCAGCCATCCGGCACGAGGTCCCAACTCAGGGTCGGAAGCATATTTAAAGAGCGACTCCGCATCTAGTTCGCGCCACGGACGCAAAATGATTCTTTCTGTTTCCATCACACCTATTCAAATGTAATTGACACGGCAAAGATACGGAAAAAACTAATTCTTGATGTCAACGCCGCCGAAGAAATTGCTGGCAATGATGTGGAGGCAAGGGACAGAAGAGCCGGCATTGTGGGTAGCATGATTGCCTACACCACCAAAGAAACTACGGCTATTTACCTCCACATTTACCGTGGAAGGCACATACAGCTCGACACCGCCCATGAAGGTGTGGATATCTATTTCCTCATCCTCGGTAATCGAGGCCTCGCGCAGGTCGAGACGGATTCCACCGCAGAATGCATCAAGGCGGGCACCGTGAAAGGATTCACCATGATAGATATACTCATCGCCGCCATAATGAATTGAGCAATGTATGCGTTTTCCTTCCTCGCCAATGGGCAGCGGACGCTGCAGCCACTGGTCTGGGTCGCGTCGATAACTGTTGATGATGACGTTCCCACCCACATATATGAGCAGGGCCGGAGCAATATACGCCGTCCATGGCTGACTCCACAGCCAATCATTAACAATGATACCCCACATATTAGCCAGTTTCCATCCACCAGCCAAAATCAACAATATTCCTATAATCGTTCTTGTCTTCATAACCACACCGTTTTTTACTCTTTTACCTTTTTACTCTTTTAACCTTTTACCCTTTACCCCTTCCCTGCTTTTCTTCTCCCCTCCCTTGGGGAGGGGTTGGGGGTGGGTATTTTACCCTTTACCCCTTCCCAGCTATTCATCCCCCCTCCCTTGGGGAGGGGCTGGGGGTAGGTATTTCACCTCTCACCCCTCACCTCTCACCCCTTAATGCCCCCTCCCTTGGGGAGGGGTCGGGGGTGGGTATTACATTCTCGCCTTCTGTTTCTCGCCTGCACCCGAGCCACGGTACTTGCTGCGAGTCTCATTGAATTTCCATGTCAAGTCAAGCGAAAACGTACGACGGGCAGGGTTGTAGACGGTAATCTCGCGGATGCCATAGACGATGCCGCCGTTCTTATTGGTATTAAACATATCGTAGCAACGCAGGTCGGCTGTCAGGGTGCCGAGGTGGCGCAGGTTGAAGTCGCGCTGCATGCCGAAGTCGATTTTGAAGGAGCCACGGTTGAGGCGGAAATTATTTACGTCGCCTTTCGACGACAGGCGCATGCCTGCATTCAGGCGCCAGCCATGAGGCAGCTCTACGGTGTTGTCCCATCCAAAGTTGACATACGGACGGCTGAGGGTGATTTCGCTGCCGTCAATACAAGGTGACTTGTAGTTCTGGAATTGGGCATAGATGAACCATGTGGGATGCCAGCAGCCAATGGTGGGGCGGGCATAGGGATTGAGACTCAGCTGGTTGAAGCCGTCGCTGCCGTTGATGGAGCGTACAAGGCTCACCATGGGATCGTCAGCGCCCGGGAAGGGCTCGGTGGCCAATGTCACGTTGTCCTTGGTGCGCGAATAGGTCACGACCATGCCAGCCCATTTGTAGGCAGCGTTAAGCACGAGGTTGTGGGTATAGGTGGGCCGCAGGTAGGGGTTGCCGCTCTGGTAGGTGTAGCGGTTGATGTAAACCGTCGAGCTGGTAAGGTTGGAGTAGTTGGGGCGCTCGATGTCTTTGCGATAGGAGAGCGAGAGCTGCAACTTGCCCACAGGCATGGAGAGCGTGGCGGTGGGGAACCAGTCGCCGTAATTGCGGCAGACCTCGTCCTCTCGCACGCCAAAGTTGAAATAGTCGTTCTTCAAGTGCTCGTAGCGCAGACCTACCTGGGCATAGAGCTTGCCAAACTGACGACCGTACTCCATGAAGACGGCGGCCGACTTCTCGTTGATTTCCGTATCGGTGGCCTTCACAGGCAGCGTCTCAGCTGAAAAGAAAGAGTAGGCATCGGTGCGGTGGTTGTAGCTGTACTCGCCGCCAACGCTGAGATTGCCTTTCCACGCGGGATAGCTGAGGATGAGCTTCGTAGCCCAGAAGTTGTTGCTGCTCTTGGTGCCGTTATTCACATTGTGGGTAGAACGAACGTTGTTGGCATCAATGGTCGTCTCTTCCGTGCTGTTATGCTCAACAGTCTTGTCGAAGAGGCCGTCCACGTTCCAGTCGATGCTCAGATTGCCCACCTTGCCGTTGTAATAGGCATTGAAGATGTGCTTGCGGAAGTTGTCGTCGCCGCTGATACGGCTCTCCGAACGCTCGCTGTAGACACCGTTGACGTAGTTGTCGGTATAGAAGAATCCGTAGGTATCGTAACCCGGATGGCGGTCGTATTTATAGAAAGCGCCGAAGCTGTGGTTTTCGTCCAGCATATAGTTCACCTGCAACTGTGGCGACCACCCCTTCCACACACTCTTCCTCTCTTGATTGCTGCGACCAAGGTAGAAGTCGGGGCCAACGTAATAGGTAAGGTCATTCTCCTGCAGCGACTTCCAGTGACCGTAGCGGCCTGCCCATAGGGAGGCAGTGACGTCTAGGCCGCCAGTGCGGTAGTTCACATCAAGGTTATTGGTTAAAGTATGACCATATTGATATATACCACCGAAGTTATCCTGGAAACTGAAGCCCTCTCCCTGTGCCTTCTTCAGCGTAATACGCACGACAGCCTTCGTCGAGGCGGCATAGCGGGCTCCGGGGTTTTGCACAACATCCACATGTTGTATCTGGTCGGAACGCAGTCTTGAGAGTTCGCTGTTGTCCTGCACCTTGCGGCCGTTGATATACACCTCGGCATCGCCGCGCCCCAGCACCTTCACGGCTCCATCGCGTTCGGCCTCTACCGACGGAATCTTCGACAGGGCATCACTCACAGTACCTGCTTTCTCTAAGATGGTTCCTGCAACGGTCGTCCGCATGGCATCACCCTTCACGTGGGTCTTGGGCAGTTGGCCCTTCACAACCACCTCGCTGAGCACCTTAGCATCTTCCTTCATCTGGATGGTCAGTCCGTTGGCTGCTTTTATATATAAGGTTTGGTATCCTATGCTTGACACCTTGAACAAACCATCGTTCACGTCGGTCACAATCTTAAACATACCCTGTTCGTCGGTCATCGCACCCTGCACGAAGGCCGAGTCGGGCATGGACAGCAGCACCACATTCACAAAAGGCATCGGTTCACCATTCATGTCAATCACCTTTCCTTCCAAATCATGAGTCTTGGCCATACTCGACATCGACATCATTAACAAGGCAAACAAAATTGCCAGTCTCATCATTATTTTTGTCACCATCATTTTATGTAAATTTTGATATTTTTTTGCATGTTTGACGCAGCAAAAGTACAATAGGCTACATAACCCTCCAAATATTTGGGATATTATGCAGGGATTTGTGACGAACGGCACAGTTGTGTGACGAATGGCACGATTATGTGATGAATGGATTGTGTGATATTTGATGGGTGGTTTTCCTTGTTTTCCCCTATAAAAACACATTTTACGCCTATCTTTCATTTGCAATTCACATTTTTTATATATCTTTGCCGTGAGATATAAGACATCGACGATATCATCAAAAAAACACATAAACCTAATCACTTTAAGCAAATGAAAAAAATCTTTACATTATGTCTTTTATTTTGCTTTTTCATGCAAGCAGGGGCATATGAATGGACTGACAACTACGGTAGGTCATGGACATTCGACATAAGTGGGTCCAATGCTACCAACTTAAGACCTACCGAAAGGGATGCCATCAACGGTAACGTGGTCATTCCTGCAAAAGTGTATTATAACGGAACAGAATATTCTGTAACGAACATTGCTTCCTCAGCGTTTGCCAGTTGCACAGGCCTCTACAATGTGGTAATATCCGAGGGGGTGACAGAAATCAGTTCCGGCGCATTCTACGGATGTCCTTTCATGGGTACTATTACCATACCTTCGAGCGTGCAGCGTATATGTTATGATGCGTTTTATTGCAACTATGCCCTTACAAAAGTTATTATTTCTGACATTGCGGCATGGTGCAATATCAATTTTGATGATAATGCCAACCCTTTGTGTTATGCCCATCATCTGTATATCAACGAAAATACTGAAATCACTGATCTGACCATCCCCTCGGGTGTGACAAGCATAGGTGATTATGCCTTCCATGATTGTACTGGTCTGACAAACGTGACCATCCCCTCAAGCGTGACGAGTATCGGCACCGAGGCGTTCTATGGATGCACCAACCTGACGAATGTGAACATACCGGAAAGTGTAGTTAGTGTCGAAGAAGAAGCATTCACCAATACGCCTTTCTTTGATAATAAGACCGGTTTGGTGTATTTAGGCAAAGTGGCTTACAAGTATGTGGGGACAATGCCTGAAAATACAAATATCACTATCATTGACGGTACGGTAACGATAGCGCCATCATTATTCAGCTATTGTTCCGGTCTGAAAAGTGTGACGATACCAGAGAGCGTCACAAGTATCGGTGAGAGGGCTTTTGAAAACTGTGAAGGTCTGACAAGCGTGAACATCCCCTCAAGTGTCACGGAAATAGGTAATTTTGCCTTCATTCGCTGCTCGGGGTTGACAAGTGTGACCATCCCCGAGAGCATCACCAGCATCGGCAGAAGTGTGTTCAATAGCTGCTCAGGACTGACAAGCGTGACCATCCCCGAAAGTGTGACGAGCATCGGTATGTATGCGTTCGACGGTTGCACCGGACTGACGAGCCTGACCATACCAGAGAGCGTCATCGACATCAGTGAAGGAGCCTTTTTCGGCTGTTCCGGTCTGACAAGCCTGACCATCCCAGGCAGCGTGAACAGCATCGGCATGTCTGCATTCGAAGAATGTACAGG
Source organism: Prevotella sp. (assembly GCA_017548605.1). Lineage (GTDB taxonomy): Bacteria > Bacteroidota > Bacteroidia > Bacteroidales > Bacteroidaceae > Prevotella. Next base: position 54,738 of record JAFYZT010000043.1, on the reverse strand, counting down.
TATGACGGATTTGACCATCCTCGAGGGTGTGACCAACATCGGAGAATATGCATTTTACGGATGCACAGGACTGACAAGTGCGTCCATCCCATCAACTGTCACAAACATCAATAAATGTGCATTTCGTGGTTGCACCAGCCTGACAAGTGTCTATAACTATAGTACTACACCCCAGACTATCACGGCAAAAGTGTTTTCCATCTATGAAGACGCCACGCTCTACGTGCCGTACGGTACAAAGGGGACTTACCAAGAAGCTCCCTATTGGCAGGACTTCAACATAGTCGAGATGGCTCCGACCACCTACGAACTGTTAGACCTCCTCACCGAGAAAACACCATATACCAACGATGAAGACAAAGAGGCTGAACAGATTACTTACAAACGTGAGTTCTCATCGAAGACGGCTGGACATCGCCAGTGCTGGTTCGTTCCCTTCGACTATACCATTACAGCCGATGACCTCGAGAGATGCTCCTTCTATCGCATACATATGTTCTCCGCTGAAGCAGGCCAGGATGGTGTCGTTCAAGACGAGAATAAGGTCGTCATGAAAATCGTTGAGGTAACAGCAGGATACACCCTGAAGGCCAACAAACCGTATATCATTAAGCCGAAGGCGGCCGGCATATATGAGTTCGTTGTCGAGAATACCAAACTCAAAGCCATGGATACGGGTAGCTTGAAGCAAGTTTCAACAACAACTAACTACTACGATTTTTATGGAGTCTACGATTCTTATTCCACAGCAGAAGCGGAACAGTGGTTCAGCATGAACACTAATGGTAATCTGAAATGGAATGCTGCTGGTCAGACACTGGGTGCGTATCGTTGGTACATCAAATCCACCTTTATTGGCGATGACTATGCGAACACCACGTTTATCATTGATGAAGAAGGTGAAGACGATGAGACAACGGCCATCGACCAGATGTACGCTGACCCTAACGCCGAAATCGAAGGATTCTATACCGTGGATGGCATTAAACTTTACCAACCAGCCAAGGGCCTCAACATCGTGAAGTACACGGATGGTAGAACTAAAAAAGTTTACAGTAAATAATCTTCTGAGAAGAGAGTTTAAAAAGGATAAGTAATGTTTTTCAAATACTAATAATAGAGGGGCGCATGTGTGTCCCTCATTATTTTTTCACCATCTCGTCAAGTATATGAACGCTATTAGTCAAAAAAATAGTACCTTTGCACGCTAACACGAAAAACTAAGTAATAAAGAGGATATTACATGAAAAGAATCTGCAAATTGATAGCTGACTATATGGGGGTGTTGGTGCTGCTTTCAGCAGTGTTGGCACTGATATGGCCTGATGTGTTCAACCATGTGAAGCCCACGGTCATCAATCCACTGTTGGGCGTCATTATGTTCGGCATGGGACTGACCCTGCGTTGGGACGATTTCCGAGTGGTGTTCACACGTCCGAGGGATGTCATCATCGGCTGCATAGCACAGTTCACGGTGATGCCTATGTTGGCATGGATACTCGCTCGGCTCTTCGCCCTTGATGAGGCATTGACCGTGGGTGTGGTGCTGGTAGGTTGCTGTCCAGGTGGCACGGCATCAAACGTCATCACCTATCTGGCCAAGGGCGACCTCGCACTCTCGGTAGGTATGACGGGGGTGTCCACGTTACTGGCTCCTGTAGTTACTCCATTGTTAGTATGGCTCTTAGCAGGCAAGACGGTAGATGTCGATGTGTCGGGTATGCTGCTGAGCATCCTCTGGGTGGTCATTCTGCCTATTGTGGCAGGTATTATTGTGAAGCGGTTGTTGCCACAGTTGACAGAACAAGCCACAGCCTATCTGCCGGCCCTGTCATCGCTCGCCATAGCAGCCATAGTACTCATTGTGATTGCCGCCAATGCCCAGAAACTGCTCACAAGCGGACTGATTATCATCTTAGTGGTGATGCTGCATAATATCTGCGGACTATCCATCGGCTATGGCATAGGACGTCTGTTGCACCTACCACGGGCCAAGCGCAAGGCCGTCAGTATCGAGGTGGGTATGCAAAATTCTGGCCTCGCCTCGTCGCTGGCCACACTCCACTTCGCCACCTATCCCATGGCAACCATTCCGGGAGCAGTGTTCAGCGTGTGGCACAACATCAGTGGTGCCCTTGTTGCCCGTTGGTTCGCCAGGAAGGAAACAAAGTTGTAAAAGACATGTTATCAGATATGACAACAGCCAAGGAAATCATCAGTTATATGGAGTCGCTACGCAACGATGAGCAGCGAGAAGTATTGATGCGGTTTTTCAAGACCGCAGAGGGGGAATATGGTCATGGCGACGAGTTCTTGGGACTGAAAGTGCCGCAGACGCGCGAGGTGGCAAAACTGACGGCCAAGGACTTCCCGATTGATGAAGTACCTGAGTTACTTCTGTCACGATGGCATGAGGTGAGGCTCTGCGGACTGCTTATTCTGGTAGATAAATTTAAGAGACTGACTACGAAGAAGTTGGAATCCGTCGATGAGGCAATCCGAGGTCGGGATGCCATCCTGACGATATACATCAAATACGCAAACCAGGCGAATAACTGGGACTTGGTGGACCTCTCGGCACCTTATATCCTCGGTCATTGGCTGATGTTGCCGACACATATCAACGACAAGCAACAGGTGCTTGATGAACTGGCACAGAGCGACAACCTCTGGCGTCAGCGCATGAGCATAGTATGCACATGGATGACCTCGAAGATGGGCGACCCGTCATGGTGTCTGCGCTATGCCGAGATGCACCTGCACCACCCTCACGACCTGATGCACAAGGCTGTTGGCTGGATGCTCCGTGAGATGGGCAAGCGCGTAAGCATGGACCTGCTGCGCGACTTCCTGCGCCAGCATGCTCACGACATGCCCCGCACCACCCTCCGCTACGCCATTGAAAAAATGTCAGAAGAGGAACGGAAACAATGGATGCTCATAAAAGTATCATGAGGATTTATCTAACAACCCTGAGTTCTTAAAAGGATAAATATCAACAATAAGGTTGTAGGTTTACAACCATTTCAAGTATATTTTAGCAAATTGGCATTGTCACCTACCCAATTATGCTGACTGCGGCGTAATAACCCCGTGAATGGTGTCAATGTATTTGGCGAGGGGCAACATATAAGGGGTGAATACAACAAGCTGCTGATCAAAAGGTGGTTCATTCACCACGATTTCTTTTGTAATGTCGCCGTTTTCGCATACGTAGGATATGATTGTCAGGAGAAAATCTTCCTGTTCGGCAGTCAAATCATTGCCCGAGATGAACTCAGAGAACCGTCTGACTGCATTATTCCTGTCAACGCCCACCATCGAGCGGATGAAGACTGCTACATTGTTGCCACAGGCCATATCTTTCGTATGGTGGATATAGTCCTCCTTGCTTCCAAGTTCCTGCCATAAGATACGTTCCAATTCCGAGATGTCTGCTGTTGTCAGTTGCTCCATCTCGTATATCTTCTTCAAGACCGGCAGGTTCCTATTCTGCGACAGGAAATCCAACACGCTCTGCTTGTACGATACCCTTGGAGTGATGCCCTCAATCTCGCCATCATCGCTTATCTTGTCCTCAATATCCACCGAGAACCATTGATTATCCTGACCAACCAAGAACTTGATGAGGTCTCTAAGGTCTGCCCTCACCTTTTCGAGCCAATTCAGCGACACGTTTTGCCATGCCACCTCCGAGAGCACTTCCTTGATAATGTCCATCTTTGCTTGAACCTGTGGCAGCGTGGCCTTGCCCTGCAGTTTCTCGGCGATGGTCTGCACCGAGCGGACAGGCTTCACAGGATTGGTCTCTCCGTCGAGCAATGACAATTCTATCATCAGCACCAACACATCGAACTTCTTCGCACCCTCGTCTAATGTGTTCTTGGGCAGCAAGGGGGCTATCTCTGTGACCAAGGTGTTCACATCGACCTCTGACAGATAGACCCATGAAGCTTCATTCTTGAAATGGCTGACATCCGCCCATTTCTCCCTCACGGTGATGTGGCTGTCGGAGAGAGCCGCCACCTGTTCCCTCAACAGCGACTTGATTTCGTCGTGCAACCCTTTGGCGTACTGGTCCTCCTGCCATTTCTGATGCTGCAAGTGGAAAGCTATCCTTGCCCTTAATGTAAAAATCTTTTCCGTCAAAGACTGCACGACAGCCCCTTTCGTTCCGTCGGGGTTCTTGTCAAAATACTCAAAGTTCCGGCACCAATCAAAGATATAAAAAAACTCCTTGTCATGCCCCGTTCCGAAGATGTCCTCCGACAGGCGTGTGCCACGGCCTATCATCTGCATGAATTTGATTTTGCTTTTGACCGTCTTGAAGAACACGAGATTGAGCACGTCGGGCACGTCGATGCCTGTATCCAGCATATCCACGGACACCGCTATCTGGGGATTTCCGTCACGTATCTCGAACTTGTCAATGAGGTCGTGGGCATACGTCACATAGTTGTCGATGAGGGCGCAGAACTCGCTGCTCTCGTTGGCGTATTCGGGATAGAGGGCATTGAATCTCTCCACTATCATTTCCGCATGACGGTGATTGTAGGCGAAGATGATAGACTTTCCTATCCGCTCACCGCTCTGCACTTTCAGACCGTTCTCCATCAGGTCCTGAAGCACCCGGTCTATGGTATCGATGTTGAAGATATAACTGAATATCTCGTGATTCTCAATGTCACGGTGGTAGCCATAGCCGATAGGGATGCTTTCGGCAGCCATGCCCTGTCTGGTCGAGGATGGCTGAACGACATACCCCTCACCCTCGATGGCCTTTCTCGCCTGCTCATAGTCCCACACCTTTTCGAGTTGGTCTTTCTCCTCTTGGCTCAGGTTGTTGTACTTGATGCCCTCTTTCAGTATGAGTGAGCCTCGCTTAAAGCCCTTGTAGTTGACGAGGTATTTATCCGCCACGGCATCCTCCAACTCATAGGCGTAGTTGGGAACGCCCTGCTCCATCTGGAACACCTGATAGGTGCTGCGGTCTATCTCGTCTCTCGGCGTGGCGGTCAGACCGACCAACAGACAGTCGAAGTAGTTGAAGATGGCAGAGTATTTGCCGAAAATGGAGCGGTGGGCCTCGTCGATGATAATCAGGTCGAACCGCCCGACGGAGAATGCCTTCTCGTCGGTATCGATGTAGTTGATCATCGTCTGGTAGGTCGAGAACGTGATACGTGCGTTGGTATCAGGGTCTTTGTCCTCGCTCAATATGGAGGTGGTCATGTTGGGCAGCAACTTCACGAAGTTCTTGTGTGCCTGACTGACCAAAGGTATTCGGTCGGCCAAGAACAGCACGTTCTTCACCCATCCGTTGCGGGTCAGCACATCGACCAATGAGATGGCAACCCTCGTTTTGCCCGTGCCGGTAGCCATAACCAACAATCCTCGGCGGTGCTTGGTGTTGAAGTGCTCACAGACCGACTTGATGGCCATCTTCTGGTAGTGGCGGTCCGTGATGCTGTCTTTCACGCTGAAATCATTGATGTCATGCCTGTTCCGTTTCTGTATGAGCAGTTCCAAGTCGCTCTCGGAATGGAAGGCATACAATCTGCGTGGAGGATAGCCCAATCCGTCGATGATATGGGTCTCGAAGCCGTTGGTATAGTAGATGACGGGCCTCACCCCGTATCTCTTTTCGAGACAGTCAGCATATAGTTCGGCCTGGTGCTTTCCCTTGACGGGCGAAGCACTCGTCCTCTTGGCCTCAACTACTGCAAGAGGCAGCCCGTTGCTGCCGAACAGCACATAGTCGCAATAGCCGATACCTTGTGCGTTGGGCATACCTTGCACCTCTACCTCAATGCAAGCCTTGGAGGGTTGTATTGCCCCTTCCATATCCAACACTTCCCACCCTGCCTCTTTCAGCATGAGGTCGATATACAGGCGGCGTGTCTCAGCCTCGGAGATGTCGGTCGGTATTTCCTTAACGGGGGTCTTGTCATCAACGGCCTCTTTGTTTGCCACCTCAACGATGACCGATTTGGAGTTCACATCCACCTTTGTAGGTGTCAATGGCGATGTCTGCGGTCGGTCGGGTATGAGTGACCTGTCGAAGGGCTTGACCTCTTTAATGACAGTCAGTTTAAGGAGTATGGCAGCGACCACATTATAGATATTCAACAGGCAGAAGAAGGATTCCCTCTTCGTGACCTTCACGCCGTGTGCCCCGTTGTTGCCTATTTTACGGACATAGTGCACGGCCATCATGATGCGGTCATCACCGATAAACTCACGGAACACTTCGCCATCTACCAGTTCAAACAGCGATGTCCTTTCGGGCACCTCGATGTTCTTCATCGTGTAGAGAGCCTTGACTACATATTCCAACGCCTTACGTGCGCTGATGGCACTGAGGTCGGGACTGCTTACTTGCAGTTCCTCGGCCGCAGCACAGAAATCGTGCAGTTCGTACAGACCTAACTCTTGCAGATAGTCGAAGTTTCTCATACTCATTCTGTTATTGATGACATATTTCCAGTGCCATCAGGTTCATCTGTTGACATTGTTCTGCCGTAATCTTCTTTTTCTCTTGATGGTGCTCCCAAGGAGCAAGCATCAGCAGCCGGCCTTGGGCACAGGCATCAAATTGTTCACCATGAGGCTTTGACAGCGGGGTGAAGCCGTTCTCCATAATGACGATAGTGGGCAGGCCCTCGTCAAAGGCAGCCCGCATCACCTGCTTCTCGCCCGGCGAGATGGCGGGCGACACAAGTACGGTCCCTTGTCGGGCGACTTCAAGATAACGGGCGGTCTCCTCGGCTATCTGACTGTCCGTAAATCGCCTTGACACTCGCACGGCCATCCGCTTCGGGGCGGTTAGCAGTTGGCGATTACCAATGCCGTTATAGGTATGAGAACCTATACGCAAATCAAAGAAAGGGCGTAACCAGTCTGGACGGGCACGTTTCAACATCAAACGGCGGGGGTTATCGCGAAGGTAGTTTTGCCAAGTGGGCAACTCGTCATAGGAACGCAGTATTAGGTCGTTATAGCCCTTCGCAAAGAGCGGACGATAAGTTCGGGAGTGTTCTTGTGACGGCGATTCGCTGTTTGGTGACGACGGAGCCGTCACTTGCGGAGAAACCCGAGTGCCCAGTACAACTGGAGTAACCTTCTCCGTTGGTTGCGGTTTTGCCGCTACTGCGCAGTTGTCTGCCGCCTCCAGGGCTCTTTGTGCCTTTCTGCACCCGGCTTTGAACCCCGAAATAACCTGCCCCAGATGCACGGGTAGTGGCTCTCTCACGAAAAGTATGCCATGCATATGGTCGGGCATCATCTGTACGGCCATCACCTCAATCTGAGGGAAATAGCCGCTGATGCCGAGCCATTCGCGCTCCACAGCACGGCCCAGCGCAGACAGTTCGATACGCGGCTCGTCAAGGCTGCCACGCTCTGCAAAGGCATCACCTACGAGACGACCGAAGACGGGGAGCCTTCCTTCCACTTCCATCGTTATCATGTACATACGACGTTCCTTGTAGTCGTGATGGTCATCACGGCGTTTCATCGATGCCTTTTTCTCTCCGGCAAATCTCTTTTTCGCGGTCAGTTGCTCGTCTGTCAAGGTCGTTATGTTTTTTATAATTCTTCTTTCAGCAGGGTTAATTAAAATAATACTCCATACGGCTGTTAAACAGGGTTTCTGTCTCAGTAATGGATTGCTGTATAAGTGTCTTTTGTCGCTCTATCGCCTCTATCTTCTCAGCAAAGGATTGTTGGAGGGAGAGAGGGGGAAGGGGAAGCATATATTGTTCCATTCCTACTTTTGTAAGATGTACCATCCCTATACCATGAACATCTTTCATGAAAGATGAAGTCATGGTATTCAAGAGATATTGATAATAGATTTTGTTAAGTTTTGTATTGTCAAAGAGAACCTTCCATATATGATAATGATATATAACTTTTTCACCATCCCAAATGAATGCCCCAAATGATGCAGACCACGCAAACAACAAATCACCGCATTCACAATACTTATCCTCATCTAATTCTAAATCAGAATAGTAATAATTTGAATTAGTAAAGAAGTTGCCAACTCTGAGAACCTTATATTTTCCCTCGTTCAACAATTCATCTTGTTTGTAAGCCCTTCCATTCAACAAAGATGAAACTTCTATCAACCTCTTCACTTCCCATCCTTTTTCATTCGATACAGGATCGCCGAACATATCATAGAAGATGGATTGGGCAAGTTGGTCGTATTCTTTCAGTTGTGCCTTTTTCTTTTCGATGATACTCGAAAGAAGGTCAAGTTCAGAAACGATACGCTCTTGTTCAGGGAGGGGAGGGATGGATAATACAAAATTACTAACACTTTTAGCAGAAAGGTTGGGTTGAGAACTACCGTTATTATCTCTTTGAATAAAAATAGATATTTTTGTACTCCCCAAATAATAATATAGAAACCTGTTAAAAACTCTTTCACTTCTTATAATCACTAAAGAAGAAGCAATAGCAGCCCGTTCAATACCTTTTACAATCGCCCTTTTACCTAAGGAGCCTCTTAAACAAAATAGTAAATCCCCCTCCTTAGTCTTACCCGAACCTAATCTATCGTATTTTTCTTCATTGATGTAGTTCATTGATTCAAAATCAATAACCCCATTTTTTAAATGTCCTGCATTAATAAATGGGATTCCATCTTCAACGAAATCATTTTGCGAAGGATAGTTTTTACCTCTATCACCATTGACAAAAGTAGCCACCTCCCCCAATTTCTTATATTCCCATCCCTCTCTCATAGATACTTCTCCTTGAACTCAGCCATTGCGTTGTTGATTTCTTCTTGCAGGGCGGCTATCTTGCCGAATATCACATCAGGGGCTTCATACTCCACTTTTTCACGTTCCACCTCCTTGTATTTGTTAATGCTGAGGTCGTAGTCGTTGTTGCGGATGTCCTCCACGGGCACAAGGAACGACTGCTCTTTACGTGTACGGTTGGCCTCGGCATCCAAGTTCTTGAAACGAGCGATAACATCAGGGATGTCGTTCTCTTGGCACTCGGTACGCTTCTGGTCGAGGGTGTATCCGTCGGCTTTCATGTCGTAGAACCAAACCTTATCCGTACCGCCCGCATTAGTCTTGGTGAACACCAAAACAGCCGTTGAGACTCCCGAATAAGGTTGGAACACACCGCTTGGCATGGAGATGACCGCTTGCAGACGTTGATTGTCAACCAACTCTTTCCTCAGAGCCTTGTGAGCCGTGCTGTTGCCGAACAGCACACCATCGGGAACGATACTCGCACAACGGCCACCCATCTGCAACATACGAATGAAGAGGCTCACAAACAACAGTTCGGTCTTCTTGGTCTTGGTGATGGCAAGCAGCGATTTGCTCACCACCTCATAGTCAAGGTTCCCCGTGAACGGCGGATTGGCCAAACAGAGTGTATAACGGTTATCGTCAGTATTGTCGGTGGAAAGGCTGTCCTGATATGCTATGTCGGGGTTGTCCACACCATGCAGCATCAGGTTCATTGCCCCGATTCTGAGCATCGTGAAGTCGGTGTCGAAACCGTGGAACATACCGTTCTTGTAATGGTCGGCATTCTCTCTCTTCAATAGTTCGGACTGATAATGCTCCTTGATATATTTGGCACTTTCCACAATAAAGCCCGCACTGCCCATCGCAGGGTCACAGATGGTGTCTTTCAAGGTGGGCTGCATAATTTCTACCATCATACGGATGATATGCCGTGGTGTTCGGAACTGACCATTATTGCCCGATGCGGCCATCTTGCCGAGGATATACTCATAGGTGTCGCCCATCGTATCACGGTTGTTCATGTCGAGGTGGTCGATACCCTCCACAATCTTGGTCAGGGTTCGTGGACTTTGGATGAGGAACGTGGCATTCTGCATAAAACGGCTGTATGCCGATTCCTTACCCTCATTAAGCGTTTTGATAAAGATGAAGGCATCCTTGCTCACCGTGCGGTACATAATCTCAGGCTCCTTGTTTTTGAACACGCTCCAACGCAAATCATTATAATCGATATCCCTGTCGGTGTCGGGATTGTGCCACATGCCCTGCTTGAAAGTCGGGTCTTTCACCGCCACGCCGAAGGCATTGGCGTTGGCTTCTTTCGTGCGCTGGGCATCGTCGAGCATTTTCATGAAGAACAGATAGGTCATCTGCTCCAAGATTGTGATGGAATTAGTGATACCTCCCGTCCAAAAGGTATCCCAAATGGAATCTATGCGGTTTTTAATCTCTCCGGTAATCATTATGCGTCAGATTATTCATTTCTCCGACAAAGATACAATCTTTTTTGAAAAATTGCTCGAAAGGCATAGAAAAAAACGACAAGAGGGGGAATAAACAAGACTCAAACAAAACCCACTAAAAAAGGAAAAGCCGAGATTTCTCTCGGCTTTGGCGCTTCAGGATGGGCTTGAGACTTGTCGCCTCGCGACCCTTCGACCGAACCGTTGCAGTCGCCGCAGGCGGGGCAACGGGAAATGCGAGGGAGAAAACCTTGGTGAAAGCCCATATATGCAAAAATCCCAACCTTCCGGCTGGGATTTGCGCTTCAGGATGGGCTTGAACCAACGACCCCCTGATTAACAGTCAGGTGCTCTAACCAACTGAGCTACTGAAGCAGCATTTTTTGCGAATGCGGTTGCAAAAGTAATGCGAAATTTTAATTCCACCAAACTTTTTGAAGAAAAAAAACGATTTTCCTTGAAAAATCATAAAAAAACAGACAAAAAGACGGGTTTCCGATGATTATCTTGTACTTTTGTAGCTCAAAAACAGCATAAAACAGCATCATCGCAATGAAGAAATACATTATCCTACTGTCCACCCTTTTGCTGACGGCCATCCCGATGCATGCTCAAAGTGGCGACAACCATCTCTTCGACATGTCGAAAAACCTCGAGGTGTTCAACACCATCTACAAAAACCTCGAACTGATGTATGTCGATACGCTTGACGCTAATGAGGTGGTGGGCACTGCCATCAAGGCCATGCTCAAGAGTCTGGATCCCTATACCGAGTATTATCCCGAGGAGAACATGCAGGAGCTGAAAGAGATATACACGGGTAAGTTTGCAGGCATCGGTGCCCTCATCCGCTACAATGCCGAACTGAAAAGGGTAGTCATCGACGAGCCCTACGAAGGGATGCCTGCTGACGAGGCCGGCCTGAAGAAAGGCGACATCATCCTGAGTATCGACGACAGTTTGATGACCGATAAGAGCGTGAGCTATGTGAGCGACCACCTGCGCGGCGACCCCGGCACCAGCTTCATACTGAAGATAGAACGTCCTACCACGGGCAAGAAGATGAAGATGAAGATTACACGCCGCACCATCCAGACCCCTGCCGTGACCTATTACGGCATACAGGAAGGAGGAGTGGGCTACCTCAGTCTGCGCCAGTTCACCGAGGGTTGCGCCAAGGAGGTGCGCCGTGCCTTTATCGAGATGAAGGAGCAGGGCATCCGCGGTTTCATCCTCGACCTGCGCAGCAACGGCGGCGGCTCGGAGTCGGAAGCTGTCGATATCGTCAATATGTTCGTTCCCATGGGTGAACTTATCGTTTCAAACCGTGGCAAACTGGCCCGTTCCAACCATGACTATTACACCAAAGTGGAACCCATCGATACCGTGATGCCCCTGGTGGTGCTCGTCGATGACATGACTGCCAGCGCCAGCGAAATCACCAGTGGAGCACTGCAAGACCTGGACCGTGCCGTCATCATTGGCCAACGCACCTACGGCAAGGGATTGGTGCAGATGAGCGTTGAACTGCCCTACAACGGTTCGCTCAAACTCACCACCGACAAATACTATATCCCCAGCGGTCGGTGCATACAAGCCATCAACTACCGCCATTCGCGCGGCGGATACACCGAGCATATCCCCGACTCTCTTACCCATGTGTTCCACACCAAGGGTGGCCGCGAGGTGCGTGACGGCGGCGGTATCAAACCCGATATCGAGATAGTACCCGATTCCCTGCCCAACATAGCCTATTACCTGGCCACATCAGGTATGGACAGCACAGAGGTGATGCTCAAATACGAGATTGACTACATCAAGCGCCACCCCTCCATCGCCCCACCCTCGCAGTTCCAACTGAGCGATACCGACTATGCAGAGTTCAAGCAGCGGGTTATCAAGAGTGGGTTCAAATACGACCCGGAGACGGAACGCTATCTGGACAACCTTATCAAACTGGCGAAGTTCGAGGGGTATTACGATGATGCCAAAGACGACTTCGACCGTTTGCAGCAAAAACTCACCCATAACCTTGAGCGCGACCTCGACTATCACCAAGCCACCATCAGGAAACTGTTGGAAACCGACATTGTGGCCGCTTACTACTACCAACGTGGGGCAGCAGAGAATGGTCTTCGCACCGACAAGGTGATGAAAGAAGCCCTCAAGCTGATTCAAGACACACAACGGTACAGAGGAATTTTGGACGTTGAACGTTGAACATGGAACATTGAAGGTTGATTTCGTTAATACAAAGCGAGATAATTCAAAAAAAACGACAAATATTTGCATAGATGCGATTTTCTTCGTACCTTTGCAGCCGTTCAGTGGAATGAGGGGTTCGAAAGAACCTCTCTTTTTCATTATAATTACACCAACATGATAGACAAGAAAGTTGTAGAAAATTTAGTGAACGAGTGGCTCGCCGACCAGGATTATTTCCTCGTCGATGTTGAGATTAGTGCTGACAACCGCATCGTAGTGGAAATAGACCATGCCGACGGTGTGTGGATTGACGACTGTGTGGCCCTGAGCCGCTTCATCGAAGAACGTCTGGACCGCGAGGTAGAAGATTACGAGCTGGAAGTGGGCAGTGCCGGTCTGGGACAGCCCTTCAAGGTGGTGCGCCAATACGAAAACTGCATCGGCAAGGAAGTGGAAGTGCTCACCGCCGAAGGTAAGAAAATAAAAGGTGTGCTCAAGGCCGTCAACGCTCCTGAGTTCACCGTCACCGTTATCGAGAAAGTGAAGGAAGAAGGTAAGAAACGCCCTGTCAATGCCGAGGTGGACCACACCTACCGCATGGACGAGGTGAAATATGCTAAGTACCTCATCAGTTTCAAGTAACCCCCCTTAGAAAAAACAAAACGAAAACATATTATGGCTACAAAAAAAATGACGAATGAGGCCCCCAACCTCATCGAGACTTTCAGGGAGTTCAAAGAGACGAAAAGTATCGACCGCACCACTTTGGTAAGCGTGCTGGAAGAGAGTTTCCGCAACGTATTGGCAAAGATTTATGGCAGCGACGAGAACATCGACGTCATTGTGAACCCCGACAAGGGTGACTTCGAAATCTACCGCAACCGCATCGTCGTTGCCGACGGTGAGGTGCAAGACGAAAACAAGGAAATCAGTCTCTCCGATGCACAGAAGATTGAGCCCGACTACGAAGAGGGCGAAGAGGTGACCGAGCGTGTTGACTTCAACAAATTCGGCCGACGTGCCATCCTGGTACTGCGCCAGACCCTCGCCTCGAAGATTCTGGAACTGGAGCATGACGCCCTCTATCAGAAATACAAAGATCGCGTGGGCGAAGTAATCAGCGGCGAGGTTTACCAGATGTGGAAGCGCGAGGTGCTTGTCGTCGACGATGAGAACAACGAACTGATTCTTCCCAAATCGGAGCAGATACCGAGCGACAACTACCGCAAGGGCGAGACCATCCGCGCCATCGTTCATGAGGTGAAGAACGACAACAACAACCCGAAAATCATCCTCTCACGCACCAGTCCGCTGTTCCTGCAGCGTCTGCTCGAAGCCGAAGTGCCAGAGATTGGCGACGGCCTCATTTCCATCAGGGGCATCGCCCGTATGCCCGGTGAGCGTGCGAAAGTGGCCGTGGAGAGCTACGACGACCGCATTGACCCCGTGGGAGCCTGTGTAGGTGTTAAGGGAAGCCGCGTGCATGGCATCGTACGTGAGCTCTGCAATGAGAATATCGACGTCATCAACTATACGCAGAACATCAAACTTTACATCCAGCGCGCATTAAGTCCCGCCGTGGTGTCAAGCATCAGCATCAACGAAGAAGAGAAGAAGGCTGAGGTATATCTGCAGCCCGAACAAGTGTCGTTGGCCATCGGTAAGAGCGGTCTGAACATCAAGTTGGCCTCTATGCTCACAGGATTCACCATCGACGTATTCCGCGAGGTTGACGAGACCGAGGAGGAAGATGTCAACCTGGAAGAGTTTGAAGACGAAATCGAGCCCTGGATCATCGAGTCCATCAAGCGTATCGGTCTCGACACGGCAAAGGCTGTGCTCAAGGCTCCTCGCGAGATGCTGACGGAAAAAGCCGACCTCGAAGAAGAAACCGTCGACGAGGTGCTGCGCATCCTCAAAGCCGAATTTGAGTAATCATCAACAAAAAAACAATTAACGGAAACAGAATGGGTATCAGACTAAGTAAAGCAATACGTGAACTGAATATAGGACTTCAAACGGCAGTTGATTTCCTGACAAAGAGAAAAGACTTGGGCGAAGTAGAGGCCAACCCCAACTACAAGCTCAACGATGAGCAGTACCAGGCTCTTGTGGACAGCCACAAGACCGATAAGGACCTGCGCACCCAAGCCAGCACCATCTTCCCCAAGCGGAAAGAGAAAAAGGAAGAGAAACATTCCGAGAGCCACCATGCCGAGACACTGCTCTCAGCTGGTCGCCAACAGTTCAAACAGGTAGGTAAGATTGACCTCGACAATCTGGGCAAGAAAACAGCCGAGAAGCAGTCAGAACCCACTGTTGAAGAACCTGTCAAGAAAGAGAAACCGCAAGTGAAGGCTGCTGCCGAGAGCCCTGTTGCGGAGCATAAGGAAACCGTGGAGAAGGCACCCGAAGCCACCGTTGCCGAGGCACCTGTAAAAGATGAGCCGAAGGCTGCTGCCGAGCAACCTGTCACGACTGAGGCAATCCAGCCTCAGGAAGAAAAGACAGAGGAGACACCGCTGTCAGAACACGCTGTTGACACTGTGGAAACCACGGAAAAAGCTGAAGAAACCGTGGCACAGACAACAGACACGGAAGAGCCCGATTCAGAACCCGACGCCAATGAGGCAGCCCAAGTGTTCACCCTCAAGAGTGAGCACAAAGATGCGCCCAAACTCAATGTTGTCGGTAAGATAGACCTCACGGCCATCAACCAGAACACCCGTCCCAAGAAGAAGTCGAAGGAGGAGAAGCGCAAGGAACGTGAAGAGAAAGCGCAACAACAGCATAGTGGCGAGCGGAAGAAACGCAACCGTATCAACAAGGAGCGCGTGGACATCAATGCCGCTGCCAACCAGCCTTCACCCAACCGCGACAACAATAAGAACAACCAGGGCAACCAAGGCAAGAAGAACAAAAACCGCAAGCGTGCGCCCAAACCGTTGGAGGTGAACGAGGAGGATGTGGCACGTAAGGTGAAGGAGACGCTTGCCCAGCTCACCAGCAAGACACAGAACAAGAAAGGTGCAAAATACCGCAAAGAGAAGCGCGAAGCCCAACATGAGCGTATCATGGAGGAGAACGAAGCCATCCAGGCAGAGAGCAAGACGCTTAAGCTGACCGAGTTCGTTACCGTGAGCGAGTTGGCCACGATGATGAATGTTCCTGTGGTCAAGGTCATTGGCACCTGTATGAGCGTCGGAATCATGGTGAGTATCAACCAACGTCTTGATGCTGAGACTATCAACATCGTAGCCGATGAGTTCGGCTTCAAGACCGAATATGTGAGTGCCTCGGTGAGCGAAGCCATCCATGAAGACGTGGACGACGAAAACGACCTCGTGGCACGCGCACCCATCGTCACCGTGATGGGTCATGTGGACCATGGTAAGACCTCATTGCTCGACTATATCCGCAAGACGAATGTCATCGCCGGCGAGGCTGGCGGCATCACCCAGCATATCGGAGCCTATAACGTGACGCTGGCTGACGGTCGTAAGATTACCTTCCTCGACACGCCGGGTCATGAGGCATTCACCGCCATGCGTGCCCGTGGTGCACAAGTGACCGACATCGCCATCATCATCATCGCAGCCGACGACAGCGTGATGCCCACCACCAAGGAGGCCATCGCCCATGCCCAGGCTGCCAATGTGCCGATGGTGTTTGCCATCAATAAGATAGATAAGCCGGGAGCCAACCCCGATAAGATACGTGAAGACCTGGCCAACATGAACCTGTTGGTGGAAGACTGGGGCGGCAAGTACCAGTGTCAGGAAATCTCCGCGAAGAAAGGTATGGGAGTTGACGAACTGTTGGAGAAGGTGCTCCTCGAGGCCGAGATGCTCGACCTGAAGGCCAACCCCAACCGCAAGGCTGTGGGTAGTGTCATTGAGTCGTCACTTGACAAAGGACGCGGTTACGTGTCAACAGTACTTGTATCGAACGGTACGCTGAAGGTGGGCGATGTGGTCATCGCAGGCACCAGCCACGGACGTATCAAGGCCATGTTTAACGAGCGTTATCAGCGCATGGAGAAAGCGGGACCTGCCGAGCCGGCCATCATTCTCGGTCTGAACGGTGCCCCGACGGCCGGTGATTCGTTCCATATCATGGAGAGCGAGCAGGCCGCACGCGAGATTGCCAACAAACGAGAGCAACTGCAGCGTGAACAGGGACTGCGCACCCAGAAGCGTCTATCCCTCTCCGACATCAGTCACCGAATCGCCTTGGGCGAGTTCAAGGAGCTCAACCTGCTGGTCAAGGGTGACACCGACGGTTCTATCGAGGCTCTGAGCGACTCGTTCATCAACCTCTCCACAGAGAAGATCAACGTGAACGTCATCTCCAAGGCTGTGGGCCAGATTTCCGAAAACGATGTGCAGATGGCCTACGCCTCCAACGCCATTATCGTTGGTTTCCAGGTGCGCCCGTCGCTGGCCGCCCGTAAACTGGCTGAGCGTGAAGGAGTGGAAATCAATACCTATTCAGTCATCTACGATGCCATCGACGACATCAAAGATGCTATGATCGGTATGCTCGACAAGGTGAAGAAAGAGATTGTCACCGGACAAGTTGAAGTGAAAGAAGTGTACCGCATCTCCAAGGTGGGTGCCGTGGCCGGTGCTTTGGTTACCGATGGCAAGGTGCACCGCACGGACAAGGCTCGTCTGGTGCGCGACGGTATCGTTGTTCATACCGGCGACATCAATGCCCTGAAGCGTTATAAGGACGACGTGAAGGAGGTGGGTGTCAACTTCGAATGTGGTATCAGCCTCGTCAACTTCAACGATATCCAGGTGGGCGACATCATCGAGACCTTCACCGAGATTGAAGTACAGCAGAAGCTGTAAACTTGGAGCAAGAGACAAGGAGCAAGGAGCAAGAGATTTCAAACTTCAAACCAGAAAAAGATGGGCAATGACTTTGTCCGTAAGGTGGCGGAGAAGAAATACGAGTTCGGCTTCACCACCGACGTACATACTGAAATCATAGAGCGCGGCCTCAACGAAGAGGTCGTGCGCTTGATTTCTCAGAAGAAGGGTGAGCCCGAGTGGATGCTCGACTTCCGCCTAAAAGCGTTCCACCATTGGCTGACGATGCGTCAGCCGGAGTGGGGACATGTCACTCTGCCACCCATCGACTACCAAGCTATCTCTTATTACGCCGACCCCTTGGCCAAGAAAGACAAGGGTCCAAAGAGTCTCGACGAGATTGACCCTGAGGTGATGAAGACCTTCGACAAGTTGGGTATTCCCCTGGAAGAACGTCTCGCACTGAGTGGCATGGCCGTTGATGCCATTATGGACTCGGTGTCGGTGAAGACCACCTTCAAGGACAAACTGGCTGAGATGGGTGTCATCTTCTGTTCCATCGGCGACGCCATCAAGCAACATCCTGACCTGGTGCGACAATATCTGGGCACCGTGGTTCCCTACCGCGACAATTTCTTCGCTGCACTGAACAGTGCCGTGTTCAGCGACGGTTCGTTTGTATATATCCCCAAGGGTGTACGCTGCCCTATGGAGCTGAGCAGTTATTTCCGCATCAACGCACGAAACACCGGACAGTTTGAGCGCACGCTCATCATAGCCGATGACGATGCCTATGTGTCGTATCTCGAGGGCTGCACCGCTCCTATGCGCGATGAGAACCAGTTGCACGCAGCCATTGTCGAAATTATCGTCAACGACCGTGCCGAGGTGAAATATTCGACGGTGCAGAACTGGTATCCCGGCGATGAAGAGGGACGTGGCGGTGTGCTCAACCTCGTAACCAAACGGGGCGACCTGCGCGGCAAGGACTCACGACTGTCTTGGACACAGGTGGAAACGGGTAGTGCCATCACATGGAAATATCCGTCATGTGTGCTTCGTGGCGACGGCTCACAAGCTGAATTCTATTCCGTGGCGGTGACCAACCATCATCAAGAGGCTGATACAGGCACAAAGATGATTCACATGGGACGCAACACCAAAAGCACCATCATCTCGAAGGGTATCAGTGCCGGCAAGAGCCAGAACTCATACCGGGGATTGGTCAGAGCTACGCGCAATGCCACCAACGCACGCAACTACAGTTCATGCGACAGTCTGCTTCTGGGCAGCGAATGTGGAGCCCACACCTTCCCCTATATGGACATCCACAACGACACGGCCATCGTGGAACATGAGGCCACGACGAGCAAGATTAGCGAGGACCAGCTGTTCTATTGCAACCAACGCGGCATACCGACAGAACAGGCCGTGGGCATCATCGTCAACGGCTATGCCAAGGAGGTGCTTAACAAACTGCCTCTGGAGTTTGCTGCCGAGGCACAAAAACTGCTCTCCGTATCACTTGAGGGAACTGTAGGGTGACCAGGGGGCAAGGAGCAAGAACGAGGGGCAAGGGGCAAGGAGCAAGAGAATAGCAAGAGGAGCCTTAGATTATCCTAAGAAACCCTAGGTTATCCTAACAAACATAAATAAATAATGTTAGAAGTAAAGAACCTGCACGCCCGTATTGGCGACAAAGAGATATTACGAGGTATCGACCTCACCATCCGCGACGGTGAGACACATGCCATCATGGGACCCAACGGCTCGGGAAAGAGTACGCTGAGCGCAGTACTCGTAGGCAACCCCGTCTATGAGGTGACCGAGGGGTCGGTAGTGTTCAACGGTAAGGACCTGCTGGCCATGAAACCAGAGGAACGCGCTCATGAAGGATTATTCCTCTCCTTCCAATACCCCGTGGAAATTCCCGGTGTGTCGATGACTCAGTTCATGCGGGCTGCCATCAACGAGAAACGGAAGTTCCAAGGTCTGCCCGCTCTTAACGCGTCGGAGTTTCTCAAGCTCATGCGCGAGAAACGCAAGGTGGTGGAACTGGACAGTAAACTATCATCACGCTCAGTGAATGAGGGGTTCAGCGGCGGTGAGAAAAAACGCAACGAAATCTTTCAGATGGCTATGCTCGAACCGAAGCTCGCCATCCTCGATGAGACCGACTCCGGCCTCGATGTCGATGCCATGCGCATCGTGGCCGAAGGCGTGAACAAACTGCGTACGCCGGAGAACAGCCGCATCGTCATCACCCACTATGATCGTCTGTTGGAGATGATTCGTCCCGATGTGGTACACGTTCTCTACCAGGGCCGCATCGTCAAGACCGCCGGACCTGAGTTAGCCGTGGAGATACAGGAAAAAGGTTATGAATGGCTGAAGAATGCAGAGTGAAGCGCAATATATAGAACTTTACCGTGGACAGCGCTCGCTGATACATGAGCATAGCGCGGCGGTGATGAATGCCCTGCGCGATGCTGCGGCGAACGACCTGGAACGAACAGGCTTCCCCTCGCGTAAGGTGGAACGTTACCGCTATACCGACGTTGAGGCCCTCTTCGCTCCTGACTACGGACTAAACCTGCGGCGGCTCGACATACCCGTCAACCCCTACGAAGCATTCCGCTGCGACGTGCCCAACCTGAGCACACAACTTTTCTTTGTCATCAACGATGCTTTCCACGGAGCATCACTGCCCAAGAACACGATGCCGGAAGGTGTCGAAGTGGCATCGCTCAAGACATACGCAGAACAACATCCTGACTTCGTGGCCGCCCATTACGGACAACTGGCCCATAGTGCCGACGATGCCATCACAGCACTCAACACCATGCTTGCCCAAGATGGTCTGCTCATCCACGTAAAGCGTGGCGTGAAAATCGACAAAGCCATTCAGGTGATTAATATCTTGCGTTCCGACGTGGCACTGATGGCCAACCGCCGCGTGCTCATCGTTCTTGATGATGATGCCGAGGCGACCCTCCTCTTCTGCGACCATGCCGCAGATGATCTGCCCTTCCTTACCACTCAAGTGGTGGAGGTGTTCATGGGAGAAGGGGCATCGTTGCAACTCTACTGTCTCGAAGAAACACATTATAAGAATACCCGGGTGAGCAATGTGTACATCAACCAACAGGCGCACAGCCAGGTACACCATGGCAGCATCACCTTGCATAACGGCATCACGCGCAACAGTCTCAACGTGACACTTCATGGTGAAGGTGCTTCATGTACGCTCAACGGCTGCGTCATCGCCGACAAGGAGCAGCATGTCGACAACAACACGCTTATCGACCATGCGGCCTGCCATTGTACCAGCCGGGAACTCTACAAATATGTACTCGACGAGAAGGCTGTGGGTGCCTTCGCAGGAAAAGTGCTTGTGCGCCCCGGGGCTCAACACACAGAATCGCAGGAGACGAACCAGAACCTTTGTGCCACACCCGACGCGCGAATGTTCACCCAACCTATGCTGGAGATTTACGCCGACGACGTGAAATGCTCACACGGCAGCACGGTGGGTCAACTCAACGAGGCCGCTCTCTTCTATATGCGCCAGAGAGGAATCCCCCTGCACGAAGCCAAGACACTCCTCCAACAGGCTTTCGTAGGCGAGGTTATCGAGCAGATAGCACTGGCACCCCTGCGCGACCGGCTGCGTTATCTTGTTGAAAAACGCTTCCGTGGTGAGCTGAATAAATGCGAAGGGTGTAAGCTGTGTAAATAGGGGCAAGGAGCAAGGGGCAAGGGGCAAGAGATATGCAGAGGGTATTGTCCAAACTTCTAAACTCCCAAACTCCTAAACTCCCAACCTTAGAACACTAAACTCTAAACACCATGCCCTAAACACTAAACCTTCATTCAAAAATCAATATTCAATGTTCAATATAAACGCCGTTCGAGCCGACTTCCCCATTCTCAATCGCGAGGTGTATGGCCGACCATTGGTCTACCTCGACAATGGGGCCACGACACAGAAACCACTGTGTGTGCTCGATGCCATGCGCAACGAATACCTTAACGTCAACGCCAACGTTCACCGTGGCGTGCATTACCTCTCACAACAGGCCACCGAACAGCATGAAGCAGCCCGCGAGACTGTTCGCCGTTTCATCAACGCCCGCAGTACGTCGGAAATCATTTTTACGCGAGGGACGACAGAAAGCATGAACCTCGTGGCCTCATCGTTCACAGAGGCGTTCATGCAGCCCGGTGACGAGGTAATCCTCTCCGAGATGGAACACCACAGCAATATTGTGCCTTGGCAACTGATGGCTGCCAAACGGGGTATCGCCATCCGTGTCATCCCCGTCACCGACGATGGCGAACTCGATATGGAAGCCTACCGAAATTTGTTCACCGAGCGCACCCGTCTGGTAAGTGTTACCCATGTGAGCAATGTACTGGGCACCATCAACCCCATCAAGGACATTATTGCTATCGCCCATGCCCACGATGTGCCTGTGATGGTCGATGGGGCACAAAGCACACCCCACCTGACTATCGACGTGCAGCAGATGGACTGCGACTTCTTCGCCTTCAGTGGCCATAAGGTATATGGTCCCACGGGTATCGGCGTGCTCTATGGCAAGGAAGAATGGCTCGACCGCATGCCCCCCTATCAGGGAGGTGGCGAGATGATTGAACATGTGAGTTTCGAGAAGACCTCCTTCGAACACCTACCCCTGAAGTTCGAGGCCGGCACGCCCGACTATGTGGCCTCCGTGGGACTGGCAAAGGCCCTTGACTATGTGGATGCCCTTGGCATGGACAATATCTGTGAACACGAAAAAAGCCTTACCCGCCATTGCATGGAACAGCTGCAGACCATCCCGGACATGCGCCTCATTGGCACGGCACATGAAAAAGATGCTGTTGTGTCGTTCCTCGTGGGTAATATTCATCCCCTCGACATGGGCACGTTGCTCGACCGTCTCGGCATCGCCGTGCGAACCGGTCATCACTGCGCCCAACCTCTCATGGATCGTTACGGCATACTAGGCACGGTACGTGCCTCCTTCGCCCTCTACAACACCCTCGACGAGGTGGATACGTTGGTAGAAGGAGTGAAAAGAGTAAGCAGAATGTTCTGATATGCTACTACCCTATTTTTTTCCCAACTGCATCGAGGCCGGCTGCGACGAGGCCGGTCGCGGTTGTCTGGCAGGCAGCGTCTATGCCGCTGCCGTCATCTTCCCGCCCGACTACGAGAACAGCGAGCTGAACGACTCGAAGCAGCTCACCGACAAGCGCAGACATGCCTTACGCGAGGTAATAGAAAGCGATGCCTTGGCATGGGCGGTAGGTATCGTCACCCCTGAAGAGATTGACAAAATCAATATCCTGCGGGCTTCTTTACTGGCCATGCACCGTGCCTTGGATCAGTTAGACCTGCGTCCAGATGCCATCATCGTCGATGGTAACCGCTTCCTGCCCTACCACAACATCCGCCATGCCACTATTGTCAAGGGCGACGGCAAATACCTGTCGATAGCGGCGGCCAGCATCCTCGCCAAGACCTACCGCGATGATTATATGGACCGTCTTGATCAGGAATATCCCCAATATGGGTGGAAGAAAAACAAGGGATATCCCACACCTGATCACCGCGAGGCCATACGGCAGTATGGCACCACACCCTACCACCGCATGACCTATAATCTCTTAGGTGACACCTCACCCATGCTTCCTTTTGAAGAATGAAATAATTCTACTTGGAGTAGAATAGGAAGTAAAAAGGGAAGTTATAAAAGGAAGTAAAAGGGGAAGTAAAGCACTTCGTGCAGGACAATAGCCTTGAAAGGTAAAAGGGTAAAAAAGTAAAAAGGTAATAGTTGTGGGCGGAGTAATGTCCATTTTAACTCCCATGAGCGAAGCGAATTAACTTCCACTTTAACTCCCTATTTAACTCCCAATTATAAAATCGTACTTTTCATGAAAACTCAGAGAGTTTTCAGCAGTTCCACGAGCACCTGCCAGATATCATCAATGGTGGACAGTTGTACCCGTTCATTGGCACTGTGCGGTTCAAGGATGCGCGGTCCGATACACGCTATTTCGATACCTGGATATTTCCTGACGAAATAGCCTGCCTCAAGCACGAAGTGCATGGCCACGGGACGAGGACGCCAACCCAGCACTTTCTCAAACACATCACCAACCTTTTGCAGATATTCCGACTGTGGGTTCTCCTGCCATGCAGGAGCCTCCATGATGGTGTTTGACGAGCCACCCTGTTCAGCGAACACCTTCTTGATCTCACCTGCCAGGTCGGCCATGTCGCTGTCAGAGAAACTGCGCGTGTGTGTCGTCACGATAAACGCCTCGTCGTCAGCCATCACTCGTCCTACATTATTCGAAGAGTGCACCGTATCGGCCATTGTCTCGCTCATGGCCACCACACCCTGCGGTATCTGTTCGAGCGCTGTCATCAACGCCTCGAAGTCAGCATCATCTACCACGCGCTCTTGCGCTTCCACCTTCTCTATGCGACAGGAAGCATTAGGTTCGCGGTCACCATATTCCTCGCGCAGCCACTCGTTAAAAGCCTCCTCCTGCGCCTTCACATATTCAGCATCCTCGCCTGACGGCACGGTGATAATCATCTCCGCCGTGGTAGCTATCGAGGCATTGGCCTCACCCACATTGAGCGATGCCAAAGCCATATCCACCTCATTATAAATGGCGGCGAGCATGGCCCATGCCAGCACCGTGGCCGATGCCCTGCCCTTGTTGATGTCCACCCCGGAGTGTCCACCCTGCAAACCACTTATGGTAATGCGGTACCAGCGTCGTTTGCCTCCAGGAGCCTCTTTCCAATGAATGGGTAGTCGGTGTTCCTGCAGGAAAGCCCCCGCCGCTCCCGTGGTAATGGTATCGTAGTCCTCAGAGTCGAGGTTGATGACCCTGCGCCCCTTGAGGAAATCGGTACTCAGGTTCGACGCGCCACTCATACCATCCTCCTCATTGGTCGTCGTCATCACCTCCAACGGTCCATGGAGGATACTGTCATCGGCAAGCACAGCTAAGGCCATCGACAGTCCTATGCCGTTGTCAGCACCCAACGAAGTGCCCCTGGCTTTCAGCCACCCATCATCTTCATAGGTCTGTACTGGGTCGTTCAACGGGTCGTTGAAGCCCACGCACACCATATCCATGTGGTTGAGCAGCACCACTGGTGTGGCGTTCTCATATCCTGGTGATGCCGGTTTACGTATCACCACGCAGTTCTGCTCATCGCGGTCGTATTCCAAGTGTAGCTTCTCTGCAAATTGGCAGAGGAAGTCAGCCACCCGTTCCTCATGGTGCGAAGGACGGGGTATAGCGTTCAGCTGGCCGAAAATGTCATAAATCATTTCTCCCATAATTTGCGGTTTAGATATTGATTATAAGAGCCATAATAATCATTGTAGTCTTTATCGTCTTCATCGAAATAGCCATCGTTGGCCGCTTCGGGATAAGGGTCGGTGTCACCAGTAATAGCCTCTGAGATACTCACCAGCAGCAACTCGTCGCTGGTATCGGCCCATTTCATTGTTGGTGATATATATGTTTTCTTCATAATAATTTGTTGACAAGTTAATAAGTTGACGAGTAAATAGACAGCGGGATAGTCCCTTGTCCCTTTTTATTTCTTTACAACTTTCTTACCATTCACGATGTAAATGCCTTGCTTTGTCGGCTTGCCTTGGAGTTTCCGACCGTCAAGGGTGTACCATTCAGAAGTGGGGGATGAGGGGTGAGAAGTGAGAGAAATATCCGTGGTACTATCCTCGAAACCGATGAAATCGAGCACACTGGCCTCCGTGAGTCGGAGA
Organism: Prevotella sp.; assembly: GCA_017548605.1. Classification (GTDB taxonomy): domain Bacteria; phylum Bacteroidota; class Bacteroidia; order Bacteroidales; family Bacteroidaceae; genus Prevotella. The sequence goes on along the minus strand of JAFYZT010000043.1, from coordinate 29,644 downwards.
TAAGCCTTGCCGGCACTCACCGTCTGTCCCGCCATGGCTCTCTGGAACACCGCCGTACCCTCCTTGTTCACATAGCGATAGACATAACCCTCATCGGCGTTGATCACGGTGTAAGTCTCGTCAACATTCGCTACTAACAGGTTATCCGTAAAGTCGTCAATGGTCGCCTCCGTTGTCGTGGGTACCTGATATTCACCAGGAGTGCCCTTGATGATGACACCCGTATTGGCTGGCACGATGGTCACACTCTCACAATGTATGGTGTTGGCGTTCTTCTGCGTCGCCTTGAACGGTGTGATGTCAAGACCACTGAAGTCGAGTGCCCACTTGCCGCTGTACGACGTACCGTCGGCGGTAAGCATGACGGTGACCATCGTAGGCATGACCTCCGTGAGCGTGAAGTCCTGCGTCACGCTGCCATCAGTGAAGGTGATGCCTTCAACCGATGTCTCCTCATAGCCATCAGCCGTGGCCGTGACCACATAGGTCAGTTTGTCCTGTATCACGTCGATGACATAATGACCGTCACTATCTGTTGTGCCTTGATATTGCACATCGTTCTCCGCGTTATATGCCGTCACGGTAGCGCCCTCGATGGGTTGTCCTTCACTGTCGGTCACCAATCCCGACACATTGACAGGCACCACAAGCAGACTGATGTGGATGACAGGATTATTACCCGCGTACCAATCAGCATAGATACCGATTTTCGAGTTCACCTCAACATCATTAATAACCACCTTCACATCCGAACGACTGTCGTTACGGTGATAGTAGTGGTTGCCATAGTCACCTTTTTCAAAATAGACACTAGCATAGTTGTTCGTCTCGCTATCGTTCTCCGAACGTAATACGAGGCGCAGACTCTTGCCTTCCTCATAGACAAGTGGTTCACTGAAAGTAAATGTAAGATAGTCCTCAAACACCCCATAACCACCTTCCGTCTGCTGCCATGTATGATGCTCATTTTCCACGATTGCCGTCATACCCGTCGTATCATAGGCTGTCTTTTCTGTCGGCTGCGTTTGTGTCTGGTCATCGGTCCACTCATAATAAGCACTGAACACGGTGGTTTTCTCATCCGCTGTCTTAAATGCTTTATAAGTAATCGACTGTATCTTGTCGCCGTCTTTCAAACCATAGGAAGCCAGCATCTGCGCGTTATAGAGTGATACACTCTCGCTGTTATTGTAGTTGAGGTTGAGGGGCGAATTGTTGTCACTGTTCGATGGGGTGCCTATAGCCAATTCACTGACGATGGCCTCATCGGCGATGGTCACCTCCACGGGGTCGGTAGTCACTGTATAGTCACCACTTTTGAACTCGATGTATGCGGTATAGGTACCTGCGCTATGAGGCTTGAACGTAAAGGTGAAGTTGGTTGGTGAGGCTGTATTATCATTGTTGCCACTCGAAGAATAGCTATTTGTCTTGGTATTGATACCCATGGCCACGGCCTCGCCCTCGATGGCCTCGGTACCCATGTAAAGCGTGGCTGTGTAAGAGCCCGCCGCCTCACTGATGGTGGCACTGATGTTCTTCAACTGTGCCGTTGCGGTATAGTCGATGTTCCGTGTACCTTGGGTAGGAATGTCAGCCCCTGTGAGGAACCAGTCGTGTTCTGGAGCCTCAGCCATTGTCAATCCATAGATATCGTCTACAAGCGCGTATTTCAACTTGAAACCGAGGTAGAGGTCGCCGGATTGGTCAATGGTTACGGCGAAAGTACTTCTTTCGGAACCCAGTTCGTTGTATAACACCGTTCGCAATTCCGTCCAATGCTGTCGGTCGGTAGAGACAGACACCACTACTTTGGCCTCATTGTTAAACATGTTATACCAAGCATCGAAGGTGAATGTCTCACCGGCTGCAGCGGTCATAAGCGGGGTGATGAACATTACATCCTTGCCCGATGCACTTTGAAGGTAGTAGTTATCCGTCTCGCTGTCATGTGATATATATACCCCATCGGGATGTATGGAGTTTTCCGGGAATTTGGCGTTTCCTGCCCCATCGTCAAAGGTAAACAGATTTTTCGAGGGGTCGGCCACGGTACCCGACAGGGGCAACGTGTAGGTCTGTACGGCACCCGTCTTATTCAAATATTTTACTTCAATGTTGCCACTGAATATGCCTGGTGTGGTGATGGGAAGGGTGACGGTGAACAGACATCTCTCTCCTGCGGCCAGGGTAAAGCCCTCGGTAAGTGACAACACGAAACCCGTAGGCACGGTGACGGACTGCACGGTGAGCGGTGCGTTACCCGTGTTCCAAATCATAAAGTCGAGTACCTGTTCCTCGGTGATGATGCCAAGTGACACTCCTGTACTCAAGCTAGTGGCGTTGGTGGATTCAGAGATGGTATAGTCAGCTGTCTGGAACACAAATTTGGGTGCAAGTTCCTGCACATAGGTCCAGTAGCCCTGTTTGATGTTTCCCGACAGCCTATCCTCCACATCATAATATGCCCATCTATTCGAAGAGATGGCAGTAGCCGGCATCACCACATCAATGTCGAAGGTGGCCGTCTCACCCACTGCAATATCCACAGGAACAGGGAAATCGTTAGAATACTGTGTGCTCTGGTAGCCACGGCGGAACACACGCAGAGCATAGTTCTCAGTAGTGCCCGCCACAAGATCCACGTTACCCGTATTCTTCACCTCCAAGGAGTATTTCACATTGAATGTTCCGTCGGCATTCTCATTGACATAATTGTTGCCGTTACGTGCCGTTTCAGAAACGATGCTCTGCACTGTCAATGCCTTGATTTCAGGTAATGTGGCGGAAGTAGCTGTAAAGTTATCATAATAGACATGTTGTCCACGTATGGCTATGCGCGTAGGTTGCGACAGTTCAATGGTGGCCGTGACGAAATTCGTCTTGTTGAGCGTGGCGGAATTACCCTCATCATCGGTCAACGTGGCGGTGAGTTTTTGTCCCACGCTCTTGCCATCCTCACTGGCCATGTAGAACTCCACAAAGGATGGATAGCTGCTACTAGAGAGATTCGACTCCTTCAACTGTATCGTGACAGTACCTTCCACTGTTGGTGTAACAATATAATCATGAACCGTCTCAATGGTGCCATCATAAGTCGATTGAGGGGCTATTTGCGCATTGGCAACGAGACAACCACTATCGTCCACCCCACCTGAAGACTTGTAGCTATACACCATATAATAGGGTCCGTAGCCATCACCTTCTGCAGAGGGGGCGATGCGGGTCCATCCCGTAGTTACCTCGAACATGGGGTTGTTGGTGTTTTGGGAAGGTACAGCGATGGCCGTGTTGAAATCGACGAGATATTGCGCCTGAGCCAATTGGAGGCCCAGCAACGACATCACCACGGCGAGTATCATCTTTAAAGTTTTCATAAGTATATTGTTTAGGTCTTTCTTGTCAATAAGGATTTGTTTAGTGCAAAAATAACGTTTTTTGGGGATAATCCGTCAAAAGTATTTGTTTTTTTCAACACAAATACATAGGAACACTTCATTTTGACATAGGAACAAAAGAACATAATAGATAGGGATTTCATGTAGGGACATCGTTTATCTATATCCCAAAGATAGCGAACAGACATAAAAATCAGTCCCTGCACATAGATAGCGCAGGGACCGACTTTTACTTTTTTACCTTTTTACTTTTTTACCTTTCAATTAATCCCACACCGACTTGCTATCGGGCAGGGTAGCCTCCTCCTCGAAGGAGGCCTCATTGGTCATAGGATCGCCATAGCCTTCACCTTCACTGGCAGGCATCTCTTCCATGATGGCCTCCATGTCGATATCGACATAACGGGCTTCCGGTTTAATATATTCTGTTTTCATAATCATACTCTAGTAAGAAGTGAGGGGTAAGGGGTGAGAGATTACCCCGTCACTCGAGTTTAATGTTTTTACTCTTTTACCTTTTTACTTTTTTACCTTTTTCACGCCGTTCTGAATCACCACGCCACGGTAGTCTTTGCCTACGCGCTGACCAGCGAGGTTATACATCGGGGCATTCAGGTCGAGGTCTGTATTCTCCACACCGGCAATCTCTGTAGTCTCCTCATCGAAGGAGAAGATATAACCGTCTTCATTTGCCTGTGAAGCAGCCACCTTCAAGTAGGCCTGGTGAGCTTTCACGTTGGCCCATTTACCCTTCGAACCCGACTGGTAATAGAAGCCCACCTCTTCTGGATTCTTGTTCTTGTTCTTCCAAGAGAGGACATAATATTTATAACCTTCCTCTTGGTACTTGCCGCCCTCCTCGGAGCCTACGAGATCGTTGTCACCAGTGAAAGAAGTAGAAATGTCAGTCCACTTGAACTGATAGGTTCCCGGTTCACCATGAATAACTACAGGGCATCCAGCGTTTATATAAACACCCTTATCTTCCAACGATATGGTGTTGCCGTTCTTCGTGGCGGTATAAGCTGTCAGACCATCAGGAACCATGTATGCATCGTTCTCATAATAGAATGTGGCATAAGTAGATTCTGAGATGGTCAGTTCAACGCACGGGTACATACCGAAATTCCACATGCATCCAGTTATTCTCTCATCGCCGTCACCATACGGGAAGTTCTCTGTCCAAAGATCACATTCCGAATTGAAGGTAACCGCATCATTATACCTCTCGGTATAGCTCTCCGTAGCATAGCCGTCGAGTTCACAGAAGAACTCATCATAAACGAGGTCTTTCTGGATGATGTCGATGCAGTAATTACCATTCTCATCAGTGATACCGGTGTATTCCACATCATCCTCCGTGCTGCGGATTGTCACCTTGGCACCAGCGAGAGGTATAGGAGCCTCTTGTGTCTTACCAGAAACATCTTCGACTGTTCCAAAGAGTTTCGGAGTGCTAACTTCGAGATCGAAGTATGCAACAGGAGTACCAACGAGGGAAGAGAACGAGTTGGTTCCATAAGCATAATATCCATTTCCGTAAGTATTATCAATTGGGAAATTAACCGTAATATATGATCCATGACCATTAGTATTGGTAAACACACGTATTTCAGACGTTCCGTCATAAACCAATGGTTCATCAAATGTGATGGTGAATTCGACAGGTATGTTGGCGGTAAATGAATAAGAAGACTCATCAATGATTGTTTGGTGGAACATATTGTCCGTATCCGCTGTACCAGCAGTAGATGATGTCAACGTTCCATTTCCCTCCATGCCTACCCACACATCAACGGTCAAACCGTTTGAGAATGTTTTCGCACTAGATGGATTGCCAACAAACTTTATCGATTTTATCTTACTTCCAGCTACAATACCGTAAGCGGCCAATTCTTCTTTTGAATATGCGAAATCACTCATAGACTTTCCAGAATTATGGTCTGCCCAAAGGAAATAGAATGGAACCGACCCACTGGTGGTTTTATTCTCACCTACTTGTACACCGCTTAAAGCCACCTCTTCTGCGATGGTCACTTCCACTTCGTCGCTGGTTAGCACATAGTCTCCTGCTTTCAGTTCGATGTAAGCGGGAAGGGTGCCAACAGTGTGAGGCTTGAAAGTCAAGTCTATAGTTGTCGGCTCAGCGATATTGCTCATTCCATAGGTACCAGGACGTCCTGTACCTTCGGCAGCTGTCATTGCATTGCCTTCTAACGAAACATCCTGGGTTGCCACAGCTTTACCATCCATATAGAGCGTGGCCGTCAAGTTGTCGGCATCGGCACTGATGTTCTTCAGCGTGATGGAAGCGGTATAGTCGGTATTCTGCATTCCAGAAGTTGGAACGTTCGCCTCTTCAGTAAGATACCAGTCGTGCTCAGGTGCTTCAGCCAAAGACAAGCCGTAAATATTGTCGAGCAAGGCATTACCAGTCAGTTCGAAAGCGAGGTAATAATCGCCCGCTTCTCCGATGGTAACGGTGAATGTCTTCACAGCGGTGCCCAGACCCGTTGCTTTGCTAACCTGTGTCCAGTTCATGCGGTCTGTAGAAACGTAAACCGTAACGGCAGCGGTGGAACTGTAACTGCTATACCAAGCATCGAATGTAAAGTTCTCACCAGCAGTAGCTGTTAGTTTCGGAGTGATGAACTTAGTTGTAGTGCTCGTGCTCTGTAGGTAATAATTCGTCACTCCACCTTCGGTCTTCGATGAGATATACACCTGATCAGAATGGATAGACCCTGCGGGGTACTGTCCGTTGGAGTTATCTGCATTACTAAAGGTGATGAGGTTCTTCGTCGGATCAAGGATAGTTCCTGAGATGCCAAGGGTATAGGTGGCAGCCGCTTTACCAAAGTTGGTGTAATTGATTTCCAAATTACCAGTGAAGATACCTGGCTCACCATAAGGCAGGGTGATGGCAATCACTTTCTTCTCACCACCAGCCACGGTAAATGGTGTGGCAGGAACATCAGAAGTGTACGGCTCCGGAAGGGTGAAACTATTGATGGTCAACGGGGCGGAACCCGAGTTGTAGATCTCATAGTTCAGCGTTGTTTCCTCGTTGATCTTGCCGAAGTCAATAGGAGTGGTGGTGGCAGAAGAACTGCTATAGTAAGTGGTTCCTGCCTTATCGAAGATGAATTTCGACTCATATGCCTTCACTTGGGCATAGCGATAAGATGAGGACGTCTTACCCGTCAAATTCTCACGAATATAAAAATAAGTATATCCCGTAGTTGCAGGCACAGTGAACTCCACATCGATGGTGGCAGATTCTCCTGCTGCTATGCTGACGGGAACATCAATAGTTGCATCATCAAAATAGGTGGAGGCACTTGATGAGGTTCCCTGTGCCAAGGTGAGCGTATAATTCTCCGTCACACCGGACACAAGATCCACATCTCCTGTATTATCCAATTTCACCTTCAAGGTAACCACGGTATTGCCATCCTCACCTTGGTTGAATGTGGGGTTGGTTCCACTTGTGCCTGTCTGGCCATCGGAATTCATCACAGATGCGACCACCATCTTGGTTTCGGGAACGATAGTAGCATTAGTGGCATAGAAATCATCCATATAGACTTGGCTGCCACGGATACCGATACGCTGTTCTGAATCAAGAGAGATGATCAAAGGATACCAATCCCACTCCTCGGAATTGCTCTTGCTGGAGAAATTGGTCGTAGCAATCACGGCATTCTTGGTTCCGTCGGCATTCAGCGACCAGAACTCTAGGAAAGCAGAATCATTGTAGTATTTACCAATAGGCTTGACGAAAAGGACAACCGTACCCGATACCAACGGGGTCACCAGCATGTCATAAGTACTGTTTGACTTTTGATTGGTGTACACACGCAGACAGGTTGATCCGTCAATTCCAGAGTCACTCAAATACTGATAACTGACATAAGCAGGATCTCCCCAATAATCCTCATACGAATCAACAATATGACCCCAATTGGAAGCAGCGGCAAAATCAGGAACTCCACTTGTAGAAACTGTCGGGAAATTCATGATGTAGTTGAAATTGTTGGCGGAGAAATAAGAAGACACTGCGAAATCCTCAATATTGGGACTCCAAGTCCCATCGTACATCCTGTAAATTTGGTTGTCCTCTGCGGGAGCAGTCAAATCACCCGACTGGTTCCACTTGTTGTCCCAATTGTTTTCCGTTGTTCCTCCATTCATACGAACGAAAATCATATTGGGATAAGTAGTGTCATCAAAAGAAGCCTGATAGACACCGTCTGACCCTATGGCGGTGAAATCATTCCATTGGTTGCCACTAGAGCCAAACACATAGAGAGCAAATCTCGCACCATCCGTTTTCCAGTTGCTGTTTGGCTGGAAGTAGACTGTCTTGGCGACAGCCTGCTGACTCCATCCAAAAGCTAACAACATGAGTACGAGGCTCATCATTGATAGAATTTTTTTCATAAGCGTTTAGTTTAAATGATTTATATGATATTTAAGTTTATGCTTTAGGTTAAACGGGCCAAAAGATGCCTGTTGACAATGATTCAACTTGCAAATATAAACAATTATTCACATAATTGCAAAATAATTGACGTTTTTTTGTTTTTCTCGTATAAAAAGCCCTAATTTACCAAGACCTTTTTGGTTTTTCCGTTCTGACGGAACAAGTAGATGCCCGAGTGTGAGGGCTTAGCATTTAATCTCACACCATTGAGGGTGAAATATTCACTCCCCTCTCCTTCTGGAGATGAGTCGGGGGTGATACTGCTGATGCCCGTAGATATGATGGTACTGAGTTCAAAATCGTTGGCTCCCACCACATCCATCTCCATCACGTTGTCGTCGGTCACCGTTGGGGCAAAACGAGTGATGATAGCCACCAGTTTTAGGTCTTCCGCCTTCCACGCGTCAGAGAGTGTCGTGGTGAAGTGACCTGTATAACGGTTGCCACTGATGGTTACCTTGTCGCCTGTGGGAGCGGTCACATACTGCCGTAACACATGGTTATGCACATACTGCGCCTCAACCTTTGGACGGTTGGTGACAGGGTTGAGTACCTGTTGTGCCGCCTTCACATTATCCTCGGTAATCATCAACGTGACGGCCACATCACCAAAGATTGCCCCTGCCTCATCGGTCAGGTCACCGCTCACATCGATAGTCAGTTGCTTGCTGTCGGCATCGTAGGTGGGAGTCAGCTCCACAGTAGCGAAGCCCTCGCGGTACTTGTCTTCAAGAACAATATCGGAAATGATGGGTGCCACGAAATTGGCACCATACTGGATATAGTCGTTGAAGTCGTAGGCGATATGTTTCTCGCCCGGGAAATAGGCACGATTCGAGGTAAACGACGGCCAGGTGTAGGCATAGAGGTCACCGAGATATTCCGATTCGGGAAGGGCCAACAGATTGTCCGGTGCATACACATTAACCATACACATAATGTCGGACACATTGGGAGCCAAGGCAAAAGCCTCATTCACCAAAGCAGACAGATAGCTGTTCTGGTTAGTGTACTGCTCCACATACACCTTCTGGCGGTCCAGCGTCTGCGTATAGACATAGAAATCCACCGTCTCAATGTCATTCTTCGTTCCTCCCAATGTTTGCCCGTCTGCATTCTTCGTGTAGAAAGAGAGTGTATGTTTGCCCGCAACGATGTCGGTCGGTAATTGAACCACGGGCTGGAACGTCTCGTCGGCATTTTCCTTCAGTTCACCTCCTGTCAGCACCGTCTCCGGTTGGTCATCGAGTTGATAAGCCAATTCATAAGAGGCAATGTCGGAACGACCTACATTTTGAACCATGGCATAAACCTCTATTTTTTCTCCCGGTTTCTTATAACGGAAGCCCGAGTCGAAATAGATAATGTCGAGGTCTTTCTCGGGTAAAGAGCTCACGTCAACGATAAGCTGCACGCAGAGACAACCGAGGTTGTTCACCTGATACCATCCTTCGCCACTGCCGAAATTGCCGTAAATCATCAATTCGGTGCCATATGCCTCGCCATAAGTGCTGAGGGCACCTGTCCCGGCCTCCACCATCTCGTCGGTCTCCACATAGTCGAAGCCCACGAGCAGCTGCTCATTGCCTTGGATGTCATACGATGTGTCGCCATTGAAGAACACGTTGTTCCACCCCGCATACGCTTTCTGGTTTTTCGTGATGGCTGAGGACTCATCGATATACCCTTCATCGGTCACGGGATAGAGGAAGGCGCGTGTGCGTCCCATGTCCTGTGCCACGGCATAGCGTATGCCCACCACCTTACAGCCGGCAAAGCGTTCAAGCACTGAAGCATCAAGGATAGCACCCATGGGATAGGTGCCGGCAGTACCCACTCTTGCACCGTTGATGGTGATGCTGTCGCCCTGAGCATAGCCCACGGCCCGTTGTGTGGACGACAGGCCTTCTACACGATATGGTGCGGCTGTTTGCTGCGAAGGAGCCTGTGCGCGGAGTGACGACAGGGGCACGCTGACCACTATCTGCTGGGCATGGAGGGCAGTGGCACAAAGCAGTGTCACCAGACTTATCAGTATCTTTCTCATTGTTTATTCCTTTTTATTTGACAAGTAAACAAGTTAACGAGCAATTATCAAAGTAATAGCAAAGTATTGTCTAAACTCCCAAACGCCTAAACTCCCAAACTTCTTACTTCTTTACTACTTTGATAAATTCATTATTTTTCTTGACCAGATAGATGCCCCGTGGCAGGGTACTCCAACTACCTGTCATACACCGCCCGTCGATGGTAAATATCTCACCTTGAGTGATGTTGTCGAGTTGTACGGTAGTGATGCCTGTGGATATGTCGATGACATATTCAGCTATCTCTGACTCACCATGAAGGTAGATAGCCTTGATACCGATGGTGTGCTGACCTGGTGACAAGGAGGCGAAGGTGTAAGTGGGCGTGGTGCTCTCCCCTACTTTCTCTCCATCGAGATAGATGTCATAGCGCACCACGTTGCCGTAGTCAACCACGGGAGCCTCACCGCTCTCCGGTCCCACAGTGAAATCATCGAGCTGTAGGAAGAACGTATCGTAACTGATATAGTGTACGGCCAGACGCACCTTCTGTCCGGCATAGTCAGCCAACGGAGTCTGATAGATGGTCCATTCGCCGCCTGGAATGTTCATGGCATTGCTCAGCACGGTGAAGTCGGCTGGCTGGTCCCCGCTGGTGGACACGCAGAACTCAACGCTCTCAGCATACATCCCCTCATACGACTTAAGCGTCGTAGTCAGTGCGTAACCTTCACGTATCTCTATCTCAGGCGAGACGAGCCATTTGTTGGCCTGGTAACGTTGCGGCGAGAAGAAGACGATGGTCTTGTCGCCCGTGGGTGCCTGTACGGCAATATCGGTAGGCATCATCGCCGGTACGGTATTCCAAGGATTAAATACCAAGGGTGCTATAGCTGTGGGAGCCGTCGGTGTGCCCGAGCCCGGGAAAGTGACGATATTGGTGGCACCACCCAGACCGATGGGATATACCGGCATATTATCGAGGTCATAAGTCTTCCACTCACCGAACGAACCTTGGGCAAAGTCGGGATAGTCCTCAAAACTATCCTGGAACACCAGTTCCTGATTCCAGCGCACCACGACCCCTTCATCGGTGATGTCGGCGGTGATGTTATAGGGAGTCAGCATATTGTCGGTAAGTGTTATCTCCACGGTGCGGTCGCCACTGACAGAGAATGTCTGTTGGTAGCCTTGGAAAGCCCCCTCCTCTATGTTCACCACATAGTCACCATCGGGCAGCGAGGCTATCTCCGCCTTGCCGTCAGCCACCGTCAACTCATAGGTGTCGCTGGTAGCCGTGCTCACGATGTTCAGTTTCACGCCGTCGGTAGTGAGTTGGCTCTCGGCACTCACCGCGAAGGTTACCTTTGAGAATCCCGTGGCCGGTATGGAAAGCGTGGTAGTTGTCATTTCGCTCTCTGCAGCCAGATATTCTGCCTTCACGCCATAGACATGGTCACCCGCCGTCTCTTTCTTGAACGTATAGGTATAGAGGGCGGTGTTGCCCACCTCCACGCCGTCACGGTAAATACGGAACAGCTCATAGGGGTTATCTTCGGAGCGATGTATGCGACGTGCCTTTGCCCTCACCTGAGCCTGCTCGTAGCCACGGCTCTGTCCGACGTAGAAATTGTCAACCATGAGCATGAACGAACGATAGTGGTTGTAGTCACTGATATAACGGATGGCCAATTTGACGGTCTGTCCAGCATATGCCGACAGGTCGTATTCATACTGCCGCCAGCCCGTGTAGTCGGCTGTCTCATAGTTGCCTTGGTCAAGACGTGTGAAGTCGATCTGCACAGGGCTGTCGGTCTGTGTGGTGACATACACCTGGAAACGCTCCAAGAACTGGTCGGCGGCCTTGCCCATGAAGATAAGCGCATTGTCCGTACCCACTTCTATGGCAGGGGAGATGAGCCAGTCGTCATTGGCATTCCCCGATGAGGTACGTGTGAAACCCACATACTGCTTGCCATCGTAAGGACGGAGGATGGGATAGTCGTACCACCATACGGGGTCTACGGCCAACGGGTTGATAATCTGCGCATATTGCAGGAGTCCCCTGTTGGGGTAGTCGCCCACGAGGGCGGCGGCAGCCTCTTGGTCGGCATCAATACCCGTCCACTCGCCAAAGGTCACAGCGAAAGCATCATAACTCTCGAAGTCATCGAAGAAGGCCGGCTGCTCCGTATTCCAGGTCAGCTGCACATCATTGTCACCGGTAAAGACATCATGTGTCCATGTGGCCGTGAGGGCGAAGGGGGTGCGCACTTGTTCCTCGAGTGCCAGACTCACCGCATATTCAGTAGCCTCCTCAGGGATGGTGAAGTCGAGGGAAGCGGGGACATAACCCTCCCTGTTCACTTCCACACGGTGGTTACCGCCATATGCTTTGACGGTACACTGTCCGTTGGCATCCAGTTTCAGGGTGCCGTACGACAGCGAATAATCCATCTGCGTGAGTTGTATCACCTGGTCAACGAGGATATCGTCGGTATTGACCGTTACAGTGATGGTCAGCGTCTTGTTACGGCTCTGCGCAGAAACAGAGGCTGCGAATAATATGAGGAAAAAGAAGAGTAATGTTTTTTTCATGCTTGAGTTCTTTTTTCTGAAAAATCCTCAGTTATCTTAGGTTATCCTAGAAAGTCCTAGGTTATCCTAGGCTATCTTAGGTTATCCTAGAGTATCCTAGGTTATCCTAGAAAGTTCCAGGTTTGTTTGCTTTTAGAACAAAGGTAATGTGCGCGGATGGTTTTGCCGCGCCCATTACCTTTGTTGCTATATCTTTACATCACTTGCGAACGGCACGGTAGGTTTGCACCTGATCGCCGCTCTTCACCTGAATAATGTAAAGACCCTTGCCCAGCTGCTCCATGGCGGAACGGCCACGGCCATTGGCCACCAACATACCGCTCATGTTATATACCGTCACCTCGGCATTGGCATCGATGTCGCCATCAATCTCTTGGATGCCTGTGGAAGAGTTACCGAAGTGAGAGAACATGAAGTCGTCGAAGAAGGCCACGTTGCTTGTGCCGTTGGTGGTATGGCGCAGGGCCACATAGATGTCCTTGCCGGCATAGGCACTCAGGTCTACCTCATAGTACTTCCATTCCTTTCCGTCGAGGAACGGTATCTCCTCTTCGGGAAGCACGACGGTAAATGTATTGGTATTGGTGTTGCTGGTCTCGCTCACGAGCACCGACACACGGTGCTGCGGGTCGGGCAGTACGCTCTGCAGACATTCCCAGTTGCGGGCGTAGAAGCTGAACTTCGAATCAGTGGTAGCAGTGAGTTGCTTGCTCACAATCCAGTTGTCGGCGCTGGCACCCGACGCATCGTTGGGTGATGCGGCCAACAATGCCCATTCACCCGACGGGGGAGCCATGATGCCATAGAGGCCCTGGTCCATATCGTCCCATGCAGGCCAGAACGCGAACTTCTGTCCGCTCTTCTCGAAGTGGAGCCAGTAGGAAACGAAATCATACGACACGGCGTTGTCAACATCGATGGTGGTGAAATCTGTCCATGGATAGTCAAGGTCATTGGGTTCGAAGGCATAGTAGAGTATATCCTCTGCCAAAGCTTCGCCACTGACAGGCAGGCTGACGGTATAGCCATCCTCAAACTCAACGGTCAGCTGGTCGTTGACCACGTCGGCTGTCTCCAATGCGTCGAACTGCATACTGAATGTGGTACCCTCGCCCGGAGCGATGGTGGTGCCCGCTGCCAAAGAGGTGGAGAAATTGGACTTGCTGAAGGTGGCACTCTTCACCGTAAGCGGGTCGGTACCCTTGTTGAGCAAGGTAAATTTCTCACCGGAGTTGACAGCTTTGCCGTAATTCACCTTACCGGCAGCCCACTCCGTCTTGTTAAACCGGGCCTTCGATGTAGCTCTCTCCTCTACCACGACATGGGCAATGGAGGTGCCGCCGTCACGACTCCAGTTGTAACACTTGTGTATCCAACGGAATTGTATGGTCTTGCCAGCGTAGGCTGTCAAGTCAATATTCTCCTCAATCCAGTATTTATGGTCACCGTCGAAGGAGTTCTCCGAGATGGTAGTCACGTCAATCCACTGCTCGCCGTCGAAAATCTGGAACACACCTTCGCTCACGCCGTTGTTGGGTTCCACATTATTCTTCTGGGCCAAGCCCGAGGGATCCACCACGAGATCGCTGGGATGCTCGTCACCCCAAACGAAGGAAATCTGCATCTGTGAGCCTTCAGGAATCTTGAAGTTCTGCGTGGTGACGCTGTTCTGCTCGCCGTCAGCACCCAGATAGCCAGAGGTGAGGGCATTGCTCGTCGCCGTCTCGGTGACGTATGGATAATACGTGTTCACGTACCACTTCCGTTCGTAGGTAGGTGCAGGAATGGTCATCCACCCGTTGGGGAGCGAATTTCCGGCAAAGTTCTCTTCGAAGGGATATTCGGTCACCGAAGCGTCGGGCTGTGTGGTGAATATCCAGGTGGTAATCTCCGAAGAGGCAGCATCACCCATCTCGTTGTAGGGCACCACCTTCCAGCGATAGGTCGTCTCATAGTCGGCCACCGGCAAGGTGTAGGTGAGCACGTTCTTCACGTTCAGTCCGTTGACGAGGTTGGTAGCGGCGGCATCGCTGCCCACATAGAGCTTGTAGCCCGTAGCGAACTGTGCCGGACCCCATTCGAGCACGATGTCACGCGGATAGACATCGGTGGCGCCGAGTTTCGGCGACACCAACGTGGCAGCTTTCGGCGTACCGTCGGCTCCCCACACATGAGGCAGGAGCACACGGTCAAGGTAGAACGTGGAGAACTCGGAACCGCCCTCGTCGTCATACTCAATCTTGGAGTTCTTCCAGCGTACATACGAATTGTCAGAGCCTGTACCCAGGTCAACGGTCACGGTCTCACCGTAAGCCATCTGTGTATAGTCGAAAATCCATTTCTGCGTCCAGGTGTTGCCACCGTCGTAGGATACCTCCACGGAGATATCGTTCTCCTGGTAGTATTCGCCCGTCTCACTGTCGAACTGATTATAGTAGGTAAAGATGAGTTGTCCACCTTCAAGCAGGTCAAGGCGCGGCGAGGTGATATAATCGTCGGTATAGGAGCCCGATGCATAGGCTGAACGGTCACCCTCGAGGGCTATCGAGGTGCCACCCCATCCGTTGTTCTTCCATCCTGCAGGCGGGAAATATTCCTCGAAGGTCTCAAGGATATATCCCTCGGGCACCATCTCCTTGGTGGCCGTCAGCGTAAAGGGTATGTCACCTCCGTTGGTATGAATAACGATGTTAGCTGTGGCAGGGCTGGTCAGCGATGCCTTGTAAGAGAATTGGAACTGTACGTTCTCGTACTTGTCGAGGTTGACAGTGGCAGGGTCGATATTGATGCCCACACCCTCGGGCATGTCGATGCCCGTAATCTGCAAGCCGTTCTTACCCTGGTTGGTCATGGTGATGACCTCGGTGTACATCTTCTCACCCACATAAAGCTTGCCCACGTTATAGCTGTCAATAGAGAGGACACCACGAGGTGCCGTCTCCGGAGTCGCCTGCTTGACAACGACATCGTCGAGCCACACCACATTGGCGATGGTGGACTGCATCTTATAGACAAAAGCCAGCTTCACCGTCTGTCCCTGCCAGTCGCTCAGGTCAATCTTGGCGACGTAGGGATCCCAAGTGGTGATGGGATAGACCATCACGCCGGCATCGCGCATCATGGATTGGTTCTGGATGGAGAAGACCGTCTCGGCACCGGCCAGGTTACCATCTTCCACCACACGCACCTGTAAATCGTAGAGTGAGGCATCCTGACAGTTCATCGGACTGACGCGGAAGGTGAAACTCAACTCGTAGGTATTGTCGAGGTTCAATTCGGGAGTAAGAAGAATCTCCTCACGCGGTCCGAAACCACCCTTCGGGTCGCTCTGGTAGGTGGGACCGTCACAACCTGCCACATGCTTACCGCTGATAGTTCCATTTTCAGCATAATAGTTATGCCAGTTGAAACTGGCGGTGCTGCCCGAATAGCTGTTTACAGTGGTCCATCCGGCTCCAACGGCCACTGGCTGTGACACCGATTCCGTGCTCTCCGTCTCGAAGTCTTCGCTCAAGATAGTCTGCGCCGTAGCCTGATGTACGCCAAAGGCTGCAGCCATAAGGAATACGTAAAAATTTCGCATAATCGTAGTTATTATTAAGTTATTGATTTCTAACTAATTAGTATCCGATTCAAAAGTTAACAAACAAAATATAGTTTGCAAAAATACTTTTTTCTTCCCAAAAAAGCAATTTTTAATTGTTAATTTTCTAGTTTTTCATAATTATCCCAAGCCATCATAAGCTTTCTTAGGTTTCCCTAAGTTATCCTATGCTATCTTAGGTTTTCCTAGGCTGTCTTAAGTTTTCCTAGGTTGTCCTAGGCTGCCCTAAGTTTTCCTAGGCTGTCTTAGGTTGTCCTAGGTTATCTTAGGTAAAAAAATCCTAATTATTCGTTCGTCTTTTCAAGATGAGCATTTTTTTGGCTATTTTTGCATGGAAAAGAGGGCAAGGAGAAAAACAATAAAAGACAAAAACTATGCTTAGGAAATCATATATCATCCTTTTTCTCTCATTGTTGTGCCTCGGTACTGTAGCACAAAACGACATGCTCACCGCCTATCGCAATGCCATTCCCGGAGGTTACCAATTCTGGGTGTATGCCCCTGAGGAATACTGCATCGAGCCAGAGCCTATCCCCCTGGTGTTGTTCCTTCACGGAGCCAGTCTGCGCGGGCGCGACCTGGAGAAAGTGAGGAAATACGGTCC
Organism: Prevotella sp.; assembly: GCA_017548605.1. Lineage (GTDB taxonomy): Bacteria > Bacteroidota > Bacteroidia > Bacteroidales > Bacteroidaceae > Prevotella. Next base: position 12,927 of record JAFYZT010000043.1, on the reverse strand, counting down.
CCTGCAAGCCATCAACATGGGAAGACCCATCCCGGCTCTCATCCTCGCCCCACAGAACCCTTCTGGGTCGTGGGACCCGAAGAAAATCGACGATGTGGTGGAATGGACAAAAGCCCACTATCAGGTGGATGCCTCACGCATCTATGTGCTGGGCATGAGTCTCGGCGGCTATGGCACACTCGACTATGCGGGTACCTACCCCCATAAGGTGGCGGCGGCCATGGCACTGTGCGGCGGCTGCACGCTACGCGACAAACAGGGTCTGGGCGACCTGCCGTTGTGGATTATTCACGGTACCGCCGACCAGGCGGTGAGCATCAAACAGTCGCAGACAGTGGTGGAGGCCCTGCAAAAGACACACCACGACGAGCGGCTGCGCTACGACTGGTTGCCGGGAGCCAACCATGGCGTGCTGGCCCGCATATTCTACCTCGACAAAACCTATCTGTGGCTCTTCTCCCACTCGCTCGACGACGAGGGACGCCCCGTGAACCGTGAATACACCATCGACAAAAGCGATCTTCCCGATGCCTACGGTGACATCCAGCGCCGCGAAGACAAGCTGTATATAGAATCGAAATAACCGCAAACGTTTTCGAATCATTTTGAGCCTTTTTACATTCATTCATTTGGGCATTTATGGAAATTGCCCTATATTTGTACGCTTTTAGCAACAAACTACACATCAACGGGTATAATACCCCAACTACGTATCTTCCTGAAAAATCTAACAAACAGATAACCGATATCACATGAAAAAAATAGGTCTTTTATTCATGCTCTTTGTGGCCCTCGCTGCGAAGACAATGGCCGACAGCGGTGAGACCATTACCATCGACGGCACCGTCGTTGACCGTTTTGCTGTGAAAATCACCTTTAACGGAGACAACCTCACCCTCAACTACGCCGATGGCACACAGGTAACGGTGGACATGTCCCTGGTGAATATTCACTTCAACTATTCTGCCAACCTGAGTGACGCTGACGATAACAACAACGCCGCAACGCTGAACATGTTCGGAGGCAAGAACGTAGGCGTGACGGTAACACGCAACGTCACCGCCGGACAATGGAACACGCTGTGCCTGCCCTTCGATATGACGGCCGGACAAATCACCTCAGCTTTCGGTAACGGCACGAAGGTGGCACAGTTCAAGAACGCCCTCGATGGCAATATCGACTATGAGTCGACGACAGCCATCACAGCCGGCATGCCCTACCTCATCCAACCGGCACAGACAGTGACAGAGTTTGCGCTCGACGAGGTTGCTCTCCAAAACCTCACATCGGGTGCACAAGTGAGCAATCAAGGCTATGCCTTCATCGGAACGATTCCTGAAACGACACCCGACGGCAACGCGTTCTACATAGCCGACAACGAGCTGAAACCCCTCAGCAGCAGCAACAGCATCAAGGCACTGCATGCCTACCTGCTAGCAGACGATGCTGCCGTGGACGCCTTGACATTTAGCATCGACGGCATCGCCACGGGCATCATGACGATCGACGGACAGGTGACCAGCGGTGACAACCGCATCTACACCCTCCATGGACAGTATGTTGGCGGCAGCCTGCAACAGCTGCCCAAAGGCATCTATATCGTGAACGGAAAGAAAGTGACAGTGAAATGAAGGAGGAAAAAGACATGAAACGCCATTATATCATCTATAGCATCATTGCACTGGCATCATTACTGTTCGGCTCCAACACCGTCAAGGCGCAACAGTCATGGAACTTCACCGCCGAACTCAGCTCAACCGACAAGAACAACATGGATGCCGATGCCAACTGGTATTACGACAGCTCGAAAAAACGCTACAGCTACATAGCGGCACTGACAAAAGCGACACTGATAGCCAATGGCAGCGAACTGAACGTGGCTGCGGGACTGCTCTTTTCATGCAATGCCGTGGAGAGCGGCGAAGGAAATATCCGCTTCGAGAGCGGCAAACGCATGTGGCTGGCAGGCTCCTCGGCACCCGTCGTCATCCCCGACCTGAAGAAAGGACAGGAGGTGACCATCTCCTACATGACCTCATCCAGCTCAGCGGCACGCGGCATCACACCCACCAACCTCTCCGGCACCACGGGCTTCGAGGCCTCGACGAGCGCTCAGACGGGCAAGGGACAGGTGACCGCCGACGGTGACGTGACACTCACCCCCACCGGCGGCGTCTATGTATACAGCATCGAGGTGGGCGCAGAGCCTGACCCCACACAAGCCATCGTGACACCCGCCAGCCAAGGAACGAACAGCGAGGATGTGGTGAACAATGCAGTGGCCAAAAACTTCAACGCCAACCAGATGCAGTTTCTGCTGACGAACGGCGATGTGAAATACTACAACACTGCCGACCTGACATCGGTGGACATTGACAAGGCGGCCTCTACAGTGAGCGTGACCAGTCATCAGGGCCAGACCGATTATTACTATGGCTCAGTGAGTGATATCTCCTTTGCCCGCGGACTCGACCAAGGACAGGAAGCCGTTATCACCAACAACGGTGTGATAATCACTACTGCCAAGGGATGGCAGGAGAGCGTCTATGCCAAATGGGAACCTTATGAGGGTGCCACGTCGTATGTCGTGTATGTGAAAGGTGGTCAATATGACAGCTACACCAAGGTGGATGCCCAGCTGGTGCGTGACTATGGCACCTACGGACGAGTCGACGTGGTGGGTCTTAAGAAAGCGTCGAACTACTGCCTGAAGGTGGTGCCTGTCATCAATGACGCGGAAGACGAGACGAAGGCGAGCTTCGCCGAGGCCATGGACGTGGCGAACTACAGCCGCGAGGGTTTCGCACACTTGAATTACAGTGGCGTAGGAGCCTACAACGACGATGGCACGCTGAAGAACGGCGCCAAGGTGTTCTATGTGACAAAGAACACGGCAAAGACCATCAGTACTGATGTGAAAGTAAACAGCAAGGGTGGCACGGAAACCTTCACAGGCATACAATCCATCCTCGATGCCTACCAGAAAGGCTATGACACCACACCTATCGCCTTCCGCATCATCGGTAAGGTGACACGTAGCGACCTCGACAAAATATCAAGTTCGGAAGAAGGTCTGCAGGTGAAAGGCAAGAACAGCTACAGCGAGATGAACATCACCCTGGAAGGCATCGGTGAAGATGCCACGGTAAGCGGTTTTGGCTTCCTCGTTCGTAACTGCAAGAGCGTGGAGTTCAGAAACTTCGCACTCATGCTCTTCATGGACGACGGCATATCGATGGACACCGACAACAGCAACATCTGGGTGCATAACATGGACTTCTTCTACGGACAGGCAGGTAGCGACAGCGACCAGGCCAAAGGTGACGGCACGGTTGATATCAAGGCTAATTCGAAATATATTACCACGGCATACTGCCACTTCTGGGACAGCGGCAAGTCGAGCCTCTGTGGCATGGGTGGCGACGGTCCCAACTACCTCACCTTCCACCACAACTGGTACGACCACAGCGACTCACGTCATCCCCGCATCCGCAGCATGAGCGTACACTCGTGGAATAACTATTACGATGGCGTATCGAAATACGGCGGCGGTGCCACCACGGGAGCATGCCTCTTTATGGAGAGCAACTATTTCCGTGGCACCAACAAACCGATGCTTATATCCATGCAGGGCAGCGACATCGCCGGTGGCGCTGGTACCTTCTCGAGCGAAGATGGCGGCATGGTAAAAAGCTATGGTAATACCTTTGTAGAGAAGACCAAGAATTTCCGTTACGTGACCTACCAGCAGAACAACGTGGAGTTCGATGCCTATGAGACCGCTACTCGCGATGAACAGGTGCCCGCGACGGTGAAAGCCAAACAAGGTGGTGCCACCTATAACAACTTCGACACTAACAGTTCGCTGATGTATAGCTACGAGGCCGACGCTGCTGCCGACGTGCCGGCGAAGGTGGTAGGATACTATGGTGCCGGCCGGTTGAACCACGGTGACTTCACCTGGAGCTTCGACGGCAAGGACAACGACTATGCCGTGGATGAAGCCTTGAAGACTGCCATTACCAACTATGCACCAGCCCTCGTGGGTATCTTCGGTGGCGAGAACCTTGGCGGTGGCGGTGAACAAGGTGGTGGTGACGACCCGGGCGACGACCCACAGCCACAAGGCGACGTGATTACCTGCAACTTCGAAGGTGGCGCACCCAGCAACTCGTTCTTCACCATCATCGGCAACTACAGCAACAGTAAAGGGTCGGTGACGGTTGACGGTACGACATACAAATGGTGCCTGAAGATGGAATCGAGCACTTCGGTGACGTTTACCACCACCGAAGAGATGACACTGACACTCTATTTTGCGGAAACAGCACCCACCATCAAGATTGACGGCGGCTCAAAGATAACGGGAGCCAACGGCATCATCACGGCCACACTGGCCACCGGTGCACACGAACTGAAAAAAGGCGATACCGCCAACCTGTTCTATATCAAACTGGAAAAGACGGAGTAAGGCTTTTTCTTACAACAAATTACACGAATTCCACGAAAAGAATCATAACAACAGATTACGCGAATTGCCGCGAATTGTCCGCAAATTATCATGAATTCTATTTATGAATTCGAGATATTCTTGTTATCCGTAGTTCTAAAAATCCGTGTAATTTGTAGTCTCAATTTTTCGGTTATTCCTGTAAGTGCAGCTCAGCAGGCAGGTGGGCGAGTCTCACCTCATAGGCTCGTTCTGCATCGGTGTTATACTTGATATACCATGTACGCGGCAGGGCGAGCCACTTCCTATCGGTAGTTGTGGTATCCGCAGATACAGATGAAGCGGAAGAAATGGTGCTGACCTCAGGGAGAGCAGCATCCGAGGGCGTCAGGGTAAGCGTCGATTCCATATTGGTGAATCCGCCGCCCATCTGTTCTGAAAACTCCTCCTGTTTCTTGTCGGGACTGCTCTCATGGGCTTTGAAAAACAGTTTATAGGCAGCTTCGGCGGGATAATACTGTCCGCCGTTTTCTGCATAGCGCACATGGTAATCAACGTTCCAGGCATCAACACCATAGCCGGAGAGCCACTTCGCCATGGTGAGCATAAACGACGGCATACGCAGATGGATATTGCTCTTGCGTCCTATGGTACGCGAGGCTGAGAGAACCAGACAGCGTGTGGTATCCACGACAACACGGCCTCGGTCGTCAGCGTTCTTCTTCGAGCGGAAGAGCAGTTCCACCTCACCAGGACAACCTTCATATTCGCCGTTCACATAAAAACGATGCTCACGAATGAACTGTCTGTCTATCTCATCGACAAAATCCTCATGCAACAGACGGCGCAGGTTCTGCACATCAGTCAGCTCGGTGCTGTCGGCAGCCGTGATGACTCCCCGATGCTGACAGAACGCATAGCCATTGTACTCCTTGGAACGCAGGCGCAACAGCCCCTCCGATTCATACGTATAATACTGCCTTTCGCCTATGCTCTGCGAGAAATAATGATAGGCGAAAGGATGGTCGTGCGACGCATAACGCGAGGACTTCTCATCAACAAACCGCTTGAGGAACGGTCTTATCCATTCGGGCTCCTTGCTGCGCACCACCACATCGGGTGTGCTGTTGTATCGTGGCTTGAGCCAAACCGTATCGGGCAGGCTGGTGATGGTGCGTCGCTCATAGTTGAGGTGCGACACCGTGAGGCGACTGAAAGGAAAGGTCACAGTGACACGTCCCTGCTCGTCGGAGATAGCCGAACGGAAAGCCTTACCTTTGCCCGTATATACATTGGCATGAAGGATAGGCTGGAGCGTTACCTCATCCATCACCACACTCGTCTGCTGCCCCGACACAACAACAGGGAAGAGACACAAGAACAGTCCTATTTTTTTTAGACAAAAGAACATAATAACATATTTTTAGGGATGAGAACCCACCCCAACCCTCCTTGGGAGGGGGAAAGGGGGAGGCTCCCCCTAATCCATCGCATCCAAAATGATGAACGCTGCCCAGTAATAGGGCGAGGCGAAGGAACGCCCATCGGCTGTGACATAGCCGCGCACATAACGCTGGGCATCGCGCAGGGCATCATATTTCTCCATGTGGGCTGCCAGGTTGTCGTAGAACCGGGTCATGAGCAGGTGGGTGGCCTCATCATCGACGCTCCACAGACTCATCAGGATACTCTGTGCCCCTGCTTTCTTGAATCCACGCTGCAAGCCGAACACACCATCTCCTTTCACATCACCTAGACCTGTCTGGCAGGCACTGAGCACCAATAGCGACAGACCACGCAGGTCGAGGGTGGATATTTCGCGTGTGGTGAGAATGCCATCATCGATATTGGCTGGCAATTCCTGCCCGTTAAGTGCTGCATTGGCACCCGTGAAAAGCAATCCGCTGCGCACCATTACACGGTCTTCCTCACGTTGGCTGCGGTAGGCGGAAAGAAAACGTACCTTCGTATTTTTCGCCTGCACCTGTTTCTCCGTCCAGTAGAAGCCGTGGGTAGCCAGATGAAGCAGGTTGATATGCTTGCCCGACAGGGCTTTCAGCGAAGCTTCGGTGCCCAACGAATCCGTAAACATATTGACATGAATACCTATACTGTCAAGGGTGGCTCCCGCTTCCTTCACCTCGACTAACGTGGCGGGCAGGTAATTCACGTTACCACGTGAGTCGGAAGGGTCGATGGTAAACATCTGTTCACTGGCATCGCGTGACATGGTGGCATAGCGGCGACTGTCTGCCAACAGCACGCTCACATCACTGTCGTAGAGCAAACCACCGTAGAGCACCGCCTCCTTGATAGCCGGGCGCTCGATGGTAAGGGCCAACTCACGTGTCGATGACATGCGGTGTAACTCCCATCGGTCGGACATGTAATGCCCCATCGTGTCGAGGGGCAACGACTCCATGGCGATGCTATAGAGGTTGCCCGCCGGGGAGAAATACACGTTTTCCATCCCTTCCATCTCTGCGAACAAAGGTGCCCAGACCTTATCGGTCAGTGCGGTGGTAGTGTAATATTCGTTGGCAGGCACCGACGACAGTTTCTGCTGGGTGGTCAGGTGGATGAGATGTGGGTTGTCATAGTCTTTCTTGAGCGTAAACGCCACATACACCACGCTGTCGCCACTGACGGGGAAGGAGAGATACTCCACTGCCATATCGCGTTTGCCCAGCCGGTCACGCACCTTTTTCCAGTCAATATACAAGTTACTGGTGTAGTCACCGTAAATCTTCGATTTCGCCACCAACTGCCGTTCCTGACGAGTGATGACCTGTCGCAGCGAATCGGTGTTGAGCACACGCTCATTGATGAGCAGCTCATACTGTCGGTTAAGCAGACCACGGTTAATCTGCAGGTCGTGATACAGCTGCACCACCTCCATGTCGCCACTCTCCAACAGCAGGTTGCTCATCTCTATCTCGCTGTTGAGCAGCAGACCTTTACTCAACAATATACCATTGTAGGCAAAGGCTATCAGCGCGTCGGTCTTGAAGGTATAGGCGAAGGTGGGCATCCATCGGAAGAACCACTCACGTTGGTTTTTCCAGAATTTATTGCGTGCATCGGCGGTCAACGAGGTGAACGTGCTGAGGATGACGTGGATATACCGTCCCGTGGCATTGACGGCAAACATTTCCGTGGAGTCGGCACTGTTGTTCAAGTAATAATACATGGCCAGGTTGGCCATCGACTGGGCATATTCAGGATGGTCAACACCCTGTGCCCGTTGGCGGATGCTCAGGGCCTCCTTGCCCAAACGGATGGCCTCGGGATAGTTACCCGACTTATAGTTGTAGTCGGCCAGGTTGTTCACGCTCTGCGCATAGTCGTAGTGGTCTTTTCCCAATATGCGCTCACGGATATGCAGTGCTTCGGTACACAGACGGATGGCTTCGGGGTAGTTCTTAAGGAAATAGTTGTATTTCGACAGGTTGTTCAGCGACTGGCAGTAGTCGGGGTGGTCGTGACCGCCGAAGATGGTGTCACGCAGGTGCAACGCCTCGGTGCCGATGCGTATGGCCTCCTCGAAATTCTGCGACCACGACTGATAGCCCGCCAGGTTCGATAACGACTGCGCATAGTCAGGGTGGTGGCGTCCGAGGGTACGTTCGCGCAGTTCGAGAGCCATGGTGCCCAGACGGATGGCCTCCTCCTGGTCGCCGAGGTAGGAATTGTATTTGGCCAGGTTGTTCAGCGACTGCGCATAGTCGGGATGTTCGGTGCCCAGCACACGCCGCCGTATCTCCAACGCCTCGGTGCCTATCTCTATGGCCTTGGGGTAGTTGCCCTTACGCGAATAGTAGCCCGCCTGATTGGACAACGACTGGGCATATTCCTCGCTCTCGGTGCCCAGCAATTCGGCACGCAGGGCGATGGCCTGTTCACCCAGACGGATAGCCTCCTCACAGTTGCTGATGTAGGAATTGTATCGGGCGAGATTATTCAGCGACGACGCATATTCCAAGGAATGTTCCCCCGCTAACCGCCGCCGTATCTCCAATGCTGCCGTGCCCACACTCATGGCATCGGGGTAGTTGCCGCTGCGCGAGTGATAGCCCGCCATGTCGCTGAGTGCCTGGGCATATTCCAGACTGTTCTCACCGTAAATCTTTCTGCGGCACGACACATCCTCAGCACCTACGCGCAGGGCATCTTTCAGTTTCCCCACATACGAGAAGAACTTGGCCTGACGGTTCAGCGATTGCACGAAGAGCGTGTCCTTCGTGCCATATAAACGACGGCGTATATCAACGGCCTGTGTCATCAGCCGCAGTGCCTCATGGTAATGGCCGAGTTTGTTCTCCGCCAACGCCATCTGATGGGCACAGGTGGCCCGCAGCCCGTCCACCTCATTGAGCACTTTCTTAGGGGGATTGTTCTGGCTTTTCAACAAACTGTCGCAACGATTGAGCAACGACATGGCTTCGGCATAGTGTTCTTGCTCCATGAGAACACGAGCCTGGGCCTGCAAACTGTCCTGCACACCATCATCTGTCTGTGCAAAAGCAATGATGGCACAGACACACATACCTATGATGACTATCAAGCGTTTCTTCATAGTCGGGTTGATGCAGCGAAATTACTGTATTTTTTTCTCTTCACCAAATATTTTTGTGTACTTTTGCACCTACATGGAAATGACCGCCTTCATACCCAACGGCCAAGTTCAGGCGCGGATACGCGGCGACAACGGCTTCACCGCCATCCGTTATGTACTGGCCCTGTCGCTCATCGTCACGCATTATGCCGTGCTCACACGGCATGAGCCGGTGTGGCCCATCAATGGCGACGTGGTAGTGAAAGGGTTCTTCACCATCACGGGATTCCTGGCCACCTACAGCTACCTGCGCTCGACCAACGTCAAGGAGTATGCCTGGAAGCGGTTCCGTCGCATCTACCCGCCCTACCTTGTCGTGGTGCTCGCCTGTTTCCTGCTCGGCTGGACGGTCAGCACCCTGTCGGTCAGCGACTATTTCTCGTCAGCCCAAAGCTACCGCCACCTCCTGTACAACGCCGTGTTCCTCAATTTCATGGAGCCGTCGCTGCCCGGTGTGTTCACCGACAATGCCATGACCGCCGTCAACGGCTCACTGTGGTTCATGAAGGTACAGGTGCTCTTCTATTGCTGCATACCGTTCATCTGCTGGCTCATGCGACGCTTCGGCCGCTGGCGCACGCTCCTTGTGCTATGGCTGCTTTCCATGGCTTATATCATGCTTTGTCGCCATTTCTTCGACACCACGGACAATCCGCTCTTCGAGATACTGCAACACCAACTGATGGGGCAGCTGCCGTTCTTCCTCGGTGGTATGACCATGCTCTTGCTCTTCGAACGGTTACAAGACAAGTTGTGGTGGGTGGTGGCATACGGAGCTGCCGTGACCGTTGTGCTCCTCGCCGTAAGCCACCCATGGCTCCATCTGATTATTGAACCAGTGGCTTATGCCTGTCTTATCGTGGGATTGGCCTATGCCTGTCGACCGCTGGCCCTCCTGCACCACGTGCCCGACTTCTCCTACAGCATTTATCTGGTGCATTTCCCCATCATTCAGGTGCTGATACAGGCAGGAATCATCGGATAATGACATCATCAAGGCAAAATAGATGGCAAAACGGGGGAAAACACTGATTTTATTTGGCTTTTCCCTCGTTTATTCGTAATTTTGCACCCTCAAAAATATAATCTCATAAAGGAATAGTGAAAAGTGAAAAATAAAACGAAGTAATGTCCATTTTAACTTCCATGAGCGAAGCGAATTAACTTCCATTTTAACTCCCACTTTAACTTCCGATTAAATAATTCAACAATGGAACAGAAGCATTTCAAGCGCACTACCGTGACCGCCGCCCTGCCCTATGCCAACGGCGGCGTGCATATCGGCCACCTGGCTGGCGTTTACGTACCTGCCGACATATATGTGAGATACCTTCGGCTGAAAAAACAGGATGTCATCTTCATCGGCGGAAGCGACGAACACGGTGTACCCATCACCATACGTGCCCGCAAGGAGGGCATCACCCCGCAGGATGTGGTGGACCGCTACCACCAGATGATCAAGGACAGCTTCGAGCAGTTCGGCATATCCTTCGACATCTACAGCCGCACCACCTCCGACATTCACCACAAGTTCGCCGCTGAGTGGTTCCGCAAACTCTACGATGAGGGTAAGCTGACGGAGGAGACCACCACACAGCTCTACGACGAGGAGGCCAAGCAGTTCCTCGCCGACCGTTACGTGACGGGCGAATGTCCCCACTGCCACAATGAAGGTGCATACGGTGACCAGTGTGAGAAATGCGGACGCGACCTCTCCCCCACCGAACTCATCAACCCCAAATCGACCATTAGCGGCTCCACACCCGTATTGAAAGAGACGAAGAACTGGTACCTGCCCCTGAACGAGTACCAAGAGTGGCTGAAGCAGTGGATTTTGGAGGAACACAAAGAGTGGCGTCCGAACGTCTATGGACAGTGCAAGTCATGGCTCGACATGGACCTGCAGCCCCGCGCCATGACGCGCGACCTCGACTGGGGCATCCCCGTACCCGTAGAAGGTGCTGACGGCAAAGTGCTCTATGTTTGGTTCGATGCCCCCATCGGCTATGTGTCGAACACCAAGGAGCTGTGCGACCGCGAGCCGGAGAAGTGGGGACCGTGGCAGCAGTGGTGGCAAGACCCCGAGACACGCCTCGTTCATTTCATCGGCAAGGATAATATCGTGTTCCACTGCATCATCTTCCCCGTGATGATGAAAGCCCACGGACAGTATATCCTGCCCGACAATGTACCCGCCAACGAGTTCCTCAACCTCGAGGATGACAAGATATCCACCTCGCGCAACTGGGCGGTGTGGCTCCACGAATACCTGGTTGACCTGCCCGGCAAGCAGGACGTGCTGCGTTACGTGCTCACAGCCAACGCACCGGAAACGAAGGACAATAACTTCACGTGGCGTGACTTCCAAGACCGCAACAACAACGAGTTGGTGGCCATCTACGGCAACTTTGTCAACCGCGCCTTGCAACTGACAAAGAAATACTGGAACGGCATGGTACCCGCCTGTGGCGAGCTGACCGACACCGACCGCAACGCCATCGACGAATTCAAGGACGTGAAGGAAAAAGTGGAACGGCTACTCGAACAGTTCAAGTTCCGCGAGGCACAGTTCGAGGCGATGAACCTCGCACGCATCGGCAATAAATACATCACCGACTGCGAGCCGTGGAAGGTATGGAAGACCGACCCCAAGCGTTGCGAAACCATCCTCAACATCTGCCTCCAACTGACCGCCAACCTGGCCATCGCCTTCGAGCCGTTCCTTCCCTTCTCTTCAAAAAAACTGCGCGAGATGCTCAACATTGAACATTTCGAATGGGAACAGCTGGGCAGCACCAACCTGTTGGCTGCTGGTCACCAGTTGGCCGAGCCTGCCTTGCTCTTCGAGAAAATTGAAGACGAGGTTATCCAGTCTCAACTGGACAAATTGGAAGCCACGAAGAAAGCCAATGAGGCGGCAACATACAAGGCAGCCCCAATAAAGGACACCGTCAGTTTCGAGGATTTCGAGAAATTGGATATCCGCGTGGGCCTGGTGAAGGACTGCCAGCGTGTGAAGAAATCGAAGAAACTGTTACAGTTCACCCTCGACGACGGCAGCGGTACCGACCGCACCATCTGCTCTGGCATCGCCACGTTCTATGACAATCCTGAAGAACTTATCGGCAAGCGCGTATTGTTCGTGGCTAACTTTGCCCCGCGCAAGATGATGGGCATAGAGAGCCAGGGTATGATTCTCTCCGCCGTCGACTTCGACGAGACGCTGAGTGTCGTCACCACGACGAAAGACGTGAAGCCCGGCAGTCAAGTGGGATGAATGAAAAGTAAAAAGGTAAAAAAGTAAAAGGGTAAAAAAGTATCCCTATCCACTATTTCGGGCGAAATCAATGTGTTTTTTCATCGATTTCGCCCGAATTGTTTATAATAACACGTTTTCCCTATCCCCATGGAATTATCATACTCGCTTCTTTATAAATGTTCCCATTGATGGATAATGTTGGTTTTCAATATCCAGTCATACTGAATCCATTCCAATTTACCATCTTTATTGATTTTAAAAACAGTATAATTTACAGGATTCCTTTCATATCTTTCCTCTCTTTCTTTATATCCTGGAATTCTACCATTATATGGAATTATCAGACTGTCTTCATTAACATATTTTTTATATAAATCCCCTAAAGAATAGCATAGGACCAATTCTGTTTGGTAAAAGAAAAAACCTTTCAGATGCTGTTTGATATATAAATGTGGACCATCAATCAATACATAATCATTTCCTTCGTATTGGAGAAAAATGAGATAATACATCACAGGTCCGCTTCCAATAATATAGCGACACAAATATTCTGAAAGATAAGGGTTGGTGATATATGATGAAAGATTATCATTACCATCAAAT
>JAFYZT010000042.1 GCA_017548605.1 Prevotella sp. | reverse complement strand
GAGGGGGGAGGGGTGAGAAGAGGGGTGGGCTGAGGGGTGGGATGAGGGGTGAGAAGTAAGGGATGGAGCTTGTAAGAGGAAGAACAATAGGCAGACTGGGCCCACTATCCAATAGAGTACAGGTATGGCTACTATGAGCAGGATGCGACGCACCCAGCCGCCAGGTAACTTGTCGAAGAGCCAGGAAGCAAAAAGCGTGAGTAAAACAGCCCAGACACCACCCAACAGTGCATTCTCGTCGAGCAGGAACAGCCAGAGCAGAAACGACGGCACAAAACTAAGGCCATATAGACGACCCCAATTGGCCAAACGGAGCGTCAGGAGTTGCACCACCGAGAGCAGAATGGCAATGATTAAAGCCCCCACCCAGGCATAAAGGAAAAACTGCGTGCAGAAACGTCCCAGCAGGTCGGCTATGCCACCGGGCAATTTCACTATCTCCCACACGTAGGAGCAGTCGAAGAGAAAGAGTTGAAACTGTTCCTGATAATGTAGATGATGCGGATAGGCCAGTCCGAAAAAGAGAAGAACCGCCACACCGAAAAGAAGCGTGTATAGACTGTGTATATACTTCATTTAAGAGTTATTTGTCAAATACCCGGCTGAATTCTTCGACACTGATGCGGACAGGCTCCACCATAAACTCCGGACGGTTATAGCTCTTGAAAAGGAAGGTGTTCGTTTCTGGGTCTTCTTGTGGCATCAGGAAAGCCTTACTTACTTTTCCATTGTTGAAATAAGCAAAGAATATACGGCTGTAATTATCATCGAGACGACGACTGGCAACCATGATCCAGTGCCCATTGCTCGACCATGAGGGGTAACTGTCGGAATAGTCCTTGCTGTTAAGGAGAGTGAGATCGAGGGCCGAAGAGGTCTCTGCGGTTAGGGCAGTGCCCGTGTACTGTTCCATCGGAATACAAACAATGTCGGCATCACGGTGCCTGCTATGGAAACAGCCATACTGCCCCAAGGCAAAGAGCAGATAGCGGCCATCGGGGCTGATGCGTGGCAAGGTAACACTCTTGTCAGCCGAGGCAGCATCATAGACAAGTTCTTCGTCTCCGAAATTGTGCGTTTTCACATCAAACGAACGACGATAGAGGTTGTATTGAACTTTCGGGTAGGTAGTTCTGATATCCTTGTCGCGCATCTCTTCAGGAAGCGGAACAGACTTGCAATAATAGAGATATTTGCCATCGGGCGACCAGGTGGGATACACTTCCAACAGCGTGGAGTCGTTGCTGACTATGCTCACCGAGTCGGTCTCCACGTCATACAGAATCAAGTCGCTCGCCTCATCGAAAACCTCAATCTTGTTAAGGTTCAACGAATGGAATACCTGACGTGTCCGGTTGGTCGAGAAAGCTACCAGCTTGGCGTTGGGGTGCCATGAAGGATAGACTCCCGACGAGATGGTATAGTCACGTTTCAGATTGACTCTCGAAATCTTGCCGTCGTTCACGATGACGGTGCCGGCATTGGAGAGGCGTACGTGAAAGAGCATGTTGTCGGTCTTGTAGTTCTGATAGCTGTGGCAGTTGATGCACTGGCCTTTTTTTATGTCATTACTGGTAATCTCGTTGTTGAAAATCTGTGTCTCTTCGAATGACGAGAGGTTACGTTGGGCTATCTCCATGAATCCCCAAGCGACATACGACGGTTCGATAAGGCGGTACGACACATATTCGTCGATGGGCTCTTCGACCACATATATCTCAAAGGGGTTGAACGACAGCCACTCATCCCCTTTCTGGCCCCAAACCTCTACTTTCATGCTCTTGCCCTTAGATGCACCGAGCATATCATGCCATTCCGATTCGGGAATCTGCACCTTCACGCCATTGCCATAGGTCTGCTGTTGGCCGTCGGGCGTAGTAAAACGGGCCACGCACGTTTCATACTCGTCGGCAGGAAGCATGAAATTGAGTGGCGCAATATTGCATGGCGCAGTGATATTGCAATAATCGGGGAAGATGGGTGGCAGACACTGGGCCTCCTTGGCTGAAGAAGGCACGTCGGGGTGATTAGCACACGCTGACAACAGCAGCAGGGCTGTTGTCAGGAACTGGAACCAGGGACTAATATATCTTTTCATCGTTTTCTTATGAATGAATTTCATGACCAAGCTTACCACTCAAGGCAAACGGTTTTTTTCCGAATACATTGTACCACCAGTAGGTGTCTCCGAATTCCTCACGCATCAGCTCGCCTAGGCTCTCAAGGTTCATGCCGGGCTTCGCCACTTTTTCCATGGTTTCCCAGAACTGTTTGTAGCGGTCGTAAACAGTCTGACTGACAGGGAGCATCATACGCTTCTTTTCCGGTGCCTTTTCCATGTATAGCATATATGCCTCCATTGCATGGAGGGGGAATTCCTCGTCCATGTGCGAGTTCACCCAGTTGCGCAACGATGCCCAGAAGCGACGGGAGTCGCAGCGTATCATGGAATAGAGCAATGCCTGTTCTGAAACAACCTTGCTGATGGAATCTGACCAAAGACTGATACTGTTGACAATATAACTGTCGCTGTTCTCTACACCGGAGAGTTCGTCGGGGTAGGCTTTCTGCAGTTCCTTGATCTTGTCTGTGACAGGAGAGGGCTGCCAATTAGCGTAGAAAGGATGATGGTGCAATATGGTGGTATAGCGTTCCACCAGTTTTTCGTCTCCTACAGCCAGGGCACAACGTGAAAGTGTCTTCAATAAGAAGGGCGAGAAACCGTATTGGATGCCATTTTCAAAATTCAGTCGGATGGCCTCGTTCATCATACCGTAGTTGTAATAGACCAGCGGCGAAGCGATTTCCAAAAGGGTGACATGGAGCGAATCGGGATTGTTAATACTGACGGCGTCGTTGCCCAATTTGAACGAACGGTCAAGCAGGCCCCCTTCGTTCATCAGGGCTATGTTCTTGAGGAATACCATCGTGCGGGTAGGTTCCTTATTCTCCTCCGCCATACGGATCACCTCCTTCCAGTTGTCGTCCTCTGCATGACGCACCATGCGCATCTCGTCAATGTAGTTCTTATCTCGGAACATGAAAGACAAGGTGAAAACAATACCAGCAACGACACAAACCACCGGCACAACCAAACGACCAAACGACCAGTTCCCCAAACGACCAAACGACCAGTTCCCCAAACTACCAACCAATGGAATGAGTATAGATAACGCACCGAGCACCCAGAACGGGATGGAAAGATGCCGACTATTATCGAGTGAAGTAAAGAAATGAGGAAAGCCCGCCAACACCACATCGTCGAGCTTGAAGTTCGAATAGAGTTGGGCATGCCAAATGTGGGCGGTAAAAACAAGCAATACAATGCCTATAAGCTCCCGCCAGGTGATTTTTTCAGAAATCATCAGGCAGAGCATGAAAAGCAAGGCAAACCACCCCAGCATCGGATAAATACAAAAGCCTAACAGATACCACGCAAGGTGCCATTTGCGTGGCGTACTATGGGCTGCCCACAAGAGCGACAGCATGACGAGATAGCCTACGGACTGCGAGAACCAATAGCCTCTGATGGTGGAGATATAAATCCAATAGCCCAAATCGACAACTGACGTAAGCAGACAGGCAATGGGCAGGAGCATCAGTGCAACGGCATTATCCCGCAGCCGGAACGCCTTGGCACCCACAAAGAATATGAGTGCCCATATGACTACCAGCACACCAGCACCTAAAGCCGGATGATAGAATAGCTGAGTGAGCCAGGCTCCCACATACTTCATCAGACCAAAAGGCTTCGATAGGAGGGTGTGGTAAAAGGGTTCTCCAACAATGAATTCAGAACGGTCTTGTGCCGTGTAAAACACCTCTTGATTGATGTGCAATATGTATAAGACAAAAGCCATGAAAGCCAACAGACTTCCATAGAGAAGGGCCTTGGAGACTTTGCTGAAGGAATTCTTTTCCATAGATAAAGACAACTGTACTTATTTTCGTGCAAATTTACAAAAAAAAGGACAATCTCCACAAATTCAGCAAGTATTTGTAAGATATTCCCAATAAAAAAAGGCTGGCTCATTGAATAGAGCCAGCCTTTTATAATTATACCATTTAGGAATGATTATTCCTCATAGTAAACAGAGTTGACAACACAAGATCCGGAGGTAACCATGAACTGAAGGTCATGATTTTTACCGTCATTACCTTTGGCACAAATCTTAGCAATGTCCTCAGTGAGTTGAAGCTCATTCAAACCATCATTCCAGTGTACGTGGGTTTCACTGCCGTCAGCATTGAAATTGTCCCACCAACCAGACATGATTCTTACGTCCAAATTATCTGTGACTTGAGAAACATCAATGATAAGCGTCTTGAAGCCCCAGTAGATTTCATCAGTAAGATATGGGAAATGCTGGCCCTCGTTATCACTGAAACGCATGGCTGCCGCATTCCAAGCCTCAGGGCTGAATGGCGGTTGCATCTGAGGATCCTCACCATAGATATAAATCTTCTGGAGTTCCTCAGTGATGACTTGGCAAGATACGGGGAAATCAGCAGTCAGTTTGGTACCGTCAGCGCAAAGAGCGGTCAAGGTAACGATATAGTCACCGAGTTTCATCTTCTTCTTGGCAAAGTTGCCGACGAATTCCTTACCACCAATATCCCACTTGGCATTGACAGGTGCCGAGGTCGTGCAGGAAACGACGTTGCCGTTCTGGCCACTGGGTGCCTTGTCAACAGTAACGCTTGACTTCGCTATGAGTTCGTCAAGAGTGATGTGACCGTCATTGCTGATGTCCTCTGAAACAGGGTCACAAGCAACGAAAGCACATACTGCGGCAAATAACAAAAATATCTTTTTCATATTGATTACTTAATATAAAAATTAATAAAGTCCTTTATATTGTGTCTTCGGGTCAGAAACGTCCCAACCTGGGTTCTGCTCCAATCCACCATTATGTAGAGTTATCTGGTTCTGAGGTTTAGGCAGGAAGCCATTGGTAGCATTATAACGCTCAGTCCAAGAACACGTCATGTGTGCCAGAGAACGCTTGTTGCCCTTGTCACCGAGGCAGACAATCTGCTTGCCAGACTGTGCCTGCAAAGCCTTAGGAGCATAGTCGCTGTTCGAGCAATCCTTACCAGTCCAACGACGCATATCGTTGAAACGAAGTCCTTCGAATGCAAACTCCCAACGACGCTCGTTCTGAACGTTTGCCAATGAGTAACCTGTCTCAGGAACACCGGCACGACGCTGCACCTGATTCATGTACTGAGCATCACCAGTAAGCTCGGTCATCATCAGAAGCACGTCAGCATAACGCATCAGGTAGAAGTCCTCAAAGTGGTCACCCTGCATACTGTTGCCAAGAGAACCACTGCCGGAATAACCCTCACACTGAACCCACCAAGTTTTATTGTTGGCATCGTTAGCGTCAAGGTTTACATCGGCGTACTTCTTCACAGAATAGCCAGATTCCTCACAGTCATCCTTCTCGTACACATAGCCAGCGAGTTCGTTATCGAGGTCAATCATAGAAGCTTTCTTGCGGAGGTCGGTATAACCACCGGCAGTTTCTGCTGCTGTCCAGTCATCCCAGATATTGCAGGAAGGAGTGCCTTGACCCCAGCCCTGGTTGAACGGATAAGTCAAATCACGGTCACCATTCATGTTGGAGGCACCATTACGAAGACCCCAGAAACATGACAGATAGTTGGAATACATACGCGGGTTGCAATATGTGCCACCGATGTTCCAAGAAGAAGCATTCATGAACTGAATGGCGAACAGTTCCTCAGTGTTACCATTACCCATACCAGGCTTGTCGAAACAGTTCTCTGGTTTCAAGTCTTTAATGAATTCGTAGTCATGGCCTTGGCCATCGAGTGCCTCTGCCAAGAGAAGGCTGTTGGAGTACTGCCAGAGTGAACGGTAGTCTTCGCAGAGTTTGTAGCCACCATTGTTGATAATGTCCTTCAAGCCGTTGACGATGTCATCCTTGGAAACGGAAGACACGTTAAGACCTTCCTGTGCGATAGCAGCACCGGTACGGTCAAGGAGCTCGATGGCAGGAGCGCCGTTTTTGATTTCACCGACACCTTTGTAGAAGCCTGCCCAGAACATGTATGCACGAGCCATGAATGCCTCGGCACAGTACTTGTCAGCATGACCAGAACCATTGGCCTTCGTTACCGTCATAAGATTTTTGGCGGACATGAAGTCAGCGATAATCTGCGGATAGATGACTTCCTCAGCACTCACTTGTTGATAGGACTCATCGGTAATAAGGGTAGAAGTGATCAAAGGAATGTCACCATACATCTGGGTAAGCCAGAAGGTATAGAGGCCACGCATGAAGTACGCCTCACCGAGGAGCTGGTTGCGCTGAGCCTTCTGTGCGTCAGTCCAAGCCACATTGTCAATGGTTTCAATCTGGTTGTTGGCACGCGAGACACCACCATAGAGAAGAATCCAGTCATATTCATACTGATTGGCATCCTGCATGGTAAAATGATGCATCGACTTAGGCATATAGTCTTGCAGACCACCACTACCGTAGCAATCATCAGACATACAACTCCACCAGAAGAAAATATTATTTAAACAATCACTATTATCACCGCCACCCAACGTACTCATGATACTGTAGGTAGCTGCATTCAACGCCTCCACATCTGCAGGCTTGCCTGGGAATGTGGCTGAGGTCATCTCCGTCACACGCGGATCGGTGTCCAGCATGTCATTACATGCTGTGAACAAAGTTGCTGCCAAAACAGCCAACGATGATAGAATATATTTCTTCATAACTTATATTCGAATTAGAATTTAATACTTGCACCAACCAAGAATGTACGAGCTGGTGGGTAAAGACCAAGGTCGATACCGGATGCCCAAGATACATCACCACCTGTGTTGCCTACCTCAGGATCGAGACCGGTGTAACCAGTGAAGGTGGCGAGGTTCTGAACCTGCACATAGAAGCGGAACTGCTGGAACGGGCAAGCCTTCCAAAGATGCTTGAAGTCGTAACCGAGAGTAACGGTCTTGATCTTGAAGTAGTCAGCGTCCTCCATATAACGTGTGGATACCCAGATAGTGTTCGGGTGACCATTATTGGAAATACGCGGCATCGTGTTTGAGGTACCCTCACCATGCCAACGCTGAAGGATGGTGGTATCATAGTTCTCGTCAGGATCATCACCGTATGAACGGTAAGAACGCATAATCTGCATACCGAATGCACCGGCACCGTTGATAGAGAAGTCTAAGCCTCTCCATTGCAAACCGAGGTTAACACCCAGCATCACATCGGGGTTAGGATCACCGATTTGATGCTTATCGGTACCAGCACCTTCACCCTTACCAACGATTACACCGTCACCGTTCCAGTCGTCCCAGATGCAATCACCGGGTTTAGCGTCATCGAGAACGGCCTGACCGTTAGCACGGGCGGCATCAATCTGAGCCTGATTCTGCCAGATGCCACTGTAGGACATGCCGTAGAAGTAGCCGATGGGATAGCCTTCCTCAGCACGGGATACATAGTCTGTACCCTGTGAGAGAAGATTACCATTACCTGAGATATAGTGGTTCTCGTTAGCGATACGGGTTACCTCGTTCTTGTTGGTGGCGAAGTTCACACCTACGTTGTAACTGAAGTCGCTGCCGATTCTGTCATTCCAGTTGAGAGCGAGTTCAACACCGGTATTCTCCACGTCACCACCATTGATGTAAGCAGGGTTGGTACCCATAATACCAATCGTCGGACCAGTAACGAGCCAGTCCTTCGTGGTCTTCTTATACCAGTCGAAGTTTACATTCAAACGGCTGTTGAGGAAACGGGCATCGAAACCGAAGTCGAGCTGCTCAGAGGTCTCCCAAGTCAGTTCGGGGTTGGGTACGATGTTAGCGTAAGCACCGGTATAGGGAATACCAGAGGTGGAGGTAGCCATGTCTGAACCAAACTTGTAACCACTGTCATTGGCTGTGCCAGACAGGGCGATGGTTGCCAGATATTGGTACTTGGTGATACGGTTGTTACCGTTCTGACCCCAAGACGCGCGGAGTTTGAAGAAGTCCATCCAACTCTTCACGCTCTCCATGAAAGGTTCGTTGGTAACCACCCAACCTGCAGACACAGAGGGGAACAGACCCCAACGGTGACCGTCGGCGAAGATACTGGAACCGTCATAACGCATCGTGACAGTAGCCATATATGTTTCATTCCAGTCCCAAGATACACGACCGAACCAAGAAGCAAGATACTCTTCGTCGTTAGGATTACCAGTCAGGCCAGCAACAGTAACATCAGTAAGTTTGATGTTTGACAGCCATGCGGAATCCCAACCCTTCAGTGTTGCGAGCTGACTGCCCCAACTAACGCTGTTGTTTCCACCGAGGTTTGCGCTCCAGTCTGTGCTCTGGAAGCCCTGACCAACCATAGCGGTAATCTTGTGACCACTGAAAATAGGAAGGTCGTAAGTAAGGGTGTTCTCAATCGACCAGTTGCCACTAATCCAAGCACTCTGGCTTACACCATATGTAGATACAGGACCAATAGGATTATCAGCACGTGGCTCTGAATATTGGCGGTATGCACCAGAACCCCAGTTGTAGTTGAACTGTGAGCGGAATCTCAGACCCTTGATAGGCTGGATAACAGTGAAAGCAGTAACACTGGTATTGACGTTGCGGCTTTCAGCCAATGAGTTCCAACCGCCTTTGGTGAGAGCCTCCCATGGGTTGTTGAACATACTTGTGTTCCAGCCTTTACCATAAGTCACATTACCAGCGGGATCTTGATAATTATAGATATCGCCGTTGTCTGCATACTGCGGCATGAGCGGAGACACCTGGAGCAAGCTGTGGATATAGCTCCAATACATACCACCCTCAGCCAGGTCGTGGCTCTTGGTGTAGCCGATGGAGATGTTCTCACCGATGGTGATGGCATCGAAGTCCTTCACTCTCAAGAGCACATGGTCGCTGTTGATGCGGATGGTGTGACGCTTGTAGTATGAAGCCTGGTCGGCACCCATAATACCTTCGTTGCCGGTATAGGTGTACGACATGGCGAACTTCGAACGGTCTGTACCACCGGTCAAGGTCACAGAATGGTTATGCTGGACGGCATTCTTGTTGGTGAATACATCCCACCAGTCAGTGCCTTCCCAACCGTTGGCCACCTTGGTAAGAATGTCAGCAGGAACATAAGCAGACCAATCCAACGTAGTACCATTAGAGTTGTAGTTATACTCGTCAAAGATGGTCATGTACTGCTGGGCATTGAGCAATTGCGGACGCTTGTAAACGTTCGACCAGCCGATAGCACCATTGTAACTGAGTTCAATCTTACCAGCCTTACCCTGCTTGGTGGTCACGAGGATCACACCGTTAGCAGCACGTGCACCGTAGATGGCAGCCGAAGCAGCATCCTTCAGCACGTCGATGCTCTCGATATCGTTCGGGTTGATGCCGTCAAGGCTACCACCTGCCACACCGTCAATCACATAGAGAGGAGTGTTGTCACCGATGGTGCCCTTACCACGGATGTACACATTGTATCCTTTACCAGGCTGTGAAGACGACTGGGTAATCTGTACACCAGGTGAGCTTGACTGCATGGCCTCGAGTGCGTTCGTGGTGTTCAGTTTGGCGATGTCATCACCCTTCACCTGAACAGTGGCACCGGTAACCAGCTTTTTCTTCTGGACACCGTAACCTACGACGACCACTTCCTCGAGCACGTCAGCATCCTCGGTAAGGTCGATAGAGATGTTAGACTGGCTGCCCACAGCGATTTCCTGTGTTTTGTAGCCCACATACGAAATCACTAGTGTAGCACCCGGCTGCACATTGAGAGAGAAGTTACCGTCGAGATCGGTAACCGTACCGTTAGAAGTACCTTTTTCCATGATGGTAGCACCAATGACGGGGCCTCCGGCATCACGAACGGTACCTGTGACTGTCTTTGACTGCTGAACCGCCTGCGGAGCGGCTTCGGATGAGGCATAAACAGGGGAGGCAAAGCCAACCATAGCACATGCACCCATCAGCAGCACCGTTTTTCTGAAATTCAAATTCATACTTTAAGTATTTTCATTAGGTTAAATAGTATAAACTCTTAGTTAATTTTTTCACTTGGTCATAACGACCCTCCACACCTTATTATATTAATAAGACATGGTCAATTCCTTTTTACTTGACGTTTTTTCTCGATAAGCATTAAGTTTTTTAGGTTTGACTTTATATGATAATATTTAGGTTTTTACAGAAAAGACAACTCCGCTATAGTTGTTATACATGATTTCAATTTGCAAAAGTAAAGGATTTTTTTTTATTGTCATCATAATTTGTTGCCAATTTTTTATTTTTTTTAAAAAAATAGAGGGATTAGGCGCAAAACAGAGGAAAAAGTGTTAAAAATACAAGAAAAATCCACCAAATCCGTTTGGACATGGAAGATTGAAAGAAAAAAATGAAAATAAAACATTGTTCTCTTAACACAGAAATATCCCCTGCAAGTCGAATCGATTGCAGGGGATATTGTTTTATCTTTCAAAGAAGTTTTTAATCTTACCTTTTACTTTTCGAGCACGCCCAGTTCACGCCCGACCTTGATGAAGGCATTGACGCACTTGTCGAGCTGTTCGCGGGTATGACCGGCGGAAATCTGCACACGGATACGTGCTTGTCCCTTGGGCACCACGGGATAGTAGAAGCCCGTGACATAGATGCCCTCTTCCTGCATCTTGGCTGCATAGACCTGTGAGAGTTTGGCATCGTAGAGCATAACGGCACAAATGGCGCTCTGCGTGGGTTTGATGTCGAAGCCAGCCGCCATCATTTTGTCACGGAAATAATTGACGTTCTCCACCAGACGGTCATGTATCTCATTGCTCTCCTTGAGCATCTTGAACACCTCGAGCGAGGCGCCAATGATACAGGGAGCAAGAGAGTTGGAGAAAAGATAGGGACGCGAACGCTGGCGCAGCAGTTCGATAATCTCCTTGCGCCCCGTGGTAAAACCGCCAAGGGCTCCACCGAACGACTTGCCGAGGGTGCCGGTATAGATATCAACACGTCCGTAGGTATTGAAGAACTCACTCACGCCATGACCTGTGGCACCTACGACACCTGCGGAATGGCTCTCATCGACCATCACCAGGGCGTCGTATTTCTCCGCCAGGTCACAAATCTTGTCCATCGGAGCCACGTTGCCATCCATGGAGAACACACCGTCGGTCACGATGATACGGAAACGTTGAGCCTGTGCCTCCTGCAAACATTTCTCCAGTTCCTGCATGTCGGCATTGGCATAGCGGTAGCGCTTGGCCTTGCACAGACGCACACCGTCGATAATCGAAGCATGGTTAAGGGCATCAGAGATGATGGCGTCCTCGTCGGTGAACAACGGTTCAAACACACCGCCGTTGGCATCGAAGCATGCTGCATAAAGAATGGTGTCTTCGGTATGGAAATAGTCGGAGATGGCTGCTTCCAGTTCCTTGTGGATATCCTGCGTGCCGCAGATAAAACGTACCGACGACATGCCGAAGCCCCGGTTGTCCATCATGCGCTTGGCTCCTTCGATGAGACGCGGATGGTCGGAGAGGCCTAGGTAGTTGTTGGCACAGAAGTTGAGCACGGGTTGGCCTTTGACGGTTATTTCTGCTTTCTGGGGACTTTCTATGAGACGTTCTTCCTTGTAAAGTCCTGCTTCACGAATCTCAGCAATGGTCTGCTGGAGATGTTCTTTCATTTTTCCGTACATAGTATTATGATTTAAATTAAAGGAGTTTAGGAGTTTCCGTTATAGAAGTTTGGACAATAGACTAGGGAGTTTAGGAGTTTGGGAGTTTAGGAGTTTGGACAATAGACTAGGGAGTTTGGGAGTTTTGCCCCTCTAAACTATTCTCTTGCTCCTTGCCCCTTGCTCCTTGCCCCATGCTCCTTGCTTGCCCTTGCTCCTTGCCTCCCTCCTCTTGCCAATTGCAAAATAACACTTTTTTTTCCACAATAAGGGTGTTTTGGGAAAGTTTTTTTGAAAAAAACGGGTGTTGAAGTATTTTTTCGTGTCAAAATGATGAGATATGAAAAAAAAATATTTTCTTTGCATTGAAAACACAACCCTTAAATCTACGATTATGAAAAATATCCTGGTAATTGGTTCAACGGGGCAGATAGGCTCCGAGCTGACGATGGAACTGCGCAAACGCTATGGAAACGACCATGTGGTGGCGGGGTATATCCCAGGTGCCGAGCCAAAGGGCGAACTGTTGGAGAGTGGCCCCTCGGAGGTAGCCGACGTTACCGACGGCGAGATGCTCAATGACGTGGTGAGGAAATATGACATCGATGCCATCTACAATCTGGCCGCCCTACTCTCAGTGGTGGCCGAGTCGAAGCCCCGTCTGGCATGGAAAATCGGCATCGACGGACTATGGAACGTCCTGGAGGTGGCACGTGAACACCGTTGCTCCGTGTTCACACCCAGCAGCATAGGCTCCTTTGGCCGCGAGACTCCACACATGATGACTCCCCAGGACACGATACAACGCCCGCGAACCATTTACGGCGTGTCGAAGGTTACCACCGAGTTGCTGAGCACCTATTATAATATAAAATATGGTGTCGATACCCGTTCAGTACGTTTTCCCGGCATCATCTCCTATAAGACGCTACCCGGTGGCGGCACCACCGACTATGCCGTCGATATCTTCTACAGTGCTGTGCGTGGCGAGCGTTTCGTCTGTCCATTGAAAGAAGGTACCATGCTCGACATGATGTATATGCCCGATGCCCTGCGCGCGGCCATCATGCTGATGGAAGCTAACCCCGACCGACTGGTACACCATAATGGGTTCAATGTGACGGCCATGAGTTTCTCGCCGGAGAAAATATATGCGGAAATCAAGAAATACAAGCCCGACTTCGAGATGGTGTACGACGTGGACCCCCTGAAGCAGTTCATTGCCGAGAGTTGGCCCGACCGCATGGACGATACCTGCGCCCGCCGCGAATGGGGCTGGGCTCCCACCTACGACATCACGCGCATGACACAAGACATGTTGGAGAAACTGGAAGAAAAGATAGCCCCTTCCCCATCCCTCCCCGAGGGGAGGGCGTAAATACTCCACAGGGTAATTATTCTCCCCCTTGGGGGGAGTTAGTGGGGGGCTATTTCAAATGTTCTCTCTTCCCACCCATCATAGGTGTTGATACGAAGGGTTATGCCATCGCCAGCCTGAAGGTCGGCGGTGGCAATGCTTATATATACCAACGTGGAATAGTATTCGGGCACTCCGTTCTGGTTATGGAAGAAAGTCCATCGGTACTGATGGGTATGGTCATCGCGCTCCGTTTCTTCGTCGAGTAACACTCCCACCGTCTGGTGCAATTCTTCGTCATCTGTGGAACCTGTCATCAGCCGCAATCCCAAGTTCAGGTATTTGCCGTTGGGACTCATCCACGCACTCTCCACTTTGACGGGGTCGGTGAACTGTTCTTTCACCTCTTCGGCTG
The DNA here is from genome assembly GCA_017548605.1 of Prevotella sp. Classification (GTDB taxonomy): domain Bacteria; phylum Bacteroidota; class Bacteroidia; order Bacteroidales; family Bacteroidaceae; genus Prevotella. The sequence continues at coordinate 94,698 of JAFYZT010000042.1, read as the reverse complement.
GTTTGGGCTTGACGGTCACCAGTTGGATGAGTCGATGCACCTTGCTGGTCGTCGCTGTTTCCGTTGCATCATAATAGGTGAGTACACGGTATAGGGAATCGGCGGTCACCGCCCAATCGGCTTGGATGGCCATGGGGAAGAACACCCGTTGTCCTTCGTCGGTATCGACATAGTCAAGTGACCCCACAGCATCGGAATGAGCCACGCCGAAGTCTGCCCGCAGGAATGACAATTTGCCATCGCCCGTCTCATAATCACGCGTGGTACAGGCCGCAGCCAATAGTAATGCGCAAAAGAATAACAGAGATATTTTTTTCATCATCTGACAGAATCTTGTTAAATGGTATGAGAGGGGGCGGGGGTGAGACTCTTATAGAAGTTGATGGCTGGGTTGGCATACATCACGAGGAGAATATGGCGGATGAACGCCGTGTCATCAGCACCTTCGGTATGCGCCAAGGCCACTCGTTTCGAGAGATAGTCGTTGAAAGCCTTTTCCTCTGCTTCGCCACAACCGACAGAAAGATGATCGGACAACCATGCCACGACACTGTGGACATCCTTTCCACACATATCGGACATAGTATTCCCTTCCTCCTCGGCACCCAGTATACGCAGAGCCACGAGGTTCGACGGAAAGAGACGGTAATGAAGATGTATCTGCCGATCGATATGCGCAGCTACAGTGTCGAAAAGTTCGCCTTTGGGCACATCGCCAAGGGTTTGTAAATAGTCGTCGATGCAAGGTGCACAATGGTAGTGAATGGCACCTTTATAGCCCATGATACCCGTGCGCATACTCACCACATCGTCGTTCGCCGTCTTGCGGAAAGCAGGGTCTTCGTGACGACACCATAACTCACGCGCCTTGAGATAGTCGCAGGGGTCATACTCGTAGGATATGGCCAGCGGTACTATATGTAATGCTTCGAGGCGTTCGAGCGTCGTTCCCTCGCCGCCCATAGCCATCATCTTAAGGATGGCCGGTTGGGTGCGGTCGTCGGAATCTTTCGCCCTACCCTCTCGCTGGGCAATCCAAATATTTTCGTTTTTCTCGCTGATAGCGTAGTGCATATAGTCGGACAGTTCGCGGCTGGCCAAGAGCATCTGCCGGGGCGGCAGAGACCGTTGTACGATGAACGACTTGTTGACACGCACCAAATCGCGCACCCATGGCAAAGAGAGAAGGTTGTCGCCTATGGCAATCTCACAAGTGGTGGAAAAGTTGGCATCTATGAGCAGCATGTCGAGCAATGCCGAATCGAGAACGATGTCACGATGGTTACTAACGAAGGTGTATCGCCGTTGGTTGTCGATAGCCGAGATGTCCATGTCACAACCCGTGCTTGCCTTGGCCAACAGCTGTTTGAGGAAGCCATAGCAGAATGTCTTTTGAAACTCCAGATTGGTCTTGCAACCCCGCATCAGCGCCGCCACCTGCTCCAAAGGCACGTCGGGCAGCACATAGGGCAGTACGGCAAGGAACTGCTTGTCGGCCAGCAGGCGTTCATACACTTCAGGCAGTTCCTCGGGATTATATGGGCGGATTTCGTCAAACATAGATTTCAGGAGTTTGGGAGTTTAGGAGTGGAGGAGTTTGGGAGTTTGGACAATAGACTAAGGAGTGGAGGAGTGAGAGGAGTTTCCGTTATAGGAGTTTGGGAGTTTGGACAATAGCCCATTTGTGCTCCTTTAATCTTTTAATTTTTTAATATTTAAATTTTCCTTGCCCCTTATTTCTCAGCGAAATTGGTTTTCCACGATGTCGGTGAGCACGTCTGCCATCTCCAGTCCGGCGGCACGTACTTGCTGGGGGATGAAGCTGGTGGGTGTCATGCCCGGTGTGGTATTCACCTCGAGCATGTTGATTCGTTCCGAACCATCGGCATTCTTGGTGATGATATAGTCTATACGTATGATACCGTTGCAGTGGAGGATGTCATAGATGGCGCTGGTGATTTCACGGGCTCGGCGGGCCGTATCCTCAGAGATACGTGCCGGGGTAATCTCATCCACCTGACCGTTGTATTTCGCATCAAAGTCGAAGAACTCATTCTTCGTCACCACCTCGGTGATGGGGAAGATAACGGATTTCTCGCGTGTCTTGTAACAGCCCACGGTGATTTCCGTTCCTTCAAGGTAGGCCTCCACCATCACCTCGTCGCTCTCCATCATAGCTTTGCGCAGTGCGGGAGCCAACTGGTCGATGTTCTTCACTTTCGACACGCCGAAGCTGCTGCCATCGGCTGCCGGCTTGACAAAGCAAGGCATACCAACCTTCTCCATGATTTCCTCTTCATTCACCAAATCTTCATAACCCCGGCGGATAAGCAGGCTCTCTGCCACGCTCACTCCATAGCTTCGGAGATACTGGTTGAGCACAAACTTATCGAAAGTCATGGCTTCGACGAGCACACCGCTGGTGCTATAGGGCAGGTGCACCAGTTCAAAGTAACCCTGCAGAATGCCGTTCTCGCCCGGTGTGCCATGGATGGTAATATAGGCATAGTCAAAGAGCACCAGTTTACCGTCCTCCATAAACGAGAAATCATTGCGATCAACGGGAGTCGTCGTTCCATCATGCAAATTAACATGCCAATCCAATCCTTTGATATCGACAATATACACGTTGTAACGTTGTTTGTCGAAGAAGGAGTAAAGCCCTTGTGCCGAACGGAGCGACACATCGTGTTCAGAGGAGTCACCACCGCATACGATGGCTATTGTTCTTTTGATGGGTTGCATATTGTATTTTAAATTTTTTAATCTTTTAATTTTATAATTTTGTTTGCGCATACACGCGCCAACGGGTGATAAGTTTAAAGAAATCTTCGGGCCAGGGAGCTGTGAAGTCCATCTCTTCCCCGGTGATGGGGTGCTTGAACCCCAGTGTCATGGCGTGAAGAGCCGGTCGACGGCAAATCTGCATACTATTGTGTACAAAAGCCGTGTAAGACGCGCTCCGTTCACCCCTCAATATCTCCGCGCCGCCATAGCGCTCATCACCGAAGAGAGGATGACCAATATGCCGCATGTGAGCACGTATCTGATGCGTACGTCCCGTCTCAAGCCTGCACTCCACGAGGGTGACGTATCCGAAACGCTCCAACACCCGGTAATGGGTAACGGCCGACTTGCCGATGCCCGAATCGGGTGCAAACACCTCCATGCGTAAGCGGTCGCGTGGGTCACGCCCGATGTTGCCTTCGATACGTCCTGTGTCCTCAGCAAAATTTCCCCACACCAAGGCGTTATAGAGCCGGCGTGTGGTCTTATTATAGAACTGTATACCCAGTTTCGACTTAGCCTCCGGAGTCTTCGCCACCACGAGCAGTCCACTGGTTCCTTTGTCGATGCGGTGCACCAGACCCACCTCGGGGTCGTTGGGGTCATAAGAGGGCATATCGCGCAGGTGCCATGCCACAGCGTTGACCAAGGTACCGTTGAAATTGCCGCACCCTGGATGGACCACCATGCCCGGGGCTTTGTTTACCACCATGAGACTCTCATCCTCGTAAACCACATCTATGGGAATCTCCTCCGGTTCTATGGTAGAGTCGAAAGGCGGTTTGTCGAGCATGATGGTAATCACGTCGAGGGGCCTTATACGGTAACTGTTCTTGGTGGGGTTCCCATTGACGAGAACGAAACCGGCATCAGTGGCCCGCTGTATGCGGTTGCGAGTGGCATGAGGCATGTGGTCGGCCAGATATCGGTCAAGCCTCACACTCTCCTGCCCTTTGTCCACCTCGAAACGGTGATGCTCATACAGGGATTGTTCTTCCTCTTCTTCCAGCTCTTCTATGATTGCTTTGATGTCACTCATAGGGATGGGTTAATTGGAAGATGCGGGTGCCGCAGGAGCCGGTGACGGAGAGGGTGCGGGTGCCGGTGTTGAGGGATGGGCATCAGCATTGCCACTTTTCTCCTCTTTGGTCTCTGTCTTCTTGGGACGCGGACGCGGTCTTCGCGGCTCATCATCGTCCACTCCGGTGTCATCCAACGTGGGCTGTGTGTATGTCACCTCTTCACTGAGGTTGCGCCGTCCGTCGCCCACCTGAATGGTCAGCAGGTCTTCCGTCGATACCATGTCGCCCTCGAACAAGCTGCGTCCGCGACATTTCAGGCCATACACCCAGTCGCGCTCACCGGGAACATATTCGGGGTCACCCAGTTTAAAGCCAAGCGAAGTAAGTTTGTTCTGTGCATCACGCAAAGAACTGTTGTCAACAATATCAGGTATGGGTCGCGAAGGAGAGTGTGCGGCATTGATTTTCACGTACACCACACGATCGGGTTTGATGATATCGCCCGCTGCTATCGACTGCTCAAGAATACAATCCGGCGGCAGCGACTTCACGAAATCAGTGTCGCTTACCTCGATGTTGAGGTCAAGACTGTCGAGCATAGCCTCAGCCTGCTCGAAACTCTTGTGTACTATGTCGGGCATCTCCACCGACTGTCCATGGCGCGTGTATAATTCGAGTCCGAATTTCAAACCCAAAGCCAAGAGGAAAATGATGAGGGCCATCGCGAGGATATTGCCCAGGAAATGTTTACCTGTTGATTTTTTCATGAAAGACTTTTTCTCTATCTTGTTGAAAAAAGATTACTGTCTTCAAACGACATTATCTATTGATGCTGCAAATTTACACATTAATCCCGAATTACATGACAATAAGGGAGAATTTCTTTTTAAGGGGAAGTTATAGAAAGGAGTTAAAGGGGAAGTAAAATTGGAAGTTAATTCGCTTCGCTCATGGTAGTTTTTGTATAATAGGAAGTTAAAGTGGGAGTTAATTCGCTTCGCTCATGGATGTTAAAATGGGAGTTAAAATGGACATTACTCTGCTTGCGACTTTTACTTTTTTACCTTTCCAAGCTATTGTCCAGCACGAAGTGCTTAACTTCCTTTTTAACTTCCCTTTCTACTTCCTATTTTACTCCCTTTTTGAAATTAAACAAAAAAAACAGGAAAAAGCCTTGCTTTTCCTGTCCTCTTTACTTGATGGATAAGTGAAACACTTATTTTCCGTGGTGCTCATCGGAGACGGTGAGCTTCTTGCGGCCCTTGGCACGACGTGAAGCCAACACGCGACGACCATTCTTGGTGGACATTCTCTCACGGAAACCGTGCTTGTTCACTCTCCTGCGATTGTGGGGTTGAAATGTTCTTTTCATTTTTATTTATGATTTTATTGTTTAAGCAAAAGAATAGGCCGTTTTCGACCTTTTGGGGTGCAAAATTACTCATTTCTTTTGAAATAACAAAGTTTTCTTCAAAAATTAGCATTTTCTTTTGTGATTTTTCGTAAAAAAAGGGCATTTTTATTATTTTTGCAGCGCAAAAAGACAAGAAAAGACATCACATCAAAACAATTATACCAAAATGATTAAATCACAAGACATCAAAAAAGGAACTTGCATCCGCCTGGATGGCAAGCTGTATTTCTGCATCGACTTCCTGCACGTGAAACCAGGAAAGGGCAACACCATCATGAGAACGACCTTGAAAGACGTGGTGAGCGGACGTGTATTGGAAAAACGTTTCAACATCGGCGAGGCTTTGGAAGACGTTCGCGTGGAGCGTCGTCCCTACCAATACCTGTATCTGGAAGGTCAGGACTACATCTTCATGAACCAAGAGACCTACGACCAGATTCCCATTGCTAAGGAACTCATCACCGGTGTGGACTTCATGAAAGAAAGCGACGTGGTGGATGTGGTGAGCGATGCCGACACCAACACGATCCTCTATGCTGAGATGCCCGTGAAGACCAACCTGCGCATCACCCACAGTGAGCCGGGCGTGAAAGGCGACACCGCCACCAATGCCACCAAACCGGCCACGCTGGAGACAGGCGTCGAGGTACGCGTTCCTCTGTTCATCAACGAGGGCGACCTTATCCAGGTGGACACACGCGACGGTTCGTACTTGCAGCGCGTGAAAGAATAACAACATGAGATACTCCATCATCGTTCCCGTATTCAACCGCCCCGATGAGGTGGACGAACTCCTCGAGAGCCTCACCCGACAGACGGAGAAGGATTTTGAGGTGATTATCGTGGAAGATGGTTCGACAAAAGACTGTAAGTCGGTGTGTGAGGGCTATGCCAACACACTCGACTTACATTATTTTTACAAGGACAATTCCGGTCCGGGACAGAGCCGTAACTACGGTGCAGAGAGGGCACATGGCGAATACCTCATCGTGCTTGACTCCGACGTGGTGCTGCCCGAGGGTTACCTCTCCGAGGTGGAGAAGGAGCTGCAACGTGAACCGGCTGATGCCTTCGGTGGTCCCGACCGTTCACATGAGTCGTTTACCGACACGCAGAAAGCCATCTCCTATTCGATGACGAGTTTCTTCACCACCGGCGGCATACGCGGCGGAAAGAAGAAACTCGACAAGTTCTACCCCCGCTCGTTCAACATGGGCATACGGCGCGATGTGTACAAGCAACTGGGTGGCTTCTCGAAGATGCGCTTCGGCGAGGACATCGACTTCAGCTACCGTATCGTGCAGAATGGCTGCCGCTGCCGCCTGTTCCCCGAGGCATGGGTATGGCACAAGCGACGCACCGACTTCCGTAAGTTTTTCCGTCAGGTATTCAACAGCGGCATAGCACGTATCAACCTGACAAAGCGCCATCCCGGTACGCTCAAGGCTGTACACCTGCTGCCCACCGTCTTCACCGTGGGAACGATAGCACTCATCCTCATCTCCGCCGTAGGACGTATTCTCATGGAATATGGAGGAGAGGACAGCATCCACCGATACTACTGGCTCTGCGCCGCACCATGGATCCCCATCCTGCTCTTCTGCCTGGTCATCTTCATAGATGCCAGCATACGCAACAAGAGCATAAAAATCGGTGCTCTTAGCGTAGGGGCCTCGTTTGTGCAATTATTCGGTTATGGCTGTGGGTTCCTCTCGGCATGGTGGAAACGTTGCGTGAGAGGCAAGGATGAGTTTCATGCCTTTGAGAAGAATTTCTATAAGTAGGAAGGGGCAAGGAGCAGGGGGTAAGAGAATACTCTACAAATTCTTCAATGAAAATTCGGAATTGCGCAGCGACCATTCAACACTCAACATTCAACATTCGTATATGAACCACAATAAGCTCAACATCAACGAGTGGCGCATGGAAGACCGTCCTCGCGAACGACTGGCACTTCTCGGTGCCGCCGCACTAAGCGATGCTGAGTTGTTGGCCATCCTCATTGGTTCAGGAACGCCCGAAGTGACGGCTGTAGGCCTGATGAACCAGGTGCTTGCCCACTGTGGCGGCAACCTAAACACGCTAGGCAAGATGAGCATTGAAGAACTGATGTCCTTCAAAGGCATCGGCGAAGCCAAAGCCATCACTATCCTTGCCGCCTGCGAACTGGGGAAACGGAGACAGACGGAAGGGGCGCGACAACGCGAAAAACTGGACAGCCCGAACGCCATTTACGACCTGATGGTAGGGCATTTGCGCGACAAAGACGTGGAAGAGGCATGGGTGGTGCTCATGAACCAGAACTACGGCCTAATCAAAGAGGTTCAACTCTCGCACGGCGGCATCAGCGAGACGGCAGTCGATGTGCGCATTGCGTTAAAACATGCGATGCTGAATAATGCCACCATCATCGCGCTGTGCCACAACCACCCCTCGGGCAACATCCGTCCCAGTCGCGACGACGACCAACTGACGGAACGATTCCAAAAAGCATGCGACCTGATGCGCATACATTTACTTGACCATGTCATCGTCACCGACGGACAGTATTACAGTTACCGGGAACAAGGAAGGCTATAAAAGGAGTAAAAAGGTAAAAGGGTAAAAAAGTAAAAGTTGCAGGCAGAGTAATGTCCATTTTAACTTCCATGAGCGAAGCGAATTAACTCCCAATTTAACTCCCTATTAAAAAAACTTCCATGAGCGAAGCGAATTAACTTCCAATTTAACTTCCGATAAAACGATACAACAATGACTGCAGAAGAAAGAACAAACATAGAAGGACGTATCGTCGATGTGCTGCGCACCGTCTTCGATCCGGAAATACCAGTCAACATTTACGATTTAGGACTGATATACAAAATTGACGTGAAAGACGACGCGTCGGTCGACATCGACATGACCTTCACAGCCCCCACCTGCCCCGCCGCCGACTTCATCCTCGAAGACGTCCGGCAGAAAGTGGAAGGACTGCGCGAAGTGACTTCCGCCAACGTACAACTGGTGTTCGAACCCGCCTGGGACAAGGACATGATGAGTGAGGAAGCGAAAGTGGAACTGGGTCTGGACTAAATAAAAGACGAGAAAGATGAAAAATGTGTATTTCCTCTCCGATGCCCACCTCGGTTCGTTAGCCATCGAACACGGGCGCACGCAGGAACGCCGTTTGGTGCGTTTCCTTGATGCCATCAAGCACAAGGCTGCTGCCGTGTACCTCTTAGGCGACATGTTCGACTTCTGGAACGAATACCGTTATGTGGTGCCCAAGGGCTATACCCGTTTCCTGGGAAAGTTGTCGGAGCTCACCGACATGGGCGTGGAAGTGCATTTCTTCACAGGTAACCATGACATCTGGACCTATGGTTATCTGGAGAAGGAATGTGGGGTGGTTGTACACAAGCAACCGTTGACAACAGAAATCTACGGCAAGGTATTCTTCCTGGCACACGGCGACGGTCTGGGCGACCCTGACCCTCGTTTCAAAATCCTGCGTAGGATGTTCCACAACCGTTTTTGCCAACGCATGCTCAATTTCATCCATCCCCGTCAGGGCATGTGGCTCGGTCTGCACTGGGCCAAGCACAGCCGTATGAAACGTGCCGACGGCAAAGAACTGCCCTATCAAGGTGAAGACAAAGAATGGCTTGTGCTCTTCACCAAGGAATACATGAAGACACACGACGACATTGACTATTTCATCTATGGACACCGACATATCGAACTAGACCTGAAGTTGTCGAGGAAAAGCAGGATGATGATTCTCGGCGACTGGATATGGCAATTCTCCTATGTCGTCTTCGACGGCGAACACCTCTTCTACGAGGAGTATGTGGAAGGAGAGAGCCAACCTTAATCCACTAAAATAGCTCTGTTGGTTGAGTAAAAATGTCGTTTTGCCGAAAAGATTTTGTTCCGGTACACGGATACATTATCTTTGCAGAAGAAACATTCAATTTTAAAAATCTCGTCAACAAGTATTTTAGTAATCAGGTTTGTAGAATCAAGTTAAGTCTTTTTTATGTTGTGAAAGCGCGCCTCGTGAGAAGCGCGCTTTCATTTGTTTACAACAGGTTCATCGTGTCGGTAGCAATCATCAGCTCCTCATCGGTGGGGATGACCACAACCTTGACGCGAGAGTCATCGGCAGAGATGACAGCCTCCTCACCGCGCACTTTATTCTTCTCCTCGTCGAACAGCACACCCAGGAACTCCATGTCCTTGCACACCTCGGAACGCATACCTATCTGGTTCTCGCCCACACCCGCAGTGAACACGATAACATCAAGTCCACCCATTGCGGCGGCATAGGCTCCGATATATTTCTTGATACGATAGAAATACATGTCTTGTGCCAGACGGGCGCGGTCATCACCTTCCTTGGCGGCAGCCTCCACATCACGCATATCACTCTTGCCACCGGTGAGTCCGGCAACACCACTCTTCTTGTTGAGCAGGTTCGACATGCCGTCGGCATCCAGTCCGAGTTTTTTCTCAATAAACGTCACAGCACCACCGTCGATATCGCCGGCGCGGGTACCCATCATCAGACCTTCCAGCGGGGTGAGACCCATCGAGGTGTCAATGCATTTACCGTCTTTCACGGCACAGATAGAGCCGCCGTTGCCCACATGACAGGTAACCATCTTGGTACCTTCAGCCTTGATGCCCAGGAACTCGCAGGCACGTGCCGACACATAGCGGTGACTGGTACCGTGGAATCCATAGCGACGTATGCCATACTTCTCGTACAGTTCGTAAGGAATGGCATACATATATGCCTTCGGTGGCATGGTCTGGTGGAAAGCAGTATCAAACACACCCACCTGTGTCAGTCCGGGCAATAGTTCCTTCACGGCATTGACACCCTTCAGGTTTGCGGGGTTATGAAGCGGAGCCAAATCGGAGCATTCTTCAAACACCTTGAGAACCTCGTCGGTGAGTACTACGCTCTTATTGAATTTCTCGCCGCCATGCACCATACGGTGTCCTACGGCATCTATCTCCTTCAGGTCTTTGATAACACCTATCTTGGGGTCGGTAAGCAATGAGAAGATGAACTTCACGCCCTCGGTATGTTCAGGTATGTCATGCATTATCTGTTTCTTCTCGCCATTGGCCAGTTTCACTTTCACAAATGACCCTTCAAGTCCCACGCGCTCTGCGCCGCCTGATGTCATCACTGTCTTTGTGTCCATGTCATACAAAGCATACTTGATGGACGAGGAACCACAGTTTAAAACTAAAATCTTCATGTTAAGAATTTTGAATTTTGATTGTTGAATTTTGAATTATCGCTTTGCGATGAGTGAATGTTGAATTTTGAGTTTAGAATTTTGAATTATCGCTTCGCGATGAGTGAATGTTGAATTAAGAATTATTTTGTCGAACTGTTTTAGTGATTGAAACCAAGATTTTCTTTAGTTCTTCACAATCAGAATATATGGAATCATATTGTTTTTGACTCAAGAATGAAGTATTCCGCAACAAATTGATCCAAAATAACGACTCATTGCATTCTTTTTGTGCAATATATACTTTAGCGACGAAATCTCTTTTACTTACAGCGCATTGAGCTTCAGAAATATTTGCCCCGATACTTGTTCCACTTCGAAACAATTGGTCGGAAATCTTATATTCCTTCTTTTCTTCATTCAGGAAACGACATAAATTCACGATACGAACCGCAAAATTCATACATTTTTCCTCAATGATTTTCCCGAAATCACTCATACGTACCAATTCTTCATTTGAACATTCAACATCGTGCGAGCACGACAATTCAACATTCAAAAATCAACATTCAACATTCTATCTATTTTGCATCCATGGCCTGACAGGCAGTGATGGCCACGAGATAGTAGATATCATCTACCGAGCAGCCGCGGCTGAGGTCGTTCACCGGACGGGCGATGCCTTGAAGGATGGGACCCACGGCGATGGCGTCACCAAGACGCTGCACCAGTTTATAGGCGATATTGCCCACTTCGAGGTTCGGGAACACGAGCACATTAGCTCTTCCGGCAATGTCGCTGCCTGGTGCCTTCTTATTACCCACCGACGGCACGAGGGCTGCGTCGGCCTGCAGTTCACCGTCAATCTTCAGCTCAGGATCCAACTCACGTGCCAGACGGGTGGCCTCAATCACCTTGTCCACCACCTCATGGGTAGCACTACCCTTGGTAGAGAAGCTCAACATAGCCACACGTGGGTCATCGAAGCCTGCCACGCTACGTGCCGTCTGTGCGGTACACACCGCAATCTGCGACAGCTGGGCTGCGTCGGGCATGGGCGTGACAGCCACATCGCCCACCACGAGAACACCATTCTCACCAAATTCAGGTTTCTTGGTGATGAGCAACATAGCACCGCTCACACAGGTAATACCCGGAGCACATTTGATAATCTGCAAGGCAGGACGCAATGTCTCTCCAGTAGTAGATAATGCACCGGAAATCTGTCCGTCGGCTCCCTCGGTTTTGATAATCATACATCCAAGATAGAGCGGGTTCTTCACCAGTTCACGGGCTTGTTCTATGGTCATGCCCTTTTTCTTACGCAGCTCAGCGAGCAGCTGTGCATATTCCTCACTCTTGGGATTGTTTTCCGGGTCGATAAGCGTCGCTTTATCGATATGCTTCAGTTCCCATTTGTCTGCTAAGGCATGTATCTCTTCGGGATTGCCGATAAGAATCAGGTCGGCCATATCGTCGGCCAATACACGGTCGGCAGCCCTCAATGTTCGCTCCTCAGTGGCTTCGGGGAGAACGATGCGCTGTTTATTGCTTTTCGCGCGCTCAATGATTTGTTGTATCAAACTCATGCTTTTAAGTATTTAGTTATAAGAATTGGAGTTCTGATATTAAAGGGGAGTTAAAGTGGAAGTTCATTCGCTTCGCTCATAAGAGCTTAATCGGGAGTTAAAGTGGTAGTAAATTCGCTTCGCTCATGGGAGTTAAAGGGGAAGTTAAAATGGACATTACTCAGACTACGACTTTTACTCTTTTACCCTTTTACTTTTTTACTCTTCAAAGTTCATCTCCTTGGTGAGGATACTCTCCAGGTCTTCTGCAGAAAGACGTGGCTTCAGCTCACCGTTGATGGCAATGCTGATACGTCCTGTCTCCTCACTCACCGCGATGGCCAAAGCATCCGTCTCCTGAGAGATACCCAAGGCTGCTCGATGGCGCAGACCAAACTCCTTGGGGATGTCGAGGTCGTGCGATACGGGGAGGATACAAGCTGCCGCCTTGATACGGTTTTTGGATATGACCATGGCACCATCGTGCAACGGCGAGTTCTTGAAAAAGATATTCTCTATGAGCCGCTGATTGATGGCCGCATCGATGATATCGCCCGTCATCACAATCTCATCGAGTGACTTGGTACGTTCCATCACGACGAGGGCGCCCACCTTGCCTTTCGACATATTCTGGCAGGCGCGTACGATAGGCATGATACCCTCGTTTCCTTTTTTTGCTTTTTTGTTTTTCTTGGGAGAGAAAACATTAACCAGTTTCATCACGCTCTGATGAGCGCCGAGGTTGTAAAGAAAGGTGCGTATCTCATCCTGGAAGAGCACGACGATGGCGATAGCACCCACGCTCACCATTTTGTCGAGAATGGAACCCATAAGACGCATCTCCAAAATCTCGCTCACGAGCAGCCAGAGCAAGATGAAGACCATGACGCCGATGAACACATTCATCGACTTTGACTCGCGCATCAGTTTGTATGAATAATACAACATGAAGGTCACGAGCAGGATGTCTATTACATCTTTGATTCCAAAATCCAGAAACATCGTCTATCCTTCCTTTTCTTCTTTTTCCATCTGCTGCACCTTGCCAACGATACGTATGGCTTCAACAGCGGCACGCACATCATGCACACGCAGGATATGCGCCCCCTTTTCCAAAGCCATCACATGAAGGACCGTGGTGGCGTTCAGGGCCTCATCGGGAGTGATGCCAAGCAGCCGGTGAACCATCGACTTGCGCGACACACCTACCAGTAAAGGCAAATCCATGACGTGCAGATGCTCGAGCTGTTGCAACACACGGTAGTTGTCGTCGAGGGTCTTGCCGAAACCGAATCCCGGGTCGAGCACTACATCGGCCACGCCGAACTCATGCAGGCTGTCCACCTGTCTGCCGAAGGTGCGAAGCATCGACGGCACATCAGGCTGAATCGACATAAGTACGTAGGGCACACGCAGACGGGCCACCATGCGGAACATTTCGTCAGTACCACCCGACACGTCGTTGACCATCGTCACGCCATATTCCTCAACACACATACGTGCCACGTCAGGACGGAACGTGTCAACGCTGATGGGAATGTCAGGACAGGCACGACGCACCACCGGCAGGCAACGGCGCAGACGGGCCATCTCCTCTTTTTCTCCTGCTGGCTCACACCCCGGACGAGTGGAACAGCCTCCCACGTCAAGGATAGCAGCCCCTTCGGCCACCATGTCCAAGGCACGCTGAGATATGTCACGCTCACTTTTCACCCTGCTCGACTCATAGAATGAGTCGGGCGTGGCATTGAGGATACCCATAGCCACGGGAGTGTCGAGCAAGAGCATACGGCCACCCATATTGAGTGTAAAGTAACGTCGGTTTTTCATCAAGGGCAAAGATACACAGAATTATTGTAACACACAAACGATTTGGGAAGATTAACGAAAACTTTCGTTTTATTTTTGTCTTTTCCGTAAGTTGTCGTAATTTTGCAATCGTAACGATTTGCACCATCATGGACATAAATAAACTTTACGAGATTTTCCTGCATCATCCACAGGTGACCACCGACAGCCGCGACTGTCCCGAAGGTTCCATCTTCTTCGCCTTGAAAGGAGAGACGTTCAACGGCAACCAGTTCGCCAAAGCAGCCCTGGAGAAAGGCTGTGCCTATGCGGTGGTTGACGAACAAGAATATGCCCCTGCGGACGACAACCGCTTCATCCTTGTCGAAGACTGTCTGAAAACCCTCCAGGCATTGGCACGTCATCACCGTCGCACCTTGGGCATCCCCATCGTCGGCATCACAGGCACCAATGGCAAGACCACCACGAAAGAACTGGTTTCCACCGTCTTGTCGCAGCGTTACAACACGCTCTATACCCAAGGTAACTTCAACAACCCCATTGGGGTGCCGAAAACGTTACTCCGTCTGACTGCTGAGCATGAGATGGCAGTGGTGGAGATGGGTGCGAGCCATCCTGGCGATATCAAGGAACTGGTAGATATCGCCGAACCCGATTATGGCATCATCACCAATGTGGGCAAGGCACACCTACAGGGCTTTGGTAGTCTGGAGGGTGTGGTACGCACGAAATGCGAGCTGTACGACTTTTTGCGGTGTCACGGCAAGCACACGGTGTTCATCGACGCCGGCAACAAGCTCCTCTTACCCATGGCCGAGGGCTTGGAGCAGGTGCGCTATGGCGTTGGCGAAGGACAGGGGCAGTGGGTAAGCGGAGAAATTGGCCCTTGCGCCCCCTACCTTTCCTTTGACTGGTGGCAGGAAGACGGCAAACGCCATCATGTTCAGACCCACCTCATCGGTTCATACAATATCTACAACATGTTGGCAGCAGCATGCATAGGATTATTCTTCGGCGTTACACCCGAACAGATAAATCATTCCTTGGAAGGTTATGTGCCGAGTAATAACCGTTCACAACTCTCTGAAACAGAGCACAACCACCTCATCATCGATGCCTACAATGCCAACCCCACGAGCATGGCCGCTGCCATCAACAATTTCCGTGTGATGGACGTTCAGCCGAAGATGGCCATCCTGGGTGACATGGGCGAGTTGGGACCCACTAGTTTGGAAGAACACCAAAAGGTGGTGGAAGCTTTGAAGGAAGCCGGCATCAACGAAGTGTGGCTGGTGGGTGAACAGTTCGGTCAGATTGACTGTCCTTTCCGCAAGTTCACTAATACGGAAGAGGTGAAGAAGGCCCTTGCTACCGAACAGCCACAAGGCCACTATATCCTGCTCAAAGGAAGCAACTACATGCGACTGTATGAGTTGCCGCCGTTGCTGTAATCGTTTTTGAAGAAAAACAAGTAAAAATTTGTGGGTATGGTGAAAAAGCCGTATCTTTGCACCGCTTTTCCAAAAAGGAAGGCTTTCGGGATGTAGCGCAGTTGGTAGCGCACTACGTTCGGGACGTAGGGGTCGGGCGTTCGAGTCGCCTCATCCCGACCAAAGGCGACAAACGAGTAATTTCGTTTGTCGCCTTTTGATTATGGGGCATGTAAGTCTTATTCAAACATTTGCCATTACATCATCAGGATAAATAATCCTAGCAATATCAGCATGTATAGGTGTAGCCCTAAGAAATAGACCATAATGTATTTCATGGTCTTTCACAAATGGTAAGCCTTTTGAGATAGACTGGATTCTTTCAAGTTCTTCTTTTGCATCGATATGTTCCTGCCACTTACATTCACCTAAGAAAAGGTGTTTGCCATCAAACGACTCTGCGACAACATCTAACTCAGCAGGAAGATATTGCCCCTTTTCCTGATTGTAATAACTACCCCACCAGCGCGATGCCATTTGATACATAATGCCATCCATTCCATTGGCACTTACATAATTGCGGCACAATTCTTCCCACGCTTGACCGACAAAACTACTCTCTCCCTTCTTAAATACATTCAAGACGGCCTGACTATTACCTAACTCTATTAGTGAACGATAAGGAAGGACATAACGATAATGGAAACGCAGCAAAGGGTCGGAAATATGGTACAATCCTTTTTTGCTCTTCATTTCTTTCTCACCAAAAGGAATCTCTTTACTGATAAAACCGAGTTCCCTTAATCTCGACAACTGGGGAGTTATATCTGTAGCCTGTTTCTCTGCCCGGGAGGCTATCTCAGAAATTTTATTGGCACCGTTTCCAATAAATGACAAGATAGACGAAGCCTGGACGGTGTCGCGCATTTCATCTTGTAACAGTCTTAATGGTTCATCATATAGAGTACCCTCTGAAGCAAGCATAAGACCCTCTATGGCATCATAAAAGCCATCATAGTTTTCACGGAGTTCCCAATATCGCGGAATCCCCCCCCAAACAGCATATTCTCTTACAGCCTGCACAGCATCACATTGTAGTGCTTGACCAGCAAAAGCTGGTTCTATTGGCTTCATTTTTATGATTTCATCAGCACGACCATAAAGGGGTTCCTTATCATCAAGAACAAAGCCCTGCATCATTTGTTGCGAGGAACCACATATAATCAAGTTAAATTTTAACACCTTTTCATCAAGTAGTTTCTGCAGGATGGAAGGCAAAGCAGGGCAACTCTTTACGAGATAAGGAAATTCATCAAGACAAACGGTTATACGATGATCCAATGACCTACTTAAACTGACAAATAGTGATTCCCAACTTGGATAGTTGGCCATACTGAAACCTCCGATGACCAAATCAACCATGGAAGAAAATAACTGTCGCTGACTTGGCTCCGAGGTCTTATCCGCTAAAAAATAAATATCACCACGGTCAAAGTCCATCACCTTTTTTATCAGTGTTGACTTACCGATACGCCTACGACCATAAATAACAAGGAACTGAGGCTTTTCTCTGTTCAATGATTTCTGTAAACGGGCAAACTCATTTTTCCTGTCAACAAACTCCATACATCATAATTATTATGACGCAAAGATATACTATTTAGGCATACCATCCAAATCTTTTAAAATTTATTAAGAATATAATTCTACTTTATAATAATTCTACCTTATATTTTTACTTGATGTCTATTAACCAAAAAGTTGAATATAATCATAAACTACGCGCGAAGCGATAACTCCTTAACTACAATTATCTTATGAATCATAAGTGATAAGATAATCCTGCTTTGATTTCGAAGGTGTTCGCTTTCACGTCGTCATAGAACTTATAATGGGTTCTACGAACGAAGTAGCTGCTGTTGAAGACAAAGCCCCAGTTTTTGCCCAGATCCACCTCTATCAAGGGATTGATGACCAAGAGGCGGGCATTACCTCGGTCGCCCTGCACGTTCAAATAGTGGAGGTCTTTAGTGCCATCAACATAGCCTGACAGGTCTTTATCCTCGTAGCCTTTCCACGTGAACAGGTGGAAGAAACTGATGTTAGTGATGAATCGTCCGAAATTCTTCAACTCAACATGTGTCTTCGACTTGACGCTGTAGCCGCTACCCATATTATAGTCGCGCTCAATGACGTTAAAATAGTCGCTCTTTGTGCCTCCTAAAAGAATACCGCTCAAGAAGACGCGTTGCTCCAGTTTATCGAGTGCTCCCACCTGCGGCATCTCCACCACAAAGCCAGGACCGACTGAGGCCGCCTCGCTGATACGGTAAGGAGTGAGTTCAGTACCGTCCTTAACAGGCTCGGAGTCGTAGTAATTGAAATGTTGATAGATGCCTATCTCAGCCTTCAACTCCTTGTGCGAATACATGGATGTGCTCCAGATGCGGCCCAACAGGTGCAGACGGTTGATGAACGGTTGGTTATTGCTCAATCCAAAGTTGGCTTCCGCCTCGAAGTAGTCATAGGGTTTATTGTTATCTTCTTCATTCAGAACGTCGCCATATTCCATCTTAAGAGTGATAAAGGGGTTATGTTCGCCACGGAACAATTCGCCGTCGTCCGCCAGATAGCGATTACCGACAGAGAAAGTGAAGTTGATGGGAAAACGCTGCCAGTCGTGATGCTGGTTGTGATCACTGCGCACCCGCCACGCCTCACCGCTGACGATGCGGTTCATTCCCTTGATGGGATTGATGATGAAACCGGCGGCCTCACGCAAGAAACGAGGCCATCCGCGATAGCTGTCGTCGAGCACGGCATTGCTCAGGCGATGAGTGACCTCACCGATGGCGATGCCACCCATGGTGGTGGCAAAGATATCGTTGATGGCGGGTGGCTCCGTCTCGCCGAACAGCTCCCACATCAGCGAGCCTCCAAGGGCAAAGGGTGCCGACTCCCAGAAGCTCAACCCGTTAGAGCGTGCCGCGTTATAATACAGATTACCGTGATAAGGATGAGCAAACAGGTTGGTAATAAAGAAGTCGTTGTCCCACACGAAACCATTCTTGAAATTATCACCGATGCTGTTCAAGGTGGTCTGTGCAAACTCTTCGTTCAGGATAAAGCGGTCCAGACAATGTACGAAAACGTTGATACCTGTGGCCTCGGCAACAGCCAGCCAAGGCCGTTTCTTCCCTGGCCATGAACATAGCGAATCGTTCTCTTCTATGCCTACCCTTTCCCTGCTCACCGGAGCGGTTCTGGGTCTGCGATTGTATCGGATGGTGAGCCCGGCCTCAAAAATCATACGGTTACGATAGCGCCTGGAGTGGCTATAGTAACGGGTATCGCCATAGCCTATGGTGGCAAAGGCCCCGAATGTATTGTTTAT
Organism: Prevotella sp.; assembly: GCA_017548605.1. Lineage (GTDB taxonomy): Bacteria > Bacteroidota > Bacteroidia > Bacteroidales > Bacteroidaceae > Prevotella. Next base: position 76,043 of record JAFYZT010000042.1, on the reverse strand, counting down.
CTGATAGTCGGCATTCAGTCGGGCTTGCAGGCTGTAGAGCCGCTCGGGTTTCTCGGCGGAGTGCTCCTCAAAGGTCTCGACATGAGCGAATCCGATATCGCCACTCAACGTCCAGCGGGGCGTCAACGGTTTGTATAGTCCCAGACGGTAGAACAAGGCACCTGAGAATTTGCTATCCAGTCCCATATAGTGCGTGCCGATGCCGAGGATGCTGTAATGATGGCGGTTACGAAGACGCACGGCCATATTTATCTTATTGGCATTGCCGCCGAAAAGCATGTAATCGACAGTGGTCTTAGGGGTGATGTTAAACAAGCCTATCTGGTGTCCTACGGTGTCGCGAGAGATGTTTATCAAGCCTACCTGCCAACCCTTGGAATGGCTGACGGTACGGTTGAATAGACCTACCTGCATACCGCTGAGCGTGTCGGAAAAGTTGTAGAGTGATGCTTGGAGCCCTCCCATGTCACCTGCCGAGATATTGAACATCGGGGATAGCTGCACACCCTTTTCCACACCAGTAGCAATATTGCTGACACCGCTGAGCTGGAAGCCATTGATGGGTGCCGCCGACATATTGGCAAACCCGCCGAACTGAAAGCCTTTCATCTGGCTGACGGCCACGGAAGAGAGTATGCCCAGCTGCACACTCTTTACGGAGTCTAACGAAGAAGTGACGCCAACAGGGATATGCTGGGCATGAACGTTCATACTCATTGCAGTCATCACGGCGGCTGCGACCATCATCAGAATCTTTCTCATATAGTTACTCTTCACGCTCCCGTTGCGTCAGGTTATCATTAAAGGTTTTGTTAATCCGTTCTCCTTGTTTCTCCAGATGCGGTGAGAAGACAATGGTGAAGACTACGGCCAATACGATGAAGAGGCCAAGCATTCCGCCCCAACGCACGGTATGGCCGAAGATATAGCTGACAAAGGCGGCACTGATGACAAGGCGAAACAGTTGGAAAGCCAGGAGCTTTATACGAGCGGCGCGACCACTGTTCCACAAGGTCATGGCATTGGCACTGCGACTGCCCTGACGCATCAGCGCCCACAGGAACGGTGCGCAGAGAATCACGGTTAGCAGGGCCGTAACGACATTAGCCCACGGCTGCTGAAGCAGACCTGATATGAACGGCTCACCGAAATAAAGCATCAGGGCGATGAGGGCCATGCAAAGCACGCTGTGGATGAGAATGATGACCGCCACCTGTTTCAAATAGGCATACCAATGACTCTTTTGTGTCTCTGTCTCCGGCTCCTCACTGTCGGAGGCATAGCGCTCCAGTTTGTTCAGCCAGCGTTTCGGCAGGATACGCTCCACGACACCGTAAGCCGGCGATGCCAAACGAATCATGTAGGGTGTGGTGAACGTAGTGAACACTGATACTGCCACGACGATAGGATAGAGAAAGTCGCTGGTAACGCCGAGCGAGGTACCCATCGTGGCGAGAATAAAGGCAAACTCACCTATCTGTGTCAACGAGAACGAGCACTGCATAGCGGTCTTCAGCGGCTGCCCGGCCAGCAGAAACCCTCCCGTACTCAGCACCGTCTGACCCAGCATGATGGCGGCGATGATGCAGAGAATGGGCACGATGTACTCCACGATGAGTGCCACATCAACCATCATACCCACAGAGACGAAGAAGATGGCACCAAAGAGGTCCTTTACTGGATTGACAAGGTGTTCAATCTTCTCAGCCTCGACGGTCTCGGCCAGGATGCTACCCATGATAAACGCTCCAAAGGCAGCGGAGAAGCCCACGTGGGAAGCAATCACCACCATGCCGAAACAGAGGGCAAGGGCTGTGATGAGCAAGGTCTCGTCACTCATCAGCGACCTCACCTTTCGAAGGAACAGCGGGATGAGATAAATTCCCACCACAAACCAGAGCACGAGGAAGAATACGAGTTTCAGGATAGACATAAGCATCTGCGACCCCTCGAACTCCTTGCTGACAGCCATCGTGGAGAGCATCACCATGAGCACGATGGCCAGGATGTCCTCGATGATGAGCACACTGAGCACCAAGCCCGCAAAACGCTTCTGGCGCAAGCCCATATCATCGAAGGCCTTGAAGATAATGGTTGTTGACGACATGGCCAGCATGCCACCCAAATAGATACAGTCCATCTTATTCCAACCGAAAACGTAACCCGTGAATATACCCACGAGCATCATGGCGAAGATGATGGCAGTGGCCGCGATGATGGGCGCGGCACCCATACGCAGGATTTTACGGAACGAGAACTCCAGGCCGAGGGCAAAGAGCAGGAAGATGACACCTATCTCGCTCCAAAGATGAATGCCCTCCAAATCGGTAACACTGGGCATGTATGACATGTTCGGCGAAGCGAGAAAACCCGCCACGATATAACCTAATACCACCGGCTGCTTCAATTTCTTGAAGAGCAGCGTCATGACTCCGGCGCAAATCAGGATAAGCGCAAGGTCGGCTATCAGGGGCTCCAGTTCAGACATAATTTATTTATAGGGTTTCCTAAAGGCGTAAGCCGAAGAAAGCACGGACACGCCATTTGATGTTATGTACGGCAAGACTCTCCTTGTTGCCTATATTGGTGAAGTTGAATACCATGGACATGCCGTAGAACTTATTGCCTTTCTGACGCACTACGGCACCGCGACCCGTGATGATGGCCTCGGGAAAATGATAGTGCAGGGGCACACGGGTGTCGTTGAAAGTCATCGAGGTGTGACTATAGACGATAAACGTGGGCATGGCAGAGATATGTAGCAGCCAGCCCTGGGCAGGGACATAGTTATAGCCGTAGCCGGCACCGATGCCGATATTCGTCATTTTGAACTCCAATTCCTGCTCACCACTGACGGTGCCTTGCTGTCCCTGACCCGACAAAGCCATCAGGAGACTGCCAGCAGAACGCCGCTGTATGTAGCTTTGCGTGAAGGCAGCGGGATAGGAGAAACGGCGGTTGTTAAAGACATAGTAAACGTTCGCGTTCAGCGTCTTCAGTTTCAGCAAGTCGCCGGGCAGATCGGCGCGACCCAGTCCGTCCCTCTCTTGCCAGCCCGTAAAGTTATGCGCATCCTGATAGATGATATCGAAGCCGATACGCTTGCCATACGAGTTGAAATTCAGTTCGTAGTCGTCGTATTTACCCATCAACTTGGCGGGATTGAGCGATAAGTTGAGTGAGAAACCCAGATAGCTCACACCGACGCTGATGGTCGATTTGTAGTCGGCTTTCATTTCCGATTTGAAATGGCGACCGCTTTCCGTCTCAGTCCCTTCAGACTCAATCTTTGCGCCCGACACATTGAGCCGCCCCACAATGGTCCACTTCGTCTGTGGACGTGTGATATAGGCCGTGTCGATGTTGCCCTTACGATAGTTCCTCGTCAGCATACTGTCGATACGCTGCAAGAGTGACTGTGCAGGAACTGCCGAAAAGACAAAAAGGCAAAAAGGCAAAAGGACAAACAGCCTCTTACCTTTTTGTGACCGTTGAAACCTATGACGATTCATGTCATTACTTTGATTATACTATTTCGTGGCACCGCCGAGGGCAATGTAGAGCGAGATGATGGCCTGCGCACCGTTATACATGTTCATGGCCTCGTTGAGCTGGGCACTGAGAAGGCTCTCCTGGGCGGTAATCACCTCTAAGTAGTTAGCCTTGCCGTTGTCCATCAGTTCGTGGGTGCCATTGTAGGCTTCGCGCAACACTTCCACCTGGCGGTGGTAGTGAGCGTGTTTCTCGCGGGCAGCCTGACAGTCGGCCAGAGCATCATTCACCTGATTGCCGGCATCGATGACGGTCTGCACATACCTCCGCTGCAGGTCTTCCTCTGTCAACTGGGCAATCTTATAGCCGGCCTTTATCTTGCCACGGGCAAAGATGGGCTGAGTGAGCGATGCTACGGCATTGAGCAGTATCTTGCCCGGGTTCACCACCATGCTGCCGGCGCTGTTAGTCCATCCGGCTACACCTTGCAGTGAGACACTGGGGAAGAATGCCGAGCGGGCAGCCTGCGTATTGTAGAATGCCTCCTCCATGGCGAAGTCGGCCATACGAATGTCAGGACGGTTTTCGAGCAGTTGGGCAGGCACGCCAACCTTGATGTACTGCGGGTCAAACATCCTCTGCCCGGTGGAAGCTTCCGAATGTTCCGGCAGGGCTGAACTGCCCCAGTAGCTGCGTTGGATGTGTTGTGACGGGATGCACAACAATCGACAAATGGCATTCTCCACACCACGGATATTACGACGGACATCCACCACCTGGGTCTTCACGTTCAGGTACGACGACTCCATCTGGTTGACAGCGGTGGAATATGACTTGCCGTTCTCCCACAACACCTTTTGTATATCCAACGAAGTACCCCACAGGCTATCAGTCTGGGTCAAAATATCCAGCTGGCGGTCAAGCAGCTGCAGCATATAATACTGCTGAGCCACGGTAGAGATAAGGTTGGCACGTACTATTTCCTCCCGCACCTGTGCCTGTAGGAGAATAGCATTGGCGGCACGTTTCTTGTTCGTGATGGAGCCGAAAACATCAACATCCCAGTTGAGTTGCAGCGGCAGGTTGTAGGTCTTGCTGACCGGACCGAAGTCAAAACTTGACAGGGTGCCCGACGGCGAGAAGTAAAGCGATGGCAGGTAGGCCAATTTGGCGGCTTTCAGCGACGCTTCCGACTGCTCAATGGCAATACGCGCCGAATTGAGGTCGGTGTTGCGCACCAACACGCTGTCGATAAGCTGCTGCAACAACGGATCGGTGAAAAACTGGCGCCACGACACGTCGGCCAGAGAACCGTCAGTAGTAGCGTCGGCAACCACCTCACCAGTACCAAAGGCTTCGGCAGGGACGCCAGCTTGCGACTCATACTTGTCGTATAGCCCGCAGCCCGTGAGCAGGAGGCTTACGGCTGCTGCGGCTATTATTTTCGAAATATGCTTCATCTTGGATGAAATCTATGAATTTTAATTGTCTTCTTCCCAAACCGAGACAGCTTCATTTGATAGCAAATCGTCGATCTCATCCACCTCGTCGTCTGTTTCACCGTTGTTGACATTTAGAGAAGCGGTTTCGTCAAACTCTTCCTCCATCAAGGCCTCGCTGCCAACGGGTAACACCCATTTTGCTTCGGGTTTCAAATATGTTTTTTCCATTGTTTCGTTTTATTTTAGCCCATTCCCCTTGCCCCCTCCTAGGAGAGGGCGGGAGTGGGTATTTATTTCACTACTTGTTTCTTTCCATCCACGATATACACGCCCTTCGTCGGTTTCAGCACGCGACGGCCCTGTAAATCGTAATATATACCGACATTTGGGTCAGTGCTGTCGATTTCCCGGATAGCCGTTGTCTCGTCTATCTCTTCAAGGAACGAGCAGTACTCACCGGCACCGGCCACACTGGCTTCCACGGGCAGATAGACACGACCTGCACCGAGTTTACCGCCTGTCCACTTGTAAAAGCCCACGCCCTTGCTCTTGTCAGCCAGCACATAGACAGAGGTGTTGCCCTTTACGCCTTCTGTTTCTTTGGTGCTCACCTCAAGAAGGTTCTCTTCGGGTGTCTCAACATCAGAAGTTCTTGTCATCATGTATTCTCCCGTTGTGCTATGCAACAGATAGGGTTCTCCACCCTTGAGGCTCTCCACCTTCTTCAGAATGGCCTTAAGCTGACTCTGGTCCAATCTCACGTCCTTCACCACGTATGCCGTCACGCCATCTTGGGGTGTCACATCGTAGTCGCTCACAATGGTCATCCATTCAGCCGTTCCGATGTTCACTGGGTACTCGTCATATTGAACGAAGCCGAAGATGCGAGGCAGGATGGCTTTCTCACCATCTATATCTTCAGATGCTTTGGTGTTGAATGACGCCATGAAGAAGTCGAAATTCATGCCCTCGGAACCTTCTTCTGTAGTCTCATCGGTACCCTCTTCCTTCTCGTTGCCACCAAACATATTCATCATTGAATCCAAATCAAAGGCGCTGGTGAGCACGATGGTGTTCTTCTCGGTGTCAGGGACAGTGATGAATTTAATCGTAGCGATCTTATTCTCAATAGTGATAACCGCCCGGCAACTATCTACGCCTTCGGGGCTGGTTGCCGCTGCCCTGGTGGCCACTTTCATACCAGAACTGGGCATGAACATCTCCATCATTTCATCCATATTGAATCCAGAGGTACTTTCACCGCCTTCTTCTTCGCCTTCCTCCTTGGCTTTCAAGGAAGCATAGAGATAGAGTTTGTCACCATTCTCATCCTTGCCAACGTTGAGGTACCATACATCATCCTCTTTTTCAAGGATAATCTCTTGTGTTCCTTCGGGAACATCTTCATACAGGATACGTTCCTTACCAGCATCGTTGGTGGTTATCTTGTCATTGTCAATGGTCTTTCCACCTTTGCCGCCACCCATCATCGAATTGTTGCTTCCCAAGGCATAGTTGGTATCTTCATCATCCTTTGTCCTTGTACTGACAATCAACAGGCGCGTACCGTCTTCCAATTCATCGGCACTCTCCACCAACACATATTCACCTACGTTCTTTCCTTCGGGTTCTTTGTCTCTTGGACGCACCTCAAGTTGGAACTTACGCTTCATGGTGTAGGACTTCTCCTTCTCATCACCGTTAGCGGGGGTCACAATCACCTTAACCTTGACGGTAATCTTGGCTTTTCCTGGTTTCACAGCGGTGAAGAGACTGTCGGAATTTACATTGGTCTCATCTATCTTAACCCACTTGGCTATTTCCTCGTCAGAAGTCTTGACCTGGGCAGTTTGGATGTCGCCCTCGGGAGTCTGGTTCAGGGTATAGAAAAAGTCCTGATTGGATGTCAGACTCTTGGTGTAGTCCTCGTACAAATGCTGGTCTTGTACGATGAGTGTCTTTGTCAGATCGTGCAGGTAATTCAACTCATCAACCTTGACGGTTCTGTTATCTTCTTCTGTTTTTTCAACTCTCTTGTAGAATGTAAAATCAGCGTCAATGTTATCACTGGATGCTTCCGTACTTTCAAATATTGCCGAATAGCTACCATCTGCTTCTTGCCATTTGATAATATATCTGCCAATGCTGGAGGAGTATTCGATTCCCAAGTAGCCATTATTGTAAGTAAATCCAGAACTCTGACCTTGACCGACAATAAGATTCAAATTTCTCGTAACAGAAAGCGGGGTATTATCTGTTGTGAATGTAAGCGTACCGTCGTCGTTCTTCGTCAATGTCCATTGGATGCTTGTTGCGACGTTGTCAGCGATTTTGTCTTTATTGATTTTTACAGAGGTGCCTTTCACGTCAGTGCTCAGGGCGAGTTTCTTGTTTTTGTCAACAAGAAGCACAACATCGTCAGAATTCAAGTCATCGAGGCTCGTAGGCGCCCACTCGTAATCTGAAGTGTCTTGCTGGCCAATTCCACCAATTCCTCCACTACCGCCAAAAAGACTTGCGAACATATTGTCATCTTCCGATATGACCAGCGGTCCATATACCAGCACGTCGTCGCCGGGGCTCAGGTCGTCGAGTTCCTCAAACGACACGGCATTGCTACCCTCTGTTTTCTGGACCAGTCCGTGACCATTGGTCACCTTCATGCGATTGTCTTTCGTTCCGTCATCAGAGATGTAGTATGTCAGTCCGTCCGAACTGCCGAAGCCGGGAATCATCGATGCAAAGTCCATGCCACCCATCATGTCGCCCATCTCGCTCATGTCGAAGTCGTCCATGTCGCCCATGCGCTCATCCATGTCCATGTCGTCGCCCATCATCTCGTCGAGACCCATGTCGCCGAACATGGCCAACATGCCGGAATTCACCTTATTCACCTTACCTTTGATGAAATAGCAACGGTCTTCTTCATAGGTAACGCCTTCCACCGTTTCACCTTTTGCCAGTCTGATGGCCTCAGAAACGGTGAGGGGGTTACTCTTCGTTCCCTTGGCTCCTGTGAAATCTTCCCAAGTGTTGTTATATCTAATTGTACAATAGGTAACCGCTTTATCGTATTCATCGGTCTCTTGGATACGGGCGATAAAATGGGTCATTCCACTATTCAATAAGTTTAGTCTGTCACCATGAGGATCTACATTATAATTCGAGTCACCTTCTTTGAAAGGATAGAGAACGGAGGGTTTGCTTGAAGAATACTCGATATCACGGGCGGAAACATCATCAGAAGCCTCTGCCGGTTCAAATGTTATGTAAACAGTATTTGGTGATGTCAGATTGTGAGCAGTATTGACTTCGTAGTTTTCTGAGGGGAAAGACAAGGTGAGGACCTTCTGTGTGTCATCCACTTTCTTGAAAATAGCGAATCTGGTTTCAGCCACGGTTTGGTCAGGTTGCTCATCCTTCAATTCTTTCAGTTTCCAACTATTGCTGAACATGCTCTCCTCTACTCCGGCAAGATAGTCCTTCTCACCGATGGCAATGTGCAAATAGTCAATACCGTTGCTGGTATACATATCGAACACTTTGTCGGAACCCGACCCCACTTTCAGACCCTTGCTGTCTGCATAAAGAAACTTATCTTCCCCTGCGGCAAATTGAAAGCCACCGGATGCGGCGGTGTAAGTCCACTGCACTTTCTCAGGCACTTCACCAATCAACCTGTCTTTGTCGTAGTTCAGTTCTACGGCTACAGCATCGGGGTCTTTGGTGTCCTTGTCATTCGACATGGCCAGCCCTGTCGCCACATCGGCAATGACCACCACGTCGCCATCCGTCAGCGTAACCTTGTCGTCGTCAACCAATTTCCATTTTACGGTCGTCGGGACTTCAACGATTTTGTAAAGAGTGATGGTGGCTGCGTCAGATATAGAACCTGTAACTTGGGCTTTCTGGTCAACCCAATAGACATATAAGGGCCTTCCAGTGGCTTCACTCTCATAGTTCAACTTTCCACCCGAATTATAATCATCGAAATAAAAAGTATTTGTAGTGTAATTTCCTGAATTCATTACCAGTCGTTCACCGCCGGCTGCAGCATCTCCATAAAGAAATGTGCCATCACTCCTCTGAAATTTGAAAGTGTTGCCGTTCTTTGTCAGAGTCCACTGGATATCATCAGACACGGTACTGGTGATGAAGTCATCACTGATAGTTACAGTGACACCTTGAAAATCACCGCCGGTATTAGGCAAGGCAATTCCCAGACTCTCATCTACGATGACTACTTTGTCGTCCGTCTGAACTTCCGACAAGTCGGTCACCTTTTGCCATTGATAAGCCACTGCATTTACGTTTGCTGTTCCCACGAACAGCAGGCATAGCAGAAGTAATTGCTTGAAAATGTTAATAGTTCTCATTGATCGTTATTATTGATAGATTAATTATTCTCGTTTGTCTCAATTTCACGAAGTTCCTCGTTTGTCTTTTCATCACTGATGACAACTTCGCCTTCGGGGGCAACCTCAACGGGACGACCTTGATACTTCTCATGCAGTTTTTGGAACACGATGAAGAAGGCAGGCACCACGAAGAGCAGGGCGATAGTGCCCACGGTCATACCACCCACTACACCGAAGGCCAAGGCACGGTTTCCATTGGCTCCCGCGCCGCCCTCGATAATAAGGGGAATCATACCGGCGATCATCGTGACCACCGTCATCAGGATAGGACGCAAACGCTCCTGGCAGGCGGCGAAAGCGGCATCGCGGATGCTCATGCCCTGGGCACGGCGCTCCGAGGCAAATTCGGTAATCAGGATGGCCGTCTTCGACAACAGACCAATCAACATGATGACACCCGTCTGTAGGTAGATGTTATTGTCCATGCCGGGCAGATGGAGCAATGAACCAAGGTATGCCATGATGAAGGCACCCATCAGTCCGAAAGGCACGGAGAGCAACACCGCCAACGGCGTGAACCATGAATTGTAGAGCGAAGCGAGGATGAGGTAGATGAGGATGACGCAGATGACGTAGATGAGGACTGTGGCATTTGAGCCTGATGCCTCCTCCAACTCACGTGACATGCCACTGTACTCATAACTGTAGCCCTTGGGCATGGTCTCATTGAACACCTCGGCTATCACCTTGTGGGCATCGCCCTCGGTATAACCACTGGCTGCCTGCACAAAACAGGTGATGCTCTGGTATAGGTTGAAATGCTCCACACTCGATGTGCCGACAACATCTTTCAACCTCACGAACTCAGAGATGGGAGCCATCTTGCCACCGCGCACCTTCACAAAGATATTGTTCAACGACGATGGGTCGAGACGATATTCAGGCGAGGCGCTGGCCATGATGCGGTACACCTTGCCGAACTGGTTGTAGTTGCCTACGTAGCTACCACCGCAATAGGCGCCCAGCGTCCTCAATACAGCCGCTGGCGATACGCCGGCACGGTCGCATTGGGCGGCATCCACTTCGACCTGGTATTTGGGGAAACGGTCGGAGTAAGACGTCATGGCCATACTGATTTCCGGACGTTCTCCCAGCTTGGCCAAGAAATTCTTGGTAAGATTGGCAAACTCGGTCAGGTCGCCATCGTTCAGGTCCTGAAGAACCAGGTTCACGCTGTTGTTCGAGCCATATCCAGGCACCTGGGGCAACTGGAAGGGCATTACCTGCACATTCTTAATCTCCATGCAGGCATAGTACAGTCGGCCGATGACAAGGTCAATATAATGGTTGAAGCCTGGGCGCTCCTCCCAATTCTTCAAGCGTATAATCATCGTGGCGTAGTTGGAGCCAGAACCCGACATCATGCCATAGCCGCAGGCTGTGGCGAAACTCTCCATCTCGGGTATCTCTTGAACCTTGGCCTCCACTTTCTTCACTATCTCGCGAGTCTCATGCAGCGTCGTTCCCTCTGGAGCACGAATCTCAGCGAGAATCACGCCCTGGTCTTCCTGAGGAACCAATCCTGAAGGCAGGTTCTTCATGAAGAAAATGAGCAGGAAGGCCGCTATAGCCAGCAAGCACCAAGCAAGAACAGGGCGCTTGATGAATTTCTGAACGCTCTTCGAATATTTCTTGAAGATGGCATTATAACTGGCAGTATAGGCTTTCTTCGTATAGTATGTAAGGCTCTTGCGCTCACTTTTCTTGTCTGAGTATCTCAGCATGATGGCACAGAGGGCGGGGCACAGCGTAAGGGCTGACACGCACGACAAGCCCACTGCCGATGCGATGGTGACGCCGAACTGTGTGAAGAACGAGCCGGATGTGCCTGGCATGAAAGCCACAGGGATAAACACCGCCATGAATACCAACGTACATGAGATGACGGCCACCGACACGTCACTCATAGCTTGGCGTGTGGCCTCACGGGCATCGCTGACGCCCCCTTCCATCTTGGCCATTACGGCCTCGACAACCACGATGGCGTCGTCCACCACCGTTCCGATGGCCAGCACAAGGGCGAAAAGTGTCAGGATGTTGAGCGAGAATCCCGCCAACGTAACAATGGCGAAGGTGCCCAACAACGACACGACGATGGATATAGAGGGAATAATTGTTGCCTTGAAATTCTGTAGGAAGAAGAACACCACCAGGATAACGAGGATGATGGCTATGATGAGCGTCTCAACAACGTTGCCAATGGCGGCATAGAGGAAGTCGTCGGAGGTCTCAAGTTTCTCGAACTCCAAACCTGCCGGCATCAATGGCTTCATATCCTCGAAGAGTTTGTCGATGCGGGCATTCACTTCCGTGGCGTTGGCTCCTGGAGCTTGGAACACCATGAAGATGGTGCCAGGCTTGCCGCCGATGTTCGACAAGAAATTGTAACTCATGGCGCCAATTTCCACATCGGCCACATCGCCCAGGTGAAGCAAGTGTCCACCATCGCTGGTACGCAATACGATGTCGTTGAACTCCTCGACGGTCTTCAGCGTACCTTTGTACTCCATTGTGTACTGGTAGTTGTTCTCCGACTGTGCGCCAAGAGAACCCGTGGCGGCAACGAAACTCTGGCCGCCGATGGCCGCGAACACATCGTTGGGCTCCAAGCCATACTGCGCCATTACGTCGGGCTTCATCCAAATGCGAAGGGCATAGGTGTTGCCAAGTGACATGACATCGCCCACACCGGTGATACGCATCAGTCGGGGCTTTACGTTGATGTCGATGTAGTTGGCCACGAAGTCATCGTCGTACTTGCCGTCGACACTACGCAAGGCGCCTATCTGCAGAATGTTGCTCTGCATCTTGAACACCTGCACACCCACCTTCGTCACGTCGGCTGGCAACATGGCCGTGGCACGCGTCACACGGTTTTGGACGTTCACCGCCGCAAGGTCAGAATCGGTGCCCGACTTGAAATAGACGACAATGCTCACATCGCCCGATGACGATGCCGAGCTGGTCATATAGGTCATGTCGGGAACGCCATTGATGGCCTCTTCCAGCGGTTGGACCACCGACTTCATGATGGTGTTGGCGTCAGCACCCGTATAGGTGGTGGAGACACGTACGGTGGGAGGAGCAATGTTCGGATATTGCTCGATGGGCAGACTGTTCATACAGATATAACCCACCAAGGCAATGACAATAGAGATGGCACACGCCATCACGTATCTATTGATAAATATATTCTTTTTCATACAGGCAAATCATTTAACCACGGATCACGCAGATGGATTCTGACGGTGTTGCTTCGCTTATTTATTTGCCTCTTTTGGCGGGTAGAGCACACGTTGGCCTTCCTGAACGTTATTGGCACCGTCGGTGACGATTCTGTCGCCAACATTGAGCCCTGAGTTGACAATGACATCCTTGCCATTGCCCGTGCTGCTGACGGTCACAGTGACAGCCGTTGCCGTACTGTCGGGACGGACCTTGTAGACCAACGACTTGTCCTGAAGGCGCACCACGGCGTTTTGGGGAATGACAATCACATCTTCATGATGAACGGGAATCACCACTGTGCCTTGTATGCCGGAGAACAGGTGTCCTTCGGGGTTGGGGAAGGATGCCTTGCAAGCCAACGAACCGGTGGCGGCGTCGACCACACCCGTCAGACTGGTGATACGACCCTTGTGAGGATATTCCGTTCCATTCTTCATGAAAAACGTCACGGGAGGAAGGCTGGCTATGTACTTATCCTTGTCGCTGGCCTTCACACCCGACCCCACCTGGCCTTCGATAATGCCTTCCGTCACAGAGAACTCGGCATCCATCGTCGTGTTGCCACTCAATATGGTCAACTGAGTCATCGGGGACACCTGGTCGCCTCCACGGACGGGAATCTCACCGACAACACCTTCCACGGGCGAGGTGATGGTGCAGAAGCCCAGATTCACCTTGGCACGGCTTACGGCAGCCTGGGCTTGTGTGACAGATGCCCTGGCCTGACTAATGGCCGCTTGTGCCTGTTTGTAATTATTCAAAGAACTCTCGAGCATATAGTTGCTCACGATTTTCTTCTCGAATAGGTTTTTGTTGCTCTCATATTCCAATTTGGCACTATTGGCCTGCGCAATAGCAGCTTGCAGACTGGCATTCGCCGCTTGCAGGTTGGCATTGGCCGACTCCACTTCATGCTGAGCGGTGCGGGAATCGATGATGAAAAGGGTTTGTCCTCTATGCACCTGTTCACCTTCGATTACACAAATCTTCATCAACTGGCCACTTACCTGAGGTGATATTGTAACGTCGGCCTGGCCTTTCATCTTCGCGCTGAATTTCATGGGAACCTCAATGTCGGAGGTCTTTACGGTCATTGTCTCAAACGATGAGGGCACTTCCTTGGGGATGTCCAGTCCGCAGGAGGTCAAACCAAAAACCAAGCCGAGTAAAGAAGTCAGTCTAATAGTTTGTTTTCGTTTCATCAGTATCTATTTTTATGGGTATTTATTTTTTAAGAATAAATTCACCATGCAAATATACAGCAAGTTACGAGAAAAACCAAAATAATATGAATTTTTCTGAATATAAGCCCGTCTTTAGCAAAGAAATACACACTGATGCCCTGTTATGTCTTTACACATCCAGGGCATCGAAAAAGCAATAAAATGTAAAGTTTTTTAGTATTTCTAAAACTCCAACCGGAATCCTTTTTCCTTCATTTCCCTGTAACACTCTGGGTTGAATTTATAGAGGAAAGCCACCTTCTTGTTCACGAGTGTTAGTTTTTCGTCCAACTCGGTCAACAATCCCAATTTCAGCATCTTATTACTGAAATTTCGGCGGTCGAACTTCACATCGAGAATGGCTTCGTAGAGCCGCTGAAGTTGTGTCATCGTGAATTTCTCCGGCAACAGTTCGAAACCTATCGGCTCAAAATGGATTTGCTTGCGCAGTGCCGACAAAGCTTGACGAAGAATCATGTCATGGTCAAAAGCCAACGACGGCACCTGGTCGAGGGAGAACCACTGGGCCTTGGCGGCATCGTCACCCGCTTTCACCTCGCTAATACGCACCAACGCATAGTAGGCTATCGTGATGACACGCTCGCGAGGGTCACGGTCAACAGCCGAAAAAGTGTGGAACTGTCGGATATAAGCATCTTTCATTCCCGTTTCCTCAAACAACTCACGTTTGGCACCTTCCAGCGCCGTTTCGTCCATCTTGAGAAAACCACCGGGGAACGCCCATCGCCCCTTGAAAGGCTCAATGCCTCTCTCAATGAAAAGAACGTTGATTTTCGTCCCGTCGAACCCGAAAATCACGCAGTCGGTGGTAACACTCGGATGTGGGAATTTGTAATGATATTTCAAATCTTCCATGATAAAATTATTAAATTCCGCATGTTATGAAGATAAAAGAAGACTTCTTTTAACTCCTTACAACTGGAGCTTGCGGAAGTTGAATATTATTTGTCTGTTTACGCCGCAAAATTATAGGAAAAAAAGGAAAATCCCAAATAGTTAATGCGTATTGTGCACGCATTCACTATTTTTTTAATAGGAATAAGCGGTTTGTTAAGGGATTGATGGTTTGCTTTCTGGTTTTTCGCCTGCTATGATACGATATGGCAGAAAAATGGCGGAAATGGTCGGCATGTCATTATTTTGTTGTATCTTTGCCATGCCCATATATAAGAAAAAAGATGAACGATACATCCGAGTTTTTCACTGACAGTTTCGAAGGCATCAGCCGCGAGTTCACCGACATCCAGCCAATCTGCGAATCGGGAACCAGCCGACTGTACCGTGCCACTCGTTTCGGCCGTCTCTTCGTTCTGAAGACCCTCGCGACCGAAGCCCTCCGTCAGTCGATGTATCGAGAGATGTTGCGCAAGGAACTGGAAATCATAATGCAGTTGCAACATCCCGGCATTGTCCAGGCCGTCGGTCTGGAAACAGTAGAGGGCATCGGGCAGTGCATCGTGATGGAATTTATCGACGGTGCGACACTAACCGACTATATCGAAGGGGAACGTCGCGGAACTTTGTCGGAAGAGCAGCGTCGCCACATTGTCGACGACCTTATTTCCGCCGTGGGATACCTCCACTCCAAAGGCATCATCCACCGCGACCTGAAACCCGAGAACATCATGATAGCCCATAACGGATTGCAGGTGAAAGTAATAGATTTCGGCATGGCCGATACCGACAGCCACACCACGCTCAAACAGCCCGCCGGCACCCTCCGTTATATGGCACCCGAGCAGACCACCGCCTACACGCCCGATGTGCGCAACGACATCTACAGTCTTGGCCTTATCCTACAAGACTTGGATCTGGGCAAACCCTACCGACCTATCATCGAACGTTGTCTGCGCCCCATAGACCAGCGTTACGCCAATATCAACGAGTTGCGCAACGCCATCGACAGCACCCTTGCCAGCCGACACCGTCGCCGCCAATGGCTTATCGCCGGTGCCTCAGCCCTGTGTCTCCTCACACTGGGAGCCCTCGCCGTATGGCTGTTCCGGCCCTCAAACGTCAACGAGCCCGTCACCCGTACCATCGTCGACCGCCATGCCACCGACTCGCTACGCGAGGTGCTTGCCCGTCAACAAGCCGAGAATGCCGCCACGCAAGCCGAGATGGAGGCAGAGATGGCCACGAGGATGGGTACCATGCGCGACAGCATTGCGCAGTTGCACGCTGAGAGCCAGCGGTTGCAGGAAGAGCTCAACCGTGTGTCCACCGCCAAGACCCAGGCCATACAAGCCTTTGACCGCGCTGCCACGAAGGCGGGCATCATCCGCGAATTGGACACCCTGCGCCACTGGCAGTGGCACAGCGCCGACCTCAGTCAGCGCATTCAGGATATGAACCGTTTTGTGTACAATTACGTCGATGCGCTTGATGCCCGTTTCTCCGCCAGCGACCGCGATAAGGTGCGCGAGGCACTACTGGAACACTGGCAGCAGTGGAACAACGATGTGGAAAAGAAAATCAAGACTCTCCGGAACAAGGAGCGAGGATGAGGAATGTTGAATGTTGAGTGTTGAGTGTTGAATGTTGAATGTTGAATGTTGAGTGTTGAGTGTTGAATGTTGAATGTTGAATGTTGAGTGTTGAATGTTGAGTGTTGAATGTTTAATGTTGAGTGTTGAGTGTTGAGTTATCGCCTACGGCGATGTAGAATTGTTGAATTTTTGAATAACGAATTCTCAATTCATCATTCATCATTCTTAATTGCGAAGCAATCATTCAACGATCAACATTCATAATTCATAATTGCGAAGCAATCATTCAACATTCAAAATTCAACATTCAAAATTGTGAAGCAATCATTCAACATTCAAAAATCATAATTCAAAAATCAACATTTTCCATTCTATATTTGAACAGTGGCCAGGCATCCGTGGCCATATATGCCTCTGTAGCACCTTCGGGTAGGACAAGTGTCGCCGTGTTGAAAATGCGGTCGTCGAAAGCATCAACAAAGAGGTCAGGTGGTCTCTGTGCCAGCGTCACCACCCTGTTCAGGCCGTTGCAGCCCACGAAGGCGGAAGACATAATTTCTTTCATATTAGCAGGAATCACCACCTGGCGCAACGCCTTGCAGTCGTAGAATGCCAAATTGTCGATAAACTCCAGATGAGGGGGCATATCCACCTGCTGCAGCCTCTTGCAACCCGAGAAAGCACTCATGGCCACACCGCCCACTACATAGCGCCGTCCGTCGGGTGCCGTCACACTGTCGGGCAATGCCAACCTCCCCGCAAAAGTCGTGTCTATACAGCACTCATTGGCCAAACCGCTCCCCACCACCGCCATGTCGAACTCACTGCGAGAAGAAAACACGACCTCACGTGAGCCCTCACTTGTCATTATGTTTATCGTCCATGCGACATCCGTCTCCACACGCTGAGGCATGCGCCACATCTCATCCTCCAGAAAACTGTCCATGAAGTTCATCGCCTTCTCCCACTTGTCATAATCGAGATCGTCAGGCATCACGCCCTCATCTTCCATCTCTTCAATCCGCACAAAATGGCTCCATAACTCGGCATTGCGATACGCCGCCGAGCAGCCTTGGGGCACCATCAATGTGCATTTCTCGTAGGTAGAAGCGTCGAAAGCGTTTATCGAACCACGTGGCGGCACGCTACAAGGCAGCGTAACCTCGCGCAACGATGAGCAGCCCGCGAACGTACGTTCTTCCAGCATCAACAGACCGTCCGATAGATGTACCTTCTCCAACGCCGCACATCCGTAAAAAGCCTCGGAGCCCACCATTTTAACAGTTGGTGGCAAGGTAACTTCCGTCAGTCCCACACATCTGTAGAACGCATGAAAAGACACCACTGCAATAGGGTAAGTCTTACCGTTGATGTTGAACGTCAACGAATCAGGGATGGTCACAGCACCCCGTAATGTCCAGTCGATGCAGGCATGGCCGCGACGTAAGATTCCAATATGAACGAACATGTCACTGTCCGGCACGTTCTTTTCATATAACTGTGTTGACAAATTGGTAAGCGAGTCGCCCACCATCACCTTCGAGATGATTATCTGCGCACGGCAGCATATTCCAGCCATCACGCACACCAACGCCATCAGTATCTTTTTCAATTCAAAATTCAGAATTCGTAACTCGTCACTCATAACTCATCACTCATAACTCGTCAACACTCAACATTCAAAATTCAAAATTCACCATTCTAAATTTGAATTTCCTCCATGCCGGAGCACGACGGTAAGCATCCTCACTGCCTGCCGGAACCACAAGCGTGGCCGTCTGGTAAGTCTGCTCGTCAAACACGTTCTCCGCACATTCCGGCGGCTCCTTTGCCAGCACCGTCACCCTGCGCAGCGATGTGCATCCGCTCATCGCCTTGGCATATAACACCCGCATTGTCGCAGGAAAGGTGATGCTTTCCAACTTCTCACATCCCTGCATGGCCTGGTCGCCGAAACCCAAACAGCTATCGGGCAGCACCACCTCCGTCAGTTCTTTGCACCCCTGCAGTCCCGCCCTTGAAATGGCAGTCACCACGGATGTCTTACCGTTTTCATTAGTTATCTTCGAGGGTATCACGATACGTCCCTTGGTAGTCACAGGGATCGCCGGATGATGGTATTTCGATATGCCCACGCAGGCAGTGTTGCCCAATATGTCGGGGTCTAAACACATCTCCACCTGTTGCACGCTGTCTATCACGACGTATGTGAACGTATTCTCCTGTCCACACACTCTCAATGTGCAGCAATAAAACAATATGCTCCAGATCAGTTTGTTCATGCCAACGGTTCGTTCTGTCCAACAGCAAATATGGCGAAGTGTCACGGAAAGACCCTTTTGAACCACACACGGAAGACAGGATCCTCAATATATGTACCACTCCCGTCTGAATCAATCAACTCACGGTCAGTCAAGGATGCCTTGATGCGAGCCACATTCGACTTACTGCCCAACTGATACTCTTGCAGTATCGACTTACTGCCGAAACCGTCATGAACGCCATTACAGATGGCCCGGATAAAGCTTATCTGATAAGATGTCAGGCCCTTCATCTGCTCTTCAAAAAGGCCGGAGCACTGAGCCAGCAGAGCCTCCACCCCATTGGTGAAGTCCTGTTCTGTAGCTTCGTGGTCTGTTTCTGCCAACACATTCCAAGCCAGCTGCTGCACGTACGACGATACATTCTCCACCTTGTCGCAGATCTTTCGGGCCAACTCTTCGGATATCACCTTTCCCTGGCTTTCAAAACGTGAGCGGATAAAAGGAATCCAGTCTTCCGTTGGTATTTTTTCCAAGTAAAACATCTCCCCAAACTGGTAGAATGGCATCTTCCGATTCTGGAACAGTTTCACCATCAAGTGTTTCTTACTGCCAAAGAGACAATAAGAAACATTCCGCTGGTGTTGCCATACCCCGCGGAGACGTTTCTGCACGGTGACGGTGTCAGGGAACTCTCCTATCTGTTGGAATTCGTCGATACACACTACGATGTGTATGCCTTTTTCCTTAGCTATCAGCTCGGGGAGCTGAAGGATCTCTTCCGGCTTGTAGTTCTCGTGGGTGATGCCGAGAGAAAAGGAAAAATCTTCCATTGGCTCTGGAGTGAAAGATATTTTCGGCGTGAGCCGGACGAGAAAGCGTTTGATGTTCTCGAGCACCTGTTCGGCTTTCGATGCGGTCTCCTTCATGAGTACTGACGCGAAACGGTTGTAGAAGTCGTACTCGCTCCTGCAGTCGTAGACATCCATAAGCACCACCTTGATGGCGGGGTTGGTGATTTCCGACTTCACCTTTCTGACGATGGAACTTTTGCCTATCCTTCGCGGCGACACGAGTATAACGTTCATGCCATTCTCGAAGTCGAGTTTCAGCCTCCGTGTTTCCTTTACCCTGTCGGTAAAGTTATTGCCTTCTACCGACATTCCATATACAAACGCTCTATCCATGATTGCTTCATTGATTGGTGAGACTGCAAAGTTAATCAAAAAAAAACTGGTACACAAGTTTGTGGTCCACAAACTTGTGTACCAAGGTAATATTTCTTGATTTCATGGATCAAAGGAGCCTGTCCATTTGACCCAAGAACTCAGAAGAATATGTGCTATAAGCTGTTATCGTAATGTTATACATTTACGAAACTTCATTGAGGGGGGGCAAACCAACCAAACCACCTTATTAATTGCGAGTTTAGCTGATTACTTCCCCCTTCCTTCTGAGGGGGCAAGGGGGGAGGCTTTTCCCTCCCTTTGGGAGGGATGGGGTGGGTACAAAAATAGCGGGGAGTACACCCTTTTCAGGTGGCTCCCCGCTTTAGCATAATTATGAAAAAAGTTCTACTGTTCTTCGTCGTCAAACAGGCTATGGGTTGCCCATGTGCTTTCTTCTTCCCACATACTGTTACCGTTGGCAGCCGGTTCTTGAGTGCCGCTATCGTCCACGCCACCCCAGCCAGTGCCGTTGTCACCTGTCACGCTGCCGTCCAAAAGGCTGCCCGTCTCCATCATGCAGGATTTCACCTGCGGTATAATATATCTGTTTTTTTTCATTGTGAGTCTATATATTTATGAGTTTGAAGTTTGTGAGTTTGAACTTGACGGATTCACAATTCATCATCGCGAAGCGACCACTCAACAATCAACACTCAATATTCTACATTACTTAATTACCTGTTTCTTGCCGTTGATGATGTATATGCCGCGAGGCAACTTCTTCAGTTCGATATCCTTGCCTACGAACTGGCCCTGTATGGTATACACGGCACCGTCAGCCATCGACCGGTTCAGAATCTCATGAATCCCAGTCGTTCCGTCGAACGAGAAGCTGATGTTCGCGTTGGCCATATCAGCCAGCACATCCACGAACTCGAAATACCCGCGGAAGGCCTTCATCTTCGTCAGACCGGTAGAATACCAGAACTTGTTGTTACTGATGAAGAGACAGCTCTCCGGCACCGTCGTCTGGGCATGGTACGTGCCGTAGAACGTGCCGTACACCTTGCGCTGCCTGCCCGTCTTACCGTTGTCGTATTCAGCTATCGCGCTCTCCTCGTCGGGTTCAAGGATGCTTCTCACCGTAAACTCCTCAACGGGTTCCGACACCTTGATCAGGTAAGGATAGTTGGCGTAGAACCCTTCCTCGTCGATGTCGATGTCGCCGAAGTGGACAAGGATACTTTTTACGTTGTCGTCATCGTCGTAATCCACGTCGTAGCTGTCGAACGCCTGCAGCTGAACGTCGTCGCCGAACGAGGCGTACACCTGCTCAGCAGTCATGTTGAAAGGCAGGCAGATGGTGCTCCACTGGTTGGCGGCTATCGTGCGCCTCACCCTGATGTTCACCACAGCGTCCGTCGTCTCGATGTCGTCTTCGGAGTTCTCGTCAAGCACGATGCTGTTGTCGCCGACGGTCATCTCGGTGGTCACCGTCTGCTCTATCTCCGTCAGGTTGTTGTCGTCGTCGGAGAAGGCGATGTCGTGGATGCTCACTTCATACATGCCCTCGGCATAGTCCTCGGGGATGTTCACGGTGATGAGCGCCACTTCGCCGTCGTTGCCGCTGAAGGTATAGGGCTTGCCTGTGTTCGGGTCGGCCGTCGAGGTGCCGCAGAGTACTTGCAGCGTTCCGTCGGCCTGCAGGGAGGAGTTGAAGTAGTCGGTCTTGCGTGCCGTCGTACGCGCCGTGCTCAGCTCGGCCATGAGGATGCCGTCCTCGTCGGTGGCCACGGTGATGCCGGCGGGCAGCTGCAGGCGGAACTCGAAGCCCGCCACGGGGCTGCTGTTCTTCATCCTGACGGAGAGTACCTGCTGCGTGCCGGGAGCGGCGGTCACAGGCTCCACGTAGATCGCATCGGAGAGTGCTTCGATGTCCGTGGATGCTTTCTTCGGACCTGCTGCCAGGGCTTTCTTCGGGGCCGCTGCCGGAGCGTTGCTGCTGCCGGAACCGTTCAGGATGATGTTGGCGATGCCGATGAAGTCGGCCACCTCAATCTTGTTGTTGCTGTTCACGTCGCCCGCCTTGAAGATGAACACCTGCGGTGGGTTGCCGAGGATGTAGTTGGCGGTGGCGATGAAGTCGGACACCTCCACCTTCTTGTTGCCGTTCACGTCGCCGAGGATGAAATTGATGATGGTGAGCGTCGACTTCAGGTAACCGGTGGTGTAGAGCGTGGAGTTCTTGTCGGTCAGGTTCACCTCCTTCAGGATAATGGGATGGTCACCTTCCTCCATGTTCTCATCGATATTCAGTGTTATGGTTGCCACCTCGCCGTCGGTGCCTTCGAAGGTGTATCCCTTCGACGAGCCGCAGAGCACGCGGATGCTGCCGTCGGGCTGAACGGTGGAGTTGAAGTAGTCGGTCTTGCGCGCCGTGGTGCGGGCCGTGCTCAGCTCAATCAGGCTGAAGCCGTCCTCGTCGGTGGCCACGGTAACGCCCTCAGGCAGGTAGAGGTCGAACTGGTAGCCCTGCACCTCGACGGTGTTCTTCATCTTCACTGACAGGGTGACCTGGCTGCCCGCGGCAGCTTCAACACGTTCCAGGTAGATGGTGTTGGCGATGGTGCTGTAGTCGGTGTCTTCACCGGCTGTCACTTGCTGGTTCTGGAACGCCTCGATGGCGGCATTGATGTCGGCGGTGCACTGACTGATAGCCTCGTCGCTCATCGTGCTGGATATCTGTGCGTTCACATTGTTGATGACAGCCAGCAGGGAGGCACGTGAGCCGGGAGCGTATTCGCCGATGTTCTCACCCTCGGTGCTGTTGTCATAGAGAGCCTGTGCCTCAGCCACCAGTTCTTGCAGGGCAGCTATGGCTGCCTCCTTGCTGATCGTTACCGTCACCAGACAGGTGGCTGTCACGCCGGAGCCGTCGGTGGCGGCGGCGGTGATGGTCGCCGTACCCACCGCCACGGCGGTGACCACTCCGTTCTCTACGGTAGCCACTGCCTCATTGCTGCTGGTCCAGTTCAATTGTTTGTTCGTGGCATTTTGAGGTTTGATATTCGCCGTAATGGTCGCCTCTTTTCCTTTTTCTATAGAAAGGGTCGTCTTGTCGAGGGTAATCTCAATTATCGGGGTTATTTCGTTTTCCCATTGCAGGAAAGGATAACTAACGCCCTCGTCGATGCCCCAGGCAGAAGAGAAGTTCCAACCCAGTCCTTGGTAGGTGGTTGCGCTCATCAGGTCGGCTTGCGGCTTGGCGATACCCTCCACCGGGTCATCGGTCTTTGTCTGCGGCACGCCGTTGAGCGACACCTGCATGGTACTTAGAGCATAGTTGTTCTCTTCAGGCTCTGGTGCACCGTTCTTGTAACCGCCAATCACGCGGCTGCCCCATGATGACTGGGCTGACAGCGAGAGGATATTATTGGCTGCGACGCTGTTCGATAGCGAGGCACCAGAACCGTCAAGTTGTGAAACGATACCTCCGCCAAAGTTCTCGCCACTTATGTTACCCTTTGCATAGCATTTGTCAATGCTTGTGTTTAGAGCGTAGGCCACCAAACCGCCATTATGATTAGTGCCCGATACGGAGGCTGTGGTGTAACAATTGGTAATGGAGGTACCGTTTGCATGGCCAATGAGACCGCCCGTGTTAGAGCCTGCGCCAGAAGCGGAAACGGTGCCGTTGGCAAATGATTGTTGAACAATAGTCGAGACGCAAGAACCGAACAAACCGCCCACATGGGAGGCGGAGGAACCTGTAGCGGTGACGTCAGACACAGCGTAGCATTTGCTTACGGAGGAAGACGAGCCTAATTCGCCCACCAAGCCACCCACACGGTAGGCACCTGTCACATTTCCTTCGGCGGAGAGCATAAAGAGCGGTGTGTTCTCCACAAATCCCGCCATGCCACCTGTATATTGCAAGCCGCTGACGTCGCCCTTCACAGTACAGTTGGTGATGGTTCCGTTGGCCATACGTCCAATCAGGATGCCCGTATAGTTGCCGCCCTTCACCTGCTTTCCTGTGGCCACCTCAACGGTGAGGTTTTTGATCTCGCCAGCGGAATAATAGGAGAAGAGACCTGTATAATCGTCGGTGGTGTTCGTCCACAGTCCCGTTACCTTATGGTTGTCGCCATCGATATAGATGGCATCGCCACTATTTAGACCGACAGGTACCCATCCTTTTGAGGAACTGTTGATATTGATCCACGAGGTGAGGTCGATGTCGTTCATCAGTTTATAGTAACCCATCTTGTTAGCCCCCTGCAGGTCTTCAGCCGAATAGATGCGGTAAGGGTCGGCCTCCGTGCCGCTGCCAGGGAAGCCTACTGTGGCTGTGGTATAATAAGAAGGTACCTTCCCGTCCACTTCGGCATAAGTCCTCACCTGTGCACCGCTCTGCAATGCCTCGGTAGAGAACGACCATAAGTTGCCAGAACAATTGGTGGATACGGGAGCGTTGTCTTTGTAAAGAAGATAGACCGTTCCACCTTCAACGCTTTTTCCACTGATGACTGTGGCACCAGATATTAGTTCGCTCTCGATAACAGGGGGTGCTACTTGATAGGTTTTGTAAGGATAGCATTCTGTTTCGAGGATTTCCCAATTGTTGTCAAAATCCCATCCCTTCGCCACGTAGGTGGCCTTCAACTTGAGCAGCGACGGACCTACACTGGTGCCATTTTGCAAATTCTCCTGCACTGTCTGCGTCACTCCCGATCGAATGAGTTTGCACAGGGTCAGGGCGCTGTTGCCATCAGCGGTTCCCATTGCACCGATAGTCGTGCTATTGTCGGCAGAACCATAGATTCGTCCATAACTCGTTAAAGCGGAACCGGAAGAAGAAGAAATGGTGGAGCAAATAGATATGTTGCTGATGATGGAAGAAGTTATTGTTGTTGTTGTATTGTAAACTGATGTGTAGTTTACTTCTTTAGCTCTACCGACTATGCCACCTACATACCAACCACCATATATATTACCAGAAGAATAATTGTTTCTTATGGTTGCACCAGATAGATCCCCAACAAGGCCGCCAACAGCGTTCGCGCCCGTAATATCTCCGTTAAAGTAGCTATTTGTCAAACAATAAACACACTTATAATTACATCCATTATCGTAATTGGTAACGAACGACGAACTTAAAGCTCCAACCAAACCACCCACATCATTTCCGGAACCGTTGATATTCCCTATCACTGTACAATTATTGATGAAATAATTTTTGTCTCCTTTTAAAGAACTACTTCCATTTTTTAATACGATTCTACCGACAAGACCGCCAACGTATTCGGTACCAGATATGTCACCAAAATGGCTGCAACCTTCCATGGATTTAAGACATACACCAGAGGAACTACCTATGATACCACCTGTATATTGTCCTGTAGAAGATATCTCTGCTTTCGACTTACAGGAGGTCAACGATGTAGAACCATCCAAGGCTCCGACAATTCCACCTACAGCACCTTTTCCAGACACATATCCCTCATAGCTACAGTTAGTAAGGATAACAGCCACAAGATCTACTTTTCCGATAATGCCACCAACATACTGTTTACCACGAACAACCCCATTGACTATGCAATCCATCAAGGTTGAATTTAGGACTTTTCCTATCAGGCCACCATGATAATCACAATTACCACTTAAAGCATCCGACAACAGGATGTTAACATTCGTTACAGATGTATTTTTTGCCATACCCGCCAAAACACCAGTATTATCACCTCCTTTAATAGAAGAACCATTAATATTTAAGTCACTCACTGTGGCACCTTCCAGATTGCCGAAAAATCCCACATAACTAGAACTAGACCGGTTGATGGACAAGCCGCTAATGGTATGGTTATTACCCAGCAGTTTACCCTTGAAGGGAGAGGCCTCCACGCCGATGGGCTGCCACCCCTGCGAAGGGCTGTTCTCAGCTATCCAATTGGTAAGGTCAAGGTCTTTCTTCAGGCTGAACACCACGCCCTCCTGATTCAGAAAATTAGCCATCTGCGAGAGCTGCGTCTCGTTGTAAATAAGGTAAGGGTCACTCGCTGTTCCTGACCCAGACCCGCTGAACTGCGCAAAAGCAAATAGCGTGCATAGGAACGATACCGCTAATGTTAATAGTCTTTTTTTCATATTGGTTGAACTATTTAAGTTTTGAAACGTTTAACTTAGAATTTAATTAAGGTTTAATAGTATTATAGAATTTTA
This sequence comes from Prevotella sp., assembly GCA_017548605.1. Classification (GTDB taxonomy): domain Bacteria; phylum Bacteroidota; class Bacteroidia; order Bacteroidales; family Bacteroidaceae; genus Prevotella. The sequence goes on along the minus strand of JAFYZT010000042.1, from coordinate 50,078 downwards.
TTATTTCTACTCCTAACTCATTTTTTTGCACTTTCCCAAGGAGTCCATAGGGATTATTTACAGTAGTTCCAAATATAGTTAAAGATTTGTCATATATGCCTCTTTTTATGATTTCAGGTTTTGAGCGATTTTGGCCATCTTTTGTCAAAGGAAATTTACACAAATCAGTAGACGGATGTATTCCTACCTTTTTTAATAAATCGTGAGGTAAAGAAAAAAGGATTATATCCGGGCTCAACAACTTCACCAAATGCATCCATAATACAATTCCTTCTTTCAATAAGTTATTCTTTTCTGCAATGGAGAGTTTTGACCACGTGGGTTCTGTTGCCCAAGGACTACAGAAGTCTGTATGCACTGCCTTATTTGCATATTTCTCCTTACCTTTTTGTTTAGAATAGTAACTGGCATCCATGCCATTTAGAATGGGCTCAAAGCCACCGTCAAACCACCTGCTATAGGGATTGTATTCAAAATATCTATTCAATGCTTTCAACAAAGAAGTACAATCTCCTTTGAAGTCTGGAAAACGTAAGTTGGAACAGAATGGTTCGGTGTCCTTTTCCCGGAATTCTTTGTCAGAAGGATTTAGTCCCACTGTAATAATTTTGATTTTGGACTCCATATAAGCATTCATGTTTCCAAACCAATAGATGGGCAAATTTGATTTTTGCATATTTGTCTTTTATTACGGGAAAAAAATGCCACAGTTACACACAACCTTTTGTTGTACTTGCTTTAGCCAGCGGATATTTGATAATCTTGCCGTTATCGAAATAACCCTTGTAAATGCAGAGGATATCCTCAATATACATGCTATCCAAACTGCCGAAAAGCTTTTTAAAGACAATGATTGGTACTCTGCCATCAACTACCGGTACACCAGGGTATAATCTCTTGAAGCCCTTCAATGCCCCATTCGACACATAGACATAATCCTTTGGTAAGACATGAGGATTTAGCAAATAACCAATTCGAAGTGCAATGTCATACACAGCAAGCGGACCAACTTTAGGTATTCCGCCAATGCATTTATTCACACAATCGTACAGGTCCTCGAAGTTAGCAAAAGAATGGGACAGACATGCACATGCCTTCAGATTCGCTGTTGCATCTTTTACCGTTGTATGAGGCATCCGCCTTTGGTGGCCTCCTTTGATAATAGGTTTCCATTGATTGTCAGTAAGACCTTTTAGAGATGAGGAACCAACAATATTCCTTACTCTTGCTAATTTAGAATCACGTCCTTTGTTGTACTCATTGACGATCCTTTTCATTTTTTGTGGTTCTGTTAATGTCATTTGTCTATTTTTGTTTAGGTTTATTATGTATTGTATTTCACCCGGTTTCTCACTGGCTTTCTTATGCACGCTACTGCTCACCATTCTTGGAAGAGGAACAGGAAAGGCACACAAAAAGCGTGGCACTGTATGCCTGCATCTTCCAATAGAGGTCCTAGGAAAACCTTCAACATAAGATGCCATGACAACAGGCCACGCAATATGGGCTGTAGTTGCATGCTTATCCAATGTTGAGTAGAAATTTCCTAGGTTTCTATTGGGTGGAAAGCATAACGCTATTTATACCGATAAAATGTTGGCCAACAAGCGATTACACTGAAAGCCAATTGAAAATGTGTACCCGCACAGGGATTTTTCCCTGCCCGCACATCACGTCTTCGACTGCAAATATATAGATTTTACTTTTATTTACCAAATTTTTTGCAGTCCTTTTGTGTCCTTTTCATTTTCCAGACAAAAGAACATAAAGACATAAAGACACGGATGGAGATTATTGGCTCACAGAAATACACAGAAGAGGGGCTGATGGGACTGATTATTGGCTCACAGATACCACAGAAATACACAGATAAAGGGAAGATAAAAGACAATACCTTGCCCAACCACGTTGATGGGCTCTGGGCTATTGGCTTCTAACTTCTTCTAACTCCTCCTTACTTCTTTTAACTCCTTTCAACTGAAACTTGCGAAAGTTGAATTAAATTACTGAAGCAGCAGCCACTGGGCAAAGAACTGATCATAGGGCCTCCATCTGGTTGTCCGGTAAGGAGACAAGAAACCGCCTTGTCATCCTTGCATGTTGATAGAAGATTCTTTTCCTAGGATTTCTATGGGCAAGAATGAACAAAGTTTCTTACATCCATCATACACAGTTAAAATAGGATTATCAACATTGCTCCTAAAACTTGCCTATTGGCACTACTTGTATCTTGTAACCTTTCTTTTCTATGATTCGCTCTTCCCTGTTGGTTACAACGACAAGATGGTCACACTTCAGCTCCCCGGCACATTCCGCCAAACCGTCCACCTCTCTCTTTTCCGTCTTTGGGCTACTCATGTCATAACACACCTGAATCAAACTTTCAATCCGAGAACCTTTACGAAGGACGAAATCCACCTCCTTGTCGTTGCGCGAACGATAATAGAACAATGATTTTTCAGTATCGTAACCTCGACGTATCAGTTCTATGAAAACCTGATTTTCCAAAAGCCGTCCTAGATTGTCACTCAGCGAGAATGCTTTGGCTGCAACAAAACCATTGTCGACGACATACACCTTTCGCGGAGCCTTTTTCATCCTCTTCAATTTATTATCATAACGTGGTAGGTAATAAAAAAGATATGGCTCATGCAGATAATCCATAAACTTCTTTGCTGTGTTAACACTTGAGAATCCTATTTCTTCTACCAAATTGTTGGCCGTTAAGGGATTACAAAAATTAGAGACCAGATACATAGCCAGATTGTTTAAGTCTGTGATGTTGCGTACATTGTGACGTTTTGCCACATCCTTCCACACGATGGAGTCAAACAGAATGTCAAGATAACTGCGTGCAAGTTGCCTGGAGGCCACCACCTCAGGATAACCTCCATACCTTAGATAATCGTCTGTCAGTACTGATGCATCTGTCTGTTGTTCCGGGTGAAGTTTATGAAGGTCTATCTTGTTCCAATCGAAAAACTCTTCCAGACTGAAAGGCAACATCTCTACTTGCAAGTATTTGCCGGTCAGCACCGTCGCCATCTCGCTGCTGAGCATCTTTGCATTACTTCCTGTTATGACAAGGTTCTTTCCCTGCCGATAGAGTTCGCTTACCCATAAATCCCACGCATCAAGATTTTGCACCTCATCGAGCAGAAGGTATTCATAGCCTGGATAGACATCATCCAGCATTCGCATAACAAGATTGGCATCCCAAGCGTCCAACAACGGTCGACTATCGAAGTTTAGGTAAGCAAAATTCGTTCTCCGCAACATCAAAAGGGCCTGTGTGGATTTGCCGACACGACGAGGACCAGTGATCAACTTGATGAGGCTGCTACTCAACAGTAAATTTGTATCCTGGTTTTTCCGACGTGTCAGATAAGGACGCGACAACAGTTCATCACGTTCCTTTCGTTGATTTAGAATAATTGTCTTCATCTTCTTATATTTCTTTTTCGCCGGTAAATATACTGCTATTTTATGAAATAAACAACTCCTACTGCATAAATTTCATATTATTTTATGCAATACGCGATTTGTATTGCAAAAAAAATAGCCCATCCCTCCCAACGGGAGGGTATTGATGGTTTGTCGGAGGGCGATATGCCTCAGACCTCAGTTATTGGAAAAAGGCTTCTATTGGCATTTGAAAGAACTCTTCAAAGGGTATACCGTCTGTACCTACTACGAGTGCACGTTTGGGATGAAAATGCTCACAGAAATTAGGCAGACCGCTATTCATACTACGTCGGCCACTCTTCACCTCAAGTGCTATTATCTCGCCTTGACGCAAAAGGACAAAATCAACCTCATCGGAACGCTCTCGCCAGTAATTAACCATATAGCCTCCGTCTTCTGCACCGCCGAGCAGATAGGCACCTACGGCTGATTCCATCCATCGACCCCACTGTAACGGATCTGTCCGGTCTTTCTCGTATATCGTTCCTCGATAAGCTGTAAGCAACGCGCTGTTATAGACTTGGAACTTAGGGACTGATTGGTAACGACGGGCTTCATCATTGGCATACTTCTGCAAGCCCGTCAAAAGGTTACATTCTTTAAGAATACCCAGATAGGATGAAAGTGTGGTGACATTACCTGCATCCTGCAACTGTCCTAATGCTTTGGTGAGTGAGAGTTGTTCGGCAGAGTAGGAACAGCCTAATTCAAACAGCTGTTTCATCAATGCCGGTTTGTAGATATTAGATGTCAGGATGACATCTTTTTCTATGGATGGTGCAACGAGTGATTCTTTTACGTATTTCTTCCAACGTTGCATATTTCCGATGAGGCTGGCCGTTCCAGGGTATCCACCATAGTATACCCATTGGTCTAATGTCCACCCGAAAGCTTCTGACATCTCTTGCCATGACCAATGCCCTAATCGAATTAGTTCAAAACGGCCTGCCAGAGACTCTGTCAGCCCCTTTCGCAACATCAACCTAGAGGAACCAAGAAGGAAAAGTTTCAACTGACGGCGGTTCCTCGTGTCGGCATCCCATTCTCGTTTGACGAATTCGCTCCATTGCTTTATTTTTTGTATCTCATCAATGACTAGCACAACCTCCGCCTGATGCTTAGTATCCATCTGTGCTCTTGCACTCTCCCACACACGGCGAATCCAGTCGGCATCATTCTCATCAACTCCGTCAGCATTATACAAATAATACGGCAACGGACATTTTTCCAACACCTGATTCATCAGAGTTGACTTACCCACTTGTCGTGGTCCTGCCAACACTTGAATGAACCGTCTTGGCTCATTGATGCGTTCTAAAACTTCTGTAAACTGTGGCCTCTTATATTCCATAATAACTCAAAAGTAATTGACAAAATGTTCAAAAGTAATTGACAAAATGTTCAAAAATGATTGACAAAATGTTCAAATCTTGGTTGCAAAAATACGAAAAGAGTTTCGTTCTTCCAAAAGAAACTCCAAAATTTTAAACAAAAGAACAAAGGTTTTTTAGACAAAGGAACATAAAGACATAAGGACACGGATGGGACAGATTGAACAAGAATAAAGAACATAAAATTTGCGGGTATGGTGGAAAAGCCGTACCTTTGCACCGCTTTTCCATCATTTCCTGTCCTGCCTTGATTAATCAAACCTAAACGTTATTTACATGACTACCAGAAAAGACTTTACACAACAGAAAGTGTGGAGAGCATTGCTTAAACATTCACTGTCGGTCTTGTTGGTCTTGCTGTCGTGCACAGGCATCATGGCCCAAAATCCCATTATCTGCGACCGATACACTCCCGACCCGGCACCCTACGTACATGGCGACACGCTTTATCTCTTTGTCGACCACGACGAAGATGTCACCCAGAACGGTTATTTCACCATGAAGGACTGGCTGCTCTACAGCACCGTGGATATGGTGAACTGGACGTACCGGGGAACGCCGCTGACATCGGCCACTTTCTCTTCATGGGCCAAGCAGGACAACGATTGCTGGGCCAGCCAGTGCATAGAGCGCAATGGCAAATGGTACTGGTATGTCACCGCCACCATCAAAGGTGAGTCATACCCCGGCATCGGAGTTGCTGTGGCCGATCATCCAGCCGGCCCCTACCAGGATCCCATCAAAAGACCATTGGTGAAAGGGTGGTTCAAGATCGACCCTTCGGTGTTTATCGACGATGACGGCCAGGCTTACCTGTTCTATGGCAACAACATGTTGTGGTATGCCAAACTATCCAATAGCATGACCTCACTCACCAGCAACGAGATAGAGGTGAACACCAAAAGCGAATCAGCATTCGGTCCCTTTAAGGGCTATAACGACGACGGCACACCCAAGACTAATTTCGAGGAGGCATCATGGATATACAAACGTGGCAACAAATACCACTTGGAATATGCCGCCGGTGGTGTTCCTGAGCACTGGGCCTACTCCACCGCCGACAATATTACCGGACCGTGGACCTATCAAGGCAAGATGATGGGTGAGGCGGAAAACAGTTTTACGATTCATGGTGGCAGCGTGGAGTACAAAGGGCACCACTACCTGTTCTACCACAACGGGAAGCTTCCTGATGGCGGCGGTTACAAGCGTGCCACCTGCATCGAGGAATATACACCGAACGAAGACGGCACATCACCTTTCATCCAGGCCACCACGAATGGTGTCGCTCCCTTGCAGCACGTCAACCCTTATGTGCGCCAGGAGGGTGAAACAATCAACCAATGCTACGGAGTGAGGTGCGAGGGCGATTACAACGGCTGCTACGCCACGAACATCAAGTCAGGCAATTATATCAAGGTGCGTGGTGTGGACTTCGGTGAGACAGGTGCCCAATCGTTCACCGCCAGATTGCGCGTCGACAGCAAGGGAACGTTTCTGGTCCGCATCGACAGTAGGGAGAAGACGGCCATCGGACGTATATCCGCGGAGCCGACCGATGGTGAGTGGCAAGACTTCACGTGTGACCTTTCCACGCCCATCACTGGCGTTCACGATGTGTTCTTTACCATCTCAGGAAGAGGAAACCCACAGATGGATTTTGACTGTTGGCAGTTCAGCGAAGTGCCTACGGCTGTCAAAGAGGTGAGTAAAGAAGATAAAGCCGAAATGAACAACGACATCTACGACATTAGCGGACGTAAAGTGAAGGGAGACTCGAAAGGCATCAAAATCATGGGCGGCAAAAAATATATTGGTGGTGTAAGATAATTGGATTTATCTTACTGAAGCAGCAGCCATTGGGCAAAGAAATGATCATAGGGCCTCCACCTGGTTATCCGGTAAGGAGACAAGAAACCGCCTTGTCATCCTTGCATGTTGATAGAAGATTCTTTCCTAGGATTTCTATGGGCAAGAATGAACAAAGCGGTTATGACGTTGCAAAGGAAATACTTTAATTTCTTTCCAGCAAGTCCTTTTGTGTCCTTTATCTGTCCTTTTGTATCCTTTTCAAAAAAGAGGTTACGCTCTCTTGTTTTCTCTCCTCCCTTTCCCCTCTTTTTTGTCTCACAGATATCACAGAAAAAGGAAGATAAAGGGAGATAAAGGGATAAAGGAAGGTGAAGGGAGGTGAAGGACAAAGACCCAACCTTATTGTCTCACTGATATCACAGAAATACACAGAAAAGAGACAAAGGAACAAAAGGACATAAGGACACTGATGGAGATTATTGGCTCACAGATACCACAGAAATACACAGAAAAAGGGCTAACAATGTCCAAACCTTTCCAACGTATTATTACCATCAATTAAACCAAAATTTCCAATGATTCAATTCATAGTATTATTGTTTAGATAATATAGGCAGCGGATCGGAAATAAAAAAGAACGAGTTCTTTTTGTTTTGTTTTCGGTTTGCACTATCTTTGCAAAAAAGAAACGAAAAATGGAGCAAGAACTGTTGAAACGGGAGGTGGGGAAAAAGGCCGGTTTCGCACCAGAGACATCACGCGACTTCGAAGATCTGAGCCAACTTATCCAAGAGGCAACAGGCGAATACCTGTCGCCCACCACGCTGAAACGTATTTGGGGATACCTACAGAACGAACAGGTGCAGACACGACGCCACACCCATGACGTGCTGGCCCGCTTCGTAGGCTATGCCAACTACCGCGCATTTATTGACGGGAGCCTCAAAAAGAAAGAGGTGCAAAGCATGATACTGGCAACGAACAAGGTGACATCGGAAGACCTGACCATCGGACAGGAACTGTGCATCGTCTGGCTGCCTAACCGGCGTATCGTGGTGGAGCATCTTGGTGACGGACGGTTCGTAGTGAACAAGGCCGAGAACAGCAAACTGGGCATCGGCGACACTTTCACCTGCCACCTCATGATACAAAACGAGCCGCTGTATATCGACAACGTGTCGCACCAAGGAACTACGTTCCCCGCCTATATAGCTGGCAAGATTGACGGGGTGAAAATTTATAAGGTGGAATAAAAATACTTTATGCCCCGAACAACAGTAATAAGATCTCTATAAGTTTCCATATATTAAGGGGGAGCCATGGGCTCCCCAAGAAGAGAGTGTTGATTTCAATTTGAGCGAGAAAATCTGAAGTGCTACTTCAAATTTTCTTGTTTTTTTTGAAGTAGCACTTCAGATTTTCTCGCAATTTCTTGCATCTTTCATTTGTTATCCAACAAAAGAGTACTTCAAAATGGTTGAACCCTTCTGTAAATCGCAATAAAATGCGGTAGAATAGCATCAATACTCCACGTACGGTCTTAACCGTTCGATGGCCTCGGGCGGGAAATCTTTGTGTAGGCGGAGGTCGTCGAGACTTTTCAAGGGGCCTTTGAGTCGTCGGTAGTCGATAATGGCTTGGGCCTGATAAAAACTGAGATAAGGATGTTGCTTCAGTTGGTTCAGCGATAGTTTATTCACATTCATCTTATGTATCTGGGGTGTGCCCAACACAAAATAGGAGAGTGCCTCCTCGGGAAAGCCCTCTATCTCACGTAATTGTTCTACGCGGCAATAGCCACCCAGACGTTGGCCATAGCTGACGATACGTCGGGCGAAACCGCTACCTATGCCCGGCACCATTTTAAGCATCGTCGTGTCGGCACCATTGAGCGCGATATGTTCGGTGGGTTGCAGTTTCACGGGGTAACGTACCGTGTCGCGTACATATTCCTCACGTGGGGGAGCCAAGACCGAAGCCGACTGGTAATCATCGGCAATCTGTATGTACGGCTCCATCGCCTTGTATTGTTTCTGCGTGAGCCCATAGAGCCGCGCGAAATCGGAAGGTTGACGGTAAACGCCACCCTTTGCCCTATACTTGTATATGTTACGCACCTGCCATGGCTGAAGGCCCAATCGAAGCAGTTGCGTGGAGTCAGCTGTGTTGGGGTCGAAGGGGAAAAGTTCCGCCTGACGACCACCCTCCACCTTATAATATTTATGGGGATAAGATTTCCAGTCATGACGTTTGTATTTTCCATGACTGTAGGTAGGAGCCTGGATGGCCAGCGAGTCTCCCTCGGTCAGCGGCGTCGTCTTCTGACTGTCGGAGACGAAATAGACAATGCCCAAGACTAATGCTGCCACCACAAGCAAGGTGATGATGACCTTGCGGTCGGAGCGGTGGAAATAGAAAAACTCCTTCAGCCACATAGTCTGGTTGTCAGATAAGACCCAGTTGTCTCAGGAACACAGCGATGATGCCCAAGGGACAGACATAACGCACCAAGAAGAGGAACACATGATAGAACGTGCTGTGCAGCGAACCCCAGTTGGTCAGTTGATGAAGCACCAGTTTGCGCGGCAGGTACCAGCCCACCAAGGTACAGGTGAGCAACGACCCAAGAGGCAAAAGGTATTGAGCCGTCAGTTTGTCGCACGCATCCAACAGGTTGTTGCCCATGACCTGCAACGAGGGTACGGCGCCCATGGACAGGGAACAGAACACCGCCAGCAGACCACACGCACCCGTAACCACCCAGGCTCCGGAACGACGCGATATATGAAATTCCTCGTGGAAGAAAGCCGTGCCTATCTCGTGCATCGAGATGGTGGATGTGAGTGCCGCCATGGCCAGTAGGAAATAGAAGAGGACAGAGATGAGGTAACCCACCACGGGCACTGACGAGAACGCCTGTTGAAACACATTGGGTAGGGTGATAAAAATCAACGACGGTCCGCTGTCGGGACTCACGCCCACGGCAAAGGCGGCGGGGAAAATCATCAGTCCCGCCATCACTGCGATGAACGAGTCGACCAAGGCAATCTGCGTGGCCGACCGCGCCAACTTTATCCTGCGGGAGAAATAAGAGGAATAGGTACACAGACAGGCAGTTCCCAGGCTGAGCGAGAAGAATGCCTGTCCCAAGGCTTCCAACATGACACTTGTCGACAACTTGGAGAAATCGGGCTTGAGCAGGAACTCAATGCCTTTTCCTGCCCCCGGCAAGGTACATGACGCTATGACGATGACCAGCAGGAGTACGAACAACAGAGGCATGAGCAGTTTGGATGCCCGCTCTATGCCACGGCGTATGCCCCGCGCCACCACCAGATGGGTCAATACCACGAAAGCCACGGACCAGAGAGCCGGTTTCCACGGGTTCGAAGAAAAAGAGCGGAAATAGTCAGTCACATGCTGTGCATCGCCCTCCAAGGAACCAGCTATCGAGACGAAGAGATACTGCAGACACCAACCAGCCACCACGGCATAGAAACCCAAAATAACCATCGAGGTGAAGACACCCAGATAACCCGTGATTCCCCACGGCGTGCGACCAGCCACCTTACGGTAGGCACGTGCTGCATTCGTCCCGGCATGACGACCCACCACAAACTCGGCAATCATGCCCGGGATACCGAGCAGGAACACACATCCGAGGTACAACAGGATGAATGCCGCTCCACCGTTCTGACCCGTCATGAACGGGAAACGCCAGATATTACCCAGTCCCACCGCCGAACCCGCCGTAGCCAGGATAACGCCCAACTTACTGCCGAAATGACCTCTGTGCTCCATAACTCGATATGTTTAGAACACACCCAACTGGTGCAGGAAAACCAGGAGGATGCAGATAGGACAGATAAAACGTACGCAGAACAAGTAGATGCCGAAGAGAGAACCTTTCAGCGTTCCCCAGTTGGTAAACTCGTCGTGCACGATTTTCCGGGGAACGAACCAACCCAGGAAGATGCAGGTGAGCATGCCGCCAACGGGCAAGAATATCTGTCCCGTGACAAAGTCGAAGAGCTCAAACAACGGCATACCGAACAATGTCAGTCCACGGTCCTGCGCCAGAGACAAGGAGCAGAACGCCCCTATCACCGCGCAACTGGCCGTGACGATGGTGGCCGCCTTGGCGCGTGACACCTTCATCTCCTCCTGCAGGAACACGGTGCTCACCTCATGGAGCGAGATAAGCGACGTGAGGGCCGCCAACGCCAAGAGCGCGTAGAAAAGCAGCGACACCACGAAAGCCACCACCGGCATGCCACCAAACGCCTGTTGGAACACGTTGGGCAGGGTGATGAACACCAGTTTGGCACCACTATCGGGATTGACACCCACCGAGAAAGCGGCCGGGAAAATCATCAGTCCCGCCAGGATGGCTATCAGACTGTCGAGCAGACTGATCTGCACGGCCGACTTCAACAGGTTGGTATGTCGGTTGAAATATGACGCGTAGGTGCAGATGCAACCCATGGCCAGACTCAGCGAATAGAACGACTGTCCCAACGCTCCCAGCACCACATTGCCATCCATCTCCTTAAAATTCGTGAAGTCGAAAAGAAAAGCGATGCCCTTGGATGCACCGGGAAGCGTGCAGGAGGCCCCCACGAGCAACAGCAGCAACAAGAAAAGTGCCGGCATGAGCATTTTGGAAGCCCTTTCTATGCCGTTACGCACACCACGCACGATGACAAAATGGGTGATGACCAGGAAGAGCACCGCCCAGATGATGGGTTTATAGGCGTTGGTGGAGAAATCATTGAAATAGTCGGTGAAATAATTCGCGTCGCCCGACAGTTTACCCGCAACGGAACCGTAGATATATTCCAGGCACCATCCCGACACCACGGCATAATAGCCCGTGATGAGAAATCCCGTGAGCACGCCCAGCACACCTACCCATTTCCACATGCTGCCACCCGAGAGACGACTGTAGGCGCGTGCCGTATTGGATGCTCCATGACGACCGATGATGAATTCACTCACCATGCATGGTATGCCCAGCAAGAACACACAGACAAGATAAATAAGGATAAAAGATGCGCCCCCGTTGGTGCCCGTCATATACGGAAAACGCCACACGTTACCCAAGCCCACCGCCGAACCCGCCGTGGCAAGGATAATACCCAATTTGGTTCCGAATTTCTGTCTTTCCGGATGCGACATGCTGATTGATTGTATTTAGGGGGCCACCCTTCAGCTAAACAAAAAAACTCGATAACTTGCCCAAGTCATCGGTATGCTGGTGGGATTTGTTCGCGCCAAATCTTATAAGGGTTCTCTCGGAGTGCAGCATTCCGGAACCGTCGGTCGGCTGTCACCTCAGGTCCTATAAAATCGGGCTTATCAAACTGCTCGTCGCCACGCTCGAGTTCCACCTCGGCCATCACAAGCCCCTCGTTGTCGCCGTAGAACTCGTCCACCTCGAACACATGTCCCTGGAAGGGCACAAGGTAACGCGTCTTGTCGATGACAGGTAACATGCACAATTCCATGAGATGTTCCGCCTCATCGAGCGTTATCTCTTTTTCGAACTCATAACGGCTCAACCCACCGTCACGCGACGGTCCTTTGATGGTAAGGTATCCCTTGTCGTCACGTATGCGCACCCTGACGGTAGCACCCCGGGCATTAATATATCCCTGTTTGATACGGCTGGACGATGATGCCATCTCACGGAAGTTCCTGTCCTTACGCACGAGAAACTTACGTTCTATCTCCAGTCCGCTCATTACGACACCAATGCTGTGGCCCAGATAGCGAAGCCGATGGCTCCGAGTATCAACAAGCCGAAAATCCATTTAACTACGGTACCTGCTTGTTTTTTCTCCGCCGCCTCACGTTTGGCGCGTTTTGCAATTCTTTTGTCGTTCATTGTGTTAGATATTTAGTTGTATTATGAGTTTAGGAGTTTGAGGGAAACTCCATCAGATAAGCCTTGATGAACCCATCAATCTTACCATCCATCACGCCATCGACGTCGGTAGTCTGGTAGTTGGTGCGGTGGTCTTTCACACGACGGTCATCGAACACATAACTGCGTATCTGACTGCCCCACTCTATCTTTTTCTTCCCAGCCTCAATCTTGGCCTGTGCCTCCATGCGTTTCTTCATGGCACGGTCGTAGAGTTGCGACTTGAGCAACAGCAAAGCCTTTTCTTTGTTCTTGGGCTGGTCACGTGTCTCCGTGTTTTCAATCAGTATCTCTTCCTCTTCACCCGTGTCGGGGTCGGTGTACCAATAGCGCAGGCGCACGCCCGACTCCACCTTGTTGACGTTCTGTCCACCGGCACCGCTGCTGCGGAAAGTGTCCCACGACAGTTTGGAGGGATCAACATAGACCTCGATGGTGTCGTCAACGAGCGGTGAGACGAAGACACTGGCGAAACTGGTCATACGTTTTCCCTGGGCGTTGAAAGGTGACACACGCACCAGGCGGTGCACACCATTCTCACTCTTCAAGTAGCCATAGGCAAACTCACCACCCTCTATCTCCATGGTGACACTCTTGATGCCTGCCTCGTCGCCGTCCTGCAGGTTGCTCACGGTGACCTTATGACCATGGGCCTCGGCCCACCGCATATACATACGCATGAGCATCTGCGCCCAGTCTTGACTCTCCGTGCCGCCCGCGCCACTGTTGATTTTCATCACACAGTCCATGGGGTCTTCTTTCTGCCGAAGCATATTCTTCAGCTCCAGTTCCTCAATCAACTTGATAGCCTTGGCATAGTCGGCATCCACCTCTTCTTCAGTCACCATCTCGTCGTGATAGAAATCGAAAGCCAGTTGCAACTCGTCGGCAGCATCGCGCACCTCCTTGTATCCCTTGAGCCATTTCTCGATATCCTTCACCTTTTTCATCTGCGCCTGTGCCCGTTTGGGGTCTTCCCAAAAGTCAGGTGCCTGCGTGCGCAGTTGCTCCTCCTCGAATTCCACCTTCTTACGGTCGATGTCGAGGTAACGGAAGAGCGCGTCGGTACGCTCCATGACGTCTTTCAGTTGGTCGCTGGTAATCATGGCTACTCTTTGTACATCTCTTCTATTTCTGCAGCGTAGTTATCATTGAGCACACGCCGTTTGATTTTCAGGGTGTTAGTCAGCTCACCCCGCTCCATGGTGAACGGCTTGGGCAAGAGGGTGATGCGCTTCACCTTCTCATAGCTGGCCAGACTCTGCTGCAGCGTCTCAATGCGTCCCATCACCATTTTCTGTATCCTTTCGTTGGCACACAGGTCTTCCATGCTGTTATATTCGATGCCGCGGTCCTTGGCGTATTCCTCGAGCAGAGGATATGACGGAATGACGAGGGCTGACACGAATTTCCTTTCATCTGCGATGACGGCTATCTGTTCGATGAACTTGTCAACCAGCAGCTTGGCCTCAATCATCTGCGGTGCGATATATTTACCGTTGGAGGTCTTGAACAGGTCTTTGATACGCTCCTTGAGGAACAGTTCGCCATCATGTATATATCCGGCGTCGCCCGTATGGAAGAAGCCATCCTCGTCGAAGGATGCCTTGGTGAGTGCCTCGCGCTTATAATACCCACGTGTGATGGTGGGACCCTTGAGCAGTATCTCATCGTTGTCGCCAATCTTGATTTCTATGCCCTCGACAGGTCTTCCCACCGACCCGATGGAGATGGGTTCATCCAGATGGTCGCACGTCACTGTGGCCAGACTCTCCGTCAGACCATAGCCCACCATCATCTTGATGCCTACGGCATGGACGAATTCCTCCACCTCTTCCGATACCTTGGCACCTGCCGTGGGGAAGAAATGCGCATCTTCCAGTCCCAGCTCCTTACGGATTAGACTGAACACCGTCCTGTTATAGAACTGATATTTCAGCGACAAGGCCAAGGGCGGCCGCCTGCCACGTAATACATATTCCACGTTATGGCGTTTACCCACCTTGAGGGCACTCTGGAACAAAGCCCCCTTTGCACCACTGGCCTCGTCGAGCTTCGCCTTGACGCCGGAATATACCTTCTCCCAAAAGCGCGGCACGGAAGCCATGCAGGTGGGATGTGTCTCACGCAATGTCTGTTGAATCTCCTTCGGATAGGTGTTGACGATGAGCAATGCTCCCTCAGTGAGACAGAGGATGGCCCACCCGCGTTCGAAGATATGCGTATAAGGCAGGAAGTTCATCACGCGGTCGTTCTCGCCTACAGGAACACAACCGTCGTTGGCTATCATGGCGGCATTATACTGTCCGTGAGTGAGTATCACGCCCTTGCTGTCACCCGTAGTTCCCGAGGTATAGAGGATATTGCATATATCGTCATCGTTGGCCTCGGCATACAGCTTTTCCACCTCCGCCTGACGGGGGTAGCCATCGCCGAGTTTCAGGAAGTCGTCGAAGAAGATGGTGTTGGTGTCGAGGTCGGAAATCTTCACGTTGCTGTCGTACACGACGATGCGCTCCAAGGTGGGGCATTTGGGGAAGATGCGTCGCGCCTTGTCATACTGTTCCTGTTCGCCCACGAAAAGGATGCGTATCTCCGCGTCGCCAATCATGAACTGTATCTGTTCCTCACTACTTGTGGCATAGAAAGGCACCGTGACGGCACGTATGCCGAAAGCACCGAAGTCGGTGAACAGATAATGCACACAGTTTTGTGAGAATATGCCGATATTCTCCTGCACCCCCACGCCGAGGTTCAGCAATGCGTTGGACACCTGTTTCACGCGCTGCGAGAAATAGTTCCATGTAAGCGATTTCCACTTCAGACTGCCGAACTCACGATAGGTGAGTGCCGGCTTGGAGCCATATTTGGCCGCCTGCTCATGGATGAGAACCGAGAAATGACACCTTGTTTGCATAAAAACATACTATTTAACATGCAAAAATAAGGAATAATAAGGTAAAAACAAAGGAAAAAGGCGTTTTTCTTTCTTTTTGCCACATCATTCTTGATGAATGGAAGAGAAAAAAGCATAAATATAGGATAATGGGCTAAATCACGCGGCGGTTCGGAAAAACCCAAATAAATTTGGTTTTTCGCTCGCCTTGCAGTAATTTTGCACAACGATGACAAATAATCACACAAAAGAGGCCCTGCAACTGCTGCAATCACTCATACGCATTCCTTCCGTGAGTCGTGACGAGGAGAAGGCCGCCGACTTCTTGTCGGTCTGGATGGAGGAGCGCGGACTGAGCCCTTTGCGCCACGGCAACAATATCATGCTCACCGCGCCCGACTATGACGAGCGGCGCCCTACCCTCATGCTCAACGCCCATATCGACACGGTGAAACCCGTAAGCACATGGACACGCGACCCCTTCGGCGCGGAGATGGACGGTGACAGGCTCTACGGCCTGGGGAGCAACGACTGCGGCGGAGGACTGGTGACACTGTTGCAGGTGTTCCATCATTTGGCAAGCACGAAACGTTCGTACAACCTGCTTTATGTGGCCTCGGCCGAGGAGGAGGTGTCGGGCGAAAACGGTTTCCGCAGTATACTGCCTATGCTACCTAAGATTGATGTGGCCGTGGTGGGCGAACCCACAGCCATGCAACCCGCCGTGGCGGAACGTGGACTGATGGTGCTCGACGTGGTGAGTCATGGCGTCAGCGGACATGCTGCCCGTGGTGAGGGTAAGAACGCCATCGTGGCGGCATTGAAAGACCTGGAGTGGTTATCCTCATACCATTTCGACAAAGAGAGTTCCCTATTGGGAGCCACGACGATGCAGGTGACGATGATACATAGTGGTACGCAGCACAATGTGGTGCCCGACCGCTGCGAGATGGTCGTTGACGTACGCACCAACGAATGTTACACCAACGAAGAGGTGCTCGCGTTCATTCAGGACCATGTGACGAGCGACGTGACGGCACGCAGCACGAGGCTCCAATCATCGCATATCCCTCTTGACCATCCCCTCGTGAAACGTTGCGTGGAATTGGGTCGGCAACCTTTCGGTTCACCCACGCTCAGCGACCAGGCGCTCATGCCCTTCCTATCGCTGAAAATGGGTCCAGGAAACAGTGCCCGCTCTCATTCCGCCGACGAATACATCCTCGTAAGTGAGTTGGAAGAGGCATATGAACTGTATATAAAATTGTTGGAGGGAATTGTTTTAAATTTAGGAGATTAGGAGTTTGGACAATAGAAAGAGACTGGAGCTGCCGACAATAGGTGTCTCAAAGGATAAGCACTACCGATTAGGCTTTGATGAATAATCAGAACAATAAGCCCACTCAGTAGTTTTTTTACTATTTTACCTTTTTACCCTTTTACTTTTATACCCTTTCCATCATCTTCCCAGCCACTGTTCAGGGTTGAGCTTGGCCGTTTCCTTGCGCAGCTGGAATTGGAGGATATTGTCCTGTCCGACGGTGCCCAGCACCTGACGGGTACTAACCTTCTGTCCCTGACGCACACTCACCGACTTGAGGTTGCAATAGACGGAGATGTAACTGCCGTGGCGCACCATGACCACCATCTGACCGGCGATGCTCACCACCGCGCTCACTTCGCCGTCGAAGATGCTGCGCACCTGTGCGCCCGACGAGCAGAGGATATTGATACCCTTGTTGTCAAGTTTCACATTCGTCAGACCCTCTACGTTGTATTGGCCGAAATGGCTCACGATACGTCCGTTGGCCGGCATGGGCAGCCGTCCCTTATTACTCTCGAAACTGCCGCTGATACGACGGTCGGTGGTGGACACCAACGACTCGCTCTCCTCCGTCGCCGCACGCTCAGCACGTTCGGCACGTTGCGCCCTCTCACGCTCCGCCGAAGCCTTGCGTTCAGCAGCCTGACGGGCCTCCTCGGCCTCACGGGCAGCCTGACGTGCCGCCGCAGCCGCCTGTTCCATCTCACGCTGTTCACGTTCAGCAGCCAACTGCTGTTTGCGAGCCTCCGCCTGTTCGCGTTCGGCACGCCGGCGTTCAGCAGCCTCCTGCTCAGCAGCAGCGCGGCGCTCTGCATCGGCAGCAGCACGACGTTCGGCGGCAGCACGACGTTCCGCCTCACGGGCAGCACGCGCCGCCTCCTCGGCAGCCTTTTTCCTGGCGGCTTCCTCAGCCCTGGCGGCAGCGATACGGCGTTCCGCCTCGCGGGCAGCAGCCTCCGCCTCCGCCTTCTTGCGGGCTTCCTCAGCTTTCTTGCGGGCCGCCTCGGCAGCCGCCTTCTTACGCGCCTCCTCAGCCGCCTTACGCTCTGCCTCTGCCCGTTTGCGGGCTTTCTCCACCTCGATAGCTACGAGGCGGTCGATTTCCGCATTCAGTTGTGCATCTTTCTTCTGCTGCTCGGCAATCAGTCCTTGTATCGTCTTCTGTTCACGCTGGAGTCCATCCACTGCCTTCTGCTGTTCGCCCTGCTTGGCCTGCAAATCTCTTTGCGCCGCCTTACCCTTGTTGAGCAACTGGTTCTTATTGCCTTTGGCCTGTTGCAACTGGTGGTTTTTCTGATTCAGCTCTTCCTGTTTCTGTTTTATCTGTTCACCCTGCGCCCGTTGGTAAGCCGCATATTCGCGTACGAAGCGCAGACGGCGGTAAGCCTGGGTGAGACTCTTAGCACTGAACACAAACATCATTTTGTCTTGAATGGTACGGTACTTGCCCATGTACCTCATCGACTTGATGTATTTCTCCTTGCGCTCGTCGAGTTGCCGTTGCAACGTACCCACTTGTGAACGGAGAATATCTATATCATTGTCGAGGCCTTTGATTTCACTCTCATAGCCCTCAATAGCCTTTTGTTTATCGTCAATCTCACTGTTGATGACCATCAGGTTCTGCAGACGCTGCGCCACATCTGCCTGGTTGGCCTGCAACTTACCCTGTTGTGCCTTGATTTCCTGCTGTATCTTCGTGCGCTGGCTCTGCAGGCCCTTGATCTCGTCGGTGGTATATGTCTGTGTCTTGGAACCTTTCTTACTGCCTTTACCACTACTACGCTTGCCGCCCTTTTGCTGCTTACTCGTTGTCTTGCCCTGTTGAGCGGCTGGCTGTTTGGCAGAAGTTTTACCTTGCTGTTGCTTTGCCGAAGACTTACCCTGTTGCTTGGTTGTTGGTTTGCTTTGTTGCACAGCAGTACGCGTCCCTCCCCGTTGGGTGGTACGTCGCTGCTGAGCGCCTACGCTGAGGCACACCAGCAAAGCCAAACCTATCATCAGATTTCTCATCATCGTTTCATTATCCTCCAAATATTTTCCGGAGCACGCTCTCCGCATCCATCCTATCATATTTCGACGACACCTTGGTGCGTGGTTCCCAGTCGCTGTCGTTCGACAACTTATCCAGACGCAGGTCCAGCTCTGTTACCTTCACTTTACCGTCGGCCTGAGCCCTCACCTCCACATGATGTTTGGTAGGAAAGAACTTGCTGCCCATGCTCTTGAACGCATCATAGTTCCATGTCAGCGTCGATGCGCCATTACGACTGTCGGTATATGTGGCGCAGGCCTTGGTAATACGTCCGCGTGTGTCCGGCTGTGTTGACGTGGTCCATTCAAACTTCATCTTGTCTCTCTGCAAAGAAACCAAGCCACCATTGCCCACCTCGAAATGCGACAGTTCATTCTCTCCTATTTTTGTGGATCCCGGCAAGAACAACTGGTTCCAGAACAGTGCCTGCAACGTGTAGAAATCAATCCCGTTGCGCTTGAGGAAAGCCAGATCGGCATAGCTTCCCTGGATATATTCCTTGTGCACCCTGTCCATGAAAAGCACTTCGTCTTGTGTAAATTCTATGCGGGCCACTTCAAACAATCCCAGGGGAGCCAGTTGAAGGCGGATGACATCGTTCTTGCGCATATGCAGCTGTCCGTCGAGCGACACGTCGCGGTCTTCTGTCTTGACTGCAAATTTGATTTTCGCCACGATATCATTGGCGTAAACGGCATTGTCGGCCACCCCACGCATATAGTCGATGTTTTGGGTGCTGCCAATGGGAGCCGTTGTAGAGGTCGGGGTTGTCGGGGTGGTTGTCGGGGGCTTCGTCAACCCTTTTTTCGAGCCACACGACGACACGATGAAAGCCACCGCCACGACGATGTATGGAAGAATGATTCTTTTCATGTTATTTCTTCTCAATGTATTTCTTCTGTTTCAGTTTCTCTTCCAGCAGGGCTGTGCCTCCGCCACGTTCCACCGCCTGGCGCCAGAATTCCGTAGCCTGTTCCACATCGCCCGTCATGGCATAGATGTCACCGGCATGTTCCAGTATGGTACCATCGGGCGTGGTGTCGTTCTTGAGCGTCTGGTCGATGTATATCTTCGCCTCCTCATAACGTCCCTGACGGAAAAGAATCCATGCATAGGTGTCGAGGTAAGTACCGCTGTTGGGCTGCGCCTTGATGGTGCGGTAGCTCATCTGTTCCGCTTTGGCGAGGTTCTCGCCCTTGAGACTGAGGTAATAGGCGTAGTTGTTCAGGCACCCGATATTGTCGGGTTTCCAGTGCAGACAACTATCGTATGCCGCGAAAGCCTCCCGGTCCATTCCCTTCTGGTGGTAGATATCTCCCATGATGGCATAGAAGTCACTGACGATATTGACATTACTCTCCGAGTTGATTTGGCTCACTCCGCGCCGGAAAGCATCCAATGCCTCGTCGTTCTCGTCTTTCTGAAAATGAGCCAGACCGAGGAAATAGTAAAAGGCCATCTCGTCGGGGTTGTAGGCCAGGGCGGGCCGGCACAGGTCTATCACCTGGTCGTAGTCCTCGCTGCCCCATATCAGTTGTATCAGTTGCAGCCGCGCCGGTGCGTTGTCGGGCGCAATGTCGAGCACGGTATGCAGCGCCTCGTTGATGCGCTCCTTCGGCATGTGCTTGAGGTCCATATAGGCCACCCTGAGTTCCGCCATGTCGGCACTGGGCTGTTTCCGCTGCAATATCTCGTCGAAGAGACCAAGCACCAATGTGCTGTCGCCGTCAGCCATCTCATTGTCGTAGATAAACTGTCGCATCACCACCGTCTTGCTCTCCATCGGCGTTTTGTCACTGAGCAGTATCTGTCGGGTAAGTGCGTCGGTCTGCTGCTGCATGTTCTCGCTGCGGTAGTAATCAAGCAGCGCCATCTGGGCATTCACATTGTCGGGTTCGGCCTTCAGCACCGACGTGTATTCCTTGAGGGCTTCTTTCTTCCGCTCGTTCTGCATCAGCCAGTTACCCATCATCACGCGGTAGTTCAGGTCGTTGGGATGGTGGGCCACCAACTCCTTCAACACGTTGAGCTCCTCGTCTTTCTTTCCTTGCAACGAATAGGCCTGCATCTTCGCCAGTGCCGTCTCTTCCGAAACACCGTCAATCAGCTCCACCCGTTCGATGGTGGTCACCAGATGGGCATAGTCTTTCTTGTACTGGTACAGCTGTCCGAGCACCCCCAGTATATCGGTACGCCGCCGGTTGTTCGCTGCCAGTCGTTCATAGGTCTCAATGCCCTTATCGAGGTTGTTTGCCTTGAGGTATGCCTGTCCGAGTCGTTCGAGATAGGTGTTGTTGTCCGGTTCCAGACGTGCCGCCTCCTCCATGGCATGAATCATCATGTCGTCGGCATCCATCTCCGCGTAATAGGAGGAGAGGGCGAAATATACCTCTGCCGTCGGCTTCATTTCCAGACAGTGACGGAACAGCTGGAATGCCTCGGCATATTCCCCAGCCACCTGCTGCTTCACCGCCTCAGTAAAGAAATAGGCATATCGTCTGTCCAGTTGCGACGAAGACGAAACCGCCGGCATACCTGCCGACGGACGTTCCTGTGCCTGTCCCCCCGAGGGAACAAACAGTGAGAACAACAGTCCTGCCATCGTGGAAAGAAGATATTTCATCTGTTACTATTTCACCCCGGTATGTCCATAGCCGCCCTCGCCGCGTTCCGTTTCATCGAGCGATGCCACAAGGTGGAACGCCACCTGCTCATGACGGGCCACCACCATCTGGGCGATGCGTTCGCCATCACGAATCACGAAGTCGGTATCGGAGAGGTTGACCAACAATACCATCACCTCGCCACGGTAGTCGCTGTCCACCGTTCCTGGAGAGTTGAGCACCGTGATGCCATGTTTGAGGGCTAAACCGCTACGCGGACGTATCTGCGCCTCAAAGCCCACAGGCAGGGCAATGTGTAAACCCGTAGGCACCAAATGGCGCTGCATGGGTTTCAAGACGACGTCGGCATCAAGGTTAGCCCTAAGGTCCACACCTGCGCTCTGCGGCGTGGCATAGGCGGGCAAAGGCTGGTGTCCCTTGTTGATGATGTTTATCTGGATCATGATAATCGTTCTTTATTAAAAATTTTCCGCAAAAATAGCGATTATTCTTCACATAGCGGATATTTTGTCCGTCAAAATGCGAGATTTTAGTCAATTTTAGATTACTTTTGCGGAATAAAAGTTAAAGAACCATGCAAAAAACGACATCCATGGAATGGAAACGGCTCATCTCCAATAAGCGTTTAGGACAGGAGGAACGCCATGTGGAGCGCCATGACGACCGCTCAGAATTCAAGCGCGACTACGACCGACTGATTTTCTCTGCCCCCTTCCGACGCATGCAGAACAAGACGCAGGTATTCCCGTTACCAGGCAGTGTCTTCGTACATAACCGTTTGACACACAGCCTGGAGGTGGCCAGCGTGGGCATGTCGTTGGGTAATGATGTGGCACGGGCTTTGTGCGACAGTCATCCCGAACTGCGCAACACGCTGTTAGAGGAGATTGGCACCATTGTGTCGGCAGCCTGTCTGGCTCACGACATGGGCAACCCTCCTTTCGGCCATTCGGGCGAGAAAGCCATCCAGACCTTCTTCAGCGAAGGCGAGGGCATGTCGCTGCGCCGCCATACCAGTGCTACGTTTTGGGATGACGTGACCCATTTCGAGGGCAACGCCAACGCTTTCCGTCTGCTCACCCATCAGTTCAAGGGCCGCCGTGCCGGTGGTTTTGTGCTCACTTATTCCATGCTTGCATCCATCGTGAAATACCCTTTCGCCTCGTCGTTGGCCGGCGAACATGGCAAGTTCGGCTTTTTCTCCTCCGAGCAGGCCGGCTTTGAGCGTATCGCCGACGAATTGGGCATCCTGCGCCTGAGTGCGCCGGGTGAGCCGTTGCGCTATGTCCGTCACCCGCTGGTTTACCTGGTCGAGGCCGCCGACGACATCTGTTATGAGATTATGGACATCGAGGATGCGCATAAACTGCGCCTGTTGTCCTTTGAGGAAACGTCATACCTTTTGTTGGGATTTTTCAACGAAGATACACGGGCGCATATTCTCCAACGTATCGGGGATGAAGGAATCACCGACGACAATGAGAAGGTGGCTTACATGCGGTCGTGTGTCATCGGCCTATTAGAGAGAGAATGTGCAGGTATATTTATCCGTCACGAAGTGGATATCCTCAACGGAACTTTCGCTGGAAGTCTTATCAAACATGCCAGTGAGAAGGTGCGCGAGGCCTACGATATATGTAAAAAGATTTCGAAGCGAAAAATCTATAACAGCAAGCCCGTTCTCGACGTGGAGCTGTCGGGTTACAAGATTATGGAAACGCTCATGGGGCATATGACCCGCGCCGTCGTCACACCCGACAGGTTTTATTCCCAACAACTCATCGGCCGCGTCAGCAGCCAATACCATATTGATGCGCCCGACCTGGAGACACGCCTGATGGCCGTCATCGACTACATCAGCGGCATGACCGACATTTATGCCCTCGACGTTTATCAGAAAATCATGGGCGTGGCCCTACCGATAGTGTAAAAAGGACTTTTCATTTCATTTTCTTTATCTTCGTCCCGCTTGGGGAGTGGTGCCCGTGAGGCGCTTGAAGTATTTTGAGAAGAACGAGGGATTGGCAAAATGCAGTTCCTCGGCAATCAGCGCCACGGGTTTGTCGGTATGGAGCAGTTGCTCTTTGGCGTAAGTGATGAGCGCCCTGTCAATCCATTCCTTGGCAGTGATGCCACTCGTCTGCCGCACCACGGTGCCGAGGTAACGCTGCGTGAGACACATACGGTTGGCGTAATAGGCTATCTGGTGCTGCTCACGGCAATGCTCATTGACCAGACTGATGAAACGGTCGAAGATGGTCTGTTCACGTGAACGAGTGGCCGACAGGTGGTCGGCCTGCTGGTGGAACAGTCGGTCATAGTGGTGCATCAGTGCCGCCACGAGCGCCGTGGCCGTGGGCCGGTGATAGTCCTTTTGATGGACGAGGTTCCACAACGTGTCGAGTATCTGTCTGGCCGGCTGTTGGTCTTTTTCCGGAACAGGCAACTGGAAATCACGCACCTGTCCGTTGAAGGCTGGTGGGAACTGCCCCGCCGCAAAGGGCATGGGAAAGTCGGCAAAGAGTCCGATGCCTTGAATTTCCAAGTCGTCAGATATGCGAATGGGGTTGATAATCGTGCCTGGCCCGAGATAAATCAATGTGCCCGCTTTGAGGTGACAATCTACGAGGTTGAAGTTGACCTCGCCCTCACCACGGGTGATGATGCCCATGCGGTGGTCGTTGATAACAAAGGGAGGCACCTGTTGCATAATCAGCTGAAAGACCTGATGATTGCCATGAATCATCGCCAATTCATTGTTGAAGAACACATTCTCGCGTATCTGAGCATTATTCTCAAGGAAAATATGGCGTATGCGCGAAACGTCAAATAGTTTGGGTTGTTTGTCCATAAACGACTCGTTTTGCATACAAAGATAACGTTTTTTCAACAAACCATCGTCTTTTTAAGCAACAATCGTACAAAAAGGACATTATTCCATTCTTTTGTATCATAGTGGTTTGCCAAAAACGTCCTACCTTTGCACCAGAAAACAACAATAACTGAAGATATGAACAAAATCATTCTGACCATCTTCATCACAGCCATGTCTTTCATGGCACAGGCGCAGACGCTGGAGGAATGCCAGAGAGCGGCGGAGCGCAACTACCCGCTCATCCGACAGATGGACCTCATCGACAAGACCACCGAACTGACGGTGGCTAACATTGGCAAGGGATGGCTACCACAGATTACTGCCTCGGCACAGGCCACCTACCAAAGCGATGTGGCGGCATGGCCCGATGGCATGGAGGCGATGATGCGGCAGATGGGCCTGGACATCAAAGGACTACGCAAGGACCAATACCGCGTGGGCATCGATATTCAACAGACGCTGTTCGATGGCGGTGCCATCAGCAAGAGCAAGCAGATAGCGCGTGAACAGGGCGCCGTGCAACGGGCCCAAGCCGAAGTGGGACTGTACCAGGTGCGCCAACGTGTGAACGAGATGTATTTCGCGTTGCTGCTCCTCGACGACCAGATAATCTTGAACAAAGACTTGCAGACATTGCTCTTGGGCAATGAGAAAAAACTCACATCGATGGTCGACCATGGCACAGCGGCAGAGAGCGACCTCAACAATGTGAAAGCAGAGCGGCTGAATGCACAACAGCAGTTGGTGAGCATGGAGTCGCAACGACGTATGTTGCAAGCCATGCTCACCACTTTCTGCGGCATCGACGTGGATGCGGTGCAGAAACCTACCCTTTTAGAGTTGTCAACACATAACGACCGTCCCGAACTGCAGATGTATGAAGCCCAGTTGCGGCTGTTCGACGCTCAGGAGAAAGCGCTCCACGCGGCGTTGATGCCCAAACTCGGTGTATTTGCCCAAGGCTATTATGGCTATCCCGGCTACAATATGTTTGAAGACATGATGCACCATAGATGGTCGCTCAACGGCATGGTCGGCGCTCGACTGACGTGGAACATCGGGGCATTATACACCCATAAGAACGACAAGGCCAAGATACAACTGCAACGCGAACTGACGGCGAGCAACCGCGACGTGTTTCTCTTCAACAACCATCTGGAGCAGATGGAAGAGATGGAAGAGATGAAACGCTACCGACAACTGATGGCCAGCGACGAAGAAATCATTGTCCTGCGCCAATCGGTACGCCGGGCAGCCGAGTCGAAACTCGCCCATGGCATCATCGACATCAACGATCTGTTGCGGGAAATCAACGCCGAGAATGCCGCACGCATGCAACAGTCGATGCATGAGATACAGATGCTGAAAGAGATATACGACAATAAAAACAGTTTGAATAATTGAAAAATTAAAAAATTAGAAAATTAGAAAATTAAAGAATTCGAAAATTAAAAAAATAGAGATATGATACGCACGACTATTTTACGGTATAGTTTTATCGCTTTTTCTATTTTCTTGACCGCTTGCGGGAACAAGGAAAAAGAATATGACGCCACGGGTATCTTTGAAGCCACCGAAGTGACCGTCTCGGCCAAATCGACGGGCGAACTGAAGCGTTTCGATGTGGCTGAGGGCCAGTCTTTCGACAAAGAGGTTCTTGTGGGAAAGATTGACGCCACACAACTGGTGCTGAAACGGCAACAACTGGAGACCTCACGCGGTCAACTGGATGCCAGCAAACGACAACTGGCCGCGTCGCGGAGCGCTACCGACAGCAAACAACTCGACTTGGAGAGACAGGTGTCTGCCATCCGTCAACAGATAGTCAATGCGCAACGCGAGCGACAGCGATTCACGGAGTTGGTGAACGATGGTGCCGTGCCCCGCAAACAACTGGACGACATCAACTACCAGATACAAGTGCTGGAGCGACAGCTGGAGGCCACTCGCGACCAGATACGGAGCAACAACGCCAGTCTGGCCGAGCAGAGCGAAGGCATTGGAGCGCAGATGGAAGGCATCGACGCCCAACGTGCCGGTCTGGAAGCCCAACTCGGGCAGATAGAAGACCAGATAGCCAATACCGACATCGTGACGCCCCTTGCCGGCACAGTATTGGAGAAATACGTGGAGAGTGGCGAGTTCGTGGCAACAGGCAAGCCATTGTTCAAGATGGCTGACACACAGCACATGTTCCTGCGCGCCTACGTCACCACCGCACAACTCCAAAATGTCAAAATAGGACAGAAGGTGACGGTTCTTGCCGACTACGGCGACGAGAAGAAGTCGTACGAGGGCACCATCGCATGGATTAGCAGCCGTTCGGAATTTACGCCCAAGACCATCCTCACCGACGACGAGCGCGCCGATTTGGTTTATGCCGTAAAAATAGCCATCAACAACGATGGTTTCGTGAAGATTGGGATGTATGGTGAAGTGAAATTTTGATAACCATGAACGCCATAGAGGTTAAAGACATCAGCAAGAACTACGGCAAGGTAAAGGCACTTGACAAGGTGTCGTTCTCCGTAGGCAAAGGAGAACTGTTCGGACTGATTGGTCCTGACGGCGCGGGCAAGACGTCGATGTACCGCATCCTCTGTTCATTGCTGCTGCCAGCGACAGGCACGGCCTCGGTGGATGGATTTGACGTGGTGAACCAGATGACGGAGATACGGAAGCGCGTGGGCTACATGCCCGGCAAATTCTCGCTCTACCAAGATTTGACGGTTGAGGAGAACCTCCGTTTCTTTGCCACGCTCTTCGGCACCACCGTCGAGGAGGGCTACGACAGCATACGTGCCATCTATTCGCAGATAGAACGGTTCAAGAACCGACGCGCAGGAGCCTTATCGGGTGGCATGAAACAGAAACTGGCTTTAAGCTGTGCCCTTGTGCACCAACCCAGCGTACTCTTTCTCGACGAGCCGACGACAGGTGTCGACCCTGTGAGCCGCAAGGAGTTTTGGGAGATGCTCGCCATGCTCAAGGAACGTGGCATCACCATTCTGGCCTCCACCCCCTATCTCGACGAGGTGCGGCGTTGTGAACGTGTGGCGTTTCTCGACCAAGGCATACTACGGGGCATTGACACGCCCAACAATATCCTTACCACATTTGCCGACATTTTCAATCCTCCTGGAATCGGGAAGAGGGGGAAAAAATCTGAGGAGTGGAGGAGTGAAGGAGTGAAGGAGTGGAAGAATGAAGAATCTGAGAACGTCATTGAGGTGGAGCATTTGGTGAAAGCCTTTGGTACGTTCCATGCCGTGGACGACATCAGTTTCAGCGTGAAGAGGGGCGAGATATTTGGATTCCTTGGTGCCAACGGCGCTGGCAAGACCACGGCCATGCACATGCTCACCGGACTGAATCAACCCACTAGCGGAACGGGAAAGGTCTGCGGTTACGACATCAGCACCGAATATGAGCAAATAAAGAAACATATCGGTTATATGTCACAGAAATTTTCACTATACGAAGACCTAACCGTGGCAGAGAACATCCGCCTCTTCGCCGGCATCTACGGCATGAAAGACCACGACATACGACGCAAGACCGACGAACTGCTGGAACAGTTGCATTTCACCGAACACAAACATGCTCTCGTGGCTTCGCTGCCCTTGGGATGGAAACAGAAACTGGCTTTCTCGGTGAGCATCTTCCATGAGCCGGGCGTGGTGTTCCTCGATGAACCCACCGGAGGTGTCGACCCCGCCACGCGACGGCAGTTTTGGGAACTTATCTACGACGCGGTATCGCGTGGCATCACCGTCTTTGTGACCACCCATTATATGGACGAGGCTGAATATTGCGACCGCATCTCGATTATGGTGGACGGCAAGATAAAAGCAATGGGCTCGCCTGAGGAACTGACCACTACCTACCACCAACCGGACATCGACCATGTGTTCACTTATCTGGCAAGACAAGCGACACGAGGGGATTGAAAATTAAAAATTATAAAATTAAAGAATTAAAAAATTAGAGATTAGACAATAAAAAAGAGGAAATAAAAAATGAAACCGTTCCATAGTTTTGTCATCAAGGAAGCGAAGCACATCTTACGCGACAAGCGTACGATGCTCATGCTTTTCGGCATGCCCTTGACGATGATGCTACTCTTCGGATTTGCCATCAGGACCGATGTGAAAAATGTTCGCACGGTGGTGGTGGCATCGCAGGTGGACCATCTGACGCAACAGGCGGTGGAACGGTTGTCGGCATCAGAATATTTCACCATCACCCAACAAGTGGGAACGCCCAAGGAGGCAGAACGGGTGATTCGCAGACAGGAAGCCGACATGGCCGTGGTGTTTGGAGAAAGTCTCAGTCCTGTCCCCTCTTTAAAGAGGGGAGAACATGGCCACCCTTGTCAATTCATCGTTGATGGCGCCGACCCCAACATGGCACAGCAATGGACGAGTTACGCCTCGCAGGTGATGAAGAATCCCTCCAATGGTCTTGTCAACGTGAAAATGCTCTACAACCCACAGATGAAGTCGGCTTACAACTTTGTGCCGGCCATTATGGGTATGCTGTTGATGTTGGTATGTGCCATGATGACCTCCATCTCTATCGTCAGGGAGAAAGAGAGGGGTACAATGGAGGTGTTGCTCGTGTCGCCCACCCGTCCCATGATGGTTATCATCGCCAAAGCCGTGCCTTACCTGGTGCTCGCCTTCTGCATCCTCATCATCATCTTGCTCATGGCGCGGTTTGTGCTCGGCGTTCCCCTCGTAGGCTCTTTGTTCTGGATATTTGCCATTTCCACGGTGTATATACTTTTAGCGCTGTCACTGGGTCTGTTGGTGTCGAACATCGCCAAGACACAATTGGCGGCACTGCTCATGTCGGCGATGGTGCTACTGATGCCCATCGTGATGTTGTCGGGCATGATATTCCCTGTGGAGTCGATGCCACGTATCCTGCAATGGGTGTCGGCCATCATCCCCACACGCTATTATATCTCCGCCATGCGCAAACTGATGATCATGGGCGTGGGGGTGCGAGAGGTGCTCTTCGAACTTACCGTGCTCTTGGGCATGCTCGCAGCGCTATTGACACTCTCGCTCGCCACTTTCAAAAAACGATTGGAATAAACCACCATGACACTGAAATACCTCATACAGAAAGAGTTCACGCAGATACGGCGCAATGCTTTTCTGCCACGTCTCATCGTGGTCTTCCCCATCATGATCATGTGTGTGATGCCCTGGGTGATGAACATGGAGGTAAGGAACGTCGTGGTGGATGTGGTGGACAATGACCGCAGCACACAGTCGCAACAGCTGGTACACGACATCGAGGCCAACGACTATTTCATCTTCCACGGGCAAAAAGCCACCTACGCCGAGGCTCTGGAAGAGATAGAGCGCACCGAGGCCGACGTGGTGGTGGTGATACCGAAGGACTACAGCAAGGACCTAACCCAAGCACGTCTAGACAAAAGCATGCGTTATCCTTCCGTTCTCATCGCCGCCAATGCCGTCAACGGCACGAAAGGAGCCATGGGTTCGGCTTACCTTCGCCAGATGGTGACAGCCAACGCCCTACCCCAGGCAGCAGCCATACAGACAGAGATAAGCACGTTGTTCCTGTATAACAAACACATGGATTTCAAACTATTCATGATTCCGGCCCTCTTTGCCATCGTGATGATGCTCATGACGGGGTTTTTGCCAGCCTTGAACATCGTTGGCGAGAAAGAGGCGGGAACCATCGAGCAAATCAACGTCACGCCAGTGTCGAAGACCACCTTCATCCTGTCGAAGCTGATACCCTACTGGCTCATCGCCCTGTTTGTCATCACCGTGTGCCTCTTACTCGCATGGCTCATCTATGGCATCTCGCCAGCAGGACCATTATGGCTTATTTACCTGTTGGCCATGTTGTTGGCTCTCTTTTTCTCCTCCTTCGGACTCATCATTTCCAACTATTCCGACACCATGCAACAGGCCATTTTTGTAATGTGGTTCTTCGTGGTCATCATGCTCTTGCTTTCCGGCCTCTTCACCCCCACACGGTCGATGCCCGCATGGTCGTACACCACCACGTACATCAATCCCGTATGCTATTTCGTTGAAGCCGTGCGCACCGTCTTCATCCGTGGCGGCGATTTCGCGAATATCGCCCACCAAGTGGGAGCACTCGCGCTCATCGGCCTCTTCATGAGCAGCTGGGCGGTACTAAGTTATAAGAAAAACAAATAGAATACTGTTGTTGCTTCAACAACAGATGATTCTAACCGTTCCGATTTCTTTCAGAACGACCAGAATTCAGGCATTGAGCACCTATAAGATTATTTCTCTGGATAAATCAGTTTATTGGCGCCGGATGTGAGGCGCAATGCTTCGGGATGCTCGGAGATAAAGGTGTCGATATGGCGGACACGCTTATCTTCAAGAATCTCATCGACAGCAATGAGAATACCCGTCTCCTCCACGTCGCCGAAACCGTCATTGATGGCTGTTCCAAACATCTTCATGGTGGGACTCAGACCCATATACGCATTGACGAGCGGCGGGATGTTAAAACCCAATTTGCGAATCTCACTATTCAGGATGAGGTAATCTTCCTTGAATGTATTTCCATTGAAAAGAGCCTCCAATTCCTTCGGGTCAGCCTCAATCTTCAGGGGGTTCATAGGGATGATCAGGTGCTCCTTATCGTCAAAATGTTTCTTCAGGAAATACAGAATCATGTCACGTCCCTTGCGCACGTAGGAAGGATACATGGTCATCTTGCCGAAGAAATATTTCACCTCGGGCATGATGACCGTTAATGCACCCAGACCGTCCCACAGGTTGTCGAGGGCGAAGAGACTCTTAGCGCCCATCTTCGAGCTTTGGTAAGGCAGGGTAACGTAAGAACGTGCCAACTCAATGGTCCACGGCAGATAATCCTTGATGAATTTATCAGAGAAATGGAACATGTGACCCGTGGCAAGGATAGGCTGACCTTGGTCGTCGAAATCCACCTCCGTGCCCAGTTTGTAACGGTAGCCACCGATAATCTCCTCTTCCTCGGGGTTCCACACGATAAGCTGCTTGTAACAGTTATCCATGACGTCGAACTCATCGAGGTCAAGTTCCTTACCTGTTCCACCGCCGGCGG
This sequence comes from Prevotella sp., assembly GCA_017548605.1. Lineage (GTDB taxonomy): Bacteria > Bacteroidota > Bacteroidia > Bacteroidales > Bacteroidaceae > Prevotella. The sequence continues at coordinate 18,614 of JAFYZT010000042.1, read as the reverse complement.
CACGGAACGCCTCCTCACGCTGACGACCTATCTCACGCAACACGTTGGGTGCGTTATGGATATCGACAATGTAAATCTCGTTATGACTCTTATTGGTCATACGGAGCTGTTTGTCGGGAGTGAGTTCGCTTTTCAGCAGTTCTTTCTCCACTGGAGGGATGATAGGTTGAACCATAGGTAAGGGGAGTAATCGTTACTTATTGAGTTGATAGACTTGTTCTTCTACATATTGTGCCCACTGTGCAGGGGTCTTCGACTTGTCGAAGGTCTGCCAGGGGATTGGTTTGCCGATGGTCACCGTGAACTCCTTGTGTACGTTCTTGTACATTTCATCGACGAGGAAGAGCATGGCCACATTGAACTTGATGCCCAGCTTCTTCGACCAGTTGGCCAACCGGTAGAACTTGTTGGAGTTTTGTCCGCTGAAATGGATGGGTACCACGTCGCGGTGCGTCTGCACGCTCTTGGTGACGAATGTCTTCGTCCACGGCAGGTCATGAACCTGTCCATTGATCTTGCGGGAACACAGTCCGGCAGGGAACATGAGCATGTGGAAATCGCTCTTGAAACCTGCTTCCACCATGGCAGGAAACTGTCGGCTTTGGTTTCCCGTCTTGTTAATAGGAATGCACAGCGGGGCCAGTCCTGGCAGGTTCATCAAAAGGTCGTTCACCAGGTAACGGAACTGTCCGTTGCAGTGGCGGCCGATAATGGCACCTAACGCCACACCGTCGGCACCACCGAGGGGGTGGTTGCTAACATAGGTATATAGTTTTCCGTCGTCCACAGGCGGCAGGTTCTCCTGTCCCTCAATATGCAGTGTCATGTCAAGATAGCGCACACATTCTTCCAACCAGTCCACGCCCACCTTGTCGCGGCTTTCCCACAGGTAAGCGTTTACCTTGTCCTGATGAACGATGCGCTTGAGCCACCGACGAACGAAACCAGGCACATATTTTGCTTTCGCACCCATCTTACCGTTAAGTATCTCGTCGATGTCAATGGTTTTTTCAGATATTTCCTTCATGACAAAAATATTCTGCAAAAGTACGTCATCTTTTTCAAAAAGTAGCATTTTTACGTAAAAAAGTTCTTTTTTCTTTTTTTATCGTCATTATTTGATACAAACGGTAATGAGAAAACATGTCGAAAGACGAACATACACCCCATGATGAGCACCTGCATCACCATGGACAAACAGACGCTTTGTTTAGTATTTTTCGTTAAAAAATGCTAAACTGAGAATTATTTGGAAAAAAGTGGGGGAATGTGGGGAATTGTGGGGAAAAATATGTACCTTTGTAACCCGAATTCTATATTTAGGTGTAACAATGAGATTCATAGGCAACATAGAAGCGAAGGTTGACGCAAAAGGTCGCGTGTTCCTACCCGCCGTATTCCGCAAGGAACTGATGGGTGAGGGCACGGCAACGCTGATGTTGCGCAAGGATCTTTTTCAGGACTGTCTGGTGCTCTATCCTGAAGCCATCTGGAATGAGCAGACCGACGCCCTGCGTTCACGCCTGAACCGTTGGGTGAAGGAAGAGCAACAGTTCTTCCGTGAATATGTCTCCGCCGTGGTGCGTGTCCCCCTGGACAGCAACGGCCGTCTGCTTATTCCCAAACGGTTTCTCACCATGGCCGGTATCGACCAGAGCGTGCGTTTCATCGGCATGGACGACTGCATCGAGATATGGAGTGAGCAAAACACCGAGCAGCCCTTCGTCGAACCCGAAGAACTGGCGGCACAACTGAGCCGGCTCATGAGCGGCAACCCGCAGAACCCCTCCGCATAACATCCTCAAAAACAGATGGTGAACACCATTGAGACATATCATGTTCCGGTGCTCCTGAAGGAGAGCGTCGACGGTTTGGATATTCAAACCGACGGAACGTATGTGGATGTGACCTTCGGCGGTGGCGGCCATAGCCGCGAAATCCTCGGCAGGTTAGGCAAGAAAGGCCATCTGTACAGTTTCGACCAGGATGCTGACGCGGAAGCGAACATCGGCGAGACGTTCCGCGACGACCAAAGGTTCACCTTCGTACGAAGCAATTTCCGCTATCTGGCCAACTGGATGCGCTACTACGGTGTGGAACAACTCGACGGCGTACTGGCCGACCTGGGCGTGTCGAGCCACCATCTCGACGATGAGCAGCGCGGTTTCTCCTTCCGCTTCGACGCGCCCCTCGACATGCGCATGAACAAAAGGGCAGGCATGACAGCCGCCGACATCGTCAATAACTACGACGAGGAGCAGTTGTCCACCCTCTTCCACCTATATGGCGACATGAGGAACGCCCGCCGTGTGGCGAAAGCCATCGTCAAGGCACGTGACGCATCGCCTATTCTCACCACGACGCAGTTCATTGAGAGTATCGACGGTGAGATTGGTCGTGAACGGGAGAAGAAAGAGCTGGCGAAAGCTTTCCAGGCCCTGCGCATCGAGGTGAACCAGGAGATGGAAGCGCTGCGTGAGATGCTGACAGCCGCCATTCGACTGTTGCGGCCAGGAGGCAGGCTCTCCGTCATCACCTACCATAGCGTGGAAGACCGCATCGTGAAAAACATGCTCCGCGCCGGCAACCTCGAGGGCAAGATGGAACAGGACTTCTTCGGACGAGTGACCTCACCCATGGCACCCCTCTCCAACAAAATCATAGCCCCCGGCGAGGAAGAACAAATCAACAACCCGCGCAGCAGAAGCGCAAAACTAAGAATCGGCATCAAACAATGAGCGACAAGAAGACCATCGACATAGACGAAGACCTCTACGACGACTCCTTTTCCGACGAAGAACAGGAAGAGCTGTACGTGGCATCAGGCCCTGATGAGCATAACAAGGACGACGACCATGTATCCTTCAAGCAGACCATCGAGGAACATGCCCGTGAAGATGAAGACGCATTGTCTTCCAACTTCACCCTGCGGAAAATCCTCGGCGGCGACATCCTCACGGCCGACCTGCTCCGCCGTCAGATATGGCTCATCCTGCTCATCGTGGCGTTTATCATCATCTACGTCGCCAACCGTTACAGTTGTCAGAAGTCGATGCTCGAAATCAACAAGTTGAACAAAGAGCTGGTGGACACCAAATACAAAACACTCTCATTGTCGAGCGTGCTCACTGAGCGCTGCCGCGAGAGTCATGTGATGATGTTGCTGCGTGAGAACAACGACACCACGCTGCACACCTCCGACCAGCCCCCTTATATTATCGACACAAGCAATTAAAGCATGAACAAGTTAGACCATAAGAACACCATACCACGCTACTCCTTCATCGCCTTGGTCGTGGCTCTCTTGGCACTCATCGTGCTGGGAAAAGCGCTATATACCATGACGGCGAAACGCGACTATTGGATGAAGGTGGCCGACCAACAGAAACGCGACAGCGTACCATTACCACAGACCCGCGGCAACATTCTGAGCTGCGACGGACAGCTCATGGCCAGCTCGCTGCCTGAATACAGTATGTTCATGGACTTCCAAGTAGGCGGCGAGAAGAAGGACTCTCTGTGGAACGAGAAGCTGGACAGCATCTGCATGGGACTGGCGCAGATTTTCCCCGACAAGACCGCCGAGCAGTTCCGGGAAGATTTGGAGAAAGGCCATGACAAACAGAGCCGCCACTGGCCGATATATAAGAAACGCGTGACCTATAACCTCTTCTCCGAGGTGAAGAAACTGCCCGTGTTCAACCTGCCTCCCAACGCCGGCGGCTTCCACTATGAGAAGAACAACGCGCGCAGCCGTCCCTTCGGCACCCTGGCCGGACGCACCATCGGTGCGATGTACGGTAGGAAAGATACCGCCCGCTTCGGACTGGAACTGTCATACGACTCCGTGCTCCGTGGCACACCGGGTATCGCTCACAGCCGCAAGGTGCGCAATAAGATGCTTCCGCTCACCGACAAAGCACCCATCAACGGCGAGGACATCGTGACGACCATCGACGTAAAGATACAGGACATTGCCGAGAAAGCCGTTGTCGATGAGATGCGCGAGGTGGATGCCAACGTAGGCGTGGCCATCGTCATGGAAGTGGCCACAGGCGACGTGAAGGCCATCGTCAACATGGAGAGATGTGAAGACGGCACTTACCAGGAGATGCAGAGCCACGCCGTGAGCGACCTGATGGAACCGGGTTCGGTGTTCAAGACAGCCTCCATCATGGTGGCCCTCGACGATGGGGTCGTCGATACCACCTATAAAGTAAACACAGGCGGTGGTGTATATCCGATGCACGGTCGGGAGATGCGCGACCATAACTGGCGCCGTGGTGGCTACGGCACACTCTCTGTTCCGCAAATCATCCAGAACAGTTCCAATATCGGCACCAGTGTCATCATCGACAAGTTCTACGGCAATGAACCGGAGAAGTTCGTACAAGGACTCTACCGCATCGGTATTGCCGAGGACCTGCATATCCCGCTCGTGGGTGCTGCCAAGCCACGCATCCGCATGCCTGAGAAAGACGAGCACGGCATCTACACCAACTGGAGCAAGACCACCCTGCCGTGGATGAGTATCGGTTACGAGACGATGGTTCCGCCCATCTCTACCGTCACCTTCTACAACGCCATCGCCAACGACGGGCGTATGATGCGTCCACGCTTCGTCAAACAGGTGATGCGCGAGGGTAAGGTGGTGCGTGAATACCCGCCACAGGTCATCAAGGAACATATCTGTAAGGAATCGACACTGGGTAAGGTGCGACGCATGCTCGAACAAGTGGTATCAAAAGGCACTGGTAAGAAAGCCAAATCCACCAAATTTACCGTCGCGGGCAAGACTGGAACGGCCCAGGTGGCCAAGGGCAAACTCGGCTACAAGTCGGGCGTGATGAACTACCTGCTCAGCTTCGTGGGTTATTTCCCCGCTGAAGCTCCCCGCTACTCCTGTATCGTGTGCTTGCAGAAAACCGGTCTGCCCGCTTCAGGTGGCATGAGCGCAGAAGTGTTCCACAACATCTCCGAGGGTGTGATGGCCCACGATATCAAGCTTGATGTGGCCGATGCCCATGATGACTATTCCTCGGACGTCCCCGACGTGAAAGCAGGCGACATGGAATCGGCAGAAAAGGTGCTGGGACTGCTGGGACTGGCTGTAGCACAGGGATGGCAGCACGACACGGACGGCATTTGGGGCATCGCCTCGCGCACCACGAAGGGTGTGAAGATGGAGAAAGCCCCCGCCTATGAAAACGGCATCATGCCCGACGTGACAGGCATGGGAGCCCGCGATGCCGTCTATGCCATCGAGCGGCGCGGCGTTATCACCCGCATCCTCGGACGTGGCAAGGTCATCTCACAAAGTCTGACCGCCGGCCACCACATCGCACGCGGCGACACCTGTGTGCTGAGGCTGGAGTAAGGCCTCCCCCCGACCCCTGAAACCTCCCCCGGCCCCTCCCAAGGAGGGGGGAACGGAATGAGTCGGGGAATTTGGAATGGAAAGAATAAGAAAATAACATATATGATGAAACTTGAACAACTGATTAGAGACATCACCACCCAGAAGGTGGTCGGTGCTACCGACATCGACATCTGCGGGGTCAACATCGACTCGCGCAAGGTGGCGGAAAGCCATCTTTTCGCTGCCATCCGCGGCACACAGGTCGACGGTCACCGGTTCATCGACAAGGCCATCGCTAATGGTGCAAAAGCCATCCTCTGCGAGACGATGCCTGAAGCACTCACCGAAGGAGTCACCTATGTTGTGGTTGACAATACGGAAGAGAAAATCGGCCCCGTGGCCACCACATTCTTCGGTCGTCCGTCGGAGAAACTGAAACTGGTGGGCGTGACGGGAACGAACGGAAAAACGACCATCGCCACCTTATTATATAATATGTTCCGAAAAATGGGACATCGCTGCGGCTTGCTCTCCACCGTATGCAATTACATTGAGGGCGAGGCACTGCCCACCGACCACACAACCCCCGACCCCATTGAGTTGAACGAGCTGTTGGCACACATGGTCGAGGCCGGCTGCGAATATGCCTTTATGGAATGTAGCAGCCATGCCATTCACCAGCACCGCATCGGTGGCCTTCGTTTCACGGGAGGTATCTTCACGAACCTCACACGCGACCATATGGACTACCACAAGACGGTGGAGAATTACCGTAACGCCAAGAAAGCGTTCTTCGACGCGCTGTCCAAGGAGGCCTTCGCCATCATTAACGCCGACGACAAGAACGGTGCTTTCATGGTGCAGAACTGCAAAGCCACGGTGAAGACCTATTCCACACGGGGCATGGCCGACTTCAGGGCGAAAATCCTGGAATGTCATTTCGAGGGTATGTATCTAGAAGTGGACGGCCATGAAATCGGCGTGCAGTTCATCGGTAAGTTCAACGTGAGCAATCTGTTGGCCGTATATGGTGCTGCTATCATGTTAGGTAAGCCGGCCGACGAGGTGCTGTTGGTGATGAGCACGCTCCAGAGCGTCAGTGGCCGCTTGCAGCCCATCCGCTCACCGCAGGGCTTCACGGCCATCGTCGACTACGCCCACACCCCCGACGCCCTGGCAAACGTGCTTAATGCCATTCACGAGGTGCTCAACGGCAAGGGCCAGGTCATCACGGTTTGCGGCGCAGGCGGCAACCGCGACAAGGGCAAGCGTCCGCTGATGGCCCAGGAGGCAGTGCGCCAGAGCGACAAGCTGATTATCACCAGCGACAACCCGCGTTTCGAGGAGCCGCAGGCCATCATCGACGATATGATGGAAGGCCTGACACCCCAGCAGCGTAAAAAGACACTCACCATCGTCGACCGCAAGGAGGCCATCCGGGCCGCCGTGATGATGGCCGACAAGGGCGATGTGGTGCTGGTGGCCGGCAAAGGTCATGAGAACTATCAGGAAATCAAAGGAGTGAAACATCACTTCGACGATTGCGAGATTATCCAAAAACTGTTTAATTCATAGTGATGAATGTTTAAGGTTTAATTCCTCAAGATATATGCTATATTATCTTTTCCGTTTTCTCGAACAATTCGGCATCCCCGGTTCACACCTCTGGGGATACATCTCTTTCCGTGCCCTGCTCGCACTGATACTGTCGTTGGTCATCTCAGCCTGGGTGGGTGAGAAATTCATCGCCTACCTGCGCAGGAAGCAGATTACTGAGGTGCAGCGCGACGAGAAAATCGACCCCTTCGGCGTGAAGAAAATCGGTGTGCCCTCAATGGGTGGTGTCATCATCATCCTGGCCATCCTCGTGCCGGTATTGTTACTTGGCCGTATGCGCAACATCTACCTTATCCTGATGATTATCACCACAATATGGCTGGGTGTGCTGGGCGGTCTCGACGACTACATCAAGATTTTCCGTCACAACAAGGAAGGACTGCACGGCAAGTTCAAGATTGTGGGTCAGGTGGGTCTGGGTTTCATCGTGGGTTTGGTGCTCTGGCTCAGTCCCGACGCGAAGATACACGAGAATGTGACCATGGAACGTCAGGGTCAGGAGGTTGTGGTCAGCCATAAGACCGAGGCAGAGAAATCGCTGAAGACCACCATTCCGTTTGTCAAGGAACACAACCTCGACTATTCCGACCTGATGAGTTTTTTCGGTAAATACAAGAACGCCGCCGGATGGATACTCTTCGTCATCATGACCATCTTCGTGGTCACCGCCGTGAGTAACGGTGCCAACCTCAACGACGGCATGGATGGTATGTGTGCAGGTAACTCCGCCATCATCGGCGTGGCATTGGGCATACTGGCCTATGTGAGTAGTCACATGGAGTTTGCCTCCTACCTCAACATCATGTATATCCCAGGCTCACAGGAATTGGTGGTGTTTATGTGTGCCTTCGTGGGAGCACTCATCGGTTTCCTGTGGTACAATGCCTACCCCGCTCAGGTGTTTATGGGCGACACGGGATCGCTGACCATCGGCGGCATTATTGCCGTGGGTGCCATCATCATCCACAAAGAGCTGATGCTCCCCATCCTATGCGGCATTTTCTTCGTCGAGAGCCTGAGCGTCATTATCCAGGTGTGGTACTTCAAGAAGGGCAAGCGTCACGGTGTGCGCCAGCGTATCTTCAAGCGCACGCCCATCCACGACAATTTCCGCACCGAGGAGAGCCAGCTCGACCCCGAATGCAAATATGTGTTCAAGAAACCGCGCGGAGTGGTGCATGAGTCGAAGATTACGTTACGCTTCTGGATTATTTCCGTCCTATTGGCCGTACTGACCATCATCACGCTGAAAATCAGATAACCAATACAAAACCATACGTTTATATGTCAAGAATCGTTATATTGGGAGCCGCCGAGAGTGGCGCGGGAGCCGCCGTACTGGCAAAGGTGAAAGGGTTCGATGTGTTCGTGAGCGACATGTCGGCCATCAAGGACCGTTACAAGCAACAACTCGACAACCATCATATTGAGTGGGAGGAAGGTCACCACAGTCTGGAGAAAATCCTCAATGCCGACGAGATTGTGAAGAGTCCCGGCATCCCCGACAACGCACCCGTCATCGTGCAGGCCCGTGAACGTAATATCCACATCATCAGCGAAATAGAGTTCGCCGGTCGTTACACCGACTCGAAGATGATTTGCATCACCGGCAGCAACGGCAAGACGACCACCACATCGCTCATCTACCACATCTTCAAGGATGCAGGGTATGATGTGGGACTGGCCGGCAACATCGGCCGCAGTTTGGCCCTGCAGGTGGCCGAAGACCCCCATGCCTACTATGTCATCGAACTCAGCTCTTTCCAGCTCGACAATATGTATGACTTCAAGGCCGACATCGCCATCCTGCTCAACATCACGCCCGACCACCTGGACCGTTATGACAACTGCATGCAGAACTATGTCGATTCGAAGATGCGCATCGTGCAGAACCAGACCGAGGCCGACAGTTTCATCTATTGGAACGACGACCCCATCATCAAGCGTGAGCTGTCGAAATACGATATCCGTGCCATCCAATACCCGTTCTCGTTGCTGAAGGAAAATGGCAGCATCGGCTACATCGAAGAGGGCAAATACGTCATCGAACGTCCCACGCCCTTCAACATGGAGCAAGAGGAACTGAGTCTGTCGGGAGTGCATAATATCTACAACTCGCTGGCAGCCGGTATCGCCTCGAACATCGCCGGCATCAAGAAAGAGAACATACGCAAGAGCCTGAGCGACTTCCCCGGTGTGGAACATCGCTTGGAGCGCGTGGCCACGGTGCGTGGTGTGACCTACATCAACGACTCGAAAGCCACCAATGTAGATGCCTGCTGGTATGCCCTGGAGAGCATGACCTCCCCCACCATCCTCATCATCGGCGGGAAGGACAAAGGCAACGACTATGCGCCCATCATGGAGCTGGTGCGCAAGAAATGTGCCGGACTGGTATTTCTGGGAGCCGACAACGCTAAGTTACACGCTGCTTTCGACGGTGTGGGACTGCCCGTAGCCGACACCCACAGCATGGCCGACTGCGTGGCTGCCTGCTACCGCATGGCTAAGCCGGGTTATATTGTGCTGTTAAGTCCCTGCTGTGCCAGTTTCGACCTGTTCAAGAACATGGAAGACCGTGGCGAACAATTCAAGACATTGGTAAGGAACCTGTAAGATGGAGAATAAGATCAGCGGCATATTCAAAGGCGACAAGGTGATATGGATGGTGTTTTTCTTCCTCTGTATCATCAGCGTGGTGGAAGTGTTCAGTTCCTCCAGCACCCTGTCATACAAGACAGAGAACTACTGGGCACCTGCCATCAAGCATTTATCGACATGGGGCTTAGGCATTGTCATGATGATTGGCGTGCTGAACATCGATTGCAAGTATTTCCGCATTGCCACACCTTTCTTGTTGCTCATCTCCTTCGTCACGCTCTGCTATGTGCTGGTGGCCGGCGTGTCGGAAAACGGTGCCAGCCGCTGGATTAACCTCTTCGGCTTCCAGTTCCAGCCTTCGGAACTGGCCAAGACCACTCTGGTGCTTGCTACTGCCCAGGTACTCAGTGCTATGCAGACGGAGAACGGCACGGAAAAGAGCACGATGAAATACGTGATGATTACCTGTGGCTTCCTCATCATCCCCGTGGCCTTGGAGAACCTGTCCACGGCGATGCTCATGGGTTTGATCATGGTGCTGATGATGTTCATCGGCAAGGTGCCCTTCCGACAGTTGGGACGACTGCTTGGCATCGTCTTCCTGATTGTGGTGTTTGTCGTGGGCATGGTGATGATTATCGGCTCTACGGAAGAGAAGACCAACGACAAGCAGAACCTCAGCGAACAGTTTGAGAGCAAGCAGAAGGATGATGACCCCTCCTTATTAGAGAAAATCTTCCATCGCGCCAGCACATGGAAAGGACGTATCCAGAAATTCGTGAGCAACGAGGAGGTGAAGCCCGAGGACTACGACCTCGACACCTATTCGCAGGTGGGTCATGCCAACATCGCCATCGCATCTTCGAACATAGTGGGCAAGGGACCCGGCAACAGTGTGGAGCGTGATTTCCTTCCTCAGGCTTTCTCCGACTTCATCTATGCCATCATCATCGAGGAGATGGGCATCTGGGGTGGTGCCTTAGTGGCCCTGCTCTACATCATCCTGCTGTTCCGCACAGGTCGGATAGCGGCACGCTGCGAAAACAATTTCCCGGCGTTCCTGGTGATGGGTCTGGCCCTGATGATGGTCACACAAGCCCTGTTCAACATGTTGGTGGCCGTGGGTCTGGCACCTGTCACCGGTCAGCCGTTGCCGCTCATCAGCAAAGGAGGCTCGTCGATTGTGTTCAGCTGCATCAACATCGGTGTTATCCTATCGGTGAGCCGCTCCGCACGGCGCAAGGGGGAGACGGAAGACAAGCGCAAGGGGAAGTCCGTTGCCACGGTTTGAAAAAAGTGTGAATTTTTGACAGAATTTGCAGAAAAGCGAAAAAAAAACCGTACTTTTGCATATCAATATCGAAAACGTTCATGGACAAGAGTTTAAGAATCATCATCAGCGGCGGAGGAACGGGAGGTCACATCTTCCCGGCCATCTCCATAGCCAATGCCATCAAGGCCAAGCGTCCCGATGCAGAGATACTGTTTGTGGGTGCTTTGGGCCGCATGGAAATGCAGCGCGTTCCCGCCGCCGGTTATGAGATAGAAGGACTCCCCATCGCCGGTTTCGACAGAAAGAACCTGCTGAAGAACTTCGCGGTGCTTTACAAGATATGGAACAGTCAGCGCAAGGCGAAGAAAATCATCCAGCGGTTTCAACCCATGGCTGCCGTAGGCGTGGGCGGCTATGCCAGCGGTCCCACGTTGAACAAATGTGCGGCTAAGGGCATTCCCTGCCTCATTCAGGAACAGAACTCCTATGCCGGCGTGACCAATAAGCTGCTGGCCAAGAAAGCCAGGAAAATCTGCGTGGCCTACGAGGGCATGGAACGCTTTTTCCCTGCCGACAAGATTGTCATGACCGGCAACCCCGTCAGACAGGCCTTGTTGGAGTGTAAGCTCACCCGCGAAGAAGCCATCAAGCAGTTCGGTCTCGACCCCAAGAAGAAGACCATCCTGCTGGTAGGCGGCAGTCTGGGAGCCCGTACCATCAACGAGAGCGTGCTCGCACACCTCGACCTGGTGGCATCCTCGGGTGTTCAGTTTATCTGGCAGACCGGCAAATACTACCATGCTGAGATTACGGAACGGCTGAAGGAACACGACGCGCTGCCCATGCTCAAGGTGACCGACTTCATCAGTGACATGGGTGCAGCCTACAAGGCGGCCGACCTGGTCATCAGCCGTGCCGGCGCAAGCAGCATCTCCGAGTTCTGCCTCATCGGCAAGCCTGTCATTCTGGTACCCTCGCCCAATGTGGCAGAGGATCACCAGACGAAGAATGCCATGGCATTGGTGAACAAAGATGCCGCTCTCTTCGTGAAAGATGCCGAGGCACAGGAAAAACTGTTGCCGTTGGCCGTGGCTACGGTAGCCGACGACCAGCGGTTACACACCCTGCACGACAACATCCTGAAGATGGCGCTGCCCGACTCGGCCGATGTAATCGCCGACGAGGTCATCCGTCTGGCTACAGGTCAGGAGTAACCGTTGCCAACCAAGGAAAGGAAAAGAAAAAATGCAACTGAAAGATATCAAATCCGTCTATTTCATAGGTGCCGGTGGCATAGGCATGAGCGCCATCGCACGCTATTTCCTGCACCAGGGACTGGTGGTGGCCGGCTACGACAAGACACCCACGCCGCTCACCGACAGCCTGACCAAGGAAGGTATGGCCATCCACTTCACCGATGATGTAGCGTTGATACCCGAGGCTTGCAAGGATGCGGACTCTACGCTGGTGGTTTACACACCGGCCATACCGTCGTCGCACAGCGAGCTGACATTCTTCCGCAACAACGGGTTTGAGTTGCAGAAACGCGCACAGGTGCTGGGCACCCTGGCCGGAGCCTACAAGGCGTTGTGCGTGGCAGGTACCCATGGCAAGACCACCACGTCGGCCATGCTGGCGCATATCATGTATGAGAGCGCACCGCGCTGCAACGCGTTCCTCGGAGGTATATCGAAGAACTATGGCACCAACTACCTACTCGCCGACAGCGACTATGTGGTGTTGGAAGCCGATGAGTACGACCGTTCGTTCCATTGGCTCCGTCCGTGGATTACCGTCATCACTGCCGTCGATGCCGACCACCTCGACATCTATGGCACCGAAGAGGCCTACCGTGAGAGTTTCCGCCACTACACCTCGCTCATCCGCGAAGGTGGCGCGCTGGTCATCCACAGCGGTGTGAACCTTGAGCCAGCCGTGGGCGAAGGGGTGACGGTGTACACCTATGGCGAGCACGAAGGCGATTTCCATGCTGAAAACATTCGTATAGACAACGGGGAGATTACCTTCGACTTCATCTCGCCGATGGGCAACATCACGGGTGTCAACCTCGGCCAGCCCATCCCCATCAACATCGACAACGGTGTGGCGGCCATGGCTGTGGCACAGCTGAGCGGCTGCACCGCCGATGAGATTCGCGGTGCCATGGCCTCGTTTGCCGGTGTGGACCGTCGCTTCGACTTCAAGGTGCGCACGCCGCACCATGTGTTGCTGAGCGACTATGCCCACCACCCAAAAGAGATTTACCAGAGTGCACGCAGCATTCGCGAACTGTACAAAGACCGCAAGATAACCGTTATCTTCCAGCCCCACCTCTACACCCGCACGCGCGATTTCTATCAGGACTTCGCCGCGAGTCTGAGTTTGCTCGACGAGGTGGTGCTCTGCGATATCTACCCTGCCCGCGAGGAGCCTATCCCCGGGGTCAGCGAGCGGCTGATTTACGACCGCCTGGGCGCAGGTGTCGAGAAACAGCTCATCCGCCGTGCCGACGTCATCGACTTCGTGAGGAGCCGCGACTTCGACGTGCTGCTCATCCTCGGTGCAGGCGACCTCGACAATGAGGTGCCGCAGATAGCACAACTGCTGTTAGAAAAGGAAGCCTAAACGTCGGCTATAGGAGAAAGGGAACCATGCATATCAGTAAGCGGCATATATTCATCCTGCTGGATACTCTCTTGGCGATATACCTCATCTTCGCCATCACATCGTTCAACAAACACGACGATGGGGAGCAGACATGTAAAGAGGTAAAGATTACCATTACCGATAACCACGACATGGGGTTTCTCTCGGCCAGCGACATTAAGACCGCCCTGCAACACGACAAGCTCTACCCCGAAGGACAGGTGATGTCGACGGTCAGTCCCCGTGCCATCGAGGACGACCTGAAGAAAAACCCGTTTGTGAGTGCGGCGCAATGCTACAAGACACAGAACGCGACGGTATATATCGAAGTGACGCAGCGCACACCTGTGGTACGCGTGAAGAGCGAGAACGGCGAGGATTACTACATCGACAACCGCGACAGCATCATGCCCACCTCGGGTTATACGTCGAACCTACCCATCGCCACGGGTAACATCACGAAATGGTTTGCCCGCAACTACGTGTCTCCCATGTGCCGCTACATTGCCGAGAACGAGCTGTGGAGCAACCAGATAGAACAGGTGAACATCCTGCCCGACAAGACGGTGGAACTGGTGCCGCGCGTTGGCGACCATGTGGTGAACATCGGCCGGTTGCCGGAACAGATGGACAACACCCGACGCGAACAGGCTATCTTCCAGTTCCTTGACAACAAGCTCACCCGTCTGGAGAAATTTTACCGTTATGGTCTAAGCCAGGCCGGATGGAACAAATACTCCTATATCAACCTGGAGTTCGACAACCAGATTATCTGCAAGCGCCATAAGAAGGATACGGCATCGACACTCATTGACGAGCCAGCCGACGAGAAGCCGAAGACCGGCACGGCAGAGAAAAAACCTGCCGCAGACAAGAAGCCGGCTGAGAAGAAACCGACGGCAGAACAGAAGACCTCTTCTGAAAAGAAGCCTTCCGCCGACAAAAAACCTTCAGAGAAAAAAGGCCCTGAGAAAAAGCCGGCTGACAAGAAACCTGCCACAGACAAAAAGAAGAATTAGTATAATCGTGAAACATAAAACTCTTATATTATGCCACAAATAAAGGACTTTATAGTCGCCATTGAATTAGGGTCCGCGAAAATCACCGGTATCGCGGGCAAGAAAAACGCCGACGGCAGCCTTAACGTGCTGGCCATCGCCGAAGAAGATTCCTCGTCATGCATCCGCAAGGGCATGGTTTATAACCTCGACAAGACCAGCCAGTGTTTGACCAACATCCTCAAGAAACTACGCCAGGCTTTGAAATCGGAAATCGCCATGGTGTATGTGGGAGCCAGCGGCCAGTCCATCCACTGCGTGAAGAACGTCATTGTGAAGGAACTGTCCGAAGACACCATCATCACCCAAGACATGATTAACGACATCATGGACAGCAACCGCGCCATGGTCTATCCCGAAATGGAGATTCTTGATGCCATCACCCAGGAATACCGGGTGGGAGCACAGCTGCAAGCCGACCCCATCGGCATACAGACCAAGCGGCTGGAAGGTAATTTCCTGAACATCCTGCAGCGCAAGAGCTATTACCGCAACCTGAACCAGTGCTTCGACAAAGCAGGTATAGAGATTGCTGAGATGTATCTCGCTCCGATGGCCATGGCCGAGAGCGTGCTCACCGAGAATGAGATGCGCGGCGGCTGCGTGCTCGTAGACCTGGGTGCCGAAACCACCACAGTGCAGGTGTATTACAAGAATATCCTCCGTCACCTGGCCGTCATCCCTCTGGGTGGCAACAACATCACCAAGGACATCGCTTCCCTTTCCATGGAAGAGGAGGAAGCAGAGAGGATGAAATTGGAATACGGCTGCGCCTATACCGACATTGAAGACATTGAGGAAAACGGAAGGTATAAGGTGAAAGATGACCTGACCATCAGCAGCAAGATTTTCATTGAGTGCGTAGAGGCCCGTCTGCAGGAAATCATCGAGAATGTATTGATGCAGATACCGCAGGAATACAGGAACCGCCTTCTGGGCGGTATCATCCTCACGGGTGGCGGCTCTAACATGAAAGATATCAAGAAGGCTTTCCGCAACCACACCAAGATTGATAAGATTCGCATCGCCAATACGGTGAAACAGACGGTCACTTCGAACATCCCCGAAATCAACGCCCAGGACGGCACGATGAACACCGCGCTCGGTCTGTTGGCAAAAGGCGACATGAATTGTGCTGGCACTCCTGCGAACAGGCCCGGACCTGGTGGACTGTTCGACAATCCTGAACCAGTACGTCCACAAGAGCCGCGTGCTGAGGGACCCAAAGGCCCCGGCGTGATTGAGTCACCCGAGGAGCGTGCTGCCCGCCTCGAAGAGAAAGCTCGCCGTGAACGCGAGCAGGAAGAGGCTCGGTTAGCAGAGGAACGTATCCGCCGCCGTATTGAAGAAGAGGAAAAAGAAGATGATAAGAAGGAAAAAGGCGGTCTCTTCAACAAGGCAATCTCTGGATTAAAGAATTGGACCAAGAAGATTGTTTCCGAAGACGAAGAATAACCTTGACACTTGATTTTAGAGACTATGGCAAAGAAACAAGAAATAACCGACAACAATATGGACAAAAACAACGACAATACGCTGAATTTTGGTTATCCCGACGTAACCAACAGCATCATCAAGGTCATCGGTGTGGGTGGCGGCGGTGGCAATGCCGTGAACCACATGTACCGCGAGGGAATCCACGATGTGACGTTTGTGGTGAGCAACCTCGACCAACAGGCACTCAACGACTCACCCGTTCCCGGTAAACTGCTTCTCGGTACCGAGGGCTTGGGTGCAGGTAACAAACCCGAAAAAGCCCGCATGGCTGCCGAAGAGAGTGTCGAAGACATCCGCAAGCTGCTCAACGACGGTACGAAGATGGCTTTCATCACCGCCGGCATGGGTGGCGGTACAGGTACGGGTGCCGCTCCTGTCATCGCACGCGAGTCGAAGGACATGGGTATCCTCACCGTAGGTATCGTGACCATCCCCTTCCTTTTCGAGGGAACGAAGAAAATCATCCAGGCCCTCGACGGCGTGGAAGAAATGGCCAAGCACGTCGATGCCCTGTTGGTCATCAACAACGAGCGTCTGCGCCAGATCTATCCCGAGTTGACCGTGCTCGATGCCTTTGCCAAGGCCGACGACACGCTGAGCGTGGCGGCTAAGAGCATCGCCGAGATTATCACCG
Source organism: Prevotella sp. (assembly GCA_017548605.1). Lineage (GTDB taxonomy): Bacteria > Bacteroidota > Bacteroidia > Bacteroidales > Bacteroidaceae > Prevotella. Next base: position 1,929 of record JAFYZT010000042.1, on the reverse strand, counting down.
TACACGGACTCATCAACCTCGACTTCAACGACGTGAAGACAGTGCTCAAAGACGGTGGTGTGGCTATCATGAGTATGGGTTACGGCGAAGGCGAAGGCCGCGTACAGAAAGCCATCAAGGATGCGCTCCACTCACCGTTGCTCAACGATAACGACATCTACAACTCGAAGAAAATCCTTCTTAGCATTGCCTTTGCCAACAATAGCGGTGGCACATCAGGGCTGATGATGGACGAGATGAACGACGTGAACGACTTCATGGGTAAGTTCGGCGACGAGTTTGAAATCAAGTGGGGTCTCGCCATCGACCCGGAACTGGGCGACAAGGTGAAGGTGACCATCCTGGCCACAGGCTTTGGTATCGAGAATGTGGACATGATGCCTGAGCACTTGAATGAGCGTGAGAAACAGAGTCTGATAGATGCCAAACGTCAAGACGACCAGGACAGGATAGCCGAGGTATATGGCGAGAAAGGCAAACAGGTGAGCAAACGCCGTCCGCAGCTGTTCCTCTTCAAGCAGGAAGACTTGGACAATGAGGATATCATCCTCGCGGTGGAAGAAACGCCCACCTACAAGCGCACCAGTAATTTGCTCAAGGAAATCAAGAACAGGTCAACTGCAGCCGGTGTGTCCACAGAGAAGAAAGAAGAGCCCACGGCCAACGAGACCGTTACGGGAAAAGTAGTATTCTAATCCACCACACCCATGGCACTATTCGAACAAATCAGCGAAGACATCAAGTCAGCGATGAAGGCACGCGACAAGGTACGTCTGGAGACCTTGCGTAACATTAAGAAGGTGTTCTTGGAGGCCAAGACCGCTCCCGGAGCCAACGACACGCTCGACGATGCCGATGCCCTGAAGATTATCCAGAAACTGGCCAAGCAGGGTCGTGAGTCGGCTGCCACCTTTGCGCAGCAGAACCGTCAGGACCTGGCCGATGCTGAAATGGCCCAGGTGGCCGTCATCGAGGAGTATCTCCCGCGCCAGTTAAGCGAGGAAGAGATAGAGGCCGAGGTGCGCGAGATTATCGCTGCCACGGGAGCCACGACGATGAAGGACATGGGGCGTGTGATGGGTCTGGCCAGCAAGAAGATGGCTGGAAAAGCTGACGGCCGCATGATTTCCACCGTAGTGAAACGACTGCTCTCTTAATCTTTCAAGAAGATAAAAGAAGATAAAGGAAGATAGAGGACAATACCAAATAATTGGGATTTGTCCTCTTTTTCTATGTTATCAAATGTAACATGTAAAACATGTAAAAATCGTGCTACGCGCTGTGGTACAGGTAGTTACACTTATGTTACATCGAAAAATACTTGAAAAAACACTTGCAATATTGAAAACCATATCATATATTTGTGGCGAATAGGTCATATTGCAATGAATATGAGACCTATAACTATATCAGATAAACGAAAAATAACCTAAAAAAATAACTATGACGATGAAAAAGTTTTTACCTTTTATTTTGATGTCGTTTATGACGTCCTTCCCACTATTTGTCAGTGCTTACGATGTTGAAATTGACGGCATCTGCTACAACTTGAATTCAAGTGAGCAAGTGGCTGAAGTCTCGCAGTTACATTATTATCTTGGCGAGATAAACTGGAGTACTGCTTATCGCTTCGCTCCAGAGAGCAATCCTACTGGTGATGAGTGTTATGTTGTACCTATGGATTTCTGGGAGAGGCTGAAGACAGAGACATTCTATGTGACTATTAAGGGTGCATTTCCTATGATTTACCTCACCGATGGCTGGTGGAGCAACATGTTTACAGGAGGTTTTATACAGCCCGGCAACGAACTGCTTACAGACAACGGCGACGGCACATGGACTCTCACCGTGAACTTTGCTGGTGATCCGATTTTAAATGTTTTGGATAGCCGACACCTGCTCTTCACTGGCAGTGGCTATTCAGTGGGG
>JAFYZT010000041.1 GCA_017548605.1 Prevotella sp. | reverse complement strand
CCCAGTGCGCAGATGATTTACTTGCTTGAGCCTGCAAAGGTAATCCCTTTTTCACAAGAATGCAAGGCCCTCGGCAACGCCGAGGGCTAATCTGTTATTCGGGGCTTCATTTTGTGTGTCGCCCAATTCGTTACTCAACAATAAAAAAAAACGAGTTTCTTTTGTATTGTCTTCGGTTTGCTGTAATTTTGCAGCCGAAATGGAAGAATCCCCCGTTGTGAGGGGGTACCACAAACGCAAAAAAGAATCATGAAAGTAATGAAATTTGGCGGAACATCTGTTGGTTCCGTAAAGAGCATCCTGTGCTTGAAAAAAATTGTGGAGCGTGAGGCAAAGAAACAGCCCGTAGTAGTAACCGTGAGTGCCCTGAGCGGCATCACCGACAAGCTGCTCTCCACGTCGAAAATGGCCTTGCAGGGCGATGAGCGTTACAAGACCGAGTTTGAAGAGATAGTGCACCGTCATCATCAGATGATAGACACCATCATCACCGACCCGAAGAAGCGCGAACAGCTTTTCTCCACCGTCGACCAGTTGTTCGACCAGCTGAAAAGTATCTATTTCGGCGTTTTTCTAATCCATGACCTGAGTGAGAAGACCCAAGATGCCATCGTCAGTTACGGTGAGCGTCTGAGCAGTCATATCGTGGCCACGCTGATACGCGGTGCACGTCGTGTTAATGCACGCGACTTCATCCGTACGGAGAAGAAGAACGGCCATCATATACTCAGCAGTGACCTGACGATGCGCCTGACACGCGAGACGTTCGCCGACATGCCGCGCATCAGTGTCGTCCCCGGATTTATCAGCCGCGACAAGGACAGCGGTGAGACCACCAACCTAGGACGCGGTGGCAGCGACTACACCGCCGCCATCATCGCCGCCGCCCTCGACGCCGAGGTGCTGGAGATATGGACCGACGTTGATGGGTTCATGACCGCCGACCCGCGTGTCATCAAGACAGCCTACACCATCAATGAGCTGAGCTACGTGGAAGCCATGGAGCTGTGCAACTTCGGCGCAAAGGTGATATATCCCCCCACCATCTACCCCGTATGTGTCAAGAACATTCCCATCCTGGTAAAGAACACCTTCAATCCTGAAGGGCCCGGTACCATCATCAAGGATAAGATAGACAATGACCGCAAGCCCATCAAGGGCATCTCGAGCATCGCCGGCACCACACTGATTACCGTCACCGGTCTGTCGATGGTAGGTGTGATTGGCGTCAACCGCCGTATATTCACCGCCCTCGCCGACAATGGCATCAGCGTGTTCATGGTGTCACAGGCATCGTCGGAAAACTCCACCTCCATCGGTGTGCGTGACGAGGATGCCGAGCGTGCCGTGGCCGTGCTGAACGAAGAATTTGCGAAAGAGATACATACCGGTGCCATGTTCCCCATGCATGCCGAGACGGGACTGGCCACCATCGCCATCGTGGGCGAGAACATGAAGCATACCCCAGGCATCGCCGGCAAGTTGTTCGGCACCCTCGGTCGCAGTGGTATCAGCGTGATAGCCTGTGCACAGGGTGCCTCGGAGACCAACATCTCGTTTGTCGTCGATTCCCGTTACCTGCGGAAGTCGCTCAATGTGCTGCACGACTCGTTCTTCCTCTCTGAATATAAGGTGCTGAACCTGTTCATCTGCGGTGTTGGTACCGTGGGCAGCAAGCTCATCGAGCAAATCAGCAGTCAGTACGAAACGTTAAAGGAGCGCAACCGCCTGAAGCTCAACGTTGTGGGTATCGCCAGTTCGAAGAACGCCTTCTTCACCCGCGACGGCATAGACCTGCAAAACTACCGTGAGCAGCTGAAAGCATCGGCTCCGAGTAATATCAGTCGTCTGCGCGATGAGGTGATAGGAATGAACATCTTCAACAGCGTGTTCGTGGACTGTACCGCCAGCCATGAAGTAGCCTCGCTCTATCAGGATTTCCTCGAGCATAATATCAGCGTCATCGCCGCCAACAAGATAGCCGCCTCGTCGGACTATGAGAAATACGAGCGACTGAAGGAGACGGCTCTGGCACGAGGTGTGAAATTCCGCTTCGAGACCAATGTAGGTGCCGGACTGCCTATCATCGGCACCATCAACGACCTGCGCAACTCCGGCGACCGTATCCTGAAGATTGAGGCCGTACTGAGCGGCACGCTGAACTTCATCTTCAACGACATCGCCGCCGACGTGCCTTTCTCCGCAACCGTTCGTCACGCCAAGGAGCAAGGATACAGCGAGCCCGACCCACGTATCGACCTGAGCGGCATGGACGTGGTACGTAAACTCGTTATCCTGACACGCGAGGCCGGCTACCGCATCGAACAGGATGATGTGAAGCGCGAGCTGTTCATCCCCCAGAGCTATTTCGAGGGCAGTCTGGACACATTCTGGAAAGACCTGCCCCTGTTGGATGCCGACTTCGAGGCACGGCGTGAGAAGTTGGAGCGCGAGGGTAAGCACTGGCGTTTCGTGGCCACGATGGACCACGGTCAGGCGAAGGTCAGTCTGCAGGAAGTAGGCAAGGGGCATCCCTTCTACAATCTGGAGGGGTCGAACAACATCGTCATGCTCACCACCGAGCGTTACAAGGAATATCCCATGCAGATTCAAGGCTATGGAGCCGGTGCCAGCGTGACCGCCGCCGGTGTCTTCGCCAATATCATGTCGGTAGCGAATGTGTAGTACCATGAAACACATCATCATATTAGGCGACGGCATGGCCGACCATGCCGTGAAAAGATTAGGGGGAAAGACACTGTTGCAACATGCTAGCACTCCCTATATGGACCTGTTGGCCCGCCAAGGACGTTGCGGCCGGTTGATTACCGTTCCCGAGGGGTTTCCTCCCGGCTCAGAAGTGGCCAACACCGCCATTTTGGGCTACGACCTGAACGAAGTGTACGAAGGTCGCGGTCCGTTGGAGGCCGCCTCCATCGGTTATGAGATGCGCCCCGACGACTTCGCCATCCGCTGTAACATCATCACCCTGGAAGACGGGAAGATTATCACCCATAACGGGGGTAACCTGCAGACCGCCGACGGGGACGTTCTCATCCGTTATCTGAACGAGCATCTGGGCAACGACCGCGTGCAGTTCATCACCGGCATACAGTACCGTCACCTGTTAGTTATCCGTGGCGGCAACAAACATATCATCTGTGCCCCACCCCATGACCACCCCAACGAGCCGTGGCGCCCGCTGTTGGTGAAAGCCGAAGAGAACGCCCCCCAAGAAGAAGGACGGATGAGCGCCCAGGAGACCGCCGACCTGATAAACGACCTCATATTGCGTTCGCAAGAGCTGCTATCCAAACATCCTTTCAATATCGAGCGAGCCGCAAAGGGCGAACGTCAGGCCAATAGTATCTGGCCATGGAGCGGCGGTTACCGTCCGGATATGCAGCCGTTGCAGGCACAATTTCCACAGTTGAAGAGCGGTTCGGTCATCAGTGCCGTCGACCTCATCCGAGGCATCGGCCGTTACGCTGGTCTGGACGTCATTGAGGTGGAGGGTGCCACGGGACTTGCCGACACCAACTATGAGGGCAAGACGCAGGCCGCCCTTGACGCGTTGCGTGAACAAGATTTTGTTTTTGTGCATGTGGAAGCCAGCGACGAGGCCGGTCACGACGGTGACCTGGAGCTGAAATTGCGCACCATCGAGCAGTTGGACAGTCGCATGATAGGTCCCATCTATGAAGAAGTGAAGACGTGGGATGATGATGTGTGTATCGCCGTGCTACCCGACCACCCCACGCCCGTGGAACAACGCATCCACGTGAGCGAACCGGTGCCTTTCATCATCTGGCACCGTGGTATCGAGGCCGACGAGGTACAGGCTTACGACGAAGTGAGCTGCGTAAGCGGCAGCTATGGTCTGCTGCGCCTACGCCAGTTCATGGAAGAACTGATGAAATTGAGGTAAAGGGAGGTTTAGACTGGAGTTATAGGGGTTATAGGAGTTAAAGAAGTTAAAGGAGTTAAGCCATATGCAGAAGAGAATCGGGAAGGATGCAGGTAATGGCTTAACTTCCGAGCGAAGCGTTAACTTCTTAACTTCTTAACTACTAATGCCAGGCTATCTTCCTTTATTTTTCCCTCACCTTCGTCATATAGACAACGGTGACCGTTTCCTTGCCTTGGGCATCCGTTTTCGTCTGTGTCATTTCCAGTTTATCGCCTGATTCGTCAACGTATGTAGCCATGGAGAAACGCGAGAGTTCTGGATTGTTACTTTCTTTCCGCCAGGACTCACGAGCTATCCTCTCGGAATTAGCAATGTAGCTGTCCACCGAATCTTTCATTTCCGGTTGACAGGTCATCTGCGACCTATCGAACTTTATCGATATGTCTTTATTGTAATGGCGGATGAGCGAATCGCCCTCTATCTCCCAAGTGCCCGTCAATGTAGTGTAAGAAAACAGTCTTCCACTGTAGAAGGGATTGACCGTTTTCATGGTAGTGATATGCTTAAAGGTATTGTCGCTCATGAATTCCACCTCCTCGTTAGTGTCTTCCGATGAGAGGCCAACCCATTTACCCACGATATCACCTTTTTTTGCAGGTTTTCCTGAACGGTCTTTCGTTTTTATGTATTCCGCCATCTCCTCGTCGGTAATGCCCATGATGAACTTACACTGGTCGCTCTTTTGCTTCCACGAGTCGGCGATGGAGTTGTACACTCTGCTTCGTGTGGGTGAGAACATCAGGTAGAACTGCACTTCATTGGTGGGAAGGTACTCTTTGATGAGCGCTGGCAGGAATTCGTAGATGTTATACGATGGAGCATGGGCCAGGTGAATCTCATATTGTTTCTCACGAGAGAGCGGACGCTGAAAATGGTAGTCGTTGTTGAAATAGTCCTGGTAGTACCTCCGTTCATAGAAAAACGTCTGCACCACATCGATGAACTGTGCGTTGTCTATGTTCTTCCATGAGTCCTGACTGCTGTGGAAAATTTTCTCCTTCGAGTCCTGCAATTTGAAATCCTCAGATTGACTTATGAAGTTGAACACCGTGTTCAGTGTATCGAAGGACATCGCGTTGATGCTGTCGAGGTGATTCATGATATACTGCGACAACTCAAAGTTTTCCACCTCGTTCTTTGCCAGGTCGCGCATCAGCTGGACGTTTTCGTCAATGTCGTGAATAACCATCATTGCTGTCTGACGGCCGGCATGTTTCTTCTGTCTCTGTTCGATGAGATGGGCCGTACCGAAAGTAAGGATGATGGAGATGGTGGTGGCAAGGATGGTAAGGCCGAGTTCCTTGAGGAATCCCTTCCCGGTGAGTACCCTACCAAATTTAGGCATTTTGAATTTCACGTTCATGATGTAGCATTTATCTTTTCGTCTGCAAAGATACGAAAAAGATTTTTAGTTTGTGTAATTTTAGGTTGATGAGTTTTTAAGTGGTTTCTTTGGCTAGGAGTTGAAAAATCGTTACCTTTGCCCTCCAAAAGTTATCGAATAGTATCAGTATGCAGTATTACAGCACCAACCAACAAGCCCCCATGGCTACTTTAAAGAAAGCCGTGGTGAAGGGATTGGCAGAAGACAGGGGTCTTTACATGCCCGAGCAAATCAACACGATGGAGCCATCGTTTTTCGAGCGCATCGACACGCTCACATTCCAAGAGATTGCCTATGAAGTGGCCAAGGCCTTCTTCGGCGGCGATGTGGATGATGATGCTTTGAGGAATATCGTTTACGACACACTTGCCTTCGACTGTCCCGTGGTAGCAGTGGAGAAGAACATCCATTCGTTGGAGTTGTTCCATGGTCCGACGCTCGCTTTCAAGGATGTGGGTGCCCGTTTCATGGCCCGTCTGCTGCAATATTTCATCCGTCAGGAGAGTCAGGAGCGTGTGAACGTGCTTGTAGCAACCAGTGGTGACACTGGCTCAGCAGTAGCCAATGGTTTTCTAGGCGTCGATGGCATACATGTGTATGTACTCTATCCCAAGGGTAAAGTGAGCCGCATCCAAGAGAGCCAGTTCACAACGTTAGGCCGGAACATCACAGCCATCGAGGTGGATGGTGTGTTCGACGACTGTCAGGCATTGGTGAAGAATGCCTTTATGGATGAGCAACTGAACCGTCATATGCGTCTTACCAGTGCCAACAGTATCAATGTGGCCCGTTTCCTCCCACAGGCCTTCTATTATTTCAACGCCTACGCGCGGATGAAGGAACAAGGTATGCTTACCTTCGACAAGGAAGGGAAGAGCAACCTGGTGATTTGTGTGCCGAGCGGCAACTTCGGCAACATCACTGCCGGACTATTCGGTCATCGCATGGGACTGCCCGTCAAGCGGTTTATTGCCGCGAATAACGCCAACGACATCTTCTACCAATATTTGCAGACAGGAGTCTATACCCCGCAGCCCAGCAAGCAGACACTGGCTAACGCCATGGACGTGGGCGACCCCAGCAATTTCGCCCGTATACTCGATCTCTATGGCCACAGCCATGAGCGTATCACCGCCCTCATCTGCGGAGCCACATACAGTGATGAGCAAATCAAAGAGACAATGCGCGACTGCCTGAACCGCACCGACTACCAGCTCGACCCCCACGGAGCCTGTGGTTATCGCGCTCTTCAAGAGCAACTTGCTGACGACGAGGTGGGCGTATTTTGCGAGACTGCCCATCCTGCCAAGTTCAAGGAGAAAGTGGACGAGATTACCGGTGGCGACGTTGCTATCCCCGAGCGCTTGGCCGCCTTCATGCGCGGCACGAAGCAGAGTGTTCCCCTCTCAAAAGAATTTTGCGATTTCAAGGCGTTCTTAATGGAAGAATAGAAAACGCTAGGAGTGATAGATATTATAGAGGTCTCCAGAAACAATTCTTTATTTTTGAGGGCATTTTTCTTAGAGAATAAAAGCAACGGGGGCGTTTCACAAACAATCTGAAACGGCCCTGTTTAAAATTCTTAAAAGGAAGGTTTTTTCATTGTTTTTTTCTTTGCGCAACGGCAAATTAATGCTATATTTGCAATCAAGAAAAAGCTATATTTGCATTCAAGAAAGTGCAGTATTTGCCATAAGGAATATCCGACCTTTCAACCTCGAATCTAATCTTTAGGATGGAGTACATCAACCTCGATTCCTTGGGTGTGCGCCCATTGAGTTTTTATTTGGCGGCAGAGGAATACGTGGCCCGCCACATGGAGGCAGACGACTGCTTTTTCATGTGGCAGGTTGAGCCGTCGGTGATATTCGGCCGCAACCAGTTGATAGAGAACGAGGTGAACGTGAAGTATTGCCAGGATCACGGTATCAAGATGTTTCGCCGAAAGAGTGGAGGCGGTTGCGTATATGCTGACATGAGCAATGTGATGTTCAGTTACATTACCCGTGGCGAGAACGTAAACTTCACCTTCAACCGTTACATGAACATGTTGGTGCTGGTGCTCTTTAAGATGGGTGTGGAAGCGAAAGCTACAGGACGCAACGACATCCTCATTGACGGGCGAAAAGTGTCAGGCAATGCCTTTTATCACCTTCCCGGGCGCAGCATTGTCCATGGCACGATGCTTTATGACACCAACATGGAACACATGGTAGGCTCAATCACCCCCAGCGATGCGAAACTTGTGAGCAAGGGTGTGGAGAGTGTCCGCCAGCATATCGCGCTATTAAAGGATTACACCACGATGAGTCTGGACGAATTCAAATTGTTCGTCCGGCGCAACCTGTGTCAGGGAGAGATCACGTTGGACGCGGAAGCCATCGCCGAAATAGAACGTATCGAGCAAGGTTACCTGAGCGACACCTTTATCTACGGACATAATCCACGTTATAGTGTGGTACGTAGGAAACGTATCGACGGAGTAGGTGACATCGAGGTTCGTATGGAATTGAAGAACGGCATTATCAAGCAAGTGAACTTGCTGGGTGATTTTTTCGTTGTCGGCGATTTGGACACCATCACCCATTCTCTGCATGATGTATCATTAGAGCCTGCAGCCCTCGCTACCGCTCTGCCCGAGCGTCTGGGTGACATCATACTCCATCTGGACAAGCCGTCGTTTATCGACCTGCTCATCAACCCTTGAAAACAAAACAAAAACCCAAAATTCATAGAAATGGAAAACAAGAGAACCTGTTTGTATGACAGACACGTGCAGTTAGGAGCATTGATACAGCCTTTCGGAGGTTTTGACATGCCCATCCAGTACAGTAATATCATTGACGAGCACAATGCCGTGCGCCAACATTGCGGTGTGTTCGACGTGTCGCACATGGGCGAGGTGACCGTTCGCGGTCGTGATGCCGAGCGTTACGTGAACCATATCTTCACCAACGACATCACTGACGCCCCCGTGGGCAAGGTCTATTACGGTATGATGCTGTATGAAGACGGCGGCACCGTTGACGACCTGCTGGTATATAAGATGGGTGAAAACGATTTCTTCCTCGTCATCAATGCCGCCAATATCGATAAGGACGTGGCATGGATGGAGGCACATACCGACGGCTTCGATATCGAGTTGAAGCACGTGAGCGACTATTACGGTCAGCTGGCCGTTCAAGGTCCCGAGTCAGAGCAGGTTGTGGAACAGGTGCTTGGTCTGCCGTGCCAAGACCTGGTGTTCTACACCACGAAACGAGTGGATGTGGATGGTGAGACGTTGGTGCTGAGCCGTACAGGCTACACAGGCGAAGATGGTTTCGAGATTTACGGCAGTCACGCCTATATCCAGGGGGCCTGGGACAAACTGATGGAGAGTGGCCGTTGCAAGCCATGTGGTTTGGGCTGTCGCGACACCCTTCGTTTCGAGGTGGGCCTGCCGTTGTATGGTGATGAACTGTCTGCTGATATCTCGCCCGTGATGGCTGGTCTGTCGATGTTCTGCAAGCTGGACAAGCCCGAGTTCATCGGCAAAGAGGCGTTGGTTCGCCAGAAGGAAGAAGGTGTGGCCAAGCGTGTTATCGGCATTGAACTGAGTGACCGCGCCATACCCCGCCATGGCTATGCCGTGTTGAAGGACGGAGAGGTGATTGGCGAGGTAACCACCGGCTATCACACCATCTCCACCGACAAGAGCGTGTGCATGGCACTTGTAGACAGCCGTTTTGCCAAGTTGGGCACAGAGGTGATGATTCAAATCAGGAAAAAGACCTTCCCCGGCGTGGTGGTGAAAAAACGTTTTTATGAGAAAAACTATAAAAGGTAAAGGAAGGTAGAGGGAGAAAATACCCACCCCCGACCCCTCCCCAAGGGAGGGGAGATGAATAGCAGGGATGAGTAAAAAGGTAAAAGAGTAAAAAGGTAAAATAAAAAATCAAATTATGGCAAAAGTTATTGAAGGACTCTATTATTCAGAGACACATGAGTATGTGAAAGTAGAAGGCGAGTATGGTTACATCGGTATCACCGATTATGCACAGCATGCTTTAGGTGAGGTGGTGTATGTTGACATGCCCGAAGTGGACGATGAGGTGGAAGCCGGCAGCGAGTTCGGCGCCGTGGAAAGCGTGAAAGCCGCCAGCGACCTGGTAGCCCCTGTCAGTGGCACCGTGGTTGAGGTGAATGAGGCTTTGGAAGACGAGCCCGGTCTGGTGAACACAGATGCCTTTGCCAACTGGATTATCAAGGTGGAACTGACCGATAAGACCGAGTTGGACAACCTGATGGATGCCGCCGCATACGCTGACATGTGCAAGGAGTAGTAAGGGGCAAGGAGCAAGGGGCAAGGAGCAAGAGAATACCCCAAAGGCTATCTATTTATTTGTTTGCTCGTTAACTTGTTGCTTCTCAGCTTTTATACTTGTTTAGTTGTTAACTGTTAACATAAAATGGCTTATAAATATTTTCCTCATACCGAAGAAGACATCCGGCAGATGCTCGACAAGATTGGAGCCGAGCGGCTGGATGACCTCTTCGCCGAGATTCCCGAAGCGGTACGGTTCAAGGGCGACTACGACCTGCCCTCGTCGATGAGTGAGTTGGAGGTACGTCGTTATTTCGACCGTCTGTGCAGCCGCAACACTTCGCTGACGGTATTCGCCGGAGCCGGAGTCTATGACCACTACACACCGAGCGTGGTGCCGAATCTCACCGAGCGTTCCGAGTTCCTGACCAGCTACACGCCTTATCAGGCCGAGATCTCGCAAGGAACGCTGCATTATATCTTCGAATTCCAGAGCATGATGACGGAGCTGACAGGCATGGCCATCAGCAATGCCTCGATGTACGACGGCAGCACCGCCACCGCCGAGGCCGTGATGATGGCTGCCGCGCAGTCGAAGAAAGCCAACACCGTGCTGGTGAGCAGCTGTCTTGACCCCAAGGTGAAGCGTGTGGTGGAGACCTACGCTCATTTCCACGGCGTGGAGATTGTCTACCTGAAGGAACGTGACGGCGTGACTGATATGGATGACCTACGTGAGCGTCTGACCGCCGGCGGCATTGCCGGTGTCTTGGTGCAACAACCCAATTTTTATGGCATCATCGAGGATTTCACTGGTTGGGCCGACCTATGCCATGAGCAGAAAGCCCTGTTCATCATCAACTCGGTTATCAGTGACCTCGCCCTCTTGAAGACTCCCGGTGAATGGGGAGCCGACATCGCCGTGGGCGACGGCCAGTCGTTAGGCATACCGATGTGCTATGGTGGTCCGAGTGTGGGTTATCTCTGTTGCACAGACAAGCTGATGCGTAAGATGCCCGGACGTATTGTCGGTATGACCAAGGACAGTCGTGGTCAACGTGCCTTTGTTCTCACCTTGCAGGCCCGTGAACAGCATATCCGTCGACAGAAAGCCACGTCGAACATCTGTTCCAACCAGAGTCTGATGGCACTCTTTGTGACCATCTACCTATCGCTGATGGGTAAGGAAGGACTGAAGGATGTGGCACAGCGTTCATACGATGCCGCCCATTACATGGCCGATGCGTTGGTAGCTACCGGCCGTTTCAAGATGGCCTTCGACCAGCCGTTCTTCAATGAGTTCTGCGTGCGTTACGACGGTGATGTGGACACTTTGCAGCGACGTATGCTCCAGCATGGTATCCTCGGTGGCGTAAAGGTCAACGACAACACCCTGATGATTGCCTGCACGGAGAAACGCACGAAAGAAGAGATAGACCGATTTGTAGCATTAACGAAGGAGGACACACTATGAACAACCAGTTATACGGCAACCTGATATTTGAACTGTCGCACCCAGGCCGCAAGGGATACAGCTTGCCCGCCAACGAGTTCGGACACTATGAGGTACCCGCCACGCAGCGACGCGCTGAAGATGCTCAGTTGCCTGAATGTGACGAGCTAACCGTGGTACGTCATTATACGAACCACAGTGCCAACAATTTCGGTGTGAACAATGGTTTCTATCCCCTGGGCAGCTGCACGATGAAATATAACCCCGTACTGAACGAGGAGACCGCCCTGCTGCCTGGTTTTCAGACATTACATCCTTCACAACCGGAGGACACCTGTCAAGGAGCCTTGGAGCTGATGTTCGGCTTGCAACGTTCACTGGCTGCCCTTACCGGTCTGAGTGATTTCACGTTGAACCCCTTTGCCGGGGCACACGGCGAGTTGACCGGACTGATGATCATCCGCGCCTATCACCAGCAACGTGGTGATGACCAGCGCACGAAAGTCATCGTGCCCGACTCCGCCCATGGTACCAATCCCGCCAGTGCCGCCGTCTGCGGTCTGGAGGTGGTGGAGGTGAAGAGTACACAAGACGGCATGGTCGATGTGGATGACCTGCGAGAAAAACTCGACGACACCATCGCCGCCGTGATGATGACCAATCCCAACACCCTCGGACTCTTTGAACGTCAGATACCTGAGATTGCCGAGGCCGTGCATGGCAGCGGAGCCTTGTTGTATTACGACGGAGCCAACTTGAATCCGTTGTTGGGCAAGTGTCGTCCTGGCGACATGGGATTCGACGTGATGCACATCAACCTGCACAAGACATTCTCCACCCCTCACGGTGGCGGCGGTCCCGGTTGCGGTCCCGTGGGTGTACGTGCCGGCATGGAAGAACTGTTGCCCTGCCGTGTAGTGAAGAGTGAGGGTGACACTTACCATCTGGTACGTAACGAAAACATCCAAGTAGGTGCCACCGTTGGCAACTTCTCCGTGATGGTTCGAGCCTACACCTATGTCCTCAGTCTGGGTAAAGAAGAGGTGAAGATGGTCGGTCCGCTGGCCACGCTGAACGCCAACTATATCAAGGAGTCGTTGAAAGACCTGTTTGCCTTGCCCGTAGACACACTGTGCAAGCATGAGTTCGTATTCGACGGTCTGAAAGATAAGTCAACGGGCGTAACCACCATGGACATTGCCAAACGTCTGTTGGACTATGGCTACCACGCCCCCACCATCTATTTCCCCCTCCTGTTCCACGAGTCGCTGATGATTGAGCCTACGGAAAGCGAGAGCAAGGATACCATCGACAGTTTCATCGCCGTGATGCGCCGTATTGCTGAAGAGGCCATTACCGACCCAGAGACAGTGAAGGGAGCACCCCACTCCACCCCCATCGGACGTGTAGATGACGTATTGGCCGCCAAGCAGCCGGTACTGACCTTCCGAGAGATGAGAGATGAGTAGTGAGGGGTGAGAGGTGAGAAGCGAGATTTATGATTTCGTTATTACGTTATTTCGCTATAACGATAATTAGAAACTTAACAGAAAATGACTTCTGATTTAATCATCATAGGCAGTGGTCCCGGCGGCTATCGTGCCGCCGAACATGCTGCCCGTCATGGAAAGACTGTGACCATTTTCGAGCGTGCAGAGGCTGGAGGCACCTGCCTGAACTGCGGGTGCATCCCCACGAAAGCTCTGTGCAGGAATGCGGAGGTGCTGCTAACCCTGCGCGAAGCCGAGGTGTTTGGTTTGCGCGATGTGCATTATATTGTTGATTTCGCTACCGTGATGGAACGCAAGCAAAAGGTAGTGGAGCAACTGCGTAATGGTGTGGAGACGCTGATGGGCTTGCCCGGCATCACCTTCGTACGTGGCGAGGCCCGTTTTGAAGATGAGCATACCATCGTCTGCGGCGACGAACGTTACACCGCTTCCGACATCATCATCGCCACGGGCAGTGATGCCAAGATGCCCCCCATCACGGGCATCGACCAGGCACATGTGGTCACTTCGACTGAGTTGCTGAACATTGACCATATCCCCCAGCGACTATGTATCGTCGGGGCAGGCGTCATTGGCATGGAGTTCGCATCCATCTTCAATGCCCTCGGCAGTGAGGTCACCGTAGTGGAGTTTCTCAAGGAGTGTCTGCCCCCCTTTGATGGTGATATCGCCAAACGGTTGCGCCAGCAGTTGTCAAAGCGCGGCGTGGAGTTTTTCATGCAGTCGGGAGTAAAAGAGATTACTTCTGACGAGGTGGTCTTCGAGCGCAAAGGCAAAGAGAGTCGTGTGGCAGCTGACCTTGTGCTCGTTGCCACGGGACGCGCTCCCCGCACCAACGGGTTGTGTCTGGAGAATGCCGGTATCGCCACCGAACGTGGAGCCGTCGTTGTAGATGACGACATGCGGACTAACGTGCCGCATGTCTATGCCATCGGAGATGTGAACGGCCGATGCATGCTCGCCCACGCGGCCACATGCCAGGGGCTGCATGTGGTGAACCGTCTGCTGGAGATTGAAGATCATTTTGATTTGAAGACCATCCCTGCTGCCGTCTTCACGCACCCCGAAGCAGGCTGTGTGGGTATGACTGAAGAACAGTGCAAAGATGCAGGCATGGACTATGTGTGCAAGAAAGGCTATTACCGCGCCAACGGTAAGGCACTGGCCATGAATGAGGGCGAAGGATTGGTGAAGTTACTAGCTTCCACCGACGGCCGCATCCTCGGCTGCCATATTCTCGGAGCTCATGCCGCCGACATGGTGCAGGAAGTGAGTTGCCTGATGGCCAAAGGGTGTACTTTCAACGAACTGCGCGACATGGTACATATCCACCCCACCCTGGGCGAGATGCTGCAGGAAGCGGCGGCGGCATTCTAAAAACAGTCTAACAATGAGAAAGTTATTTAGTATTTGTATTTGTTTAATGATTGGTCAGTTTTCTTTTGCACAGGAAACCATTGATAGCATTAGCCAATTGAATCAAGATCGACATTCTGTACAAATGATGTACAACCAATCAATAGCTCAAGAAGAATTGTTGCTCGAACAAAAAACAGACCCTTGGTTTGGTCGGGCTATTCTCATGGGAGTATTGAAAGGTGAACACTCAACAACCACTTTTCAACAGGGTGACAAATATTTAAGAATTTGTCCACAAGCACAATCTATCGATGAAATAAGATTGATTAAATTCGATGTGAAGAAAGGGGACCGTGTCGCCAAACTGTCCACAGTCAAGATTAAGCAAGAAATAGATCTCAAAGACTCAAAAATGAATAAAGGGGTAACTGTGCCCTATAAAAAACTCAATGAAAATTTTATTGAGTTAGACTGTAGCGGATTGGGTAAAGGGGAATATGGTGTTGTTACTATTGTTGACAAATATTACTTTGCCAATTACGCCTTTACGTTCAGTATTCAATAACAGTCAATCGGATTTGTTGTAATTTTACATAAAATAGGCCAGCGTTTCTAAGATAGGCGGCGTTTCGGAAAAGAAAGAAAAAACTTCGTTTTTTTCTTTGCTTTTCGCTGTTTGCACTATCTTTCCATAAGATAGGCGGCGTTTCGGAAAAGAAAGAAAAAACTTCGTTTTTTTCTTTGCTTTTCTCTGTTTGCACTATCTTTCCATAAGATAGGCGGCGTTTCGGAAAAGAAAGAAAAAACTTCGTTTTTTTCTTTGCTTTTCTCTCAACTTGCACTATCTTTGCACCATAAAAGCATTGGGTCGTATCGGTTAGATCGGGATACTCATCAAATAATACTGAAAACCGAGAAAGCATCTTTTGCCAATGGCGGGCCACATTCTTCGCAAGGAGATAGCAGTAATGCCGGTGGATTACAAAGGCGGGGAGCACTCAAAACATATACATTCGGAGTTTTCATCACATCATCGGTACGACCCCTTCTTTTTTCTTTCAAACAAGTTCCACCCTCCAAATCCTACGACAATGTTTTCAGGCATAGTAGAAGAGATGGCCACAGTGACGGCCATCACGCGTGATAAGGAAAATATCGACCTGACGCTCACCTGCTCGTTCACCAACGAGTTGAAGATAGACCAAAGTATTGCTCACAACGGCGTGTGTCTCACCGTGGTTCGCATAGACGGCGACCGTTATACAGTGACGGCCATGAAGGAGACGCTAGACCGTTCAAATCTTGGGTTGCTCAAGGTGGGCGACCATGTGAACGTGGAGCGTTCGATGATGATGCAGGGCCGTCTGGACGGTCACATCGTACAGGGACACGTTGACGAGACCGCCCGTTGTATCGCCATGGAAGATGCCGCCGGCAGCACCTACTTTACCTTCGAATACAAGGCCGACAAGGAGATGGCCCGTCGAGGCTATTTCACCGTTGATAAGGGCAGCGTAACGGTAAATGGTGTGTCGCTCACCGTGTGCAATCCCACAGACAACACATTCCAGGTAGCCATTATCCCCTACACCATGGAGAACACTAATTTCCGCGATATTCGCGTCGGTAGCGTGGTAAACCTGGAGTTTGACATCCTGGGCAAATACATCGCCCGCCTGCAAGATTTTAAATAGCATCAGGTAGGCATCATTGCGCAACGAAAAGGAAGGCAGGCATCGACTGGATAATAAAATAAAATTGCTTTTATTTTGTATTTCGCTCACCTTGCAGTACCTTTGCAGTTTGAAAGAAGAAAAAGTACTAATTAGCTATGATACTTGAGAAGATTGAGCAGTTGCTCAAAGAAGTGAATGGGCTGACCGCTTCGAATGCCGAGGAGATAGAAGCCCTGCGTTTGAAATACCTGAGCAAGAAGGGAGAAATCACCGCCTTGATGGCTGATTTCCGTAATGTTGCCGCCGAGCAGAAAAAGGCCGTTGGCATGAAGATTAATGAGTTGAAGCAGACAGCCATGGAGCGCATCAACGCATTGCGCGAACAATGCGAGAGCAGTGGAAGCTGTGAAAGCACTCTTGACTTGACGCGCACCGCTTACCCCATTGATTTGGGCACCCGTCATCCGTTGTCGATTGTAACGAACGAAATTATCGATATCTTTTCGCGCATGGGGTTCACGCTGGCCGACGGTCCTGAGGTGGAGGACGACTTGCACGTGTTCACTAAGATGAACTTCGCTGCAGACCACCCTGCCCGTGACATGCAAGACACGTTCTTTGTATCACAGCATCCCGATGACGTGACTAAGAATATTCTGCTGCGTTCACATACCAGTAGCGTACAGGCTCGCGTGATGGAAAAGACACAACCGCCTATCCGCATCATCTGCCCCGGTCGCGTTTATCGCAACGAGGCCATCACCGCCCGCGCCCACTGCTTCTTCCATCAGGTGGAAGGTTTGTACATTGACAAAAACGTCTCCTTCACCGACCTGAAACAAGTGCTGCTGACATTCGCCCGTGAGATGTTCGGTGCCGACACTGACATCCGTCTGCGTCCTTCCTATTTCCCCTTCACCGAGCCCAGTGCCGAGATGGACATTTCCTGTTTCATCTGTGGCGGCGAGGGTTGCGGATTCTGCAAGCACACCGGTTGGGTGGAGATTCTGGGTTGCGGCATGGTACATCCCAACGTTTTGGAGAAATGTGGCATTGACAGCAAGGTGTATACCGGCTATGCCTTCGGTATGGGTGTAGAGCGTATCGCCAACTTGAAATATTCGGTGAGCGACCTGCGTCTGTTCTCCGAGAACGACACGCGCTTCCTGCGTGAGTTTGAGGCAGCGAATTAAGAGGGAAGCCTCCCCCTGGCCATAAGCCTCCCCCTGGCCCCCTCCAATAGAGGGGGGAGAAGGGAGAAGAGAAGAAACGAAGGATGAAGGACGGATGATAAAGAGAGCGATAGTGATAGGCGCCTCGTCGGGCATCGGACGTGAGGTGAGCAGGCAGCTCATCGAACAGGGATGGCTGGTGGGTGTAGCCTCTCGCCGCGAAAAGCAGTTGGAAGAGTTGGTGTCGTTGGCTCCTGAGCGCGTGAAGATGCAACGCATTGATGTCACTGACAGCGACAGCCCTATCTTCCTGCGACAGCTCATCGATACACTGGGCGGCATGGATTTGTATTTCCACATCGCCGGCATAGGCAAGCAGAACCCCATGTTGGAAGAGAGCACCGAGCTGCACACCATGGAGACCAACGCCTTAGGATTCACCCGACTGGTAGGCGAGGCTTTTCGCTATTTCGCAGAGAAGGGGCACGGACACATTGCCGTGGTGAGCAGCATCGCCGGGACGAAAGGATTGGGACCAGCTCCCTCCTATTCAGCCACCAAAGCCATGCAGAACACCTACATCCAGTCGTTGGAGCAGTTAGCCCACATGCGCAATCTGGATATCCATTTTACCGATATCCGTCCGGGATTCGTCGATACGGAACTGTTGAACGATGGCAACCATTACCCGATGTTGCTGAAGGCCGACGATGTAGCGCGAAAAGCCCTGCGTGCTATTGAAAAGCGGCGGCATGTGGCGGTGATAGACTGGCGTTGGCGTATCATCACTGCGGTATGGAGAAGAATACCAAAATGGGTGTGGAGGAGCCTCCCCCTAACCCCCTCCAGTAGAGGGGGAGAGAAGTAAGAGCCCCCCTCCAGCTCCCCCGAGGGGGAGAGAAGTATGACTCATAAAATTCAAGAATTAAATATAACAACCATGAAAAAGATAAGAGTAGCAGCCGCCGTGATACAAGACAGTCGCGGGAGATATCTGTGCATGCAACGTTGCCGTTCAGACCAAGAATACACTTCCATGCACTGGGAGTTTCCTGGAGGTAAGATTGAAGATGGCGAGACCGGTTACGACGCCCTTTTGCGCGAAATTAAAGAAGAGATGGACTGGGATATTTTTGTCGGTCGTCTGCTGGGTACTATCACTTATGAGTATCCTGACTTCACCATTTCCCTTGAAGCCTACCTATGCAAGGGAGGCAAAGGCCAGTTCAAACTGTTGGAACACCTTGACTACCGTTGGTTGAAACGTTCAGAGATGGCAGAGTTGGAATGGACGGAAGCTGACAGGGAGGTACTGGGGCTACTGTGAAAGATTAAAAGATTAAAAAATTTAAGATTATAAGATTAGTTTGAATGTGAGAGGATAAAGTCACGGCACTCTTCCATGAGCCATTTGGGAGTGGAGGTGGCACCGCAGATGCCTACTGTGTCAGCTTTCTCGAGCCATTTGAGGTCAATTTCTGCCGCGCACTCCACGTGGTAGCTGTTAGGGTTAACATTGGCACACGCATTAAAGAGCACTCTTCCGTTAGAGCTTTTTCTTCCGCTGACAAAGAGCACCACATCATGTTTGCTGGCGAACTGCCGTATGTCACGCATACGGTTAGCCACCTGCCTACATATCGTATCAAAACTGCGGAAGGTGACAGTAGGTGAGATATGCGCCTGTATGTATTCGATGATGCTGTTGAATTCGTCGAGAGACTTCGTGGTTTGTGAATATAGAAAAATGTCACGATTGAAATCCAACCGTTTCACATCGACCATATTCTCCACTACAATGGCTTTCCCTTCCGTCTGTCCCACCAGTCCGAGCACCTCGGCATGACCATTCTTTCCGAAGATGACAATCTGAGCCTCGGGATTCTCCGCATAGCTTTGTTTGATACGCCGCTGCAACCGCAGCACCACCGGACATGTCGCGTCAACGATATCTATATCGTTACGTTCTGCCAGTTGGTATGTCTGCGGTGGTTCGCCATGGGCCCGGAGCAACACCTTGGCATGATGCAAGTCCTCCATCTGTTCGTGGTTGATAGTAGCCAGTCCCATGCGTCGTAACCGGTCACATTCCATACCATTATGCACGATGTCGCCGAGGCAGAACAATTGTTTCCCCGTGGCCAGTTCCTCCTCCGCCTTCCGTATGGCCGTTGTCACGCCGAAGCAGAAACCGCTACTCCCTTCGATTTCTATTTGTCGCATTCCCTGAGTTGCTGGTAATACATATCGAGCAGATCCTTCGCCGCCGCAAACGATGTCTTCTGACCTTGCAGCACCCTCTGTTCCGCCTGTTCCAGCTCATCAGCGATGCGTTGATTATGATAGAAGCTGTTTTTCAGGTGTTCGTTAATCGACTCATACATCCAGTATTTGCTCTGTTCGTTGCGCCGATAGTCGAAATAGCCGTTTGCCTTCACGAAATCGAAGTATTGATATATCATATCCCATATCTCCTTGATGCCCGTACCATAGAATCCGCTGTAGCACAACACTTTCGGCAGCCATCCGCTCTCCGGCATGGGAAAGAAATGCAACGCGTTACGAAAGTTCGTAGCCGCCATCTGGCATTTATCGACGTTATTGCCGTCGCATTTGTTGATAACGATGCCATCGCTGATTTCCATGATACCCCTTTTGATACCTTGCAACTCGTCGCCTGTGCCCGCCAGTTGTATGAGCAGGAAGAAATCGACCATGGAGTGGCAGGCTGTCTCGCTCTGTCCCACACCCACCGTCTCAACGAATATCTTGTCATATCCAGCCGCCTCGCAGAGGATAATCGTCTCGCGAGTCTTACGTGCCACACCGCCCAACGACCCTGCTGTCGGACTAGGACGTATGAATGACTCCGGTCTGACGGACAGTTTCTCCATACGAGTCTTATCTCCGAGGATACTCCCCTTCGACCGTTCCGAACTCGGGTCGATGGCCAGCACCGCCAGTTTTCCTCCGAAGCGGTCGAGCACATGGCATCCGAACATGTCGATGGACGTGCTCTTTCCTGCCCCCGGCACACCGCTGATACCGATGCGTACCGACTTGCCGCTATAAGGCAGGCATTTTTCGATAACCTCTTGTGCCTTCGCCTGATGTTGCGGATTGACACTCTCCACGAGCGTCACTGCCTGGGAAAGGATGGTTACATCGCCTTTTACGATACCCTCCACCATTTCGTTCACGGTCATCTCACGCCGGCGGAAGCGATTACGTTTGAGGTAAGGATTGATGATTGACGGTTGTGCCACGCCGCTGTTCACGGTGAGACCTTTGTATTCTTCGCTGTTTTCTGGGTGAATCATAGAGATTTTTTTAGGAAATTCCAAAAGAATCCAAGGATTCCATTTTTACTATTCGATGTTGACGTTGATGACCACTTTGGGACTGGATGGGTCGTTGGTAATCATAAGGATACGCGGTTTGGAGCGAGCCGCCTGAATCTCCTTTCTTTCAGCCGTCACTTTCAGTTTGGTGCTCTCGCCTGGTTTCAGACGTTGGCTGCCCAGTTCCACATTCAGTCCACGTGTGAACATCTGGAGTGAACGGATGTCGAGCGGCGTACGTCCTACGTTTTCTATCTCCACCGTTCCTTTCTTCTTTTTCTTGCCATTGAAAGAGCCAAGATCGAGATTATAGGTAGAAACCTGTATCTGCGGAGCATTGGACAGTTGGTTTTCCGTCAGGTGCGAGAAATCGGGCAGCAGGATAGTTGACACCACGATTTCCTTTTCGGGGCTGATACGGTCGCCAGGGAACTGTCCGAGGTAAATGGATGTCTGCGTCAGTCCGAACTCCCTCAATTCGCGTGATTCGAGTGTCAGCCTTGCTACCGCCGCCTGTCCCGGAGCCAATGTGGACGGTGACACCTCTGCTTTGAGGTACGGAGGCAGATGCATGAATGTGGGCGTTGCCGTCTCGCTCGATGCGTTGAGGATATGTATCTCCTGCACCGGTCTCTCCCCTCGGTTCACATCATCGTATTCCAATTCTTCACGGTCAGTCTTCAGTCTGCCTATGGCGAAGGAATAGTTACCTTCATAGCCTTTGCGTTCAGCCACCACCACTCCACGGAGGGTCAGCATGATGGGCTCATTGGAACCAGAGGTATATACATCGATGTATTTCTCGAAGTGCCCCAGTTGTTTGGCGTCATATTCCGCAGTGATGACAAACGGTTTGTTTCGTGATATCATCCCTTGCGGATAGTTGACGGTGGTGCATCCGCAACTCGTCTGCACATCGCTGATAGACACCGATGCCTCCCCCTCGTTGACGAGTTCAAACTGCACGGTCACCGGCTCCTGGTACATGACCTGTCCGCAGTCAATGACATCGTTTGTGGGTATGACGGTTTGTGCCATTAGGGGCCAGGCTATACAAGCCAACCCCAAGGAAAAGAGTGTTTTATTTTTCATCATTATTTACTTGTTATCTGATATGCGCGCGAGCGTGCCGAATATTCGGGAGCGTAGGCGCATTGCACCGAGCATGACCCTGAGGTGTAGTCGCCGGCGCGGTCGATATAATATTCCGTCTGCACCTCATGTGTTCCCTTCCTCAGTTTTGAGAAGTAATAGTTGGTGCAGTTATCCTTCGGAGCGCAGTAATAACCGTTATGATAACCGCTGAGTTGTCCTACCGGCTCCATACACGCTGCCCGTTTGTCGGTCACCTGCACGAAGTCGTAGTCACGGTCTGCCTCGATGGTGATACGTACCGTCACCTTGTCGCCCACGGCCAGGTTCGTACCACCAATAATCTCGCGCGTCACCTTCAGTCCCGCAGAATGCGTCTCTATCTCCGTGTTCTGCTGTGTGAACTGTGCGTACACAGCACCCCACGATGTATGGTCGTCACGTTTGTCGATGCTCAGGTCTTGCAATCCCTCTGCCGCCATTCGCGACTTGATAAATCCTATGCCCGCCGTCGCCTCGTCCATCGGCATCGGCTTGCCGTCGATAGTGATATCGACGAGGTTGGGAACCTCGAGTTGCTTCGTCCGTCCGTTGAGGAAGGCGTACACCGCATTCACCGTATTGATGTTCGTGTTCCACATCTCCGTGCGTTTCTGCATGAGCAGCCAACGGAGCATCTCATCGACAGTCTTCGTGTTATCGGGTTCCAGCATCTGCAGTGCCTCGATGGCAGCCACCTGCGTCGGGATGAGATAGTTACACCACGAATAATATGCTTTCGGCGTGTCGTAATAGCGTCCGTTCTCCTCGGAATAAACTGCATATTCACGCAGGCTCTGCATAAATTCGCGTGCAGTCTTCTCCTGTCCGAAGTGTGCGAGGATGACCGCCGTGTTCGCCTTGCCGTAGATGGTAAAGCCCTTTGGCTGTTTCTTCAGCAGGTTGACCATATAGTCGATGGCTTGCTGTACCTCCTTCGGCTGTTCCCGTTTATCGAGTGCGAATGTATAGAGCGTGTTAATGGCCCATTCGCTCGGCAGCAAGTCCTTGCCGCCTTCTTTTTCCCATTTCTTCAGGGCTTTCTCCTCTTCCACCAGTTCCTTGCCAAGGAATTTGAATGCCTTGGTAAGCATGGCTGACGTGGAATTCTGTTTGGTGGTGAGCACATTCAGACGGACCATCATCTCTGCCACTGCCTGCGTCATATAGGCACTGCCCTCCATGCCCGGCCACCAGCTCCACGAGCCGTCGCTGTTCTGCAACTGCGCCAGTTTAGCCAACGCCGTTTCAGTACGCTGGGCCATGAGCTGTCTGTCGAAGAATGTGGATAATGCCTGACGTTGTGCTGCCTCATGATCAGCCGCCGCCACCCACGGTGTTTCGTTGAGCACCAAGTTTTTCACGTCTTGGTTTTTCTGCAGTTGGCTCATGAGCGTCGTTTCCTCGCCCGCCTCCTTCATCCATTGTTCGAATACCTCTTGGGCATGGGGCACCTGGTCGAGTATGAACGAGCCGATGGTCGTGGAGTAAAGCACAGCTGCCAGCGATATGGCATTCTGACTGTCGTCGGCCGCCAGTGAAGGCAGAGACTGGAGCACGAGCCATGCCGGGTTACCCGTATATTCCACCGTCAGGGTCTGGTGTTCCGTACCCTTCGGGAAGAGCTGGCTCAGGTCGATTTGTTTTGTCGTCGGTCCGTGGAACGTCAGCGGCATGGTGTTCGTCACCCACTCCGAGTTCGGGAGCACCGGCAGGTAATGCTGTTCGCCGTCGCTATAGCCCTTGCCGCTGGCTGTCACCCTGCAAATGAGTAGTGCCGGCATGTCTTTTGCGTTCACCTCGAACACCGCCGTTTCCGAGCCTTTGGCCTCCACATTGTAGTTCTTGGTTTGCGAGACCACCACCTTATCCGTTTCCGGGTCGATTAATTCCAGTTTCGCCGTACCGCTGACGGCTTTCTCCGTGGTATTGAAGATACGTGCCGATATCTGCGCCCTGTCGCACATTCTCACGAAGCGTGGCACGTTGGGTTGCACCATCACCTCTTTTCGGGCCACTGTCTGAGCCTTTATGATGCCCCGGTTCATCTGCGTATCGTGAGCCAGTCCCATGAACTGCCATGTGGTAAGACATTCCGGCAGCGTGAAGGCGAGCGTCGCCACACCCTTGTCGTCGGTCGTCACTTGGGGGAGGAAGAACGCCGTTTCGTCGAGGTTCTCACGCAGTTGAGGTTGTGAAGTCTTCTCTTTCTTTTCTTCCGTCTGTGCCGAAGCATTCTCATCATCCGCAGAACTGTCAGCTTGATAAGAACTTCTCATCGCATCCACCGACTCTGCCACTGCCATTTCTTCCACCATTGGAGCATTGCTCATGAGTACGCCCGCCGATTTCATCCTGCGGTCATACCTTCTGTAATAGGGGGAGAACGACTCCAAGATTTCTTCTTTAAAATGGGTGAAGTCCAATGCCGGTTCGTTGAGGCTTCGGAACGGTTCCTGCGCTCCGCTCGATATGTTGCTGAAGGAATAGCCATCCCAGCTCACGTCCGCCCTTGGCAGGAAGAGTGTCGGACTGAAAGCCCAGTTATGAGGTAGTATCTGGTCAAGTGACTGGTCGTAGAGTGTTGCCAACAGTTGTGCTTTCGCGGGCTTGCCTTCAGGAGTCTTGATTTTCAGTTTCCACACCTCGCTCTGTCCTGGTGTCAACCGGTCACGGAAGGTCACCCATTCCATCTCCAGGTTCATATCAGGCACCGGTTTAGCTATAGTGGCCGTATGTTTGTACATGACGCCCTCCTTTACCCAAGCTACGGTAAAGAGCAGTCCATCTTCATACTCCTTGGAATACTTGAACGTTCTGTTGACGAGTGAATTGTTGAACGTCATCTGTCCCTTTTCTATCAGTTTGTCGCCACTGGCAATCATATATACGGCATGGACATCCTTATCGGAGCTGCCCACCTGAATGGTCACAGCATCACCGCTGTTCGGGAACTGTTTGTGAGAGGCATAGAACCAGTCGTGCGTTTCCAGATATGGCTTGGTATCGTTGAGCGAGAAGAACACGAAATCCTGTTCAAGCGTATCTTTCTCACAAATTGCCTTGATATGGTGTTTGCCACTGGCAAGCAGCGGCTTGGGCCAGTTCACAGCCACAGGTTGGTTGGCTTTTGCCGTGAATGCCGTGGCATGGCCGTCAATCCAATAGCGTACTGTGCCGTCGATATCAGCACCTGCCATATTCTTGTAAGAGAACGTGAAGGTTTTCAGGCTGTCGCGGAGCACCTGTTCCGGAATATCACATGCAAAGGCCGTGCTTCTGTTACCTACCGGCAGACGGAAGGTACCCTCGTGCGATTCGCCTCCCGTATCGGTAACCATCACTTCTGCCACGATGTCGTAGAAGCATGGATATTTTCTCTCTTTCACCCCATCAGGTAGTATCATGGGCATCTCAACGAGGAAGGCACCCTCATTGTCGGTTGTTGTCTCCTTCCTCAGCAGGTCCTCACCATCTCCTGGGGAATATCTCCACCACCACGACGATATACGTCTGACGGTATAGGTCACCTTCGCCCCTTGGACAGGTACCCCAGCGTATGTCATGGCATGGGCCTTGACCACCACCGTGTCGCCCGCCTCATAATGTTCCTTCACCTCTGGGAACTCGAGTTGGAACGTCGGCCGCTTATACTCCTCGACATGGAAATTGGTGGAACCGTTGTTTGCCCGTATGACAAATGTTCCCGTAAGTCCACTTCTGGGCAGGGTGAAATCGACGGCTGCCGACCCATATTCATCTGTTGTCGCCTTTTTCTCCTCCACCTTTTTGTGGTTGGCATCATAGAGTGTGAATTCAATCTCCTTGTCCTTGATGGAAGAGAGCGTCATTCCTCCCTCATTATTATAAACGATGGCCGACACGTGTACCGTTTGTCCAGGACGGTATAACCTCCTGTCAGTAAACAAGCTGGTATTGTCGCGGTCGAGGTTGTCGTAGGAATAGTAATTATATCTGCTCCAAAGGCTTTGGGGTGGCGAGAAACGGTCAGTGGCTGTGGTGGCGAACACCGTCTGGAAGTGATCACCATTCTTGGCGGGAGAGAATATCGCCTCGCCTTGGCTGTCCGTGGTGAGTTTTCTGGTTTCCGGTTCAGCGTTATACCGTTCCCTTTTCAAGATAATGGTGGCTCCCGGCAGCGGTTGTCCTGTGGTAGCACTCACCGCTACGTAGCGCATGGTATTGTCGGGCATCATGTGGTTCATGACGAACACGTCGGACACATAATAAAGGAAGCGGCACGGTTTCACGTCGTTTCTCCCTGCGTTGAATTCCACAAGGTAGATACCCGGTTTCATCCCCGGCAGGTGGATGGTGTCTTTCGACAAGGCATATTCAGGCTGTCCGATAAACGAACGTGTCTGAGTAATCTCCTGTACGCGGCTTTTCGTCTTCGCCACCTCGGCATACACCTTTTCGTTGGAGAGGTCATATTCCTTGTCGGCCTGCACCTCGACCTTGGCGATGGTCATGGTAATCTGCTGTATGTTTCTCACCTCTCTGAGGTAGATATCCCTCTCCCTGTCGGGCAGCGACACCTGTGTGCCGAAATCTACATCATAACCTGCCCTGGTAAGCCGTTTCTGTTCGTTACGGAGTATATTCATCCTGGGCCATGAGCCCCATCTGTTGAGCGCATAATTGATGTAGTTGATTTGTTCCTCGGTACTGACATCAAAGGCATTTTCCATGAACTTGTAACGTGCTAACGCCAGTTCGCCCGCTACCTTGAGGTCGCCGTACACATTGATGAGTGAGTCGAGTTCACGCACATATTCTGAAGTAGCCACCCTGTAGCCATAGCTATGCTGCTTAGCCATCTCCAATGCCGTGAGACAGGCCGCATTACGGTTGGATGTCTGCACGTAGTACTCGTGCATAGTCTTATAGTCGTGGGCTGCATAACCTATGACACTGAGCAGGTCGTTATCGAACCAACGGCTGTCGTACCCATCTTCAAAAAGCGGTGTAAATTCCGACGTCTTGTGTTTTGCCAACAGTTCAGGATTCCTCATGGACAACTTGGCATATTCGCTCTCCTTTCCCGGGAATTGCTGACTGAGGTTATAATTGTTATCAAGCACTTGATAAAGCGCACTCTCATATACCGCAGCGAGAAGCGGGTTGGATGTCCTCACCTTCGCCTCTTTATCAACAAGCCTTTGGAATGCCGGCATGAGCGAGTCGGGTGAGATGGAAGACTGCACCGACACACTGCTTAGTTCTGCCTTGAGCAGATGGCCATAGGCTTTCTCCTTTGTAGCTTTCTGTATGATTTTCCCGAGCACATCGAGTTGTGTACGCGGGAGGTCTTTCTCCTGCGCCTCTTCCACCTGTTTCCAGAGATTGGAAAACGACTGTCCCATGCCGGGCAAGGCAAACGATATAAGCATCATTGTCAGTATGGTTAATGTCTTTTTCATCTTTGTTCGGTATTATAATTTGCAAATATACGACTATTTTTCCATAACGGCTAAAAATTAAGGATTTTTAGAGGAGGGTTTGCTTTCACAACCACCCGCCCCTCCTTGCCTAAGGAGGGTACCTACCCTCCCCAAACCCCTCCCAACATTGGGAGGGACTTAACCGTTGCCTTCGGCGATTTTTCCTCGCCATGGCATAGTTGAAACAAGTTTCACTCTGCTCATGGCTTAACGGAAAAATTGTCTACTCATCGCTCAGACATTAAGGTACTGCTCCCTTTTTCTGCCGGTCGCAGTATTGTTTGACGCAACAAAGTTGCGATTGTTTGATAAGTCCCTCTTTCTGTGTATTTCCGTGATATCTGTGAGAGGATTAGGTCGTTACGGGGTATAGTTACCAGGAAAGGAGGGGAGAAGATTACTGTTTCGTTTTGATATAGACTCCGGCGAGGGTGGTGTGTGCGCCGAAGCAGCCAACCAGTGTTTCGTTGTCGGTCACATCACGGGCCACCATGAACCGTGGGTAGAAATACACCTCAAAGCCATAGTCGCACTCGTTCATGTGCAGATAGGTGAAGTGGTTGCCTTGGAGCACTGCCGGTCTGCCCTCTTCACTTTTACCCTCAGCGACATTCATAGGTACATTGGCCGCCTCGAAATGGATGCGGTTCTTTCCCGCCCCCCGGAAATCAAAGTGTCCTCCGAAGTCAGCATCGACATTCACATTATGGAACCAATAGCCATAATGCTGTCCGATATGGTCGGGACTCTCTGGTGTCAGTATCCCTTCCGCCGATTTTGGGAATGCGACAGGTCTCATCGCCGTGAACGAATACTCTTTGTCGTTATCCAGATTGAACCATTTGCCCGAGAGTTTGCCTCTTTCCACGGTGACGGCGATATAGCCCCCTGTCCGTTTACCATCGGACAGGTATTCGTATAAATAGAAAGAGTTTTCCTCTACTGACCCCACGACGAGGATGGGTGTGGGTGTCTTTGTCTTGGTATAGGTGATTTCGCCTGCGGCGATACCTAAATCATTGGCCTCGAAAGCCAAGCGTACTGCTATTTTCCCATCAAGTGTTCCCTCGAAGGCATAATGATGGGTGATGGACTGCGCCATAGCAGCAAGCATGGCGAGGGAGGCCATGATGGTTAGAAGAAAGCGTTTCATTTTTTTGGTGGTTTTAGAGCTTGGATATTCTAGGAAATTCTAGGGGATTTCTAGGGGATTCTAAGATAATCTAGAAAAACCTAGGAAAAACTAGGATAGATTAGGATAATCTTGGAAATTCCAGAGTCTGGGATGTACTGGGGGTATTCTTATGGTTTAGGAATTGAGGTATTCTTTCATGCTTTTTTTCCAGTCGAAGTTATTGGTGAGGTCGATGAGGTTGTCGACTTTCCACTCGCCGTTATCCATGACGACGATGACCCTTACCTTCGTAACATTTCCCATATTATGAAGGTTGAGCGTTACGGGTGTGCCATTATGTTCATCCACCTCTCCCACCTCGATATCGGAGGCGAAGAAATCGCCGGCATCCTGTCCCATGATCCAAGGGTCAGCTTCGAAGAATCCTATCTCATCTTTTTTACTGTCGTGTTCAACAACGGCCTTGACAGTGTTTTTCCAGTCCGTCGAACCATATTTCTCGTCGTAATTGGGTGTCTCGCTCATGGATGCCGAAGGGTCTGAACATGCCTTCGCAATGTCGGCATACATATTTTTCACCATTTGCGCTATCGCCTCATTGTCGGGACGTGGAACACTCGACTGTTCTGTTTTGGCATTGTCTTTTTCCTGTGCAGGTTGACTTTTCCCTTTGCATCCTGTGAACAGCACCAGGGAGCATACAGCCATCAATAATAATTTTTTCATAATAGTATGTGTTTTATAGTTTATAATCTGTTTGACACCGCGAAGATACTGCTTTTTCGTAGGTCTCGCAAGTTTTTCTTCAAGTTGATGATGAAAGGGCGGTTTTTAATGGTGAATGATAGGTGTTATCCCTTTAACTCCCTTTCATCGCCCTTTTGAAGAGGATTGTCTGCATCACTCCGCGCACGAAGAGGAAGGCGAGGAAGGCCAGCCACAGCGCGTGGTTACCCATCTGCTGTCGGAGCGAGAGGTAAAGCGTGAAGAACACCACTGCCGCCAAGACCGAGGAGATGAGCATCGAGCGTGTTGCCGTCAGTCCGATGTAAACCCCGTCCCAGACGAATGCCGCCACCCCTGCTACGGGAATGGCGATGGCCCAAGGCAAGTATTCCGCTGCCGCCACCAGCACGTTGTCGTCAGATGTCAGCAGTGAGAGGAATGAAGCGCCTCCAAAGGCATAAGCTGTCGTGAAGAGTGCCACAGTGATGGCACCCCAGGCAAAGAGGTGCGCTATCGTTGTGCGCAGAGCCTGGGTATCAGCGGCTCCGCGATGAAGACCACAGAGGGCCTCACCAGCAAATGCTAAGCCATCCATTATGTATGAGAAGAGGATGAACAGCTGCATAAGCAGCGTGTTGACAGCCAGAATGAGTGCCCCCTGTCGGGCACCTGCACTGAGGAAATAGAGGTTCACCGCCACGAGGAACAACGTACGCAAGAAAATGTCGCTGTTGACGCGGAAGAAACGCGCTAATTGTTGCCACGCAAAGAGTCCTGTTGTGTTAAAGTGTGGCATGAGCCGCCGATAATGCCACCACCACCCTGCCACGGCCATGGCCAATCCCGCATATTGAGCCACGAGCGTACCCGTGGCAACACCTTCGATACGCATGCCACAACCCACCACAAGGATAAGGCTCACAGCGATATTCACTATATTCTGCGCTATCGACACCACCATCGGAGTGCGCGTGTCCTGCATACCGATGAACCATCCCGTCAGTCCGTAGAGTGCCAGCATGGCCGGCGCCCCCCATACCACGACATCGAAATATCCGTCGGTGAGTTCGCTCACCGACGACTCTGCGCCTATAACAGTGAATGCCAACCGTTTCAGCGGAGACTGGAAAATAAGGATGAGCATCGCCACCGCCAGCGCTGTGGTGAGTGAACGGATAAGCAACCGTAGGACCTCGTCGTGGCGGTTGGCTCCCAACGCTTGTGCCGTCAATCCACTCGTTCCCATGCGAAGGAAACCGAAGACCCAGTAAATGACATTGAAAATCATCGACCCCACGGCGATGGCTCCGATGTATGTGGCGTCACCGATATGACCGACGATGGCCACGTCGACCAACCCGAGTAGCGGCACCGTGATGTTTGTCACGATGGCTGGGAGGGCAAGACGGAGGATTTGGGAGTTACGAGTGATGAGTGACGAATGACGAGTGATGAAATTAGAAATTGGCGAGGCGGTAGATGGCTTCGACATCGTCTTGGTTGAGGACTTTGAAGTTGCCTTGTGTGATTTTCCTGTCGTGGCAGCACTTACGAGCCATTTCCTTGATTTCGTCATCGGTGGCTTCACGTCCAAGCAGTTCCTTGAGTCCCACAGGCATGCCGATGGCATGGTAGAAGCGTTCTATGGCTTCAATACCTTTCTCTGCCGTGCGTTGCGGGTCGGAGAAATCGTTTTCCACGCCCATCACGTTGACCGCAAACTGTACGAAACGGCTGACATTCTCCGCCATCACGTATCGTGCCCAGCTACTCCATATCGCCGCCAGACCGGCACCATGGGTCACATCGAACAGTGCCGACAGTTCATGCTCAATGCGGTGTGTGGCAAAATCCTTGCAAGTACCACATTCCGTGAGGTCGTTATGCGAGAGACTGCCCGCCCACATAATCTGCGCACGGTTGCGGTAATCTTCCGGGTTGCGCAGCACCTCGAACACACTGTCTTTTACCGTCCGCATGATGGCCTCGGCAATGGCGTCGGTAAGCGTCATGTCGGTATGTTGCGTGAAGTAGCGTTCCATGGTATGCATCATGATATCGGTGGCTCCCGCCGCCGTCTGGTAGGGAGGAAGCGTATAGGTACGTTCCGGGTTCATGATACAGAACCGGCATCGGCAGAGGTCGCTGTTGATGCCCATCTTCAATGCCCCGTCATCGTTGGTGATGACACAGGAATTGCTCATCTCCGAGCCTGCCGCCGGTATGGTGAGCATAACGCCGATGGGCAGGCATGCCTTCGGCACATCCTTCTTCAACCAGAAATCCCACACGTCGCCCTCATAAGGCACGCCATAACCAATGGCCTTGGCTGAGTCGATGACACTGCCACCGCCAACAGCCAGTATGAAATCCACCTTTTCGGCACGGCACAGATCGATGCCCTCGTGTACGAGCGAAAGCCGGGGGTTGGGCACCACCCCACCCAGTTCCACGTAAGGTATCTCTGAATCTTTAAGGAGTCCGAACACTTTGTCGAGCAGTCCCGAGCGCCGGGCGCTGCCGCCACCATAATGGACGAGCACCTTCGTGCCACCGTATTTATTTATCAACTGAGGAAGTTGTTCTTCCGACTGTTTGCCGAACACCACTTGTGTGGGGGCATAGAAATTGAAGTCTTTCATATAAAATGGTCGTTTGGGGGATTGGTCGTTTGGGGGATTGGTCGTTTGGGGGATTGGTCGTTTGGGGGATTGGTCGTGTGGGGGCTTGGTCGTTTGGG
>JAFYZT010000040.1 GCA_017548605.1 Prevotella sp. | reverse complement strand
CTCACCTCCATCGGTATCGGCCTCTACTCGCCGCTGCTGTGGTCGATGTATGCGGATGTGGCCGACTATGCCACGGAGAAAAATGGTACTTCCTCTACAGGTCTTATCTTCTCGTCGGGTACCATGGCGCAGAAGTTCGGAACGGCCATCTCTGGTTCGTTGGTGGCACTGCTCCTCGGTATAGCAGGCTTCGTCTCGGGAACGAATGAGGCGACAGGTGAGACGGTTATCACCATCTCCGACATGCCGGCGGTGCAGAACATGATTTGGGCTATCTTCTCCATCATACCGGCGGCCATCGCCCTCGTCATGGTGTTCCTCACCAAGAAATACCCCATTAAGAAATGACAGAACAGATAAAAATAATGAAACAGGAAATGCAGGATGTGTTGGAAAACAACATCCTGCATTTCTGGATGAATAAGATGGTTGACCATGAGAATGGAGGCTTCTACGGTCGTATCGACGGACAGGATATCCTCCATCCTGATGCAGAGAAAGGAGCCATTCTCAACGCCCGTATCCTGTGGTCTTTCTCCGCCGCCTACAGGGTACTCTCTCACCTCTCACCCCACACCCCTCACCTCTCAGAATACCTCTCCATCGCCACCCGTGCCAAGGACTATTTCATTGACCATTTCATCGACCATGAATATGGCGGAGTATTCTGGAGTCTTGATGCAGAGGGCAATCCCTTGAATACCCGCAAGCAGTTCTATGCCATTGGTTTCGCCATCTACGGATTGTCGGAGTACGCCAGGGCAACGGGCGACCAGGAGGCTCTCGATTATGCGCTCCAACTTTTCGACTGTATCGAGGAACATGCTTTAGACCATGAACATAACGGCTATATTGAGGCGACGGCACGCGACTGGTCACCCATCGCCGATATGCGTTTGTCGGAACTGGATGCCAACTTCCCCAAATCGCAGAACACCCACCTCCATATCATTGAGCCATACACGAACATTTATCGCTGCCTGAAGGAATTCCGGGCTGCTGAATCATGTAATTATGTCCCTGCCATTGGTGCCGTTCTGCCTGTCACTATCTCGGTGCCACAGGACACAATCTATGCAGTGGAGGCTGCCCTGCGAAATATCATCAACATCTTTACGGAAAAGATTCTCAACCCCGAGACACACCACCTCGACCTCTTTTTCGAGATGGACTGGACACGTGGCGCAGATCATCTGGAGAGCTATGGGCATGATATCGAATGCTCGTGGCTCATGCACGAGGCGGCACTTGTCTTGGGTGACAAGAAGGTGCTCCGTAAGGTGGAACCTATCGTGAAAATGGTGGCCGAGGCAAGTGAGAAGGGACTACGTCCCGATGGCTCGATGATTCATGAAGCTAACCTTGATAGTGGCCATGTTGATGATGACTTGCATTGGTGGGTACAGGCGGAAAATGTGGTGGGGTGGATGAATTACTACCAGTATTTTGGTGATGAGTCTGCCCTCGACAAAGCTTCCCGCTGTTGGGAATATATCAAGGCTAATCTCATCGACTACGAGAACGGTGAGTGGCATTGGAGCCGCCATCCCGACGGGACACTAAACCTTATCGACGATAAGGCGGGATTTTGGAAATGCCCCTATCACAACAGCCGTATGTGTCTCGAAATTATTGAGCGTCAATCCCCGCTCAAAATTTCTTACCCCTTTACCCTTTTAATTTTATAATCTTTTAATTTTTTAATCTTATAATCTTTCTTTTACCTTTTCACCCTTTTACCTTTTCACCCTTTTACCTTTTCACCCTTCCCTGCTATTCTTTTCCCCTCCCTTGGGGAGGGGTCAGGGGTGGGTATTTTACTCTTTCATCGCCCTCACCTCGCTGATGCGTGGTGTCTCCCGTCCGTCAACAGCCGAGAATTCTAACTTGAAGGTTTCGCCGCTAACCTCGGGTATATTGGCGATGATGGAACCCATGCTGTTCGGCGTAAAGGTGCCGATGATTGTCCCGTTCACTGAGATACGTACTTGACCACGCTCGCCGGAGAAACTCTGAATCATGAGGTGCTTGGCTCCGACACTACGTAACTGGTAGGAGAACGTACCTCTTGTACGGCGCCAATGGATGCCACCGTCGCTGCCGTTCCAGCTGCGGTCAGATTGGAAGAAATGGTCGCTCTCCGACTGCTGCTCACCGCAGAACACCTTGTCCACGGTCAGCTGTTCCAAGAGCATACGGGCTTGCTCAGCCTGTGCTATCTCCTGTTTCTTCGTTTCCCACTCGCCTTGGCTGTAGAGGGGGAAATATATCTGGTAACGGCATTCGTAAAGTTGGTAGAACGGCATCAGCTGCATGCCTTCGTAGGATGGCAATGATACGCCGCTCAATGTGAAGGTGAGAGGCTTGCCGTCAACAGGACGGAGATGGGTTAGGATGGTATTGGCATCACCGATGATGGCGGGCATCTGCGTCAATGGAATCTGTGGGCCGTTGGCGATATGTCCACCACGGCTGTCATCGGCATACATGCCATCCTGACGGTCGGTGCCTGTCTTTGCTGCCAGCACGATGGGACCGTAGAGGAATGAATACTGTGGCTTGCCATCAGGGGTGGTCATGGCTGTCAGGTGCATGGGCAGGTCCACATGCAGCACGTCGCCGTCAGTCCACTGGCGGGTAATAGCCATATAGCCATTCTCTTGTTTCGCCTCTACAGGCTTACCGTTTACCTGAAGCGTCATGCCCTCAGTCCACCACGGACAGCGTACCTTCACCGTCATCTTCTTCGCCTTCTTCAGTGAGAGGGTGATGTCTGTCGATGGCTCCATCGGGAATTGGTTGCGTTGGGTGATGGTCATATTATCCCATGTGAGGGTGGAGGGTATGAACAGATTGACAATCAGGTTGTCGCCCTCATGGGCGTAAATCATCTCGCCGTAGCGAGCGGGGTTCTCCAGACCGGTGCCAACGCAACACCACATCGAGGTCTGAGGCTGCGAATAGACGCGGTAGTGACCTGAGCGCATAGGGGTGAAATAAACGAAACCGCCCTGCACAGGGTTGAGGATGGAGAGGATATGGTTGTATAGTGCCCGTTCGTAGTAGTCGATATAGTCTTTTTTCGCTGAGGTCTGGTAGAGCATCTTCGTCAGGCGAAGCATGTTGTAGGTGTTACAGCTCTCCGGACCTTGTTCACTCTCCAATAACTCGCTGAAATTGTCGGTGGGGTTGAAGTGCTCGCGCATGGAGTTACCACCGATGCTTACGCTACGCTGGCCTATCACCACATCCCAGAAGAAAGCGGCTGCACGGTCCCAGTCGGACAGTCCTTCCAGGTCAGCGATGCGCTTGTAGCCGATGACCTTCGGAATCTGCGTGTTGGCATGTTTGCCGGTAAGGTTATCTTCTCCCTTGAGCAGGGGTTGCAACATCCGTTGGTCACTGAACTGATGGGCCAGACGCAGGTATTTCTTATCACCCGTGATGGCTGCCACGTCGGCAAATGTCTCGTTCAGACCACCTTGTTCACTGATGAGCATCTGTTGTATCTGTTCGTCACTAAGGCTGTTCACCTCCTGAATCATCCAATCAGTTAGTCGGACGAGCATCGTCTTGGCTTTTTCTTCACCGGCAATGAGCCAGGCATCGCGCAGACCAGCGTAAATCTTGTGGATATTATACAGGGGCACCCAACGGTCGTTCAGACCGAACGAGGCAGCGCGGATGTTGCCCTGTGCTAATTCTTGCCACATGGCGCGGCCATTGGGTATGCCAGCCAGGTAACCGTCACCTGCAGCGTCCTGACAGCGTTTCAGTTCGCCGAGGAAATAGTCCATGCGTCGTTTCACCTCGTCGTTGCCCGTGGCGGCATACATATAGGCCAGTGCAGAGAGGTAATGACCGCCTATATGACCATCAAGACCGGTATTCTCCCAGTTGGTGTAGTTCTCGGCCTTGGGTGTCAGTCCCGCTCCTTTCATGTAGGGCGCTAACAGCCGGTCGGCGTCCAACGAGAGCAGGTAACTGATGTCGGCGCGTTGATTGCGTAGGAACTGACTGTCGCCCAGACGCACGCTGCTGATGGGGAAAGTCTCAATCTTCGTGGGTAACTGACTGAAAGTGGCACTCACTACGGCGAGAACCATGGATAAGGTGACGATTATTCTTTTCATTGCTTTAGGATTGCTTCTAAATATGGATTTGCAAAGATACGCATAATCATTCAAAATGACAACACTTTTTCTCGGATTGTAACTCTTCGAAAAAAATGTGTAGCAACTTGAACGACTTTTCAAGAAAAAAACGTATCTTTGTGGCATCGTTTAAAACAAAAATCCTGATATTATGGCAAAACTTCCAACTCCCCACATCGGGGCAAAACTCGGTGACATAGCCGAGACGGTCATCATGGCAGGCGATCCCCTGCGCGCCAAGTTCATGGCAGAGAATTTCCTTGACAATCCAGTACAGTTCAACAACGTGCGTGGCATGCTTGGTTTCACGGGCACCCACGATGGTAAGCGCGTCAGCGTGATGGGCCATGGTATGGGAATCCCGTCCATATCCATCTATACCTACGAGTTGTTCAATTTTTATGGTGTGAAGACCATCATCCGCGTCGGCTCAACAGGTTCCATCAATAAGGACCTCAAAGTGGGCGACCTTGTCATCGCCATGGGTGCATGCACCGACTCCAACTATGCGTCGCAATACGACCTCCCGGGCACTTTCGCACCTATTGCCAATTTCGACCTGCTCCGAGGTGCCGTAGAGGCTTGCGAAAAGTATGGCTACCGCTACAAGGTGGGTAATGTGGTCTCTTCCGATTTCTTCTACTGTGACAATCCCAAGAACGACAAGTGGATGAATTTGGGAGTCTTGGCTGTTGAGATGGAGATAGCTGCACTTTATATGAACGCTGCCCGCTCTGGCAACCGCGCCTTGGGTATCTGCACCGTGTCCGACCATATCCTCACGGGCGAGTCCACCACTGCCGAGGAGCGTCAGACCAAATTTACCCAGATGATGGATGTTGCCTTCTCGCTGATTTAAGGGATATAATGAAAGTTGTTTATACATAGGAAAAGCGCGCTTTTCCTATGTATTTTTGCATGTTTATTCTATCGGCATCATTACGCCACACTGGTAGTCGGCGACTGGACATCGGGGCCTCCTTGATACCAGTCCATGCAGCAGGAGTTCAGTGCCCATTTGTATAAGGCTCAACAACACGTCCATGAAGACAAACTCCGCGTGCTGCTAACTGTTCAACTTCCTTCGTTTCCTCTTTTTCTTCTTGTGGTTGCGCTATAGCTTACAATGGTTTGGATTCAGGTAGGATTCGAATCTATGACCGCCATCCATATACGCGACAGCCTGCTCATTGCACATCCTTGCCCGTATCGACAAACTGCTTGCCGTCGAAGCGATAGATACGCAGTTTGGTCTCAGGATTCTCACCGGATGTTTTGCCGGTGATATAGCGTACTTGAAGTTCGCGCTTGTCTTTATCAAATGAATGAATTTTCCCCTGACCTTCACCTGATGCCAGACTTTCTTCTGATGTCAGATACATGCCTTCATCAGGCGTGTCCAACAATACGGCCGACATCGACTTGTCGCCCGATTTGAAGCCTTCATAGGGGGTGAATTTCCCATTTTTGCAAATGTAGGTCAACAGTTCTGTGTCGTTAAAGTGACTGAAATTCGGCTCACAGTCATTGATGATTTCGTAGCCAAACTCACGCTCCGCAATGTAGATGGTGTCGCCTGCATCGGAAACGACCTGCCCCAATTGCTGTCCCATGAACCATTCTTTCAACGGGAAATGCGCTTTGTCGCCTCTCTCATTGACAAATGCCTGCGCCTCTTTCGACAAGAAGGGAAGAATATCTTTGTAGTCGAAGGTTTCACACGTGTAATGAGAAGCCATGCCATTGACAGCATACAAGACTTGGTCCTCCAACAACGCGATACGATCACTGTCCCAGAACTGCGCCAAATCTACGATCCTCTCTTCATCTTCATCATCCACTTCATACTTTTCCTCTATTTCCTTATGGCCGGCAAAATACTTGGTGAGATTTTCCTTGCTGATGATATCTCTCAGCCGATGGCCGTCTTTCTTGCTGAATGTGTAGCATGACATCTCATCAGAGCACATTGCACCACAACGATAATGGAACACGCCATAGGTGATAAAATTGTCGGTTTGAGCCAATATGGTGATGGAATAAGTGAAAAGCCAATCTACCTGTTTCTCCATATACGGTTGATAGATGTCAAGATAGTGTTTCAACAGATTTCCGGAATCGTCGGTGTGCACCTCGTCAAACGATTTCGTCTTCGTGTACTGACCGTAATCGTCATATTGTCCGACCTGTGACTCCATGAACTGATACAGCTGCTCATTCAAGAAAGCGTCCACAGAGTCTTTTAGCACTTGCGAACCGGCAACAGGAATATCCACGATGAATGTCAAGGGGTGTTTCCATTCGTCACCTACATAAAATTGCGTCTGTTGACGTTCCACCACCAGCAGCGACTGTCCGTCGGCTTCTCCTGACTTTGCCTCTTCCTTGGCCTTGCAACTCTGCGTGGTAAGCCCTGCCATCAGCAAGGCGACGCACCCTATAAAAATAGATTTCGCATTCATGATATTTTTTTTATTACTCTCTTTTACTCCGGTTTCGTCATTATTACAGAATATATCACTTCTCTGCCCCTAATTTCTTGAGCCATTTGCCGCCTATCATGCAGGCAAAACCGATAATAATGAAGGGGATGCTGAGCAATTGCCCCATGTCAAGTGCCATGCCATCCTCGAAACTGACCTGATTTTCTTTGGTGAACTCAATGAAGAAACGAGCCACGAATATCAACGTCAGACACAAGCCGAAATAGAAACCTGTACCGACGGACAGGCGGGTTTGAGGTTTGAGTATTCTCTTGCCCCTTGCTCCTTGCTCCTTGCCCCTTTTGCAGAGTCTTGTCAGAAACGGTTTTTATCTGATGGACTGTCGGATCGCTTACAATGGTTTGGGTTCAGGTAGTATTCGTACCCTTTAATTGGTAACTTTGTGATGCAAAGATAGTTATAATCTGTATAATTACAAAGAAACTGAAGGAAAAAATGAAAGAATTCAATTTTTCCTTCAGTTTTTGAAATTTAGCCGAAAAATGGCAAATCACACATTTGCCTATTACTTTGAAAAAAACTCGATTTTTCCTTGCAGTTTCCTATTTTTTTATTATTTTTGTGCGGAAAAACCATTGTTAACCTACTATACCTGAAATATTATGAAAATCCTTGCCATTAACCCGGGAATGATTTCCACAAAGGTGGGCGTTTTTGAAGACGACCAACTTTTGATGCACGCCACCATCAACCACCCCTACGAGGAATTGTGCCGCTATCCTTTCATCATGGATGAGTTCGATTACCGAAAAGAAAAACTCATCGAGGAACTGCAGCGTCAGGGCTTCGACCTGAAGTTCGATGTCATCGTGGGACGCGGAGGACTGGTTAAACCCATAGAGAGTGGTGTCTACGAACTCAATGATAAGGTAATCGAGGATACTAAGACACCGCGTCTGCACCATGCCTGCAACCTCGGTTCACTCATAGCCCTATCTATGGCTAAGGAAATACCGGGATGTCGTGCTTTCACCGTGGATCCGGGCGTCGTTGATGAACTCGACGACGTGGCACGTATCACGGGCATGCCTGAACTGCCGCACCAGACCATCTGGCACGCCCTCAACCAACGCGAGATAGCCAAGCGTTATTGTCGCGAACATGGTGTGAAATATGAGGAGCAGGATCTCATCGTCTGCCACCTCGGCAGCGGTATCTCGTTCGCCATGCACCACCACGGCAGGGCGATAGAGTGCAGCGATGCCCTCAGTGGCGACGGACCGTTTTCGCCCTCGCGGGCAGGTATGTTACCTACCGTGCAGTTGGTGAAACTTTGTTACAATGGGCAATATACGGAAAAGGAGATGCTGCGAAAGATTAACGGACATAGTGGATTGACAGCACACCTCGGTACCAATGATGTTCGTGAGGTGGAGCGTCGTATCAACGAGGGCGACGAACACGCAAAACTCATTCTTTCTGCCATGGTTTATCAAATCTCGCGCTGGCTCTGTTCACTCGCTCCAGTGACCAACGGTCATGTCGATGCGGTTATTCTCACGGGTGCCATGTCGCACAGTAAGTTTGTCTCAGAGGGCATCACCGAAAGAGTGAAGTTCCTCGCACCCGTCTTCGTCTATCCGGGCGAAGACGAACTCACCGCCCTCGCTACCAACGTCTACCGCGCCATGAAGGGTGAGCAAGAAATCAAAGTATACAGATAAATTCTCAAAAACAATAACTTTCTCTGCCACGTTAGCAGATGATAAATAAACGAATGGTCGAATAACAATATTCGACCATTCTATTTAAGACCATTTCTATTTTACCCCTTTTACCTTTTTACCTTTTTACCTTTTTACCTTTTTACTTTTTTACCTTTTTACTTTTTTACCCTTTTACCCTTCAAAAGTGTTCCCCCGAGTCGATGGCGTCGAACAGGTTTTTCACCCTTTTGGTATAACCGACATAATAGTCGAGAGAACCCTTGTATTTTGAAGGCACGTTCTTGCCAGTATATAAGGATGTGAAATCGCCCTCTATGTCGTTACGTCCTTGGATGATGGCGTGAACAAGTTTCCCCTTGTCGAAATAGAAGCGGAAATCGAGTTGTGTATATTCGTCCATGTCGCTGTTACGGGCATAGATGAATTGTATGTTTCCTTGTTCATCGAACAGATATTCCTCGTAATAATCACGAGCAGCGAAATTATACGCCACTGTGGCGAAATGGATCTTACGCCAGAATACGGGACCACCCTCGCGTTCATAATCCTCATATTCATAGTAGAAGAAGCGGAATGTTTCTTTATGAGGACCCGTGGCAGGCAAGTTCTGCATCACCGTCGTCTCGTAGAAAGACGGAGGCCATGCCCCGTCGTTCATTACCTCGTCAATGCCTTTGCACCGATCTTCGTAAGCTTTCATCATTTGATCTACTGATGACTTCGTCTCATTGTAGTGCTTGCGGATGCTGGCGATAGCATCCTGTGCGCTTGCTCCCTGAGCCATACCCAGGGTGAGCAGCATGATATAGAATA
This sequence comes from Prevotella sp., assembly GCA_017548605.1. Taxonomy (GTDB): domain Bacteria; phylum Bacteroidota; class Bacteroidia; order Bacteroidales; family Bacteroidaceae; genus Prevotella. The sequence continues at coordinate 377,928 of JAFYZT010000040.1, read as the reverse complement.
GTTTTTTCATAATGGTTGATATATTAGTTCTTTCTTTTTGCAAAGATAATATTCATTCCGCCTTTTTCCTCATCTTTCCTTCCTGTATTGTATGAAGGCTAATTGTTTAATGACAAATTCATGTAATATGCGTATATTGTTATCCACTTTTTAAATTCGTCCAATTCGTTCAATTCGTTGTCCCCTTTTTTCATTCGTCCAATTCGTTCAATTCGTTGTCCCCTTTTTTATTCGTCCAATTCGTTCAATTCGTTGTCCCCTTTTTTTATTCGTCCAATTCGTTGTTCAAACAAAGCAAAATCATTGTCCGGCATGTCGCCTTCGGTCGATATACCGTATGCAGTCGTTATATTCCTCGGCGGTGATACGTCCTTGTGCTTTCAACTGTCGCACGCGGGCACGGGCCGACTCATCGGTGTTAGGACCGAAACTGCCCACAATCTCTTCTGCGGAACGGCGACGGCGTGTCTGTTGCTGGGTTGTCTGTCGCTGTTGGCGTTGTTGTGAGGAGATGGAAGGTGTGCCTGGTCGCCTTCCGTATGTGGCTTCGTATTCCTCGTCGGTCATGCCCATCGGCTCACCCTGCTGTCTGACGGCGGTTCGGGCAGGAGTATTACCCTGGACGGTACTTTTGCCACTTGATGTTGCGGTTGTCGGTGTGTTGAGCCGAACGTCTATCTGAATGGATTTTGGATCATTGGTTGAACCAGACAGTTCCTTGTCCTTTGCTGTCGTTTCTGAGCCCTTTTGCTGTTTACCCGTTTTTTCCTCAATCACCAAGTCACCTTCCGTAATAGTTTGTTTTGCTTGTTTTTCCGGTGTGGGCTTTAAAGCGCTTTCTGTGGCTTTCTTACCAAGGTTATACCAGAGGGAATAGCCACCTACACCGATGATTAAGGGGAGAAAGGCGAGAAACACCTTTAGAGCGATACGCTTCCCGTCTTTTTTCTGCTGAGGTTTAGGTTGTGCCATTTGTTGTGGTGATGCTCCATAAGGAGTGCCCATAGGCGGTTGTGGCGGAGTTGGTGGCACTCCAACTGGTTGTTGTGGTGGTATCGGCGGTGCTCCATACGGCATCCCCACAGGCTGCTGTTGTGTCACCAAAGGTTGTGTGGCGGCATCTCCCTGTGATACTGTCGGTTGTTCTACTCTCGCACCACATTCGTGGCAGAATTTCTCTCCGTCGCGCAATGCGGTTCCGCAATTACTACAATATGTCATAATCGTAATGATTTTGTTTTCTGTGTCATATCTCTTCTCCCTCCCTTTGGGAGGGTCGGGGTGGGTACTGGAGGGTCGGGGTGGGTATTGTTACTTCTTCACTTTCGGACATCTCGCCAAAATATAGTTGTACACAAAGTCAAAGTCTTCCTTCTCCACATACACCTGGTTCTTGCTCAGTGGCTCGTTCACCTTGATGGTATTCCAACGCCGCAAAGGCTTCACGCTGCGCACATTGGCAAAGTTCGACGAACTCGAGGTCTTCGTGGCAGCATTGATACCTACGCCTACTGTAGTCAGGTTGCCGGCAGCAGCTCCAGCCAGCACGGTAAGCCAGCCGATAGCTTTGGCTTTCTTTATTTGCTCCTTCATCTGACGGTGAACTAGACCATTGTCGTCCATCTCGAAGAGAACAATGTATTTCCAACCGTTTATGGCAGCTGTAAGGGTATAGCCCAAGAAGGTGAGTACGATGAAACCGAGAAAAATGAGCAGCATCACCTTGCCAGTGTTGAGTATGCTTTCAAAGCCGTTGCCATCTGCAAGGTCGAAGATGCTCATAATCAGCCAACCGATGAAGATAATCCATCCGAAAATCTTTAGAACAGTGAAAAAGATGACAGGGTTCTTCATCATGTGCATCTCATATATCCAACGGTATTTGCCGTCTTGACACAACTGAATCCTACTGCCGTAAGGCGGAATATTGTCTCCCTGAGGATTTGGGGCTCCTTGTTGTGCCGTTCCCTGCGAGAAAGGCTCTGCCGGAGGGGGCGTGGATTGCCATTGTGGTGGTGCATTCTGGTATGGCGGAGGTGTTGGCAGCCCTGCTGTTTTTCCTGGATAACTCATAGGCGATATAGTCTTGAGAATGTATTTCTCAGATGATAACAGGTTTGTTTTTGCAAATATACACAATTTATTTATATATTGTTGATGATTGTGTGGTTTTTCTTCAATTCGATGTAATAATTTTTTCTTTAATTAATTTCACTTTTCTCCTTCGATGTCACAAATAATACGTAAAATGTAACATTGACGAAAAGATGTTGAAAATTAAACAGATAAAGTGGAAAGAATATGTTATTTTTGCCTTTTGGATAACCCTAACTAAAAACCAAATAAATGATGAAAAAACTCGTATTCGCATTCCTCGTTCTCATACTCGCAGCCTGCGGTAAGGACGACAACCCTGTGCTCACTATCGAGGGTGGAAAGATTCAAGGCGTCATGGCCGACAACCCTGGTGTATATGTTTATCGTGGCATTCCCTATGCCGCCCCGCCTATCGGCGACCTGCGCTGGAAGGAACCACAGCCCGTGGTACCTTGGGACAGTGTTCGCATTTGCGACAAGTTCGGTCATCCCGGTTATCAGGCTGTGCATTATCCCGGTTTCTATGCCTCGGAGTGGGGCTATGGCGATGAGGCTCCCTATAGTGAGGACTGCCTCTACTTGAACGTGTGGACGAAAGCGCCCGGACAGGTCGACAAGAAATTGCCGGTGGCCTTGTGGATTCATGGTGGCGGCTACCGCGAAGGCTGGGGCTCCGAACCGGAGTTTGATGGTCAGGAGTGGGCCTCGAAGGATGTGGTGCTCGTCACTATCAACTATCGCCTGGGTGTGTTCGGCTTTTTCACCTATCCAGGACTGTCGGAGGAGAGTCCCAACCACGTGTCGGGCAACTATGGCATCCTCGACCAGATACAGTCACTTAAATGGATTAAGGCCAATATCGCTCAATTCGGTGGCGACCCCGACAACGTGACTATTTTCGGACAAAGCGCAGGTGCGGGTAGTGTGAAAACACTCTGCGAGTCTCCTCTGGCACGTGGTCTCTTCCACAAGGCGGTCATCATGAGCGGTGGTGGCATCAACGTGCCTGCTAAGGAAGGCGAAGAGGCAAAATCGGCCACGCCGATGAACCGTTTCTTCACCTACAACCCCTCGCTGCAGGAGTCGGAGGCCAACACGAAGAAAGTGATGGATTGGGCAGGTCTCACCGACCTGGAGAAACTGCGTAAGGCTTCCACAGAGACAATGTACACCGTAGCCGACCTCTACAATGCGGTGACGAAAAACGATGTATATCTCATCAACCGACCCATCGTCGACGGCTACGTCAGCAAGGAGAGCTTTGACGATGCAACGCGCAACGGCTCACTGGCCGATGTGCCTTATATGATTGGTTATACACTTGATGATATGGGTGACATGGCTCCGGGCATCGCCGAGTTCTGTAAGGTGCGTCAGGAGAAGGGCGGTAAGGCATGGGCCTATGAGTTCGCCCGTCCACTGCCCGATGATGGCAAGCATCCCGCCATCACAGACCGACTGAAAGGGGCGTTCCATTCTTCTGACCTGTGGTTCGTGTTCAAGTCGCTAAAGCACTGCTGGCGTCCGTGGACACAGGGTGACTGGGATCTTGCTGAAAAAATGCTTACTGCATGGACCAACTTCGCTAAATACAGCGACCCCAACGGACCGGAAGGTGGTAACTGGGCTCCTTGCACGGCAGAGAAACCGGAGTTCATGCTCTTCAAACTCGATGCCAGTGACAAAGAGAATTCGGAGATGGGCACACCCATCAAGTCCGAGCTGCCTAATCCTTTTGGACCGGCTCCAGCACCTGCCAAACCCGACTCGGCCAAGAAACAATGATGTTACATATCTATCCTTAATACACTACTCGGCCAAAGGCTCTTCATGAGTCTTTGGCCGATTTCTGTCTACTTCGTTATAGGAAACAAACCGCTTTCTACTTCGTTCCATTCACCTTCTTAATAACCCGGCACGGATTGCCCACAGCTACGCTGTCGTCGGGAATGTCACGGATGACCACCGAGCCGGCACCAATAACGCAGCGGTCACCAATGGTAACGCCGGGACAGATAGTCACGTCGCCCCCAATCCAACAACGCTCGCCAATGTGCACTGGGCGGCACATCTCCCATTGGTCGCGCTCGGCGGCTTCAATGGGATGCTCAGCGGTGAAGATATGCACGCCAGGGGCAATAAGCGTCTTACGGCCTATATACACACCGCCACCATCGAGGATGGTACAGCCGAAATTGATGAACACGCCTTCCTCAGCATAGATTAAATTGCCATAGTCGCAGTAGAAGGGAGGTTCCACAAACACGTCGGCAGCACTGTTGGGTAACAACTCGCGCGTGATGGCAGCCATCGTCTCTTCATGGTATTCGGTGATGTTCAGCCGGCGCAGCAGTTTCTTCGTCTCGCCGCGCCATGCCCGCATCTCCGACGTGTGCGCGTCATAATGTTCACCGTTCATCATACGGCGCAACTCTTCCTGTAGAGCAGGATTACGCTCCAGTTCTTCTCTTGTGGTCATATTCTATCAGTGTGCAAAAGAAAATAATAGCTGTTGCAAATATACAAAAAATACTAGACTTTCGTACTTTATTCTTCAACGTTCTTCCCTTTTTTGCGGAAAACATTTGGTATGTAAGGAAAAAATACTATTTTTGTGCGGATAATCAATACTTCTGAACTATGACATTACGAATAAATCATTTTGATGTTAAAAGGACGGCTCTTGTTGCTTGCCTGGCAATGGTCGGGTGCGTGTCAACGTTTGCTCAAGAGTGCGTGGCCGACTATTTCTACCAAGGGAAAGGTCCCCATGTCTATTACATCTGTCCAACAGAGAACACTTCGCCGACAATGCAGGTGGAGGCGCGTATCGACACCACATCACGCGGTCCTCGGCTCAAAGAAAGTTTCTACCCCATGGAGGGAGTGGGCGACGGTTTTGTTGCCCTGGAACGAACCTATCAACTTCAAATCACCGATTCTACCATCATGGCCACTGTTTGGTATGAAGATGCTGGATTGTCGACGGGTGGTCTTCGTCCCACAAGAGGTAGCTTAATGTATAACCTCGTGCTGCTTAAAATGCCACCGATGAATGAGTCTGCCAGTTGGACCTATGAGATGGAACGTTTTGGTCGTGTGATGCAGATATGGGAGATGACAGTAACGCATACCATCAGAGATTGTGTCCAAAACAATCAGACGTACCCTGCCATGCCCACTTTGATAGTTGAACGACGTGTATATGATGCTAACCATCAACCGCTGCCCGACCACTCGACAGTCAGCTATTGGGTAAAAGGTTTCGGCAAGGTGGGTGAATATAACCTTCCAAACTAAAAGACTCATATTTTCACTCCAAACTCCTTTATAAAAACGCCCAAATAAATTTTCAAACTCGAAATTTCCTTTCTTTTTACTTTTGAATTTGTTTCATATATAATATTTGTGGAACGTTTTTTTTGTGACAACGTCAAAAAACGCTATTTTTGCGGAAACTAACCGCATGGAGTCATGAAAAAAACGTTCCATCTTCTGATCGCTCTTCTTATTGCTGGCTTCGCAGTCGAGGCGCAGGCCGCTGAACCATTTGTCAATTTCAACAACCAGGGATGGTGCCTCAACGAAGGGGGACGGGTAGCCGTCTTTGTCGACACGGCTGACAAAGGGGTGCAACGCGCCGCAAAAGACCTCTGTACCGACATCAACAAAGTGTGTGGGGCACAGACGGCCATTACAGGGCAACGCGATGATGCGCAAATCGTCATCGCCATCGACCCCAAGATGAAGGCCCGTGAGAAATACATCATCGACATTCAAAACCGTCGAGTCAGCATAACGGGCAGTGACAAGAGGGGCGCTATCTATGGAATCTATGAATTGTCACGGCAGATGGGTGTGTCGCCATGGTACTATTGGGCAGACGTGCCAGTGGAGAAACACGACAGGGTGTTCCTCGTCAACGGCTCCTATACAGATGGTGAACCAGCGGTACGCTATCGCGGATTGTTCCTCAATGATGAGGCTCCATGCCTCACTTCATGGGTGAAGAACACTTTTGGCACGAACTATGGTGGTCATGATTTTTATGAGAAAGTGTTTGAACTCATCCTCCGCCTCAAAGGCAACTTCCTTTGGCCGGCCATGTGGGGATGGGCGTTCTATGCCGACGACCCGCTCAACTCACCGACAGCAGATGAGATGGGGGTCATCATTGGTACCTCACACCACGAGCCGATGGCCCGCAACCATCAAGAGTGGGCGCGCCATCGCCGCGAATACGGTGCGTGGAACTACAGCACTAACAAAGAAGTGCTCGACCGTTTTTTCCGTGAGGGCATAGAACGCATCAAGAACACCGAGGATATTGTGACCATCGGCATGAGGGGAGATGGCGATGAGGCGATGAGTGAAGATGCTGATACCAAACTATTGCTTGATATCGTGAACAACCAACGCCGTATCATCAAAGAGGTTACTGGTCGCCCGGCAAAGGAAACACCGCAGGTGTGGGCGTTATATAAAGAAGTGCTTGACTACTACGACAAGGGGATGCGTGTCCCCGATGACGTAATCATGCTGCTCTGTGACGACAATTGGGGCAATGTGCGCCGTGTACCCACTGCCAAGGAACGAAAACGTCCTGGTGGATGGGGACTTTACTATCATGTTGATTACGTGGGGGCACCACGAAATAGCAAGTGGCTTAACGTGACACCCATACAGAACATGTGGGAGCAACTGACACTCTCGCTCGAGTACGGCATCGACCGACTCTGGGTACTCAACGTGGGTGACCTTAAACCCATGGAATATCCTATACAACTGTTCATGGATATGGCATGGAAGGGCGAGGAGACCATCCCCGACCATACGTTAGCGTTTTGTCAGGCTGCATTCGGCAACGACCAGGCCGACGAAGCGGCACGGCTGCTCAACTTATGCTGTAAATACAACGGACGCATAACAGCGGAAATGCTCGACCACCGTACCTACAACCTCGCCTCAGGTGAGTGGGAGCAGGTGGTGGCCGACTACGACCGATTGGAGATGGAGGCACTACGTCAGTTCGCCACGCTCAAACCGGAATACCATGATGCCTATCAGCAAATCATACTCTTTCCCATACAGGCCATGGCCAACATCTACCGTATGTACTATGCTCAGGCCATGAACCTGAAATGCTATGACGAGGGCAACCCCGACGCCAATCTGTGGGCGGATAGGGTGGAGGAGGCGTTCCGACGCGATTCTCTGCTTTGTGCGGCATACAATTACGATTTCGCCAACGGCAAGTGGAACGGTATGATGACACAGAAACATATCGGTTACAGATCTTGGAATGATGACTTTGGACCACATGACATCATGCCCCGTGTGAAACGACTCGATGCTCCTGCAGAGGGCAACAATATCTTCACTGAAGCAAATGGTATGGTGGCCATCGAGGCGGAACATTATTTCAGCAAGACAGATGCCGCCAACGCGCAGTGGACCATTATTCCGTTCATGGGACGCACGCTCAGCGGTATCACCCTACGACCTTATACGCAAAGCGTAACAGGTGCAGCACTGACTTATCGATTCAACACATCCTCTGATATCAAGAGTGTGGTGGTAGTTGTGAAATCGACGCTCGACTTCCTCAACCAAGGGGGATTACGCTACCGTGTGACGCTCGACGACCAACAGCAGCAAGTCGTCAACTTCAACGAAAACTTGAACGAAAATCCCCAGAATATTTATTCCGTGTATTATCCAACAGTGGCTCGGAGGGTGGTGGAGAAAACAGTGCCCATCGCAGCTCCGGCGGGTTCCCATACCCTGCGTATTGAACCGCTCGACCCGGCTATAGTCTTTGAGAAAATCGTCATTGACTGTGGCGGTTACCAACGTTCCTACCTCCACGGGAAGGAGTCGTCAAGAAGCGTTCGTTAATGACGGATATCTCAAACCTAAACTGATAATCCTATGCAAAAGAGATTGTTGTCATGTGTTTTCACTCTTGTTGTTTGTTGCTTGTCCTTCTTACAGACAAGAGCAGACAACGGCGTGTTTTATACTGCTGACAAACTTTCGAGTAGCATGATTGACAATATCACCCAAGACCATTATGGCTATATCTGGGTGGCCACACTTTATGGACTGAACCGTTTTGATGGCTATCGCTTCACCCATTACTTTACCGACCGTAATGATTCCACAACGGTGCAGGACAACAACATTACACGGTTGCTCGTCGATAGCCAGCATCGTCTGTGGATAGGCTCATCAACGGGTGTCAGCCGCTTCGATTATGAACGTAACTGTTTCGTGCGCTATCCCTTCCCAGAAGGACTGACTCCACGTGTGGAGTTCATGATGGAGGATTCGGAAGGGAATGTACTCATTACCACGGCTGGCTTTGGCATGTTCGCTCTACGCAAGGGGAAGGATGTGATTACCCATGAAACACAGTTCTCCAGAAGGAAAACCAACGATTTCATGGGTATATTGTTCGAGGATGAACAGCATAACCTGTGGCGAGGGTACCAGACCGACACCATTACGAAAATCAAGGTCAATGCGTTGCAGCCCACGGCCACCAAAAACTACGTGTCGAAGTACGGACCAGTGGTCAGTTTCCTAAAGCCCGACTCCAGAGGATTTCTTGCGGTGTGCATGTATGGCATCCTGCGTTACGACTATGCTACAGCTCAACTCTCAGACGCTGGCTACGATATGTCGTCGCTCGATGGTGAAGTATCGATACGTTGCGCCCTTGTCGACCATGCGGGAAACATCTATTTGGGCACTTCTGGACGCGGACTGTTTCTCATCGCCGCTGGTGACAAGCGGATACAACAGGTAAAGAATGTCAATGGGAAATACGACATCACCACAACCAATGTCAACCACCTCTTCGAAGACAAGGACCAGAACCTTTGGGTAAGCTGCTATAAGAAGGGACTCTTCGAAATGAACAAGAGAAAGGATGCTTTCTCCACATGGAAATTTGCCAACCAGAATTACGTGTTGGGCAGTGGCGTGTCGAGTGTGGCATCAGGCAGTGATGGCAGTATCTGGTGTACTGTGCAGAAAAGCGGCATCTATAATTTCGACAGAAATGGAAAAATTACGCCTGCACTCCATTCACCGGCTGGGGCCAACTGCATATACCGCGACAAGCAAGGACATTATTGGGTGGGGAGTGAGAACGTGCTCTACAGCTACGACCCCAACACAGGTGCCAGCACGTCCAAATTGAAAGTCGATGGATGGGGAATCAACTTAATGACCGACGATGGCGACGGCATACTCTATATCTGCAACTATGGTAAGGGATTGTGTGTGTACAATACGGCTACGGGCGAGACACGGCAGTACTCCATGTATAATGATGCTAAACAGAAAGGGGTACTGTGCAACGATTGGATAAAAGCGCTGCTGCTCGACAGCCACGGACTGCTGTGGATAGCCACGGTAGATGGCGTGAGTGTGATGAATCCCGCCGATGGCAACTTCAAGGTGTTTGGATGGGACGTGCAGCTGAAGGGAATACAGTGCTTTGCGCTATGCGAACATGAGGGTAACATTCTCATTGGTACGGATAATGGTTTGTACCAGTATCAGCGCAAACAGAACAAAGTGGTTCTCGCGCCTGACTCCAAAGAGATTGAGAACAAACCCGTCTATTCAATTGTGGCATCAAGAAATGGCGACCTGTGGTTCAGTTCCGCCAATGGCATTTGGCAATACGACCACCAAGAAAAACGATTCATCCTTCATAACTCAGGTAATGGCTTGGAAACGAGGGAATTTACGCTCGGTGCCTTGGTGCACGCCGACGATGACCGTATCTGTTATGGTAGCAATGAGGGCTTAGTGGCGTTTTATCCCGACGAGGTAATCGGAAACCGAGAAAAACTCACGGGCGAAGTGTACCTCACCAATTTCACCATTGACGGAAAACCTGTAGGATGCTTTGCCGATGAATTCGTCATCCCTTATGACCAGAACTCATTCGCCATGGAGTTTTCCATGCTTACCTTTCGCGATGCCGACAACATCACCTATGAATATAGAGTCAACGGCAGCCAGTGGCGACCGATGGAAAACGGGTCCAACGGTATATCGTTCTCGCGCATGAAACCTGGGAAATACATCATCGAGGTGCGGGCGGCAAGCAATGGTATCTACACAGACTCGATAAAAAAAGTCACGGTGGTGGTCAAGGCTCCTTGGTATGCCACCACATGGGCATACCTCCTATATGCTTTGGCGGCCATCGCTCTCGCTGCATTCGCCTTCTATTATAGGGAACGCAAACGGAAGGCTGACCTCGACGAAGAAAAAATGCGCTTCCTCATCAATGCCACTCACGACATACGGTCGCCGCTGACACTCATCATGGGACCGCTCAACAAACTCAAAAGCAGAGTTACTGATGCTGAGAGCCGCGCCGACATTGAAACCATCGACCGTAATGCCAGCCGGCTGATGCTCTTGGTGAACCAAATACTCGATGAAAGGAAAATAGATAAGAACCAGATGCACCTGCACTGCACGGAGACCGACCTGGTGGGATTCATACAAGGCATCTGTTCTCTCTTCCATTTCAATGCCCAACAGAGAAACATCCATTTCCCGTTTGAACACGATGATGAACGGCTGATGGTATGGGTCGACCGCATACAGTTTGATAAAGTGGTGAGCAACCTATTGTCAAACGCCTTCAAGTACACGTTCGACGGGGGAGAGGTAAAGGTGATGCTCTCACATAATGACAAAGAGGCGACGCTCCGTGTAGTCGACAGTGGCATAGGATTTAAAGATGAGAAGACGGAACGGCTTTTCGAACGTTTCTACCAAGGCAATAATGCCAGTGATTTCCATATCGAGGGAACGGGCATCGGGCTGAATCTCAGTCGAAGCATCGTGCTCATGCATGGAGGACAGATAAAAGCGTATAACCGTACAGATGGTCAGCGTGGTGCTTGCCTTGAGGTGACTATACCTATGGGAAAGGCACACCTGAAACCTGAGGAGATAGCGAAAAATGCGGCGGAAAGAAGACTTGGCGGCAAACGACAGGCATCGAGAAACTTGCGACTGCTTGTTGTCGATGACGACATAGAGGTGGTTCATTACATTCAGAACGAATTGGCTGACTGGTATCGTGTCGAAGCGGCTTCGAATGGGCGCGAGGCATTGAAGATGCTGCTCACCAACAACGAGTACGACTTAGTCATCTGTGATGTTATGATGCCGGAGATGGATGGACTGACATTCCTCAAACAACTCAAGAGCAATACCAATATTAGCGACATTCCGGTAATCCTACTCACGTCGAAGGCGGAGGTGAGCGACCGCATGGAGGGCTTGAGGAAAGGGGCTGATGCTTATCTGGCCAAACCATTTAATATGGAGGAACTGCATATCCTCATCGATAACCTCGTTGACAATGTGCGACGCCTTCGCGGTAAGTTTACAGGGGCGCAGAAACAGGAGGATAAGGTGGAGAACGTTGTCGTCAAGGGCAATAACGATGTGCTCATGGAGCGTATAATGAAGTCGATTAACGAAAACCTCTCTGACCCGGATTTCAATGTTGATAAACTGACAGATGAAGTGGGACTCTCGCGAACTCAATTGCACCGTAAGATGAAGGAAATGACAGGAATCTCTACCGGGGAGTTCATTCGTAACCTCAGACTGGAACAAGCGGTTCGTCTTATCCGCGAGGGAAAAATCAACATCTCACAGGTGGCTTATTCCGTAGGTTTCAACAACCAGACCTATTTCTCTACCGTCTTCAAACGTTATTATGGAATGACTCCCACAGAATTCGCCGATAAAGAAAAGAAACAGTAATCTCATCATAACGAAATATCATGGCACAGAAATAACGTAATTGCGATTTGTAATTACGTTATTTATCTTCCTCTATCTTCTTTTACCTTCCTTTATCTTCTTATAATTGCCACTTGAGCCTACATATCTCTGGGAAATAACACGTTTTTTTTGTCTGAAACAAATTTTAAAACCCTTGGAACAATCGTTAATGGAATGAATTTTAATTATATTTACCTTTGTGTCGTCTATAGAAACAAAGGCCACTCTTCTGCATGCATGAACGCACAAAATGAAAAAATAAACAACAAAAAATAGACAAATCTGAAAATCCAAAAATATTACATAACCTAATTTATATATATTACCAACTTAAAAAAAGAATGCTATGCATGTGAACTTTGGAAAATCTCTATGTGTGGGATTGTGCTCGCTCTTCGGATTGCTCGCCATCCCACAGAATGCTATGGCTACCGCTGACTCGCAATCAGTAGAGGCCGTGCAACAGAGCAAAAAAGTAACAGGCTACGTGGGCGACTCCCAAGGACCGCTCATCGGTGCTACTGTTCAAGTGAAAGGCACTTCCAACGGGGCACTTACTGACCTCGATGGACGTTTCGAACTGGATGCTCCCCAAGGAGCAACGCTCGTCGTATCCTATGTGGGGTATGTGTCACAGGAAGTGGTGGTGGGAGCCAGCTCCAGCCTCAGTATCATCCTCGAGGAAGAGGGACATAACCTCAACGAGGTGGTGGTCATCGGTTACGGTACACAACGGCGCGAGGCGGTAACGGGTTCCGTGGCCAATATCGGCGGTGAGAAACTGAATCAGGTGGCGGCTACCAACGCGGCACAGGCCCTGCAAGGTCGTGTAGCTGGTGTGCTCATGACACAGACCTCGTCACAACCTGGTGCGGAAATGCAGATTCGTATCCGTGGTCAGCGCTCACTGAGTGCCAGCAATGACCCGCTCATCGTGCTCGACGGAATACCGTTCATGGGCGTACTCTCCGACATCAACCCTGCCGACATCAAATCGATGGATATTCTTAAGGACGCGTCGGCTACCGCTATCTATGGCTCCCGTGGTGCCAACGGTGTGATTATCATCACCACCAATAAGGGCTATCAGGGCGCTCCGGCCAAGGTGAGCTACAACGGATACGTCAGCTTCAAGACGGTGTTCAAGAAATACCCGATGATGGACGGACCGACTTATGCTAAGTTCCGTAAGTATGCAGGACTATACCAGAATTCCCTTGCTGAGAGCGACGACACAGACACCGATTGGCAAGACCTGTATTATAAGACGGGCATTAGCCATAATCACGATGTTACCATTTCGGGCGGTACCAATGGAGGTAGCTATAGTTTCGGTGCTGGTTACTACCACGACGAAGCTGTGGTGCCTACACAGGCATATGACCGTGTGAGCGTCCGTGGTAACTTCGACCAGTTCGTTGGTAAATATTTCCACTTCGGTCTGTCAACCAATAACAGTTACCGCCTTACTCAGGGCGTGAGTGGCATGTATAATGTCCTCGCGATGACCCCAATAGCTTCCCCCTATGATGAGAATGGAAATCTGAAACGCTATATTTCTCTTCCCGCCGACGATCAGACGGTAATTACTCGTGACTTGGTGGAAAGCCTCGAAGATGTGTGGCTCAACGAAAACAAGGGTATAGGTACTTACAATACGCTCTTTGGCGAGGTGAAATGTCCATGGGTCGAGGGACTTAGTTACCGCATCAATATCGGTCTGAACTTCCGTTCATCCAAAAATGGCAACTTTACCGGTACGGGTGTGAACAACAAAGATGCCAAAGCTGTCAATGGTGGTGGCGTTTGGGATGACCAAACACGCAACTGGGCGGTGGAGAATATTGTTACCTATGACCGAACGTTTGCTGAAAAGCACAATCTCAATGTCGTGGGTATGTATTCGGCAGAACAAACCACCTATGAAAGAATAGGTGCAAGTGCCCAGGACATTCCTGGCGACTTCATGCAGTATTATGCTCTTGACCAAGCCGCAGGTGAGTCAAAACTCGAAAACTTCAACTACTGGCAGAGTGGACTGATTTCCTGGATGGGCCGTGTGATGTATTCATACGACAATAAATATATGGCTTCCGTGGCTGTCCGCGCCGATGCTTCTTCTCGATTGGCAAAAGGACACCAGTGGCATACCTATCCTGCTGTCAGTCTGGGTTGGAACATCTCTCGCGAGGAGTTCATGCAAGACCTCACATGGCTTGACAACCTGAAACTACGCATCGGCTACGGTGAAACTTCTAATCAGAGCATCAGCCCGTATTCCACTATGGGTACTCTTTCGACACGTAACTATAACTTCGGCAGTAGCTACCAACCGGGTTATTATGTCACCGCTTTGCCAAATCCGGAACTTGGATGGGAATACTCCAAGACATGGAACTTCGGTGTTGACTTCTCCCTCTTCCACGGACGTCTCTCCGGTACCTTTGAATACTATATCCAGAAGACTAACGACATCCTGCTCAATCTGTCGTTGCCTTCAACGTCTGGCGTGAGCAGCTTTACGGGTAACATTGGTAAAACCGAGAACAAGGGATGGGAATTTACCCTCAATGGTACTATCATCGACAATAAAAACGGATGGAATTGGGATGCGGGCATCAACCTCTATGCCAACCGCAACAAACTGACCGCCCTGGCATCGGGCAAGGAAAAAGACGAGGCCAATCGCTGGTTCGTGGGTCATCCCATCGATGTCATCTACGACTATGAGTACGACGGCCTCTGGAACGCGGAAGACGTGTATCAGGTAGGTACGGATGAGAGTGGTAACCCCATCACCAACTTCGATATACTTGAGCCAGGTGGCAACCTCGGAATGATCAAAGTGAAATACAACGACGACGTGCTCGATGCTAATGGCAAGCCGACACGCGCCATCGGTCCCGACGACCGTCGTGTCATGGATATGGAACCGGATCTGCTCGGTGGTTTTAATACCACGGTATCCTACAAGCACTTCGATTTCACCATGATTGGTGCCTTCCAAATTGGTGGCAAGCTCATCTCGGCCATCCACTCATCCAACGGCTATCTCAACATGCTGACGGGACGTCGTGGACAGCTCGATGTGGACTACTGGACGGAAGACAATACGGGTGCCAAATATCCGAAACCGGGTGGCATTCAGAGTGGAGACAACCCCAAATATGGCAGTACGCTCGGCTACTTCAATGCTGGTTACTTGAAAATCCGCACGATTACTCTCGGATACAACTTCGAGCACCTCAAGGGCGTGCGTGACCTCGGTATCAGCCGTTTGCGCCTCTATGCTACTATACAGAATCCCTTCGTGCTCTTCTCGCCATTTAACAATGAGAGCGGACTCGATCCCGAAACCAACTCATGGGCTACAGAGAACACGGCTGTGGCATATGGAGAATACCGCACACACCGTATGCCAATAGTGGGTTACAACACGCCGGCTACGCGTAACTTCCTCTTCGGTGTCAACATCACGTTCTAATTTCAATTGATATTTTTGAATACATAATTAGGACAGTTTGGATACAGAATAAATCATTTAGCATTGAATTAATCATGAAAACGAACATATTCAAGAAAATAGGTGCTGTGTGTCTCCTCGGAGGTATGTTGGCTTCGTGCTCAGATATACTCGACGAACAACCGCGCAGCAATCTCGACCCCTCGTTCTTCAATACTGAAATGGGTATCGAGGGAGGTTTGACTTCACTCTATGCGCACCTGCGCTATTTCTATGGAAACGGATACTGGCTGAACATTTGTGAGACGGGTACCGATGAGTATACCTGGGCACAATCGGCCGACGGCAATTTCAAGGACGCTGACCTCTCAGGGGTAGGAAACCTTACGGCTTCTTCCAGTCGCTCTGACCTGCTTTGGGGAACGGCGTTCTCCAATATCAATACAGCAAGCGGTATTATCGAAAATGGTTCTGCTGCTGGCATGAGCGAATCGATGCTCGCTGAGGCTTACTTCTTCCGTGCATTCGACTACTTCCTGCTCGTACAGACATTTGGTGGAGTGCCACTCGACCTTGGCGCTGGACCATTGAAGTTCAATACTTCTACCGTTCGTACATCGGTGCGTAACACCGTGCCCGAGGTGTATCAAGCTATCTTCAGTGACCTCAACTACGCTGTGAACAACCTGCCTGATGAACCTCGTCTTACGGGTACTGCAACGAAGAACCTCGCACGGCTCTTCCTCTCCAAGGCTTACCTGACGTTTGGATGGTGGCTGGAGAATCCAAAGAACATACCGACTTATCCGGAGTGTGCTCGTCAGGACCTCGACGGACACGATGCTACCTGGTACTTCCAACAGGCTTATCAAGTGGCCAAAACGGCCATCGACAACCCCAAACCATATAAACTGCAAGATACGTTCTACGACGTGAATGTGGCAACAAACGACCGAAATGCCGAAATCATGCTCTATGCCGACCATGATGAGAATGAGAAATATGGTAACGGAGGAACAGGCTATGGATGGGGTAGCGGTGGATCTCCTGAAAACTTTGCCTACTGGATGGAAACATGGAACTACACTGAGATGATTGCTAAAGCCCCGGATGGTTCTTCCATCAATCCCGTGCAGCGTGAGGCTGTGCAGGCTCTCGGACGTCCTTGGACACGTATGGCTCCCATTGCCGACAATTTCATAGAAGGTGGTGTGTGGGAAGATGCCGTCAAGTCCATAGACTCGCGCTATGACGCAACCTTCACACTGCGCTACCATACCAACTGGCATAAGACGGGAAGTAATGTGCCTTATGTGATTGGTGCCAATGGTATGCAGGTTCTTCCTGACTCTGTATACTTCAGCTGGGTACCAGAGTATATGGATGGAAGTATTAATTACACAGGTGCCGACGGTAAATTAGGCTTTGGCGAGACACAGGGTCGTTCTGACTTCGTCGTAGCTGTCAACCACATCAGTCGTAAGAAATTCCCCATCAACTGGAAATTGGGTATCTACCGCACTGACAACAATGGTGGCTTGGGTAGCAAAGTGAACGGTGGTAGCCCGAGACCGTTCAACATTGCCAAGTTCTCTGAGTTCTATCTTATCGCCGCTGAGGCTGCCGTGAAACTCGGTAAGAACAGTGAAGCACGCGATTTGGTGAATGTACTACGCGCTCGCGCAGGTAAGATGACGTTCAACCAGAACGATAATGTAAAACTGGAGGCTACTGTTGATAATAGTGCGGCTATGGTAGCAGCCACACCGTCCACCATCACTATCGACTATATTCTCGATGAGCGCAGCCGTGAGTTCTGGGGTGAGGGATACCGTTGGTTCGACCTCGTGCGTACCCAGACCTGGGCTGATCGTGCCGGACAATACCGCATTGCAGGTAGTGGATACACTGACAAGAATCTGGAGTCTTTCCAACGTACCATCAAACCGGAGCATTATCTCCGTCCTATCCCACAAGGACAACTCGAAGGAATGGAAATGGATGATGCTGAGAAAAAGGCATACCAGAACCCTGGTTATAGGGACTAATGCGAAGAACTCACTCAGGTATCATTGTTTGATAATGAACATAAACTTTTTTTCAGTATACATACAGTATATAGGAATTAGTGTTTTTTAGGTTAATGATCTTAAGGAAAAGGGGCGACTGTGAAGTCGCCCCTTTCTTATGCTGCCGTCAAAGGAAACTAATTCCCTTGAAGGTTTTCATCTCTTTATCTCTACGTATTTCACCCCGTTTTGTTTCTTACAGCCTTCACTGCTCTCCGACTTTTTGGCGGCGGCATCGATGGCGTTCTTAATCAGAGCTTCCCAAGAGGGGGGCGTATTGCGCATCACGCTGATCTGATTGCGCAGACTTTCTATTACACTTAGCAAGAAGAACCCGCCGTTGCTGCCACACCAAGCCACCTCACCGGGACTGGCAGCTGTGGCTATGATATTGCCTTGAGACCGAAGAAAGAGTTGCTGAACCTTGTTACGGTCAAAACTTGTGTTCGAACGCGAGAACAGGGAATTGCTGCTGATGATGGGCTGCGTGATATTCACTTCGCTGTTGCAGCAATCACTCAATACAATGTTCAATCGGGCTCCTTTACTCGTAATAGTTTTGAATACATCACTTAATGAGGCATAGCTCTCCGTGGGATCTTCATAGGCGGTGCTGGTGAGGTCCATATTGGGATAAGCATCCGGCTGGTCCTTGAAACGGAATCCATGGCCGGTATAGACAAACATCACCACATCATCGCTCCCAGGATGGAGATTGTCCATGGCTGCGAACAAAGCATCTTTGCTGTAGTTGTTACCGACCACGAGAGCCTCGTCAAGCCGCATGCCCAGACATTTGGCTACACCGGCAAATTCACTCCTCACATTGTTGAAATCTATTTGACAGGCGGGACCAATGTCGCTCACCATAGTGTTGGCAGCAATGATGAGGTGGAAAGCCGGTGCTTGGTCTGTTGGGGTGGGGGAGTCAGTATCTCCATAAGGGGAGTCGTAACCGCCGATTGTCAAAGGTGTCGACGCTTGTGACCTGATAACATCGGCAGCTCCCATTAACAACTGGTATTCTGGCTCGTTGGCACTATAGAATTGGCTGACATATTCCTCATCCATATTGGCGAGACTCACTTCTTCAAACGAGGTGGCGGCAAACCATGATTCGCTGTCATCAAGGTCAAAGGCGATATAAGGAGTGTCGGATAAGTCAGAGAGGTCGTTCTTCTGCCAGTACCATATAAGGGTGGGCATCCCTTCCTCCGTAGGGGTATAGTACATCACGCCTATGTCCTCGGCGTCTTTTTTATTTTCAATCTGACAAGTGTAATTGGCCTCGTAAACGGTATTTTCTGCGATGGAACGGGCACTTACCAACCGCATTTTGCAGTCGCTCTCATCAGTGTAGATAATCAATCCCAAAAAGGTTTCATCATCGTTGGGCATATTGAACGACATCTCATAAAATGTCTGTGCTTGGGCCACCATGCCAAGTAGCAAAAGCAACAATGAAAGACTGTATTTCTTGATCATATGGATTTTGTTTGTATTTTGAACCTACAAAGTTAGTGCTAATTCCTGATAATTGCAATGTTTCTTCTTTTTTATTAGCATCATTATTTTCAGAAATACAATGACAAAAGAAAAATCAATAAGAGCGTTGTGGTGAAAAAACTTCCAAAACTACCGTACTATTTTTTCTTAATGTCACAAAATAAGCCCTATTTACGATAAAATGAAAGAAAAGCACATTGAAATGCGCAGTTTTGATATTTTGTGCTTATCTTTGCACTCTCAAAAAAAGGTGAGAAGATTTTTCCTCCACACCCTCCCTGGGAGGGACCTCGGGGGGGCTAATTTGATTTTAAATAATTCTTATGAATGGTAATCCTACTCACCCGTTTCACAGACAACGGGTAAAAAACGTGACATTGGCGGTAGCCATGGCTGTCATGAGCAGCGTGGCTGCCATGGGGCAACAATCGAAAGACAGTATCAATTGGTTGAAGGAGCTTTCCGACCGCATCGAACTCCACGGTTATGCACAGGGCGGCTATGCTTGGAACGATGCTAATGGCAAGCAAACAAACGACTTCAACCTCAAACGCACCCTTTTTTGGGCCAAGGCACGTATCACTGACAGATGGTCGTTTCTCTTTATGCACGATTTCTCAAGTGTAGTGCAGGAATATTATATGGATTATAGATTTTCCAACGATAATTCGCTTTCTGTACGACTAGGACAGTTCAAGCACAGTTTCTCTATGGAGAACCCGCTGTCGCCAACAATGCTTGAACTGATTGATGTATATTCGCAAGCAACACTCTTTCTCGCCGGCGAGGGACCTGACCCGCTCAATGGGGTCAATTATGGCCGTGACATGGGATTGATGGTGTATGGCTCGTTGTTCAATGACCGCTTGCTGTATGAATTGGCGGTGATGAACGGACAGGGTATCAACAGACGTGATGGCAACAACAACAAAGACCTCATTGCCAAAATAGATGTAAGACCCATTAGTGGTCTCCGCATTGTCGCCTCAGGACAGAAAGGCAAAGGACATGCCGTGGGAACGGCAGCCTGGAACCCTTCGGTGGCCGAAGGGGATGATTACACGCGTGACCGACTGAGTGTGGGCGCAGAATGGAAAATGCCCACCACGGCGGGTGCAGCATCCACCACGGGTGGCATCAGCATACGTGGTGAATATATGTGGGGCAAAGATGGCGATGTGAACAGTAATGGTGGATATGTGACGGGTTGTGTGCCCATTGGCAAGGGGGTTGATATCATTGCCTCTGCTGACTATTTCAACCGAAACCCGGATATGGACTATTACCAGACACAACTCACGGCAGGCTTGCAATACTGGTTCTTCAAGAAGTGTCGCGCACAATTGCAGTATACACGGGTTCTCAGCCATTTCCAAGATGATTACAATTGGTTGCAGGCACAACTCCAAGTGGCATTCTGAGAAAGATGAATGGATTAAACAACCAATGAATTAAACCACTCAACATTCAAAAATCTTCATCGCGCAGCGACCATTCAACATTCAAAAATCAAAAAACAACACTCAAATAATGTTTATCAAAATTTTTCTTACCATCATTTTTATTGGTTTGATGGTTTTTGTGGGACTCTATTCCCGCAAACAAGCACGTTCAGTAGATGGGTTCGTTCTCGGTGGTCGCACTGTAGGACCCTGGCTTACAGCATTTGCCTTTGGTACGTCATATTTCTCGGCGGTGGTCTTTGTGGGCTATGCAGGACAGTTCGGTTGGAAATACGGTCTTAGTTCGGCATGGATCGGCATCGGCAATGCGGTCATAGGTTCGCTGTTGGCCTGGTTGGTGCTTGGAAAACGGACAAAACTGATGACGCAGCACATAGAGAGCCGTACAATGCCTGATTTCTTCGGCACACGCTATCAGAGCCAAGGACTGCGTGTCACGGCAAGCGTCATTGCCTTCGTCTTCCTCATTCCTTATACAGCGGGTGTTTACAAGGGTATATCGACGCTTTTTGAGATGGGCTTTGGTATCGACTATCAATATTGTGTCATCTTCATGGCGGCTTTCACAGCGGTTTATGTTATCCTCGGAGGGTATAAGGCAACGGCCATGAACGATTTTATCCAGGGTATTATCATGCTCTTCGGTATAGTAACGGTCATCGCTGCAGTACTCAACACTCAGGGTGGATTGTCAGCGGCTGTCGGCAAATTGTCACAGTTGCCGGCCGACAATGATGCTGCTGCCAATGGCGGCTTTGCTTCGCTCTTTGGACCCGACCCTTGGAATCTCTTGGGCGTGGTAGTTCTTACTTCGCTGGGCACATGGGGACTGCCGCAGATGGTGGGGAAATTCTATTCCATCACTGACGAGAAGGCTATCAAAAGAGGAACGATTATCTCTACCGTTTTCGCCCTAGTGGTGGCTGGTGGATGCTATTTCCTTGGAGGATTCGGACGGCTCTTCGGAATGCCCCCGGTGCTTCCCTCGGGAAAACTTGACTTCGACGCTATCGTGCCGTCTATGTTGGTAACACTGCCCGACTTTATCATTGCGCTGGTGGTGTTGCTTGTTCTCTCGGCTTCGATGTCCACACTGGCATCACTGGTGCTTACATCATCCTCGACGATGACGCTCGACCTCATCTACCGCGACAAAAAGGCACTGCCGGGCGAAGTGCAGGAAGGAAGCATCGACGACGAGGTGTCGGAAAAGGTGGAACATCGCAAGGTGGTGGTCATGCGCGTGCTCATCGTCTTCTTTATTGTCATTTCATTGCTTATCGCACTTAACCCACCCACATTTATTGCACAACTCATGGGTATATCGTGGGGTGCATTGGCAGGTGCCTTCCTCGCTCCATTCATGCTCGGCCTTTATTGGCGTGGCGTGACGACGGCTGCGGTATGGGCTTGTTTCGTGTGGGGCGTAGGACTTACCGTGGTCAACATGCTGTTGGGCAATCCCATCAACCCCATCAACTGTGGTGCTATAGCCATGATTGGTGGATTCCCTGTCACCTGGATTGTCAGCCTCTTAACGCCGAAGATGCCGTCAACGGTGGTTGACGACATCTTCAGATGCTATAGCAGTAAGAAGTAAGAGGTAAGAAGTAAGAAATAAGAAATAAGGGGCAAGAGAATACCCAACTGGCATATCTCTTGCCCCTTGCTCCTTGCCCCTTGCCCCTTACCCCTTTCTTCTCTATTCGTACCTCAATAGGAAGGAGATGTTATAGCTCTCATATCTGTTAAACTCGCTTGAAGGTACTTCGCTGCGCCAGGGGTTATACCAACGCTGAGACTGGAAATAACGGCGGAGGTTGGCATCGCGGAAACGACGGCCATGACGGGCATAGATGGAATTCTTCAGTACGCGTACTTGGCCACGGTCCAAATTACGGATATCGGAATAGGTGCAGTAACGGGTTGAAAGCCAGTCGTACTGGGTACCCCATACCGTATTACGCGATGTTCTGGTTTGTGTGCGCTTGGGCTTGGCACGGTAGGTCGACTGCCTGCGGGGGATGGAGGGAACTTGCGCATCGGCAATCATGCTCATGCCACACGCGAAGAACAATACGAGGGCTAAACGGGTGCCCCAATTCTTCAATGTCTTTTTCATGTTTCTAGTGTTTTGTTAAGAATTAGTTGATAGAGTTTTTGCAAATATAGCGAAAAATATCGACAGTACAATACTTTTTTCTCCATTTTTACAAAATACCTCGTCACTCCTCACTCATAACTCATAACTCGTCACTCATAACTTGTCACTTGTCACTCCTTCCCGTGTTCTTTCATGTAATCACGAGGTGACAGACCGTAGAATTTCTTGAAGAGGGTAGAGAACGAGGCGGTGTTGGAGAAACCGCAGGCATACATTACCTCGGTAACGTTCATCCCCTGGTTCACCAATAGGTTGGCGGCTCGTTTTAAGCGGATGTTGCGGATGAAGTCGTGTGGGGTCTGTCCAGTAAGTTCCTTCATTTTGCGATGCAGGTGTACACGGCTGATGCCTACCTCCTCGGCTATCATCTCAACATTGAGGTCGGAGTCGGATATATGTTTGTTGATAGTGTTCATCACACGCTCTAACAGTTTCTCATCAGGTGACTTGATATCAATGTTGTCCACTTTGTCCTCCAACATGTCATTTCGCTCATATTTCAACCGCAGCAGACGATGACTACTGATGATATTGATGATGGTGCGACGAAGGATGTCCATATTGAAGGGCTTCACGATGTAGGCATCGGCTCCGGTCTCCAAACCCGTCAACTTGTCTTCATCGAGATTCTTGGCGGTGAGGAGGATGACGGGTGTATGACTCGTGTCTGGATTAGACTTTATTTTCGAACAGAGCGTGGTGCCGTCCATCTCAGGCATCATCACGTCGCTGATAACCAAGTCAGGCTTGCTGCGCAACGTCTCTAACAATGCCTCACGGCCATTGGTGCATGACTTAACGTCATAGTCCTGTCCTAATTCTTGACCGAGCAGGGTGCGTATCTCGTCATCATCTTCGGCAATGACCAGTACAAAGTGGTCATGGCTTTTGTTCTCGGGAATGGCGCTTTCTTCCGTTTCTTCTTCCACGGAAACTATTTCTTCTTGGCTGATGGGTTCGGATACCGTCATGTCTTGACTCTTCTCTTCAGCTTTCAGATGTCCGTCGCCTATGGGAAGAGTGACTATGAACTCGCAGCCCTCGTCCAAATTATGGGCACTGATGGTACCATGGTGTAACTCGACAAGTGACTTTGCCAAGTCGAGGCCGATGCCGGTGCCGGGTTGTTGTCCGTTGATAGTGGAGTCTGTCTGGTAGAATCGCTCGAAAATCTTCGACAATTGGTTTTCAGGTATCTTCTCTCCGTCATCACTGATGGCGATGCGTGCTTCTTTCTCGTCGTGAGTAACGCGGATAGCGATATTGCCGCCTGTAGGCGTGAACTTGAAGGCGTTTGAAAGAATATTCATCACTACCTTGTCAAAATTCTGACGGTCTATCCAGATGGGAAGACTGTCACTGTCGCATTCCAATGACAGATGAATGCCCTTATTCTTTGCCTGAAGTTCAAACAGACTGTACAACTCGTTGATGAAGGGGATAAGGTCGGTCTTCGACATATGCATCACCATCTGACCTTGGTCTATCTTCCTGAGGTCCATCATCTGGTTGATGAGATGGAGAATACGCTCACCGTTACGTTTGATGGTCTGCAATACGCTCTTCTTTTGGGCATTTTTCTCTTGTTTGATAAGTGAGAGCAGGGGAGTGATGATTAGCGTCATAGGCGTGCGTATCTCATGGCTGATATTCATAAAGAAACGCAACTTCGCATCACTCATCTCTTCGGCGTGGATATGCTCCTGCATGCGCAGTCGGTCTTGCTCCTTACGGTTGCGTAAACGAAGGTATTGCCAGATAGCCAGACCTATGGCGAGCAGATAGAAAAGGTAAGCCAAAGTACTGCGATACCATGGACTGTGTATCACCACGGTAAACTCTCGCTCGGGAGTCTCAATACCATTGCGTTCGGCTTTGACCCGGAAACGATAGGTGCCAGGCGACAGGTGAGTGAACATCAATTCGTTGGCACCGGGCTGCAGTCGCAGGTAGGGCTCGTTGTTGATGCTATAAAGATAGGTGATATGCTCGGGGTTATCATAAGTAAGAGTCGATAGCTGGATGGTAAATGAGTTGTCGTGGTAGCTAAGGTCGAAACGGGTGCTCGCAATGATGGTAGTATCGGTGATGTGGTAACTACCGGAGAGTGTGTTCCTGTTTACAGGCTGACCGTTGATGCAGAAACGACTCAACTCTACCGTGGCATCCCATTTGCTATCGGTGATGTTTCCTGGAGTGAACCAGGTGATACCACCCACACCGCCAAAGAGCATGATGCCTTGGGGAGAAACGGTGGAAGCACCGTCGGAAAATTCGTTCGATTGTAAACCGTTGTCAATGAAATAGTTATGGGTTTCCTTTGTCTTGGGGTCATGGCAACGCAAACCATGGTCGGTACCTATCCACAATCGGCCTTGTCGGTCTTGCTCTATGGAGGCAATACCATTGTCGGAAAGACCTTTTTCCTCACTGTAGAGCTTCAGTTGTTTTGAAGATGGGTCGTAGACGTACAGACCGTCATTGGTACCAACCCATAACTTGCCGCTATATTCCCGGGCTATACGCACGGGAGTGCCGTAGTTTGGACTATTCTGGCCGAAGAAACTGGTCCAACTGCCTGTTGAAATATCCAAACAGCAAAGACCCATTGTGGTGGCAGCGTATAGGCGGTGACCGTCGGGAGAGATGGAAATCTGCGAAATATAGTCGTTGGTGATGCTGTTTACCTTCCTGTCCTTCTCAGCATTTTCTTTTTTTGTGTAGGAGGTAATTTGGTTGGTGCTTTGGTCTAACATCAGCAATCCAAAACGATGGGTGCCCATCCATACACGGTTGGTGGCATCAATGCAGATGTCGAAAATGCTCAGGTTTTCCTGCGTGAAAGGGTAGGGGTGATAGGCGGTGGTAGAGGGGTCTATCCATCCGCCGCCTTGGTTATAGGAACCAATCCAAATATGCCCGTTACGGTCTTCTGCTATTGTTAAGACCGACTCGGGAAAACCGTCTTTGTAGTGCTTAATGAGCTGTTGGTCCTGTGAACAACAATAGAGACCATCTTTGTCGGTGCCTATCCAGATTCGGCCATGACTGTCAATGAGGGTGCTGATGACACACGCGGAGCCAATCTTGTTGCGGTCACCCAACTTGTAACCCATATAGCCGAAACCGGGAGGGGTACCAGGCTGCATGTACAAGCCTTTCTGCAACAAACCAAACCAGATGTTGCCAATGCGGTCTTCAGTGATGGAATAAATCTTTGTGGCCGACAGGTCGATGTCTGTGCTGTAATAGGGGTTGTCCACAAGTTGGCCGCTCTTGGGGTCATAGATGCCTAAGCCTCCACCATCGTAACCAATCATCAATTCGCCACGGCGGTTGAAATATAGGGCGGATATAGGCTTACTGCCTGTGTTGTCAATATGTTTGAACTGTTGGCCCTTGCGAACATATAGACCATCATTGGTGGTGCCTACATATACTTGTCCCGAAGGAGACACGCACACACGGTGCAATGACGTGCGTAAAGGGGCTTCGGTAAAATAGGAGATGGCTTGACGACCGTCGTATTCTAACAGACCGTTATCCCGAGTCACAATCCACAGATGACCTAACTTGTCTTCGGCCATGTCATTTACTGTGTGGATGTTCTTAAGGGAATTGCTCACTTGGTGGGCGTGCTCACGGTCGTCTATCTTAAGAACTCCAGCACCCGACGTGCCAGCCCACACCTCGCCGTTCTTGCGCTCAAGAAAACAGGTGATAAAACAACTACTATTGTTAGGGTCGATGGCTTTCACAGATACATTTTTGAACGACTGACCGTCGTAGGTCTGCAAATGTCCCCACATGCCTAAATAGATCAAGCCGTTCCTGTCTTGCAGAAAACAGTTCACGTAGTTGCTGGCCATCTCGTTATACAGTTCATTCTCCTTCTTCAGGATAACAAACTGATAACCATCGTAACGGTTCAGGCCATTGCGCGTAGCGGCCCAGATGTAACCGTCATTGTCAAGATATACCTGATTGACGAAACTGCTGGATAATTGTTGGTTGGCATCAAATAAACGCCCCGTCTGCGCGAATGAGCATACGGAAAAAGACAATAGTAGTGCAATAGATATTAATAACTGCTTCATCGTGCTTCTTAGGTATAAATATCACTGATAAGAGATATGGAGAATCTCTATGTGATTGTAATCGCCGTTAAAATGTTATGCAAAGTTAAACGTTTTTTTTTATTTAGACAAAAATGTAATGTTAAAAATATGATTCGTTACGCCAATTGGTGTAATTAGTGAATTTTAGAATGAATTGTTGGAGAATTTCGTCAGCAATTAGTGAAATTTGAAGATATTTAGAATAAGCAGTCCAATCCGATGTTTTTCGTAATCTGGTATAATAAAAAACCCCTCCCGAGGGAGGGGTTGGTGAAGATGTCTTAATCTTTCTTGAAATTCCATTTTGAATTGTCACTACTGAAATCCCATTCCGCCAAGGTGGGCGTGCTGTCGCCGGCAGAATAGAGACAATAGCGGCTGTTAGTGCCCTGTTGTCCAGGAATGACATAAGGCATGATGCGGAACGTGCCGTCGGTGGCTTGCTCAATGCGCCACAGCTGTTCCTTGCTACCGTCGTAACTGCGTGTGGTCAGTTCAAGGTTGGATGTTGCAGTAAGGGCACGGTCGGTACCTTCTATCGTAATGCTGTACAGAGGACCTCCGAGATAGCCGCCGGCATCTGGACGTGGCGTGACGTGCCATAACTGGTGCGGACGGAACATATAGTCGCCGCAACGAACGCCAATCTCTCCTTGCGGCCAACTGCCTTTGACTTGGTCCAACGTCTGATTGGCTACAGGCACGACAGGCTCGTTGGGATCCATCTGCCAGAAACGTTGACGCTGCTGCTCCATTCTTACGAAGTCTACTGCCAACTCAAGGGAATAACCACGGCGCTCTGATTCGATAGCATATACTCCTTCCTTGAAACGCTCACCGGCCACAGGCCAGTCATTCTTCCATAACAAAGGACGGATACCGAGCACGCTACGACCTCCTTGTTCGAAGTCGGCCTCATAATGGCACGACATAATCTCTATGCCGTCATCGATGATGGTACGGCCGAAATGACCGGGACCGCACACACGGTCGCCGGCAGCGATAACCATTCTGCCACCACCATGGAACATGTCACGGTCCACATTGTCTTTATAGGGACCTTCCACGCTGCGTGAGCGGCCCACAACGATGTTATAGGTGGAATTGACGCCATCGCAGCAGGTGCCGTGAGTGCCTAACAAGTAATACCAACCGTTACGGTAAATCAGGTCGGTGGCCTCGCAGTCAATGGCGATGTCTTTCTCCACATTGCCCTTCACACGCTCACCCGTTGCAGGGTCAAGTTCGATAAGGCGGATGGTGCCGAAATAGGTGCCATAGCTCACCCACAGACGACCGGTCACGGGGTCGAGCAACATACCGGGGTCAATGGCATCTTGGTCTTCCATACCGTCGGAGGAACATACCTCAATAGCATCGGTATATTTGAAATCGGGCGACTTGGGGTCGAGGGTTTTGTTCCACATCGTGAGGATACGGCCGTTGTGACCACCACCGAGACCACCGCCAGTAGCTCCGTAGATAACAAGATAACGGTCGCCAATCTTCAATACGTCGGGGGCGGCACCACCACCGGGGCGCTCAGCTCCACTGTGCCATGACCAGCCGTCTTCAGAAATCAGACCACCGCCGCCGGTGCCGAAAGTATAATACTTGCCGTCACACTCGGCAATGGTTGAGGGGTCGTGGATGTAGGGCTGTCCTATCTGGGCATTGGCGGCTAACACCATACTCAAGGCCGCCAAAATAGTATGTCTTCTCTTCATGTCTTAAAATGTTGTATGTTGAACGTGGAATGTTGAATTATCGCTAGCGATATAGAATGTTCATTGAATAATTCCAAATTCGTTATTCCTAATTCGTAATTCGTAAGTTTTTTACTGGATTGCCTTTCTCGTCGAGGAACCTGACGCAGAAATCGCTCAGACCGGGGCCGTTGACCACAGAGCAGCGGAGGATATTACGTCCTTTTTTCAGCGTCAGACGGTTCGACATACCATCGTCAACCACCATTCGGCGGTCACCCGAGAGCAATAACACTTCTTCGCCATTGAGCCACCACATCGAGGCTCCGTTGCTGCCGGCTGCCAGGCGAACATTGCGGATTTCTTCGGGACAGTCAATGATGGTTACGCCCCAGAACAGTGAGCCGTAGGTTTGGTCACCCCATTTCTCAGCAAAGCGGAACAATTTCACATTGTAGTTCTCGCTCTCGAGGGCGTGCCAGGCAAGGTTCTGCTTGTCGACTGTCACTTTCTGACCATTGGTGGGCACTACAGTATACTGGTCCTTGAAATAGGTCTTCGAGAATACATCGCGCAACCAGGTGTCAGTGAAGACGATATTCGAGCGGATATCTTGCTTGATAGGCTCCAACAACATCCATCTGCGGATGAAACCGTTGTCATCGGGAGTGCTTGAGGCACCGCTTGCGGGGGAGAAATACTTCGGACGATTCTTAAACTGTACCCAGTTAATGCTCATGCCTGCCTGCTCACAGGTCACCACCACATCGGTAACACCGCTGGGTGTATATTCCAACGGAGCTGTCAGCGTGAGCCATTGGCCGCTCATATCTCGACGGAACGGGCCTTGCTCGCTCTTCACGGTCATCGGTATCTTGGCAATCACCTTGCCTGTGGCACTCTTCTCGCGCAGATAGAACTCGGTATTTTCGTTGGCCATGGCATTAACAATCACGTAGCCTTCGGTAAGACAACTGAAATCTACGTCGGCATAGCGTATCCAACTGCCTTTTGAAGGTAACGCGGCTGCAAGACTGCGGAAGACGTGCGTGGCGTCAATCAATGCTGCCGTTACGCCGTCGCTGGCCTCGCTGTAGCGGTCAATCTCTATCTTCTCAGTGGCTTGGTTGATACCTACGCCACGTAATGTCTCCTTCACTTCTTGAATGGTGCCGTCAGCATTGAACGACACTTTTTCGATGCAGGCGGAACGACGTTTGTCGTCACTGGGTGAGAAATAGTTGCGATGGTAAAAGATGTACCACTGTCCTTTGTATTCCAATATACTGTGGTGATTGGTCCAACAGCCATTGTCGTGCTCGGCCATGATGATTCCTTTGAAGTCCCAGGGACCCAACGGACTCTTCGACATGGCATAGGCCAGAGTCTCAGTACCGTTACCGGGTGTTCCTTCCTTTGAACGTACCCATGGGAAGGTGAGGTAATACCAGTTACCACGTTTGAAGGCGAAAGGTCCTTCCTTGAATCCTTCGGGCAGTCCTTTCATTTCCTCGCCACCTACCATCATCGGGGGCATCTGGGGACCGGCATTGCCGTTGGCATCGGGACGGCGGGGCATACGTACCTCCGTAAGAGGATCGGCAAGCTCGGTCATGTTGCTCTTTAACCGGGCACCGCGGATACCCATGCCTGACCAGTAGATGTAAGCTTGGCCATCATCGTCGATGAGAACGCAAGGGTCAATGCCTGTAACACCCTTGATGGGCTCTGCCAGACAGGTGAATGGTCCTTCAGGACGGTCGGCTGTGGCCACGCCGATGGCAAAACCACGCCCGCTCTTGGGGGCATTGGGGAAATAGAAGTAGTATTTGCCGTTCTTAAACACGCAGTCGGGTGCCCACATCGAATAACCTGTAGGGTTGCCCCAGGGCACAGTTTCCTGACTGACAATCATTCCGTGGTCAGTCCAATCGGTCAGGTTGGCCGATGAAAACACGTGATAGTCGGCCATACAAAACCAGTCCTGACGTTGGCCCTCAGGAGGCATAATGTCATGCGAGGGATAAAGGTACACCTTGCCGTTAAACACACGGGCGGTGGGGTCGGCGGTGAACTGGTCGCGGATGATGGGGTTCTGAGCCATAGAGGGCAGCGAAAGACCCATCAAAAGGAGGGTGATGATGTTTTTTCTCATCCTGTTACGTTTTACCATATGAATAAAGATTTGTTGTTTCTGTTTGCAAATTTATTGTTTTTTATATTAATAAGGTTCATGGTTGTTCCCAAAACCTTGCTCAAATGTAGCATTTTTACTTTTGTTACAATTTGCAAATTGGTTGTAACAAGAAAAAAAGACTATTATTCCAATATGTATTATCTTTGCAATCGAAAAATGAATATCAGCAGATTTGTCGAATAATATTTAGAATGATTTTATCATTGATGATGCGTAATTTTAGTTTATATTAGTATTAGTAATAGGTATAATATCGCTTTGTTAGAATTTTGGAATGTCACGTCGGGAGACGTGACATTTTTATATCTCCAGTATAATATGCCTTTTTTCCTTTTAGTCTTTCTTTCATGACCAGAATTCACGCTCACCCGTATACGTCATTCGTCCGCCACAACGTGGACAGGTCTGCTTGTCCCAGATATGTATCGACGTACTGCCGCACCGAAGACACAAACGACCTACCTCGCTGTTGAATGAGGGGGCTAAGTCTCCAATAACACCTCCCACCACCAGTTGCTGAACAGTGTGGCAGTTGTCGCAACTTACAGCAGTGATATGCTGGCGGAACAGTCCTGTCCCCTCATACGAATCACACTCGTAACCGCAAGCCTCACATCGGTATTTCTTTTTCCAAGCCATAAATGGTGTTGAACACGGACAAAAGTACAAAAAAAGTGGGATATCCCCAAATATCATCGATTATTCCAAACTTTTTCCTTATTTTTGCATCACTCATCACTCGTAACTCATCACTCGTAACTCGTAATTCATCACTCATCATGTCCATCGCCATTTATACTCTCACGTCAGCATTGCACGACGAGGAAGCCGTCAGCAAATCTACCCATGAGTTCCGTGACAGCCTGCATCTTGATTTTGAATGGAAGGGGGCTGATTTCATCGACTACGGCAAATCTCCGCTCAATATCATCTATGTTCGTACGGGGGGCACCGAAGGACTCTTCCTCCAACTGTTCGATGAACTGCGCC
Organism: Prevotella sp.; assembly: GCA_017548605.1. Lineage (GTDB taxonomy): Bacteria > Bacteroidota > Bacteroidia > Bacteroidales > Bacteroidaceae > Prevotella. The sequence goes on along the minus strand of JAFYZT010000040.1, from coordinate 346,321 downwards.
AGCGCAGTCACCATCCATTCTACTTTCTCACCTCTGGCAAGAGTAACTCTCTGGCCGCATCGATGGAGATTCTATCCTTCCTCCGCCAAAAAGGTTGCGAGGGCGAAATCATTCATGGAACATCGCAATATATCACCCATCGTATACAACTTTTAGAGAGGGTGGAGAAGGCATACCACTCTCTGTCCGGCTGCCGCCTCGGCATCATCGGTCAACCTTCCGACTGGCTCATTGCCAGCCATGCGGATAAACAGAAAGTGTTTGAGCAACTGAATATCGAACTCGTCGATGTACCCATGGAAGAACTCCTGACAGCCATCGACAGAGCCCCTGAAACACTGCCCATCAATCTCAAGCCTCAAATCTCACACTACAAATCTCAAGCCTCAAATCTCAAAGGGGCAGCCCAAATCTATCATGCCCTGAAAACCATTGTTGAAAAATACCACCTCGCGGGTTTAACCCTGCGTTGTTTTGACTTACTCACTTCTGTTCATAACACGGGTTGTCTGGCCTTGGCAATGCTTAATGCTGAGGGCATCGTGGCGGGCTGTGAAGGTGATGTGCCGGCCATGCTTTCAATGAAAGTAGCACAGGTTATAACGGGTACTATGGGATTCCAAGCCAATCCTGCAAACATCAACACCGTGTCGGGACATATTATCTTTGCACATTGCACCATACCGCTCAACATGGTGGAACGTTTTGAACTGGATACACATTTCGAGTCGGGCATCGGTGTGGGCATAAGGGGCTATGTGCCACCAGGACCAGTCACCATCTTCAAACTGTCCGGCGACCTCTCGCGCTCATTCATTGCCGAAGGCTCACTTATTGAATGTCAGGACAAGCCCGACCTATGCCGTACCCAGCTGCTCGTCCAACTTGCTGACCACTCACAAACTTCCTATTTCTTTTCACATCCCATAGGCAACCACCACATCATCCTTCCTGGTCATCACAAGGACGTGCTGGAACAATTATGCACGAAGTATATACAATGAACAACTGATAATATGATTGAAATAACATCACTTAGCCAACCCGGAGTTGACATCTTTTCCACACTCACAGAGGCGCAGCTGCGTAATCGCCTCGAACCGGAAAAGGGACTGTTTGTCGCCGAGAGTCCTAAAGTCATTAGTGTAGCTCTCAATGCTGGCTATGAACCTTTGGCACTGCTTTGTGAACGCAAGCATATCACTGGTGATGCAGCCGACATCATTGCGCGCTGCGGTGACATACCGGTATATACGGGTGACCGTGACCTGCTGGCGCAACTCACGGGTTACACACTGACGCGTGGGGTGCTATGTGCCATGCGTCGACGGCCTCTGCCCTCCGTGGAAGAGGTCTGTCGTGATGCACGGCGTGTCGTCATTATCGACGGGGTGGTCGATACAACCAATATAGGGGCGATATTTCGCTCGGCAGCGGCATTGGGCATCGATGGGGTACTCATCACTACAAACTCATGCGACCCGCTCAATCGGCGGGCCATACGGGTGTCCATGGGCTCGGTTTTCCTCTTGCCATGGACATGGCTCGATGGTCCTGCGACTACCCTTCATCAATTCGGTTTCCGTACCGTTGCCATGGCATTGACTGAGAATTCTGTTTCCGTCGATGACCCTGTGCTCGTTTCTGAACCACGTCTGGCCATCATCATGGGAACGGAAGGTGATGGCCTACCTCAGCAGACCATCACCTCAGCCGATTATGTGGCACGCATCCCCATGGCCCACGGCGTTGACTCGCTCAATGTTGCTGCAGCGGCCGCCGTAGCATTCTGGAGCTTGCGAGCTCACTAAATACTAAAATTATACGACTCAACCTCTCGACAAAGCGGTTGAGTCGTATAATTATGTACCTTGCAAGAAACGAATCACCAAATCATTCAAAAAGGGCGTTCTTCTCAATCTTCCACCCTTCGCGTTTCAGAAGACCGCAGTTGGCTCCCAAAAACATCTTGGCAGCATCCAAGTCGCCTTTCATCTGCCAGTCGAGCCAAGCCAGGGCAGCTATGGAGAATTCGCCGCCATGAGGCTGACTGTAGGTGCCGCCATGTCCCACTGGATAGTTGATGGCACAGGCAGGCACATGACTGATGCGATGGAAGTCGTCCATACCATTGCCGTAGGCGATATCTTCCTCACCGCCGAGCATATACATGATGGGCGTGTGAATCTCCTGAAGTTTCTCCTTAGGAGGCATAGGCATGCCACCCACGGCACTGCCCGCATTTTCTTGGTTGAACAGACCGCTGTTGCAAATCATCAGCAGGGTGATTCGAGAGTCGGCACAGTTGAATAGGGTTTGCAGACCACCGCACGACATACCAGCCACGCAGATATTCTTCGTGTCAATCTTGTTGTAATAGGGCGATTTTTCATCGGCGTTCTGGGCTATCACCCAATCAATCGACTCTATCTGCTGCTCACTCTTCGACATAGGCCCGCGGTACCACTCGTCAGTCATGGGAATAAAACCCGTGGCCACCACGATATAACCATGTGAGGCTATCTCGTTGAGGAATTTGATATGCTCGAAAGGAGAGTTGGTGCAGGCACCGTTGCCCCATACCAGTACGGGCAACCGATGACCGGGACCGAAGGGCGACAAATCCTGCGGCACAATCACCGTGTGTGCTTCAAGCGATGGCTCTTCCTTCATGATGGCTTTGTACTGTCCCAAACCACCTTCTTCAATAACACGTGTTTTTTGGCCAAAGGCCAAACCGGCAATAGCTACTACTGCCAAGGTCGTGAATAGTCTTTTCATATATTTAATGGGTCGTTAGGTTGTTTTGTTATTCGGTCGTTCCTCCCTTCTGGGGAGGAACAGAGGGTGTGTATTACTTCACTTTCCATATCTTCAGACAGATGGCACCACCACCACCGCCCATGCTGGGCTGGCATACGAAGATGGCGTTGTTCAGCCAAGCGTATTTACTGTCTTGAGGTGCCTCGAACTGGGGCGTGGTACGAAAATAGAAGTTGGGTGCTCCATTGTCGGCTTTTCCAGTACAGATCAGACCTTTATTACGGATGTGAATACATACTCCGTCGTCGGTTTTGATGCTGTAGATGGCCTCTATCTCTGTGCGGCCGTGGGCTTGGTCCTGCAATTGGTAGTCGGCACCGCCGGGAAGGATGGTACCGCGCAGCTCAGGACCCTCGAATGTCCCTCCCACAATGGGGATGACAAAGCGGTTGCCATGGGAGGTCTGGCCTACTTGATAGGCGCCCTCGCAGTTCACCTTAAGTTCCATCACATACTCCAGTTGAGGAGTCTCGTCCTGCGCCTTCACCATGCCTATGGCAGCCAGGAGCATCATCATTGATAAGAATAGTCTTTTCATAAGTAGGTAGTAGTTGTTATTACATGGCAAAGGTACTATTTTTTTTATAAAAACGATAATTGTGGGTTTCACTTTCCTTAATTTTCGCTACTTTTGCATGTTAGATAACAAATGGCAAAGAAAATGAAACAAACATTCCCTGTGGTGGGTATGGCCTGTTCCTCGTGTCAGGCGCATGTCGAGAAGACATTGCGTGCTCTTGATGGTGTTACATCAGCCACAGTGAGCCTTTCGTCACGTCATGCCGTGGTCGACTACGATCCAGCCCTCGTCATGCCCCAACGGATGAAGGAGGCACTCAATGCCATTGGATTCGACCTCATCATAGAGGAAAAACATAGGGTGGAGGAACTGGAGCGCGGTGAATACAGACAATTGTTACGGCAGATGCTTGTCGCATGGGTGTTGGCGGCATTGGTCATGGCGCTCTCCATGGGATGGATTAATGTGGGCGGACGCGACGCGGCCAACCAGCTTTCTCTTGTCTTAGCTCTTGTGAGCATGACAGTCTGTGGCCGTTCGTTCTATATTAAAGCCGCCAAACAGGCATGTCACCGTTTGCTCTCCATGGATACCCTCGTGGCATTATCTACCACCATCGCCTTCGTCTTCAGCGCGGTGAACACCTTTTGGGGCGACGGTCTGTGGGGCGTGGGCACATGGCATACCTATTTTGATGCCACTGTTATGATCATTGCTTTCGTACTTACCGGACGTGTACTTGAACAACGGGCAAGGAGGGCTACGGCGGGCAGTCTGCGACGACTGATGTCACTGGCTCCTAAGACGGCACGTCTGGTGCGTGATGACCAGATAAACGATGTTCCCATAGCTACCATCACGCCGGGCGACATGCTCGAGGTGAGGGCAGGGGAGAAAATACCCGTTGATGGCGCTGTGGTGCAGGCAGAGAGCTTCATGACCGCCGATGCGGCGTATATTGATGAGTCGATGCTCACGGGTGAACCGTCACCTGTGGCCAAACGACGCTCCGACCAGGTTCTCGCTGGCACTATCCTGCGACAAGGCAAATTGCTGATGAGGGCGCGGCGCACGGGTGAACAGACGGCGGTGGCGCAGATGATTAATCAAGTGCGACAGGCACAGGACAGTAAGGCTCCCGTGCAGCGAGTGGCCGACCGAATGGCGGCTGTCTTCGTACCCACGGTACTCGCACTGGCCGTGCTCACCTTTTTTCTCTGGTTTCTCATCGGTGGCACGGAACGACTGGCTGAGGCCATCCTCTCAGCGGTGACAGTCATGGTGGTTGCTTGTCCCTGTGCCATGGGCCTGGCCACACCGACAGCCCTCATGGTGGGCATCGGCAGGGCGGCTGAGAAAAACATGCTTGTCCGCGATGCGGCGGCATTAGAAAATATTAGAAATATAGATGCATTGGTCATCGATAAGACGGGCACGCTCACCATACCTAACCAACAGGTGGATTTCACCAAGGCCGATAGTCTGCCGATAGAAGTTCGGGAGTCTCTCAAACCTCATGCCGCTGAGGCGATGAAGCGATTAAGAGACATGGGCATCGAGGTTTACCTGATGAGTGGCGACCGCGATGAGGCGGTGGCTCACTGGGCACAGCTCACAGGTATCGTTCATTGGCAGAGTGGGGTGAAGCCCGACGATAAAGAGGCGTTGGTGCGGCAGTTGCAGCAGGAGGGTCACCGCGTAGCGATGGTGGGCGACGGGGTGAACGACTCTGCGGCCATAGCTCTCGCCGATGTAGGTATCGCCATGGCCAAGGGGGCTGACGTGGCCATCGACGTGGCGCAGCTCACACTCATGGGCGATGACCTGCGCCGACTGCCTGAGGCGGTCCATCTCTCGCGCCACACGGTGTCGATGATACATCAGAACCTGTTCTGGGCCTTTATCTACAACGTCCTTGCCATCCCCGTGGCGGCAGGTGCATTACGCCTCTTCGGCATCAATTTCCAACTCACGCCAATGTGGGCGAGTGCACTCATGGCTTGTTCCAGCCTCAGCGTTGTGCTCAACAGCCTGCGACTGCGGAATATGAAAGTGTAAAAACGCTAATAAAGTTCAAAAACTATTGTCCTTGTGTCTTTATGTCGAAAAAAAGTCGTACCTTTGCACCTTCAAAAAGACAAACACAAAACGATATAATGAAAAAACTCTTGACAATCTGCGCATTGCTCTGCGTTTTCACAATGGCTGTCCAAGCACAGCCACAGGCGGAAACACAACCCGAATCACAGGAGTTGGCTCAGCAACAGGCACAGCAGCAAAAACAGGAAAGACCGAAACTTTATTCCGCCTCCGTCAACGGTGTCACCTTTATCATGGTAGAGGTGAAAGGTGGGACATATGATATGGGACACGACCTCACCGATGACACCTATTTTCCGAGCGATGCCCCGGCACATGAGGTCGAGGTGGCCGATTTCATCATTGGCGAGACGGAGGTGACACAGGCTCTTTGGAAGGCGGTCATGGGTGATAACCCCTCGCGTTTCAAGGACAATGACCAGAACCCCGTGGAACATGTCAACTGGGGTCAATGCCAGCGTTTCATCGCACGGCTCAACGAACTCACGCACCTATCTTTCCGTATGCCTACTGAGGCGGAATGGGAATATGCGGCACGTGGTGGGCAACTGTCCAAAGGAACGCTCTACGCTGGTTCAGACGATAGTGATGAGGTGGCATGGCTGGGACATGGCGCAGCCAGACACACGCATCCCGTCAAAACGAAAAAACCAAATGAACTGGGCATCTACGATATGACGGGAAACGTGTGGGAATGGACCTCAACAGGTTTCGCACAATATGGTGAACAACCAAAGTTGCAACCCACCGACGGTGGCTATCTCTTCGTCTACCGTGGCGGCGGCTATATCAACAACGAGCAGAAAGCCATCGTTTACCATCGCTCCTATGGACAGCTCACCGATTCCAACGCGTATATTGGACTGCGTCTCGCCATGGATCTCCCACAAGGACATTAAGGTTTGATGTTTGAGATATGAGATTTATGATTACCATGCATGGCATTTTTCTAAACTCTTATTTCTCACCTCTCTTCTCTCTCCTTTCTCCTCTCACCTCCCTAATAATTATCCAATATTGATACTTTTTTGATATTATATAAAAATTGGTGGTCAACCGTTTTTCGGTTGACCTTTTTTTTCGTACTTTTGCAAAAACCTCATAACCCATAACCCAAAACCTATGAAGCGATATTTCACCGTTCTCGTATCAATTCTGACCGCCACGCTTTGCCTGTCAGGTCCCGTAACCATCCAGACGAAAAACATCACCCTCGTGATAAACGCCGACAATGGCAGTCAACCCGAATATGTCTACTTCGGGGCCAAACTGCCGGCTGCCGACATCAACCATCTGCAACGCCATGCCGACGGACGTATGGATGCCTATCCGGCATACGGCATGAACGCGCCGGCTGAGGCGGCACTTGCTATGCACCATGCCGATGGCAATATGAGCACACAACTAATGGTCACGGGCACATCGACAGCCTCGGAACGCGGCGGCACCGTCACGCGCATACATCTTAAAGATAAGGTTTATCCTGTTACGGTTGACCTGTGCTATAAGGCATACAATGATGTTGACATGATTGAGACTTGGACGGAAATCACCAACAACGAGAAATCTACCATCTCACTGACGCAATTTGCATCGGGCATGCTGCCTATCAGGCGTGGTAACGTGTGGCTCTCCCACCTCTATGGCTCATGGGCCAACGAAACACGGTTGGTCGAAGAACCTATCTTGCCGGGCCAGAAAGTGATTAAGAACAAGGATGGCACGCGTAACTCGCACACCGATCATGCTGAGGTGATGTTCTCGCTCGATGGCAAGGCACGTGAGAACCAAGGTGATGTAATTGGTGCCGCATTATGCTATAGCGGCAATTACCGGCTGAAAATTGAGACCGACGACACGGACTACCACTATTTCTTTGCGGGCATCAATGAAGACAATTCAGAATACCACCTCAAGAAGGGCGAGACATTTGCCACACCGCGCCTGGCATTGACCTTCAGTCGTGAAGGACTCTCAGGGGCTTCGCGTAACTTCCATCGCTGGGGACGGAAATACATGATGATGCACGGTGACCGTGAACGTAAAATCCTGCTTAACTCCTGGGAAGGTGTCTATTTCGACATCAACCAGGAGGGTATGGACCAGATGATGGGCGATATCGCTGACATGGGCGGTGAGTTGTTCGTTATGGACGATGGATGGTTCGGCGTGAAATATCCGCGAAAGACCGATAACTCGTCTCTCGGCGATTGGGAAGTCGATCGCACCAAACTGCCTGAAGGTATCGACGGACTGTTGCATGATGCGAAAAAACATGGCATCAAGTTTGGTATATGGATAGAGCCGGAAATGACGAACTCGGTGAGTGAACTTTATGAGCAACATCCCGACTGGATTATAAAGGCACCACAGCGCGACCCGGTTCTTGGACGTGGTGGCACACAGTTGGTGCTCGACATGAGCAATCCCAAGGTGCAGGAATTCGTCTTTGGCGTGGTCGACAAACTGATGACGCAGTATCCAGATATCGACTATATCAAGTGGGATGCAAACATGCCCATACTTAACCATGGCAGCCAGTACTTGCCGACAGCGGATCAAAGTCATCTGTACATAGCCTATCACCGTGGTTTCGAGGCTACTTGCAAACGCATACGCGAAAAATATCCCGACCTCACCATTCAGGCCTGTGCTAGTGGTGGCGGCAGGGTCAACTGGGGTGTTTTGCCGTGGTTCGATGAGTTCTGGGTGAGTGACAACACCGACGCGCTCCAACGTATCTATATGCAGTGGGGCACTTCCTATTTCTTCCCGGCCATTGCCATGGCAAGCCATATCTCGGCGACACCCAACCACACGGTGTTCCGTACCACAGCACTTAAATACCGTATCGATGTGGCCATGAGTGGACGACTGGGCATGGAGATACAGCCGAAGAACATGACCGACGAAGAGAAGAACCTCTGCCGCAATGCCATAGCCGAATACAAACAGATACGTCCCATCGTGCAGTTCGGAGATATTTACCGCCTCGTCTCGCCTTACGATCACCTCGGATTGGCTTCGATGATGTATGTAACTGAGCAGAAAGATAAGGCGGTGTTCTATTGGTGGAAGACGGAGTCGTTCCAGAACGAGCACCTCCCACGTGTAAAAATGGCAGGTCTCGACCCGGCACGTTCTTACCGAGTTCATGAACTCAACCGCATTGACCTGAAGCCGCTTGATTGCGAGGGACAGGTCTATACGGGTGAATACCTCATGAGCCGTGGGCTTGAGATGCCCTATCGAAATGATGTGGAATGGAGCAAGAAAAGCGATTGGTCCAGTCGCGTACTCCTCCTCGAAGCAGAATAACCTCTAATTACCTTACCATATCCACTTCGTCCTGAGGCAGGGTGACGGTCTGCACCAATTCGCCTTTGGCATTGTAGATATGCAGTGAGGGTAGGAGAAATTGCCTGTAAATATACGTAAACTCGTTATTCTCTTTCAGAGGCACCTCCTCGGAACGTGCTTCCGTGCTCGTGGTGATGATATAGTCCTGCGCCAGGTTCATCTCTGCAGCCATGAGCATATTGGTGAGCGTATGTGAGACAGACACGAACAACTCGTTTTCCAATTCTTTCACTTCCTTGGTGAAAGGATAGACAAGTAGCGTGTTCTGCAAGGCATGCATCGTACCGTTGAACTCTTCGGCCTGCACAATCACCACGGGAGCCTCACCGAAATCCTGTAACATCACCGTCTGGCCTGTCCCCTCAATCTTATGCTCAAGAAATCTCGGCTGCTTGTCCACCATGCAGTAGATACCCTTGATGAGCAGGTCGTGGTATTGGCCCTCCTGGCTCAGTACCTTCGTCACCTGGTCCTTCCACGATGCATACATCCACAGGTTGATGTGGTAGAAATCATCGTCAGCGGCTTTCGGCAGACGCTCCACGAAGAATGTGTATTGGTCTTCAAGTCCTGGAAAGGTGCTGTTCTCGCAGTCCTGGTCCGTGAAGGCATGAGGTGTCTCTGCGAACAGGTCCTCAAAATACTTGCTGGCAGCCACAGCCCCTTGGGGCAGTCCCAGCTGATGAAGGTGAGCCATGTCTATGGCCATTGCCCAGCTGCTCATGAGCAGGCAGAAGCAGAATAGTGTTAACTTTTTCATATCTTATACTTTTTTTGTTGTTGTTTCTTTTTTCTTTTCCCTTTATCCTCCTTTCCTTAATGCAAAGGTAATGCAAGGCAAGAGACAAACAAAGAATAACGACTATTTTTTTATGAAAAGCCCTCTTTCTCTTATCAACCATCCACTATTCAGTAAAAGCCATCCTTTACACGTGATTTTCCTCCAACTTTTTTACACAAATTGCTATAAAGAATCCCCAAATATCACGATTTTTGAGATATGTAAGCAATTTTCCTACCTTTTCCAACTCTAGCATTTATTCTCTCTTTTTCCAAAGCAAGCATCCTACTCCCCTCCTTTTCTAAAGGAGGGGTAGGGGTGGTTTGTCAAGAAATCGCAACTCTGTTGCGTCAAACAATACTGCGACCGGCAGAAAAAGGGAGCAGTACCTTAATTTATGAGCGACGGGTGGAGCGGTTACATCCCCTCCCGATGTCGGGAGGGGCTTGGGGAGGGTAGGTACCCCTCCTTAAAGGAGGGGGCGGGGTGGTTGTGAAAGTCCACAACGAGGTGGTTGTGAAAGTCCACAACGAGGTGGTTGTGAAAGTCCACAACGGGATGGTTGTGAAAGTCCACAACGGGGTGGTTGTGAAAGCAAACTAGCTTAGTCAAATAGGACCATATGGTCAAGAACGTATTTTGACCATATCTAGGAAAATCTACATTTAGATTTCCCTTTTTTAATCTTTTAATTTTCTAATTTTTTAATTTTCCTTATCTTTGCACCATACAATACAAAAAGTAATAATGAAAAACCTGATAACGCTACTATTCCTCTTTGCCGCCACTCTTGCCCACGCGCAGGATAGCACATTCGTATCCATCTATTCCGTCAAGAACCAGACGGAGCGTCAACGCATCTTATTCCACCAACAGCAGTACCTCCGTCGTCAAGGCAATACCCTCCATCTCATCAAGATGGACCTCGAGTGGCCGCTGTCGCTCCATTTCATGGCGATGCCTTCATTGCAGCGTTACCTTACTAAGGAACTGTTCGGACGGGAGTCGGAAGTCGTGTTCCCCGCAATAGAGCAGTACCTCACATCGAAGGGCGAGCCGCTTACGCAGATGCCCGACGAGCCTGGTCTGCGCACCTACTATGAGATGGTCAGCCTCAATATGATGGAATATGTTGAGGGTCGGTACGTATCGCTGCGCCTCGTCAACCGTGTTATCCCCAAGGATACGGCGGAGCAGGTCACCGAAAGCCAACGGCTCATCACCTATGACATTGCGAGCGACCGTGTACTCAAAACCAAGGATATGCTCAAGACCAGTGCCTACACCCCTGACCGCGACGACTATCTGCTGTTACAGATGTTGTTGCTGGGGGCCATACCATCAAGTTTTGGAGAAGAGGATTATGGATTTTACCTCGGTGATATGTGCCTCATGCGTGTCGGTGCCTTTTTCGACCTCGGCATCATCATGGATGACGACGATTACAACAGCTTGGGTGCTGTGCCTTCTGGCGAACTGCAACATTTCCTGAACAAAGAGACCAAGAATATGCTCAAGGCCGAGATTCCAGAGCGACAGGCGGTGTCTTGTACGCCGCAGCCTTGGTTCGCCGATACCGCACAGGTGTATGTCGTTGCCGAGGAACTGCCTTCGTTCCGTGATACCCCCGAAGACATATATCGTTATCTCCGTGCCAATATCCGTTATCCCTGGCTAGACGCCACGTTGGACATAGAGGGCAGGGTCGTGGTGCAGTTCATTGTTGAGGCCGACGGCTCTGTTTCTTCGCCTACTGTCGTCCATTCCGTTTCACCGGGTCTTGACCGCGAGGCTGTGCGCCTTATCATGTCCATGCCCCGTTGGAAACCCGCCCGTCAACAGGGTCGCCCCGTCCGCTGCATCCAGAGCCTCCCCATAAGTTTCGTACTCTCATCACAAGAATAGATCTTTCGACATATGAACATCGGAGGACTGGAATAGGTGCTTGTGCGAAAAATTAATAAATGTTAATTTGTTGAAATATTAATCCGTTTTGTCGATAAAATATAAAAAGTATTGTATATTTGCAACGCAACAATAAATAACTACATTCCAAAAAGTTCTTTTCAACTGGCGAGTTGTTTGCTATTCATTACTCATTTGCTTGATAATGCATAAATGTTCTCCAAATAGTTATAGGTATTAGATGCTACATCTGTTGTCAGTACTGAAGTCCATGCTGAAAAGTATTGATGAAGTACAATTTACGTTATTTCGTTGAAAATACAGATGGCAAAAGATTCAACAAATCAATAGAGTGTAATTTTTCTAATTGCCGACATCGTCCGAGAGGATGGTGTCGGCTTTTTGTATATTTTTAACCACTCCCTTCATATCTTTACTCTTTTACCCTTTTCCCTTTTTACCTTTTTTTACCCTTTTCCCTTTTTACTTTTTTACTTTTTAACTACTTTTGTACCCAAATAACAAAACATGCAAAGATATTTCATCTATCTCAGCTTCAACGGAGCACGTTACCATGGATGGCAGGTACAACCTAACGGTATGTCGGTGCAGCAGAAACTACAAGAGGCACTGTCTACCATCTTGCGTACGGATATTGAGGTAACAGGGGCGGGACGTACTGATGCTGGTGTCCATGCTGCCATGATGGTAGCTCATTTCGATGATGATGCGACAAGAGTCGAAGCTTTGGGCGGTTGTGAACAACTGGCCTACAAACTCAACCGACTCTTACCTTATGATATTGCTATTCAGCGAATACATAAAGTGGCTGCAACAGCACACGCACGCTTCTCAGCCATGGCACGCACCTATTATTATTTCATTCACACACAAAAAGACCCGTTCCTCGGCGACCGTTCTTGTTTCGTTCATTTTGACCTTGATTTCTCGCTGATGAACCAAGCGGCGGCGATGCTACTTGTGAATGATGACTTTGCCTCGTTTTGTAAGTCAAAGACGGATGTGAAAACGACGCTCTGCTATGTTACAAAAGCTCAGTGGGAACAGATTGACAATCATCGCTGGCGATTTACTATTACTGCCAATCGGTTCCTGCGCAATATGGTTCGGGCGGTGGTTGGCACCCTCATCGACGTGGGACGGGGTAGGGTGACTTTAGAGCAGTTCTCAGATATCTTGGCTTCACGCCGACGTACCGAGGCTGGGGAGAGCATGCCGCCACAAGCCCTCTTCCTGCAACGAATAGACTATCCGGATATTATTGAATGAGAATCTCGTCACTCAACACTAAACCCTAAACAGTTATGTAATTAAAGGTGTTAAGTTGTTAAAGGAGTTAAGTAGTTTAGCCATTGCCCCGCATGCTATTGTCCAAACTCCCAAACTCCTATACTCCCATACTCCTTACACCTCAACATTCATCACTCGTAACTTTTTTTAATAGTGCATAATGTGCAAAATAGGCTAAAAAGCCGTAAATTTGCACCAGATTGTAAAGGAAAAGCAAATTTTAACGACAACAAGTAAACCCTCTCATGGTACAAAATATATTTAAAGGACTGGGTATCGCCCTCATAACACCATTCACGCAAGACGGGGCGGTGGATTATGAGGCACTCACTCGATTGGTCGACTACCAACTATCCAATGGGGCTGACTTTCTGTGCATCCTCGCCACGACAGGAGAAACACCCTGTCTTAATAAGGAGGAAAAGAAAACCATTAAAGAACTTATCGTCAAACGAGCTGGAGGAAGGGTGCCTATCCTCATGGGATGCGGAGGAAACAACACGGCGGCGGTGGTCGAAGAACTGAAAAGCACAGACCTCGCAGGTATCGATGGCATACTCTCTGTATGTCCCTTCTACAATAAACCGTCGCAAGAAGGGTTGTACCAGCACTTCAAGGCCATAGCAGCGGCAACGGAACTTCCCGTAGTGCTTTACAACGTGCCGGGACGGACGGGTATCAATATGAAAGCGGAAACAACCGTGAGGCTGGCACGCGACTGCCAGAATATCGTAGCCATCAAAGAAGCCAGCGGAAACCTTGAACAGGTTGACGAAATCATCAAAAACAAACCCGACGACTTCGATGTCATCTCCGGCGACGATGCACTCACCTATCCCATGGTGGCATGCGGTGCTGTGGGGGTCATATCTGTCATCGGTAACGCACTGCCAAAGGAATTCTCGCGTATGATAAGGCTGGAATTCAACAACGAATTTGCGGCGGCAAGAAAGATTCATTATAAATTCATCGACCTGTACAGCCTCCTCTTCGTCGATGGCAACCCTGCGGGTGTTAAGGCTCTGCTCCATGAGATGGGATTTATTGAGAATGTGCTCCGCCTGCCGCTTGTACCAACGCGTGTCACTACTCTCCGTCGCATGAGCGAAATCTTGAAAGAACTGAAACTGTAGTAGACGAGTTGACAAGTTAATAGGAAGCAACTGTTACAACCCCCATGGACGAAAAAAGAATCATACATGAAATTTCTCCTCTTAATGGAAAAGATGTGCTCTATATCGCCGACAGACGAAAGAAAGAGTTCACTTATCCCATACACAACCATGTGGTGCAGGAACTTAATTTCGTGGAACATGCTAAGGGAGTAAAACGCATCGTGGGCGATAATGCCGAGGTAATCGATGAATACGACCTCGTGCTTATCACATCCCCCGACCTTGAACATGTGTGGGAACAGAACGAATGTACCAACGACGATATCAGGGAGATAACCATTCAGTTTGACTTCCACATGGATGAAGATGGTTTCTTTGGCAGGAACCCCTTTTTCAGTATTCGCAAGATGATGAACGAGGCACGGAAAGGATTGGTCTTTCCTCTCGAAGCCATCATGAGGGTGTATCCCTTGCTTGACTCGCTCAGCTCTGTAAAAGATGGGTTCTATGCTGTGCAGCAGTTTATGTCTATACTTTATGAACTGTCGAAATGTCACGGTACACGCACCTTGGCCACTTCCAGCTTTGCCAAGATAGCGGTGGAGGATGACAGCCGACGTATACTGAAGGTGAAAAACCATATCGCACAGAACTACAAATACGAACTACGACTGGCCGCACTTGCCGACATCGCTGGGATGAGTTCCAGTGCTTTCAGCAGGTTCTTCAAGTTACATACAGGTAGGAACCTCTCTGAATATATCATTGATATCCGATTGGGTTATGCATCGAGAATGCTTGTCGACACGGCACGCTCCATATCGGAGATAGCCTTCGATTGTGGATTCAATAATCTCAGTAACTTCAACCGTATATTCAAAAAGAAAAAGAACTGCTCTCCCTCAGAATTCCGTGAGAACTATCACAAGACACGCATCATCGTGTAATGTTGATAATCCACTTGAAGGAGTTAATGGACTAAAGATAAAAACTCTACAGACTATTCTCTCACTTCTCACCCCTCACCTCTCACCCCTTAAAACCCCACCCCTCACCTCTCACTCCTTACCCCTCACCCCTTAATCCCCTCTCACCCCTCAAAACCCCACACCCTTGTATAATACCTCTCTCATACTCGATTTCCTCCAACAAGTAGCTCGCAACAATAACCGTCCGTGGTTTAACGAAAACAAACCACTCTATATGGCGGCCAAAGAGGAGTTTGAACGCCTTATTGCTGATGTTATTGTCCGCTTGGCACAGTTCGACGATTCCATCGCTCATGTGAAAGTGGCTGATACCACATACCGCTTCTACCGTGACACGCGCTTCTCACCCGACAAGTCGCCGTACAAACGACATCTGGGGGCTTATATTGCTGCACATGGGAAAAAGGCATTGCATGGGGGATATTACCTCCATCTCGAACCGGGTCACTGTTTGCTGGCGACGGGCAGCTATTGGTTGCCAACAAATATACTCACGGCTACGCGTAACGAAATAATGGCTAATCGCCAGCAGTGGAATAAATGTGTCAGGAATAAACATTTCCTCGATACCTTCGGTGTGCCGGGAGAACATACTTTTGAGGATGAAAAGGGATTTGGATTGGAAATGCTGAAGACAGTTCCTTCTGGATTTCCGCGCGATGATGAACATATCCTGTACCTGCGCATGAAGGACTATTGTGCGTGGTCCGCCATCCCCGACGACTTCTTCACCCAACCCCACTGTCTGGAACGTATGACGGAGGTTTTCAAAACTGCCAAGCCGATGATGGACTTTATCAACGCCGTCATCGACGACTATGAATGAGCCCACCCCTGATGAATTGAAAATCCTGACTATGAATAGACTATTGAAACACTCATTGCTCTTACTATCTATTGTGGCAAGCGTAGGAGTATCGGCACAGACGAAAACGGAAACCATCCGTTTTGCAGACTACGGTGCTGCCAGTGGTACAAACCTGTCAGATATATCCGCTCTCAGCAATCTTGAAAGTGTGAAGCTGTCGTTCTATGCAAACGGGGCTGAGTCAGCTCCAAAATACTATTCCATGGGTGCGAGGTTTTACGTGGGAAATGCCATGACCATCAAGGCAAAGGAAAACATAGTGGTAAACGATATCGTCGTTAATTATGTCTATAAGGTCAATATCACCGACAATGCCTCTGCCTCTTTTTCCAACTGCACTTATGAATATGACAACCAAGGTCCCTTTGGCATCATCAGCCATATTGCCGGCGACGTGTCAATGACAAATACGAGTTCACACACGGCAGAACAGGGAAACCAGGTTTGGATATCTTCCCTTACGATAACATACCATGAAGTGCAAACGGAGGTGATGAACCCTGTTATCTCATCGTCGAAAGGCCAACTGTTCAAACAGACAAATACTATTTCCATCTCTTGTCCTACCGAAGGAGCGCAGATTTATTACAACACCAACTGTGCTGATGATCCCGACCAGAACAGTACGCTCTACCAAGGTCCTTTCACTATCGACGAGTCGACTGTCGTCAGGGCGATGGCTGTTTCTAATGGCAAGACGAGCATGGTGGTATATAAAGAGTTTTTCTATGCACCCATACCCGATAACGTAGACTGGTATGAGTCGTTTGATAATGTCAACGGGGTGGGAGGTAACGACGGCATTTGGCAAGACCTTTTTGACCTGACACCTCTTGAGGGGACTGATAAGGAATGGCTGCTTTATGATGACGAATACTATGAAGGTGATAGTCCACGTTTTAATAAAGTTTATTCGGGTAATCAGTGTGCAATCATTGGCAGTGGTGGAAGTTTGGTCATCAAACACATCAATATAACGGGCAATGGAAAAATGTATTTCTGGGCAGAGTCAATGGGACAAAGTGCAGATGCCGTAACTGTTAGGATAGATGCTCGCCCGTTCGATGGATATGCTTTGGGTGAGGGTGAGGTGTGCGGCAATTTTATCGGAAATGGCTCAACGGTCACTGTCGTCAATAATAATACTTTAGAGTATGGAGATTGTGACTTTTCTATTGCCACGGTAAAACCCTTGAGCAAATCGGGTCGTTTCACATTGTTTGAACTGCGCTTTGAAAGAATGACCTTGACTGATAGAATCACCATCTCTTTTCCACAAGGTCATGCTGGATTTATCGATGAGGTATTTTTCGTGCTGGATGAACCAGAAACGGTGGATGTTACATTTACTGACCTACTCTTTACCACCATCTATTATAGTAAAATGGGTTTCATCGTGCCACAAGGCATACGTGCCTATCATTTTGGTATAGATCAGAATACGCTTAAAATTGAAAAGGAGTTTATCTTTAAACCTGGTGAGGTAATTCCTCAAGGTATGGCGGTGGTGCTAAAAGCGGACAATCCTGGCACCTATACTTTCAAGGAGGCGTATGCAAGTATAAGATATTGGTGGTGTTGGTATCAGAGAGGATATGATGAAGAGGCCATGACGGATTCCTATTGGAATGAATATGGTGATCCGTATGATAATAATCTCGTCTTTTATCGCCTGCGGACGAAGAACAATACTGTTGGCTTCTTTTTCAGTCCGGGATGTCCTGAAGGAGAACCGTTTATCTGTCCAGCCCACGAGTCATTCTTCGTCGTACCATTGAATATGTCCAACCATTATGGTTATCCCATCGCCAGCCTGTCAACAGATATAGAAGGCATCATTGCCGAAAACGACGATGACGATAAAGATATTCTCTATAACCTCAATGGCCAACGTGTTGACAGTTCATATCGGGGAGTTGTCATCAGCAAAGGAAAGAAATGGTTGAATAAATAATGAAGCAGGGAAAGTCACTTCCCCTGCTTCATTATTTATTTGGATGTTAAACTCTCATTTTATCGTTCAATAAGTATTCTCGCATCCACGGCCACCACATTGTCCTTGTCGGCCAACAGTGGGTTGATATCCATCTCCTTAATCTCTGTGGCGAAACGCAACAAGGTGCTCAGTCTGACGATAATCTCGGCATAACGTTTCTCGTTGATGCCGGACTGACCGCGCGTACCCTGAATAATCTTGTAACCACGCAATGAGTGAATCATTGAATATGCCTCGGCATAGGAGAGGGGTGCCAAACCACTCGACACATCTTTCAAAACTTCAACAAAGATACCACCAAGACCGCAGAGTACCACATGGCCGAAACGGGGTTCATACTTGGCACCAATGAACAACTCGGTGCCACTGATCATCTTCTGTACCATTACCGCAGTGGCATCTTCGATTTTCATCATACGGTCAAACTCCAAAGCAAGATGTTCCTTGGAACGGATGTTTAGGGCAACGCCACCAACGTCGCTCTTGTGGACGGGGCCGACTACTTTGGCCACCACGGGATAACCTACTTTCTCGGCAAACTCCACCAGGGTGTTTTTGTCGGCACTAACCATCTCAGGCACCATGGGGATACCGGCACAAGAAAGCAGGTCGTGAACCAATTCGGGCGAGATATATCCGTTGTTCTTGATACCGCCGATAATCTCGCGTATACGCGGTACATCTACACCGAACAACTCTATCTCAGGTGAGGCAGGTGCTGGCGTGCGCATGACCTGCGTCAGGGCGGTGGCCAATGTCACCTCGTCGCTGAAATTCACGTGTCCTTTCTTCAGGAACTCTTCCACCTCAGGACCAGCTGTGTGCAAAGATGGGAGAATGGGGAACACTGGTTTTTTGCACTCCAGGATTTTCTTGTGCAACACGTCGTAGGTCTCGTACAACTGAACCAGACCGGGAGTCCCGAAGATGACCATGATGGCATCGATATTGTCGAAATGGTTCTCGCAATAGTCTATGGCTACACCTAATTGCTCAGGCGTGCCGGTGGCGAGGATATCAATAGGGTTGGCCACGGAGGCACCGGCAAAGAGCTTGCTCTTCAATTCGTCGGTCTCAGGACCGCTGATGGGGGGCACTTGCAAACCGCCTTTCGACAGAGCGTCGGTGAGCATCACACCGGGACCGCCGGCATGGGTCACTATGGCAAAGTTCTTACCGGTCAATGGAGGGAGGGTGAAGATGCATCCTACGGTAGTCAGCTCCTCACGCGAAAAACACCTCACGATGCCGGCCTTGCGGAAAAGGGCCTCTACAGCGGAGTCACTCGACGCGATGGCTCCGGTATGTGACGAGGCGGCACGACTGCCACTTTCCGAACTGCCGGCCTTGATGGCAGCAATGCGACAACCCTTACGGATGAGCGAGGCGGCATGGAAGAGTAATTTATCGGGGTTGGCGATATTTTCGATGTACAATAGCTTCACCTTCGAGTCGGTTTCGGGGTCAAATTGTTCATCCATATACTGCAACACGTCTTCGATGCCTATCTGTTTGCCATTGCCGATGCTCCATACGGAACGGAATTGCAACCCTTTGATGACGGCACTTTCCAGAATGAATACAGCTGTGGCACCGCTGCCGCTGATGAAATCCACACCCTGCGGGTTTAACTGGGGGATGGGCTTGGTGAACACGCTGTGGTGCCACTCGGTGAGCAGACCGATGCAGTTGGGCCCAATCAGTGCGGCTCCATAACGTTCACAGGTGTCGAGGATACGTTGCTCCAGCGCAGCACCGGCTTTCGTTTCCTCGCCGAAACCTGCTGAGATAATGATGAATGCTCTCACTTCTTTCTCCGCGGCTAAGAGCTCCACGTAGTCGGGACAGTATTTGGCGGCTACC
This sequence comes from Prevotella sp., assembly GCA_017548605.1. Classification (GTDB taxonomy): domain Bacteria; phylum Bacteroidota; class Bacteroidia; order Bacteroidales; family Bacteroidaceae; genus Prevotella. Next base: position 326,690 of record JAFYZT010000040.1, on the reverse strand, counting down.
ACCAGAATGGCCAAATCGGTGGGCGGTATTTCCTTGGCATCGTGAAACACTTTGATGCCCTGCACCTCGTCTTCTTTGGGGTTGACAATGCGCAGGGTTCCTTTATAACCGCCTTGAAGAAGGTTGCGAACCACGGCTCCACCTGGCTTGTGTATGTTGTTGGAACCACCGATGACCACGATGCTCTCGGGTTGAAGAAGTTGTCTGTTAATCATAGACTATTTAGGTTTAAGATTGTTCTTTCTTTTGCAAAGATAGTGCAAACCGAAGACAATACAAAATAAATCTTTTTTTTTTCGTTGAGGTGAAGCCTATTATACATCTCATCGCTCCTCATTCATCACTCATCGCTCCTCACTCCTCACTCTTTTTTCCCTTTTTACTCTTCAAAAATTTGCTAGTATCAAAAAATAGAAGTACTTTTGCAAAAAATTATAAAAATAGGCTCAACATGAAGAAATTTATCTTTCCCATCGTAGCCATGGCTATGATATTGTTCGCCGGCAGTTGTACTACGAGCAAGCAAATACCTTATTTCCAAAATGCTGACTCCATCAGCTTCGCAGCATCAAGAGGGTTGTTTGACGCACGAATCATGCCTAAAGACATGCTTCACATTACTGTGCATACTACCAATCCACAGGCTTCCGCACCTTTCAATCTTACCGTGTCGAGAAACATGGGATCTGATGGGTCAATTACATCAACAGGTGGTTCATTGCAGGGATACCTCGTCGATAACAATGGCGATATCAATTTCCCCGTAGTAGGAAAATTACATGTCGTGGGACTGACAAAAACGGAATGTCAGGATCTCATCGAGCAGAAAATAGCTCCATATCTTGCAAAGACAGAAAAACCGGTGGTCACCGTTACTATGTCAAGCTACCGTGTCACTATCTGGGGTGAGGTGGGAAGTCCAAAAGTTATTCCTGTAACAACAGAGAAAATGTCTATTCCCGAGGCTCTGGCAAGTGCTGGCGACCTCACTATCTATGGTAAACGCGAGAATGTGATGCTCATCCGTGAGGATGCTACAGGTCAGAAATCGGTACACCGTCTGAACCTCACCGATGCCAACCTTATCAACTCTCCGTATTACTATCTCCAGCAGAACGACATTCTTTATATCGAACCTAACAGTGTGAGGGCGAAAAACTCAGGTATCGGTTCTTCTACCACCATCTGGTTCTCGTTCATTGGTATTGTCACTTCAGTGGCATCACTGCTGGTCAACATCCTCAGAAATTAATATTCTTCAATACATATGATACAAAAAACCTTCCCCACACAGGGAAGGTTTTTTTATTTTCATTCTTTCATAATTCCCCTCTAATGGAGGAGGTAGGGGGAGGCTTTAAATTCCCCCTCTACAGGAGGGCCAGGGGGAGGCTATAAAAAATCGACCGCAGAACTATCGTCCTGCGGTCATTTCTCTCATTTACTGTTCGTAAATTACTTCTTCAGGCTATCAACAGCAGCGGTAGCAGCACTGTCAACAGTGGCAACGGCGCTGTCAGCGGCAGCTTTGATAGAGTCGGTCACAGCCTCAACAGTGCTGTCAGCGGCAGCAGTGATAGAGTCAGCGGCAGCCTCAACAGCCTCACCAGCTTTCTTCGAATCGCAAGAAGCGAAAGAGATAGCAGCCATAGCTACGAACATAAATACCAATTTTTTCATTTTTCTTTGCTTTTTAAATCTGTAAAACAATCAGTTGTTTATTAAAACGCTGCAAAGGTAAATACTTTTTTTTATACCCCAATCACTTTTTTATGATTTTTTTTCGTGATTTTTGTAACAATTTTGTAACTTATTGATTATCAGATAAATTCTAATAGTTAATAAATATTAAAATACAGTCTGTGTGCCCACACAATTGGTGAAATGTATATTGTACGATAAAAACAGATGAATGATGATTAACCAATATTCTTCAAACTTTTCTCTTCAATTCTCATTTCATCAAAAATCCCTAATATCTTCTTCATTCTCAAGATTATTGTGTACTTTTGCACCATGAAGCAGGCCATGATATTTGCTGCTGGACTGGGCACCAGACTCCGACCGCTCACCGACACGATGCCAAAAGCACTCGTCACAGTGGCGGGACAGCCTCTTTTGTGCCATGTGCTCCAGAAAATGAGCATGGCCGGCATCACAAGGTTGGTCGTTAATGTGCATCACTTCGCCAACCAAATCATCGAGTTCCTCAACATAACAGAATACCCCGACCTCGACATACGCATCAGCGATGAATCGGAAATGTTGTTGGAAACTGGCGGAGGCATCAAAAAGGCGCGACCGCTATTCGACGAAAACGAACCGGTGCTCATCCATAATGTGGATATCCTGAGCAACGCACAAGTTGATACCTTATATAATAGTAGAGCGGACGCCACACTGCTCGTCAGCGACCGACCGTCATCCAGACGACTGCTCTTCAATGACGACATGCTGCTGGTGGGATGGAAAAACATGACGACAGGAGAGATAAGGTCACCTCATCCATGGGTGAAGGGGGCGGATGAAAACAACCAGCTGCAACGACTGGCATTCTCGGGCATTCACCTGCTCTCACCATCTCTCTTCCCCATCATGGACGAGTGGCCGGAACGATTTCCCATCATCGATTTCTACCTCTCCACCTGCGCCACACACAAAATAAAAGCGGTTGTCCAACAAGACCTGCGTCTCCTCGATGTGGGAAAAATCGATTCCCTCACTCAGGCAGAACAGTTCATAATGAGCAATTAATAATTCAAAAACATAATTCATGGTGGGTAATTAGGTATCCTCTGCCCATTACCCCTTGCTCCAAAATATTAAACACATGCAACAGAAAATCATCATTCTCGACTTTGGCTCACAGACCACCCAACTCATTGGACGGCGCGTACGCGAACTTGATACGTTCTGCGAGATATTACCTTATAATAAATTCCCCAACGACGACCCGTCGGTCATTGGTGTCATTCTCAGTGGTTCACCCTTCTCTGTTCACGACCCTGAGGCGTTCAAGGTCGACCTCTCGCAGTTTGTGGGACGTATTCCTGTTCTGGGCATCTGCTATGGGGCACAGTACATTGCTCACACTAACGGGGGTAAGGTGGAAAAAGCCGGTTCACGAGAATATGGTCGTGCACACCTTCAGACGGTGGATACCAATAACCTGCTGTTCCGCGGCTTTGAGCAACACTCGCAGGTGTGGATGAGCCACGGCGATACTATCACGGCCATCCCCCTGGGTTATGAGTGTATCGCCTCTACCGCCGATGTGAAATATGCGGCCTACTGGAGTGCCCAAGCACCCCTCAATACCCGTCATTCTCAATTGGATAATTCTTCATCGCAAAGCGACAATTCAACAGTCAACATTCAACATTCAACACTCAACAAAGTTTGGGCCGTTCAATTCCATCCCGAGGTGTTCCATACCATTCAGGGTTTTCAGCTGCTGAAAAACTTCGTGGTTGATATCTGCGGCTCTCGCCAGGATTGGAGCGCGGCATCGTTCGTCGACACCACGGTGGCAGAACTGAAGGAACAGCTGGGTAGCGACCGGGTGATATTGGGTCTCTCTGGGGGTGTCGACTCATCGGTGGCGGCAGTTTTGCTCAACAAAGCCATAGGTAGTAACCTCACTTGTATCTTTGTTGACCATGGCATGTTGCGCAAGAACGAGTTCACTCAGGTCATGGAGGATTATAAGGGACTGGGACTGAATGTCATCGGTGTGGATGCCAGCGAACGGTTCTTCAATGATCTCAAGGGTGTCAGCGACCCGGAACAGAAACGCAAAATCATCGGACGCGACTTCATCGAAGTATTCAACGCGGAAGCAAAGAAAATAACCGATGCTCGATGGCTGGCTCAGGGTACCATCTACCCCGACCGCATAGAAAGCCTCAACATCACGGGAAAAGTCATCAAAAGCCACCATAATGTGGGTGGACTTCCAAAAGAGATGCACCTCCAGCTGTGCGAACCCCTGAAATGGCTCTTCAAGGATGAGGTGCGCAGGGTAGGGCGACAGATGGGAATGCCGGAACATCTTATCACACGCCACCCATTCCCGGGACCGGGACTGGCTGTGCGTATCCTTGGCGACATCACGCCGGAAAAGGTACGTATCCTTCAGGATGCCGACGATATCTATATCCGTTCACTACGTGAATATAAGGTTAAACTGTCTGGCGAAGAGGCCCGACGTGTCCTCGCTGCCGGCGTGCCAACAACCCAGCAGTCCTCACCGCTCTCCTCTAACCCATCAAACTCAATTGAGGTCTCTCTTTATGACCAGATATGGCAGGCGGGAGCCATACTCCTTTCCACCGTGCGTAGCGTAGGTGTCATGGGCGATGAAAGAACTTATGAACATCCCGTGGCACTGAGGGCGGTAACCAGCACAGATGCCATGACAGCCGACTGGGCACACCTTCCCTACGACTTCATGGCCAAGGTATCTAATGAGATAATAAATAAGGTAAAAGGAGTTAACCGCGTCTGTTACGACATTTCCTCCAAACCGCCATCAACAATAGAGTGGGAATAATTCCCACTCTTTTTTTCAATAACCTACCGCTTAATCAATCTTTTAATCTTTAAATCTCTTAATCTTATAATTTTTTAATTTTTTAATCTTCTAATCTTTTAATTTTCTAATCTTCCCAAAAACTCCCTCACTCGCCTGGCGTATTCTTCGGGATAGTCGCGGTAGGCTTCATGGTGAGCGCTCTTTGGCACTACCCACAGTGTTTTCGGCTCAGGCTTGGCCTCATACAGCGGATGAACCATCCACGACGGAACGAAGGTGTCGTTGTCACTGTGGATGAACAACATGGGCTTCTGGCATCGCTTCACCATCTCCACACTGTTGGCCTCACCGAAACTCCAGCCGTTCAACAATTTGCATAAAGCACTGGTAGTGTACATCAGCGGTACATCGGGTATGCCGAAACTTTCCTTCAACTCATACGAGAACTCATCCCACACACTGGTGTAACCGCTATCTTCAATATATGCCTTCACATAGTCCATGTCTTCCTTCCCCGACAGGTTCATGGCGGTGGCACCACCCATCGACGTGCCGTGAACCACAATCTCTGTATCTAAGCTGTCGCGGAAAAGGTCATTGCACAACGGCAACCACTCCAACATGTCGTCGGCGTCTTTCCATCCCATCTGAATCATCCGCCCGTCACTCTGACCATGAGCGTGCAGGTCGGGTATGAAAATATTCATACCCAGGGTCTCGCGAAAGAGATAACCGATATAAAGGTAATATGTGGCGTTGCATGTGTAGCCGTGAATCACGAAAGCGGTCTTACGGGTGGGGGAGGGCGCGGCGGCATACAGGGCATGCAACTGGCGACCATCATTGGCGATCATGAAGGTATCGCGGATGACATGGGTGCGACGCAGACTGTCTGCCCAGACTTTCACATGAGGATATTCCTCTGTCAGTCGTTGTTCGGCCAACAGACTATCTCTGCCACTGGAATCACCCAGGGAGAAATGAAGCATATAGACACTGCCACCGGTAATGGCGAGAACCACCATGACAACCAGACAGATACCCAGTGCTTTGAACAACCTTCGTGTCTTATGCCTCATTTTTTAAAGATAATAATCACTCGTCACTCATCACTCATCACTCGCCACTTGTCACTTGTCACTCGGATTTCGTCATTCGTAACTGCTTAATGCTTTCTTTCAGGGCAGCAATCTTCTCTTGCGCATCATGCTGCTTCTTGCGCTCCAAGGCAACAACGGCCTCGGGGGCATTGGCTACGAAACGCTCATTCGAAAGTTTCTTCTCAACGCCCATCAGGAAACCTTCCAAGTGCTTCAACTGTGCTTCCTGCTTGGCTATCTCGGCCTCCACGTCAATCAGGCTGCCCAGGGGAACGGCCCACTCGGTAGTGCCTACCATAAACTGAGCGGCATCACCGGGCTTTTCGTCAACCTTGCGAAGCCCCTTCAGGTTAGCCATTTTCTCTACAATGGCGGTCTGGTCGCCCACAAAGTCATGACCCACACTCAACAGCTCCAACGGCTCCTTGGGGGCGATGTTCTTCGTGGACCGGATGGTGCGAACACCGCTCACCACGGCCTTCACCGTCTCCATCTGGGCAATCAACGCCTCATCGTCGGTACTCAACGTGCCCAAAGACAACTGCTCACGCATGATGCTGTCGCCCTCGTTGCGGTCATACAGGTGCTGCCACAATTCTTCGGTGATAAACGGCATGAAGGGATGGAGCATCTTCAACAAGGTGTCGAAGAATCCTAAGGTGGCATCGTAGGTGGTGCGGTCGATAGCACTGCCGTAGGCCGGTTTCACCATCTCCAGATACCAGCTAGAGAACTCGTCCCAGAACAGCTGATATACAGCCATCAGGGCCTCAGAGATGCGGTATTTCTTGAACAAATCATCAATCTCAGCGGAGGTCTTCCTGAGTTGGGCGGCAAACCAGTCGGTGGCCATCTTTTTGGCGGCACTCTGCTTGTCGTCACTCACCTGCCAGCCTTTCACCAGACGGAAGGCATTCCAAATCTTGTTGTTGAAGTTACGTCCTTGTTCGCACAGACTCTCATCAAACAGAATGTCGTTGCCGGCAGGGGCGCAGAGCATCATACCCATGCGCACGCCGTCAGCACCATATTTGTCTATCAACTCGATGGGGTCGGGCGAATTGCCGAGACTCTTCGACATCTTCCTGCCCAGTTTGTCGCGTACGATACCGGTGAAATAAACGTTCTTGAAAGGTATCTTGCCCATATATTCCTCACCGGCCATAATCATGCGCGCCACCCAGAAGAAGATGATGTCGGGGGCGGTCACCAGGTCGCTCGTGGGATAGTAATAGGCTATCTCTTTGTTATTGGGGTCATTGATGCCGTTGAACAGTGACACAGGCCACAACCACGATGAGAACCAGGTGTCCAAAGCATCCTCATCCTGACAAAGGGCAAACTCCAATCCTTTCAACGTGGGATACTTCTCCACTGCCAGCTCACGAGCCTTCTCCTCGTTCTCTGCCACCACAAAAGCTCCTTCCGGCACACCTGACTCTCCTTGGGAGGGGTGGGGGAAGGTAATATAATATGCTGGTATACGATGACCCCACCACAACTGGCGCGAGATACACCAGTCCTGGATGTTCTCCAACCAGTTCTTGTATGTGTTCTTATATTTGGCGGGGTAGAACTGCATCTCACCGTTCATCACCGGCGGCAGGGCGATGTCGGCAAAGTGCCGCATCTTCAGGAACCACTGCAACGACAGGCGCGGCTCGATGGCGGTGTCGGGATTGCGCTCGCTGTAACCCACCTTGTTGGTATAGTCTTCCACGCGCTCCATCAACTCGGCGCTCTTGAGGTCTTCCACAATCTGCTTGCGGCAGTCCATCCTGTCCATGCCGACATAGATGGGCGACTGTTCTGAGATAGTACCATCGGCATTGAAGATGTCAATGGTCTCAAGGTTATGGGTCTTGCCCAGCATATAGTCGTTGGTATCGTGGGCGGGGGTCACCTTCAGACAGCCAGTACCGAACTCGATGTCCACATAGCGGTCCTCGATGACGGGAATCTCACGACCCACCAGGGGCACAATCACCTTGCGGCCTTTCAGCCACTGGTTCTTCGGGTCCTTGGGGTTGATACACATGGCGGTGTCGCCCATGATGGTTTCTGGACGGGTGGTGGCCACCACGGCATAGTAACCCTTGTCGTCCTTGTGGATGACATTGCCGTCGGCAAGCAACGATGCCTCGTCGTCAAGCTTCTCCAGTCCGACGACATAGTATTTCAGGTGATACAGGTGGCTCTGCTCCTCGCGGTAAATCACCTCCTCTGTGCTCAGTGCGGTAAGGGCCTTGGGGTCCCAGTTCACCATGCGCAGACCACGATAGATAAGCCCTTTGTTATATAGGTCAACGAACACCTTCGTCACACTCTTCGAACGGGTTTCGTCCATGGTGAAGGCGGTGCGGTCCCAGTCGCAGGAGGCACCCAGACGACGTAGCTGCTTCAGGATAATGCCACCGTGCTCGTGTGTCCAGTCCCAGGCATGGCTCAGGAACTCGTCACGACTCAGGTCGTGCTTCTTGATACCTTGCTCGGCCAACTTCTTCACAACCTTGGCTTCTGTGGCTATAGAGGCATGGTCGGTGCCGGGTACCCAGCAGGCATTCTTGCCTTCCATACGCGCGCGGCGTACCAGGATGTCCTGAATGGTGTTGTTCAGCATATGTCCCATGTGCAACACACCGGTCACATTGGGAGGGGGAATCACTATCGTGTAAGGCTCCCTGTCATCGGGTTCAGAACGGAACAGTTTATGTTCCAACCAATACTCATACCATTTCGACTCCACCACCTGCGGGTCGTACTTCGTTGCTAATTCCATTGTTTATATGATTATTCAAATTTATTCAAAAATCTTTCCCTCTTCACCCATAACTCGAAACTTGTCACTCATCACTCGTCACTTGTCACTCGTCACTCATCCTCTTCTCTCGTCCCCCTCCCTTTGGGAGGGTCGGGGTGGGTACTGGAGGGTCGGGGTGGGTACTGGTGGGCCGGAGTGGGTTTCCTCTTCTCTTCAAATTTTGCCCGCAAAATTACTGCTTTTCTGTGAATTATTCAAATTCTATTATAATAAAGTAAGTAAAATCCCTTTTTTACGCTATCTTTGCAGAAACATTATCATTATAATAACCTATGATTAAAACTCTTCTACATTTTCTTGACAACTCACCCGTTAACTTCCTCGCGGTGAAAAACATCGTTTCCGAACTCGAAAAAGCGGGATTTCACCGCATCGACCCACGTGAACAACTCGGAAAAGTGAAAAAAGGCGATAAGTTCTTCGTTACTAAAAACGACTCTTCTGTCTATGCCTTCGAGATAGGGTCGAAACCCTTGGCAGACAGTGGTTTCCACATGATTTGCGCCCATTGTGACTCGCCCACCTTCCGCATCAAACCTAATGCGGAGATGCTCTGCGAAGGGGGCATCGTGAAACTTAATACGGAGGTGTATGGCGGACCCATCATGTCGACATGGTTCGACCGACCCCTGACCATCGCAGGAAGGGTCATCATCCGCACCGAAAACCCCATGGAACCGCAAACACTGCTCATCCATGTCCAACGACCACTACTCCAAATCAATAACCTGGCCATTCATTTCAACAGACAGGTGAACGAGGGGGTGTGCCTGAGCAAGCAGAAGGACATGCTGCCCATCCTGGGCATCATCAACAGCGAACTGGAGAAGGGCAACATGCTCATGAATGTCATCCTTGACGAACTGAACCGCCAACTGCCTGTCAAGGCCGATGATATCCTCGACTTCGACATCTACCTGGCGGATGCTTCTCCGGCATGTACCTTCGGCGTACACGATGAGTTCATCTCATCCGGGCGACTCGACGACCTGTCCATGTGTTATGCTGGACTGGAGGCGTTGATTAAATCCAAAAAGTCCGACACGACAAAGGTGCTTGCCATCTTCGACAACGAGGAGACGGGCTCGCAGACCAAACAGGGGGCGGCCAGTCCTTTCCTCTCCATGATGCTTCAACGCATTGCTTTGGCGCAGTCGGGCTCCACGGAGGCCTTCGCGCAGTCGGTGGAACGGGCATTTATGGTGTCTGCTGACAATGCGCATGCTTGGCACCCGAACTACAGCGAGAAATATGACCCCACCAACCATCCTGTGCTGGGCGGCGGACCGGTCATCAAGTTCAATGCGGCACAGAAATATGCGTCCGATGCTGCTTCGGCAGCGGTATTCGCAGAGATTTGCCGCAAGGCGGGCGTACCATGTCAACGTTTCGTCAACCACAGCGATGTGGCGGGAGGAAGCACGCTCGGCAACATCCTTGCTTCGTCGATACCTCTCCGTGGCGTCGATATGGGTAATGCCATCCTTGCCATGCACAGCTGCCGCGAAACAGGTAGCGTCAACGACCACCTCTTCTGCGTCAAGGCCTTCACCACCTTCTACAGTTTGTGACGCGAACATTGTTAATAAATGTTAACTCAAATAGTTTTTTCCCTCAGGATAGTTGGAGAAAGGAAAAATATCATTACCTTTGCACCCGCAATTAAGAAAGAAAGGGTGCCTTAGCTCAGTTGGTAGAGCATCGGACTGAAAATCCGTGTGTCCCCGGTTCGATTCCTGGAGGTACCACTCCTCCTTTCATTAGCCCGGTAATGGAGAAATCCTGAGCCGGGTTTTCTTTTGCACCAAAGTGAAGAAACTAAAGAAGAAGGAAACTTTTCCCCTTTCCCTTACGCCTTTCACTATTTTTTCGTATATTTGCAGCGGAATCCGATAACAATCGCGATGATACCTCCCCATGAAATTCATAAACACCTAAAAAATATTACGCATGATGGAAAACAAACGTTATGGACATTTCGACGATGAACATCGCGAGTATGTCATCACCGACCCGCAAACTCCGTGGCCGTGGATCAACTACTTAGGCAACGAAGATTTCTTCTCGCTCATCTCCAACACGGCAGGAGGCTATTCCTTCTACAAAGATGCTAAGTTCCGGCGCATCACCCGCTACCGCTACAACGGGGTGCCCATGGACAATGGCGGACGCTATTTCTACATCAACGACAATGGCACCATCTGGAACCCGGGATGGAAACCCTGCAAGACACCGCTCGACTTCTACGAGTGCCGCCACGGCATGAACTACACCCGCATCACCGGACGAAAGGGTGGGGTGGAGGCCTCCGTGCTCTTCTTCGTGCCCCTGGGCACATGGGGCGAGGTGCAACGGCTCACGCTCACCAACCTGTCCGACAAAAAGAAATCGCTCAAGTTGTTCTCCTTCCAGGAATGGTGCCTCTGGAATGCGGCCACCGACATGGAAAACTTCCAACGTAACTTCTCCACGGGTGAGGTGGAAATAGAAGGCTCGGTCATCTACCACAAGACGGAATACCGCGAGCGCCGTAACCACTTCGCGTTCTATTCGGTCAACACACCCATTCAGGGCTTCGACACCGACCGTGAGACGTTCATCGGCCTCTACAACGAGTTTGCTAATCCCGACGCGGTGGTCGAGGGCAAACCGCGCAACAGCCATGCCCACGGTTGGAGTCCCATCGCATCGCATTACATCGAGGTGGAACTCAAACCCGGCGAGTCGCGCGACTTTATCTTCCTGCTCGGCTACGTCGAGAACGAACAGGAGAAGAAGTTCGTTCAATCCTCTCACCCCTCACCCCTCACCTCTCACCCCTTGATACTCAATAAGGAAAAAGCCCTCGCCATGATGGCGCAGTTCGACACGGTCGAAAAAGTGGAGAAAGCCTTTGCCGAGCTCAACGACTATTGGGACAAGCTCCTTAATATATATAAGGTACGTACGGATAATGATAAACTCGACCGTATGGTCAACATCTGGAACCAATACCAGTGCATGGTCACCTTCTGCATGTCGCGCTCCGCATCGTTCTTCGAGAGCGGTATCGGCCGTGGCATGGGCTTCCGCGATTCCAACCAGGACCTTGTGGGCTTCGTCCATCAGATTCCCGAACGTGCACGCCAGCGTATCATCGACATCGCCTCCACACAGTTCCCCGACGGTGGATGCTACCACCAGTACCAGCCGCTCACCAAACGCGGCAATAACGACATCGGCGGCGGATTCAACGACGACCCCTGCTGGCTCATCTTCGGTACCGTGGCATATATCAAGGAGACGGGCGATTTCTCCATCCTCGACGAGATGGTGCCTTTTGACAACCAGCCGGGCTCTGAGGTGACGCTCTTCGAACACCTCCGCGTGTCGTTCGACCATGTGGTGAAAAACCTCGGACCGCATAAGCTGCCGCTCATCGGACGTGCCGACTGGAACGACTGCCTCAACCTCAACTGCTTCTCCTGGGATCCTAACGAGAGTTTCCAGACGACGGAAAACAAGAGCGAGGGCTCCAAGGCGGAGTCGCTCATGATAGCCGGTCTCTTCGTGGTCACGGGCAACGACTATGTGGCGCTCTGCCGCAAGCTGGCCGAGAAATCCGATTGTTCCACGAAATACCTTGCCGAGGCGGAGCGTGCCGAGAAACATGTCCAGGAGATGGTCGAGGCGGTGAAACGCGACGGTTGGGATGGCGAGTGGTACCTCCGCGCCTACGATTTCTTCGGTAATAAGATTGGCTCCGACGAGAACGAGGAAGGAAAAATCTTCATCGAGAGCCAGGGTTGGTGTACCATGGCGGGCATTGGTCTTGAAGAAGGACTCGTCGGCAAGGCACTCGACAGCGTGAAGGAACGACTGGAGTGTGAACATGGCATCGTGCTCAACAATCCGGCATATACCGTCTATCATGTCGAGATGGGCGAGATATCCTCCTATCCCGAGGGATACAAGGAGAACGCGGGCATCTTCTGCCACAACAACCCGTGGGTTATCATCGGCGAGACGGTTGCGGGACGCGGCGACGATGCGTGGAACCACTACCGCAAGATTCTTCCCTCCTATGTAGAGGAGAAATACCAGACACTGCATAAGGTGGAGCCTTACGTCAACTGCCAAATGGTAGCGGGCAAAGACGCTTTCCGTCCGGGCGAGGGCAAGAACTCATGGCTCACGGGCACCGCAGCATGGATGTGGTACACCATCTCTGAGCATATTCTCGGCATCAAGCCCGACTACGATGGTATCCTCATCGATCCCTGCCTGCCCTCCACGGCAAAGGAATACACGGTGAACCGCCGCTTCCGTGGTGCGGAATACACCATCCACGTCTCCAATCCCAATGGCGTCAGCAAGGGCGTGAAGTCCATCACCCTCGACGGAAAACCCATCGACGGCACTGTCGTCCCCTTCACCCCCGGCACCCACACCGTCGAAGTAACATTGTAATCCCGTTCCCTCCTGAGGAGGGAAACCCCATCCTTTCCCCTCCTTTTCTAAGGAGGGGTTTGGGGTGGTTTGCTGATTTACTCTTTTACCTTTTTACTCTTTTACCTTTTTACCTTTTTACCCTTTTACCCTTTTACCTTTTTACCCTTATATCGTGTACAACAAAGAACTTATCATGAACGCTAACCCCTTGGTGGCGTTCCTCCAAAAGCCTTCGGCCGAATTCACCCGCGCCGACATCATCCACTATGCCCGTGAGCACGAGATACGCATGGTCAATTTCATGTATCCTGGCGGCGACGGCAAACTGAAAACCCTCAATTTCGTCGTCACCAACATGGCGTATCTTGAGACCATACTCACTTGCGGTGAGCGTGTCGACGGCTCCAGCCTCTTCACCTTCGTCCAGGCCGACAGTAGCGACCTCTATGTTATTCCGCGTTACAGCACGGCTTTTGTCGATCCCTTTGCCGAGATACCCACGCTCTGCATGCTCTGTTCATTCTTCGACAAGGACGGCAATGCCCTCGAGAGTGCGCCCGAGCAGACGTTGGCCAAGGCGTGCCGTGCCTTCCGCAAGGTCACGGGCATGGAGTTCCATGCTATGGGAGAACTGGAGTATTATGTCATCTTCCCCGACGAGGGGCGCTTCCCAGCCATCGACCAGCATGGCTACCATGAGTCGGCACCCTATGCCAAGGCTAACGAGTTTCGCACCAAGTGCATGAAATACATTGCTCAGGCGGGTGGAAACATCAAATACGGCCATTCCGAGGTGGGCAACTTCGTCCAGGACGGCATGGTCTATGAACAGAATGAGATAGAGTTCCTTCCCGTGGAGGCGGAGCGGGCGGCCGACCAACTCACCATCGCCAAATGGGTCATCCGCAACCTCGCTTTCCAGATGAACCTCAATGTCACCTTTGCCCCGAAAATCACCACGGGAAAGGCGGGTTCGGGCCTGCATATCCACATGCGCCTGATGAAAGACGGACGTAACCTGATGCTCCACGATGGACAGCTCTCCGATGATGCACGGCGTATGATTGCCGGCATGATGGATTTGGCGCCGAGCATCACCGCTTTCGGCAACAAGAACCCCATGTCATATTTCCGTCTCGTGCCCCATCAGGAGGCACCCACCAACGTGTGCTGGGGCGATCGCAACCGTTCCGTCCTCGTGCGCGTTCCGTTGGGATGGACAGCTCAGGCGGACATGTGCAGCAAAGCCAACCCCCTCGAGCGTTCCGAACACCACGACACGTCGATGAAACAGACTGTCGAGATGCGTTCCCCCGACGGCTCGGCCGATGTCTACCAACTCATCGCCGGACTCTGTGTTGCCTGCCGCCATGGGTTCGAGATGGCCGACGCCCTCGATGTGGCCGAACGGACGTATGTCAATGTCAATATCCACGACCAGGCCAATGCCGACCGTCTCGCTCAACTGGCCCAGTTACCCGACAGCTGCGTGGCCTCTGCCGATTGTCTCGAGCAGCAGCGCAAGGTCTACGAGGAATATGGAGTCTTCAGCCCCGCCATGATTGATGGTATCATCCGTTCCCTCCGCGCCTTCGACGACCGCACCCTCCGCACCGACATCGCCAACAGTCCTAACGAGACCAACCGCCTTGATGACCTCAACCGTCTCGTACGCCTCTATTTCCACTGCGGCTAATCTCCCTCACTCATCACTCGTAACTCATTACTATTTCTTTCTTTAATCTTATAATCTTTAAATCTTATAATTTTCTTATCCTTCCCCCTCCCTTCGGGAGGGCAAGGGTGGGTATCCTACTCCCTCCCTTTGGGAGGGATGGGGTGGGTTTCCTTTTCCCCTCCTTTTGGGAGGGTTGGGGTGGGTTTTTATTCTCCCTTCGGGAGGGCAAGGGTGGGTATCCGTTTTTAGTGTACTACATACAATAATCCCTGATTATCAGCCATTTTCGCATCCAAATTCACCCTATTTTTCCCTTTTTGTTTCCAAAAAAGCAACAAAATGCAAATATCTTTTGCTAAAATTTGTTTAATAGCATAAAACTCATTAAATTTGCAAAAAACAAATACCGTGCTCGTGCACCCAAGGGGGGTAGGGCATGGCTAAATATTGTATTTTTACTGTTGAATCTGCGTCTCCCGCGCAACCAATACTGAAACGAAATAGAAAATAATTATAAACTAAAATTCTACTAACATGAAACATTGGATACGACTATTATGCCTATCCCTATTATCCATAGTGGTAGGCGCAGCGTCCGCACAAAACGTGGCCAAAGTTGGCACCACGGAATATGCGACGCTGCAAGAGGCCGTTGATGCGGCCTACAATGGGATGACAGGTGATATTACTGTCAGCCTATTGTCTGACATTACCGCCAACACAATTGTCAGACAAAAATCAGGTCTTAACTTAACAATTGATGGTGAAAACAAGACCATCACTGGACAAATTTTGATAGATGGTGTTGGAAATTATGGCTCGGACGTTTTGATTATCAAAAACATCAAGTTTTCTGGTAGTCAGTCTGATTTCGTTTCAGGAAAAGACGCGTTTATTGCGGTGCCGAATCCTAAAACGTTACCATCACCTTATACCGCTAACAGACTAAGTGATGGACACAACATCACTATATCAAATTGCACATTTACAAGTACGTCAAGTTCTTTTGATGTGGTGGGCTTTAAATCTGAGTCTAGTGCAAACGTGAAAGGTTTAACGATAAGCAACTGCACGGGTACGAACTTGCACAGTTTGGCACAGTTGACAGGTACAACAAACGCTACATTTGATGGCTGTACAGCCAATAGTAGTGGCAGCTTTATCGGTGTCAATGGTGGTGGTGGTAATTATGCCATTTCCAATTGTTCCTTCCCGTCATCAAAAGATGGTGGTTATGCTATTCGTGTGAAGAGCAATTTTGGAGAAGGTTCAGATAATGCCAACATTACCCTTACCAATAATAATCTTACGGCAACAGACGTTATTCAATTGGGTAATGTATCCAAAGCCTCTGTGAAAATAAACAGTGGTACTTACAAGGGTGCGGTGTCCAATACGGGTCCTGCTACTTTGTCTATAGCCAGTGGTACAACTTTCTCTCAGCCAGTTGATGACTTCCTATCCGAGGGATTCATTTCTTCCGCTAATGGAGATGGCACATTCACGGTAAAAGAAGGCACATATGTCGCAAAAATAGGCGATGTTAAATATGACAATCTCCAGACAGCTTTCGATGCCGCTCAAGATGGCGAGACGGTAACACTACTCAAAGATGTGGATGCCACATCTGCTATGTATAGCGGAGACTCTCGCTTCAACCTCTGGGTGAAAGAAGGCATAACCGTTGATGGTGATGGACTGACCTTGACCGTTAAAGGACGAGGAATCGGTGTACAGGGTGCTTCCAGTAACATTGATGTAACTTTCAAAGACATCACGGTGAAGAATGTTGGTAACGTCAATGGACGTTGTATTGATACGCGTGGAAAATTGAATTCTTTGACCCTTGAGAACGCTACTGTGACAACGGCAGAAAGTTCATATACTGGTTATCTTCAGCCGTTGACTATTGGCGGTAACCAGTCAGCCACCACCACAGTCAATATTACGAATAGTAATATTATTGTAGTACCAAATGCGGATAAGGGTTATGCCATTACAACTTTCAATCCTGTTAACATGACCATTGATGGCAGTACTCTTAAGGGTTGGGCTTGCCTGAACATTAAGGCTGCAGACTCTTCAGCAGGTTCAAATGGTTCTGTATTCAATGTCACCAATAGTGAACTTACATCTAAGAATGTTTACTCTGGCGAATCTAACGCATACAGTGTGATCAAGATTGAAGATGTAGATGTGACTGTTAATGTTACAAATACAGCTATTAACGTCGTGGGTGAAAACAATAGGCAAGCTATTGTTGGATTTGAGCCTGGCAACACGAATGGAAGCGTTGTTAATTTGGGCGAAGGGAATAATGTTACCTTTACAGGTACAACTGACTTCGCGCACAACGACGATGCTGCATCCAACCTCCTTATTTCAGGTGGTACTTTTAACCAGCCTGTTCCAGAGCAGAATTGTGCCGAAGGTTACATCCCCACAGATTTGGGCAATGGTAAATACTCTGTGAAAGAGGGCTCATATGTTGCCCAAATTGGCACAACCAAGTACGAGACCATAGCTGCTGCAGTAGCAGCTGCCACAGAAGGCCAAACCGTCGAGGTTATTGCGGCTGGAGAATACACTCTGCCCAACTTACCAAATAATGTGACCATTGAAGGCTCTGTCGATGGCGTGGTGTTCAACCACACATCTTCAGGTAGTGTCGCTTCCATCCCCAATGGAGCAACCTTCAAGAACGTAGCGTTCAACTTCGGAAATTTCGACTACCACGGTTTCCAGCATGCTGGCACCATCAACATGGAGGGATGTACGCTTAACGGAAAATTCTTCTCCTATGGCGACATGAACTTCACTGACTGCTCGTTCAATCAGAGCAATAGTGATTATCACATGTGGGCATACTCAGGCAACTTGACTTATACTGATTGTACTTTCACGAACGAAAAGACCGGTAAGTTCATCAATGTATATAACGAAAGTGGCGCTACTAAATACACGGTGACTGCAACCAATTGTAAATTTGTCAACCAGGGTGACTCCAAAAAGGCTGCTCTCAATGTGAAGGCTACTTGTGGTTCCAAGCTACTTGTATACGATGTGATTATCAACAACTGCACCACCGAAGGCGCATTCCCCGAGGCAAGCACTTCTGATGCTCTTGTTGTTCTCAACAGCGTGGCACAGGTAGACGACCGCCCATCTAGTGGTGTTGACAATATCACTGTCACTCAGGATGGTGTTCTCATCTATCCTGCTGCCGTTGCTAAGATAGGGGATGTTTCATATCCTACTCTCCAGGCTGCCCTCGATGCTGCACACGAGATGACGGGCGATGTGACTGTCGAACTGCTTGAAGATATCGACACCTATTCCATCGTTCACCAGAAAGATGGTCTCAACCTGACCATCGACGGTGCTGACAAGACCTTGGCAGGACAGATTTTCATCGATGGCAACGGACGTGCCGGCGGCACAGAGACTCTGACCATCAAGAATATCAAGTTTGAGGGTAATACATCGAACTTCTACTCTGGAACCGACGCATTCATCCTCGTACCAAGCACCAAAGATACAGATAAGCCCTGGACAACAGGTGCATACAACTATGCTCACAACATTACAGTTACTGACTGCTCGTTCACTAGCACCAGTACATCTAATAAATATGATGTAGTTTGCTATAAATCCACTTCTGGCGCAGGTGAATACAACGTGACCATCAATAACTGTACAGCTTCTGGCACTATGATGCACAGCCTTGCACAGTTAATAGGCACCACAGGTGGTAGTATCACGAATAATACCGTTACAGGCAGTGAGAGCTTCGTGAATGTGAATGGTGGTACTGGTGATTTCACCATCTCAGGCAACACCTTTACCTCTGACGAGAATGCTACTGAAGGCTATGGTATTCGTGAAAACGGAACTTCCACAGCTGTCATCACACTTACCGACAATACCTTCACTGCAGCCAATGCTGTTTTATTGGGTAAAACCACTGCTGTTACTGCTGGCACAATCAATGTTGAAAGCGGCATTTACAATGGAGCGATTTCCAAGACTGAAGCTGCTACTGGTAAGATTGTAGTCTCCGGAGGATATTTCTCTGAAGAGGTTGCCCAGGATTATATTATAGAGGGTAAGGTTTGTGTTTCTGCAACAGATAAGCCTGGATACTTCACCATTGGTGATCCACACTATGTGGCACAAATTGGCGAGACCAAGTATGTGTCGCTTCAATCTGCTCTCGATGCTGCCCATAACATGACGGGTGATGTGACCATTGAACTGCTCGATGATATTTCGAGTTACTCGATTGTTCACCAGAAGGCAGGTTTGAACCTAGCCATCGACGGTAAGGAAAAGACTGTGAATGGCCAAATTATCATTGATGGTGATGGCCGTGCTAGTGGCACAGAGACTCTGACTATCCAGAACATCAAGTTCGAGGGCAAAGGAACAGATTTTTATACAGGTACAGATGCCTTCATCCTCGTGCCTAGCACCAAAACAGAAGGCACACCTTATTATACAAATAAGTACAATTACGCTCATAACATAACAATCAACAACTGCTCACTAACCAGTACCGACGAGGATTATTCGAAAGTCGTTGGTTTCAAATCAACCTCTGGTGCTACTTGTTACAACCTTGTTATAAGCAACGTAACAGGTTCCAACTTGCATAGTTTAGCTCAGTTGACAGCAACAGAGGGCGCAACATTCGAGGATTGCAGTGCCACACAGACTGGAAGCTTCATCGGTATTAATGGAGGTAGTGGTTCAGATAGAGCATATACTATCACAGGGTGTTCATTCGAATCTCATCCTGATAAGACGGATGGTTATGCAATACGTCAGAAGAGTAGTTCAACGATTCCTCTCACTCTGTCAAATAATAACTTCAAAGCATTTGACGCTATTATCTTAGGAAGCAATGCAACTATTACCGTTGAAAGCGGAACTTACATTGGAAATGTTTCAAAGACTGCAGGAACCATCGTTATCTCTGGCGGCCAGTTCAGTGCCGACCTCACGGATACCAGTTACGAGCCGTTCATTGCTGAAGGCAAGATTGGTGTTCAGAATAATGCTGTCGAAGGTGCACCCTACAGTGTTGAGGAAGGCTCCTATGTCGCTCTGATTACTCGTGGTGAATCAACCCATAAGTATGGTTCTCTCGAGGCTGCTTTCGCTGCCGCTCAGGATGGAGAGACAATAACCCTTCTTGCAGATTGCTCCGGCAACGGCATAAAGGTTCCTGAGAGCAAGTATACCACAGGCCTGACGGTTGACTTCGGCGGCTTCACCTACAATGTGACGGGTAACCTGGTTGGCTCCACTGGTACGGAGACTCAGGGCTTCCAACTTTTGAAGGACAATAAGATTACCTTCAAGAATGGTACCATTACCTCTACGAAGGCGAAGATTCTTGTACAGAACTACAGCGACCTGACCCTTGAGGGCATGAAGCTGATGCTGAACAATGCTGACTATATTTATGCCTACACCCTGTCGAACAACAACGGCAACGTTGTGATAGACGGCACGACCATCACCGCCAACCCGGCAGGTGGCTTCGCTTTCGACGTATGCCGCTACTCAAGCTATCCTTCCGTGAGTGTGACAGTGAAGGGCGAGAGTGTTATCAATGGTGATGTCGAGGTCAGCGCTTCCGGTAGCGATGCGAAGGAAGGCTTCACACTGATGCTCGAATCAGGAACCATCTCTGGCAACATTGTGGTTGATGCTTCAGCCGGTGCAGCCATGACTGCTACGCCCACCAAGGCCATCATCAAGGAGAATGATTCGTTCAACCAAGATGCCCCTGTTGGTTATATGTGGGTTAGTGACGGAGAGGGAACAGGCACGAGCACTCTTGCTCCAAGACCTTATGTGGCTCAGATTGGCGATGTGAAGTATTGGTCACTTGCTGATGCCGTAGCAGCAGTTCCTGCTGATGGAACGGAGGCAACCATCACGATGATTGCGGATGAGACAATTGTTGGCAATGCAGGTGTAACAATACCTGTTGGCAAAAACATAATTCTCGACCTCAACGGCAAGACGGTTACGCTAAGTGTAACAGAGTCTAAGGGGTCGCAGCTTATCACCAATAGGGGTACGCTCACTATTACCGACAGCAGCGAAGGACAAAATGGTAAACTCACCAACGTGGCTGACGAGAGCCTTGCTGTTGGCAGTTGGCCTACCAATAACTATGTGACCAACGTTATCACTAATAGTGGAACGTTGAACATGGAGGCTGGTAACATTATTAGTACTGCAAACGGAAGCATCTGCTATGCTATTGACAATAACAATACCTCTTATGATGCTATCCTGAACATAAATGGTGGTTATCTTACCTCGGTAGGCACTGTAATTCGCCAATTCTGTAATAGCACTACCAAGCAAAATGTTATCAACATGACAGGTGGTGTTGTTACTACAAATGGCTATGCTGCCATCTGGACACAATTGCCTGGCGAAGATGCTTCTAGCAAAAAACTCGCTACTCTGAATATTTCTGGTGGTGAGATTACCGCAAGTTCTTACGCTTGGTATGACTATTCTTATGGAGATTCTTTCGAGGCTGTGGAATACAATATCTCAGGCGGTAAGTTTACCGGTGGTATCTATAGTTATGCTATTAAAAATGGCGTGATTGATGGTTTCATTTCTGGTGGTTTGTTCTCTAAAGCCCCGTCCTCTTCATACATAAAAACCCCAGGTTACATGTTCGGCCCTTCTGAAGAAGTGGAGGGTTATTATGAATTAGTACTTGCTGAGGTTGACTATTCATGGACGCAAAATGGTAAAGATTATCATGATTATTTGGCATTCAACACTCCGTTCAAGAAGAACTATCTTATGGATGGTGAGACCATCACTCTTTTGCAGAATATTACCCTCACAGAGGACCTCACCTGGAATACGGAGGGTGATGCAACATTCACGCTCAATCTTGGTGAATTCAAAATTACCAAGGGTAATTTCAGTGTGAAGCTGAGTCCGGGACAAGCCGTAAACGCTAGCAAGTCGGCTGCCATCTTTACAACAGATGAGGAAGGCTACTATGTGAAGAGTACGAAGAATGCTGACGAAACCTATACATATACGGTTGAGGAGGCAGACCTTATGTACACGGCTGCCAACGGAAAGGTATCTTACTTGGCGTGGAGCAACACCGTAATTTCTGGTGGTGGCACCTATAAGTTACTGAAGGATGTTACGGCCTCTGCCCGAATTGTTCCTGGTACGATGGCTACTAATGTTACGCTCGACCTCAATGGTCATACGCTAACCTCCACGGCTACTGATTACGCTGTTCTCCTGTCAAGGAATGGTACAACATCATCTCATAAGACCTTTGCATTGGTTGACACATCTACAGAAGGTGGCGGTAAACTCATTGTGAATGCTGATGCAGACGCGGCCATTCAAGCAACAGGAAAATTTAACGATGTGACCATCGGCGAGGGCGTGACCATCGAAGGCGGATGTGTTGCTATGTTGTCGGAGAATCAGACGCTCATCGTCAATGGCACCATCAATGGTGGCAACGACTTCGCTGTCGCGACCAATGGTTCCTCAACCAAGAACACCACCATCACCATCAATGAGGGTGCAGTGCTCACCTCTGATGTGACTGCCATGTACCTTCCTGGTAATGAAGGCGTAGAAACTACCATCAATGGCGGTGCTATTACCGGAGGTGACACAGGTATAGAAATTCGTGCTGGTAAGTTGGTTGTGAACGGTGGTAATATCACTTCAACAGCTACTGAATATAGCAGTGTTGCAAATGGCAATGGAACAACAACGAAGGGTGCTGCTATTGCCGTGGTTCAGCACACAACACAACTTCCTATCGATGTTGAAGTCCTTGGAGGTTCGCTGTCCGGTTTGTACAATATTGCCGTTTCAGACGTTCAGAATGGTAGTTTGACAGATGACGTTGAAGTGACAGTGAAAGATGAACTATTGGGTGAAACAATCCTTCCCACGGATTACAAGTGGGTAAGTAATGGTGACGGCACTAGTTCGCTCGGTCTGAAAGAATATGTTGCCCAGATTGAGGGCGGTGCCAAGTTTGAGACTTTGGAGGCTGCTTTCGCTGCCGCCCAGGATGGCGAGACAATAACCCTTCTTGCAAACTGCTCCGGTAACGGCATAAAGGTTCCTGAGGGTAAGTATACCACTGGCCTGACTGTCAATTTCAATGACTTCACCTACGATGTAACAGGCAACTTGGTCGGCTCCACTGGTACGGAGAGTCAGGGTTTCCAGCTTCTAAAGGACAACAAGATTACCTTCAAGAACGGAACGGTCAAGTCTACTGACAATGCGATTTTCTTGATCCAGAACTACAGCGACCTGACGCTTGAGGGCATGACCCTTACCTTGAGCCACAGCAGCCGAAGCGACTGCTACACACTGTCTAACAACAACGGCAACGTTGTGATTGACGGCACGACGATTAACGCCAACGAAGGCGGCTCGTTCGCCTTCGACGTATGCCGCTACTCAAGCTATCCTTCGGTGAGCGTGACGGTGACTGGCGAGAGTGTCATCAACGGTGACGTTGAGATTAGCGCTTCGGGAAACGATGCGAAGAACGGCTTCAATTTGATGCTTGATTCTGGTACCATCAACGGTGACCTCGTGATTGACCCATCAGCCGCAGCGGCCATGGAAGCTACTCCTGAAAAGGCTGTGATCCGCGAGAAAGACTCGTTCGGTCAGGCTGCTCCCGCCGACTTCAAGTGGGTGAGCGACGGCGAAGGTACCGGTACGAGCACATTGAAGGCTTGCGAGTACATCGCAGCTATCGGCACTACGAAGTATGAGACTTTGCAGGAGGCTGTCAACGCTGCCGGCACGGCAGAAACTACTATCACGCTCCTGACAGAGGCAGCTACCAACGGTGTCATCAGCGGCGACGGTGTGGTTGTTCCTTCGGGCAGCAACATCACGTTCGACCTCAATGGCCTGACCTATGATGTCGCAGGTGAGACGGTAGGCTCTACCGGCACCGAATCCAACGGATTCCAACTCCTTCAGGGTTCTGACATCACATTTAAGAACGGTACGCTGAAGGCTACTTCGCCGACCGCTCAGATGTTGATCCAGAACTACAGCAACCTAACTCTCGAAGATGTCAATCTCGATGGAACGACACTCTCGGGATGGGCTTATGCACTGTCCAACAACTGCGGCACTATCAACCTGACTGGTTCGACAAGCATCACCGCAAAGACGGGCGGTCGTGCGTTCGATACATGCAAGTATGCTGATTACGCTATTCCTACTGTCAACATCAACACCACCGGTGCTATCACTGGTCCGATTGAGGCGACAGGCGGTAAGCTGAACATCAAGAACGGTAAGTTCGACGTGACTTGGGTAACCGATAACAACTACACCGCCGGCGACATCCAGATAACGGGTGGTATCTTCTCTGAAGAACCCGATGAGGAATACTGTGCTGAAGGTTATGTCGCTACCGATAACGAAGATGAAGAGACCAAGGCCGCTTATCCTTATGCCGTCATGACGAAGGAAGATGCAGGCATCTATGACCTCTACGACCTCTTGGCGAAAGCGAATTCCGTCATGCCACGTGACGACAATAAGACCCCGTACACACTGGAAGAGGATACGCCTGTCAAGGTGGTAACCTATTACAGAGAGTTCTCAGAAACAACGGCTAACACGCGTCAGTGTTGGTTCGTGCCGTTCGACTATACCCTCACGGCTGAAGACCTTGAGAAGTGTACCTTCTATCGCATCCACATGTTCTCCGCACCTGCAAATCAAGAAGGTGTGGTGGAAGATGAGAAAGATGTCGTCATGAAGATTTCGGAGCTGACAGCTGAATATACCCTGAAGGCCAACAAACCGTATATCATTAAGCCGAAAGCGTCTGGTGTATATGAGTTTGTTGCTGAGAACACCACGCTCAAAGCCAAGAATACGGATGAATTGTTAAGCCTCGCGACGTCTATCTACGAATACGACTTCTATGGTGTCTACGATTCTTACGGACCCATGGCTGCGAACCAGTGGTTCAGTTTGAACACCAATGGCAATCTGAAATGGAATTCAGCTACTCAGAAACTGGGCCCGTACCGTTGGTATATCAAACCGACATTCACTGGCGATGACTACGCGAACATCTCGTTCATCATCGATGAAGAGGGAGAAGGTGATGAGACCACGACCATCGACCAGATCTTCTATGATCCGAACGCTGAGATCGAAGGCTTCTACACCGTGGGTGGCGTCAAGCTCGACAAGCCCGTCAGAGGCCTGAACATCGTGAAGTACACTGATGGTAGAACTAAAAAAGTTTACGTTAAATAAATAGTCTTATGAAAAGAGAGTATGTAAAGCCAGAAACGGAGGTCATTATCCCAGAGGGAGATCCTATCTTGGAAGATGTGGGATTCTCTACGGGTGGAGAATTCGAGGCCAATAACGGCAATTTCGAATTCGAAGACGAAGTCGGAACCACAACTTCTTCCTTCTCACTCTGGGACGAAGAAAAGTAACCATCTTCATCTATTGATAAGGAGGGGCGCGTAGCGTCCCTCCTTTCTACGTTTATAACCCTCTTACTTACTTGGAGAAATGTCCGAAACTCCATTTCTCCACAAAAATTTGTGGCATTCGTTTTTTCTCTGTAACTTTGCAGCCGAAAAATGTTTTGATGATTTATCTATTTACATAGAGAACAACTCGTCATGCGCCCTTGCTATCTTATGATTATAGGGTAATATGTTGAAAATCAGAAGTTTTACTCTTTTACAATATCAATCATAATTATGAAAAATCTTTTACGTTTTTCTCTATTGGCGCTGCTCATGACAGTGTTCAATGGCGCATGGGCGACGGAAACGCCCTACAAAACGTTGCAGTTCGGCCCTGCTTATAATAGTCAGGGCGTTTCGAGCTACGCCAGTACTTGGTCGGCAACGTATGACAATTTCACTTGTACTATTGTCAACTTCAACAACAACAACAATGGTTGGAGTGTTATCAAAGGCGGTAGCAAAAATGGCACTTGGGATGGATCCATCATTACCGCTGCCGCTATCGATAAAGCTGTGACCAAGGTTGTTGTGACGGTGGATGCTGTTAAAAACAGTAATGGGTCTTTGCTGGAAGTGGCCGACAATGCGGGTTTTACTAACTCAACGACTATTCCTTTGACTCCCGTTGCTGGTGATAATACTTATACCATTACTTCACCAATAGCCAATGCCTATTATCGCCTTACATTCAACCAGAAGAAAGGTTCTTCTAATGGTGATCTGACAATCAGCAAGATTGTATTCTATACTGAAAGTGATGGACCTCAGGATGCCAATGTGACAATCTCTGCTAATAGTATAGAGGTGGGTGAGAAGGCTACTATTAGTTTTCCTCAGAGCTTGGAAAACAATATTCTGTTTGAGTCTATTAACACAGATATAGCCACTGTTAATGCTGATGGTGAGGTGACAGGTATCGCTGTTGGCGAAACGACTATTTCGGCTTCTTGGGAAGGCAACACCGAGTATAATGGAGGTTACAAAACTTTCCCAATTTCTGTGACAGCAGCCACTCCTACAGTCATCTATGAGAAAGTGACCAATGCCAATCAGCTTGTGGCAGGCAATGAATACATTCTCGTGGCCACAGCTTCTAACATGGCTATGGGTGCTGTAAATACAACCAATGATAAAATCCGTGATAAAGTCCCCGTAACCATTACTGAAGATAATAAGGTTAGTATCAAGAACGAGGCCGTGGCCGTTCTGACACTTGGTGGCGAAAATGATGCTTGGACTTTCTTAGCTTCGGATAACAACAAATATCTGGCTCTTAATAGTCCGAGCAATGAAATCCACGCTTCAGATGAAGTGACAGACAATGCGAAATGGACTGTTACCAACGATTTCGAGTTGAAGGATAATACCTATTCTCGTTATCTCAGATACAACAGCGGAAACCCCCGCTTTGCTTGCTATAGCAGCGGTCAGCAGTCCGCCGTACTCTATGTTAAAGAGGGTAGTCCAGTAGGCAAGACTCCTGTTGCTTCTAGCTGCACAATAACTCCCACGGAAATTGAGGTAGGTACGTCTGGTAGTTTTGATACAGCTATCGAAGCGAATTTCAATGGACTTGATTTGACAGATTGGTCTAGCGATAATCCTGAAGTCCTCTCCGTTAGCGGTTCATATTATGAAGCCCACCAGGTGGGAACGGTCACCGTTACCTTCAATTGTAAACCTTTAGATTATGTTGAAGGCTCGGAGAATTATGAAGCTGTAGCTTTCACGCAGACTGTCACCGTTTATGACCCCAACGCCAAGGGTACGATCAACAATCCTTATACCGTGGCTGAGGCTCTCGCGTTGACAGAGTTGCCTACCAATGACGTATACGTCACGGGTATCATCTCTCAGATTGATGAGGTGAGCACACAACACGGTAACGCCTCTTATTGGATTTCCGATGATGGTACAACCGATTCACAATTGAAGATTTATCATGGAAAATATCTTGATGGCGCAGATTTCACCGCAGAGGACCAGATTACAGTGGGCGATGGCGTGAAAGTATGCGGTAAATTGTCCGTATATCAAGGTGCTAACCAATTTGGTGCGAACAATAGCAAGATTGTTGAACTCAGCCATAAAACTCCTGTTGCCTCCAGTTGCGCCATCACTCCCACAGAGGTTGAAGTAGGTACGTCTGGTAGTTTTGATGCGGCTATTGAAGCGAATTTCAATGGACTTGATTTGACAGATTGGTCTAGCGACAATCCTGAAGTCCTCTCTGTTAACGGCTCATATTATGAAGCCCACCAGGTGGGAACGGTCACCGTCACCTTCAATTGCAAACCTATGGAAGGTGTTGAAGGCTGGGAGAATTATGCTCCTGTTGCTTTCACGCAGACTGTCACCGTTTATGACCCCAACGCCCCGACAGAAGTCACGGCTACGTTTGATGCCACTAAAGATATTGCTACTACGGGTGATACACGTGGCGAATGGAGCATCACAAAGGATGGATTGACCATTTACTCTTCTGATGGTATCGGTGGTAATGAAACAGAATATCGTCTTTACAAATTTAGTACTTTCACCGTATCTTCTACTGTGGGTAAGATTAAGAAAATTGAATTCACAGACAAATCAGGTTATGCTGTTTCCAATTTCAGCGAATTGGATGGCTGGGACGCTTCAACTAAGACATGGACGGGTAGTGCCAACAAGGTGACGTTTACTGCTTCAGGTGCTCAGGTGCGTCTTACCTTGGTCAAGATCACCTATGAGCCTGCTTTCATCTTGTCAGACCTCCTCAACGAGAAAACACCATATACCAACGATGAAGACAAACAGTTCCCCATGGTTATTTATAAACGTGAGTTCTCATCGAAGACGGCTGGACATCGCCAGTGTTGGTTTGTGCCTTTCGACTATACCATAACGGATGAAGACATAGAGAGATGCACCTTCTATCGCATACATATGTTCTCCGCTCCAGCTAATCAGGAGGGGGTAGTTCAAGACGAGAATAAGGTCGTCATGAACATCGTTGAGGTAGGATCAGGATACACCCTGAGTGCCAACAAACCCTATATCATTAAGCCGAAGACGGCCGGTGTATATGAGTTCGTTGCCGAGAACGCTACGCTAAAAGCCAAGGATACGGGTAGCTTGAAATACACTTCAACATCAACCAACAGGTACGATTTCTATGGTGTCTACGATTCATATTCTGCTGATGCTGCGAAACAGTGGTTTAGTCTGAATACCAATGGTAATCTGCTATGGAATGCTGCTGGTCAGTCACTGGGTGCGTATCGTTGGTACATCACATCCACCTACACTGGCGATGACTACGCGAACATAGTGTTTGTCATTGACGAAGATAGTGAGGGTGATGAGACAACGGCCATAGAACAGCTCTTCAATAATCCGAATGCCGAAATCGAGGGATTATATACAGTGGATGGCATAAAACTATACAAGCCAGCCAAGGGCCTCAACATCGTGAAGTACACAGATGGTAGAACTAAAAAAGTTTACATTAAATAAAGTGTTATGAAAAAAGAGTATGTAAAGCCAGAATCGGAGACATTGATTCCGGAGGGAGAACCAACCATGGAAGATGTAGGATTCTCCACTGGTGGTGATTTTGAAGCCAATGCCGGCAATTTCGAATCTGAATCCGAAGAAGAAACTACTTCCTCCTTCTCTCTCTGGGAAGAAGAAAAGTAATTATCTTCATCAACCTGATAAGGAGGGGCGCGTAAGTGTCCCTCCTTTCTGTCGTTTATACATAAACGAGTTTCATCAGAAAAAAACTTGTCCATTTCTGTCCATTTGACTATTATCATGGGATTTTACTCGTTGTTGACAAATTGGCAACAGTTTGTAGATGAACTTTCAACCCGACAATAATTGCGTTTTCTCTTTTTTATTTACTTTTGCATATCTTTTAGAATTATTAGTAATTTTATAGAAATATAATTCTGATACCTTAATTTACTACACACCTATTGATATGCATATTGGGAATAAGATTAAAGATGTGATTGCGCAGCAAGGAAGAACCACAAGATGGCTTGCCGAGCAAATCCCGTGTGAGCGAACCAACGCTTACAAAATCCTAAAACGATCCACCATGGACATTGATTTGTTGCAGCGCATAGCGCAAATCCTTGAATACGACTTCTTCAAGGACCTGTCTGATGAAACTTTTAAAGGGAAACAACAACAACCTGAAGAATAAAAGTCCTCAGCAATCACTCCAGATTGCTGAGGACTTTGATATTGTCATTAGCCAAATCATGATAATTCATGTTCTTTCGTGGCAATTCATGTAAAAAACTACCCATCTTTCTCTTTTATCATTCTTCTTTCCCCTCCCTTTGGGAGGGCTAGGGTGGGTATTCTTCCCTCCCTCCCTTCGGGAGGGTCGGGGTGGGTGTTAGGGTCGGGGTGGGTAATCATTCTCCCTCATAATCATCCGCCATCTCCGCAGCCTCAAGACTCAAATCCTCAGGCTCTGTCTCATATGTCGTACGGTAGCTTTCCTCCGTCAACTTCTCCTCATCGTACTCGTCGTCGTCCTCCTCCTCGTCATATTCATTCTCCTCAGGTAAATCCTCCGTCTCGTCCTGAAGGTCTTTTTTATCCAATTCTTCCAAATCGTCGAATTTAGTCTTCGGCTTTTCTTTTATGGGCTTGGCCTTGGCAAAGATAGCCTCCACCCACAGCCCCTTGGGAATCTCCAACACCTCAAAACCGTCTTTCACCTTCTTCTCGTACATACCGCCAGGTTTGCGCAGACGGTCCTTCGGCAATGTGGTAGTGCTGATGTCGAAACCACTCTCGATGATATCCTGAATGCTCTGCGACAGACTGTCCCAGCCGCCTCCGAAATTGCGGTCCAACACCTCGATGAGCTTCGAGGCACTGATATGGCGGATGTTTTCATAACTCAGGTCGGTCACACGCAGGATGGGACGTTTCTTGATGCCCCACTTGTTCTTATTGTCATCGATACGCAACTGACCAACCTTAAAACCGCGAGCCTCGTATTTCTTAATCACTTCAGGACGGTCCACCTTCACCTCTTCAAGGTCAAAAGCGCTGCGGATGATGTCGAGGTAATGACGGAGATTGTCCTTCAGGTCAGAATCTTTCTCTGCCACTTCCCACATGCGGAAAATATCATTCTCCTGTAAATCCCAGACATTGCTTTTGTTCAAAGTCTTTAAGGTCATTGCTTTCTTTTCTGATTTCATGATGCTAATGGTTAACGGTAATCACGATCCTCCAAAATCTGGAATTTATCACGGAAATGGAGTAGGGTCGCTTTGTCGATTTCTTCACTGATAAGGCCGATTGTCGGTTCCGTACGCTCGGCTAACACCTCGCCCTTGGGTCCGATGATGGCACTATGTCCGTTGTAACTCTTGTAGGGGTCGCGCCCCACGCGGTTTACGCCAATCACATAACTCTGGTTCTCGATGGCTCGCGCACGGAGTAATGTCTCCCATGCACCGATACGCGCCTCCGGCCAGTTGGCCACGTAGATAATGGCATCGTAGTCGCCGGCATAACGGCTCCATACGGGAAAACGCAGGTCGTAACAGGTCTGCAATAGAAAACGCATGTCACGCCATGTCACAACGGTGCGACTGCTGCCCTTGGTGTAATAACGGTCTTCGTGCCCGGGTGTGAACAGATGACGTTTGTCATACCATTCGTATGTGCCGTCGGGAAACACGAAATAATGACGGTTATAATACTGCTCCGAGGTGTATATCGACAGACTGCCACACAGGGCAGCGTCAAGACGGGAAGACGTGCGGCGCATCCATTGCAAGGTGCCATCGTCGCTCTCAGCTATGCCACGGGGGTCAATGGCAAATCCCGTGCTCCACATCTCGGGCAATACATACAGGTCGCTTTTCTCGCTCTCTTCCAACAAGCGTTCAGCCGCCTGAATGTTCGTGCGAGGCGATGACCATTCAATGTCCATCTGCAAACCTGTGATTCTCATGCGTCGTAGATTGTGGGTATATATGCGTTGCAAAAATAAATACTTTATCTAATATGTGCAAGCAATTCATGATTTTTTTTGTAATGTCCATTCTTCCCTCCAAACTAAATTATTCCCCTCCTTTTTCAAAGGCGATTTAGTCCATAAGCGGACAAAATCTTCAAGTAGGGGTTAATTCTATGGCAATTTTTGTCTAATTCCCGTCAATTCATGTAAAATAACTCCTCCTAACTCGTAATTCGTCACTATTTTCCTGTTTAATAGACCTCTATAGCAAATTGGTATCAATCGCCGCCGTCAGAACTTTCATAGGGGTTATAGTAAAAACCACCACCCTCAATTACTCCATTATGGCAATATTTCCATACCCACCACTGGATGGGAAATGTAATGATAGGTAATAAAGCAAAACTCAGGAGAACAAACAGGAAACCACGGAACCACGTCCTCGGCCACCAACCACCGCAGTAGAAGAGGAAAAGCGCCACCGAGACACCTACTATCCATATTATAGTCCAAAGAGTTTCCATAATTCCTGTTTAATAGACCTCTATAGCAAATTGAGATCAATCACCACAGTAGGCTGAACTCTCACCGAGTCCATCATCTAACCACCCACCATTGCAAACCTTCCATATAACGTACTGGATGGGAAAAGTAACAATGGGTAATAAAGCAAAACTCAGAAGTATAAATAGGAAACCACGGAACCAGGTCCTCGGCCACCAACCACCGCAGTAGAAGAGGAAAAGTGCCACCGAGACACCTACTATCCATATTATAGTCCAAAGAGTTTCCATAGTTCCTGTTAATTGATTTCTATCACAAATTGATGTCAATCTCCACAATCTACAATACTTTCACCAGGATCTCCGTCTCCCCATCCGCCGCGAAAAATCATCCAAATAACATATTGGATGGGCAACGTGATAATGGGAGTGAATATGAGTGTCAACATAACTAAACAAAAACCACGCCACCATGTGCTGGGCCACCAACCTTTGCAGTAGAAAAGGAAGAGAGCGACACCTGTCACCAAACCAACTAATATGACCCACAAGGCTTCCATAACTATTTTTGTTTCTTGATGCAAAAATATGCCACGCACAATGCTTTTGCAAGGGTTTTTCCCTATTATTTTTGGGGGAAGCCCTAAAAAACACTAAACACTCATCACTCGTCACTAAACACTAAATAGACCGTCTTTTATGATACATCTTTCTGTAACTATTTTTGTACTATATACTCTTTTAATCTTTCAATCTTCCTCGTCCCAACTTTTTTTATCTTTAATTTTTTTATCTTTCAATTTTTCCTTACCTTTGTAAACCAAATCACCTCCTCACCCATAACTCCCAATCAGGTTCCCCCCTCCTTGGGAGGGGGAAAGGGGGAGGCATTCCAAACTCAACTTCCCATGCTCCAACCCTTAGCCGAAAGAATGCGACCCAAAACGCTCGATGACTATATCGGGCAGAAACACCTCGTAGGTGTAGGCGCCGTGCTGCGAAAGATGATTGACGCAGGACGAATACCATCCTTCATCCTCTGGGGACCGCCGGGGGTGGGGAAGACAACCCTCGCACACATCATCGCCAACAAGCTGAAAGTACCTTTCTATACGCTCAGTGCAGTGACCAGCGGTGTCAAGGACGTGCGCGACGTCATCGAAAGGGCGGAGAAAGGACGTTTCTTCAACGCTCAGTCGCCCATACTCTTTATTGACGAGATACACCGCTTTTCCAAAAACCAACAGGACTCGCTGCTCGGTGCCGTGGAGAGGGGCGTGGTGACGCTCATCGGCGCGACAACAGAAAATCCATCGTTCGAGGTCATCAGACCACTTCTTTCACGATGTCAGCTCTATGTGCTCAAACCGCTTGAGAAAGACGACCTGCTTACCTTGCTTGACAAGGCCATTCATGAGGATGCGTTGCTCAAGGAGAAACATATTGTTCTCCAGCAGACTGACGCGATACTGCGGTATAGTGGTGGTGATGCACGTAAACTGCTCAATATCGTCGAACTGGTGGTCGGGGCGACAGACGATAACGAGGTGGTGGTCAACGATGAGGTGGTGGTCAACCGCCTGCAACAAAACCCCTTGGCGTATGACAAGGATGGGGAGATGCACTATGATATCATCTCCGCATTCATCAAAAGCATACGGGGCAGTGACCCTGATGCGGCACTCTATTGGATGGCACGTATGATAGAGGGAGGCGAAGACCCGAAATTTATCGCGCGCAGAGTACTCATCAGTGCCGCTGAGGACATCGGGCTGGCTAACCCCAACGCCATATTGCTGGCCAATGCGGCTTTCGAAGCGGTCATGAAACTGGGATGGCCGGAGGGACGGATACCACTCGCCGAGGCTGTGGTCTATCTCGCGACAAGTCCCAAGAGCAACTCGGCATATCTGGGCATCGATGCTGCCCTTGCCCTTGTCCGCCAGACGGGCAACCTGCCCGTGCCGTTGCACCTGCGCAACGCACCCACCAAACTGATGGCCGACCTTGGTTATTCCGATGGTTATAAATATGCCCACGACTACCCAGGGCATTTCGTTGAACAACAGTTCCTGCCAGATGAAATCAAAGACCAGCGACTGTGGCATGCCCAACACTATCCCAACGAGGAGAAACTCTACCAACAGATGCTCCGCTGCTGGGGCAAAAGATTTGAAGAATAATGAAAGGTAAAAAAGTAAAAGGGTAAAAAAGTAAAAAACTCGAAACCACATAATAACAGCAAACAAATAATCCACTCATAGCCACAACCTAGCATCTCCCTCTTTGGGAGGGTGGGGAAGGTTCTCAACAATTATGGAAACAATCAAATACGAAGATGCGGTGCGCGAATTGGAAAGCATCGTCAAGAAAATGGAAAACGAGCAACTCGACCTCGATTCCCTGAGTACTTATCTCAAACGTTCCCAGCAACTCATCAAGTTCTGTACCGAACGCCTTAACAACACCGATGCAGAAATCAAGAAAATCATGGAGGAGCAATAGAAATGGATGAAAATCCACGTAAATTCCCATCCATAACAAAAAAAACTCCATTTTTATTTGGTCGGTTCAAAAAAACGATGTACTTTTGCAACCGCAATTAAGAAAATGGCTCCCTAGCTCAACTGAATAGAGCATCTGACTACGGATCAGAAGGTTGTGGGTTTGAATCCCGCGGGAGTCACGAAAGAAGAGGAACAGACGACGAAAGCTTGCTTTCAATAGTTTGTTCCTCTTCTTTCGTGTTGCCCTGCCCGTGGCAGGGCAGGGATGGACGGATGTCAATCCGCGGGAGTCACATAGAGAATGGGCATCAAGATGAAAGTTTACTTTCAGAATTGATGCCCGTTCTTTATGTAAGGCTGGCTGGCGCCAGCCTACGGGATATGCAATCCCGCGGGAGTGTTGCTCTGCCTGTGGCAGGGCAGGGATGGACGGATGTCAATCCGCGGGAGTCTGTGTAAACGGGATATGCAATCTGCGGGAGTGTTGACAATATCTTGCACAATAAAACACGTACCTTTCCGTTATACCATAACAAGCACATTACAGGAATGAAGAATCTGCTCGCACTGCTGTGCTCCGCCATACTCGCTCTGGCTTTCGGGGCGTGTGCCGACGACGACTCTTTTTCGTCGTCGCCCAGTCATTTGCTCACTTTTTCACAAGATACCATTCGCCTTGATACGGTGTTCTCGAAAGTTCCCACTGCAACTAAGTCGTTCTGGGTGTACAATCGGTCGGGCGACGGCATCAGATGTACAAACATACGATTGGCCAACGGTAATCAGACGGGGTTCCGTGTGAATGTTGATGGGTCATACCTCGGTGCGACGTCGGGATATCAACTTAATGACCTGGAGATACGAAAGAACGACAGCATACGGGTGTTCGTAGAACTTACCTCGCCAGCAAACAACCAAGAGAAACCGACATTGTTACAGGACGACCTGGTGTTCGCGTTGGAAAGTGGGACACAGCAAAAGGTTAACCTCAGAGCATTCACATGGGATGCGGAGATGCATACAGACTGGGTCATCTCTGAGAATACGACCATCAATTCCACTGTACCTATTATAATATATGGGGGAATGACGGTCAACGAGGGGGTCACGCTCACTATCACTGGTGAAACAAAACTCTATTTCCATGCCGATGCGGCTCTGGATGTTTACGGACAGCTCGTCATACAAGGAACGAGCGATAAAAATGTGGTGCTGCGTGGCGACCGCATTGATAATATGTTCGACTACCTGCCCTACGACCATGTGAGTGGACAGTGGCAAGGCATCCATTTCTATGAGAAATCGTATGACAACGAACTCAACTACGTGGACATTCATGGTGCTCGCGATGCTATTGTTTGCGAC
This sequence comes from Prevotella sp., assembly GCA_017548605.1. GTDB lineage: Bacteria > Bacteroidota > Bacteroidia > Bacteroidales > Bacteroidaceae > Prevotella. The sequence continues at coordinate 291,209 of JAFYZT010000040.1, read as the reverse complement.
TCATCGGATGTGAGCCGATTGAAACTGGCACTCTACAACTCGGTCGTACATAACAACGAGGGATACGGACTAAAGTCGGTCAACTCAGTGGTCGATGTACGCAACTGCCAGATAACGAACGCTCTCGGCGACTGTGTCAATATCTGCGGTGGGGTATGCATGCTTCAGCATTGCACGATAGGGCAATTCTATCGCTTCTCGGCAAACAGAGGCGTGGCGTTACGGTTCGGCAATTTCAATGCCAACGGGATATATCCGCTCTACGACTTCCAATGCTTGAACACGCTCGTTACGGGATATGCCGATGACGTTATCATGGGAGAGGCGGACGAAACGGCCCTCTATACCTATAAATTTGACCATTGTGTGTTGCGGACACCGGCCATTGAGGATGAACTGAGGGCCATTGGCATCAGGTGGGAAACAACAGAAGATGCCGACAGTGCAGGGGTCAAACACTTCGCGCTCATCGACGAAGAGAATATTCTTTACGATTTCCGGCTCGACTCCGTGTCGATAGCTATAGGTAAGGCCAATAAGGAATATGTAATGGAATATGATCGATTGGGTGTAAAACGAGACGACGAGCCGGATGTGGGCTGCTATGAATATGTGAAACCCGTAAAAGACTAAAGCCTATGAAAACAATAATACTAAAAATTAACGTGCAAAAGTGCCAATTTGATGAACTTGGCGATACGGACCAGATGGTTATCAACGAGGCTATCAAGGCTACGGAAGGCTCCTATGCCAAATACTCGCACTTCAATGTGGGGGCTGCTGTGTTACTTGACGATGGCACCGTAGTGAGAGGGGCAAACCAGGAAAATGCAGCTTTCCCCAGTGGATTGTGCGCGGAAAGGGTGGCGTTGTTCGCAGCTCAGGCAAATTATCCTGACCAACCCGTTAAGGCACTGGCCATTGCGGCTAAAAATGAACATGGACTGGTGCCCAAGCCCGTTTCTCCCTGTGGCTCGTGCCGGCAGGTAATGATAGAAGTGGAGCAGCGTTATAATGTTCCCATGCGCATCCTTCTCTATGGTACAGAAGGGGTCTATATAATACAGTCTGCGGAAGAACTGATACCTCTCAGTTTCGCCGATGACGACATGCACCAGTAGTAATTCACCCTCTCTTGTGGAGGGCATGTGTGGGAAGCTTATTCTCCTACTTCAATCTTTCGCTCGTACAATTTCTGCAAATCGATGGTGTACACGCTGTCGCTCGTTAGCGTATCGCGTACATGTGCATCACGTATTTGACCTATACCCGTTTGTTTCTCACTCGTCACTTGTAACTCGTCATTCGTAACTTGTAACTCCTCACTCATCACTCGCAACTCATGCTCACAACCCTTGAGCATGTTTTTTATCTGTGGTATCCGCGCACGCGACTCTTCCAATTGTGGGTATCGCTCATACAAGGCTAACGATTCGCGGTACGATGACGCGGCGGCCTCCCAGTCTTTCAGAAACATGTGACAGAAGCCCAATCGGTAAAAGATGTGGGCTTTCTCATTGTCGTAGCACACCGTCAACGTGCGCTCATACCAGGGTATCGCCTCTGCGAAGTGTTCCAGTAGGAAATGGCTCTCGCCGGTAGTGTAGTAATATACGCTTCGCTCATGAGGCGCAAACACTTCCAACATGGGCATAGCACGCTCTAAAAAGGTGATGGCTTTGGCATAGTCCCACTCATGGTAATAACAGACTCCCATATAGGCGTGGAAGCGCTCGTTCAGAGTGTATTGCTTGTCCAAACGCTCAAAGATAAGCAACGCCTCATGGTATTTGCCACTTGAGAAATATTCCAATGCCATGCCCAGACGTTCGCTGTCACGAGTCTGACTGTGAGCGCCGAGTGAGAACAACAAGGCGAACAGGATGCCTATAACTTGACCTCGTATGCTCATTCGCCAGTGTAGAATTGGATGAGACGGGTCAAGGCGCGATTACACACCGGACAGAACACGGGGTTCTCATTGGTGCGCATGCGGCAGTCTTGACAGGGACGGTAAACACCGTTCAAACTATAACCTGCTCCTTCAAACAGTCCCACGCGCTTCTCAATCACCTTCGGCTTCGTTGACTCGGGCGTGGGAACGGGTGTGCCTTCCTCAATCATATCTTCCCACTTGCCATGGAAGTCGGCCAATGTGGTAAGGTTAGGTTCCCATGGCTCCACGTCGTGGGGGTACATCGGGATGGGCTCGTTTTCGTAGGCATACTCGTCACCTAGACCGCCGAAGCTGTGACCAAACTCATGAACTACCACCTGGCGGTACAGGGGATGGTGGGTCATGCTCAGGTTATAGGAGTTGAGAATACCACCGCCACCGTAATTGTCGGTGTTCACCAAGACGATGATATGTTCATAGGGAGTGCCTGCCAACCAGTCGTGGAGGGTCTTCAGGTGGAGTGTGGTCAGGTAACGGTCGCTGTAGAACGTGTCGAAATGACTGCTCACGGCAGTCCTGCGCCAATCGCCCACACGGGGCATACTGGTGCCGCTCTCCTCAGAGGGCGACTTCACGGCGATGATATTGAAACGGTCGCGTAGGTGTTTGAAAGGCTCATGCTCGAACAGGGCATCGATGGCCACTTGCACATCGGCCATGTATGTGTCCATCTCGTTCTCGGTATATCCCTCGGCTAAAAAGGCGATATGGATGCAACGGGTAGTATCTCGGGCCTGCTGCACCGTCTCGTAAGGGGTAACGCCGCGTTCACCAATCCTACGGATCAAGATGTCACGCGGGTTGACGATATGAGTCATCGTCGCCATGACTTCACGACGACTGTTACGTAGGTCGACGGTGATATCGACACTGTCCTTGGGCATAGGAACGAGAAACACGTTCTCAAAAGAACGGTTGGCGGAGCTGGCTTCATCATAGCTGAGCCATTCTTGGAAGAGGGTGGAGAAACTGTTGCGATAGATGACCTGCCCATTTCGGTGGTCTCGCATGGTGATTTGACCATTACCCTCAACAGGCACTTCCGACAGGTGCTCGTGTTTCCCCCACCAACGAGGGATATGGCTCAAGCAGTCTAAGGAAATCTCTTGATGGCTGCTGTTACCACTGAAGATATAATCTAACCGCAACGTACCTTCCTCGAAATAATCGTCAAATATCTGGGCATGAATACCCAGACATAGACCCAAACCTATGAAAATGAAAAAAAATCTTATTTGTTTCACCATAACATTTGTACCTTTTTATTCCGACACAAGCTCAATCTTTTAATATTTTAATTTTTTATTCTTTTAATCTTATAATTTTATTAATCTCCCCCTCCTCCATCAGCCTGATAATATACTCCCGTTCCCAATCCTTCTCATGGTGCCGCTTACTGCCGTAGAGCAGCAGATCAACATCCATCTCCACCAGACCATGAGCACGTTTCTCTCTCACGTCGCCGCACTGTCGTTCCACGTCCTTCAGCATAGCAAGCAATGTATTCTCCGACATTGCTACTGTACCCCAACACAGACAGTTCAAATAAGAGGCAACGCCACTCATACCTATTGGCTCTGTCTTTATGCATCGTGTGAACTGAATTGACGGAAGAAGGTGCAACAGCAATTCACGCGCCGTGCGCATGTTACGGCGTGCATGGACATTGCTGCCCAAAGCGATGATGACGCGCTCTTCTCTCACATTGCAAAAGTAATAAAAAACTTCAAATATACACGAATTGCACCAATTGTTTTTTTGTTTATGAAAAATCGATTTTTTCATCTTTAGATAGATGCAAAACATGCCCTCGTTTTCTCCCCTCCTTTTCCAAAGGAGGGGTAGGGGTGGTTTGTAAAACAATCGCAACTTTGTTGCGTCAAACAATACTGCGACCGGCAGAAAAAGGGAGCAGTACCTTAATGTCTGAGCGACGGGTAGGAGCGGTTACATCCCCTCCCGATGTCGGGAGGGGCTTGGGGAGGGTAGGTACCCCTCCTTAGGCAAGGCGATTTAGTCCTTAAGCGGACAAAATCTTCAAGGCGGGGTGGTTGTGAAAGCATACTTCCTCATTAAGCATGGAGGATAATAGCCCCCTCCTTAGACTAGGAGGGACTGGTGGTTGTGAAAGCCCCCTCCTTTAACAAGGAGGGAACTATCCGCAAAAAATTATAATTATAATCGCAAAAATCATGTTTTTTTTGTAGTTTTGTACGCAAAAACGACAAAGAATGAGAAAATCAGTCTTTCTGTTTCTTTCTTTATGCCTCTTCTGCTGCCATACCCTGGCGCAGACACCACGGTGGAACTCGGTCTATCAGGCATATATTGACCAGTATCACGATATGGCCATCGAACAGATGCTAAAATATAAAATACCGGCTAGTATCACGCTGGCACAGGGACTGCTGGAGAGTGGAGCGGGACGAAGTGAGCTTGCTCGTATCGGTAACAACCATTTCGGCATCAAATGCCATGACTGGCAAGGCCGCACCATGAGAAAGGATGATGACCTGCGCAACGAATGCTTTCGCGTTTATGATAATGCCAGACAGAGCTATGAGGATCATTCCAAATTCCTTACTCAGCACCGACGTTATGCACGCCTCTTTCAACTGCGACTTACTGATTATAAGGGGTGGGCGCGTGGACTGAAGGAGTGTGGTTATGCTACCAGCCCTACTTATGCGCAGGCGCTCATTAACATCATTGAACTATACCAGCTCGACCAGTTCGACAGAGCGAAGGGCTACGACCGATATGTGGCGCAACATGCAGGAACGGAACGGCCGGCAACACCTGTACAACAGCAGTATCCTATTTACAAAAACAACAAAAACTATTACGTCAAGGCACGCACAGGAGACACCTTTGCGTCCATCGGGCGTGAGGTGGGGGTGTCAGGACATGAACTGGCTGAGTACAACGAACGTCCCTTCAACGACCGACTGTACGACGGCGATATCATTTATCTGAAGAAAAAACGTAAACATGCCGACAAGGAATTCAAAAACCATATCCATGTGGTCAGACCGGGTGAAAGCATGTATCTCATCTCGCAAATCTACGGCATTCGCTTGAAGTACCTATACAAGATAAACAACCTCTCACCCGACTACCAACTCAAAGTGGGCGACCGTCTGAGAGTGTACTAACCTCGTAAACCAATAATCTCACCTCGAAAATGAAACTGCTCAACGAAAGAATACTCGATGAGGGTAGATGCTACCCTGGAGGAATACTGAAAGTGGACCGATTCCTTAATCACCAGATGGACCCTAACCTCATGAAGGCCATCGGCGTGGAGTTCGTAAAACGATTTGCCCATACCGAGGCAAACAAGATTCTCACTATCGAAGCCAGCGGTATCGCACCGGCCATCATGGTGGGATTCCTGCTCGATTTGCCCGTGGTGTTCGCGAAAAAGAAAAAACCATCAACCATGGGGAATATGCTCCATACGACGGTGGAGTCTTTCACCAAACAACGGACCTATGATGTCGTTATCAGCCACGACTACCTCGGTGTAGGCGACAAGGTGCTCGTCATTGATGATTTCCTCGCCTACGGCAATGCCGCCATGGGACTGCTTAACCTCATACGGCAGTCGGGAGCGCAACTCGTGGGAATGGGATTCATCATCGAAAAGGCGTTTCAACATGGACGCGAACTGTTGGAAAAAGAAGGCGTCAGGGTGGAATCTCTTGCCATCGTTGACAGTATCGACGACTGCATCATCAAACTACGGCAATAGTTTGTCATTCATTTCCAAAAACAATAAAGGGCGTAAAATATACGCCCTTATTTTATTCAGTTCCAACACCCTCCCTTTGGGAGGGATGGGGTGGGTTCTCACAATGCTTCGTCCTCGGGACGTTCTGGCCTCTTGCCTGTTAATGGCAAACCACGACGCTTTCTCAGCCATGCCTCCTTGCGCTCCTCATAGCTCTCCCGCCTACGCTCTAAATAATTGTCTGCCACTACTTAAACTTACTATAAACCACACTCAGTTCCAATGCATTGTCACCGCCTACCAAACGGGTGCTACCCAACGATAGGTCGTGGGTCAGATGGATGAGTGTCTTCGTCTGAACACCGCTCGAAGTGGTGCTTGTCTTATACTCTGCCGACACGGGGATAATCATCACTCGGTTCCAGTTGGGATGCTTCAATTCCCATTCGCTGTCACTCTTTAAACCAGCCTCGCGAAGTGCGGAAATACGGCTCACCAACGTACAGATGTTATTGAATGTGTAGCTGTTTGACTTGGTCGAGAATGTGGAGATAAACGAATATTTGTTGTCGGCCAATTGCTCGTTCTCAAAGAATGACGAAACACTATCGGCATGAATCATCAATACTTGATTGGGAGCGGATAACAACCATTCACTCTGGCTCGAGGGGTTGATGCGTTTCATCGAAATCTTCACTTGGTTGATGGTGTCGTTCTCATGACCTGATAATATATCATCGATGGGAAGAGTCAGCTCTGTGAAAATGCCGGAAGGAGTCTTCAGGTAGGTGCAGGTGGGATCGTTTACCAGTGATTCGATGTTATTCTCGTCGTTGGTAATCTTTGTGGTTTGAAGCACTTCCTGAGTACCAGAAAAGAGTAACAGCTGCTTAATCTCAGTGCCCTCAACGGAATTTCGGAAATAGACGTTTAACTGGGGTGCAACGACATAAGCCATTGAACCGATGCCGCCAGAATATTCGAAATAGAAACCTGGCAGCACGTTTTGTATGAAACTGATGGAGTTTTTGAAATACTCAGGATGAGCGAAGTAAGTGCGTAGGATATAGGTGCCGAAATTGTTGTAGGTAACACCTTCTTTCGAGGTGTAAGGCTCGTTCAGCGGCACACAGATATTCTTCGCGTAGTACTGGTCGGTACGACTTTCACCGTCGGCATAATTCACCAACGTGTAGGAATGGTTTTTCCTGATGCCTCCCTCGCGCGTGTAACCTTCCACCACAGGATCGAATGAACTGGTGTAGTGCTGGTTTTCTTTCATGGGGTGGTCCAACTCGTAGGCAGTGAGCTTCATCGTAGCCAGTGAGTCGCCGAAGAAAGTGGTGAAGAACAAACGCAACTCGCAAGAGTCGGCAATAATAAGGCCATCTTCACGACTGGTGATGCTAGACTCCGATACCATCTCCAAGTTTTCCAACATGTTAAACTGACTCATAAAACTGCCAGTGACATATCCGCCGGTCTCGGGGTCTTTCACTTTGCCTATGTAACCAGTGTAACTGCGTGCCCAAACGGCATCGGGTTTCACAGAACGGGAACTGGCCTTAAAAACGGCTGTGCTGATGGTGACATTATCGCTGGGGTCCAACAGAGTGGCACCGAAAGAGTCGGTTGTCTGGTCGTCGCAACCCGTGAGAACATTCATCGCCAAAATGGCAAATACGAACATCAAAATGTTCTTCATTTTATGGCTCATACTGTAGGAAGTAATTGCTGATAAAAAGCTTTATATTTTAATCCGAAATCTTCTTTGCCTGGATAATGGAGGAGGGGAAGGGAACGCTGCGCAGCGTACGCCAGCAACTCACTGTTGACAGTCTCACTGGCTTCCACGATGCCGTCACTGTAGTCAATGGCAAGCTTGCCCAACTCCATGAAGTCGAAATCGTTGGCATACACCTTTAAAAGGTCCTCTTTCACTTCGCGGAACTCCAGGCAACGCTTGAAATTGGTGCCGAGGTCGTTCTTCAACTGGTCGTGGAAGAGGGAGGTGACAACCTTGGAATTGGCAAAGCAGGGCTCTTCCTTGTAAGCGGTCTTCACATACAAAGGAACAACACTGCTCATCCATCCCTGACAATGGATAATATCGGGAGCCCAACGGAGTTTCTTCACCGTTTCAAGTACGCCACGGGCGAAGAAAATGGCACGCTCACCATTGTCGGGATATTCTTCGCCACTCTCGTCTTCTGTCATCTTCCGTTTCTGGAAATAGTCGTCGTTGTCAATGAAATAAACTTGAAGACGTGACACAGGTATCGAGGCCACCTTGATAATCAGAGGATGGTCGGTATCGTCGATAATCAGGTTGATGCCTGAAAGACGAATCACCTCGTGAAGCTGGCCGCGACGTTCATTGATGGTTCCCCATTTGGGCATGAAGGTACGTATCTCAAAGCCTTGCTCTTGCATGCTCTGGGGCAGGTCCTTACCCATTATCGACATTTCGCTTTCCGCAACGTAAGGCGTAATCTCCTGGTTGATGAATAATACTTTCATTGACATCCTGTTTTTGGTTTTTTTACGGCCGTAAGATGATGGTACAGCCTATCAATTTGCAAAATTACAAAAAAAAGTCGGTTTTTATACATTCTTTTTGTTTAATTTAAGGAAAACCACAGTCCTTTGAGGATATTTTTCACTTATTTGTTTCCTAATTTGAGAAAAAAGTAGTTATTTTGCACCCGATTAAAGATATGTTTTCTGGTATGAAGGTTTTTCAGAAAAACGCAGAACTGCAAAATGAACTCTTCGAACTGAGGAAAAAAGGATTGTCCATTGGGCTGGTTCCTACCATGGGCGCCCTCCACGAGGGACATGCTTCATTGGTGAAAAAGAGCGTGGAGGATAATGATGTCACCGTTGTGTCGGTTTTCGTCAACCCGACCCAGTTCAATGACAAAAACGACCTCAAGAACTATCCACGTGACCTTGAGAAGGACTGCGACCTGCTCGAGAAGGTGGGGGCCGACTTCGTGTTCGCTCCTTCCGTGGAAGAGATGTATCCCACGCCCGACACACGACAATTCGAATACCCTCCCGTCTCCACTGTTATGGAGGGAGCACATCGGCCGGGACACTTCAATGGGGTGTGCCAGGTGGTGAGCAGACTGTTCTATATTGTCAGACCGAAGAAAGCATATTTTGGAGAGAAGGACTGGCAACAGATAGCCGTCGTCAAATGTATGGTAAAGGCTTTGGGCATTCCTGTGGAAATCGTGGAATGTCCAATCGTCAGGGAAAAGGATGGACTGGCAAAGAGCAGTCGCAACACGCTTCTGGCACCGGAAGAAAGGGCAATAGCTCCCAATATCTTCAAAGCACTGAAAAAGGGTGTCCAATATGCAAAAAAACATTCCGTTGAGGAAACACACGATATGGTGGTAAAGACCATCAATGATATTGAAGGGCTCGAAGTGGAGTATTTCTCCATCGTCGATGGGAATACTTTACAAGATGTTTCAACATGGGACGACTCTCCTTATGTAGTGGGATGTATCACCGTGTATTGCGGAAAGATACCCATCAGATTGATTGACCATATAAAGTTTAAAGAATAATAACACTGTACGACTATGATGATTGAAGTCATGAAGTCTAAACTCCATTGCGTGGAGGTGACAGAAGCCAACCTGAAGTATATGGGCAGCATCACCATCGACGAGGACTTGATGGATGCAGCCAATATGATTGCAGGCGAGAAGGTTGAAATCGTCAATAATAACAATGGGGAAAGGCTCGAAACGTATATCATAAAAGGGGAAAGAGGTTCGGGTTGTATATGCCTTAATGGCGCAGCAGCAAGAAAATGTGAGGTGGGCGATACCATCATCATCATTTCCTATGCTACCATGGACATAGAGGAGGCCAGAAACTACACACCTACCATCGTATTTCCTAAAAACAACAGGGTAGAGGATTGAAGTATGTAATTGGTAGCTTAGGGCTTTAATCGTCAGGCTACGGTTTTCACTCAATTAATCCTCCACAGCTTAAAATAATGAGGGCTGCGAAATCTCGCAGCCCTCATTATTTTGTATCTTCCCCTCATTCATGGGAGGGAATGGTGAGGTTACTCTATCACTACAAGGGGAGTGTCTTCCATGACGCTTGCACCTTGTTGTACGCATACGGCAGTGACGGTTCCGTCTTTCTCGGCTTCCAGGTTGTTAGCCATCTTCATGGCTTCCAACACCACCACCACGTCGCCTTTCTTCACGACATCGCCCACAGCTACTCTGATTTCTACAACAACACCGGGCAGAGGAGCCTTCAATGCATTGTTTGTGTTCACAGGACCACTGGGGGCAGCTGATTCGGAAGCGGCAGGCTGTTCTGCCACGGGCTTCACCACTACTTTCTTCTTCTCGGGCTCGGCTTCGGGCTCCATCTCAACCTTGTACTCCTCGCCGTTCACGCATACTGTGGCGATGTTCTCTACAATGTCGCCGATGGCAACCTCATACTTGTTGCCGTTGATCGTATATTTGTATTCTTTCATGATAAACGTTTGTTTGGGTCTCATTAAGGATGCTGTGTCATCATCAGTGTATGGCCGTTCCACTCGGTGTGGTGGGGACGGATGGTGATGATGCCAGCCTCCTTGTCGTGTACATTGTTGCCTTTGAACTCATGCAGTGCCATAGCGATGGCTGCATACACTTCGTTATTCGTCTTTGCCATGGCTCTCTCGCTTTACATGGGGATATTGCCGTGTTTCTTCGCGGGAAGGGCATCACGCTTCGTGGCCAACTGGGCCAAGGCGCGGCAGATACGGAAACGAGTGTTGCGCGGCTCTATCACGTCGTCGATATAGCCATATTTAGCAGCCTGGTAGGGATTGGCAAACAGGTCGGAATATTCCTGCTCCTTCTCGGCAATGAATGCCTTGGCGTCCTCGCCGGCTTCTTTCTTGGCTTTCGCTTCCTTGGCATACAACACGGCAACAGCGCCAGAGGCTCCCATCACGGCAATCTCGGCATTGGGCCATGCGTAGTTGAGGTCGGTGTGCAACTGCTTGCAACCCATCACGATATGGCTGCCGCCGTAACTCTTGCGCAATGTCACGGTCACCTTGGGAACTGTGGCTTCGCCATAGGCGTATAGCAACTGCGCTCCGTGCAAGATAACGGCGTTGTATTCCTGACCGGTACCGGGGAGGAATCCAGGAACGTCCACCAGACTGACGATGGGGATATTGAAAGCATCGCAGAAACGGACGAAACGTGCTCCCTTGCGGCTGGCGTTCACATCGAGGACACCGGCATAGCACGAAGGCTGGTTGGCCACGATACCCACGCTCTGACCGTTGAAACGGGCAAAGCCAACGATGATGTTCTTGGCAAACTTGGGCTGTACCTCAAAGAACTCACCATTGTCGGTGATGGCGCTGATCACTTTATACATGTCGTAAGCCTTGTTGGGGTCATCGGGCAGTAACTCGTTCAGGCTGTCTTCCATACGGTTGATGGGGTCCGTGCACTCCTTGCGGGGGGCTTCCTCCATATTGTTCGAAGGAATGTAACTCAACAGGGTCTTGATCATCTCAATGGCTTCCTCTTCCGTCGAGGCGGTGAAATGGGTGACACCACTCTTCGTGGCGTGGACACTGGCACCACCGAGGTGCTCTTGGTCGATATCCTCACCGGTAACGGTCTTCACCACCTTCGGACCTGTCAAGAACATATACGAGGTGTTCTCCATCATCAGCGTGAAGTCGGTCAATGCGGGGGAATAGACAGCACCGCCGGCGCAGGGACCGAAAATACCGGAAATCTGGGGGATGACACCAGAGGCCAGAATGTTACGCTCGAAAATCTCGGCGTAGCCGGCCAATGCGTTGATACCTTCCTGGATACGGGCACCACCAGAGTCGTTGATGCCGATGACAGGGGCTCCCATCTTCATACCCATGTCCATCACCTTGCAAATCTTCTCGGCCATTGTCTCTGACAATGAACCGCCATTGACTGTGAAGTCCTGGGCAAAGATATATACCAAACGACCGTCAACAGTACCGGAACCGGCGACAACACCGTCACCCAGGAACTGCTTCTTTTCCATGCCGAAGTTGGTGCAACGGTGGAGCTTGAACATGTCGAACTCTTCAAAACTTCCTTCGTCAAGCAACATGTCGATGCGCTCACGGGCGGTATATTTACCACGGGCATGCTGCTTCTCGATGGCTTTCTCACCACCTCCCAAACGAGCCTTCTCGCGCTTGGCGATTAACTCCTTGATCTTTTCTAATTGTTTGCTCATTTATTGTTGAATTGAAAATGTTTTCTAAATATAAAGGTAAAGTGCAGCTCTTATGTATAATTAAGCATACCCCTTGCTCCTTGCCCCCTTAATGCTCACAAAGCTCGGTCAATATGCCGCAGGTTGATTTCGGATGAAGGAAGGCGATGTTCAGGTTCTCTGCACCTTTGCGGGGAGCCTGGTCAATCAGACGGATACCCTTGCCATCACATTCTGCCAAAGCATTGGCTACACCATCCTCGATGCAGAAGGCTACGTGGTGAACACCTTTGTTTCCCTTGTCCAGCCACTTCTGTATAGTGCTCTCGGGTGATGTGGGTTCAAGAAGTTCCAACTTCACTTCACCGCATTTCAAAAAAGCGGTTTTCACTTTCTGGTCGGCTACTTCTTCAACAGCATAGCACTCCAAACCCAATACTTCCTTGAAATAAGGCAGCGCTTCTTCTATACTCTGAACAGCGATACCTAAATGCTCAATGTGTGAGATTTTCATAATAATTGATATTTAGTTAAAAAATGACATGCAAAGATAGGGATTTCCGATGACATAACAGACCTTAAATTATCAAAAAAATGTTATTAAAACAAAAAACGCCCTATCTTGCCATATCCACATGACAAACTGCTATTTTGGGAACCTGTCATCCCTCAAAAATCGTTTAATCAAAACTCAAATAGCACCCTGCCATTAATCTGCCTTCCTGTCAAATAATTGGGAACGGCATACTGCTGGTTACTCACGTCGGTTATCCAATAGTAACTATTCACGTTGTTCACGCCAAAAAGATTCAGACAGTCCACTCCCAGCCAAATATTCTTGAAGATAATTTTCTTCTGCCGCTTGTCGTTGTCCAACAAACGGAAACTCATACCAATGTCGGCACGTTTATAGGAGGGGGCACGGAAGGTGTTGTTCTCTATCCCCTTGTGGGGCGTGGAGAAGGGCAATCCATCGGCAAATGTCAGTTTTAACGACATCTTCCAACGGTTGGTGCCGGGGAAATAGTCGGTGAAGAACAGGTTCACAGCATAACGCTGGTCGGTGGGCATGGGTACACTCTTGCCGTTCAGTTTCATCTTCGTGTCCATCAGGGACAGACAGAGCCACGAATCTGTGCCGGGAACAAACTCGCCATACAGTTTCAGGTCCAGACCCATGGCATGGCCGCTGGCTTCGTTAGTACCGTAATACACCACCTTTACATTGTTCACACTGTAGGGTATCAGGTTACTCAACGCCTTGTAGTAGGCTTCGGCGGAGAAACGGAACGGGCGACCGTTCATCTTGAAACGGTAGTCCATGGCACCGATGAAATGGATGGAACGCTGACTCTTAATCTTGTCGTTCAGCGTGGCATAGGTGATGCCATTTACCGTGTTCGTGTCGCGTAATTCTTTGAAGAATGGGGCTTGGTAATACATACCGGCGGCTATGCGGAAAGTGACATCGTGGTTGAACGAGGGAACGATGGCCAATGATACGCGGGGCGAGACGATGCTCTCGCCGTTGAAACTCCAATGTGAGAACCTGATGCCGTAGTTCAGGGTGAAGAAGGTGTTCTCGCCGGCACTTGAGAAACGGTAGGTGTCCTGGAGATAGGTCTCTATACGATGGGCGTCGAGTTTGTTACGGGCCGAAAGGGTGTAAATCATGTTCAGGTCTTCACCCGTATGGGGAACGGTGTAGCCGGCGGAGTCGCGCATCTCATATTCGCGGCTGTTCTCAGTGATGTGTTCTAAACGGTATGTTACACCGCCTTGGAAATCATGGTGCCTGTTCTTGTGGGTGAATAAAAGACGGAAACTCTCTACGTTGGCTTCCAGATAGTTACGGGTATGCTCCATATAGCTACCCACGGCCAATTGCTCACTGGTTTCGGTCTGGTTCAGCCAATACTGTCCCTGTATGTCGTAACGCTCTTGTTCCTTGGTGTAAAAAGCGGAAGCAATGAGCGACAAATGGGTGTTCTCGGTGATGTGTCGGGTGATGTTCAAAGTGCCGAACAACGTACGGAAAACATCTTTCTCCTGACCGTCGAAATACACTTTGAATGACTTCACGTTTTCCATCGTGCCGAACTTGGTCTCGCGGTCGTGGGGAACGAAATTATAGTGGTTCTCACTCACATTTCCTATCAAATCGATGGTCCAACGCTTGTTCGGTGAATAACTCAGGTAGGTTTGGTAGTCCAAGAAGTTGGGGGTGTACTCTCCTTTGGTTTCCAAAGAACCTAACAGGTAACGGTTGGTCTTATAACGGACGCTGTTTAACCACGACAGTTTCTTTGTTCCAAAACCAATATAGGCACTACCTCCTAAAAGACTGGCATTCAGACTGCCTTCGAAAATATTCTTCTTGCCGCCGGTGGGTTGCAAACGCTTGTAGGTGATGTCTAATGCCGACGACATCTTGTCACCGTACTTGGCTTCATATCCGCCTGTGGAAAAAGCAATTTTCTCCACCATATCGGCATTGATTACCGACAGGCCTTCTTGCTGACCGCTCCGCACCAAAAACGGGCGGTACACTTCCACATTATTGATATAAACACTGTTTTCGTCGAAACTGCCACCACGCACATTGTATTGCGATGACAACTCGTCGTGTGTCGAAACACCGGCTTGTTGCTGTATCAGTTCTTCCACGGCATTACCCGAGGCGGATGGGGTAGTCTTTAAGTCCTTGGGGTCGAGGGTCTGTGTCTGGGTGGTCTGTCTGCGGGTCTCGGTAACAACGACTTCGCCTAACGTGTTGTCGCTGAACAACTGTATCTGTAACGTCTGCTTGCCCTTGGGGTTGCGCAACACGCGGGTCTTTGTCTTATAACCTACCATGGAATAGCGCACAACAACACTGTCGTCGGACATCAGCTGCATCGAATATTCGCCTTTCAGATTGGTGAACGTTACCTTGCCTTGGCTCAACACAGCAACGGTAGCCAATTCCACGGGGTTCATGTCCTCATCGGTCACCTTACCCTGTAAAGTGAACGATTGGGCATTGGTGCTGACAATTCCAAAAATCAACGCCAAAACCGATAAAAAGACTCTCGATGCTGTTTTCATCTCAAAAATAACGGCTTTTTAGCCTCATTATTGTATATATAATGAATGTTTAGTGGCCGTTAATCGTCGTTTTTCCGAAAAAAGTATTACTTTTGCAGCATCACCCCTCACCCGCAAATCTCAATCTTCAAACCTCAAACCCCATGAAACTCTCCCTTTTCACAGCAATGGCTATTGTATTTTTAGCTGCTTCCTGCTCTAAGCAGAGCGACAACACTTCCGAAGTCATCTCCACCGTGGGAAATCCCTATCTTCCGTTATGGGAACATATCCCTGACGGGGAACCGTATGTGTTCGACGATCCTGATAACCCGGGAAAACTAAGGGTGTATATCTATGGCTCGCATGACAGCCGCCTCACAGACTACTGCGGACGTGAATTGGTGGTCTGGTCGGCATCGGTCGACGACCTCAATCACTGGAGATACGACGGCGAAATTCTCAAGGTCGACAAAAATGCGAAGGGCGAACCTTTCGACTCGGCACATACCGCCGATGTCCTCTTCGCGCCCGATGTGGCATTGGTGAAGGGACCAGATGGAAAACCGACCTATTACCTCTATCCCAACGATCAGGAAGGTGGACGTAACTCATTGGTGGCAAAAAGCGACAGACCTGACGGACCGTTCACCGTGTGCAACTGGAGCAATGACGACCCCAATAAGAATGAGGGCGTACTGCAGTTCGATCCCGCCGTGTTTGTTGACGACGATGGAAAAGTTTACGGATATTGGGGATTCCAAAAGTCCTATGGAGCAGAGCTCGATCCTACTACGATGGCTACTGTGAAACCGGGTACCAAAGTGGTGGAGGATATGGTGTCGTCAAAGGACCAACCAGGTATCTTCAGATTCTTTGAGGCTTCTTCAATACGAAAGATAAAAGATAAATATGTGTTCATTTATAGTCGGTGGACAAAGGACGGAGAGTTCGGACTGCCTGACACCAACTATACTTTGGCTTATGCATATAGTGACCATCCGCTCGGACCGTGGACTTATGGTGGGACAATCATCGACGGACGTGGACGGGAAGTCAACGAACAAGGTGATACCATCGCATCGGGCACTGTTTCTGGCAATACGCACGGTAGCATTTGCGAAATCAATAATCAGTGGTATGTGTTCTATCATCGTCAGACGGGGCTCAATGAGTACGCACGCCAGGCGATGGTGGCGCCCATCACCGTTAAGGTGGAAGAGGGCGAAGGGGGCAAGGTGGAGATTTCCGAAGGTGAATACAACTCTGAAGGGTTCGCTCTCAATGGACTCAATCCGCTCGAACGTCATTCCGCAGGTATCGCTTGTTGGTACACGGGACCGAAAGTGGCAAAACATGAATGGCCCAACAATGTGTTCTTCGGCTCGTATGTAGAAGCGTCCTATGGCACAGACGACAAGTTTGATGCTCCCTATGATTTGCGTAATAATACTAACCGTGTGGTGAACAATACCGATGGTTCCATCGTTGGGTACAAATATTTCAATTTCACGGACACCAACGGAAAGGAGAATCTGCAAATGCTTCTCAGACTGATTCCCGAAGGTGTCGATGGAATCATCAAGGTAATGGCCGACAGACCATGGACATCTCAAGGGGGAAAGGAGTTGGCTGAAATCACCCTTAAAGCGGACATGCCGAAGGAATCTCAAGAACTGTCGGTGCCCATGCCGAAACTGGCGGAACTTTCAGGAAAACACGCGCTGTTCTTCGTCTTCTCTTCAGACACAAAGGAGAAATCCATCTGTATCCTCGAAGACTTTGTTTTTAAATACTAATACAAGGTGATTCTATAGAAAATGTTGCTGAAATGGATTTTACTCCTTGTAAATCCATTTCAGCAATTTGTTTACCCAACCGATGGAACAGCGGAACCAATGATTGGTGCTCGCCGGCTTGCCGCCGAAGCGCAATATCGTCTCGCGGAAAGGATTCTTACGGTACGGCAATCCCACATTCATGAAATGTAAATGTTGGTAGCCTCGTTCGTAAGAGTCCTGCAAGGCATGCCAGATGGTCATTGTCGTCGGACGACACTGGACAAACGACTTACGTTTGGAACCCAAATACCAAAGGTAGGCATTGTCACCGGAATAAACGACCGCACAACCGCCAATTACCCATTTCTTGAAACTCACCACGTAGATGCGACCATGCTCACTCGACATCAGCTGCTCGAACAACTTACGCTTGGGAAGGAAATGCTGGAACTTAAAACGGTAAAAATTGCGAAGAATCTTGTAAAAAGCATCCAACTCTTCTTGTGTCGTCGCTTCCTTACAGGTGACGCCAATGTCATGAAGATGATCGATGCGACTCTTCAACTTTTCTGACAAGCGCTCCTCTGGGGCTTTGGAATGCAAAGAGTTGTGTACCTGCATCCAACGGATGGGAAAGTAGTCGTTTTCGCGGAAAGTGCGGTAACCGAACATCTTTTTGCTGATATGACTCACTTCGATATACAGGCACAAACGGCGCTTCAGACGGGTGGTGATGGCTTTCAACATCCGGCCAAACAAAAGGGGTTTCTCAGTCTCATCTTCATAATCGCCCTCGCCATAAACGCGCCCTACAGAATAGAGATAAGGGGGAATCATGGAGCCGCGACGGTTCACCACGGCCAAAAGATGGGCACGCACATCACCGCGCTCATCACTCGCAATGACCATGTAAGGAGTGGTGCCCGAAGTTTGTTCTAAAATATGGAACATCTCCGTGCTGTGGAAAAAAACATGGCAGCGCATTGCCGGTAGTTCTTTCGAACGTGTCACGATACGAATCTCGTAGCCTTCCATGGTCATCAGGATAGATTCAATCTGCAAACTTACACATATTTTTTCAATTATCCTATCTCTCAACAATGAAATCCGAAAATTATTTCTCCAAATGGAAGAATAACGGATTTTTTCCTTAACTTTGCATGTAACTTCTTACAGATTATTCATGCAACAAATACAATTTCAAAAAATCATCCTTATCGGTGCGGGCAACTTGGCCACGAACCTCGGCATGGCACTCTTCAAGGCGGGGCATACAATTAACCAGGTGTATAGCCGCACCAAGGAATCGGCTGAGACGTTGGCAGAGAAACTACATGCACAACCCACGACTGATATCGGAAAACTCGCCAGCAATGCCGATATATATATAGTGGCATTAAAAGATAATGTCATTGCATCATTGCTGCCCGCCCTGACCAAAGGAAGGGAAGACCGGCTTTTCGTGCATACGGCAGGGAGCATGCCAGCCGATATCTTCAAACCTTACGTTAAGCAGTATGGTGTGCTCTATCCCATGCAGACCTTCTCAAAGACAAGACTTGTCTCCTTCGAACACATCCCTTGCTTTATCGAGGCAAACACACCGCATACCCTCCAAACCATCCAACAGTTGGCATCGTCCCTCAGCGATAAGGTCATTGAACTGCCGTCAGAGAAAAGAAAACTGCTCCATCTCGCGGCTGTTTTCGCATGCAATTTCTCCAACCTTTGTTATCATCTTGCCGATAAAGTGTTAGCCACAGAAAACATACCATTCGATGTGATGCTTCCCCTCATCGACGAGACGGCACAAAAAGTTCATGACATGCCACCGGCCATGGCTCAGACGGGACCTGCAATTAGATACGACAGAAATGTTATCGACAAACATATAGATATGCTAGCCAACATGGCATCCATCAACCCCAATACGTCATCCTCTACCCATCAACTTGCATCCCTCGCCGATTTTTACCAAATAGCCAGCAACCTTATCCACCAACTATCTACCACATAATCCTCACTCAAAATATAAAATAATGATACCCTACGACCTTACCAAAATACGCGCACTCATCTTCGACGTGGATGGAGTGCTCAGCTGCGAAACCATTGCTATGGATGATAATGGTGAACCGCTGCGAACCATCAATATCAAGGATGGTTATGCCATACAACTGGCTAAAAAAATGAACCTTCGTATTGCCATCATGACAGGTGGTCATAACGAGAACATCCGCCGTCGTTATGCCTACTTAGGGGTGGAGGATATCTATCTCAAATGTGCAGTAAAAATATCTACCTATCGCGAATTCCTCGCCAAATATGGGTTACATGATGACGAGGTGCTTTTTATGGGCGACGACATCCCCGACCTGGAGATATTACGACAGGTAGGATGCCCCACATGCCCTGCTGATGCATGTGCGGAAGTCAAAGATATTTCCTGCTATGTAAGCCAGCAACGTGGCGGACGGGGCTGCGCACGCGATGTCATTGAACAGGTGCTGCGTGCACAAGGTAAATGGCTCTCAGGAGCGGAAGCTTTCGGATGGTAAGAAAACTGATAAGAATACTGGGGCTAACCTTCATTCTTCACGCATGTGTATCATAGACTTGATATTATTAACCTCAATTTTCAAACTCCATGCACCTCATTCTCTCCAGCAACTCTCCACGGCGCAAGCAACTCCTTGCAGGTCTCGGACTTCCTTTCGAGGTTCGTGTGTTGCCAGATATCGACGAGTCATATCCGTCAGACCTTCCGGTCGAAGATATTCCTGTATTCATCGCCCGGGAAAAGGCCCAGGCCTATCAACCACTCATTAAACCTGACGAGTTGGTCATCACGGCTGACACGGTGGTTGTCCTTGACGACCACATACTCGGAAAACCGGCCAATGCCGAAGAGGCAACAGCTATGTTGCGTGACCTTTCTGGACAGACGCACCGTGTCATCACTGGTGTATGTATCACAGGAGAGACCGTGCAGCGTTCTTTTGCCGTTGTCTCATATGTCACGTTCAAAAAACTCGAAGAAAAAGAAATAGCATACTATGTTGAACACTACAAACCGTTCGACAAAGCGGGTGCCTATGGTATTCAGGAATGGATAGGGTATATAGGTGTCACTGGATTACAAGGTAGCTATTTCAATGTGATGGGGCTGCCTGTGCAACGTATCTACGAAGAACTCAAATCCCTCGGCGTCACTCCACTCTGACCGATTATTACCCCCTTTTTACCTCTCATTACCTTATTACCCTTTTACCCCTTATTATTACCCCATATAACCTTTTACCTTTTTACCCTTTTACCTTTTCTTAATTTCCCTAATCTTTCCTATCATCGCAAATGCCACGACGGCAGAAATCAAATCGGAGGTGGGTAACGCTGCCCAAACGCCTTTCAACCCCCAAATCATAGGCAGTAACAGTAGCATGGGCAACAAAAAGAGCAGTTGACGAGAAAGCGATAGGAAAATGCTGATTTTCACCTTGCCGATGCACTGGAAAAAGTTCGTAATCACCATCTGAAAACCAATAAGGGGGAACAGCAGCATGTTGATGCGGATACCATCGGCGGCCATGGAAATGAGCGTACCATCTGTAGTGAACAGTCTGGCGCAAGAATAGGGCAGGAACATGGCTATCAACCATCCTAAGGTCATGATGCCTGTAGCTGCTATGATGGACAATTTTAATACACGCATCAACCGGTCATTCTGACGGGCACCATAATTGTAGCCGGCAATAGGTTGCATACCTTGGTTCACACCCATCACAAACATCACAAACATCATGCCGATGGAATTGGCGATGCTGTAGGCTCCGACAGCCATGTCGCCACCGTAGCGCACGAATTGGTTGTTCATGAATATCACGATGATGCAGGCGCAGGCGTTCATCAGGAAAGGAGATATGCCGATGCCGATGATGTTCTTCACCAAGGTGCTCTTCAAACGGTAAATGCCGCGCTGTAAATGCAACAGTTCCTTTTTGTTGGAGAAAAGCCACATCTGCCATGTCATGGCCAACGTCTGAGAGATGAGCGTGGCAAAGGCAGCACCACGGATACCCCAGCCCCACCACCAGATAAACACCACATCCAGCAAAATGTTCATAGCCACAGTAAAGATAGTGGCATACATGGCATGGCGAGGCTTGGAGGCGGCTCGTAACACGGCATTCATGCCGAAATACATGTGGGTGATAACATTGCCGCACAATATCACTTCCATGAACTCACGGGCGTAGGGCAACGTCTGGTCACTGGCTCCAAAAAAACGAAGGATGGGGTTGAGAAAAAGTAGACACACAACAGCAAACGCCATACCGATGATGAGGTTCAAAGTCACAGTGTTGCCCAACAATTGTTGGGCGGTGCGGTAGTCTTTTTGACCTAGTTTCACACTGATGGAGGTCGACGAGCCTACACCTACGGCGGCACCAAAAGCAGCACTTAGGTTCATGAAGGGAAAGGTGACACCTAAACCGGCAATGGCTTCAGGACCTACCACCTGTCCTATGAAAGCACGGTCGATGATGTTGTACAGGCTTGATGCGGTCATGGCTATCATCGCCGGTACTGCATATTGCACCAACAGTCGGCCTACAGGCTTTGTGCCCAACTCTAATGTCGCTTTCTTGTTGTCCATGTCTATATAATTTGCAAAATTACACAAAAAATGCTACATATTTGGTCTTTCATCCTTTTTTTTCCTTACTTTTGCAAAACAGATTCACAAATCATCATGATGAAAATAAAAATACTACTTTTCGCATTTCTGCTAACGCTACCCATAGTAAAGGCAACTGCACAAGTGTTGCCGACGACTGAGGCTGCCAACGGTTTTCCGTGGGGAAAATGTTATATGTATAGGCTTTACCTGAATAACAAAAACGCTACGGAGTATAAACTCAACAAACCGGATCGATACCTCTCTGAGAAGGCTATTGAACGACGGAGGCGGCAGCACCTTGCTGTCGACTCTACCGACTTGCCCATCCCACAGGTATATCTGCGAGATATTGAGAACATGGGTGTCAAGATTATGAGCCACAGCAAATGGAATAACACGGTGGTAGTCCGTGTTCAGGATATAAACATCATCAACGGACTGCTTGCATTGCCATTTATCGATAGGGCCATGAAGGTATGGTCCTCGCCCGACTCACTAAAAGAGGTACATCGCGTGAAATGTGCCGATAAATTTTCCGACAATGACCACAACGATGGACATTACTACGGTGCCGGTGGGGCACAGATAGGGCTCATTAACGGTAAACCGCTCCACGATGCGGGGTTCAAGGGAAAGGGAATGACCATCGCCATACTTGACGGGGGATTTATGAATGCCGACCGCATGGCTATGATGAAAAACATTAAGATTCTGGGCTCACGAGATTTCGTGCCTGTTCCCACACCATCGATTTTTGCGGAAACGGAACATGGTACGATGGTGCTCTCGTGCATGGGAATGAATAAGCCGGAATATTTCGTGGGAACGGCACCGGAGGCGGAATTCTGGCTGCTGCGCTCGGAAGATAACGCCACGGAGACGCTTGCCGAAGAGGATTATTGGGCAGCGGCGGTGGAGTTCGCCGACAGTGTGGGCGTGGATGTCGTCAGCAGCTCATTGGGCTATCAGGACTTCGACGAGGAGGAGATGGATCATACGTATCAAGAGCTAAACGGACATACGGCACTCATCTCACGAACGGCGTCGATGTTGGCACGCAAAGGCATCATACATGTCAATAGTGCAGGCAATGATGGCATGAACGTATGGAAAAAAATAAATTTCCCGGCCGATGCGACGGATATCCTCGCCGTGGGGGCGGTGAACATGCTCAAGAACAATGCGGCATTTAGCAGCGTGGGACCGTCGGATGACGGAAGGGTGAAACCCGATGTCATGGCTCTCGGCAGCCCAGCGGCGGTGGTTGATGGACGGGGTGTCATTGGCTATAACATGGGCACGTCGTTCTCTGCACCTATCATAGCGGGCATGGTGACATGCTTGTGGCAGGCATTGCCACAAAAAACGGCCATCGAAATTATGGACCTCGTCCGGCAAAGTGGAAGCAATTACTATACGCCCAACAATGTGATGGGGTATGGCATTCCTGATTTTAATAAGGCATGGAACGTGGGCAAGAACAACTGATTCCCCATGGGGCATTGTCGCTCTATGAACTGAACAGGGTAGTGGCGGAAACCATAGAAGCAACACTCGACAGCGACTATTGGGTGGTGGCGGAACTGGCGGATGTGCATGAAAGGGGAGGACACTGCTATATGGACCTCATCGAAAAGGATGAGAAATCGAACACGCCCATAGCACGGGCACAGGCCAGATGCTGGCGTAGCCGATGGCTCCTGGTGAAGATGCATTTCGAAAGAACCACAGGACAATTGTTCACAGCCGGCATAAAGGTGCTGCTGAAAGTAAGGGCTCAGTTCCATGAAAATTATGGGTTCTCCTGGATAGTGAACGACGTGGATCCGTCGTTCACTATGGGTGACATGGCACGGCGAAGACAAGAGATAATACAAAAGCTTACTGAAGAAGGAGTCATCGACGATAATAAACAGCTGCCGTTCCCGCTCTTCGCACAACGCATAGCGGTTATTTCCAGCCAGGGGGCGGCAGGCTATGGCGATTTTCAACATCAATTGCTGTGTAATGACTACGGGCTGCGCTTCTATACCACGCTCTTTCCTTCGGTCATGCAGGGCGAAGGGGTTTCGCAAGGGGTTATAGCCGCACTCGATGCGATAAATGACCAACTCGACGACTTCGACGTGGTGGTCATCATCCGGGGTGGTGGTGCTACCAGTGACATGAGTGGATTCGATACGCTCGAATTGGCGCGACATGTGGCCAATTTCCCATTGCCTGTCATTACGGGTATAGGACATGACCGCGACGAATGTGTGCTTGATATTGTGGCTCACCGAAGGGTGAAGACACCTACGGCGGCGGCTGTTTTCCTCATTGAGCACCTGAAGAGAGTGGCGGAACATGTCTCGGAGATGCAACAGACCATCGCCAATAGGGTGGGGGCAGCACTGGAAAGGGAACGGTTAAGACTGTTGCGGCTGACATCCGTCATTCCTCAGAAGGTAGCCATGACGCTGTTGTGCGAACGCAACAGGGTGGGGCAGATGACATCACGTATGGAGAATGCACTGAACAATATGATACTCCAACAACGTCATCGGCTGCAGATACTTTCACAGCGCATTCTTCCTTCGGCACAAAGAACCCTGACGGAACAACGACACCGCATCAACATGCTCGAACAAAGGGTCGTGGCACTCGATCCGGAAATACCCCTGAAACGAGGATATAGCATTACCCTGCACAACGGCCATTTCATAAAGGATGCATCACTGCTGCACCCAGGTGACATCATCACTACACTACTCGCTAAAGGTGTCATCACAGCGGAAGTAAAATCATAATTTTACATATTTTATTTTTTTAATATTATATTTTTTAATATTTTAAATTTTCTCCGTATTTTTGCATGATAATTAGACGGGAATATTTAACCGAACCAAAAATAAATGCTTATGAAAAATCTTGATTGGGCCAACTTGTCGTTTGGCTACATGAAAACCGACTACAACGTAAGGTGCTACTACCGTGATGGAAAATGGGGCGAGATTGAAGTCAGCTCAGAAGAAAACATCAATATCCATATGGCAGCAACATGTCTGCACTACGGACAGGAGGCTTTCGAGGGACTGAAAGCATTCCGATGCCCTGACGGCAAGGTCCGAGTCTTCCGTATGGATGAAAACGCGGCACGACTGCAGAGTACCTGTCGGGGAATCATGATGCCTGAGGTGCCTACGGAACTATTCGAGGAAATGGTCACAAAGGTTGTGCGACTCAACCAGGAATATATACCTACTTACGAGAGCGGAGCTTCACTGTATATCCGACCGCTGCTTATTGGCACAAGCGCACAAGTGGGCGTACACCCATCAAAGGAGTATCTCTTTATGATATTTGTCACCCCCGTGGGACCGTATTTCAAAGGTGGATTCTCCACCAATCCCTATGTCATCGTACGCGAATATGACCGTTCGGCTCCCCTCGGAACAGGAATCTATAAGGTAGGTGGTAACTACGCTGCTTCTCTCCGTGCCAACGACCTGGCTCACCAAAAGGGTTATGCCTGCGAGTTCTACCTTGACGCGAAAGAGAAAAAATATATGGATGAGTGTGGCGCTGCAAACTTTTTCGGAATCAAGGACAATACGTATGTCACACCGAAGAGCACGTCCATTCTGCCATCCATCACCAATAAGAGTCTCATGCAGTTGGCAGAAGATATCGGTATGAAGGTGGAACGCCGACCCATTCCCGAAGAGGAACTGGAAACCTTCGAAGAGGCAGGAGCCTGTGGCACAGCGGCAGTCATCTCACCTATCTCCTATATTGACGATCTCGATACAGGCAAGCGATTTACCTTCTCCAAGGATGGTAAACCGGGACCTATATCCTTCAAACTCTACACCAAACTGCGCAACATACAGTATGGCATAGAACCCGACGTCCACAACTGGACCAAGGTGGTGATGGAATAGTTCTTTCTCACCCCTTCACTCCTCACCGCTCAAGAATGTCCAAAGGAAAACTTGCTAAATTCGCTGATATGGCCACGTATGAGAATGTGTTTCAATACCCATTCTCTGTGGCCGATCATGTACCCTTTGAGATGAAAGGGCATTGGCGTGAACAGTATTTCCACAACAACCATCCCATCGTGCTTGAACTGGGATGTGGCAAGGGTGAATACACCGTGGGACTGGCAAAACTTTTTCCCGACATCAACTTCATTGGTGTCGACATCAAGGGGGCGAGGATGTGGACGGGTGCCACGCAGGCATTGAAAGAGAAACTGACAAACGTGGCGTTCCTCCGGACAAATATCGAAATCATCGACCGTTTCTTTGCTACCGATGAGGTGCAAGAGATATGGCTCACATTCTCCGACCCGCAGATGAAGAATCCAAGAAAGCGACTCTCAAGTACGTTCTTCATGGAACGATACCGGCGCTTTCTCGTTGACGGGGGTATCGTACATCTAAAGACTGACTCGAATTTCCTGTTCATTTATACCACCCTGATGGTCGAGAAGAACAAATTACCTGTTCTCTTCCTAACCGATGATCTCTATCATACTGAAGGCATCGATGATGACACGAAGCGAATACTCGCCATACAGACCTATTATGAGAGTCAGTGGATAGAACGGGGACTGAATATTAAGTACATGAAATTCCGTCTGCCACACGACGTCTCTCTCGAAGAGTCGGATGTAGAGATTCCTCTCGATGATTACCGAAGTTATAAACGAACCACGAGAAGCCCTATTGCTACGCGTAAATAAACCCTTGTAGAAACAAGTCCCAACCCATTTTTCTATGAAGCATCTGGCATCTTTCTTCGTCGTCATGGCAACACTAACACTTTGTTTGTCATACGGCTGCTCGGAGAAAAAAAACAATGGAAATGATGACACGCTCGACGTGCACGTTGATTTCGTGCCCGTTGATACGGATACTGTGCCTATCGACACCATGGAGTCAATCATTGCGGAAACACCTATGCCTAAAGCGGCAGATGAACTGTTCGACGATTTCTTGTTCAACTTCACAGCCAACAGAAAACTGCAACTCGAAAGGGTTAAATTTCCGTTGCCTGTAACCAAAGGGAAACAAACAACGATGCTCTCGCAGAAAGAATGGAAAACGGAACAATTGTTCATGAAACAGGGGTTCTACACACTTATACTCGACAATGAGAAACAGCTTGCACTGTCAAAAGATACCACGGTAAGTCATGTCGTGGTGGAAAAAGTGCAGCTCGACAACAAAACGGTTGAACAGTATATCTTCAATAGGGAAAACGGACTATGGATGCTCACGGAAATCAACCACGATGCTATCGCACAAAACAACAACGCTTCGTTCCTCGATTTTTATGCCCGCTTCGCTTCCGACTCACTTTTTCAGGTGCAAAGCCTCAGTGAACCAGTAAAGACCACCGTCCCAGACCCTGACGACGACTTCAACATGATTGATGGGGAGTTCTACCCGGAACAATGGCAGGACTTCCAACCGCCGGTACTGCCTAAGGGCTATATCTATACCATCATCTACGGACAGGAATATAAACAAAGCAAACAGAAAATATTTATCATTAGGGGCATTTCCAACGGATTGGAAACAGAAATGACATTCCAAATAAAAGATGGAAAATGGAAACTGGTGAAAATGATTCAATAAAATGCTCGATCTTCTAAATTACGACCTCACACCACATAATACATTCGGCATCCATGCCAAATGTCGGCGGTTTATAGAATACGTTTCTGCTGACGAGGCACAACAGATTGCCAAAACGCTTTCTCGTGACGACTTACCCCTGCTCATCATCGGTGGGGGAAGTAATTTGCTGCTCAGCGATGATTTCGAGGGAACGGTAATACATGCAGCAGTACTCGGACGAGAGGCGGAGGAACATGATGAATATGTGATGTTGCGATGTGGAGCGGGAGAAATATTTGACAATGTGGTTGAATATGCCGTGAATCAGGGATGGCACGGGGCGGAAAACTTGTCTCTCATACCAGGAGAGGTGGGTGCCGCCGCTGTACAGAATATAGGGGCTTATGGCACGGAGGTTTGTGAGATAATACACAGCGTCGAGGCAGTAGACCTCAGTACGGACGAAATGGTGACCATTCCGGTTTCGGAATGTCACTATGCCTATCGCGACAGCCGCTTTAAACATGAATGGAAAAATCGATTCCTCATTACTCACGTGACATTCCTGCTGCAAAAGACATTCTCGCCTCGACTGGACTATGGAAATATCCGTGCGTTCCTCAAGAGCAAGGGGATAACACAACCAACGGCCCAACAACTGCGTGAGGCTGTCATCTCCATACGAAACGACAAATTGCCTGATGTGAAGGTGCTGGGTAATGCTGGCAGCTTCTTCGTCAATCCGGTAGTGCCTCGTGAACACTTCCTGTCGATACAAAAACAATACCCAGATATGCCTTTCTATGAAATAGATGACAATCAGGTAAAAATACCGGCAGGATGGCTCATCGAGCAATGTGGGTGGAAAGGAAGAAATCTAGGCAAGGCAGGGGTATACGAAAAGCAGGCACTCATACTCGTTAATAGGGGTGGGGCGACGGGCAAAGATATCATCCAACTCTGCGAAGCTATACAAAAAGATGTATGGCTAAAATTCTCCATAGCCATACGCCCCGAAGTTAATATTATCTAATCATTTGCCACTCATTTCTCATTATGCTCTTCACTTTCCTCGGTACAGGCACTTCTGGCGGCGTTCCTTCCATTGGATGCCAATGCGAGGTGTGTACCAGCAATGACCCCAGAGACAACAGGCTGCGCACATCAGCCATGATAGAGACGGACAACACACGGGTCATCATCGATTGCGGACCAGACTTTCGACAGCAGATGCTCAGGGTGCCGTTCCGAAAAATCGACGGAGTGCTGATAACTCATATTCATTATGATCATGTGGCAGGGATGGATGACCTGAGGCCGTTTTGTTCCATTGACTATCCCAAACTGTACGACATCGATATTTTTGCCGATAAGAATACGGCGAGTGCCCTTAAACAATCATTGCCCTATTGCTTCCATGAAAACCACTATCCGGGAATACCCAGGTTGTTGCTCCATGAGATACCGCCACATCGCTCTTTCCTAATCGGTGACATCGAGGTGACACCCTTCATCGTAATGCATGGAAAAATGCCCATTTTAGCCTATCGCATCGGAAATCTGGCATATATCACCGATATGAAAACTATTCCTGCCGAGGAGATGAAATACCTTGATGGTGTGGACACATTGGTGGTCAATGCGCTGCGGTTCAAAAAAGAACACCACTCTCATCAATTGGTTGATGATGCCATATTGTTTGCACAACAGGTGGGAGCACGACGTACGTTCCTCGTACATGGTTCTCATGACATTGGTCTTCATGCCGAATCCTCTAAACGTCTTCCCGCAAATATCAATCTGGCATACGACGGTCTCACCATCGATTTCGAATAATATAATTCCCCTCTATTCCAAATCAAGCATTCTTTTCCCCTCCTTTTCAAAGGAGGGGTTGTTTGTAAAACACTGTCCCAACCTTTATTTAATTTTTTAATTTTTAATCTTTTAATCTTATAATCTTCCGATCTTCCATCCTCCTCCCTTTTGGCCTATAAGTTTTTATGCCAAAAACACCAATCTGTAATTAAAAACATGCTGAAAAGCACAATTTAAAGTTAAAAACAGTTAAATTCTGATGATTTTTAAGGAAAATGTTTGCGGGATGGAATTTCTTACATTACCTTTGCAATGTGTTTTTCATAGTATTAGATTTAAGGTTAACAAAGGTTGGAGTACAGCGGTACTCCATTTTTTTTTTGCTATTATGAGAGTATTTCTAACTTGTACGGGATTAACTATTAGGCCACTGGCAGATAGATGCCGACATGCTTGAAACTGATCACGAACCAACCATTTTCAAATCAAAATACATAATTTTCCCCATATAGAACAGCGCTCAAAAGTTGTAAACTTTTGGGCGCTCTTCAGATATGATCTTTTTTATTTTTAAATTTTCTAATCTTTTAATCTTACTTTCTCCTCTTCTTCTTTTTCTTTCCTCCCCCGAACAGTCCTAACAAACCGCCACTTTTTCGCTTGGCAGGAACGCTGCCGCCATGAAAACGACGATATAGTTTCCACACTAACAACATTCCATCAACAAATCCGGCACTCTTTGTCACTATACCTACAAAACGCTGACTTGGAGTTCCCGATACTTCTTCTTTCTGAAACAAGGTGTGCGTCATGCTACGCATCTGAGTCGTGTCTTTCTGTAACTCCATACGCAACTGGGCCTTGCGAAGACGTATCTCTTCCAAGGAACGATAGATGGGCGGCAATTGCACATCGTGCGAAGGATTGGGGGAAGGTATGTCGGCCATGTCAGTTCTTTAATAAAATACCCGCCAAAAAACGTACCAAAGGCTTCTCTACCCAACGGCGGCGGTTGAGCAGAAACATGATTAAAATAATAAGGTAGATGCCAGCCACAATGCAATAAGCACCCACGACTCCCACACAAGGTATAAGGGCATGGGCTCCGGCGATGGTAAGGCAAATCAGAACGAACAACACCAAAAACAGCGTTACAATAGCAATAGCGAACGCAGTCAACAAACGGACCACCTTCTCCACAACGTCTAGCTTCACATATTCCGACTGTAAACCGATATAATGTTTCAGCGATTCAGCCAACTGGGCTATTGTCTCAATGTTCTTGTCGTTCGAAAACATATCACTTCAATTCTTTACGTCAATAATGCTATTTCCTCTCACCTTTGATCTATTTTTCACTACTCACCACTCACCTCTCACCACCTCAAATAAAGGTTGGGGTGCATAATACACCCCAACCCAAAATGATTTCAATTAATCTTCTTCGGTGGCATCCTTGATGTCGTCTACCAAATCTTCCACATCCTTGCGGCTCAACTTCAAGTTGTGCTTCTTGCAGAAGTCGCTGACTGTGTCGGAAATCTTTGTACGGGTATCAGCACCCTTCTCGGGAGCCAAGAGCAAACCTAAGGCTGCTCCGGCGATGGCACCACCAAAAAAGGCGCCAAGGTAACCTAATGCTTTCATGTGTTTAATTATTAAAAATGTTAGAAAAATCAGATGTAACTCTCAAAAGAACCATTTCTGGCTGTTCAGAGATTTCGAAAGCAAATTTAATAAATCTTTTCCAAACAACAAGAATTATTCATACATTTTTTGTTAAAAAAGTTGTATTTACGACATTTAACAAACTTTATAGCCGCATTTCTTACGTATTTGACCTTTTTTGTGTAATTTCGCACAAAAATCGTAACAATGTCTAATTTAAATATCACTAAAACGATTATGAAAAAATCCATCGTTATCTGCGCTGCAATGTGCGCCGCCGTGGCTTTCACAAGTTGCAAATCAAGCGAAAGTGCCTATCGAAAAGCTTACGACGCTGCATTGGCGCAAGGCGGAACAACAACCACGACCTCCTCAAGTAGCAACAATGGCTATGGTGACAACAACGACATCCCTGTAGTCACTCCGCTGACCGAGAACCCTGTCACAGACACTCGCGTCACTGACAACAACGACAATGTGCCCGTACGCACCGAAAACCTCAGTGTTGTCGATGGCTCAGGACTGCGCAATTTCAGCGTTGTGGTAGGTTCGTTCTCAGTAAAGGCAAATGCAGAAAGCCTCGTGCAGAGACTGCGCTCACAAGGACTCGACGCTCAACTTGCTTACAACTCAGACAGGGGAATGTACCGCGTGGTGGCCTCTACTTACGATGACAAGTCCAGCGCTGTAGCAAGTCGTAACTCGTTACGCAATACCTACGCCGACGCTTGGCTACTCTATAAAGGAAGATAAAGACCGTGGCCCGAATACTGGCTATCGACTACGGAAAAAAAAGAACAGGACTGGCAGTCACCGATCCGCTGCAAATCATTGCCGGCGGATTGGCGACTGTTTCTACATCAACACTCATGAAGTGGCTCGCTGAGTACTTCCAAAAAGAACAGGTGCAACAGGTGGTAGTTGGCGAACCGCGACAAAATGATGGCTCACCAAGCGAAAACCATCAAAGAGTGATGATGTTCGTCAACAATTTCAAAAAGAAATTTCCCGACATCCCTGTTACGCTCTACGACGAACGGTTTACCTCAGTCATCGCACATCAGACAATGATTGACGCGGGACTGAAAAAGAAAGCGAGACAAAACAAAGCACTGGTCGACGAAATCAGTGCAACAATAATCCTACAGAGTTATTTGCAATCCATACATAGATGATTCTACCCATTTATACTTACGGACAACCAGTGCTGCGAAAAGTAGCCCAGGATATAACACCGGAGTACCCTAACCTTAAGGAGTTCATCAACGACATGTTTGAGACGCTCGACAGTTCTGAGGGCATCGGACTGGCAGCTCCTCAAGTGGGACGAGCCGACCGCATTGTGGTCATCGATCTCAATGTACTTGCCGAAGACTATCTTGAATATGAGGGGTTCAGAAAGGTGTTTATTAACCCGCATATTATTGAGAAAGACGAGACGGAAAAGGCAACATCTGAAGAGGGATGTCTGAGCCTGCCGGGTATTCACGAGAAAGTGACTCGTCCCACACGCATACACGTCACTTACCAAGATGAACAATTTAATACTCACGACGAGTGGGTGGAAGGATATCTGGCTCGCGTCATGCAACATGAGTTTGACCACCTTGAAGGCAAAATGTTTATCGACCATATAATGCCGCTTCGCAAACAGATGATAAAGGGCAAGCTGAAAGCGCTGCTACAAGGACGGGTAAGCTGCCACTATAAAGTAAAGGTTCCTCTCAATAGAAAATAACCATCGTTGTCCTTTATGCTGCGTCATTGTCGCAGTTCACCCCTCACTCCTCACCTCTCACCATTTAGAATGCTCCGATGGCTAACCATATTCCTATTGCTAGCGCCGCTGAATGTAGCGGCGCAGTTCAATGTCGACAGACTCATTATCAATGGCCGTAGCGCATTGTACTATGAGGATTATGTGTTGGCTATACAGCACTTTAACAGGGCCATTAGTGCCAAGCCCTACCTATATGAACCATGGTTCTATAGGGGAGTAGCCAAATATTATCTCGATGATTTTTATGGGGCAGAACAAGACTGCTCCGAGGCCATTAACCTCAATCCGTATATCAACAATATGTACGAACTGAGGGGACTGTGCCGTATTCGTCAGCAAAAATATGAGGAGGCAATACAGGACTACGATATAGCCATACACAACGACTCCTCGGCGCAAAATTTCTGGTTCAACCGTATGCTGTGCCGCTATGAGCTGAAGCAATACGACCAAGCGCAACTCGACCTCGACACTATCATACAACATTGGAGCAAAAACGCTAGGGCCTATTCCATTAAAGCGCAGATATACATGCTCAAGAAAGATACCACGCAGGCGGCGACATGGTTGAACAAAGCACTGGAAATCGACCCTTATGATGCCGAGGGGTGGATGACGGCGGCAAACATCTCACTGGCAAGGGCACAGTGGGGGGATGCGGAAAGACAACTGTCGGAGGCCATACGCCTACGTCCTAAAATGGTGTCCAACTATGTCAACCGGGCGCTCGTCCGACTGAACACCAATAACCTCCGGGGAGCCATGGCCGACTACGATTTGGCCATAGAAATCGACCCGAACAACTTCTTGGCACACTACAATCGTGGACTGCTGCGCGTGCAGGTGGGCGATGACAATAGGGCCATCGAAGACTTCGACTTTATTCTCCAGATGGAACCGGGAAACCTCATGGCGACATTCAACCGGGCAGTGTTGCATCATAAAACGGGTAACCTCAGGGCGGCCATCACCGACTATACCACGGTCATCAACCAATACCCCAATTTCTGGGTGGGACTGAAAAACCGTGCGGAATGTTATCGGCGGCTGGGAATGGTCAATCAGGCGGAGATGGATGAGTTCCGTATCTTCAAGGCACAGATGGATAAACATGTGGGCATCCAGCCACGATGGACGGCGGCACAACGAAGAGCGACGCGAAAGAAGAGCGAAATCGACATGAGCAAGTACAACCAGATTGTGGTGGCTGATGAAGAGACGGTAGAACATGAATTCAAATACGACAGCCCGTACCGGGGCAGGGTACAGGATCGTGAGGTGGGAAATGAATACCAACCGATGTACCTTTTGGCCTATTCAAAATATAATAATGTTGTGAGGGCGTACCTGGCTTTCGACAGCACGGTAGATGCTTTCAATCAGAAAGGAAAACCAAGACACACGGTTTACCTTACATGTAATCCCGCACAACTCGACGAGAAAACTTCAAAAGCGTATTTCTCACTCGTCGATTCATTGGCCGCCAACATCGATGCAACGCTTGACATGACGGATACAAAATACCTCCTGATGCAAAGGGCGGTAGCCTATACGTCACTTCAAAACCTCGACGACGCAGTGGCTGACCTCAACACTATCCTCTCCATCGATTCCACCGACATGCTGGCATATTGGCAACGGGGAGTGTGCCTCTCAATGAGAATACCGGTGGTGGCACAGGGAACGGATATTCACATGATGCAAGAAAGGGTAATCGACAACTTCTCAAAGGCCATTGTCCTTGCTCCGAAAAATGCCTATCTGTATTACAACAGGGCGAACGTTTATGCTGCACGTGGTGAATACCAAAAGGCTATCGACGACTACTCAAAAGCCATTGAGTGTAACAGTAACCTGCCTGAGGCGTTCTTCAACCGGGGATTGTCCTATGGAAACATGGGCGACAAACAACATGCTGTGCAAGACCTTAGTGCGGCAGGACAGTTGGGCGTCTACGGCGCATACAATCTCATCAAACAATACTCCAAGTAATCCCTCATCTCTCATCGCTTAACCTTATCCCATGGCACTCAATTACATCTGGGCAGCTCTCTTCATCCTCGGATTTCTCATCGCTTTGCTTCGATGGATATTCGAGGGTGATGCTGTTATGGCCGATATTGTCCAATCTACTTTCGACATGTCCAAGATGGGTTTTGAGATGTGCCTTGGACTGACGGGAACACTCACGCTGTGGATGGGTATCCTGAAAATAGGGGAGGACAGCGGACTTATAGCACGACTGGCGCGTTTTCTCAGTCCGGTGCTCACGAAACTGTTTCCCGACATACCAAAAGGACACCCTGCTCTCGGTTCTATCTTCATGAATGTGTCGGCTAATATGCTGGGTCTCGACAATGCGGCAACTCCGGTGGGACTGAAAGCGATGCAGGAACTGCAAACTATTAATCCAGACAAACAGACGGCGAGCAACCCGATGATCATGTTTCTCACGCTCAACACATCGGGACTGACTATCATACCAGTTTCTATCATGGCCTACCGGGCGAAGGCGGGAGCCATCGACCCTACCGACGTGTTCCTGCCGCTACTGCTCACAACACTTTGCTCCACCATAGTGGGACTGCTGGTGTGCTCTGCCTACCAACGCATCAATTTGCTTAACCGGTATATCTTGGCACTGCTCGGAGGCATAGCAGTCTTTGTGGCGGCACTCTTCTCATTCATCATAGGCATGACGAACGGGCAGGTGCAGGACTTCTGTCGTGTGCTAACAGGCATCCTCATCCTCGGTACTATCATGATTTTTATATGCTCGGGAGCGATACGGAGGCGAAATGTATATGACTCGTTCATCGAAGGGGCAAAAGGGGGATTCCATGTGGCTGTCACACTTATTCCTTATTGTGTGGCTATCCTTGTGGCGGTGGGGGTATTCCGTGCTTCGGGGGGATTGCAGCTGCTGCAAGACGGATTAGTGACAATGGTGGATAAGATGGGCATCAATAGTGACTTCGTGGGGGCTCTGCCCGTGGCGCTCATGAAACCGCTCAGCGGACCGGCGGCGCGTGGAATGATGCTCGACTGTTTCAGCCATTACGGGCCGGACTCGTTCGTGGGACATCTGGCCAGCATTCTTCAAGGTTGCACCGATACCACGTTTTATATTCTCGCAGTCTATTTTGGAAGCGTAGGCATCCGGCGCTATCGCTATGCAGTCACTTGTGGCCTTTGCGCTGACATAGCGGGTATGATAGCGGCTGTTTTCATCAGTTATTTCTTCTTTTCGTAATTTTTTTGCTTTTTTTCTTGGAGGGAACTGTTTTTTTTCATATTTTTGCATTGTAAAAGAAAATTTTACACTAACGTAGCATATTTTATACTAATTTAATTCTAAATTTGTCAAATTTAAAATGTAATGATTATGAAAAAACTAATGTTTCTTGCAGTGATGGCTGTGGCCTCCATGGGTGCTTATGCACAACACGCCGTGGGTAGCATTACCCTCCAGCCAAAAGTGTCTCTCAACATTGCTAATCTGACAGACAATGGTAAAAGCGACCCACGCATTGGCTTGGCTGCTGGTGCAGAAGTTGAATACACACTGACCGACATGTTCAGCCTCGCTGGTGGAATCATGTACTCCATGCAGGGTGCAAATCGTGACGATGGTCCAGTGGAATATACATGGAAATTCGACTATCTCAATTTGCCCATGGTGGCTAATGTCTATGTGGCTAAGAACTTAGCACTCAAAACAGGTGTCCAATTTGGATTCAATATGTCGCATAAACTGAAGTCAGAAACATCTGCAGGTACCAACGAGATTGATATGTCAGGTTTCAAGTCTTTCGACTTCTCCATTCCTCTTGGCATCTCCTATGAGTATCAGAATGTGGTGCTCGACGCTCGCTACAACCTTGGCCTGACGAAGGTCTTCGACCACGGCGACCAGAAGAACAGCGTCTTCCAGATCACTCTCGGTTATCGCTTCGACCTCTAAAAACATTTCAACTTATATTATTAAGGAAAGAGGATGTGCCAGCACATCCTCTTTCCTTTTATATTTACAAAAGAAATATCTACGGGAAATCTCCTAAACAAGCTGATACTCAAAAAAATCATACTTTATTTGGCCATTTACGGAAAATGAAGTAATTTTGCACCCGATTTTGGAAAAAACGGTTTGAAATCCATAAGGATGGTTCCGTAGCTCAGCTGGATAGAGCAACAGCCTTCTAAGCTGTGGGTCTTGGGTTCGAGTCCCAACGGAATCACGAAACAATGTTTTTTACAAGTGTTCTCAAAAAGAGAGTTTTCAAACGAAAGCTCTCTTTTTTGTGGTATAATGAATTAGGAACGGAATATGGCGCATATCGTGATTCAGCCTAATCTCGCATTTTTTTCTCAACAATTTGTATTTCTTTCATCTTTTTCTTATTTTTGCAGCGGAAAGATAAAGTTGGGATGAAAACAAACAGTAAGGTCAAAATGAGAAGCATCGTGGTGCTGGTTGTTGCTGCCATGCTGCTGGAACTGACCACAGCCGTGCAATATTTTGCTACACGGCGCGACATCACGTGGCAACTCAAGGAGATGGCACAGCGTGATCTCAACGAAACCAACCACACGGCTAAAATTAAACAAGAGGTAGAAAAAACGGTGTCAGAGCATGTGAATGAAGTGGAGCGGATGGTGGCTAATAAAGAAATTGACTCACTGAAAAACATCATGCGCCATATGTTGACACATCATGCGCATATTACGGGCATGAATCTCGCTTTTATTCCAGGATATATGAAAGGCACCGTTCAGAATCTTCCCTCACACGGACGATACGGAATATATATCTATGGCGAAGAGGGAAACTGGAAGGAACAATCTATCGACTTCGACTATACCCAACGCACTTGGTTCCACCGCGCTCTCGACAATGATGCCTTCTGGAGCGAGCCATATGAGGGAAAATACAATGTGATGCTCATGTGTACCTTCTCACGACCCGTTCGTGACAAGAATGGAAAAACCGTGGGAGTTCTCGCTGCCGATGTGCCCCTTCACGAGCTGTCGGCTATGGCAACACAACTCTACGACAACCAACGTCACTCGCTACTCCCCGTCATCTTACTGCAACTGTTGGGATTGATTGTCCTGGCTTTCATCATACAACGCTATGTGGCTAGCCAGCGAAGGCTCATGAACGTAGCCAATGAGATGACTCGCATAGAAAATGAACTCAACATCGCACGTAACATACAGATGGCTATGTTGCCAAAAGTGTTCCCGCCATTTCCTGAACGCGACGATGTAGATGTCTATGCTTCGCTGACGCCGGCAAGAGAGGTGGGAGGTGATTTCTACGATTTCCTCATACGTAACGAACAACTGTTCTTCTGCATCGGTGACGTCTCTGGAAAGGGCGTGCCAGCCGCTTTGTTGATGATGGCCACACGACAGCTGTTCCGTACAGAGGCAAAAAGAATTAATAAAGAATCGACCGTTACGGCGGCAGACATCGTGCAGATGATGAATCGGTCAATATGCGAAGGTCAATCCTCAGGTTACTTCGCCACGATGTTCGTCGGAATACTTGATCTCAATACAGGTGTGCTCGACTATTGCAATGCAGGACATGAAGCTCCTATCTTAGGGGGAGTACCGATGAAAGTCTTTCCCAACCTGCCTGTAGGGGCATTGCCTGACTGGAAATTCCAAGGACAGACAACGGCGATGACCTCAGATAACACGCTGTTCCTCTTTACCGACGGATTAAGCGAACTGCGCGACACAGATGGTCATCTGTTCTCAAGGAAAAAAGTGGTCAACCTCGCCAAAGAAAACAATGGAAACCATGCATGTGATCTGGTGGCGCACATGGAGGACGAAGTTCGCACCTTTGCGGGAAAGGCCGAACAAAGCGATGACATAACGATGATGGCCATTGAGTGGAAAGGGCTTGACTCGTTGTCTTTCGCACCTGTTGATTTACAGGACGACCTCCCCCAACTGAAAGAATTCGTTTCCGACATGGCAAAAAAGGCCGGTATGAGCACTCGCGAAATGAAACGGCTACGCCTGGTGGTCGAAGAAGCACTGGCCAACGCTGCCATGCACGGAAAGGCTCAGGAGGTAACGATGGCAGCAAAAGTGACAGACAAGCAATTCACCATATGTATCATCGACGATGGCGCGCCCTTCGACCCGACCACGGCACCTACTACAGACCTTTCCATGGAAGCCGAAAACCGACCGGCTGGGGGATTGGGACTCGTGTTCATGCGACAGATGAGCGACTTACTCGAATACCGACGTCTTGACGATAAAAACATGCTCGTAATTAAAAAAAACATACATCATGACAACAATCATCTCTGAAACTGAAGGCCGTATTGTGGTTGCTCTTTCCGGCGATCTCGACACAGCGGCTTGCGGACAGGTGGAACGTGACCTGGCTCCGCTTTTTGAACGTGACGACTGCGACATTGTGGTCGATTGTGCTGAACTCGATTACATCTCCTCAAGTGGACTGCGTATCTTGCTGAATATCTACAAACATGTTCGCAAGAACGGACACAAAGCATACCTAAGACAACCTAGTGACGACGTGAAGGAGGTACTCCAAATCGGTGGCTTCCTGCAACTCTTTGAACAGGAAGATTAAGTAACTATTCGTAACTCATCACTCGTAATCCGTAACTAATAACATGTCTCCAGCTGAAATAAAGAAACTACAAGACGAGAACGCCTATCTGAAAGACGAAGTGGAACGCTTGAAAGATGAGCTCGTCAGACTGGTAAGCCGTAATCTCGACCTCTCAGAACGTCTCGAAGAAGACAATGAGATGCGGCGACGTGTCTCCGTGGCCAAGGAGATACTCCAAGGCAATATCGAACGCCAACGTAATGCCGACCTCAAAGATGATGCCCAACTCATGGCACTCATCGAAATGAAAGTGGAGTCCGATAGACCGCACCTGCAACCGGATTTCAACGCTCGTGACCTGGCAAAACTGCTCGACGTGAGTCAGGAACGTCTGACAAGGTTGTTCCGTAAACAAACCATCCACCGCACGCCCGATGCGTATATCGACAACCTCAGGGTGCTTGCTGCGTTGCGCTTACTGCGTGAAAAACAAAACTACACCATTGCCGTTATCGCCGAAGAGGCGGGATTCGGCAATGTACGTACCTTGCAGCGTCGCGTGCAGGATGCCGTCGGCATGACTCCTGTGGAATATCGTGCTTTGATGACACGCGACATGTAAGAAGTCGCAAAGCTCTTTTTCCTTTATATATCGTTCATGTCACCCATGAGAAACATTTAAAAAAGTAAATGTTACAACAATGCGGTGACACACTTTACGATTATCAGTACTTTTGTCGGTAAATAATCCTAATAACAACAAAGATATGAAACTTTCCTTGAAAATCGTGCTTTTTATGGCACTATTGGCGGCGACGTTCACAAAGATGTCGGCTGCCCCGGATCCTAACTTTTACATCTTCCTCTGTTTCGGACAATCGAACATGGAAGGTAATGCCCGAATTGAACCGCAGGATATGGAGGGCGTAAGCGACCGATTCCAGATGATGGCGGCCGTCGATGATAACAGGCGTGGTCGGAAAATGGGAGAGTGGTACAAAGCACTGCCGCCACTTTGCCGTGAGAACACAGGTCTGACACCTGTCGACTACTTCGGACGTACCATGACGGAAAACCTGCCGGAAAATGTGCGCGTAGGTGTCATCACCGTGGCCATCGGTGGCATTGCCATTCAGGGCTTTATCCCCGACAGCATCAGCAATTACGTAAAAACGGCTCCTGGATGGATGAAAGGTATGCTCGCAGCGTATGACAACAACCCATACGAACGGTTGGTGATGCTGGCAAAGAAAGCACAGAAAGATGGTGTCATCAAGGGTGTTCTCATGCACCAGGGAGAGACGAACACGGGTGACCCACGCTGGCCGGGAATGGTACAACAGGTGTACGACCACCTGCTCGGTGACCTTCAACTGAAACCCGAAGAAGTGCCTCTGCTCGCCGGAGAGGTAGTCCAGGCGAACGGACAGGGACAGTGTATCGCACATAACGCTGTCATCAACGACCTGCCAAAGACGTTGCATACCGCACATGTGGTTTCATCGACAGGATGCTCCAATGGTCCCGATCGTCTGCACTTCGATGCAGCGGGATACCGCGAGTTGGGTCGTCGCTATGGTGAGAAAATGCTTATGCTTATGGGCTACGATGTGAAGAGCCCGTTCAATGTACCTGCAGATGCCAAGACGGCGTCCACCACGGTGCCTGGCAATGACTTCCCGAAGGTGGACAGCGAACGCAGGGCTTATTTCCGACTGGTAGCTCCGGATGCTCACCAGGCTGTGGTGGACATTTGTGGAAAGAAATATGACATGCGCCGCGATGAACAGGGTGTATGGTGCGCCGTCACCGACCCGTTGGTGGTGGGCTTCCACTATTATTTCATGAACATCGGTGGCGTCAACTTCATCGACCCTGCCACGGAGACATACTTCGGATGCAACCGCGAGGCAGGTGGTATTGAGATTCCCGAAGGACCGGAAGGCGACTACTACCGTCCGCATCAGGGCATCGCTCATGGACAGGTGCGCAGCATCTATTATTGGGCAGAGTCGACAAAGGAGTGGCGTCATGCAATGGTCTATACACCTGCCGATTATGACCTGAAGAAGGCACAGAAAAAGCGCTACCCGGTGCTCTACCTGCAGCATGGCATGGGTGAAGATGAGACGGGATGGTCCAAGCAGGGACACATGCAGCATATCATGGACAATGCCATAGCCGCCGGCGAGGTGGTGCCGATGATTGTGGTCATGGAGAGCGGCGACATCAAGGCGCCGTTCCAGAACAACGGACCTAATGCCTTCGCTGAATACGGCTCATCGTTCTATAAGGTTATCATCAACGACCTTATCCCTTATATAGACAGCAATTTCCGCACGCTCACCGACCGTGATCACAGGGC
The DNA here is from genome assembly GCA_017548605.1 of Prevotella sp. GTDB lineage: Bacteria > Bacteroidota > Bacteroidia > Bacteroidales > Bacteroidaceae > Prevotella. The sequence goes on along the minus strand of JAFYZT010000040.1, from coordinate 249,886 downwards.
TATGGCAGGTCTGTCGTGGGGTGGACACCAGACGTTCGACATCGTGCTCAACAATATGGATAAGTTCTCGTATATGGGTGCGTTCAGTGGTGCCATCTTCGGGCTCGACGTGAAAACGGCGTATGATGGTGTCTTTACACGTCCCGATGAGTTCAACAAGAAAATCCACTACCTCTATGTAAGTGCTGGTAGCGAGGAGAACTTCGGAACCGAGGCGTTGGCCAAGAACCTTCGCGATGCGGGCATCAACACCGACCTTTACATCTCACCGGGCACACACCACGAGTGGCTTACTTGGCGTCGTTGCTTCAAGAACTTCATACCGCATCTGTTCAAATAACATAGACATTTCATACAAGAATTAAGCGAAAAATTGTCACATGCAAATAGAAAGTCGCACGTCCCCTTTAGGGGAGTGCGGCTTTCCTTATATCCTTCCTACAGGTAGTGAAGTTGGGGTTGTCATCACCCTCCCTTCGGGAGGGCTGGGGTGGGTGTCAGGGCCGGGGTGGGTATTCTCACAGCCCCCTCGCTTTCAACAATGCTGCAGCATCGGGCTGCGCCAGTCCTGTGAAGTTGCTGAACATCTCCATCAGGTCACCGGTATTGCCACGGCTAAGTACCTGGTCGCGGAAAGCTTGTCCCACCTCTCTGCGCAAGGCGCCACGGTTCGCAAAACAGTCGGCCACATTCACGGCAAGGACTTCCGTCCAGAGATAGCTGTAGTAACCCGCAGCGTAACCGCCGCCCCAGACATGGTTGAAATAGCTGGTGGAGTAGCGTGGTGGTACCTGATGGTCGAGCAGTCCCACACGTTGCAGGGCCTCGGTCTCGAAAGCACTCGCTTGCTCGGCTGTCGGTATGGCCGAAATGTCGAGAGTGTGCCAAGCCAGGTCCAGGCAGGTGGCTGCCAGGTTCTCACCTAACGCGTAGGCGGAATGGAAATTGATGGACTCCAACATCTTTTTCTTCATGTCGGCAGGCATCGGCTGACCTGTTTCCGCATGGCGGGCAAAATGGTCGAATATCTCGGGGATGGTAGCGAACGACTCGTTGAACTGCGACGGCATCTCCACAAAGTCACGGGCCACACTGGTACCTGCTAACTTGGAGTATCGGCAGTCCGACAACATGCCATGCAGGGCATGGCCAAACTCATGGAACATCGTGGTCACCTCATCCCACGTGAGCAATGACGGCTGGCCGTCGGGAGCTTTAGCACTGTTGCACACATTGTATATGATGGGATGCTGGTGGCGCAGGTGACTCTGCTGGGCAAACTCACTCATCCATGCACCGCCACGTTTAGTGGGACGGCGGAAATAGTCGCAGTAGAAAAGGGCACGCGACCGCCCGTCCTTGTCCAACACTTCAAACACTTTCATATCGGGATGATAGGTGGGTATGTCCTTGCGCTCTTTGAACGTCAGGCCATACACTCGCCCGGCGGCATAGAACACTCCGTTGATGAGTACACTGTCAACATTGAAATAAGGCTTCACCTCATCATCGGAGAGGTTGTATGTCTCTTGTTTCATCTTGGCAGAGTAATAGAAACGGTCGTAGGGCTCCAACTGGAAGCTGTTACCCATCGTCCTGCGGGCGTAGGCCTCGATAGCTCGCGTCTCGGCATCGGCCTTCGGCCGGTAGGCGTCGATGAGCTGGCGAAGGAAAGTATATACCCTGTCGGTGGTCTTGGCCATTGTCTTCTCCAATGAATACGAGGCGTAGTTGCCGTAACCCATTAGCTGGGCTTTCTCGGCACGCAGTCGGGCTATCTCGCTCACGATGGGGAAAGTGTTGAACGAACCACTACCATCGGCACGATGGATTGAGGCTTCATACACACGACGACGCAGGTCGCGGTTGTCAAGACTCGACAACAGTGGCTGCTGTGTGGTGTTGATGATGACGATGCAGTAGGGGGCTTGACCGCCACGGCTCTCAGCATCTTTCTTGCATTGGGCGATGTCGGCCTCGCTCAGGCCCGACAGCTCCTCACGGCTGTTCACCCATACCACGGCATGGTTGGTGGCAGCGGGCAGCTGGTCGCCCCATTGCTGCTGCAGGTCGGAGATGCGCAGGTTGATGGCTTTCATCCGCTCCATCTTCTCGTCCGACAGCAAGGCTCCACTGCGCACAAAATCCTTATACACCTCCTCCAACAATTTCTTGTCTTCGCCCTGCAATGTCGACAGCTCATGGTCGTACACATATTTGATACGCTGGAATAGTACTTTGTCGAACATGATTTCGTTCTCCAAATCAGTAAGCAGGGGAATGGCAGCCTTCTCCGTCTCCGCTATCTCTGGAGTCTTGTCAGCACTCGTCAGACCAAAGAAAATGTTCGTCACGCGCTCCAACAACACACCGCTCTCCTCAAAGGCCACAATGGTATTCTGGAAAGTGGGCGTAGCAGAACTGAGGACAATACGTCCTATGTTCTCACGCTGTTGACGAATGCCCTCCTGGATGGCGGGCAGGTAGTCCGATGCTTCAATCTTACTGAAGTCGGGAGCACCGAAGAGCAGACCGCTCTCCACCAGCAACGGGTTCTCTCGTCCGGCAGACGGACCTTGTCCGTTGCCGCCTCTGTCGTTCATACCATTGCCGTCATACGGCATGGCGGCGGAATGCATCATCGCCGATGCCAAACCGATAGTTAAAAGTGTTTTCGTAATATTCATATTATTGTTTAAGGATTACCTATTCCCCCCTCCCTTTGGGAGGGCCGGGGTGGGTATTATTGCTTTTTTCGCTTTTTCCAGCGCGTCAATCACCCTGTCGCACCATTGGTCGAACTCGGGATCTTCAACTTGACATTCGGGATGGCTCATAAGGTATTCCACGCAACGGCGCGCACCCTCCTCGAAACGTACTGTGCATTGGAATCCAGGCACGGCATGCTTCAGCTTCGAACAGTCAAAAACCACCGTCAGTGCCTTGTCGCCCAACAGATTGCCTTCCACGTCGTATTCTTTCGGAGCCACGGCATTTAGGAAGTCGGACGATACGTGGTATGGCTTGAGCGTCACACCGAGGGCTGCCGCCACGGCTTCGTAAATCTGGTCCCATGAGAGCGACTCGTCCGACATGATTTGGAAAGCCTCGCCGATGGCGTGGGGGTTGCCCAACAGACCGATGAATCCTTGGGCGAAATCTTCGTTCCAGGTCATTGTCCACAACGAACTGCCGTCACCATGCACCAATACGGGCTTGCCTTCTATCATGCGCTTCAATACCTGCCAACTGCCTTTCGGACCATGGAAGCCTACGGGTACACTGCGTTCGCAATAGGTATGACTCGGACGGACGATGGTCACGGGAAAACCAGTCTCACGGTACCATTTCATCAACATCTCCTCACAGGCTATCTTGTCGCGTGAATACTGCCAGTGGGGGTTGGCCAGCGTTGTTCCTTCGGTGATGACGTAATTACGGGCGGGTTTATGATATGCCGACGCACTGCTGATGAACACATATTGTCGTGTGCGGTCCTTGAAAAGACGGTAATCGCGCTCCAATTGGTCTGTTGTGAACACGATGAAGTCGCATACCACGTCAAAACGGGTGTCACCCAGTTCACGAAGCACAGCCGCCTCATCGTTGATATCGACAATCACCTGTCTCACGCCTTCGGGCACTTCGTTCCGACGGTTGCCTCGGTTCAACAACCATAATTCATGTTCACTCTTCGCCAATTGTCTTGTGATGGCCGAGCTGATGGTGCCGGTGCCACCGATAAATAGAATTCTCATTTTGTAATAGTTTAGGGTCCAGTAATCAGTTCTCCAAAATATATGATGTGCAAATATACAACTTTTTTCGCAATCTTTGCAACACTGCTCTTTTTTCCCTTCTTTTTTCTTAATTCTTCAGAATTATCATTACCTTTACACTCATAATTAAAAATCTATCAGCGACGGACATCTATCACACCGCTCAACCCACGGCTGACCTCCTCCCTAAAGTATAAATACTTGTGTCAAAAACAATTCCAACTGTTTTATAACAAACTGTTCCTTAATCTGTTACGATTTTCAAGTGTGTCAATATAAGTGTAGGTATTGCAATAGCCTGTTTTTTTGATTATCTTTGCAACAAGAGGAAAGGACCATAGAAACCCTATAGTACAGTATTTTTCAAAAAGAAACAGAAGATGAGACCGTTATTCAGTATTTTCGTTTTTCTTCTCTTGATGCCATTGACAGTAAATGCTCAGGAAGAAGGCCGTATGATTATTCCGGTTGATTGGAAAGAGATAAAAGATGTGGCCGACAAAGACCCTGAGAGGATAAGGGCTTTAGTGGCAAGGATGTCTGCCAGCGAGCTTGACACCACCATGACGTGGAATGAGCGAATACTGGCATATTATGGACAGTCATTCCTCACGCCATTTACAGAATTTGATGATGGAAGGAATCTGGATGTCCTGATGGGAGATGGGAAGTATGAGGAATGTCTTGAGGGAGCAAGAGAACAGCTTAAGAAGAACCCTGTGAGTTTGAAAGCTTTGTTTAATGCTGCGTTTGCTATCGCTTATATTTTGAAAGACACAACTGCTCAACATTGCGTATCCCGCAATGAGGGACAGGTCTACTACTACCGCATGCAAAGAATCTTCAATACCATTGCCATCACAGGCGATGGGACGGAGGAACAACCTTTTTATGTGACGGCCGTCTCCGATGAATACTTGTTTATGCATTACTATCTTGAAATCTGGGAGTTTGAACGTCAATTCATGACAAGCCATTGTGATGGCTTCGATTTGAAAGAGTCAAGCCAATATTATTCTCGTCCACAGTTATTCTTTGAAATAACCCGTGTATTGGAGATTGAACGAGGTATAAAATGAAAACGATTTAATTAATACAACATGGACAATCATTTCAACCTTATCATTATCGTTGTTTTTATGAGCTTTATATGTTCATGCCAATCTAACAAGGTTGACATGCCAGACAACGATTATCTTGATGGTGGAATACAATTATTAAGTGATGCTTTTCAATATAGTGATGATTATTATTGGGATATTAACCCGATGCCATCCATGAACGAATACAAAACATATAAGCGGTTTAATGAATTTAAAATGGAAGGGGAGGGCTTTGCTGATTCATCTTCGCATGTATATGTATGGAAAAATAGAAAATATTGTTATGTAAAAAAAATTGAAAATACTGACAGTATTATTAAGTATAGGAAAAAAGGAGATTATTGGATTAACCAAGTTTCATTTAGATGGTGGAACAAATCTGGTAGTTTTGTAAAAGACTGTGTTGATCAGCCAGCCACCCGTTATTTTAGAGCCGTCAAGAATGATACCATTTATGAATACTGCCAGACTTCTGTTAACGACAATTTATCTAATTCTTTTTACCTAAAAACACATGACCTTTGCTTTCGTGTTAATATAAGTCGCTTTCAAGCCTCTAAATACCCTTTTGACACATTATTCGACATAATAAAAGCAATAAACACAGGAGATAGGGATAAAAATATAACTCAATCTTCTACCAAATACGAATTCGTCTTATCTCATAATATAGCTTACTACATATTTGAAGATGGCAAGTATTTAAGTTGTTTTTTTAAGGAGTATTCAGATGAAAATGAATTAGATATATTGCCAGGGTTTGAGTCATATAAGAATTATGAATGCTTTTCAGATATAATACCATTACCCTCTAATTACTAAAAATATTGGCATTGAAATGATGATTTTTAGAGGCAGGTGTGTTACGTAAGAATACGTCCCAAAATCATTACATTTTTGCGATTTATTTTATATCATAAGAAATGATGCAGGAAATTTTCCTCATCTTTTATTCTTATAATTTCCTATTCTTTCAATTTTTCCGTACTTTTGCAGGTTGTAACAATCCGGAAAAATCAACCAAACTATGAATACATTGAAAAAATGCCTGCCCGACGTGTTGGCAGTGCTCCTCTTCGCGGTCATCGCCTTTGCCTATTTCTTCCCGGCCGACACGGAAGGCCGTATACTCTACCAGCATGATACTTCGGCGGGTAGGGGAGCGGGACAGGAAGCCACCGAGTATTATCAACGACATGACGGCGAACGCACCCGCTGGACGAACTCGACATTCTCGGGCATGCCCACCTACCAGACATCACCGTCCTACGGCAGCACCGACAAGTTGCAGACAGCGGTGAAGGCATACCACCTGTGGCTGCCCGAAAACGTATGGTACGTGTTCGTCTATCTCCTTGGCTTCTATATCCTGCTGAGGGCATTTAACTTCCGTCAGGCGTTGGCCGTACTTGGCTCCATTATCTGGGCCTTCTCGTCCTATTTCTTCATCATCATAGCGGCTGGACACATCTGGAAGGTGTGGGCATTGGCATATCTGCCCCCTTTGATAGCAGGTATGGTGCTCGCCTATCGGGGCAAATACCTCTGGGGCATGGCAGTGCTGGCACTATTCACGGCCTTCGAGATTAACGCCAATCATGTGCAGATGACCTATTACTACCTCTTCCCCATCTTTTTCATGCTCATCGCTTTCTTCGTGCAGGCATTGCGTGAGAAACGGCTGGTCCACTTCGCCAAGGCCACGGCGGTATGTGTCGTCGGGGCACTCATCGGCATCTGCATGAACCTGTCTAATCTGTATCATACATGGCAGTATTCACAAGAGTCGATGCGCGGAAAGAGCGAGCTGGTGAAAGCAGATGCTGCTAACCAAAGTGCAAGCGGTCTCGACCGCGACTACATCACACAGTGGAGCTATGGCATCAGCGAGACATGGACACTCCTTGTGCCCAACGCCAAGGGCGGAACATCGCAGGCGGCACTGGCAATGAACGAGACGGGCATGAAAAAGGCGAACCCCGAATTCTATCCCATCTACCAACAGATAGGTCAGTATTGGGGTGAACAACCGGGAACGAGTGGCCCCGTATATGTGGGGGCGTTTGTGCTCACACTCTTCTTCCTCGGCCTGTTCATCGTCAAGGGACCGATGAAGTGGGCACTCCTTGCTGCGACTATCTTATCCATCATGCTCGCATGGGGAAAGAATTTCATGGGGCTGACGGACTTCTTCATCGACCATTTCCCGATGTACGCTAAATTCCGAACGGTGGCATCCATTCTCGTCATTGCCGAGTTTACCATACCACTGTTGGCGATGATGGCGTTGAAAGAGGTGTTCGACCGTCCCGAGTTGTTGAAGGAGAAAGCGAAAGCTCTCTACCTGAGTGTGGCACTCACGGGGGGCATCGCTCTGCTCTTCGCACTGGCACCGGGTCTGTTCTTCTCCGACTTCGTATCTTCGGCGGAGATGAACGCGTTGTCGCAGTTCCCGCCCGATCAGCTGAACCCGTTGCTCTCCAATCTCACCGAGGTGCGTCAGGCCATCTTCTCGGCCGACTGTTGGCGGACGGTCATCGTTATCGCCATAGGTACGGCATTGCTTCTGCTCTATCGTGCACAGAAACTGAAGGCGCTGCCTACCATTGGCGGCATCGCATTGCTCTGCTTGGTCGATATGTGGATGGTAAACAAACGCTATCTCAACGACGATATGTTCGTGGGCAAGAGCGTGCGCGAGCAACCGCAGCCCATGACGGATACGGACCGTATGATCCTGGAAGATAAGACACTCGACTATCGTGTGCTCAACTTCGCCACGAACACGTTCAACGAAAACGAGACATCGTTCTACCACAAGAGTATCGGCGGCTACCATGCGGCCAAGCTGCGTCGTTACCAGGACCTCATCGAACGCTATATCGCACCGGAGATGGAAAAGGCCATGCCGGCGGTGGCTGAGGCACAGGGCGATATGACACAGGTGAAGGGCGATAGTATCTTCCCAATTATAAACATGCTCAATGCACGCTACTTCATCTTCCCCTTGCAGGGAGGACAGACCGTGCCGCTGCAGAATACGCAGGCTATGGGCAATGCGTGGATGGTTGACAGTCTGGTATATGTGAACAATGCCAACGAAGAGATGGATGCCTTGGGCACCATCGACCTGCACCGTGTGGCGGTGGCGGACAATCGCTTCAAGGAAACACTCGGCGAGGCGGTCAAGCAAGACAGCACATCGACAGTGACGCTCTCTTCCTATGAGCCGAATGACCTGAAATATGAGGTGAAGACGGGCAAGGGCGGTATCGTGGTCTTCTCGGAAATCTATTACCCGGGATGGAAGGCAGAGGTGGACGGAAAGCCGGTCGACGTGGCCCGGGTTAACTATGTTCTTCGTGCCATCCGCGTGGAACCGGGAACACACCAGGTACGCCTGTCATTCTTCCCAGAGAGTGTTAACCGCACCGAGACGGTGGCCTACATCGCCATGGCGCTATTCCTTCTCGCACTCCTCGCCTGTCTCTTCTTTGCTTTCAAGAAAAAAGGAGCTGATGACAAGGAGCAAGACACTCAACAGTAGCTTGTAGGGGCTTATAGTATGTCCTAAAGTTTAATACAACCTGTGACATGAACTGATAATGCAGCAACGGGCATTTCTCTCACCTCTCACCCCTCACCCCTCACATCATGAAGGGGTAGGGGCTTTCCTCCTCTCCCTCCCTCCCAACGTCGTCGACTGTTTCCACGAGATAACGGGACTTCCCCGTGAGCGGTGGTTCTGCACCAACGACCCCGTGGGCCATAAACTGGGCAGCGGCGGCGGTACGGCACATCTGTTGCTGGATGCGCATAGCGCCATGGCACCCGAGGCGGATTTCTACGGGTGGCTGGCTTCAGAAAAGCGTATCCTCCTTCATGCCGGGGGACAGGGACGACGGTTGCCGGCATACGCACCGTCGGGGAAAATCCTCACGCCCATACCGGTGTTCCGATGGGAGAGGGGACAGCGACTGTCACAGAACCTGCTCGATATTCAGGTGCCGCTCTACCAGGAAATCATGGCAGCGGCTCCCGACTGTCTGCATACGATGATTGTCAGCGGCGATGTGTTTATACGCACCACCGAACCTCTTCAACCTATACCCGAGGCCGACGTGGTGTGCTATGGACTGTCTCTCAGACCGGAGATTGCCAAAGATCACGGGGTGTTCGTAGCAGAACAGAAGACTCCGAACATACTCAAATGCATGATGCAAAAACCATCGGTGGAGACACTGGACGCATTGCTAAAAGACCATACTTACCTTACCGACATAGGCATCTGGCTGCTCTCCGACAAAGCGGTGGAACGACTGATGCAAAAAGCGTCGAAAGAGGGCAAAGCACAGTACTATGACCTCTATTCCGACTTCGGTAGGGCACTGGGTACACAGCCGGAAATCGATGACCCGCTGCTCGCTGACCTCTCGGTGGCCATACTTCCGCTGCCGGGGGGCGAGTTTTACCATTTTGGCACATCGCACGAACTGTTGTCGTCAATGCTTGACATTCAAAACATCGAGCCAGACCAACGGCATATCACGCCCCGTGACAGCCGACCTCGTCCGTCGGTGTTCGTACAGAACGCACAGGTGTGGATAGAAACCAAGGCTGAAAATCAAAACCTGTGGATTGAAAACAGCTGTGTGAGCGAGCAGTGGTCCATCGAAAGCAACCATATCATCACGGGGGTGCCGGAGAATGCCTGGAAAATAGAATTGCGCCATGGACAATGCGTGGATGTCGTGCCCATAGGTGATAAGTCTTTCGCCGTGCGGCCCTATGGTTACGATGATTTGTTCCGGGGCGACCTGAACGACCCTTCGACAGTGTTCATTGGACAGCCATTCATGCAATGGGCCGTGGAACGTCGCATCGACATCAATGCCATCGAGGGTACAGATGACTTACAACGGGCTCGTATCTTCCCCGTGGTTGAGACCCTCAACGATGTGCAACTGGTGCTGCGCTGGATGCTCAACGAACCCTATCAAGATGGCGGACGGATGTTGTGGAACATGTCGCGACGCATCAGCGCGGAGGAGATAGCCGATGAGGCGAACCTGTTACGACTCAGTGAACAGCGGAAGGAATACCGGCTTTTCAGCTGGCCCTTCTTGGCAAAAGATTATCAACATAGCGTGTTCTACCAGGTGGACCTCGAAGAGGCGGCACATGAATTTGTAGAGGGGAACATCGCCTTGCCGCATCCTATCGACATCGAGACACCACTGCTCACGCGCATCCACGATGCAATGTTCCGAAGCGAGATGCTGCGCCAAAAGGGTGGTGATGGCACCGAATACGACCGACAGGCATTCAGCCTCTTGCGTGAGGGACTGACGGCAGCGGCCATGAAGGTGAAGCAACATCCGCACCTGTCGGTGACCGACGAACAAATGGTTTGTGGACACTCGCCCGTGCGCATCGATCTGGCAGGAGGATGGACGGACACACCGCCGTACTGCCTCATGGAAGGGGGCGATGTCATCAACATAGCTGTCACCCTTGACGGACAACAGCCCATACAGGCGTATGTCAAACCATGTCAGCAATACAAGGTGGTGCTGCAAAGCATCGACCTGAAGGCGGTGGAGGAGGTGACGTCATACGAGCAGCTGGCCGATTACCACCACGTCGGAAGCCCGTTCTCCATACCCAAGGCGGCACTGGCACTGGCGGGTTTTCTGCCTGAGTTCAGCGATATGTCATATACCTCGCTCGATGAACAGTTACATGCTTTCGGATGTGGCATCGAGGTGACACTACTCTCGGCCCTTCCGGCAGGCAGTGGCATGGGCACAAGCAGCATACTGGCGGCCACGGTGCTCGGGGCACTCAACGACTTCTGCGGACTCTCTTGGGATAAGAACCAACTGGGTGTCCGCACGTTGGTGCTTGAACAGCTGCTCACCACGGGCGGCGGATGGCAGGACCAATATGGCGGTCTGCTTCCAGGAGTGAAATGGTTGCACACCAATCCGGGATTCGAACAGAATCCCGAAGTACAGCGGTTGTCCGACACCCTGTTCACACGACCTGAATACAGCCCTTGCCACTTGCTCTACTATACTGGCATCACACGCACGGCGAAGGACATTCTTGCGGAAATAGTCCGTCGGATGTTCCTCAACCAACATGATGAACTGATGCTGCTCCGACAGATGAAAAAACATGTAAAAGACATGGCAGAGACCATACAACGATGTGATTTCCAACGCTTCGGGACACTCATCAGACGTACATGGCAACAGAACCAAACCATTGATCGAGGAACGAATCCACCCGAAGTGCGAAAGATTACGGAACTAGTGGATGACCTTTGCCTCGGTTACAAACTGCCGGGTGCCGGCGGTGGCGGCTTCCTCTACATGGTGGCCAAAGACCCTGACGCGGCGGTTCGCATAAAACAGATACTTACCACAAACCCGCCCAACAGCACAGCCCGTTTCGTCGACATGGCACTTTCCGACCAAGGTCTCCAAATAAACCGCTCATAGAATCCTCTTTCATACCTCTTGCCCCTTGCCTCTTACCCCTCGTCTCATACCTCTTGCCCCTTACCTCTTGCCCCTTGCCCCTTCAAAAACAATGAAATTCTCAACTCCTGTCAACATCCCAGCCCCGTCATTCTCCATACAACCCATGGAGGAGATGCTTTTCGTGGGCTCTTGTTTCGCTGATGGCATAGGACGGCGTTTCGAAGAGGAGAAATTCAAGGTCACGGTGAACCCCTTCGGAACGATGTACAATCCGGCAAGTGTACTTCACACGCTTAAACGGCTGGACACTATCCCAAGAATCGTCTTCCTCACCCTCGGCACCAATCATGTCTATATCCTCAAGGAAACGGGCGAGATAGTCGACAACTGCCAGAAACGACCAGCACGCCTCTTTGAGGAACGGGAACTCTCCGTAGATGAGTGTGCTGATTACCTCGAACAATGCGTGGCGACGCTCCTGCAAAAACGCGCTGATGTACAAGTCATCTTCACCGTCAGTCCCATACGCTACGCCAAATATGGCTTCCATGGTAACCAACTGTCAAAAGCCACACTCCTTCTCGCCATTGATAAAACATTGCATAACCTCTCACCCCTCACCTCTCACCCCTCACCTCTCACCTCTCACCCCTCATCCCTTTCCTACTTTCCCGCTTACGAGATAGTGCTCGATGAACTGCGCGACTACCGTTTCTATGCGCCAGACATGTTACATCCCTCGCCACAGACGGTGGAATATATCTTTGAACGGCTCACAGAGACCTATCTCAGTTCGGAAGCCAGGCAATTCATCAAAGAGTGGCGACCTGTCAAGGAAGCCTTGGCACACCGACCGTTACACCCCGAGTCGCAGGAATACCAACAATTCCTTGCCAAAACAAAAGAAAAAATCCTGCAACTCACCCTCAAATACCCCGGGTTATCAGTTGCATCGCCATAACCCCTCACCTCTTAACACTCAACCCTCTCCTCTCACCCCTCAGTCTTCACCCCTCACCTCTTAACACTAAACCCTCAACCACAATATGACTTATTCAATTGAAAAGATAACAACACTCATTGGAGCACATCGTTATGGCTCCACCGATGCAAACATAGGATGGATGCTCACGGATAGCCGCTCGCTCTGTTTCCCGGAAGAGACATTGTTCTTCGCTCTCAAGTCGGAACGCAACGACGGTATGCGTTACATCCCCGACCTCTACCATCGAGGAGTGCGCAACTTTGTGGTGGCAACGCTGCCCGACAATAGCGAAAGCCTGTATCCCAATGCCAACTTCCTCAAGGTGGCCGATACGTTGGTGGCTCTTCAACGGTTGGCGGAACGTCACCGCGAGGCATTTTCCATTCCCGTCGTGGGCATCACGGGGAGCAATGGTAAGACCATCGTCAAGGAATGGCTCTACCAGTTACTGTCACCGGAAAGGGTGGTCACACGCTCGCCGCGTAGCTATAACTCGCAGATTGGCGTGCCGCTGTCGGTGTGGCTGCTCGACAAACGTTCCGAAGTGGGTCTTTTCGAAGCGGGTATCAGCCAGAAAGGCGAGATGGGCCGGCTGCGCAGCATTATCCAGCCTACCATCGGTGTGCTCACCTCGCTGGGCTCAGCGCATCAGGAGAACTTCACATCGCTCGAAGAGAAATGTAAGGAGAAATGCCGGCTGTTCCACGATACGAAGGCGTTGGTGTTCTGTGCCGACGATGACACGGTGCGCAAAACCATTGACGAGGCGCATTATCCGGGTGAACGCGTCGACTGGTCAATGGTGAATCCCAAGGCGGCTCTCTTCATCAGCAAAGTGACGAAAGAGAATGACCATACCGAGGTGGAATATGTGTTCCGGGGAGAAAAAGGACAGTACCGGCTGCCGTTCATCGACGAGGCTTCAGTCGTCAACTCTATCACATGCGTGGCGGTGGCTCGGCTGTTAGGCATGACAGCACAACAACTGCAGGAAAAAATGCCGACATTGGAACAGGTGGCCATGCGGTTGGAGGTAAAGGTGGGACGACACGGATGTACCCTCATCAACGACTCTTATAACTCCGATATCAATTCGCTGGATATTGCGCTCGACTTCATGAATCGACGCCCTGACCACCAAGGCCGTAGGCGCACGCTCATTCTCAGCGACATCTTCCAAAGCGGACTGCCTGATAACCAACTCTATCAAGAGGTGGCGTCGCAACTGGAAAAACGGGCGGTGGACAAGCTCATTGGCATTGGACAGGCTATCACTGCACAGAAACAATTGTTCCATGTGAAAGAACAGCATTTCTTTTCAAACACCAACGAGTTCATTGCGAGCAGCATCTTCGAAACCTTGCACGATGAGGTAATCCTTATCAAGGGCGCACGACTGTTTAACTTCGACCAACTCACCGACCTGCTGGTGGAGAAAGTTCACGAGACGACACTTGAGGTGAACCTCAACGCACTGGTGGACAATGTGAACCACTTCCGCTCGATGATGCACCCGGATACGAAAATGGCGTGTATGATTAAGGCGGACGGCTATGGAACAGGGGCCGTGGAGATAGCAAAGACGCTGCAGGAACACCGTGTGGAATATATGGCGGTGGCAGTGGCCGACGAGGGCGTGACGCTGCGACGCAACGGGGTCACGGCAAACATTATGGTTATGAACCCGGAGATGACGTCGTTCAAGACGCTTTTCGACTTCGAACTGGAACCGGAAGTATATAATTTCCGACTGCTCGACGCGCTCATACGTGCGGCTCAGAAAGAAGGTATAACAGACTTTCCCGTACATGTGAAGATAGATACGGGCATGCACCGGTTGGGATTCGATATCAACGACATACCGCTGCTCATCGAGCGGCTCCAACAACAGAATGCGGTCATACCACGGTCAATCTTTTCACATTTCGTGGGGTCCGACAGCGACGACTTCGACCGCTTCTCAGCCTTGCAGTTCGACCGTTTTGAAAAGGCGGCCAACATGCTACAAGCGGCGTTCCCACACCATATCCTTCGCCATATCTGCAACAGTGCGGGTATCGAACACTTCCCGGAACGACAACTCGACATGTGCCGACTGGGACTGGGACTCTACGGCATCAGCAGCCGCGACAACCATATCATTCACAATGTGGCAACACTGAAGACGACCATCCTCCAAATCAGGAATGTGCCTAAAGAAGATACGGTGGGTTATAGTAGGAAAGGGGTACTCCAACGCGACAGCAGGATAGCGGCTATTCCTATCGGTTATGCCGATGGACTGGACCGACACCTCGGACGGGGTAGGGGATACTGTCTCGTCAACGGCAAACCGGCACCCTACGTGGGAAATATCTGCATGGACGTGACAATGATTGATGTTACGGACATTCCTTGTCAGGAGGGCGACAGCGTAGAAATCTTCGGCGACAACCTGCCGCCAACGACATTGGCAGAGTGGCTCGACACCATACCCTACGAAATCCTCACCTCGGTCAGCAACCGCGTAAAACGGGTGTATTACCAAGATTGAACATCATTAAACTCATTTGAAACATAATTGACAAAAAAAGCGCGAGAAATTGCGCTTTTTTCGTTATGATTCATTAACTTTGCACCAAATTGTGAGATTTTACCCTTATTGCCTGGGTCGCCACAAACTACTCCTATACGAAACAAACAATTTCATAAATACTATCAAACAAACAAGAAATGAGTCCTGTCAAAACAACAAAAATGACCAACTATCGTTGGATTATCTGCTCAATGTTGTTCTTCGCGACAACGGTCAACTATATGGACCGACAGGTGCTTTCCCTGACGTGGAAAGACTTCATAGCTCCTGAGTTCCACTGGACAGATGCCGATTACGGCACCATCACTTCGGCTTTCTCCATCCTCTATGCCGTGTTCTGTCTCTTCGCGGGAAAATTCATCGACTGGATGGGCACGAAGAAAGGTTATCTGTGGGCTATCTTCGTATGGTCTGTGGGTGCATGTATGCACGCAGCCTGTGGATGGGTAACCATGCAGATAAAGGGCATCGACTCTATCGCTGCACTCAAGGCCGTGGAGGCCGGGTCAATGACGGCACTGAGCATAGCCTCCGTCAGCGTTTGGCTCTTCCTATTCTGTCGCGCCGTCCTCGCCCTCGGTGAGAGCGGAAACTTCCCGGCAGCCATCAAGGTGACTGCCGAATATTTCCCGAAGAAAGACCGTGCCTTTGCCACCTCCATCTTTAACGCGGGAGCTTCAGTGGGCGCCTTGGCAGCACCTATCAGCATACCGCCTCTGGCTGAGCTCCTTGGATGGGAGATGGCATTCATCATTATCGGTGGATTAGGATTCATTTGGATGGCACTTTGGGTGTTCGTCTACGACAAACCTAATAAGTCGAAGCATGTCAACGCGGCAGAACTTACCTATATCAATCAGGATGCCGAGACCGACGATGACCCGAAGGATGCCAACGACGAGGGACCGACCATCAGTTTTGCCAAGTGTTTCACCTATAAACAAACGTGGTCGTTCATCGTGGGTAAGTTCATGACTGATGGTGTGTGGTGGTTCTACCTCTTTTGGGCTCCTGCATATTTCTCCGACCAGTTCGGGTACAAGTCCAGTTCGGGCATGGGACAGTTGCTCATTTTCACCCTTTATGCCATCGTAACCATCATATCCATCTTCGGAGGATACCTGCCCAAACTATTCGTAGAGAAACGAGGCATGAACCCCTATGCAGGACGTATGCTTGCTATGCTCATCTTCGCCTTCTTCCCGTTGTTTGCACTCTTCGCACAGCCGTTGGCTATGTGGGAAAATTCACCCATCGACCCGGCATGGTGGCCGGCTATCATCATCGGTCTGGCGGGTGCGGGACATCAGGCTTGGTCGGCGAATATCTTCTCTACTGTAGGCGACATGTTCCCGAAATCTACCATCGCTACCATCACGGGCATCGGTGCTATGGCAGGCGGACTGGGTTCCATGCTCATCAACAAAGCTTCGGGTAACCTCTTCACCTATGCAGAGGGACAAGGCTCAGCATTCACCTTCCTGGGTTATGAGGGCAAACCGGCGGCTTACATGATCGTGTTCTGCTTCTGTGCCGTGGCTTACCTCATCGGATGGGTCATCATGAAGACCCTCGTACCGAAGTACAAACCGGTAGTACCCTGAAGAAGGGTAAAAAAGTAAAAGAGTAAAAAGGTAAAAGTCGTTGTCCCCCAAAAACATTATCCCTAATTCTCTTTATAAAGTATTTCCGAAATACCGTTAAAATGAACGAAAAAGCGGGCCGCAAAAGCACTTAGCTCTTGCGGCCCGCAATCTCTAATCTTTAAATCTTTAATTTTTTAATCTTTTAATTTTTTAATTTTCTCATCCCTTGGGTTCTGAACCGTACTTGCCGGGATTGGTGTTTTCTTCAGTAATCTTGATGGTGTTGCCGTCATCCACGTCCACACCGAGAAGCATAGAATATGCGTTCTCCTTGTCACCAAAGGTGCTGATCATCTGTGCTTTTGTCTTGGGGTTGCCATTGAGTGGGTTGCTGCACATGATGTCTCTTGTCTTAATCACAGCGCCATTGGCGTCTCTGGTGGTCACCTTGCAACTGAGAACGAACGAGGGCGAATAAGTCTTGTCTTCCAATTTCGAAGCGTCCTTCAACTCAACAGTGATGCTGACATTCATCATCGTCTGTTCTTTGCCAACGAACTTACCACTGTTGGGAAGGTCATTGCTGTCCTCTATTTCCCACTTGAGAATAGTCATCGTGGTGCCCCAACCGGCTGACTGCCAATTAAACTTCAGTGCATCCTTGGCATCGGCATTCATAGAGGCTTTAAATTCAAAATCAGTACGTGGCTCGCCCTCTGCGGGGTCGTCGTCACAGGCAGTGAAACCGATAAGTGCTCCACAAAAGAGCATGAAAGAAAATAACTTTTTCATAGGCATGTTTTTTAGGTGATTAATATTGAAAAGTAATGTGCTAATAACTTCACTCCTTTACTCCTTCATCCTTTCGTCTTGATGATTGTTCCATACTCTTCCTCGTTGTCTTGGAAAATCTGGATGCTGTTACCGTTATCTACGTCGATACCGATGCGTAGGACGTAAGGCTTATCACTGTTACCAAACGTTTCCAACAACTGGTCATACGTCAGAGTCAGACAGTGGAAGGCATTTGTACACTCCACACGTTCAACGCGCAATTGTAAGCCTAGAGCATCGCGTGTAGTTACTGTGCATAAAAGGCCTGCCGACAATTCGTAACTGTCTTTCTTCTCCATCTCTGATATATCGCTCTTCAGGTGGCAACCCACCTCGGCGATGATGAACGATGGGAAAGTTCCTTTGAAAAGATGTCCGCCCTCACTGAACAATCCGTCGTCGTCGGGTATGGTTGTGTACCCTGTGTCATGGCTGGAGAAACTCTGCATAGATGGAGAGGAACCCTTTGAGTCCCACGTAAATTCTAATACGTCATGAGCCTCCTCGTTCATGTTCAGGTAAAACACATAGTCGGTGCGGGCTAGATTACGCGAAGTCTCATTATCGCAGGCAAGCCATCCCGATATCATTGCGAATACCATCAGTGTGGTGAATATCTTCTTCATCTTTTCTTTAATATCCCTTATTAATGTTCAACGTTCCAATCCCCTCTTTTTCCTGTATGCGGTTGTTTCACGACCGCCTGTAATCAAAATGTTCAACGTTCCATGTTCAACGTTCCACGTCCAAAAACCCTTGTCTCTCCAACGCCTTCAATAGCGTCGCCGACATGGCCTCGTTGTCCTTCTTCGTATAACGGCAGTCAGTAAAAACCTGAGCCAACGTTTCTTTGCCATTTTCCTTGACAAAAGCCTGGTTCTCTTCCAACTGTTCTTTCTCACGGTAGAAGGTATCGATAAGTTCCGCAGTATAGTCGCGGTACCTCTCTTCGTGCACAAAAGCTTCCACACTGAGACGGTCGCTCTGCGGCGGCTCCTCAGCGGGCCAGCCAATAGTGAGTGTGGCTACAGGCATCACCAACTTGGGCAAATGAAGCACATCGATAATGGTGTCGGGTATGTACACGGTGGTGCCGAGATAGCAATAGCCCAGACCCTCCTCGTCGGCAAGGTTACAGAAGGTCTGTGTGAACAGCAACGCGTCGGTGGCGGCATTGATGAAACTCAGGAAATTACCGTAGCCGGGACTTGCCTTGCGCTCTTCGCACCAGCGGGTGGTGCGGCGGAAGTCAGCACAGATAGTGAGCACTACTGGGGCTGACTCCACCATTGGCTGGTGAAAATGGGCGGGGGCCAGGGCGGCTTTCTGCTCTGCCGAACGGGTGACGACAACACTGTACAACTGCAAATTGCCCATGGTCTGCGTGCGCGAGGCCAGGGCAAACAGACGGTGCAGCAACGAGTCGCTTACCTCACGGTTGGAATAATGACGGATAGTCCGCCGGGTGTCGAGGTTTTTCATCTTTCGGCAACTAACGTTTTAAAAGGTTAAAAATCCACCCTTTCCTTGGCCATGCAACCGAAATGGTGTATTTTTGTGCAAAAATAATAAATAATAAGGTAAATATGAAAAAAATCTTCTCTTTTCTGCTTCTTGGAGTATTATCCATGTTCATTGCGGCATGCGGCGATGATGAACCGACGGGTAACCCTGATGATTACGGTATGTCGTTCCCAAAATCCTATGTCGTCAACTATCATGTCAAAGCCAACGATTTCGATAATACTTCAGAGGTGGCCACGCTGAGAGTGAAATATTACGACAACAACGGAAATTTACAAGAGGAAGACCTTACATCCGGGGAATGGACACGACAAGTGGCTTTCACCATCAATGATGGCACAAAAATCGGACTGCGTGCGGAATGGGTGCTTAAAACGCACGAGGAGATAGAAGCTGCAGAGAAAGACAGATATGACCTGACGCTCGACCTTACTTCACTTTATGTATGTGAAAAACGTAACGGCTCAACGGTCACCTCAACATTCTTCAGCAAACAGAATGTTTTTACCACAGGAGAGGTGGAAAAAGAAAAATTGCTTGAACTGACAGGCAATCCTCACTCTTCGTTCCTCTTCGTCTTCAAAAAACTCGACAACGGCGAATGCTTCGCCACCGAAGAGTCATTTTGACACATGAACATATGGTTTTCGACATATGAACACATAAACATATTTCTTGACATATGAACACATAAACATATTTCTTGACATATGAACACATGAACATATGGTTTTCGACATATGAACACATGAACAAATTTATGTCCTTTTGTTCTTCTGTCTAAATTTATATGTCCCTGTGTTCTTTTGTCTAATTTTATATGTCCTTTTGTTCTTCTGTCTAAATTTATATGTCCCTATGTTCTTTTGTCTAAATTTATATGTCCCTATGTTCTTTTGTCTATAAAATATATGTCCTTTTGTTCTTATGTCTAAATCATTTGTTCCTTTGTCAAATTTAAGCAACTGAAAACTAAGGACAAAGAAAAATGTTCTCCTTTTTGGAAAACTTTTCGTCGTTTTTTTCGAGAAAAGTTTTCCAAAAAATTTTTATTTCCCATCATAAGTTCGTAACTTTGTAACCTATTTTCATTACTACATCATGGATAATCTACAAACATACACTTACGACGAGGCAACGCAAGCCTCATTAGACTATTTCGCAGGTGATGAACTGGCCGCAAGGGTGTGGGTCAACAAATATGCGATGAAAGACAGCTTCGGAAAGATTTACGAAAAGTCACCCGAAGACATGCATCACCGCATAGCCAACGAGATAGCACGCATAGAGAAAAAATACAAAAACCCCCTTTCCGCCGATGAGATTTTCGAGTTGCTCGACCATTTCAAATATATCGTGCCGGCAGGAAGCCCCATGACGGGAATAGGTAACGACTTCCAAGTAGCATCGCTGTCCAACTGTTTCGTCATCGGCCTCGACGGTGATGCCGACTCCTATGGGGCCATACTGCGTATCGACGAGGAACAGGTGCAGCTGATGAAACGTCGTGGCGGGGTGGGGCATGACCTCTCACATATCCGACCGAAAGGGTCGCCGGTGAACAACTCTGCACTTACCAGCACGGGATTAGTGCCGTTCATGGAACGCTACAGCAACTCCACACGTGAGGTGGCACAGGATGGACGACGGGGGGCGCTCATGCTCTCAGTGAGTATCAAACATCCCGACAGTGAAGCATTCATCGATGCGAAGATGACGGAGGGTAAAGTAACCGGAGCTAACGTATCGGTGAAAATCGATGATGAATTCATGCAGGCGGCCATCGATGATAAGGAATACCTCCAGTCGTTCCCCATCACACCTGGAAAACACGAGGTGGAAAAGACCATCAGTGCAAAACAGCTGTGGGAGAAAATCGTTCACAATGCGTGGAAAAGCGCTGAACCAGGCGTACTCTTTTGGGATACCATAATCAGGGAGAGCATTCCCGACTGTTACGCTGACTTAGGATTTCGGACGGTGTCGACAAATCCTTGTGGGGAGATACCGCTGTGCCCCTATGACTCATGCCGGTTGCTGTGCGTTAACCTTTATTCCTATGTGGTAAATCCCTTTACCAAAGATGCGTATTTCGACTACGATTTGTTCCGCAAACATGTGGCAATGGCGCAACGCATCATGGACGATATCGTTGATCTTGAACTCGAGAAAATCGAGAAGATCATGGAGAAAATAAAGGTCGATCCGCAAAACGAGGAAGTGAAAGAGGCGGAATACCACCTTTGGGAGAAAATACTTGATAAGAGTGGCAAAGGAAGGCGTACCGGCGTAGGTATCACTGCCGAGGGTGACATGATTGCTGCAATGGGTCTGCGCTATGGCACACAGGAGGCGACGGATTTCTCTGTTAATGTTCACCGCACGCTGGCCTTGGCGGCCTATGGCTCCTCAGTACAGATGGCGAAGGAAAGAGGGGCGTTCGCAATCTATGATGCCAAACGTGAGGAGAAGAACCCGTTCATCCTCAGGCTGAAAGAGGCGAGTCCGCAACTCTACGAAGATATGGTGAAATACGGACGGCGCAACATAGCATGCCTCACCATAGCA
Source organism: Prevotella sp. (assembly GCA_017548605.1). Taxonomy (GTDB): domain Bacteria; phylum Bacteroidota; class Bacteroidia; order Bacteroidales; family Bacteroidaceae; genus Prevotella. The sequence continues at coordinate 228,444 of JAFYZT010000040.1, read as the reverse complement.
CCCACGGGAACAACAAGCCTCATGACACAGACCACCAGCGGCATAGAACCGGTATTCATGCCGGTGTATAAGCGCAGGAGGAAAGTGAACCCGGGCGACACTAATGCTCATGTGGATTTCGTCGATGAGGTAGGCGACTCCTTCGAGGAGTACATCGTTTATCATCCCAAATTCCTGGAGTGGATGAAAATCAACCACCTCGACACGGATAAACGATACACGCAGGAGGAGATAGATGAACTGGTGGCTAAATCGCCGTATTCTAAAGCGACGGCGAACGATGTCGACTGGCTCATGAAGGTACGAATGCAGGGTGCCATACAAAAATGGGTTGACCATTCCATCAGTGTGACCGTCAACTTGCCCAACGATGTCGATGAAGAACTGGTGAACCGCCTCTATGTCGAAGCTTGGCGCTCGGGCTGCAAGGGATGTACCATCTATCGTGATGGCAGTCGGGCAGGAGTCATGGTGGCCGTTGATGAGAAAAAGGAGAAGAAAGAGGAATTGCTAACACCACCTTGTCAACAACCTGAAGTGACCGAGAAAAGACCGCAGACGCTGGAGTGTGATGTGGTACGTTTCCAGAACAACAAGGAGAAATGGGTGGCCTTCGTGGGACTGCTCAACGGTTACCCCTACGAAATATTCACGGGTCTGCAAGACGATGAGGAGGGTATCGTACTGCCCAAGACAGTGACGAAAGGTAAAATCATCAAACAGACCAATGAGGACGGAACACACCGCTATGACTTCCAATTCGAAAACCGTCGCGGATACAAGACGACAGTCGAAGGATTGAGTGAGAAGTTCAACCCGGAGTATTGGAACTATGCTAAACTCATCTCGGGAGTGCTCCGCTATCGGATGCCCATTGACCATGTTATCAAACTGGTGAGTTCACTCCAACTGAAGAACGAGAGCATCAACACTTGGAAAAACGGTGTCGAAAGGGCACTGAAGAAATATATCATTGACGGAACTATGGCACGGGGGCTGAAATGTCCCAACTGTGGGAACGAGTCACTGGTTTATCAGGAAGGATGCCTCATCTGCAAAAACTGTGGCGCCTCCCGCTGTGGATAAAAAACGGATTTCCCAGAAATCCCTTGGTATTTCCTAGAAAAAATGACACTTCTCTCCAGCCATATCTCTCTCAAAAACGTACGCTTCCACGCACTCCACGGCGTGATGCCTCAGGAGCGCACCGTTGGTGCCGACTTCACCGTCAACCTGACCGTCAGCACCGACCTCTCAAAAGCGGCCGAGACCGACAACGTGGCGGATACGGTCAACTATGCCGTTCTCTACGATATCCTGCACGAGGAGATGAACGTCCCCTCACAGCTGCTCGAGCATGTGGCGGGACGCGTAGCACAGCGCATCATGGAGACGTTCCCAACCATAATGACTGTTGACGTAGAAATCATCAAAAACAATCCGCCCATGCAGGCGGACTGCGACGGGGCGGCCGTAAGACTGGTGTTCGAACGATAAACTCTAGACTCGGCGAGATTCTTAAAAATCGCAAAATACACGACTTTTCAGAAAAGAATAGCTATTTTTGCAAAAATATAATGTTAAAAGGAATGGGTAAACGCCTGCTAACCATATTGACAATATGTCTCGCTACCGTGGCCGTAGCCATGGCGGCGGATAAGAAATTCGTCCTTGTCATCGATGCGGGCCATGGCGGACACGACCCAGGAGCTAAAGGTGCGGTGGCATACGAGAAAAACATCAACCTTAAGGTGGCACTGGCATTCGGACAATATGTTGAACGCAACTGCCCCGATGTGAAAGTGGTGTACACTCGGAAAACGGATGTGTTTATTCCACTCAACGAAAGGGCGGCAATCGCCAACCGTAACAAGGCGGACTTGTTCATCTCCATCCACTCTAACTCTCTGCCGGCAGGGAAAATATCACGTGGGTTCGAGACATATACTCTCGGTATGCACCGGGCCGCCGACAATCTGGAAGTGGCAAAACGGGAAAACTCGGTCATCCTCATCGAGCAGAACTATAAACAACGCTATGCGGGATTCGACCCGCGGTCGTCGGAAAGTTATATCATGTTCGAACTGCTGCAGGACAAAAACATGGCCAATAGTGTTGAATTGGCAAAGATGATTCAGCGTGAGGCATGTGCCCTTACAGGAAGACAAAACAAAGGTGTGCATCAAGCGGGATTCCTCGTGCTTCGCGAGACATCCATGCCTAGCTGTCTTATCGAGCTGGGCTTTATCTCCACACCCGACGAGGAACAGTATCTTAATTCAGCAACAGGACAGGACCAATTGGCGCATGGTATTTTCAACGCTTTTGTAAAATACAAAAACAAATATGGAGGTGGACAGACAGCGTCCGTGGTGCAACAATCGACCGTAACACAGGCTGAACAACCAACACAGTCAAGGGAATCAAGTTCCTCACGCTCTTCAAAACGAAGAGAAGGACAGCAGACAACAGCCCGTCAACAACAGTCAACACAGCAACAACAACCCTCACGTCAGCAGCAACAGTCGAGCCAACAGCAGTCACTTGCCTCATCTGTCGAACCTTTGACTCCTTCCACATCCAACCGCCCTGTAAGCAATACCCCTCCGGTGTTCAAAGTGCAGATTTTGACCAGTAACCGCTCGCTGCGGCCAGGGAGTGCACAGTTCCAAGGGGTGGAAAATGTGGAGTCCTTCGCAGAGGGGGGAAGTATAAAATACACCTTGGGGGCATCAACAGACTATAATGAGATTGCACGGCTACGACGGTCTGTGCTCGATAAATTCCCCGAAGCGTTCATCATCGCATTCCAAGACGGGGTAAAAATAGATGTCAACGAGGCCATACGCCTCTTCCGAGAAAAAAGATAACAATTCAAATAAAAAAATCACAATTGCCTGCAGAATGGTTTCCCTTCCCTTGGGGAGGGGTCAGGGGTGGGTATAACTTTCTTTTTTAATGAACAAAATCAGCAACGAGATAAAAATTGCCTTGGTGGCCATCGTAGGCATTATCGTACTCTTTTTCGGCATGAGCTTCCTCAAGGGAATTCACCTCTTTTCTAACGAGAATACCTATTACGTATTGTTCGACAGAATCGATGGCATGTCGACATCCTGCCCGGTCTTGGCAAATGGATATAAGGTGGGAACAGTAAAAGACATAGAATATGATTTCAAAGGGGAAAAAGGAATCATCGTCGAATTGGATGTGGAAGATGAACTGAAGATACCTCACGGTACTACGGCGGCCATATCAAGCGACCTTCTTGGTAATGTGAAACTCAATCTCATCTTCTCCGATGAAAAAACATATCTGAAATCGGGAGATACCATAACTGGTAATTACGACGAGGGAGCTCTCGGCGAGGTAAAGGAAATGGTGCCTACCATACAACAGTTGATGCCAAAAGTGGACTCCATACTGACAAGTGTCAACGTTATCTTGGCCGATCCGCATATCCAGGGCATACTGAACAATGCTTACGACGTGACGGGCAACCTACGCTCATCCACGGCGGAACTCACTTCGCTCATGGGAGATATGAAGACGCGCATGCCGGCGCTCTTCGACAAAGCGGGAGGCGTGCTCGACAATACGTCGCAGGTGATGACCAATGCAGAAAAAGTGACTGGTCAACTGGCACAATCGGATTTCCAAGGCACGTTGGCTAAACTCGACGAGACGGTGGGACAGATGCAGGAACTGGCGCAGAAACTGAATTCCAACCAGGGTTCGTTGGGACAACTCATGAACGACAACAAACTATACGAAAACCTCAACGCTACCATGCAACAGGCAGACTCACTGCTCATGGATCTACGCGAACATCCCAAACGTTACGTCCACTTCTCCCTCTTCGGTAGAAAAGACAAAAAATAACCCTCTCTCTTCACTAAAATTCCCTTCCTTAAATAAAAATCCCCTCCTTTTCCAAAGGAGGGGTATGGGGTGGTATGTATAAAACGGTCCCAACCGCTTTTTTAATCTTTTAATTTTTTAATCTTATAATCTTATAATCTTTCCAAAGGAGGGGTAGGGGTGGTTTGTAAAAAACTGTCCCAACCGCTTTCTAATGTTCAACGTTCAATGTTCAACGTACCTTAATCCATGCCCAATTCTTTCTTCACCTCGGCTAGAGCTTTCACCCAGTCAGTGTCAAGAGAGAACTGTGTAATATATCGGTCACCCTTGCAATAGGCAAGCACCAACTCTTGATCCTCGTCGTAAAAACGGGGATTGGCTAAACTCACCCTTTTGAACAAAGCGAGAATACGCTCGCGTTCCTTGGTCTTCGTGGCACGACCGATCTTGGTCACGTAGATATGCACAAAATTGTAAAGTGCAATGGCTTGATTGTCTTCCTCAGTCACCATTGCCACATAATCAAGGGAATCCTTGGAAGTCGATGTAATCTTTTCAAGCATCTTGGTGTTCATATACGTGATGGCGTCCACCTTGAACTGAGCCACCTTTCGTACTTCCAGGGACTTGCTCTTGTCTTGGGCCACTTCCTCCGACATCTTGTAAATCTCTTGTTTGATTTCCTGGGCCGAAGCGTAGCCTACACTCATAATGGCTAAAGCCAATGCGAATAATACTTTTTTCATTACCGTAAATATTCTTTTTTTTATTTGTTTTTTCAGACCTTAATATATTATGGGGCAAAATTATTCTAATTATTTGAATTTCTGACCAAAATACGAATTTTTTTTTATTCTTTTAATGTTTTAATCTTTTAATCTTTTAATTTTTTAATCTTCTAATCTTCACCCTCCCTCCGGGCATTTCATCATCATAGTGGGTAACAAACAACAGGGTCTTACCCTCTCTCTGACAGAAAGCTTCGATGATAGTGCGGGCTAAGGCTCTGTTCGCATCGTCCAACCCGTGAAAGGGCTCGTCCAAAATCAGCAGCGACGGGTCTTTCACGAAAGCACGGGCCAATAGCACCATGCGTTGTTCTCCCTCAGAGAGGGTGAGAAACCCTCGCGACACCAGCCCTTGTAATCCGAAAAGTGACAGCCACCATTGACAAACGGCGTACTCCTCGGCACTGGGCTTGGCATATAACCCTATACTGTCTTTCAAACCGCTTGCCACAACCTCCACCACGGGAAGGTTCTTCTTGTAGGCGCGGTGCATCTCTGGCGATACATAACCGATATGCTTCTTGATATCCCAGATGCTCTCGCCAGTGCCACGGCGATGACCGAAAAGGGTGATGTCGCAGGCATATCCCTGGGGATTGTCAGCACAGACCAAACTAAGCAGGGTGCTCTTGCCGGAACCGTTCCTGCCGCGCAAGACCCATCGCTCACCCTTTTTCACCACCCAACTCAAATCCTTGATGATGGTGCGCTCGCCATAACGTATGCTTACATGGTTCATGCGAATCACCTCATCGGCGGTGGGAATGGGATGTTGGGGCAGTGACAGCACCTTTTTGAGTATATTGTCATTGGATATGGAGTCATGATTTGACTCCGAAACCGAAGACTTCCACTCCTTATATTCAGCCACGCTCATTTTCTTGCTCATCCGCTCATGATCCATGCATACCACATGGGTGATGCATGGAGGTATGTCGCGGTCTCTTGATAGTATCAGGATAAGTTGCACAACTCCACTGGCACTAATCTCTCCAAGAAGATCAGACAACTCGCTGCGTGTCTCCACATCCAGACCCACAAATGGGTTGTCAATCATCAGGATGCGGGGCTGTCCGACCAGGGCACAAGCGATTTTCAATTTACGTAACTCTCCGCTCGAGAGCAAGATGATATATTTGTCCAGGAGACGGTCTAAGCCGAAAAGCCCTGTCACACGACGCAACTCTTCACGCTGCCTGTTGGCATCTAACGAGTTGCCTAGAAATGCTTCTTCCAGCTTATCTTGTACCGTGGGAGTCTCAGCGTCTATCTCCTGCTGGTTCCACCGTTGCTGAAGGTAGTAGGTGCGGTCGTTAGAGGCTCCATAGCAATCCTTGAAGGTGATATACCTGATATTCTCCGAGGCCATAGTGCGCTCACTGGGACGGAAATCGTAGTGTGGCGCGTCGCCGAAGAGGGGATGTCGGCCTGCCAAAATCTCGGCCAACTTGGTCTTGCCAGAGCCGTTGCGCCCCAAGATGGCAAGATGCTCGTCGGCACGTATATCGATATCTATGGGGGCGGCCAACTGCCATTCGGGCAGACGGGCCATGCCGCCTACGATGCTGATGGTCGACTGCATATCCTGTCCTTGTTCTTGTTCACAAAGTCCTTCCATCCTCGGTAGTTGCTATCACTCTCTGGCTTGCCCTGTTGCAGAAAATGGCAATAGGCTGCTCCCAAGGCATCGGTGGCGTCGAGGAATTTGGGAGTATCAGATGCATCCAGATGGAGCAATCTCACCAGCATACCCTGCACCTGTTCCTTCGAGGCTTGTCCGTTGCCGGTGATGGCCATCTTGATTTTCAGAGGGGCATATTCGTGGATGGGGATGTCATGATGGATGGCGGCGGCAATGGCCACACCTTGAGCCCTGCCTAACTTTAACATCGACTGTACGTTCTTGCCGAAGAAAGGGGCCTCAATGGCCATCTCGTCGGGCAGATATTCCTTGATGATGCCACTCACACGCTCGAAAATCATACCCAGACGAAGGTACATGTCGCTAATCTTACGCATGTCGATAACGCCCATGGCCACCATCTCGGCCTTATTCGACAACACCTTGATGACTCCGTAGCCCATAACATTGGTGCCGGGGTCGATGCCGAGGATGATTTTCTCTGTCTTCATTCTATCTGTCCATATATGGATTATAACGCAACTCGTCGCCGATGGTTGTCTTAGGACCGTGCCCCGTGTAGATGACCGTGTCGTCGGGCAACTGGGCGAGCATACGCAGACTCTGAATTATCTGCATCATACTGCCGCCTTCCAGGTCGGTGCGGCCTATCGACATGCGGAAGAGGGTGTCGCCGGTGAAGGCGATGTGCTCATCCACGCAGTGGAAGGTAACGCTGCCCATGGAATGACCGGGAGTGGGCATTACTTTTATTTGATGGTTACCCAACGGAATGGTTTCTTCGTCGTCGAAGAAATGTTGCGGTTGGGGAAAGTCATAGGGAATGGACATGCCGAACATCTCTTCTGCTTGCTCTTTCATGCGCTCCATCAACCCCTTGTCGGCAGGGTGTACTTCAGGATACAGACCATAGGCTTCGAAGAGGGTATTGTCGCCGAAATGGTGGTCCAGATGGCCATGAGTGCAGAGTAGGTGCGTGGGGGTCAGTCCCTCACGTCTTATATATTCGGTAATGGCGGTACGCTCTTCTTCATAATACGCACCGCAGTCGATAATCACGCATTCCTTTGTCTCGTCGCTCACCACGAAACAGTTCTCCTGCAGCATGTTGCAGACGAAACATCTCACTGTTATCATATAGGTAAATAAATTAGATATTTCTCCTTGAACCACTCTTCCTTGAACCAGTCACTGATGGGGGAGACTTCGACAATTCGCTTGAAGGCCTGTATCTCCGTGTCTAAATGGCCACCTTTCAGGCAGAAAACACCGTTGCCCATGGCGTTGTGTTGGCGTTTGCTGATGTTTTTCTTCACAATCTTCAGCAGGTCGGGGAGAGGCATCACAGCACGGCTCACCACAAAGTCATACTGTCCCTTCTCTTCCTCGCCACGTATCTGCAGCGCCGTCACGTTGGTGAGTCCCAACGCCTTCGCCACCTCATTCACCACGAGGATTTTCTTGCCCGTGCCGTCAATCAACTTGAAATGACTGTCGGGAAACATGATGGCTAAGGGGATGCCGGGAAAACCGCCACCGGTGCCGAAATCCAGCACTGTGGTGCCGGGCTGGAAATGAATGGCCTTGGCAATGGCCAGCGAGTGTAACACGTGGTGCTCGTAAAGGTTGTCAATGTCTTTGCGCGAAATCACGTTGATGCGGGCGTTCCAGGTCCTATACAACTCGTCCAACTGATTCAACTGCTCTATCTGGCGGGCACTGAGTTGGGGGAAGTAGTTCAGTATCTTGTCCATGTTGGTTCAATGGTGTTACCGGGCAACGCTCACCCTGATTTCTCCTTTCTCACGGTCGGCAATCTCGCCGGGGATGTAGATAAAGGTGATGGCGTCGCTGTCTAAAATGAAATTCTCAGGAGCATAGGGTGGGGTGTGGGTGAAATAGCCGTTGGACTCCAACTGCGTCAGGTCGTCTGCACCTGTCTGCTTACATAGTTGCTTCACGATGCTCTTGACGAGATGTTCGTCCGACGGGTTGGCAACCACGTCACTCAGTGCGAGAATACGTTGTTGCTTCAAGTCAATGTTCAAGGCAATCGTATAGGTGGTGCTCTGACCGTTCTGTACGCTCTCCATATGTCCGAGGTAATTCACGATACCGTCGTCGTTGCGACGCATCTCGGTCGTCAATGTATAGTCTGAGCTCGCTGTGCCGGCATTGGGCTCTTCGTCGTACACCTCACCGTAAAAGGCTTTATAGGCAGCGAAATTACTCTTGATATATTGCTCCACACGCTGTCGTGGACTGATGCCGGCAGTATCGTACAGGTCAACGATATTGGGCGTGAGCAGACTGTCTATCAAAGCAACGTTCAAAGCGCGATAGGTCGAGTCAGCCAATGTCTTGACATTCAAGGCGAGGTGGTAACGGGCACCGTTGTTTTTACCCACTACCGTCGATGTATCAACGACAATACTGTCCATCGGAAGCGGCTCATTAGCCCCTCCGAGTCGTCCGCACATAGTCATCATCATGACCAACAACACGAACCCACCAATATATGTCACAATTCGTCTCATCGCTTATCTCTCACTCCTCACCTCTCATCACTCATCCTCTCATCCTCTCATCACTCATCTTCTCACCCCTCACCTCTCACCTCTCACCCCTTCTCTTACCCCCTCCAATTCTGCAAAGTTAACAATTCTACACCTAGTTTAATGCGCCCTTTTCGTTTTTTTTGTGTTTTTAACTCAAAAATGGAAATTTATCCCTAATTTTGCACCCGAAAAGTGACAAATCCCATCACTCATAACCTGTCACTCATCACTCGTAACTCGTAACTCATCACTAATGTACAAAGCGGCATTATTCGACCTCGACGGTGTGGTATTCGACACGGAACCCCAATATTCAGTGTTTTGGGGACAGGAATGCCGACGCTATCACCCTGAACAGCCTGGGTTGGAATACCGCATCAAGGGACAGACGTTACCGAAGATACTCAACGTATGTCTGGCACTTCCCGTTGATGAGCAACAGGAACTTATAAAAAGACTTGATGCTTTCGAGGCTCAGATGGCGTACGACTATGTGCCGGGCTTCGAACGCTATATTGCGACATTGAGAGAAAAGAATATTAAAACGGCGGTGGTCACCAGTTCCAATAGAGCCAAGATGAATAGCGTTTACCGACAAAGATCGGAGTTTAAGACGCTCTTCGATGCCATACTCACGTCAGAAGACTTCGCGGAGAGCAAACCGTCTCCCGACTGCTACCTGAGGGCGGCAAAGTGTTTCAACGCCCAGCCATCGGAATGTGTGGTCTTTGAAGACAGCTTCAATGGTCTGAAGGCGGGTAGGGCGGCAGGCATGTTTGTCGTTGGACTCTCCACCACCAATACGGTGGAACAAATCACTCCCCTCGCTGACATCGTCATCCCCGACTATACGCACCTCTCACTCATAACTCGTAACTCATAACTCATAACTCGTAACTAAAAAATATGTCAGGCTATTTAGTAAGTGATGCGCGTAAAGTCACGACGCATCGGTTCTTGGAAATGAAACAGAAAGGCGAGAAAATATCCATGCTCACCTCTTACGATTTCACCACGGCGGGTATCGTCGACAAGGCAGGCGTTGATGCCATCCTCATCGGTGACTCTGCCTCCAACGTCATGGCGGGTAATGCTACCACGTTGCCCATCACCGTCGATCAGATGATCTATCACGCAAAGTCGGTGGCCAGGGCGGTGCAACGTGCTCTAGTCCTCTGCGACATGCCCTTTGGCAGTTATCAGATTGACCGTCACGAGGGACTGAAAAACGCCATCCGCATCATGAAGGAGAGTGGATGCGACGCATTGAAACTCGAAGGTGGTGTGGAAATCATTGACACGGTGAAGGGAATACTCGATGCGGGCATCCCTGTATGCGGACACCTCGGACTGACACCGCAGAGTATCAATAAGTTCGGTACCTACGCAGTACGGGCAAAGGAGGAGGAGGAAGCGAAAAAACTCATCGATGATGCTATCTTGCTCGATAAGGCGGGATGCTTCGCTATCGTGCTGGAAAAGGTTCCTGCGGCATTGGCCACAGAAGTGACAAAGGTGGTGAAATGTCCCACCATTGGCATCGGCGCGGGCAACGGCACCGACGGACAGGTACTGGTTATCGACGATATGTTGGGAAAGACACAGGGCTTCTCGCCGAAGTTCCTCCGCCGTTACGCTGACCTCGGTACGGTCATGACGGATGCCATCGGTCAGTATGTCACCGACGTGAAGAGTGGTGACTTCCCTAATGAAAGTGAGTCGTATTGATGGAGACTACGCCCGTTCATCCCCGATTGTGGCATCGTGACTTCTGGCTGCTTGCCGTAGCCGACTTGCTGCTCACGATGACCACGTATATGTTCTTGCCGCTGTTGGTGCAATGGATAAGCGTCGATAGGGGACAGGACTATTCTGCCATGGTGTGGGTGATGGGGGCGTATGCCATCGGACTTTTTCTCCTCGGACCGTTCTGCAACTATCTCGTGCAGAGTCACAGGCGCAACCATGTATATATGGTGGCGACATTTTGTGTGGTGCTGGCTTTTGCGCTTCTGGCTTTCGACATGCACGGGTTATTTGGCCATCACCTGCCATTCGCCGCAGTGCTTGGTGTGAGGGTAGTGCAGGGTGCGGCTTTCGGACTCGCCCAGATGGTGCTGCTCAGCACATTAGCGGTCGATGTGGCAGAGTCAGCACAGCGCACGGAGGCTAACCATGCGCTGTCATGGTTCTCGCGACTGGCCATGGTTCTCGGACCGTTGGCGGGGTTTGAACTGCTGCGCTTCTTCTCCGTGGGTATTGTCTTCATCGTCTTGGCGGCCATGGCTTTCCTGGCAATGGTGCTCGTGGGATTGGCGAATATTCCTTTCAAGGCACCCGACGATGAATATGCTACGTTTTCCAATGACCGTTTTTTCCTACCCAACGCACGGTGGCTGTTCTTCAACAACTTGTTGTTTGCCACCATTGTTGGAATACTCCTGTATATTTACGTCGATGCGTATTGTTATCTGATGTTGCTCGTGGGCTTCTATGTGGCTCTGAGGATGAATACGCATTTCCTGACAGCTCCGAAGAAGAATTGGCATATATGGATTGTACTGGCATCGGCTGCACTGGCTCTCTTGTGCATGTATTTCATGCCCATCTTGCCGCTGTTCTATTTCTCCTTCCTGTTGTGGGGCTTTCTCATAGGACTGGTCAATAGTCAGATGTCGGTTATGTATATCCATGTCAGCCGACACTGCCAGAGGGGAACGTCACAGAGCACCAATTTCCTCTCTTGGGAGATAGGTGTTGTTATTGGTGTTATTATTGCCATAGGCTTGGAATCAATCAGCGACTGTTTTATGCTACATATCCATGCCTTGATTGCCGTCGCTATCCTTTTCGTCCTCTTCTTCCTCTCCTATTTCTTCTTCACCCTCCCCTGGTGCCTTCGTCACCACCAGCGCGAAAAAGTATAGCAACTTATTCTCCCCTTTATTTATCTTTTAATTTTTCATCTTTAAATATTCCATGTATAAAAGAGTACCTCGGACCATCAATGGTCCGAGGTCTCTTTTATCACTAAACGTTGCTTATTTCAGGGCATATCTCTCACCTCTTACCCCTTACTTCTCACCCCTTTCCAAGGCATTTCTCTCACTCCTCACCCCTCACTTCTCACCACTTCCCAAGGCATTTCTCTCACCTCTCACCCCTCACTTCTCACCCCTTCCCAAGATACCCCTCACCTCTCATCGTTCCTCTCTTTCGATTCCCTCCCTTTGGGAGGGCCAGGGTGGGTCTCCTTAAAGAATCGTCTTCACCGCCTCCAGCATACCTTTTTCCTGAATCAGGTCGAGGTCTTTCTTCACCAGTTCGGCCAGACCCTTCACGCCGTGCAGGTCCTCGCCCCAGATGAACTCGGCACCTAGCACGCCGTCGGTCACTTTTTGCGTGTCACCGGTAGCCCACAACTCTTTCAGCAGCTCCATAATCTTCGGGTCGTCATTGGGAATGATGTCTGCCCCGTCAGCACGTTTTCCACCTTTGTAATAGGTGATGATGGCAGCCAGACCGAATACCAGTCCTTGTGGTAGCTCACCCTTACGCTCCAGGTAGGTCTTCACGCCGGGGAGGTCGCGGGCTTGGAATTTCGGGAATGAGTTGAGCATGATGCTCGTCACCTGATGGTCAACAAACGGGTTGTTGAAACGCTCCAACACATCGTTGGCAAATTTCTTCAGCTCGTCCATCGGCAGGTTTAGCGTCTCCATTAGCTCGTCAAACTGCACCTTGTGGATATATTTACCCAGCACCTCGTGGTTGCAGGCGTCACGCACAATATCCACGCCCGACAGATAGGTCACGGGTGATAGCACGGTATGCGGACCGTTCAGCAGCGTCACCTTGCGCTCGTGGTAGGGTTTCTCGCTCTCAGCGATGAGCACATGCAGACCGGCTTTCTCGGCGGGGAACTCGGCACGCAACTCCTCGCATGTCATGTTCTCAGCTTTCTCAATCACCCATAAGTGGAAAATCTCGGCTTGCACCACGAGGTTATCCTCATAGGATATTTTCTCCTGGATGTCTTTTATCTCTTTCCGTGGGAAGCCGGGAACGATACGGTCTACCAATGTGGCGCATACATAATTATATTTAGAGAACCACTCCTTGAAAGCTTCATAGTCGGCACCGAAGTCGTCTTTCCAAAGTTCGATATATTGGTAGATACACTCCTTCAGGTGATGACCGTTGAGGAAAATCAATTCGCAGGGCATGATGATGAGACCTTTCTTCGGGTCGCCACCGAAGGTCTGGAAACGACGGTAAAGCAACTGCACCAGCTTACCGGGATATGACGATGCGGGGGCGTCTGACAACTTACAGCTCGCATCAAAGGCAATGCCGGCCTCCGTGGTGTTCGAGATGACGAAACGAATCTCCGGCTGGTCTGCCAGGGCCAGGAAGGCTTGGTTCTGATGGTAAGGGTTCAGGGCACGGCTGATCACATCGATGCGCTCCAAGGTGTTCACTGCCTCGCCGTTCTCACGACCCTGCAGGTTCACATGGTACAGGCAGTCCTGACCGTTCAACCAGTCCACCATACCACGTTCGATGGGCTGCACGACGACGACACTGCCGTTGAAGTCTGTCCTTTGGTTCATGTTCCAGATGATCCAGTCCACAAAGGCGCGCAAGAAATTACCTTCACCAAATTGGATGATTTTTTCGGGCATCACGCTCTTCGGAGCAGTACGCTTGTTTAATGCTTGCAGTTTTTTCATTTCGTTGATTTGTTTAATAGATTTGTTTTCGTATGTTGCAAAAGTACGAATTATTTCCGAACTCCAAAAATTTTTCTCCTTTATTCCTCCCACATCTTATGAAAACGTTTCCGTTACATACTGTTATCCAATTTCCGCAAGCTTCAGTTGTAAGGAGTTAAAAGAAGATAGAAGAAGTTAGAAGTAGTTAGGAGCCAATAGCCCAGTGCCCATCAACCTGGTCGGGCAAGGTATTGTCCTTTATCTTCGCCGCTGACATGCGGCTATCCTCCTTTATCTTCTTTTATCTTCATAACATGCGCATTTGTATCCAATAATATGTCCCTTATGTTCCTTTGTCTAAATAATAGTCCCTTTGTTCCTTTGTCGAACTATTCTGTCCTTATGTTCCTTTGTCAAAATAATAGTCCCTTTGTTCCTTTGTCGAACTATTCTGTCCTTATGTTCCTTTGTCAAAATAATAGTCCCTTTGTTCCTATGTCAAACTATTCTGTCCCTATGTTCCTTTGTCCAAATAATAGTCCCTTTGTTCCTATGTCGAAACCCTCTCTCTATATGTTCATTTGTTTAAAAAATGCACTATCCTTTGCACAAGTCAACCCTTTTTCTTAACTTTGCACGACTTTTTTCTTGTAGATGCTCGAATTCATATCCTTTGGAAGTGGGAGCAGTGGCAATTGCTATCTGCTTAGGACCGAAAGCGATGCCTTGCTCATCGATGTCGGTGTGGGACTACGTGCCCTCAAGAAAAACTTCCTCGAATACGGCATCTCCTGTTCCGACATTCACCATGTGCTTGTCACACATGACCATGCCGACCATATCAAGTCTGTGGGCTCATTGTCCAACGATTGGCACCTCCCAGTGTATGCCACAGCCGAGGTACACCACGGCATTTTGCTCAACAAATGTGTGCGCAGTAAGATCTCCACGGCTGACAGGAAAATCATTGAGAAAGACCATACTTACCAACTTGGTGAGTTTACTGTCATGCCTTTCCACGTGCCGCACGACTCCTCCGACTGCGTAGGTTATCGCATCACATGCCAGGATACCGTAGTATGTATCATGACCGATGCCGGCATCATCACCGAGCAGATGCAGCAGCTCATTGGCGAGGCTCATTTCCTTGTCATAGAGGCTGATTACGACATTGAGATGTTAATCAAAGGGTCGTACCCACAGGACCTCAAGGATCGTATCCTCAGCGAAAACGGCCATCTCTCCAATCGCGACTGCGGAGAGGCCATTGCCCAGTTTGCTACGCCTTGTCTCCGTCAGGTGTGCCTTTGCCACCTCAGCGACAAGAACAACCATCCAGAATTGGCCCGCAAGACCGTCGAGATGATTCTCCGCCAGCATGGCATCATCGCCGGTGTTGACTTCCACCTCGATTGTCTCAAACGAAACAAGCCTACCGGTCCCTTCCTCCTCCACGAGTAACATCTCCCTCAAAATTATCCCTCCCACCTCTATCGAGGTCTCACTATCATTTCCCCTCTTTTTCCTAGCTCTCTTTTTCCCCTCCTTTTCCAAAGTAGTGGTAGGGATGGTTTACCGCACACAGTCCTAACCTGTTTCAATATATAAATTGCCTCAAATAATTATCTCACATAGAAGGTAAGTAAATAACATTTTTGTTTTTTTCGCCCCTTTGCCTATTTCGCAACCGAAATATCTGTTCTTTTGTTCTTATGTCTAAAAATATGTCTTTTGTCCCTATGTCAAAAAATATGTTTCTATGTTTATATGTCTAAAATATGTCCCTATGTTTCTATGTCTAAAAATATTCTGTTCCTTTGTCGTTATCTCGAAAAAATAATGTATTTTTGCACCATCTATCAAACCCTATTATGCTCTATTTCGATACCGACTACAACAACGGTCTGCATCCGGCACTGTTACAGCACCTCGCCGACACCAACGATGAACGCACCGAAGGTTATGGCTTTGACACCTTCACCCATAACGCTAAAGAGAAAATCCGTGAGGCATGCGGATGCCCATACGCCGACATCTTTCTCCTCGTGGGAGGCACCCAGACCAACTCAACGGTCATCAGCGCCATGCTACATCCCGTGGAAGGCGTGGTATGCGCCGACACGGCACATATCAATGTCCACGAGGCAGGTGCCGTGGAATATACGGGTCATAAGGTCATTGCATTGCCCAATGACGATGGACGGCTACGAGCCGATGACCTCGACCGCTGCCTCACCTCCTTCGCCAACGAACCAACGGCCGACCATTGTGTGCGTCCGGGGATGGCATATATCTCTTTTCCTACAGAGCTGGGGACCATCTACACCGCTGCTGAGCTGAATGCCATATATCAGGTGTGCCAAAACCACCATATACCTCTTTTTATTGATGGAGCCCGACTGGGTTACGGACTGACCAGCGAGGCATCCGACATCTCACTGCCGTTCCTCGCTCGCCACTGTGACGTGTTCTATATCGGCGGCACCAAGGTCGGTGCGCTCTGTGGCGAGGCGGTGGTCTTCCCCAAAGGCAACGCACCGCGCTTTTTTTCAGTACCGTCAAGCAACACGGGGCACTGCTGGCCAAGGGACGGCTCGTAGGCGTGCAGTTTGATACGCTCTTCACCGACAACCTCTACCTGCGTATCGCCGCCCATGCCAACCAGCAGGCGCGACAGTTGCGTGATATCATGCAGCGCCATGGTTTCCGACCCTACAACAACTCACCCACGAACCAACAGTTCTTCATCATCCCCAATGAAAGCATAGCCGCGTTACAGCAGCACATCGTCTTCGAGACATGGGCACCCTACGATGATGCCCACACTACCTGTCGTTTCGTCACCAGCTGGGCCACCACCGATGAAGAACTGACCACCCTCGACCGAATCCTCAAATAATTCATAATTAGCCCTAACCTATAATAAACAAATGAAAGATTTTAAGTATTACACTCCCACGGAAGTGGTGTTCGGAGAACATTCAGAAGAAAAAGTGGCTGACCTTGTCAGGAAATACGGTGGTCAGCGCGTACTCGTACATTTTGGCGGAAAGAGCGCTCAGCGCTCGGGACTGCTCGACAAGGTTGTCAACCTGCTCAAGGATGGAGGCCTCGATGTGGTGCAACTCGGCGGCGTAGTGCCTAACCCGCGTTTGTCGAAGGTCTATGAAGGCATACAACTATGCCATGACAACAAGATAGATTTCATCTTGGCCGTCGGCGGCGGTAGTGTCATCGACTCGGCGAAAGCTATCGCCTACGGCGTTTGCTATGACGGTGACGTGTGGGATTTCTACCTCGGCAAGGCGCAGCCTGAACGGTGCCTCCCCGTGGCATCGGTGCTCACCATACCCGCCGCAGGCAGCGAGATGAGCGAGGCGAGCGTCATCACCAATGAGGACGGCGATGTAAAACTGGGCTATTCCAACGACATCTCACGACCGAAATTTGCCATCATGAACCCCCGGCGTACCTTCACCTTGCCACCATATCAGACGGCGGCGGGCGTCACCGATATGATGATGCATACCATGGAACGCTATTTCTCACACGATGACGATATGACGCTCACCGACAGCATCGCCGAGGCTATCCTCCGAACGATGAAAAACAGCGTGTTCGAGGTGCTCAAGAACCCTGAAGATTACCGGCACCGCGCACAGATTATGTGGGGAGGTAGCGTGGCCCATAACGGACTGACGGGATGCGGTTTGGCCGATGACTGGTCAACGCACCAGCTCGAACATGAGCTGAGCGGGATGTTCGACGTGACACACGGTGCTGGACTGGCGGCGATATGGCCGAGCTGGGCACGCTTCGTCATGAAAGAGAACATCAGCCGCTTTGTCCGCTTCGCCGTCAATGTGATGGATGTGGAGAACGACTTCACCAATCCCGAGGCCACGGCTCTCAAAGGAATAGAGGCCATGGAACAGTTCTACCACGCCATAGGCATGCCCATCAATATCCATGAACTCATCGGGCGCAACATTAGCGACGATGAAATCAAGGAGATGGTGCGTAAATGCAGCCACGACTATACCATTTCCCTCGGAGCCTTTAAGGTGCTCTCACCCGCCGATATGGAAACCATCTATCGTATGGCCAGGTAAATAATCACTAACATGAAAAAAATATTATTATCTATCTTCGTTGCCGCTGCTCTTTCGGCACAGGCACAGCAAAAGGTAACTATCCGTGCAAACCAAGTCGGCTACCTCCCTAACCAGGAAAAAGTGGTGGTCGTAGAAGGAACCAACCCTAAAGGCTCGATAACCGTCAGAAACGACAAGGGTAAAAAACTTGCCACACCGACCATCCTCAGAACGGTGAAGTCACCATGGTCGGACAAGGAACGTTACGTCGTCGACCTCGGACTGCTCAACACGCCGGGTCTATATACCGTCAAAGTGAAAGACCAGACGCAGGAAATCACTGTCAGTCCCGATGCACTGCACGACATCACCAAGGCAACACTGAAATTCTTCTATCTCATGCGCTCGGGCGTACCTATTGAAAAAGAATACGCGGGCGTGTATGAACGACCGGCGGCACACCTTGACACTCATGTTCTTATCCACCCATCGGCTGAGTCGGAACAGCGACCGGCGGGAACAGTCATCAGCGCACCATTTGGATGGTACGACGCGGGTGACTTCAATAAATACATTGTCAACTCAGCCTTCTCCATCGGCGTGATGTTTCTGGCTTATGAGGAGAACAAGGATTACTTCAAACGCCTCGACACCCACATCCCGGAGAGCGGAAACAGCACACCTGACTTCCTCGACGAGATGATGTTCAATCTGCGATGGATGCTCACCATGCAGGACCCGAACGATGGCGGTGTGTATCATAAACTGACCACGCCGAACTTTGAGGGCTTCATTATGCCGGTGGACTGCCAACAACAACGCTATGTCGTGGCGAAGAGTGTCACGGCGACGTTCGATTTCGCTGCGGTGATGGCGCAGGCGGCGCGTATATTCAAAGGTAATGCCGACTATCCTGGATTTGCCAGTCAGGCGCAGCAGGCGGCGGTGAAAGCTTTTGAATGGGCTAAAGAACATCCTACGGCATTTTACAACCAGATGGCATTGTCGCGACAATACCAACCGGCGGTGAATACAGGAACATACGGTGACGGCAATGCACAAGACGAACGCTTTTGGGCTGCCACGGAACTGTACCTGCTCACGGGCGATAATGCATATTTGAACGAGGCGACACAGACGAAACCGAAAGCCTTCGTCACACCGACATGGGGCATGGTGGCTGGATTGGGAGCCCTGGAATGGGTGGCCTCGGGTGGTGAACTGGCTGCTGAAATGAAAAGCAAGCTCACTGACTATGTGGAACAGGTGGCCGCCAGGTCCACAAACTCGTCGTTCAACGCACCCTTCGGCGATAGGAAGGAGGACTTTGGATGGGGATGCCTCGCCGAACAATGCTGTATTCCGGCAGTAGCACTCCTCATGGCTGACAAATATGTCAGTCCGGGCAAGTACCGTAAGTTCGCGCTGCAGAACATGGACTATATCCTCGGGCGCAACCCACTTGGCTACTGTTATGTGACGGGCTTCGGACAGAAAAGCCCCATGCATCCGCACCACCGTATCTCGGAGGCTGACGGCATAACTGCTCCCTTCCCCGGAATGCTCGTCGGAGGCCCCAATCCCGGACAACAGGATAAAGCCTCATCAGGATTGACCTATGCTTCTGACCTGCCCGATGAGTCATACCTCGACGAGATGCCTTCCTACGCCTCCAACGAGATTGCCATCAACTGGAATGCTTCGCTCGTGGCGCTCCTCGCATGGCTTGATGCTGCTCAATAAGCCATCAGGGCTCTCTAAATTCTCCTAGGTCCCCTAGGCTCTCCTAGGTCCCCTAGGCTTTCTTAGGCCCTCTAGGTTTTCCTAGGCTTTCCTAGGTTCTCCTAAAATCTCCTAGGCTTTCCTAGGTTTCCCCATTTTTCTCGGAGTATTCGTTTTTTTCAGATTACTCCGAGAAAATTTTTCTTTTTTATTTTGAACAACGTCAAAATTGCACTACCTTTGCATTGTTTCAATGAACAATGCATAGAGAGTCTGTTTCCCTCTCACTCCTAAAAGTAAAAACAACAATGGACCATCGTGGTAATCTCTCATCCCTCACTCCTCACTCCTCACATCCCCCCAAAACAAGAGAAGAAAAACTCGAAGCTTTCGGTCGCTTGCTCAACGTTCTCGAACGTCTCCGTAAGGAATGTCCGTGGGACAAAAAACAAACCAATGAGAGTCTCCGGCCAAACACCATAGAAGAGACATTTGAACTGGCAGACGCCCTTATCAAAGACGATATGGCTAATATACGCGAAGAACTGGGCGATGTAATCATGCATGTGATGTTCTACGCACTTATAGGAGAGGAGAAAGGTGATTTCGATATCGCTGACGTGTGCGACAAAGAGGCGGAAAAACTCATCTTCCGTCACCCCCATATCTACGGCGATGTACAGGCAGACACGGAGGAAAAAGTGCTCCAAAATTGGGAACAGATAAAACTGAAAGAAAAAAAAGGACATAAAAGGGTGCTCTCGGGGGTGCCCAACGCATTACCCTCGCTTATCAAGGCATACCGCATTCAGGACAAGGCACGAAATGTGGGATTCGACTGGAAGGAGAAAGAAGATGTGTGGGATAAGGTGCGCGAAGAACTCGACGAACTGGAAACGGAACTGAAAAAGGAGGACAAACAAAAGTCAGAAAAAGAATTGGGCGACTTCCTTTTCAGTGTCATCAACGCGGCAAGGCTCTATCACCTCAATCCCGACAATGCGCTGGAGATGACCAACCAAAAATTCATACGACGGTTCAACTACGTGGAGGAACGGACAATTGACAGCGGACGACAGCTCAACGACCTAACCCTCGAACAAATGGACGAACTCTGGAACGAAGCAAAAAACAAAGAATAATTCATCAATCACAACGGGTCTCCGAGGTATTCTCACACCCTTCACCTCACACCCCCAATATTAAAAATTATGAAAAAATCCATCATTCTACTGGCACTCGCGGCACTCACAATCGTCGCCTGCAAAGACAAAAAAGACACCAATCGCCCCGTTCTTGCCATACAGACGGAAGAAAACGAAGCCGATACCACAGCTTACGGCAAATGCTTCGGTGCAGCCATGAATTCACTTAACCTTATTACTGACAACGGTGACACCATAGCCTATATGCTCTTCACCGACACAGTGAGGGCTGACGTGCAGGGTGGACTGTTTGAAGGTGATAAACTGGCTATACTGGCCAACGATGTCGACGGCACACTGCGGGCTACAAAGGTAATCAACCTCACCACACTGCTTGGAAAATGGACCAATGTGGCGAGAAATTTCGATATCAAAGACGGTGGGGTGGTGGAGTCGCATGTCTCGGCAGAGTCGAAACCATACACGTCGTGGAAAATATATAACGGAAAATTCATTCTCTCCACCGACACTTTTGAGATAACAAACCTCGGACCGGACTCCCTATACCTCGAAAACGAAAACGGCATCTTCGCCTTCAAGCGACAACTTTGACACATTGAACGTTGAACATTGAACGTTGAACATTGAACGTTGAACGTTCCCCCGTCACTCATCCCCCGTCACTCATCCCTCATCACTCGTCACTCATCACTCGTCACTCGTCACTCCCTTGCAGCCTTTCAAAGTTCATATCCTCGGTTGCGGCAGCGCAAAACCCACTCCGCGACATCTCGCCTCGTCACAAGTGGTCGAGATAAGGGGGAAACTGTTTCTCGTTGACTGCGCCGAAGGAACGCAGACTCAACTGATGCGCTCACGACTGGGGTTCGCAAAGATAAACAATATCTTCATCTCACACCTGCATGGCGACCACTGCTTCGGACTGATGGGACTCATCAACTCCTTCGGGCTCCTCGACCGCACGGCTCCAATGCATATATTTGCACCGGCAATGGGCGAAAACATTTTCCAACAACTCATGGAGATGTTCTGTCCACACCCGGGATTCAACGTGACGTACCATCCAGTGGACACATACCAACGCCAAATCATTTACGAGGACCGGTCGCTCACCGTTGAGACTATACCGCTCGAACACCGCGTGCCTTGCTGTGGTTTTTTGTTCCGCGAAAAACCATCGCTGCCGCATATCAACCGCGAGATGATTGACTTTTATCATATCCCGGTGTCGCAAATCAATAACATCAAGGTGGGCATGGACTGGACTACCGATGAGGGAGAAACTATTCCCAACCAACGCCTGGTCTTCCCGGCAGACCCGCCCAGGGCGTACGCCTATTGCTCGGATACAAAGTATTTGCCACAACTGGCGGAAACAGTCAAGAAGGTGGACTTGCTCTATCATGAGAGCACTTATGGCGATGATAAAACAGACAATGCTGAGAAATACTGCCATAGCACAGCACGGCAGGCCGCCATGGTGGCTCGCGACGCGAAAGCAAAAAAACTGATGCTCGGACACTACAGCGCCAGATACAACGATGAGACGGTGCTGCTCTGTCAGGCACAGGAAATATTCCCGAACACCATACTTTCCAATGAAGGTTTGGTGGTGAATGTATAGTTAAAAAATCTTAAATATACAATAACGCGAAGACTTCTGTTGCTTTTTCGCAATTTTAATGCTATCTTTGCATGGTTATAACATGTATACGCGTATGAAAAAAACTATACTTACTATTTTTATTTCCTTCATGTTCATGATGGCCATGCCATTATGCGCAACAGCTAATCAGTCCATAGAAATCGTGGAAAATGATTTCCAGACCGTTTCCCTCTCCGTGTCGGAATCGGTGCTCCACGTGTCTAATGCTAATGGAATGACGCTGGAGATATTCAATGTGGCTGGCGTGAAGGTGATGAGCATCAAAGTGGAAGGGCAAGACAAAAAGTATGAACTCAACCTGCCCAAAGGATGCTACATCGTGAAAGTGGGCAAAACTGTTAGAAAAATTTCAATCAGGTGAGAAAATTCCACCATCTTCTCTACATTATTTTATCATCCTTTCTCCTTACAGCCATGACGGCTTGTGAGGAGCGTGTGCATGTGGATAATCGTGATGTGGTGTTGAGCGATTACGATAATATTAAAGAAGATGGCTATGCGCTAAGCTCTCGGAGGATAAAGGATAAAATTGCAAATCTCTGCAAAAGCGACAAGGAAAACGATATCGCTAATACCACCACGCGAAAACATTATCTCAACAACGAACAATTCATCTGGATTGATCGGCAAGGGGTGACGGCACAGGCCGACACACTGCTGGCATGCCTCGAAAAGGTAGAGGAACAAGGACTTAGTCAGGGTGTATTCCGTGTCAAACAGATCAAGGAGGACCTTGAAAGGGCCAGAAATCTCAATTTTGATGATAAGCATAAAATCAATGACGTGGTGGCAAGACTGGAATACAACCTTACAAAAGCTTATTTCAGGTATGCTGCCGGCCAACGATTCGGATTCGTTAATCCTTTAACGGCACTCAACAGGATACAACTTGTGGGTAAAGATACTGTGAAGGTGAAAACCAAGGTGTTCGACCTGAAATTGCAACAACCTGATGAGAAATTCTTCAACAGGGCCATTTCCCAGGTACGCAACGACAGCGTGGGATATTTTCTTCATGAGGTACAACCGAAATCGCCGCTTTATACGGCTCTCTTAAGACAATTACCCTCCGCTAAAGGTGATTACCGTAAGAAAGTGCAGGTGAATATTGAACGAAGCAGATGGAGATTACAAGACCCTATTGAGAATCATGACAAATACGTTTTTGTCAACGTGGCTGAACAGATGCTCTATGCCGTGACACCTGACTCCACAATGGTCATGAAGGTGTGTTGCGGGACGGTGGGAAACAAAACACCGCTGCTCAACAGCTATATCAAGAAAATGGAACTCAACCCGGTGTGGCGCATGCCTTACAGCATCATCAAGGGTATTGCCGGAAGGGCTGGGTCATCGGCGTACTTCGGAAAAAGAAGATACTCCATTTACGATGGGGCAGGAAGAAAGGTGGACCCCTCGAAAGTAACAAGGTCACAACTGCTCAGTGGACGATACTCGGTGGTGCAAAGTAGCGGGGCGGGAAACTCTCTCGGGAAAATTATCTTCCGTTTCGACAACCCCTATTCGGTGTACCTTCATCACACAAGCAGTCCCTGGGTGTTCTCACAACAAAACAGATGCGTGTCGCACGGATGTGTCAGGGTAGAACGACCGTTTGACCTGGCAGTATTCCTCCTCGATGAGTCGCAGAAAGGAAAAGCATCCGACATTAAATATTCAATGGATCACGGAACGGAAGCGAAAGATTCCATTGACACCACCAGGGTGCTGAAAAACCTGCCCGTGGAACCGCAAATTCCCGTTTATCTCAACTACTTCACCATCTATGCCGACAGAAACAATAATCTGCGCGAATATAATGATGTTTATGGGTTCGACAAACTCATCTATTCGCAAATGGCTGCTTTGTTGAAGTGATACCGATAAATCATCAAATGGAGCACTTCGACGAAAATAGAGTCATGGAAGAACTGCTCGAGCCGAAAACCAGACACAAGGCGTTCGAGGCCATCGTGAGACGGGAGTCGGAAAACCTATATTGGGTAATACGACGGATTGTGCTTACGCATGATGATGCTGACGATGTGCTCCAAAATACTTTCCTCAAGGCTTGGAACTCCATCGAACAATTCCAAAACAAATCAAAAATTTCTACTTGGCTTTACAGAATTGCAGTCAACGAGGCTCTCGACTTCGTGAGACGGAATAAATTCGTGGCCGACATCGATGCAGACGACCCGAAAGGCGTGGCGGCACAACTCATGGCGGACAACTGGTTCGACGGTGACAGGGCCGACGCGCTGCTCCAGGAGGCTATTGCTATACTGCCGGACGTACAAAGGACGGTGTTTATACTCAAGTATTACGACAATATGAAATACTCGGAAATGAGCAAGGTCCTCGACACGTCGGAAGGGGCTCTAAAGTCGTCATTCCACATCGCTGTGAAGAAAATCAGTGAATATGTGAAAGTACACCAATAAAAATGTTGAAAGCGAATTAAACCATCTGGCAAAACAAACGTCATAAATATACAAACAATATAACACAAGCATATAACACAGACTCAAACAAAGCGGAAAAATGAATTCTGGAATGAATGAAAAGGAAATACTGGAAATGACTCAGGAGAGATGGAAAGAAAATCATTTCATCACTCCTGATGGATATTTTGAACATCTCCAACAGCGGATTTTCCAGAAAATTGATGAACAAGAAAAGGCCGAAAGACAACAAACGGAGGCCAAGACGGTGCCCATATTTAAAAAAGGTACTAGGTATATCGCCGTTGCTGCGTCTATTATGGCGCTCTTCACCCTGGGGTCGGTGTATAATGCCGTTGTAAAACAAGAGACGGCCAACAACCAGAAAGCAACGGTGGCCCTGCAAACGAACATGCCTTCCGACGAGTTCGATTTGGTAGCAGACTATACCATGTGCGACAACGACGATATCTTCGCGTTCCTCATGGATGAGTGATGGACGACTCTCTGACTGGTGATAGACGACTGATGATTCACAAACGATGATGAGAAAAACCTTATACTTAACATTATTACTGTTTTCCTTCGCCATTAATGGGATGGCGCAAAGGTTTCACGGTTTTGACTACGAACGGTTCAAAACCGACATGATCAATTATATCGCTAATGAGGCAGGACTGACTGCAGCGCAGACGCAACAGTTCAAATCGGTGTGCGAGGCAATGCTCGCGCAGAAAAGGGCACTGTTCAAAAAAGTGAATGATGCCAATAGGTCGACTTACACCACCAACGAGGACTTCAAAAACGCTATCCAAAAAGTGGATAGATGGGAGCTGGAAATGAAGACTCTTGAAAAAACTTACCACGACAACCTGCTCAGAATCCTACCCGCACAAAAAGTCTTCCTCATCATCAAGGCAGAAGGGAAATACCACAAACAAGTTTTCCGACGCGCCGCTGGTAGGAGGAGATGAACAATTTGAAGGAAACGAATAAGTATTAATAAAAGGAATAAGACGTAAGGGGTGAGAGAATACCTGTTTGGAATCTCTCACCCCTTACTACTTACCCTCCCTTCTCCCTTCTTGCCCCCTGCCCCTTGCTCCTTGCCCCCTCACCTCTCACCCCTCACTCGTCACTCGTCACTCGTCACTCATCACTCGTCACTCATCACTCATCACTCGTCACTCGTCACTCATCACTCGTCACTCATCACTCGTCACCCCTCCCTTAAATTCCCTTAATTTTTCGCACATTTTCTTTCAATTGTTTTCATGTTCGAAAAAAAAGCAGTAATTTTACACCTTGAAAACAGCCCAAAAACGCTTAAAACGAAAAAAAACGGCATTCTGGGCAATTTTAACTCATAGGTGATAACCTGCTTTAATCAATGTAATAATGGACGATAATCAAACTTTCGAACAGGACAAAATCATCAAAATCAATATCGAGGAGGAAATGAAATCCTCCTACATCGACTATTCCATGTCGGTCATCGTGGCAAGGGCTCTGCCCGACGTCAGGGACGGTTTCAAACCTGTACACAGACGTATTCTGTACGGTATGCTCGGAATAGGAAACACGAGTAATAACCCCTACAAGAAGTGTGCACGCGTCGTAGGTGAGGTGCTCGGTAAATATCACCCGCATGGCGATGGCTCCGTCTATGGGGCACTCGTTCGTATGGCACAGGAATGGAACATGCGATATGTACTCGTCGATAAACATGGTAACTTCGGTTCTGTCGACGGCGACGCTCCAGCGGCCATGCGTTACACGGAATGTCGACTCTCAAAGATGGGTGAGCATATCATGGATGACCTTGAAAAAGATACGGTCATCATGACGAGTAACTTCGATGAGACTTTGAAGGAACCGAGTGTTATGCCGACAAAAGTGCCTAACTTGTTGGTCAATGGTGGTAATGGTATTGCGGTGGGTATGGCGACAAATATTCCCACGCATAACCTGTCCGAGGTGATAGACGGATGTTGTGCATATATCGACAACCCAGATATCGACACCGAGGGACTGATGCATTATATTCCGGCACCGGACTTCCCCACGGGAGCGTTCATCTATGGCATACAAGGAGTGAAGGATGCTTACGAGACGGGTAGGGGACGCATCGTCATGCGAGCCAAGGCGGAGATAGAAAGCCATGAGAGTCATGATAAGATTGTGGTGACGGAGATACCTTACGGCGTCAACAAACAACAACTCATCGAATATATCGCCGAACTGGTGAAAGACGGCAAGCTTGAGGGCATATCCAATGTCAACGACGAGACGGGACGACAGGGAATGCGCATCGTGGTGGATGTGAAAAAAGATGCCAACGCGAATGTCATTCTGAATAAGCTGTTTAAGATGACCGCGCTCCAAAGCTCGTTCTCGGTCAACTGCATCGCACTGGTGCCTAACCACGCCAATCCCCTGCAGCTGAGACCGAAACTGCTCAACCTCAAGGACTGTATCCGCTACTTCGTGGAACACCGTCACGACGTTACTATACGACGCACGAATTTTGAACTGAAAAAGGCGAAAGATCGCGCACATATCCTCGAAGGACTGATCATCGCTTGTGACAACATCGACGAGGTGGTGCACATCATCAGGGCGTCAAAGACACCTACCGATGCACAACGTAACTTGGAGCAACGCTTCGACCTCGACGAACTACAGTCGAAAGCCATCGTTGACATGCGCCTGTCGCAACTAACCGGTCTGCGTATGGACCAACTGCATGAGGAGTACGAGGAACTGCAAAAGCAGATTGCTTACCTGCAACAGATTCTCGATGATCCCGAACTGTGCAAGAAGGTGATGAAAGATGAACTGATTGAAGTGAAAGAGAAATATGGCGACGAACGAAGAACAGAGATAAAATACTCTTCGGAGGAATTCAATCCGGAGGACTTCTATCCCAATGATCCAGTCGTCATCACGGTGAGTCATTTGGGATACATCAAACGTACTCCGCTGTCGGAATTCCGCGAACAGGCCCGTGGCGGAGTGGGCTCGAAAGGAGCACGCTCCAGGGAACAGGACTTCACGGAATTTATCTATCCTGCTACCATGCACCAGACCATGCTTTTCTTCACCAAGAAAGGACGTTGCTACTGGCTTAAATGCTACGAGATACCGGAAGGTGACAAGAACTCAAAGGGAAGGGCAATACAAAACATGCTCAATATCGATAAGGACGATGCTGTGAACGCCTTCCTCCGACTACGGGGATTGAACGATGAGGAATTCATCAATTCGCACTTTGTTGTATTCGCGACAAAACAGGGTGTCGTGAAGAAGACATGCCTGAAAGATTATAGCCGACCAAGAGCAAACGGTGTCATTGCCATCAACATCCTCGAAGGCGATGAGGTAGTGGACGTGAGACTGACTAATGGACGGAATGAACTGATCATGGCCAACAGAAATGGTCGGGCTGTGAGATTCGACGAGAATGCTGTACGCACCATGGGACGTGTGGCAACAGGTGTCCGTGGCATGCGTCTCGATGGAGGCGACGACGAGGTGGTCGGCATGATTGTCGTGAACAACTCGGAGACGGAAACCATCATGGTGGTCAGCGAAAA
Source organism: Prevotella sp. (assembly GCA_017548605.1). Taxonomy (GTDB): domain Bacteria; phylum Bacteroidota; class Bacteroidia; order Bacteroidales; family Bacteroidaceae; genus Prevotella. Next base: position 200,189 of record JAFYZT010000040.1, on the reverse strand, counting down.
CGGATATGGCAAACGGTCGCAAGTAGAGGACTACAGAAAGACCAACCGTGGCGGTAAGGGCGTGAAAACGCTGAACATCACGGATAAAACGGGACGACTGGTGTCCATCAAGAATGTTACCGACGACAACGACCTCATGATCATCAATAAGAGTGGTATCACCATCCGACTGGCGGTGGCGGAATGCCGTGTCATGGGACGTAACACGCAGGGCGTGAGACTCATTAACCTCACGAAGAAAAACGATGTCATCGCAAGCGTGTGCAAGGTGATGAGCTCCGAACTGGAGGCATCGGTCGAAGAGGAAAGCCGTGCACAATGGGTACTCAAATCAGAAAACATAAGGCGCGACAACCTTGCTACAACGGAACCTTCTGATACACTAGAGCCCAATGAAGCCCCCGAAGACACAGAACTCAATGATGCTCCTGAACAATAATATTCTCTTAATCACGTTATAACGTCATCCCGTAATAACGATAAAACAAAAGAAATAAAACAAACCTTTTAAATAAAAACGACATGAAAAAAATCTTGATCGCTGCGCTGATGGTGGCCAATGCTGCCGCAGCAATGGCTGGTGATAGCGACGCACTGAAAGCTATCTTGAAAGCAAAAGACTATACTGAGGCAAAGTCCTTGGTTACTTCTTCTCTCGGCTCTCTCGCTAACAGCGAGGAAAAAGCGAAGGCATACAACCATCTGGTCGACTTGGCCATGGACAAGGTGGGGGCAGTGCTCGGAGTCATGAGCAGCAACGCAATGGCGGAGCAGACAGGATCAGGTAAGGTGGAAGCCTACGACACGCTCGGATTCTATCAGGCTATGCTTCATGCGGTTACTGATGCTGCAGAATGTGACAAATATGACAACATGCCCAACGAAAAGGGTAAGGTGAAAGTGAAATTCCATAAAGCGAACTCCGATCGTTTGTGGAACATGCGTGCACACCTCATTAATGGCGGTATCTTCTTCCAGGAGAAAGGCGATTTAGCGAATGCTTACAAATTCCTTTCGACGTATGTCGACAGCAACCAATATCCGCTTTTTAGTGAGCAAAATACAGCTGGCGATGAAAACATTACCAATATGGCTTACTACGCTGCGGTGTTTGCTTACCAAAACCAGGACATGGCAAATGTGGAGAAATATTGCGACATTGCTATGAAAGACCCTGAGAAGGCATCGGATGCAATGAGCCTCAAAATGGCGGCTTTGCAGTCTAACCTCCACACAAGGGCTGACTCCTTGGCATTTGCTGAGAAACTGGAGGGTATCTATGCCAACGACCCCAACAACGAAGTGGTGTTCGGTATGCTTATCACTACCTATTCCAGTCTTGGTGAGAATGCTAAGATGGAGAGCCTGTTCGACAAGAAACTGGCTACCGACCCCAATAACTTCACGGTGTGGGCAGTACGTGGACAGAACGCTATGATTGCACAGAACCTCGAAGAGGCCATCACAGACTTCAAGAAAGCATTGCAAACACAACCCAACAACGCTCAGGTACGTACATATCTCGGCGCTTGCCTGCTCGATAGGGCAGCACAGGCTGAAGACCGCGCAGCTGGAAGGACAGGAAGGGTTTCTCCGCAGGCCATGGAGCAAATCAGACCAATCTTTGAAGAGGCACGTGAAAACCTCGAGATGGCGAAACAGCTTGACCCGAACAGGGAACAGGCTAACTGGGCTTATCCCCTCTATCGCTGCTACTACAGTCTCTATGGTGAGGATGATGCGAGAACAAAAGCAGCTGAGGCGGACACGCACTAATCTCACTTTCCTCTTTGGAAAGAAGGGAAACTAACACCCCACTTTCCAAGGAGGGAATCATTCTCCTTTCCTAATTCGGAGGGAAACTAATTCCCCTCCTTTTCCAAAGGAGGGGGTAGGGGGGTGGTTTGTAATACAATGTCACAACCGCTATCTCAGAACCTGAACAGACCAATAGAACAGGGGGAGGAACAATAAGCCTCCCCCGTCTTTTCATTACATTACACTCGTCACTCATGAACATTTTCCGGATCTTGCTCTTTACCGCAGCAATGACTTTGTTCCATGGACAACTCCATGCTCAAAAAACGAAGAAAACCATTGAGCAGGCCAAGACTTCCATCAAGAATGGAAAATATGCGGATAAATACGACAAGGCCTTGAAGGAGTTTGAAAAGGCTGAAAAGAGCATGAGACACTTGTTGGAGGATTCTGCAAATCATGATAATGAGAAGATATGGCTCACGCTCTATGATGCCATTCAAGCTCAGTATAACCTGGGTAATGAGCAACTGTATCTCAAACAACCCTACGACACAACAGCTCTCTTCAACAACACGGCAAAGATGTTCGACGTACTCGTGGCGTTCGATAGCATCGATGCACAACCGGACAAAAAGGGAAACCCAAAGCTCAAATACAGGGAACGACACGCGGAAATTCTGGACAACTATCGTCCTAATCTATTCAATGGGGGAGCGTTCTTTGTGAACAAAGGGGATTACTCAAGGGCGTATGACTATTTCGATAGATATATCAACTGCGCACAACTACCCATATTCCAAGGATATGATTACGCCCGTAACGACACGGTGATGCCTACAGCAGGCTACTGGGCAATGTATAGTGCTTATCGTATGGATGAGGTGGATAAAGCACTGAAATACCAACAATTGGCATTGCAAGATGCGCAGAAACAGAGCCAGACCACGCAGTACCTCGCTGAACTGTACCGGCTAAAAGGCGATACGGCGGAATATGTGCGACAATTGAGGAAAGGTTTCGCCGCTGACCCGGAATATCCGTTCTTTTTCCCACGACTGATGGATTATTATAACAGCCGTGAACAGAACGACTCGATGATGGCTATCGTTGATAAGGCGTTGCTAAACGACTCCACAAGTAAACTATACCGGTTCGCAAAAAGCACAGTACATCTCAACATGGGTAAATACAAAGAGTGTATTGCTATATGCCAGCAACTCATTCAGGAGGATGAAAATTATGGCGATGCATATTACAACATAGGACTGGCGTATTTCAACCAGGCGGTGGAACTGGATAAAGTGGCGCAGCGCTCAAGACAGAAACGCAGGAATATTCGTGCGCTCTATGAGAAAAGTCTGCCTTTTATGGAGAAATACCGACAACTGGAACCCTCGCAGCAAGAACGGTGGATACCAGTGCTCTATATACTCTACCTCAACCTCAACATGGGTGAACAGTTCGATGAGATAGACCGGCTCCGTAACGCCGCTGCCCGAAAATAACAATTCATTTTCTACCCCTCACTCCTCACCACTCACCATTCACCAATCATCATTTATCATCGCGAAGCGACCACTCAACACTCAACATTCAACACTCAACACTCAACAATCAACAATGATCCCCTCCATCCTCCAGAAACTCAACATCACTCAACTCAATGCCATGCAGATGGCGGCGGGAAAGGCTTTCGCTGACGACCGACATGACATGGTAATCCTTTCTCCTACAGGGTCGGGAAAAACTTTGGCATACCTCTTGCCAATGGCGTTGTCGCTCGATACGACGTCGGAACGCCTGCAAGCTGTGGTCATCGTACCCGGGCGTGAACTGGCAGCACAGTCGGCTGACGTGCTGGCAAAGATGGGTATCGGTGCAAGGGGCATGGGGGTATATGGCGGAAGAACGGCCATGGAGGAGCACAGGGCTATTATGAAAAACAAGCCGCATGTGCTCTTTGCTACACCAGGAAGACTGAATGACCATATCGATAAGGGAAATATCAACCCTGCATCGGTGCGGTACCTCGTCATCGATGAATTCGACAAATGTCTGCAGATGGGATTCCTCGATGAGATGAAAAAGGCGTTGAGGAAAATGAAAGGGGTGAGGAGAAGATGCCTACTGTCGGCTACGAACGCTGAGGAGATACCTGACTTCGTCAACATGAAAGAAACGGTATTTCTCGATTTCTCGGGTGACACGCAGACGTCAGAAAGATTGGTGGTCAATAGGGTCGTTTGTCCTGAAAAAGATAAACTGCCTACACTTTGCTCGTTGTTGAAACAACTGGGAAATGGAGGCGTCATCGTTTTCCTCAACTACCGCGATGCTGTGGAACGGACATGGAAAGCTCTGTGCGAAAAGGGCTTTGTGGCAGTCCACATGCACGGGGGTATGGAGCAGAAAGAGCGTGAAGAGGCACTTTACCTATTTAGCAACGGATCGGCAACAGTACTCGTGGCAACGGACTTAGCGTCGCGGGGATTGGATGTGCCGGATGTGAAAGCAATCGTTCATTATCATATGCCACTCGGTGAACAGGAATACATACATAGGGTAGGGCGAACGGCCCGGTGGATGAACACGGGAGAGGCATTCTTCCTGCTCGCTCCGGAAGAGTCGATGCCGGAGTTCATCGAGGCGGAGGTCAGGGATTTCCTACTCAACGATACGCAACAACCCGTGCCTGTTCCGCAAAGGACAACGGTGTATATCGGTAAGGGTAAAATCAACAAGATAAGCAAAGGCGATGTGCTGGGTTTCCTGTGCAAGAAAGGGGGACTCTCCGTAGATAACATAGGACGCATAGATGTGTATGAAAGATATGCTTACGCCGCAGTCGACCACGACAAGGTGGATGAGATGCTACGGCAACTCAAGGGAGAAAAGATAAAAGGACTCAATACGGTGGTGGAAAAACTGAAATGAATGGAGTTTTTGTAAACTCTACTTTGCATTAATTGGTGTCTTTCAGCACTCAATGACAACGATGCGTTTTTTCCCCTTGAAATATTTGTCTGATTCAAATAATTGACGTAAATTCGCGCTCGTTATTGGAAATTAGAAATCGTATCTATAGATAAATACAAATTTTCTCAACAAATTAAAAATAGCAAGATGAAGAAGTACAACTTTAATGCCGGTCCCTCGATGCTTCCAAGAGAGGTCATCGAAAATACGGCCAAACAGTGTTTAGACTTCAATGGTTCGGGACTCTCTCTCATGGAAATTAGTCACCGTGCCAAAGACTTTCAACCAGTGGTCGACGAGGCCGTCGCACTTATCAAGGAACTGTATCAGGTGCCCGAAGGATACTCCGTAATATTCCTCGGAGGAGGCGCTTCACTCGAGTTCTGCATGATTCCTTACAACTTCCTCATCAAAAAAGCAGCGTATCTCAATACGGGTACGTGGGCAAAAAAGGCTATGAAAGAGGCCAAGCTGTTCGGCGAAGTGGTGGAAGTGGCTTCTTCTGCTGATGCTAACTACACGTTCATACCGAAAGATTGGACTTGCCCCGATGATGTAGACTACCTGCATATCACTACGAATAACACCATCTATGGTACGGAAATACGCAAAGACCTTGATGTGAACGTGCCGCTCATTGCCGATATGTCATCGGATATCTTCAGCCGTCCCGTTGACGTGTCGAAATATGACTGCATCTATGGTGGTGCTCAGAAAAACCTGGCTATGGCGGGTGTGACCGTCGTCATCGTAAAAGATGAGAAACTGGGAAGGGCTCCGCGTCAGATACCTACGATGCTCGACTATCGCACACACGTGGAGAAAGGCTCCATGTTCAACACTCCTCCTGTGGTGCCCATCTACTCGGCACTCGAGAACCTCCGCTGGATAAAGAAAAACGGAGGTGTGGAAGCCATGGCAAAGAGGGCCAAGGAAAGAGCTGACATGTTGTACGCAGAGATTGACCGTAACAAACTGTTCCGCGGAACAGTGGTCGAGGAAGACCGCTCCTACATGAACATCTGCTTCGTCATGAACGAGGAATACAAGGAACTGGAAAAACCGTTCTTTGACTTCGCTACGGAGCGTGGCATGGTGGGTATCAAGGGACACCGTTCAGTGGGCGGATTCCGTGCCAGCTGCTACAATGCGCAGACCATCGAAGGTGTTCAGGCACTCATCAATGCTATGCAAGAGTTTGAAAAGAACAACTAATACACAATTGTCCAAACTCCCAAATTTCCAATAAAAAATGAAAATTCTCGTAGCTACAGAAAAACCCTTCGCTGCAGCAGCAGTCGAAGGAATCAAAAAAGAGGTCGAAGCAGCCGGTAATGAACTGTTGCTCCTCGAAAAATATACTGATAAGGCACAATTGCTCGAGGCGGTGGCTGATGCTGACGCGCTCATCATACGTTCCGACAAGGTGGACGCTGAGGTGCTCGATGCCGCAAAGAAACTGAAAATCGTGGTGCGTGCAGGTGCAGGTTACGATAATATCGACCTGGCAGCGGCTACAGCGCACAATGTGGTGGCAGAAAACACCCCGGGACAGAATGCCAACGCGGTAGCTGAACTGGTATTCGGACTGCTCGTGTTCGCCGTGCGTAATTTCTACAACGGAAAGAGCGGTTCGGAACTCAAAGGCAAAAAACTGGGTCTGTTGGCGTTCGGTAATGTCGGACGTAACGTGGCACGTATCGCCGAGGGCTTCGGCATGGAGGTGTACGCCTACGATGCTTACTGTCCGAAAGAAGTCATTGAAAAGGCTGGTGTCAAAGCTGTCGATTCGCAAGACGCTCTCTTTGAACAGTGTGACATCGTGTCGCTCCATATCCCCGCGACGCCGGAAACGAAAAACAGTATCAATGCTGCACTCGTGGGTAAACTGCCCAAAGGTGGCATCCTCGTCAACACAGCACGCAAAGAGGTAATCAATGAGCCGGAACTGTTGAAACTGTTCGCCGAACGTACTGACTTGAAGTTCGTGACGGACATCATGCCGGACGCTAATGATGAGTTTGCACAGTTCGAAGGTAGATACTTCTCCACTCCAAAGAAAATGGGAGCACAGACGGCAGAGGCCAACATCAATGCTGGCATCGCAGCCGCCAAGCAGATCAATGCCTTCTTCAAGGACGGTGATACACGCTTCCAAGTGAACAAATAACCAAACTGCATCTATAACAATATATCGGGCGGGACTATGTGCCTGCCCGATATTCTCTTTTACCTTTCAGCTCATTCTTTAAATCTTTTAATTCTATAATTTTTTAATCTTTTAATTTTTTAATCTTATAATCTTATAATCTTTTAATTTTCCAATTTTCCATGGCAATCATCAAACCCTTCCGCGGCATTCGCCCACCCCAAAAATACGTCGAAAAAATAGAATCAAGACCTTATGATGTCCTCGAGTCTGATGAGGCAAGAGAAGAGGCCAAAGGAAACGAAATGAGCCTCTACCATATCATCAAACCGGAAATCGATTTTCCGGAAGGAACAAGTGAGTACGACCCGCGGGTCTATGAGAAAGCGGCGCTGAACTTCCAGATGTTCCAAGACAAGGGATGGCTTGTGCAGGACAAAGATGAGCATTATTATATCTATGCCCAGACCATGAATGGTAAAACACAATATGGACTGGTGGTTGGTGCTTATGTCGATGACTATCTTACAGGGGTAATCAAAAAACATGAACTAACCCGACGTGATAAGGAGGAGGACCGCATGAAACACGTACGCGTGAACAATGCCAATATCGAACCGGTGTTCTTCGCATATCCTGATAATGAGGTGCTCGACAAACTTATCATGCGATACGCGGCTACTGAACCGGAATATGATTTCATTGCTCCCATTGATGGTTTCGGACATAAATTCTGGATTATCAGCAATGCCGATGACATCAAGACCATCACAGAGGAATTCCGTAAAATGCCGTCTCTGTATATTGCCGACGGACATCACCGCTCAGCGGCGGCAGCTCTCGTAGGGGCGGAAAAGCAGAAGGCGAACCCCAACCATAAGGGTGATGAGGAGTACAACTACTTCATGGCGGTATGCTTCCAGGCATCACAATTAACCATTCTCGATTATAATAGGGTTGTAAAGGATTTAAATGGTTTAACCTCAGGTCAATTCCTTGAAGCGTTAAAGGAACACTTTATTGTTAAAGACAAAGGAACGGATATCTATAAACCCGCGAAATTGCATGAGTTTTCGCTCTATCTCGATGGGCATTGGTTCGCTCTAGAAGCAAAGGAGGGAACCTACGATGCCAACGATGCTATCGGAGTGCTCGATGTGGATATCTCCAGCCGTCTCATACTTGACAAGATACTCAATATTGGCGACCTGCGCTCGTCGAAGCGCATCGACTTTGTGGGCGGACTGCGTGGACTCGGAGAACTGAAGCGAAGAGTCGACAGCGGAGAGATGAGGGCGGCACTGGCGCTGTATCCTGTATCGATGAAACAGATTATGGATATAGCAGACAGTGGTAAGATTATGCCGCCCAAGGCTACGTGGTTCGAGCCAAAACTGCGTTCCGGACTCGTTATTCATAAGTTGGACTGATAATCATTTGCGCTTATCGACTCTTTCCTCACCATATCCGGGAAAATTGCTGAAGGCTACTACACCGAGAAACGGAGTAAGTTCCTGGCTTTTGCACATCATGTGGAGAATACCGATGAGGTGAAGACGATTGTCGAGGAGTACAGGAAAAAATATTTCGACGCCCGGCATGTTTGCTATGCCTATATGCTTGGTGCAGATAGAAAGTCTTTCAGGACAGTAGATGACGGGGAACCGTCATCTACTGCGGGAAAACCTATACTCGGACAGATTAATGCGAACGAACTGACGGACATTCTTGTCGTCGTCGTCAGGTACTACGGAGGCGTGAATCTCGGAACGGGCGGACTCATCGTCGCTTACCGTACGGCGGCGCAGGAGGCCATTGCCAAGGCGGAGAAAGTGAAGAAGATGGTAGAAGAGACGGTAACCTATGATTTCCCTTATGTCATGATGAACAGTGTGATGCGCGTCGTCAAAGAGCTGGGACTCCGCATCGTCAGCCAACAGTTTGACAATACCTGCTCCATCACCCTGGCCATTCGCAAGTCAGAAGTAGAACGTCTCAAAGCACGACTCGCCCAACTCAGTTTCTAATTCCATAAATGATTTAACTGGCATAGCATACCGCTGTTAACAGAAGTTAAATCCTTAACTTTGTCCACCGTTCATTCATGTTATTGGAAATAAATGATTACTTTTGCACCGCTTAAAGAGGAAGGTTGGCAGAGTGATCGATCGCGCTGGACTCGAAATCCGGTATACCCCTTTCGGGTATCGGGGGTTTGAATCCCTCACCTTCCGCCAAAAAATCAAAGAGAAGTCATAAATCAGACTTCTCTTTCTGTGTCTATTTTATGAACTTATCCTCCTTGGAAATTAAAAAATAAACAGTTTATTTTGTTCTGCACTCGTTTTTCCGTAACTTTGCACCCCAAAGAGAATCGTAGAAGCAAATGGTATTGTTTGTTACACTCACTTCACTGCTACAATATCTGATTGACCTCGACACAGCATTGCTGCTTGAGGTCAACAGCCATCATTCTGCTTTCTTCGATGTTTTTATGCCGCTCTACAGCGGTAAATGGGTCTGGGTGCCTTTCTATATAAGTCTAGCTTTTGTCATTGCCCGTAATTATTCGTGGAAAGCTACTTTGTTGGCTTTGCTTACAGCGGCGGTCATCATCATCTTCAGCGATCAGGTATCGGCCCATTGGATACGTCCGGAGATAGAACGGTTGCGACCCAGCAATTTGCAAAATCCTATCTCTGACACTATCCACATCGTCAATGGATATAGGGGAGGTAGTTATAGTTTTCCATCGGCTCACGCCGCCAATTCCTGGGCGCTGGTTACATACATTATTTTGCTTTTTCGTCGTAAATGGTTGTCGCTGCTCATGGTGGTATGGGCTGTCTTGATGTGCTATTCACGTATGTATCTCGGCGTACATTATATGGGTGACCTGCTTGCCGGAATGGTGATTGGGGCAATAGGGGCTTTACTCCTCTATTGGATCTTTTCTACGTTCAGTCACCACAAGGCTCCGTCCAGGGTGCGAGATATTTGGGCACCAATAGTGACAGGTTGTTTCACGGTACTGGTGTTCGTGGCCATTTCTGCCGTCGTTTCCTTATCCACATGAATATCGCGCCCATAGCACATTTTCATTCGCCGTTCTCTACCAAGTTCGGCATACCCAAACAGAGTGGTATCATTGACACCATTCCCGGTCAAATCGTCTTCGTGCCGGAATGGCGCAATGCTGATGCGTTAAGAGGCATCGAAGGATTCGACTACCTCTGGCTGATTTGGCAATTCTCCGCTAATCCTCATGCTGCAACGAGTCCAGTGGTCAGACCGCCGCGACTGGGTGGTAACCGCTCGGTAGGGGTCTTTGCCTCACGGTCACCGTTTCGTCCCAACCCCATTGGACTATCTGCGGTGCGTTTGCAGTCGGTAGAGTGGGAGAGTGAGCAGGGACCGGTGCTCCATATTTTGGGAGCCGACCTGATGGACGGCACGCCAATTTATGATATCAAGCCTTATGTGGTCTATGCTGACAGCCACCCTGAGGCGCGCAGCGGCTTCGTCGACAGCAACGAGTGGACTTCCCTGCAGGTGACTTTTCCTGAACCGATGCGAAGCAAAATACCTGAGAATCTTCTTCAGCCGCTCATCGAAACGTTGGCCCTCGACCCACGACCTGCATACCAAAAAAAAACCAAAAAGGTGTATGGCATGCCTTTCGGGGGATATGATGTGCGTTTCACAGTCGATGGAGAGAATCTCACCGTCGTAGATATCGTCTCCCTATAACTCCCTCTACCTTCCTCTCCCTCCCTCTCCCTCCCTTTTTTTACCTTTTTACCCTTTTACTTTTTTACCTTTTTACCCTTTTACTTTTTTACCTTTCAAACGTTTCCAACCTGACGTTGTTCAGCTTGACATCGCAGGTAGCATCAATATCGGTACTTTTCTTTGTATAGAAGAATACCGCGTCGTTAATCGTCACGTCGTGTATCATCCCTTCCTCGCCATGGGCGGAAATGGCCGTCTTACAGCCACGGCAAACAATATTACTGATATGTATATCGCCGAAATCAGGTACATATTCCATCTTTTTCTGACTATCGTCTTTCTTAGCACCCACATGGTTATCCCAATAGGTGGTTTCAAAGATGATACCCTCACCACGAATATCACTCATGGTAATGTCGCTTATGTAGATGTTCTCAGTCTTGCCACCACGACCTACCGCGCTTTTGAAACGCAGTCCGGTGTCGGTGCCGCTGAACAGACAACGGCGCACCACGATGTTTTTCATACCGCTGGAGAACTCGCTTCCGATGACGAAACCTCCATGGGCATGGTAAATAGTGTTATCTTGGATGAGGATGTTCTCACAAGGGCCGTTCTTCACTCCTGTAGCACCGGCACCACCTTTCATGCAAATGCCGTCATCGCCGGCATCCACTATGTTGTTCACTATCAATACGTTCTTGCTGTTGCCGATGTCAATGGCATCGCCGTTTTGTGCATTCCAAGGACAGCGTACCTTCACCCCGTCAATCACCACGTCCTGACAACGTTGGGGAACGATATGGAAACGAGGGGAATTCTGTACTGTTACGCCGCTGATGAGCACACGCTCGCAGTCGGTAAGACGTATAAGGTGAGCACGTAACTTCTCCTGCGCTTCAGCATTCTGAACGATATCGTCAAAATGATGCAACCCGAAAGGATACCACAGCTGACCGTCGGCACTCACCGTACCACCCATGTCGCGATAGTCTTTCCATTCCGTATCGCTCACCTTGCCCCTCTTTACGGGACGCCACCACTCGCCGTTGCCGTCGATGGTGCCCTCGCCGGTGATGCTGATGTCATGTCGTTTCGATGCGCTGATACCCGGCTCGGCACGGTCCTTCCACTCACCAGTCTTGTCGTCTTTCTTCATCGCCAATATTTTATCGGGGGAGAAAACAAGCATGGCATTGCGCTCCAGGTGCAGGTCGATACCATCTTTCAGTGTAATAGGACCGGTGAGCCATATGCCGGCTTCCACCACCACATGACCGCCTCCTTGCTTGGCTACGTCATTGATGGCTTTCTGCAACGACTCGGTCACCAATGTCACACCGTCGCCCACAGCACCGTAATCACTCAGTTTCACTGTCCTTCCGGGGATGACTGGAGTCTTCACCTGTGGCATTGCCACTGGCAAATCCTTGTAATACTGTCCGTAATCCTGTGCCGGAGCACTCAAGCACAGCACCCACATCATCAGGACCGTCACAAATGTCTTTGTTTTCATCGCTTTGTTTAATAGAAAAGTATTGTAGTTCGTTCTCGTTGGCAAAAATACGGAAAAAAAGGATATAATGCAAAATCTTAGTATTTTTTCTTAATAATAGACTGCTTCTTTCACACATTTTTGTACCTTTGTATAAATAATAATTATCATTCAAAAACCACTCCAATAACATCTCATGAACTCAAATCCTCAAAAAGACAGCATAGCCATCATCAGCGGAGGAATGGACAGCATCACCTTGCTGTATGAATACCAGCAACGTATAGCACTGGCTATCTCGTTTGACTACGGCAGCAACCATAATCACCGCGAGATTCCTTGCGCACAGTACCACTGCGAAAAATTGGGCATACGCCATGTGGTCATTCCGCTCGACTTCATGAAACGATATTTCAAAAGCTCACTGCTCGAAGGGGATGAGGCTGTGCCGGAAGGACATTATCAGGAAGAGAATATACATTCTACGGTGGTGCCTTTCCGCAACGGTATCATGCTTGCCATAGCTGCGGGAATGGCGGAGACTCACCGTCTCAGCTACGTGATGATGGCCAACCATGGGGGCGACCATGCAATATACCCAGACTGTACACCGGAATTTGTAAATGCCATGTCAGGAGCCATAGTAGCGGGTACGGTCAATGGAGCGAAGCTATGGGCTCCCTACACGAATGTCACCAAGGCTGATATTGCACGTCACGGAAAAGAACTGGGCGTGGATTATTCACGCACCTGGTCGTGTTACCGGGGGGGAGAAAAACAATGTGGTCGTTGTGCAACATGCCTCGAACGCAAAGAGGCATTGGCAGCAGCAGGCATTAAAGATACAACGGAATACGATTGAAAAGTAAATGGGTAAAAAGGTAAAAGAGTAAAAAGGGAAGAGGGAACGGGAAAAGATAAATGAGTAAATCCGCTGAAAGGGACTTATTTCCCTTTCAGCGGATTCCATCCTTGGGCGGGGATGTCAAAGTCTTGGCCGTCGCGGCTGACGAGCTTCATGCCCAATTCCTTGCGGGTGATGTGACCGATGAGCTTCACACTTTCCATTTGCTCCACTTTCTCATGATCGCCGATGGGAACGGTGAATAGCAATTCGTAATCTTCGCCGCCGTTCAAGGCGCAAGTGGTGACGTTCAGGTTCAGTTCCTCGGCCATCACAGAAGTCTGGTAATCGATGGGGATATTCTTCTCGAAAATACGGCAGCCACAGCCGCTACGTTCACAGATATGGTGCAGCTCACTGCTCAGACCGTCGCTGATGTCCATCATCGACGTGGGGCGGATGCCTAACTCACGCAGACGTGCGAGAATGTCGCCACGGGCCTCGGGCTGCAACTGACGCTGCAACAGGTATTCGCGTCCGGCAAAATCGGGTTGGAAATCGCTCAGGGCGTTCAGCGCATTCTGGTCGCCTTTCTTGCGGGCTTCTTCCACCTGCTGGTAATAGATGCGTTTCTCACGCTCCAATAACTGCAAACCCATATAGGCGGCTCCTAAATCGCCACTCACGCAGATAAGGTCAGTGTCCTTCGCCCCGTGTCGGTATACAATGTCTTCTTTTTTGGCCTCGCCAATGCAGGTGATACTGATTGACAGACCGGTATATGACGAGGTGGTGTCGCCTCCGACAATGTCAACACCCCACTTCTCACATGCCATGCGCAGACCATGGTAGAACTGCTCGAGGTCTTCTACCTTGAATCGCTTGCTTAGGGCAACGCTTACCAGCAACTGACGAGGTGTGCCGTTCATCGCAAAGATGTCGCTGATATTCACCATCGCTGACTTATAGCCCAGGTGGGCCATGTCGATATAGGTAAGGTCGAAATGAACACCCTCAACAAGCATGTCAGTGGTGACCAACGTCTCGCTGTCGGGATAATGAAGCACGGCGCAGTCGTCGCCTACGCCGCATGTTGTCGATATATTTTTTATCTTGATGTCTTCGGTGAGATGGCGTATCAAACCAAACTCTCCCAATGTCGAAATCTCAGTCATTACTTTCCCTTTTACTTTTTTACTCTTTTACCCTTTTACCTTTTATCAGAAGCTAATTGTCCGAGGCCGGTCTCCAGCACGATTGCTGTCTTTGGGCTTGTAGTCAACCTTTCCCGTAGCCAGGATGCTGTTTCTTGAATTTTTTTGGACATAACTGAAGATTTTTTGCATGAAGATTTCTTCATGATCCAACAAGAATGATACTTTTACTGGTAAAACGTAAAGATGATGGCGGACATCCTCACTTAATCCCGTGAGCGATGCCAGACGAGCAGCATCTTTCTCTGTGGTGATGATGAGCTTGGGCGAGGGTAGTGACTCAAATACGCTGTTGATACGTTCTTCATCTTCGGCAGTGAACTCATGGTGGTCGCTGAAACGCATCGGTGTCAGCTCGGAGCAATATTTGCGAAGGTCGTCTTCCATCTGCTCGGGCGTGGCAATACCAGTCAAAGATAATACATGCTCTTCACGCCCTATGCTGTCCAACGGCCGTTCATCACCACTGAACAACGGGCGTAACTTGCCGTATTCCATGCGGCTGAATAGCAAGGTCTGGTAAGGGTACAAGTCCATGGCTCGCATCACTACACGGAAATCGATAGGGTTCAGACCCTCAGGACATTTCGTGATGATGACCATGTCGGCACGGCGCTTGCCTTCCTTGGGCTCACGCAATCGACCGGCGGGCAACAGCTTATCGTAGATAATCAAACGATGGTAATCTACCAACAAGATATTGATGCCAGGTTTAACATAACGATGCTGGAAAGCATCGTCAAGCAAAATCACGTCGGTGTCTTTGGTCTCTTCGTCATGAGTCAGTCGGTCGATGCCTTCACAACGTTTGGCGTCCACGGCAATATAGATGTCGGGATATTTCTTCTTCATCTGCAGGGGCTCGTCACCAATGTCGGCAACTGTCGATAGGGGAGAGGCCAACTGGTAGCCTTTGCTTTTACGCTTGTAGCCACGACTCAAAACTGCTACGCGAACCTTGTCCTTCAACATCTCAATGAGGTATTCCACATGAGGGGTCTTGCCGCTGCCACCAACGGTGATATTACCCACGGAGATAATGGGTATACTGAACGAACGACTCTTCAAAACGCCCCATTCGAAGCATTTATTTCGTAATCGCACGCCCAACCCGTAAAACCAACTTACGGGCAACAGCCATTTGTTCACCTTAATGTGGTCACCTTCCATGACAAATTATTATCTCAGCAGTTCGACAGTTTCAGGGATCCAGACATCATTCCCTACAGGCAATTCTCTCACCTCTTGCCCCTCACCTCTCATTTCTAACCTCTTGCTCCATGCCCCTTGCTCCTTATCTTATATTTACATAATAAGGTATGCGTGCTTGGATAGCGTTGTGTATGTTCATGTTCTTCAACAGAGTGAACAACTGCCAGTAGTCGCCAAGAGCAGCACGGTATTCGTCAAGATAACTGCCTTGGGTGGCTTCACCCAACAGCGACTCCAACCAGTCTTTCTTGCCAGGATAGTAAGTGGCGTGGTACTCGCTGAGATTGGCCAACTGAGCGGCTTTCTTGACAGCAGCATCCAAACCACCCAACTCGTCCACCAACTTAATCTTCATGGCGTCTTGTCCTAACCAAACATGACCTTGGGCAATCTTTTCCACAGAGTCGACAGCCAGCTTACGCCCATCGGCCACACGCTGACGGAACAGTTTGTACCCTCTTTCAACGTATGCGTCAAGGTAACCCATCTCTTCTGCGTTGAAGGGACGAGACATGGTGCCGAAACCACTGTTTTTGTTGGTCTTCACTTCGTCGAACTTAACACCCAGTTTCTCTGTGAGCAACTGGCTGGCATCGGGGAACATGCCGAAAATGCCTATCGAACCTGTTAATGTGGTGGGCTCGGCAATAATCCAGTTGGCACCGCAACTAATGTAGTAACCACCAGAAGCAGCCATGCCACCCATGGACACCACAACAGGCTTCTTGGCTTTCAACATCTCTACCTGATGCCAAATCTGCTCGGATGCATAGGCACTGCCGCCACCGGAGTTAATGCGTAGCACTACGGCCTTCACATCGTCGTCGTTCATTAATTGCTCCAAATCCTTACACACTTCCTGGGCATCGATGACATGACCATCCGACAGCATACTTTGCGCATCTCCGTCAACAATATCACCGTAGGCATAATAAACGGCCACTTGCTCACCGTCACGCTTGTGCTTCGTTTGTAACATTTCCGACATGCTCAAGCGGGGAATACGGTCGTCCTCGGATAATTGCATCTGCTCCTTGACAATCTTCTTCACCTCATCGGTATACAACAAACCGTCAACCAACTTGTATTTCACGTAGTTCTGCGGGTCGTCAAACGTAATCAGACGGTCGGCCCAGGCATTCAGACTGTCGACACTTACCTTGCGGCTCTCTGACACCCCTTTTAAAATATTATCCCAAATACCTGTGACGTAGGCGGTTATCTGCTCGCGGTTTTCGTCACTCATCTTGTCTGCTGTGAACATCTCGGGAGCACTCTTGTAAGCACCAACTTTCGATAACTGCATCTTCACGCCGAACTTAGCCAAGACGTCTTTCAAAAACAGCGGCTCGGAAGCCAGACCATGCCAGTCAATCTGACCCTGAGGGTTCAAATAGATCTTGTCTGCGACACTGGCCAAATAATAGGTTGACTGGGTGTAGGTGTCTCCGTAAGCGATAACCCACTTGCCCGACTTGCGAAAGTCGGACAAAGCATTGCGGATGGCTTGAACGGATGCATAAGAGTCAGCACTGAACAGACCGGCTTCAATATAGATGCCCTTCACGTCTTCGTTTTCCTTCGCCAAGCGAATGGAGGCAAGCACTTCGTCTAATCCTATGGCTCCTTCGCCCGTAAATTGGCTCAGGACACCACCTTCGGAACGCTCGTCCATGCTTCCACTGAAGTTCATTACCATAACGCTGTTCGACTCCACACCACGTGTACCACTACCAGAGGCTACCATGCCGATGATGCACATCACACCAATAATGGTCATCACCAAACCAAAAAGCAACATGCCAACCATCGTGGCAAATACCATCTTGAAAAATTCTTTCATAACAATTAAAATGGGTTTATTTCTGCAAAAATAGTGATTTTTCAAACAATGACCAAATAAATACGTTTTTTTTCCCCCTTTCCCTTTTTTTTCATTACCTTTGCAACCCAAAAATACACATTATTCATTTCGTCATCCATCACTCGTCATCCATCACTCGTCACTCATCACTCGTCACTTAAAATAATGAACACCCAGATAAAAACTCTCCTCTTGCTCTTTAATGTGTGCATAGTAATTTTCACTTATGCTATCAGTCCGCTTAGTTTCTCTCTTGGCGACGAACCAGTGAGAAAAGTCGACATGAATGCGTCGTTGGCGGCTCTGGAGAATGATTCAGCTGATGTCCAATCATCCGACTCAGTGCCGCTCATTCAGCAAAAAGTGACTGACGTCTCACCACAGCGATTCCTTTTCGTGGGCGATTCGATGGTGGAGCCTATAGCACATTATTTCTGGAATTATGCTGTGGAAAATGGGCATGAGTTGTATACGGTGACATGGTATGGTTCGTCATCGTATAGCTGGGGCGGTACACGTACACTCGAACATTTCATGGATGAGGTGAAACCAACGTTCATCATCCTTTGTATGGGAAGTAATGAGTTGACGCTCAAAGATATGAACACGGTGACTAAAAATGTCAACAGGGTGCTCGAAAAGGTCGGAGATATACCTTTTGTGTGGATTGGACCGCCAAGCTATACGGCTAACAACCCCAATGGCATCAAACGGTGGATTGACAGTGGATATAATGACCAACTCATACAACTGGTAGGGGCTGACAGGTTCTTCGACAGCCGCGATATGCAGATGGATCGGGCACGCGACGGATTGCACCCGACAATGAAAGGGGCAGTAGTCTGGATGGAACAGTTGGCAACATGGATGCAGAGTGAACTGACTCGCCATCCGGTCATCCTCAATACACCACAGCAAAAGTCGACAATTCAGAACCTCACCGTCATGCAAACCAAAGACAAAGGATTCTATTAATGGTTTCAAAAAGCTCAATGTCCACTCTTAAACGTTCATTATTCATTTTATTTTGCCTTGTGGCTGCAGCAACGCACGCAGGGGCATCGACATTCGTAAAAGCTTCCGACGACCGTTTCGTTTTTATGGGGCGCATCAGTCGTGCGAACCCGGAAACGGTGGCGTGGACATACCCGGGTGTGCAAATCCTGTGTCGTTTTACAGGTACATCTGTTAGTATGAAAACGAATCCGGGAAGTGGCTTTTATATCATCAAAATTGATGACCGTCAACCATTTAAGGTGGAGTCGAAAAAAGGAGAGGACATCACGGCTATTGCTAAAAATCTCAACGAGGGTGATCATACCTTGCGTATCATATATGCCATAGAAGGACACGGAAAAAAACCGGTGTTTTATGGTCTCTTTCTCGATGATAGTGCACAACTGCTGGAACCGCCTACTTTGCCGGAAAGGAAAATTGAATTTATTGGGAACTCCATCACTTGTGGATATGGCATTGAAGGCAACGGAAAGGAAAAAACATTCTATTACAGCCTGCAAAACTTCTGTCTTACCTATGCTTATCTCACAGCACAGGCTCTGCAGGCTCAATACCATGTGGTGGCACGTTCGGGAATTGGTGTCTATCGAAACTATATGGGGAAAATACCTGAACAAATCATGCCGTTTATCTATCCTCATACTATGTATACCACAAAGGGGGAACTGTGGGATTTCTCGCTTTACCAACCAGATGTGGTCTGCGTGGCACTGGGTACCAATGACACAACGGGTTCATATTCAGTTACTGGACTTACAGGTGGATTCCGTCGTTTCGTAGCGATGCTTCGCGAACGCTACATCAATGCGATAATTGTGTTCCTGGTGGGACCGATGATGGGGGAGAAAAGACGTAACGACCTTAAGACGGCACAACAAATGGTTATCGACGAATATGCAGCCATGGGCGACAACAATATCTATATCTTCGAGTTCCAAGAGTCTGATAAAGCATTGGGAATGGGAAGCCAGGGGCATCCCAATGCTGCACACCATGCACAGATGGCCGATGAGCTCATTCCATTCCTGAGAGACCTCATGCAGTGGGATTGAAAACTCTGCCAAAACTGTCAGAAAGGTGTGCCAAAACTGTCAAACAAACAGGTTTGGCACACTTTTCGCTATACCCGTTATAGAAAATAGAAATTTTTAAACCATTTAATCTATAAAATTATGAATATCAAACCTTTAGCTGACCGCGTGCTCGTGTTGCCTGCACCGGCCGAAGAGAAAGTGGGGGGCATTATCATTCCCGACACAGCAAAAGAAAAACCTCTGCATGGAAAAATTGTTGCTGCCGGCAACGGAACAAAAGATGAGGAAATGGTTCTCAAAGAGGGCGACGAAGTGCTCTATGGTAAATATGCCGGTACTGAAATCGAACTCGATGGAGAAAAATACCTTATCATGAGGCAAAGCGATGTCCTCGCCGTCATCCAAAAATAATCCATTTTTATAATCTTATAATATTTTATTCTTTTAATATTCCAAAGTGTCAAGTAAAGGTAATTTCTCACCCCTTACCTCTTACCTCTCACTTCTAAAATTTCACAACCATGGCAAAAGAAATTAAATTCAATATCGACGCCCGCGACTTGCTTAAAAAGGGTGTTGACCAATTGGCTAACGCAGTGAAAGTAACCCTCGGACCGAAAGGACGCAATGTGGTCATTGAAAAGAAATTCGGTGCTCCGCAAATCACCAAAGATGGTGTTACCGTAGCTAAGGAAATTGAACTCGAAGACCATTTTGAAAACACAGGTGCACAACTCGTTAAGAGCGTGGCCTCAAAAACTGGAGACGACGCTGGTGATGGAACAACAACTGCAACGATACTCGCACAGGCTATCGTCACCGAAGGACTGAAAAACGTGACAGCTGGGGCTAACCCCATGGACCTCAAACGGGGTATTGATAAGGCCGTGAAGGCGGTGGTCGACTATATCGCCGCAAGTGCTGAAAAAGTGGGCGACAACTACGACAAGATTGAACAAGTGGCAGCTGTAAGTGCCAATAACGATGCGGAAATCGGAAAATTGCTCGCCGACGCGATGCGCAAAGTGTCGAAAGACGGTGTTATCTCCATCGAGGAGAGCAAGAGCCGCGACACGCATATAGAAGTGGTAGAAGGTATGCAGTTTGACCGTGGATACCTCAGCGGATACTTCGTGACAGATCCAGATAAAATGGAATGTGTTATGGACAACCCGCTCATCCTCATCTACGACAAGAAAATCTCAAATATTAAGGAGTTCCTGCCTATCCTTCAGCCGGCAGCTGAGTCGGGACGTCCGTTGCTTGTCATTGCTGAGGATGTTGACTCTGAAGCACTCACTACGTTGGTGGTCAACCGCCTGCGTTCTAATCTGAAGATTTGTGCTGTTAAGGCCCCGGGATTCGGCGACCGTCGCAAGGCGATGCTCGAGGATATAGCTATCCTTACTGGTGGCGTGGTCATCAGCGAGGAAAAAGGCCTTAAACTGGAGCAGGCAACGATGGACATGCTCGGTACATGTGAGAAGGTGACTATTTCGAAAGACAACACGACAATCGTCGACGGAGCTGGAACCAAACAGGCTATCGCCGACCGCGTGGCTGCCATCAAGAATGAAATCGCCAATACCACAAGTTCATACGATAAAGAAAAACTGCAGGAACGTCTGGCTAAACTCTCCGGTGGCGTGGCAGTGCTTTATGTGGGTGCCAACAGCGAAGTGGAAATGAAAGAAAAGAAAGACCGTGTCGACGATGCACTGTGCGCTACGCGCGCGGCTATCGAAGAGGGCGTTGTTGCCGGTGGTGGTAGTACTTATGTCAGGGCCATCGACGCACTGAAGAAATTGAAGGGCGATAATGATGATGAGCAGACGGGTATCAATATCGTTTGCCGCGCTATTGAAGAACCCCTTCGTCAAATTGCTGTCAACGGCGGTGCTGAGGGTGCTGTGGTTGTACAAAAGGTTCGCGAAGGCAAGGGCGACTTCGGATACAATGCTCGTACGGGTGAATTCGAGGATATGCGCAAGGCTGGTGTCATCGACCCGGCAAAAGTGGCTCGCGTAGCTTTGGAAAATGCAGCCTCTATCGCAGGAATGTTCCTCACAACGGAATGTCTCATCGTCGACAAACCGGAAGAGAAACCGGCTATGCCGATGGGCAACCCGGGTATGGGAGGCATGATGTAAGATTCTCTGACAAAGAATAGTGTCAAATTGACAACTCTACTTTGCAAAATAGGGGAAGTCCACAATGGATTTCCCCATTTTTATACTAAAAATATGGTATTTTGTTGTTTTTTTTGCATTTTTTTTTGTCAATGTGTGCGGAAACAATTATTTTTGCAATGCAATACGTTTGAAGTATCGGAGTGATTCCGAAACATGATATTTTTTTGATTTGTTTTAGTAGATTAGTTTTTAAGTAGTTTGTTTTTTGGAAATCGGTTGTCGTGAGACATCCGATTTTTTTATACCATCACTTCTACGCTCTCACTATTCTGGCATTCGTTCTTTTTAACTTCCACTTTCACTTCAAAAGCATCTTTTTATTCTTAGAATTTTTTATTCTTACTTTTTTTCCCTACTTTTGCACCACAATGGACAACAAAGCAAAAATCCTGCACATTATCATGCTGTTTGTGGTCTCTGCCGGACTACTCTTCATCACTGAATCGTGGTGGATGTCGCTTGGTATTCTCATGCTCCTTCTTCTGGCCGATGCATTTATTCAGGTCTACCAGAAAAAAAAGGAACAACAATCCAAAGACAATGACGCATGAAACAGTTGGTGCAACTATTCGAACAACGGTTCAACACTCAACCAGTAATTATTGAGGAAATGCCCAAGGCGGGCAGTAACCGACAATATTACCGGCTCTCTACCAGCGACAATTCCTCTGTGGTGGGAGTCGTGGGTACTTCACGTGACGAAAATCATGCGTTTATATACCTTGCCCGTCATTTCCGGTTGCGACAACTGCCTGTACCGGAAATTATTGCAGTGAGCAATGACGAACTGCGATACTTGCAGACCGACCTTGGTAAAGTGTCACTTTTCGATGCCATCAAAGGAGGACGGGAAGCGGGAGGACGGTATAACCTCAACGAAAGGGAACTGCTGAAAAAAACGATACGGCTGTTGCCGGAACTGCAGATACGTGGCGCACGAGGGCTGGATTTCGACAATTGTTACCCACAGCCGGAGTTTGACGAGGATAGCGTTCTTTTTGACCTCAATTATTTCAAATATTGCTTCCTCAAACCTACTGACATTGATTTCCATGAATTGAAATTGGAGGCGAACTTTCGTCTGATGGCTAAGGACCTTACGGCTGAAAAAACGGACAGCTTTCTGTATCGTGATTTCCAGGCACGTAATGTGATGCTTTCTGACGAGGGAAATCCATTCTTTATTGATTTCCAAGGAGGGCGGCGCGGACCATATTACTACGACCTCGCCTCATTTATTTGGCAGGCATCAGCAAAATATCCCAATAAACTGCGACGGGAACTGGTGGCAGAGTATTACGAGGCTCTTAAAAATGTGACGGAGGTGCCAACAAAACGGCATTTCGTCAACCGACTGAGCCTTTTCGTGCTCTTCCGTACACTACAGGTGCTGGGCGCATATGGCTTCCGTGGGTATTTTGAAAGGAAACGACATTTCCTGGAATCAATCCCCCCGGCCATGGACAACCTGCGTGAGATGATCAATACGCAACAGTTCCCATATCCGTATCTCATCGAGGTACTGCAACGCCTCACGGAATTACCGCAGTTCAACATCGAAAAACAAGTGGTGTCAACACGGGCTGATGGATATAAAACCACTACGGTAAATGTTTATGAAGCTCATCCTAAAGATGGACCGGCTACTTATTCGAAATATGATGGTGTTGGACCGCTCGTTGTCAGGGTGTTCAGCTTCTCCTATAAAAAAGGTATTCCCGATGATGAGTCGGGAAACGGAGGGGGATATGTTTTCGATTGTAGGTCGACGCATAATCCTGGAAGATACGAACCATATAAAAAACTAACAGGGTTGGACGAACCGGTCATCCGTTTCCTTGAGGATGATGGCGAAATCCTTACGTTCCTGGATAGTGTATATCGACTGGCAGATGCTCATGTGGAGCGATACTTGCAGCGGGGTTTCACAAGTCTCATGTTCTCCTTCGGATGTACAGGTGGGCAACATCGGTCGGTTTACAGTGCACAGCACCTGGCTGAGCATATCCATAGCAAATACGGCATAGAAGTTCGTATCTGCCATCGAGAACAAAATATCTCACAAACCCTGAAAAAAGAACAGACGACCTGATATCCCTCTAAGAATAACTGGGTAAATGACGTCTTCTTATTTCCTTAATAAATCCGCAAAATACCCCAACCTAAAATAATTAAATGTTTTTAGGGTGGGGTGCTCGCCTGAACATTTCCGACGCCAACGCTTTCCAAACAACTGATAAGCCAAACGCACCAACCACAACATACCGCATTGCCTGAACTTGTTCGTCAGATCAATCATACGCGAATAATTCGACATATCATCACGGTAGGTGTAAAGCGTGCGAAGTGCTTCTTCGGTCTTCTCCACAAAACGCTCGTTGCTTTCAAAATGCTCGAATAAAACGGGGTTGTCAAGGTGTTCCAAACCATATCCATGCTCTTCCAACTGTCGGCCGTATAAAACGTCTTCGTAACCATATTGCTTGAAACGCTCGTCGAAAGGACAATCCATCAGCACATCACGCCTGACCAAAAAATTGGAGGTGTGAAAATCTTGATAAGGATGCTCCTGACGTATATGGGCGGGATGGCGGAGCAGATAATGCCGCTCATACATATATCGTAAATTGCAGGCTAAAGAAGGGTCTTCAATTACCATATAACTGCCGTATGTCACATCATTGCCGTCCTGTGACAGATAAGTATGCAGATAGTCTTCATTTACTATACGCATCCGGCTGTCGATATATAACAACCACGAATAACGGGACTCTTGTGCAAGATAATTTCGGATGGCGGCGCGGCCTATATTGACATGTCTTTCTATGTATCGACAATGGGGAAGGGCATTGATGTGACGGTTGGCTACAATGATTTTCTCATCATTCGAACCATCATCGGCAACGATAACCTCAAAAGTCAACCCTGTCGCTTGAGAGGCCTGCTTGTGCAGTTCTTCCACAAGCGATAAGCATGCTTGGTTGTAGGTGGGGATGACTATGCTCAGCTCGGTTATCATGGGACAAAGGTAATACCTTTTTCCCTTTTTATCATATTTTCGGAGATTTATTTTGATTATTAATACCTTTTGTTTATTTTTGCACCAAATAAATAAATGACTATGAAAAAACTGATATTGTCAATTATTCTCATAACCACGGCATTGATGGTAAATGCTGTTCCTGCAAAAAAAGTGTGGAAAACGGTTAAACAAGCCGACGGCACTTATGTCAAACTGATGCTCGTCGGCGATGAGAATTTCCATTTCTATCGTACGGTTGATGGACTCCCCGTGCTGGAAGAGCAAGGGGCGTATTACTATGCGATGGTGGAGGGCGACAACCTCAAAATAACCGACCAATTGGCACATAATGTTGAACAACGGACGGTAAGGGAAATGGAAATTATCAATTCGTTGCCTTCTCAAGAAGTGCTGTCCGAAACGGCAAGAAGAGCGCCGAGAGTGACTCAACCACGATTTGTCGGGAGTCCAATAGGTGACCTCACGGGAAGTAAAAAAGGACTCATTATTCTCGTGCAGTTCAGCGACCTGGAATTCTATTCTGAAGATCCTCATGCTACATGGGATGATATTGTGAACACCGTGGGCTACAGAAATAATTATGGTGCAATAGGCAGCGTTCATGACTATTTCTTCAAACAGAGTAACGGATTGTTCGACCTCACATTCGATGTGGTGGGACCGTACACCGCTCCCAAAAGCGTCACTTATTACGGTGCAAACCAGGGGAAGAGCGACAATCCGAAGACCGTGAGGGAATTTATTCGCTATGCCATTTCGTCGGCTAATCCCGATGTCAACTTCCAGGACTATGACTGGGACAATGACGGAGAGGTGGATCAGGTGTTTATCCTCTTTGCAGGATATGGCGAGGCGGGAGGTGCACCTTCATACACGATATGGCCACATGAATCGAAACTCGGCTCCTATGCCATGTCTTTCGATGGAATGACTATTGACACTTATGCTTGTAGCGAAGAACTGGCGGGAGATGGCAGTGAAGCGGATGTGGCAGGATACGTTCCTCTACTGTCCGGACTAGGTACAATTTGTCATGAGTTCTCTCATTGCCTCGGACTACCCGACTTTTACGATACAGCGAGCAACTCGGCATTAACCGAGGGTCAATACGGCATGGGATTCTGGGATCTCATGGATTCGGGGTGCTATAATTACAATGGATGGGTGCCCTCCAACTATAGCGGATATGAGCGTAATTTCTGCGGTTGGGCCGATTACAGGGAATTGAAAGATCCTTGCAAGGTTACTGGACTGAAATCCGTTGATAGCGGAGGTGAGACGTATGTCATATATAATCCGGGAAACAATAACGAATATTACCTGCTTGAAAACCGGTATAAGACAGGGTGGGACAAAGGTTTGGAGGGAGAAGGACTGCTTATCTACCATGTTAACTATATACCCCAGAGGTGGGAGTGGAACACGGTGAATACAAGCGGTGCAGGATCCCCATGCTTCAATCCTGTACCAGCCGACGGAGTGCTCAGCCTATATGTTTACAATAGTAATGGTGAAGCGATAGGATACGGCGACGCTGGCGATGCTTGGCCAACGTTTGTTAACGGGGCAAGAAATAACACGCTATCCGATACGTCAACACCGGCATGTACGCTCTATAATCCTAACACTGACGGCTCATACTTGCTGCATGCCAAGGTGAAGGTGTCGAAAAGAGGTGGCGTCGTCGATTTCGTTTATAATGATGGTAAACAAGAATGGAGCGATGAGTCAACAGGCATTCAAGAGATGTATGACGACTCTTCAACAACCGTCTATGGAAAAGCAGTTTCTATCTTCAGAGCAGATGGTGTGAAGGTGATGCTGACGGATGACTTCACGGGGAACGAAAACCTTAAACCGGGACTCTATGTCGTGCGTTCCAACGATGGAAAGTCAATGAAGATTACACTCCCGGCAAGATAATACCTGTCGATGCGAAGAATCAACATCATATTGATATTCATGTGTATGGCATTGCTTGGCAATGCCATACCTGCATATAATGAATGGCAAGTATTCCGCCAGAATGATGGTTCTACCCTGCGACTACAACTCATGGGCGACGAATGGTTCCACTATTATATTACCGACGATCATGTGCCGGTGATACAAATAGAGGGGACATTCTATTATGCCAAAATACAACACAATAAACTTGTCAGCACTGGTATTGTTGCACATGAAAAGGAATATAGGACAAGCATCGAAAATAATGCCATAACCAATATCGAAACGGTTGAGAAGATAAGGTCATCACGATGCAAAGCAACAAGACGATATATTAATCCTAAAAAACAACTTTCATATATTGGTGAGAAAAAAGGGTTGATTATACTGGTGGATTTCCCAGACCGCAAATTTCATGACGATGATGGGACTGGAGATAGTATGCTGACAAGGCAACGCTATGAGAATTTGGCTAATCAAACAGGATATACCAACGACATGGGTGCTATTGGGAGCGTCCATGACTATTTCCTCGAACAAAGCTATGGGCAGTTTGACCTCTCATTCGATATCGTCGGGCCTGTCACCATGCCTGAGTCATATACCTACTATGGAATGGACCTGGGGGAACATGGTTTAGACTTACATGTGCCGGAGATGTTGGTAGAAATATGCAATATGGTCGATGAGGATATCGATTTCTCCCAATATGACTGGAACGACGATGGAAAGGTTGATCAGGTTTTCCTGCTTTATGCGGGATACGGACAGGCAACGGGAGGCCCGTGGAATACCATCTGGCCGCACATGTGGTCGCTCTCCGAGGCTAAAGAGGAGGAGGGCGTACTCGACGGACCGGTCTCCTATGATGGTGTTGCAGTAGATGTGTATGCGTGCAGCAACGAATTGTATGGCAAACAGGGTGCCGTGGAAATGGGAATAGGCACGATATGCCATGAGTTCTCGCATTGTCTCGGATTGCCTGACCTTTATGATGTCAACAGTAGTTCCAATTTCACATTAGGCAACTGGGATTTGCTTGCCAAAGGGAATTACAATGGACCGACATCGGCGGGGTGGGTGCCACCGGCATATTCTGCATATGAACGGTGGTTCGCAGGATGGCTTGAGCCAATAACGCTCAACAACGATACTACCGTCATCGATATGTCTCCTCTAACAGTACAACCGGTGGCTTATGTAATCTACAACGACGGCTATCCAGATGAGTATTACTTGCTTGAACACCGTACACAATCACGATGGGACTCATACCTCCCGGGACAGGGACTGCTCATCTCGCATATCGACTATGACGAACAGCTATGGAATGACAATTTGGTCAACACCGTGGGGAGTATGAACGACCATCTTCGTTTGGCTTTCTTCCATGCAGATGGTCTAAATCAAGCGGCTAATACAGCTTATCCATATGAAAATAACGACAGCCTCACTGACACTTCCCTGCCTGCTGCAACGCTTTTCCATGCCAATACCGACGGTTCCTTCTATATGCATAAACCAGTTGATCAGATATCTTATGATTCGGAAAAAGCCTTGGCTTCTTTCCGATTCGAAAATAAGAATAGCCCTGTCTCTTCTGTCATAATGACGGAAAACGGACATAAAACCATCAGACACATATCTACTATCGAAGGAAAAGAAATACCCACAGAACAGCTAATGAGACGGCATGAAGGGGTATATATCATTCAATTCAATGATGGAACGGTGGTAAAGAAACAGGTGAAATAGTTAATGTCTGTTAATTTTCTTGTCTTGTTAGATGAGGTAAATCGTTATTCCAATTTTTTGAAGTAATTTTGCACGCCATTACGAGATAATGGCATATAATTCAAACCTAAAATTTTTCATTTAATGGCAACAAAAATCAGATTGCAGCGTCGCGGACGCAAAGGCTATGCCTTCTACAGCATCGTGATTGCTGACGCAAGAGCACCACGTGATGGTCGGTTTACTGAGAAGATTGGTACGTATAATCCCAACACCAATCCCGCTACCGTAGATTTGAATTTCGAACGTGCATTGTATTGGGTCGAAGTGGGTGCACAGCCTACCGACACCGTGCGCAACATCCTCAAACGTGAAGGCGTTTACATGATGAAGCACCTCAAGGGTGGCGTGAAGAAAGGCGCTTTCGACGAGGCTGCCCTCGAACGTAAATTCGATGCTTGGAAGAACGACAAACAGAAAGGCTTGGAGAAGATTCGCACTGACGAGGAAAAAGCCAAGAAAGCTGCCGTAGCCAAGGAACTCGAAGCTGAAAAGAAAATCAAAGAGGAAATAGCCAAGAAGGTGGCTGATAAAAAAGCTGCCGAGGCTGCCGCGAAAGCCGAACAAGAGGCTCCCGCAGAAACACCTGCTGAGGAAACTCCCGCTGAGGCTTAATCGTAGCCCAAAAATCAAATGAAGGCCGACACTTTCCTGTGCCGGCCTTCATTGTATCCTATGATGATAGCCCTTCTATAGATATCTCGCAGCCCACACCTTCGCTATTTTCATATAATCGTGATGGCGAAGTATGTATTCTATGCTTTCTTTTTTCAGACGTGTTACTTCTTCGGGATGGGTAACCAGCTTCACCAACGCGGTAACGACGCTCTCTTCCGTGGGTTCCACATTAACGATGGGGCGCAGCTTCTCCTCTTTCAGCAATTTATAATGTTCCTCTTCTCCACCACCAATGCAGACAATGCCTTTCGACATGGCTAACAGCGAATTCATCGAAGGGGTGTAACTGTATAACTGATCCAGTATGGCATCGCTGTTTTCCATCATCGTCTGGTACTGTGCATACGGAACAGATTCGGCTTTCTCCAATACCACTTTACCGGGATAGGCTTTTACCACCTTTTCGGCAGCTCGAAGCATGATGTCGGTACCCTTATAGGCACTGCGCTCACGATTGATACCGATAAACAGACGCAGAGGCTGATGCACAGGCGTTACAGCAGTCGTTGTGGTGTCCACGACGATGGGGTAGGGAATATAAACTGTCTTTTCGGGGAAATACGGCTGGTAACATACCCAGTATTCATACAGACCGGCTACAATACCGTCACAGTCTTCGGCAATATAACGGTTCAGATGCTCCTTGTCAGTACCTATCCAGTCGGAGCGTTCTTTCATCGCATCAGAATCCGTACGTAATTCTTCTCCTATATTAAAGTCGCTGTAGCGTAACGGCTTGTGCTCCACACACTCGTTCACCCAGTAATAATCCATTCCGAATGCTCCCATGATCATTTTACCGTTATGTCGACGAAGATATTGGTAGATAGGAAGAATGCGACGGGCCTTGATTTCCAAAAACATTGGGTTGATGAGCTGTACAATATCATAACCGCGTAAACTGGGCAATAACCGCTTGATTTTCAGATAGTAGGAGAGACCGCCTAACTTTCCAGGACGACGCACTAGGTTGATGTCGCGGGGATAGTTCTTCCAGAAATCACCGTTCGACACAACCGTTACCTCATGCCCCATGGCTTTTAATCCTTTGGCCAGAGTAGCATGCACATTGCTGTATTCTCCCAATAAAAGTATTTTCATCTTTCGGCTCTCCATTACTCGTCACTCGTCACTCATCACTCGTCACTCATCACTCGTCACTCATCACTCGTCACTCATTTCAGCAACCTACACAGCAACTTCCTGCCATGCGAACTGTTCACCATCTTCCTAAACATCGCATATTTTGCTGTATAGTTTTTGTCGGGCAGAGGGAAAAGACCTCGCTCCTGAAGGAGTGGCAGAGCATCCTCCAATTGGTCGCTATTGTGGGTGAGCGTAATGATATTATACAAATAGTCCATTGTCAATTGGTGAACGCGGCGCTGTAAGCCTTCACGCTCTTCCTGGGGAAGAGTGGCACAACGGTCGTGCAAACGAAAAAGTACTTCGCGCATGTCGCTCAGACGGCGGCTTATCCACTGCTCGTCGTTTTGGTGCATGATTGACGACGGGCGCTCGCGGTAGTAATAGGCACGTGCCTCCGTGGCGATGAGACGGTCGGCACGCAGAAACAGCAGAGGAGTAAATTCTTCGTCTTCATGCAAGATATCTGGGGTGAAACGGTGGTTCAGCAATAGTGCTTTCTTGAAAAGATAACCACAGGCGGAAGCGCGGAGGTTGTGGTGGCGCATAAATTCACTGCCGGACATAGTACCTTCATGACTGTTCGGCACCTGTACATCACGTTTGTCTGTGAGATGAAAGGTTACTATGTCGGGCGAATGCTGTCTCAGCAGGTCAAGACAGTAATCATAGGCTTGCACGTTCAGCATGTCATCACCATCAACAAACTGAAGGTATATGCCGCTACTGCACTGGATACCGCGGTTGCGGGCTTGGCTCAACCCGCTGTTCCGCTGACGAATATAAAGAATGTCTTCTCTATAGTCGGCCAAATCAGTAAGAGGTGATGTTTTGGAGCCATCGTCGATAAGCACAATCTCACGCTCACCCTTGTCTAACGACAGAGCGAGAATGGAATCGATACAACTGCGCAGCATGCTCGAAGGCAGGTCGTAGGTGGTGATGACGAAACTAATCAGTGGTTCCGATGTAGTGTGTGTCTTAGTCTGTATAGCTTGCATAAACGATTGATTCCTAATAGTTTCAGAAGTCTTAGCTTAATCTTGCCCTTGCGGTTGACGGGCAATTGCTTGATTGACTGGCGCGTGAGGGCTGACAATTCGGGAAGGATGGGCGGCTCCTTGGTACGGGCATAGACATCTAACTGTAAATTTAATACATGTACGTAATACTCGCTGGGATCCTCTGTTAAACCATATTGTTCAAGCATATCCACATGTACTTCAAGCAACTGCGAAAGAGCGTGACCGTCGGCGGTTGCTACTATTCCTTCAGGTGAATAGGTGTACTGATAGGCTCCTTCCTCGGTGGTGGCCACCACACGACAGTGGGACAACAAACGGGGGAGGGTGTAGGCATCTTCAAACAAACGTCCCACCGGGTATTTCACCTCATCAAACAATGATCTCCGGAACAGCTTGTTGCACGAGTAGGCATGGGCGTAAGCACTGCCATCCAACCAATAGTCACGCATATCGGTATATTCATGACGGCCAAATTTCAAAACGAGCTGGTCCTCGCTGCCATAGTGCCATATCACAGGATATTCCAGAATGTCGTATTCGGGATGGGCACCAAGACGGGCTAACAGCACAGGAAGAGTATAGGGAGCCAGACTATCGTCGCTGTCGATAAAGGTGATATAGTCACCTGACGCCATCTCAATGCCTTTGTTGCGGGCGGCAGACAGACCTCTGTTGGACTGGTGAATAGCATAGATGGTGTCGTTAGCTTCGGACAAAGCGTCACAAAGTTCGGGCGATTGGTCTTCCGAACCGTCGTCCACAAGGATAATCTCTATGTCGGACACTCCTTGGGACAGAACGCTTTCAACGCAGGCTTCCAGTGTACGCTCTGTATTGAACACTGGTATAATGACACTCAGCTTCATCGTTGTTTAGGTAACGCTTTTTTTATGTTTTTATTATGAAATAATAAAATAATAAAAGGTATTTCTCGTTACTTTAGTGAAAGATGCACAAAACCAGCGGTAATACTAGTTATTCTCACATCATCAAGTACACCGGTCTGTTCGGCGGTGTGCAGTTTCTCACCATTCTCTTAGGAATAGTGAGAAATAAATTGGTGGCTATGCTGCTCGGACCCTCGGGCATGGGATTGGTGTCGCTTTTCAATTCCACCACGAAAATGATGTCCGACGCCACGGGATTGGGAATACAGACCAGCGGTGTGAGGAATATGTCCGATGCTTATCAGAACGGTGATAAGAAACAGATGGCGCACACTGTGAAACTCATCAGGTCGTGGAGTATTGTGACGGCCATCATCGGAACGGTGCTTTGTATCATTCTCAGTCCTTTCCTTAACAATTGGACGTTCTCATGGGGAAATCACACGCTGCACTATGTGTTGTTGTCGCCAGTTATCGGACTCACCGCCATCACAGGTGGAGAAATGGCTGTCATGAAAGGAACAAGACAACTGAAGTCCTTGGCTTCCATTTCGGTTTTCCATGTCCTGTTGGCTTTGCTCATCTCCGTACCTCTCTATTTCTATCTTGGCGAGTCGGGTATCATCCCTTCGTTGGTTCTCATGGCTCTGACATTGATGGTGCTAACTATAGCCTATTCTTGGCGTATGTTTCCGCTACGGCTGTCGTTTGGAAAATCTTTTCTGCACGAAGGGTGGGGCATGATACGCCTTGGAGTGGGCTTTGTGGTGGCTCTGCTCATGGGGTCGCTCGCTGAATTTGTCATTAGGTCGTTTCTAAATAATAACGGGTCATTGGAAATACTCGGCCTGTATAATGCGGGCTATATGATAAGTATGACGTATGGGGGAATGGTCTTTGCGGCCATGGAAACGGATTATTTTCCTCGTATCTCTGCGGTAAACGATGATAATAGGTCGTTTAATTTGTTGGTAAACAAACAAATAGAAGTGTCGCTGCTTATCGTGGCTCCATTGTTGGTGATGCTCATCATCTTCCTGCCCATATTGGTGCCGCTGCTTTTCTCAGGACGGTTTGTCGGAGTGGTGCCCATGGTGCAGGTGTCAGTATTGGCATTATATATGAGAGCGATAAAACTGCCTCTCTCATATATACCCTTGGCCAAAGGCGATTCTCTTTTCTACTTGTTTATCGAGGGGTTCTATGCCGTAGGCATCATCATCATGAGCATCATAGGATTCAACATGTGGGGGTTGTTCGGCACGGGTGTGGCGCTGGCAGTTATGTCGGTGGTTGATTTCATCATGCTTGCTGCTTGCATGCGTGTGAAATATGGGTTTAAGTTCTCCACAAGGGTCATGAACATGGCAGCACGGCAATTACCCATAGGCCTGTTGGCCTATGCGCTTTCATGGATGGAAGAAAGTATTTTATATTATACACTGGGACTGATTCTTGCCGGAATAAGCGCTTTCTTATCCTTCCAGTCCTTGAAAAAGAAAACAAGACTGATGCAATATCTGAAACAGAGATTTCATTAGCCCTTACTTCGTCACTCTGATCCAGTCGGCTTCCACCCAACCGCGGTCGCTCTGGGCATCGCTCTCGGCACAAACAAAGCCGAACTTAGCTCCTATCCATTTGCCTTCACGCATAGTAAAAGCTTCGCCGCAGTCGGTAAACGTTTTGCCATCTTGGCTGTAACTGAAACGTAATTTACTGTCATTCACCTTCATACGAAGGAATATGTCTTTGTGGATGCCAGGTTTATAGTCTATCTTGTCTTCAGCGGAGGGTTTCAACGTGGCGAGGACAGTTTCTGCCTGTGCCTTGCCCTTGTCGGCTCCGTGGCAAGTCATTTGAACCAACTCAAAGGCTTTGCCTGTACGCCTTACCACAAGGGCGGAATAGTCAAGCCCCATCATTACTAACCCGCCAAACTGACCGTCTGCCTTAGAGGTCAAACGTAGCTTGGCAGTTACCGTGAAATGGTCGGCTGGGGTTTTCTGCAACAACAGATTGGGAATCTCCCAGAAATTCTTCCATCCGTCTGACAACTTATAGCTGTAGATGCGGAAAGTGCCGAAGGCGGTGGCCATACCGTATTTTTCGTCATAGTTGGCATGCCACTGCCACTGCTTACCCATGACGGGGGTGTTGAATTCGTCGCTCTCAACGGGATTTACGATAACAGTCGATGATGATTGGGGTTTCTTATAGGTGGTCACGGGTTCACCTTTCCTACCCATGATGGGCCAACCACTGCTCCAGTCCACAGGGTTTAAGTGGACAACCCTGCCATAGGCTCCTTTGTCTTGGAAATGGATAAACCAGTCCTCTCCGTATTTGGTGTGTACCCAACCGCCTTGGTGGGGACCGTTAATCTGTGTCTTGCCCTGGGACAACACCACTTTGCTCTCGTAT
The DNA here is from genome assembly GCA_017548605.1 of Prevotella sp. Classification (GTDB taxonomy): domain Bacteria; phylum Bacteroidota; class Bacteroidia; order Bacteroidales; family Bacteroidaceae; genus Prevotella. The sequence goes on along the minus strand of JAFYZT010000040.1, from coordinate 165,755 downwards.
GGACCGTATGGTGATTTTGAGCGCATGGCTAATTGAAAACCGGTGGGTACACCGCCGGCAGGACACATAATCCAATACCATCCGTCACGTTTGTAGAACTTTGGTCCTTCACAGGTCCGGTTCTCCGTGCCGTTGCCGTCGAATACAATCACGGGTTGACCGATAACGCGCATGCCGTCTGCCGACAACTCGCGAACGGTCAATATTGAGGCGAATTTGGCGCGTGAATTGGCCCAGCCGTTTACCAAATAACAGCGGCCGTCATCATCCCACAAGGGAGTGGTGTCGATATATCCCTTGCCCTTCAGAACGCACACAGGTGGGTCCCACTCACCTGCGGGATCTGTTGTCTTCACCACATAAACACCGAAATCGGGGTCACCCCAATAGATGTAGTACAAACCATTGTGATAACGGATGGAGGGTGCCCATACGCCTTCTCCATGACGGGGAACGTTGAAATGTTCCACCATTTCGGGATTACCGGCATACAACTCTTTCAGGGCATAGCCCACAATCTCCCAGTTCACTAAGTCTTTGGAATGGAGAATCGGTAGGCCGGGAACACATTGAAACGATGAGGCGGTCATGTAATAATCCTCGCCACTGGCTCCCACACACACGTCGGGGTCAGAATAATCGGCATTTATCACGGGGTTGGTGTAGGTGCCGTCCCCATTATCGGGTGACCATACTTCGGAACGGTATTGCCCGAATGTGATGACAGGCATGGCCATAAATAGCAATAATACCAACGCCTTTAATGTGTAGATCGGTTTCATAATTCGTTTGTTCATATAATATCTTTTAATCTTTTAATTTTTTAATCTTTCATAAGTTCCGACACTATCATGTCGCTCACATGGATGCCTTCATGAGTTAAATGGAGATGGTTGTCATCTATCTTTAATAAACCATGTTCCAGATACGATTGCGATGTTTGGAGCAGGAATTGCAAATATTCATCTCCAAATACCTTACGAACATGGTCGAGAGAGATGCCCTCGCATGTGCGTAGGGCGGTAACTATCATGTCATCCCAGAGTGTAGGCTCATCCAATACCTCACGCTCCATGGGCACGACACCATGACCCACCTGCTCAATATACTGCCGTAAATCGCTCACGTTCCATTGACGGCTAACACCGTCGTAACTGTGTGCGGCGGCTCCTATGCCAAGGTAAGGAACACCGCTCCAGTATCCGCTGTTATGGATGCTGCGCCTATTGGGAAGTGCGAAATTGCTGATTTCATATTGTTCATAGCCGGCATCATTCAAACGGGTGCACAGCACATCATACATGTCACGGCTGACTTCTTCGTCGATAGCGTTCACCCTTCCCTCGCGTAACAACCGTTCCAAAGGGGTGCCTTCTTCATAGGTCAGCCCGTATGCGGAGAGGTGTGAAGGTCGTAATGACAGAGCACACTCGATGTCGTGCTCCCAATCTTCTATGGTTTCATCGGGAAAACCAAACATTAAGTCAATGCTGATGTTGTCAATGCCGGCGGATCGCAAATGGGATATGGCCTCTACGGCCTCATGGGCAGTATGGCGGCGATGAAGAAAATGCAAACGAGCTTCATCGAAGGTCTGAATACCTAAACTGACACGGTTCACACCCATAGCACGAAGGGAGATGGCTAAGGGCATATCCACATCATCAGGGTTACACTCGATGGTCAACTCTTCTACGGCACTGCCATGGTTACGAGGTAATACAATCTGGTCATTGATACTACGTAACATGCGCGCCAAAAGGGTGGGAGATAGCTGCGATGGGGTGCCGCCGCCAAAGTATATGGTGCGGATGGGGTATTCTTTCGGAAGGTAATCGGCTCGCAACGACAACTCTTGCTCCATAGCCGACACATAGTCTGTTTCCAAACCACTTCCCACAGTGGAATAGAACCCGCAATACACGCACCGACTGGCACAAAAAGGAACGTGTACATACACCGATGACCAACGATATTGTTGATTATACATGATGATTCATGTAAATAATAACCTTTGTTCTTTGGTTTTTTTAATATTTTGATTTTTTAGTCTTACAAAAATACTAATAATATTAAAAGATATTAGGTTTTCCGACATTTTTTTTGGCTGTTCATCAAAAAATGCGTACTTTAGTGCCCAAATTTTGAAAAACCCTGTTTTTGATACAAAACAAATATACATAAATCACTTAAACCTATACAACTTTATGAAAGTCTATAAGACTAACGAAATCAAAAACATCGCACTCATTGGCAGTGCGGGTAGCGGCAAGACTACTCTTGCCGAGTCATTGCTCTTCGAAGCTGGTGTTATCAAACGTCGTGGTTCAGTAGAAGCGAAAAATACGGTCAGCGACTACTTCCCCGTTGAACAGGAATATGGCTATTCCGTGTTCCCAACGGTTTTCCATGCTGAGTGGAATGGTAAGAAACTGAATTTTATCGACTGCCCGGGTTCTGACGACTTCGTCGGAGGTACCATCACAGCACTCAACGTTACAGATCAGGCTCTTATCGTGGTTAACGGACAGTACGGACCTGAAGTGGGTACGATGAATGCTTTCCGCAATACGGAAAAAATCGGCAAGCCGGTCATTTTCCTCATTAACCAACTTGACCGCGAGCATTGCGACTTTGACACCATCATGTCGAACATGCGCGAGATTTACGGTTCCAAATGTGTCGAGGTACAGTATCCTATCGAAACAGGACCGGGCTTCAACTCCCTCATCGATGTGCTCACCATGAAAAAATATACATGGAAACCGGAAGGCGGAGCACCCACTATTGAGGAGATTCCGGCTGACCAGATGGATAAGGCACAGGAACTGCATGCTGCTCTCATCGAAGCTGCTGCAGGCAATGACGATGCGCTGATGGAGAAATTCTTCGAAGAGGAAGACCTTACCGAGGATGAGATGCGCGAAGGTATCCGCAAGGGACTTGTCACAAGGAGTATATTCCCTGTATTCTGCGTCTGCGGAGGAAAAGACATGGGCGTACGCCGCCTCATGGAGTTCCTCGGAAACGTGGTGCCCTTTGTTGATGAGATGCCTCCTGTCAAAAATGCAAAAGGCGAAGAGGTGGCTCCCAAGGCCGACGCACCTGTGTCGCTCTTCTTCTTCAAGACTGGTATGGAACCGCACATTGGCGAAGTGAGCTACTTCAAAGTGATGAGCGGTACGGTGAAGCCGGGTGACGACCTGACCAATGCTGACCGCGGCTCGAAAGAGCGCATCGGACAGATTTATGCCAGCGCAGGTGCCAACCGCATCGCTGTTGACGAACTCTGTGCAGGTGATATCGGTAGCACCGTCAAACTGAAAGACGTGAAGACAGGTAACACGCTCAATGCCAAGGACGTGGAAAACCAGTTCAATTTCATTCAGTATCCTAACTCGAAGTATTCGCGTGCCATCAAGGCGGTGAACGAAAGCGAAATGGAAAAACTCATGGCGGCAGTGCTCCGCATGCGTCAGGAAGATCCCACATGGGTGGTGGAAATGAGTAAGGAACTCAAACAGACCATCATTCACGGTCAGGGTGAATTCCACCTCCGTACGCTGAAATGGCGCCTCGAAAACAATGATAAGATTCAAGTGAAATACGAGGAACCGAAGATTCCTTACCGTGAGACCATCACCAAGGCGGCACGGGCTGACTATCGTCACAAGAAACAGTCGGGTGGTGCAGGACAGTTTGGTGAGGTACACCTCATCGTAGAGCCCTATACCGAAGGCATGCCGGATCCCGTGGTCTATAAGTTCGGTGGTCAGGAATACAAGATGAACATCAAGAGCAAAGAGGAAATCGACCTTGAATGGGGCGGAAAACTGGTATTCCTCAACTCTGTCGTCGGTGGTGCCATCGACCTCCGTTTCATGCCGGCCATTCTCAAGGGTGTCATGGAACGTATGGAGCAGGGACCGCTCACTGGTAGTTATGCTCGCGATGTCCGCGTCGTGGTGTACGATGGTAAGATGCACCCGGTGGATTCTAACGAACTCTCCTTCATGCTTGCTGCCCGTAATGCGTTCTCCATGGCATTCAAAGAGGCAGGACCAAAGGTGCTCGAACCCATTTACGACCTCGAGGTTCTCGTGCCGGGTGACTATATGGGCGACGTGATGAGCGACTTGCAAGGACGACGCGCCATCATTATGGGTATGGACAGTGAAGCGGGATACCAAAAGCTTTCAGCCAAGATACCTCTCAAGGAACTGGCAAGCTACTCCATAGCTCTCAGTTCGCTCACTGGTGGACGCGCTTCCTTCACCACCAAGTTCTCAAGCTATGAACTAGTGCCCAATGATATTCAGCAGAACCTTATCAAAGAGCACGAAGCTGAACAGCAGGAAGACTAATTATTCCCTTGATATTATTTTAAGGCAGTCCTCACAAAGGACTGCCTTTTCTTTTGTCCTTTCCCTTCTTTTCCCTTCTTTTCCCTTCTTTTCCCTTCCTTTATCTCCCTAATACAACTATATACTTAATAATTGTCAACTAAATTAAATATAAAAAGTTAATTTAACAAAATTTCCATCTAATTCTTAACGATTAAATGTTAGAAAATTAAGATTTCTCTTATCTTTGCGTTAGAAATAAAAAAACATCGTTAGCATATGACGAAAAAAACAATCTGGAGCATCGCAGTAATCATGGGGTTCTCGTTCCTCGCTCTCATCTTCCTCCAATTGAAATACATCCAACAAATGGCAAGGATGAAAAAGGAACAGTTTGACGAGTCGGTTAACCGATCTCTCAACCAGGCCTCGAAAAACCTTGAACTCAACGAGACACTGCGATACCTCGAACATGACGTCAACGAAACGGAACGCCGCGCTCAACAGGCAGACTCTCTCTCTCTCATCGCCGTGGATGGTGACACTCTTTTACAACAGTCACATCAGTTCAGTGTCACCGATGAACAGGGAAATGTCTATTCTTCATTCCAAATGAAAACGTCTCGACTCAAACCGTCGACCATGCCGAAAGCTATGATTCTTTATAGCGACAAGAACACATTGTCACAGGCAAGCCAGTCGATGAAAGAGATTGTTAGAAACAGATATGTCTACCAAAAGGCTCTACTCGACAGGGTGGTAATGAACATCCTTTATTCGGCTTCGGAAAAACCGCTGCGTGAAAGGGTAAACTTCAAACTGCTCGACCAAGACCTTAAGGTGGAACTTATAAACAATGGGATCAATATTCCCTACCACTTCACCGTATCTACACAGGATGGAAGGGAAGTGTACCGTTGCCCAGACTATTCTGACGAAGGAGAAGAAAATGGCTACGAGATGGCTCTTTTCCGTAATGACCCGGCAAACAAAATGGGAATGATGCGAATTCATTTCCCCGACATGGACAGCTATATCTTCTCCAGCGTGAAATTCCTCATTCCTTCTATCGTATTCACCATCATACTTCTCGTAACATTCCTCTTTACCATCGTTGTCATCTTCCGACAAAAACGGTATTCTGAGATAAAGAATGACTTTATCAACAATATGACGCATGAATTAAAGACACCTATCTCCAGCATTTCTCTCGCAGCACAAATGCTCAACGATGATGCCCTGACAAAGTCACCTGCCATGCTTAAACATGTGGGCGGAGTTATCGGCGATGAGTCGAAACGACTGCGCTTCCTGGTAGAAAAAGTGTTGCAGATGTCCATGTTCGACAGAAAAAAAGCAGTGTTCAAGCGAAAAGAACTGGACCTCAACGAACTGGTGGAAAATGCGGCACATTCTTTCCAACTGCGTGTGGAACATACGGGCGGTAAGATTAATGTTGATATTGAAGCGGTCGACTCGGCTATCTATGTTGACGAGGTGCATTTCACCAACATGATATATAACCTCATGGACAACGCCATCAAGTATAGGAAACCGGAAAAACCGGTAAACCTCACTATACATACTTGGAATGACAAAGACCGGCTATTCTGCTCCATTGCTGATGATGGCATAGGAATCAAGAAAGAAAACCTCAAAAAAATATTTGATAAATTCTACCGGGTACACACTGGAAATGTTCACGACGTGAAAGGATTCGGATTAGGACTGGCTTACGTCAAGAAAATCGTCGACCTTCACGATGGAGAAATCAAAGTGGAAAGCGACCTTGGCAAAGGTACAAAATTCACTATCTCACTACCCGCTATCATAGAATAATTGAAAACAAATAAACACCAACTATCACCAGGGATTTTCTGGAATCACAAAATAATAACTCATAAAAACCAAGAATTATGGAAGAAAAATTGAAAATCTTATTGTGCGAAGACGACGAGAACCTCGGTATGCTGCTTCGTGAGTATCTTCAGGCCAAAGGTTTTATGGCTGAGTTGTGCCCCGATGGTGAAGCCGGTTACAAGGCTTTCCTGAAGAGCAAGTTTGACATCTGCGTCCTCGACGTGATGATGCCTAAGAAAGACGGTTTCACGCTGGCACAGGAAATACGCCAGGCGAATGCTGAAATACCTATCATCTTCCTCACTGCTAAACAACTTAAGGAGGACATCCTTGAAGGATTCAAAATCGGTGCCGACGACTATATCACCAAACCCTTCTCCATGGAGGAACTGGTGCTCCGCATCGAGGCTATTTTACGCCGCGTCAGGGGGAAGAAAAATAAGGAGAGTACGCTCTACCAAATCGGACAATTCACATTCGACACGCAGAAGCAACTGCTTACCATGGGCGAAAAGCAGACGAAGCTAACCACCAAGGAGAACGAACTGTTGGCACTCCTCTGCAGTCATGCCAATGAAATCCTGCAACGTGACTTCGCCCTGAAGACCATCTGGATTGACGATAACTATTTCAATGCTCGTTCCATGGACGTTTACATCACCAAATTGCGTAAACATCTCAAGGACGATCCGCAGATAGAAATCATCAACATCCACGGAAAAGGTTACAAACTCATCACACCCGAAGAGGAATAATAGAGAAGAGGAATAATAGATTAGTTCGAATCTCATAAGAAAAGACCGGAGCCTCCGGTCTTTTCTTTCTTTTACAATCTACTCGCAATTCTTATATTTATTTTCCTTGGTAATTTGTATCCATCACGATTATTAGTTATATTTGCATCGTAATAACCCTAAAAACAGATAACGATGAAAACCTTAGCCATCAAATCGCTCGTCAACAAGGGATGGGTGTTGTTCATGTTTTTGCTTTTCTGCAATTTCGCCTGTGCAAAAAAGATATCCCAGGATGTGGCTTCAGTGAATAATCCTACCGAAAAACCATCTGATAACCCATTGTTTCAACAGTGGATTATTACTTACGAAGATGGTACGAAGATGCTCTATGACCTCAGCGACGGACAACATCTCATTGAGGCAAGAACATATTCTGACGAGGACCTGAATTATTACCATGGTGCTTTTGATAAAGACGTGTTCTATCTCATCTCGTCAGATAAATTCCGTATAGTGAATGTTAATGGCAACAAAGGAGAGGTGGAAATAAATAGTGATGGCAACGATGAATGGTATTCCTCATTCATCTATTCCAACTTGACAGCATCCTCGGTCAACTTGCTCTTTGAAGGGGAATATGAATGGAAAGCCGAACCGGCAACAAATAAGATTACTGTGGTCAACCCAAATGACCAGGAACTGAATGTAGAAGATATGGTCAATGTCTTTAATTTCTATGAAATAAACCCAAATGTTATAGCAGAAACATGCAGAGGGAAAGAACTACGGCTGCTCGACAAGAAGACAGCCGACCCTAACGACTATATCTATGAAACATGGGGCAGGGGTATCGAGGCAAAGAACTGGTTGTTTACAAAGACCGCTGACGATGCACTAGCCATCCATTTCCTCAAGAAGAAAAGTGAATATATAGAGGTGCGTATCATCTTCTCAAATCCAAAACTCATTCCCGCTTACGAAAAACAACTGGCACAGCATGGCTACTTCAAAAAACGTACACGTGTTGTGGAAGGAATGACGGAAACAACCTACGCTTCAGACGATTGGACACCAAGTTCCGATGACTCCACTTACACCCTTTCCGACGATGGCCAAGGGCTTTTCCACCTCGTCTTCAACATTTAATCATCTAATCTTTTTAATTCTTTAATCTTCTAATTTTTTAATCTTTTAATTCTTTAATCTTCTAATATACCACCCAATTCCTCCCAAAATAATAAGGATAGGCAATGCCAAAAAGACATTGCTCTTAGTCCAACCCAATAGGTACCCTGCAAAAAGAAGAAGGGCACCAAAAATAACCACAAACTCGCCTAAATGAGGCTTTATATGCTCAAAAAAAGAAGATTCTTGCGCCATAAATATGATTTTGGGGCGAAATTACTAAAATTATTTGGCCGACTGAAAAAAAAACACTAATTTTGCACCGCATTTTGCAAAAATCCATTTTTTTAACATTTTATCAACCATTTAAAGTAGTATGAATCAATACGAAACCGTTTTCATTTTGACTCCCGTTTTGTCTGATGAACAGATGAAGGAAACGGTCGCTAAATTCAAGAAGATTCTCACTGACAAAGGTGCAGAAATTGTGAATGAAGAGACCTGGGGACTCAAAAAACTGGCTTACACCATTGAGAAAAAGACCTCGGGCTTCTACTGCATGTTCGAGTTCAAGGCTGAGCCGGAAGTGATTAACACGCTCGAAGTGGCTTTCCGTCGCGACGAGAAAGTAATTCGTTTTATGACTGTGAAGCTTGACAAGTATGCTGTTCAGTATGCTGAAAAGCGTCGCAACAAACTAAGTAAAAAAGAGGAGGCTTAAACCATGGCAGAACAAGATCAAGAAATCCGCTACCTGACACCGCCGTCAGTTGACACTAAGAAAAAGAAGTATTGCCGCTTCAAGAAAAGTGGTATTAAGTATATCGACTACAAGGATCCCGAGTTCCTGAAGAAATTCCTCAATGAACAAGGAAAAATCCTGCCCCGTCGTATTACTGGCACATCGCTCAAATACCAGCGCCGTGTAGCTCAGGCTATCAAACGTGCACGTCAGATTGCCCTGTTGCCCTACGTAACCGATTTGATGAAATAATAAAAAGGAGGACAAAGTATGGAAATCATATTGAAAGAAGACATCATCGGTCTGGGTTACAAGAACGATATCGTGAATGTGAAAGCTGGATATGGACGTAACTATCTCATCCCGCAGGGAAAAGGTGTTATCGCCTCTCCGTCAGCTAAGAAAATTCTCGCTGAGAACCTTCGTCAGCAGGCTCATAAGATTGAGGTTCAGAAGGCTGCTGCTCAGAAACGTGCCGACGAGCTGAAAGATGTGGTGGTGGAAATCGCCATGAAGGTGAGCGCCACTGGCGTTACTTACGGTTCGGTCAACGCCAATGTGGTGGCCGATGAACTCAAGAAACGTGGATTCGACATCGACCGCAAGATTATCACCATGCGTGATGCTAAGCATGTTGGTGAATTTGAAGCTACTATCCATTTCTACAAAGATGTGGAGGTTAAACTGCCTATCGTGGTGGTTGCTGAGAACGCTCCCAAAGAGGAAGTAGCAGTAGAGGCTCCTGTCAAGGAAGAGACTCCCGTTGTGGAAGAGGCTCCCGTTGTAGAGGAAGCTCCCGCCGAGGAAGAAGAAACACCCGCTGCAGAGTAATCATTGATTATAATTTACATCCGAATTTTTCGCACTGTAAAGCAGTTAAATAGATAGAATCCCGACAGATGCACGTATCGTCGGGATTCTTTTATTTTCCACCTCTATTTCTTCCACTCCCCCTCCCTTTTTCCCTCCATTATTACCTCAACGCCAAATTATAGTTGAAATACCGGGTGTCTCCTGTTATCTCTTCCAAAACCTTGATGAACGGGGGGAATTTCACGTCCTCTCCCTCAACAATACCCTTTGTCTCCAAGATAATTAAACCCTGACGTGGCGTGTAAAACTTGTCCAGCTCAAAAAACTGCCCCTTCCAAATAAAACTTCTACGAACTTTATGGATAGTCTGGCGATACGGGTCGGCCTGTTGCAACAACGATTGGTATAAGTTGTTACTCACCTGACGTTCGGTTTCTAACTGCTCGCTCTCCGAAATCTTCTTCTTCGTTGTGTGAACATTCACAAACTTACTGCCCCAACCACGACGACGCAACCGCACCTCGCAGCCAGGTTCGGCTACTAAATATGTCTGCGTGATGTCGCTCTCAATATAATCGGGTAACTCTCCTGTTATCTCTACGATATATTTGCGCTCTTCCTCGATGGGTTGGGGAATACCCAGGACATTGGAAATCTCTTTCAACACGCGATTCAATTTATGATCGAAATTCTCGTGATTGTTGATAACACGTAAATGACTGTGTCCGGTCCATGCCTCAATCACTCGCTTGTCCAGCATACGTGCTATCTCCAAACCTTTCTCGTCAGCTGCCTCATTGCGGCTGCTGTTATTACTTGTTGTATAAAACTGCTCAGCTCCGTCGGCAGCACTCACTAAATGGAGTACGGCATCGTATCGTTGGTCTCGCATTGTGGCCGTCGACGTTCCTACAATACTCATGAGTTTTGACCAGTCTTCGGGTGTCATATAGGCTGAGATGTCCATGGCACCACGGTCGCACACGATGAGGCATCGGCCGTCGTAAGCCTCTGCCATGCGCATGAATTTGTCCTCCAATGCCAACTGGACTTCCAACGTAGCTTTCTCGCCTTCAAAGAAAAAGTCTTTGTTTTTTGTGAGATAGTCCATACCCGATTGAGTGAACATCGTGGGTACTTCAGGTATCGTAAACACCTTGTAGCCCAAACTCGAAAAATGTTCTATCACCTTCACCAATGCGGTGGTTTTGCCGGCACAAGGTCCGCCTGTAAGCACAATTTTCTTGATGTCGTTCATAGTTATTTGTCCTTATGTTCTTATGTCTAAGAAAAATATGTCCCTCTGTCATGCAAAGATAATCAAAAAAACTTATCCGTCCCTATGTCTTTTCAAAAAAAAGTTGACTTCTAATGCCTTTTGCTTTTTTTTCAGTAATTTTGCACCGTCAATTAGGAACCGACGTATCTTGACGTCGGAAACATGAACAATTTTAAGATTAAAAAAATGAAAGCATTCGTTTTTCCCGGTCAGGGAGCACAGTTCGTGGGTATGGGTAAAGATCTTTACGATAATAACCCGCTCGCAAAACAATTATTCGAAAAAGCAAACGAAATCCTCGGCTATCGCATTACCGATATCATGTTCGAGGGAACGGACGAAGACCTCCGGCAAACAAAGGTGACACAGCCGGCGGTGTTTCTCCATAGCGTCATCAGCGCACTATGCATGGGCGATAACTTCAAACCCGACATGACGGCGGGTCACTCACTCGGCGAATTCTCGGCACTTGTGGCAGCTGGCGCACTGTCTTTCGAGGATGGCCTCAGATTGGTCTATGCGCGTGCCATGGCCATGCAGAAAGCTTGTGAAGCAGCTCCTTCAACCATGGCAGCTATCGTGGGTATGGATGACGAGAAAATTGAGGAGATCTGTGCTGGAATCAACAAAGAAGGATATGTGGTGGTGCCGGCAAACTATAATTGTCCGGGACAGCTGGTGATATCGGGTAATGTTGAAGCTATCGAAGAGGCGTGCCAGGTTATCAAAGAAGCCGGTGCTAAACGCGCATTACCGCTGAAGGTGGGAGGAGCTTTCCATTCACCGCTCATGCAACCGGCAAAAGATGAATTGCAAGCAGCCATTGAAAAAACGGATATCAACACACCAAAATGTCCCGTTTACCAAAACGTTGATGGTAAACCCCATACCGACCCGGCAGAGATTAAGGCGAACCTCATCGCACAGCTTACATCAAGTGTTCGCTGGACGCAATGCGTGCAAAACATGATTGCCGATGGGGCTGATGACTTTACGGAATGCGGACCAGGTAAGGCTCTCCAGGGCATGATTGGGCGCATCGACCGCAACGTCAACGCACACAGCATAGAAGAGTAATGAAGCAAGTCATCTACCAAGTCCTACCACGACTCCTTGGACGTGAACCGGTCAGGAACATCCCTTGTGGCTCTGTGGAACAGAATGGTTGCGGCAAGTTCAATGATTTCGATGAACGGGTGTTGCAACATATCCACGACTTGGGGGCCACACATGTTTGGTTCACAGGCGTAATTAGACATGCCACGCAAACGGACTACACTCAATATGGCATTCCTTGCCAACACCCTGACATCGTAAAGGGTAGGGCAGGGTCTCCATACGCCATAACAGACTATTATGATGTAGATCCAGACTTGGCAGTAAATGTCAACCAACGCATGGAGGAGTGGATGGCTCTCGTTGAACGTACACATCGGATGGGCATGAAGGTCGTCATGGACTTTGTGCCCAACCATGTGGCACGACAGTACCATTCCATAGCCAAACCATTGGGCGTGAAGGACTTGGGAGAAGGTGACAATACAGACTATCATTTTTCCACTGCCAACAATTTCTATTACTGTTGGGGACAACCGCTTGACCTTTCGGACATCCCCACAAACTCGGATGGCAATCGTTACCAGGAACAACCGGCAAAGGCTACGGGAAACGATCATTTCGACAATCGACCGGGGCGTAATGACTGGTATGAGACAATAAAGCTGAATTACGGCATAGACTATTGCGACGCAGGGGGAAGGTCGGAGCATTTCAACCCGATTCCCGACACTTGGAGCAAGATGACGGACATCCTCTTGTTTTGGGCTCAGAAAGGTATTGATGCTTTTCGATGCGACATGGCAGAGATGGTGCCCACGGCATTCTGGCAATGGGCTATTGACAAGGTGAAATTCCTCCATCCCCAGATACAGTTCATCGGAGAGGTTTACGACCCCAATCAATATAGGAATTACCTCAATGCGGGATTTGACCTGCTTTATGATAAAGTGGGTATGTACGATTGCCTGCGCAACGTGGTGTGCGGTCGTTGTAATGCGGCTGACATTACACATGCTTGGCAGGCTACGGATGACATTCGCGACCATATGCTCTATTTCCTCGAAAATCATGACGAGCAGCGAATAACTTCAGATTTCTTCGCAGTTGATGCCCAAAAGGCAATTCCGGCACTCGTTGTGGCCACCCTGCTGCAATCCAACGCGTTCATGCTGTATGCAGGACAGGAAGTGGGAGAACGAGGGATGAATGAAGAGGGGTTTAGCGGGCATGACGGACGAACCACTATCTTTGATTATTGGACGGTTGACTCTCTACAAAGGGCGTTCTTCTACCGACGAAGGATGCGTAAAGAGGAAAGACAACTGGAGCAGTGTTACCAAAAGGTGCTGAAGCAACTGTTAAAGGAGAAAGCTGTGTACGATGGACAGACTTTCGACCTCATGTATGTAAATCCACAACTATCTCAACGACAGTTTGCCTTCCTCCGAAAAGCAGCTACAGACATCTTGCTCGTCATTGCCAATTTTGATGGTAACGAGGTCACTGTAAACGTAACCATCCCCCAGCATGCTTTTGACTTCCTGGCCATACCTCAACGGGCGTTCAATGCTGACGACCTTCTCTCTGAAGAAAAGATTTCTGGACAACTCTCTGCCGATACACCCATAACCATGACAGTGCCAGCCCATGGTGCCCGTGTCTGGAAAATCAAACTCTAAAGCTACACACCCGAATTATAATCCGCACAATTGCACTGAATTATTAATTCGTGTTATTCGTGTAATCCGTTGTAAAAAAATTATTCACAAACACCAGTGAAAAGAAAAATGTTGTGGTCCCTTCTCGCACTCCTCGTGCTCGCCACAGTCGTCGCTCTCGTCTGTGACCGTATCATTGCGAGTAATGCCGACGGAAAATGCTACTCTTCACTGGAGAAGATACCGCAAAGGCAAGTGGCGGTTGTTCTCGGAACATCGCCTCTTTACAAAAACGGACTTGAAAACCTTTTTTTCACCTATCGCATACAAGCAGCAGCACAGCTCTATAAGGCAGGAAAAGTGAAATACCTTATTCTTAGTGGTGATAATAACAAAAGGGAGTACAATGAACCTGAGGAGATGAAAAAGGCGCTCATCGCTCAAGGCGTTCCTGAGCAAGCCATATTCCTTGACTACGCAGGTTTCCGTACTCTCGATTCGATGGTCAGGGCAAAAGAGGTGTTCATGCAAGATTCCGTCACCGTCATAAGCCAGCATTTCCACAATGAAAGGGCTCTGTATCTCGCAGAAAAGACGGGACTGAATGCCATCGCTTATGATGCTAAAGATGTACCGGGTTCGCATGGACTCAAGGTTCGATTGCGGGAATACCTGGCACGTGTAAAGATGTTTATCGACCTTCTTATTGGGAAACAACCCCATTTTCTCGGTGAAACAATTGAAATAAAATGATACCACCTATAACATCCTAAAAACCTATGCAACTCAACGAACATAACAAAGAAGAATTTCCGCCTGCTCACACCGCCGAACACCTGCTTAACCAACTGATGGTGCGCATGTTCGGCTGCGAACGTTCGCGCAATGCACATATTGAACGGAAAAAGAGCAAAATAAGCTATGTTGTTGACCATAAACCTGATCGACGGGAAGAACGTGAGATAGAACGTGAGATGAATCGGCTCATTGATGAGGATATGCCGGTGACGTTTCAGTTCGTCTCTCGTGCTGAACTCGAAGGCATCATCATGGATGCAGAACCAGACTCTCCTGATGCTAAACTGTCCCTCGAACGACTACCAGATGATGCCAGCGATACCGTACGATTGGTGCGCATTGGCGACTATGATGTATGTCCGTGCATTGGAAAACATGTGCGAAGCACATCGCAGATAGGACGATTCGAGATGCTCGGCACTAACTGGGATGAGATAACGCACACCTTCCGCATACGCTTCAAAATAGTGTAATCCTCTATAATCCCTATTATAACTATAGCCCCTATTATAACTATAGCCCCTATAGCTACTATTAACTCTAATAACTGCCAAACCTATGAAATCCTTAATTCTGTCCATTTTATCTTTCGTCGCAATAACTGCATCGGCACAGCCACGTGCTGACTTCAATGTCGTACCACTGCCCAACAGCATCACTCCGGCAAAAAACGCCACTGACATCAACCTTTCAACCATGGAGTGTATATGCTTCGGCAACTATGGTGCCGACGACCAGGATATGCAGCGCAACGCCCGCTTCCTGGCTCAGTATATCAATGAGGCAACCGGCGAACAACTGCCACAGCAGATTGATGTTTCACGTTCCATACCACACATTGAACTGGCACTGAATAAAAAGAGAATAACTAATCCCGAAGGATATATCATCTCTGTAGGGAAGAAGGTTATTCGAATCGAGGGAGCCACACCAAAAGGAGTGTTCTATGGCATACAGACATTCCGCAAGGCTCTGCCACAGACAGATGCCAAGGATGTGATTATACCAGCAGTGGAGGTAACAGGAAATCCACGCTTTGCTTATAGGGGTATGCACCTCGACGTTAGCCGACATTTCTTTGGTGTCGATTTTGTCAAGGAATATATCGACATCATGACGCTTCATGGCCTCAACACCTTGCATTGGCATATCTCTGATGACCAGGGATGGCGTTTCGAGGTGGAGGGATACCCACGACTCATAGAGGTCGCTGCTTTTCGTGAGGGGACAGTCATAGGACGTAACACGGGATTGTATGACCATCAGCGTCATGGTGGCTACTTCACACGTGAACAGATACGTGACATCTTAGCCTATGCCAAAGACCGCTACATCACTGTTATACCCGAGGTCGATATGCCGGGACACATGGTGGCTGCGTTGGCGGCTTATCCTGAATTGGGATGTACGGGCGGACCTTATGAGGTGGAGCAGAATTGGGGCATATTTGACGATGTGTTATGCATGGGAAAGGAAGAAACGTTCCGCTTTGTCTTCGCTGTGCTCGATGAGGTGATGCGGCTCTTCCCGTCGGAGTATATTCATATTGGTGGTGATGAGGCTCCGCGTACCCGGTGGAAGGTGTGTCCACGTTGTCAGCAACGCATAGCCGACGAGCATATTGTCTCTGACGGCAAACACTCAGCGGAAGACTTGCTACAGGGCTATTTCACGAAAAGGGTAGAGAAATACTTGGCTGAACGGGGAAGGAAAATCATCGGATGGGACGAATTGCTCGAGGGGAATGTCAATCCTACGGCAACTATCATGAGTTGGAGAAGTGGAAATACGGACGACGACGTGAGAGAAGCGGCAGAAAAGGGACACGACCTGATCATGGTTCCTAACTCCACACTTTATTTTGACTTCTACCAGTTCTCGGAGGATGAATGGTATAAGCCGCTGCTCATCGGCGGTGAGTCGACACTCGAAAAGGTCTATAACTACGAACCGGCACCGGCATCATTCTCAGACGCTGTTCGCAGCCATATTATTGGCGTCCAAGCGAACCTATGGACGGAATACATCGCATATAAAGAACTGGCAGAATACCAGGTGTTGCCTCGCATGGCAGCATTGGCGGAACTCCAATGGCTGCAACCGGAAAAGAAGAACTATACACAGTTCCTCGAACGCGCACAACGCCTCACCGCCCTCTATGACCGTTACAACTGGAAATACTGCGACTACGCCTGGAAACAAAAAACAGATTAACTTTCCCTCCTTTCCGCCTCTAACTCCCTTTTCCCTCCTTTTCCAAAGTATCCTCCCTTTTCCCCTCCTTTTTTAAGCAGACTAACCTGAGGGTGTGCCTATTTTGACACACCCTCTTGTCTTTTTCGTCCCTCATCTCTCATCTCTCATCCCTCGTCACTCGTCCCTCATCCCTCATCACTCGTCCTTCATCAATTATTTTGCAAAAAATAGCCCCTTTTCTTGTCAGTATCGTGACAATTGATTACATTTGCACAACAATCTTATGACCAACTAAACCTAAACGATATGAACTGGCGAAAATTACTGACACTGCTGCTCCTGTTAATATCGTTTGCCCAGACAAACGCACAAAACAAGGAAGTGAAATATATCTACCTCTTCGACTGCACCACATCCATGAAAGGATATGGTGGGGCTCCTGATATATGGCAGAAAGCAAAAGACTGTCTGCGCGGCGACATAGAAAAGAAAACTGACCAGTGCGACATCCTCTTTATTCCTTTCCAAGACAGCAACCCCCTTTCTACTAATACTTTTCGCCGTGACCAGTTCCGTTGGGATGACCTCGAAAGCCGGATAGATGGGGTGGTCGATAAACCGACAAACACCGACATCGTGGGCGCGTGGAATAGAGCCATGAAAGCGGTGAACCCACACGGACAGAACGTTATCTACCTCCTTACCGATGGTTCCGACAATGTGCATGGCACCCATGCCGTGGCCGACCTTATACGCAACTGGTGCCCCACGGCACCTGATAATGTACAGGTGGTATATTTCATGCTCACGCCGGCATCGGAAAACCCAGAGATAGAACAGGCCATCAATGAGTGCGATGAACATATTCGGTTGGTGAAGGGAATCAACGACAACATCATCACCATGAACGGCATCGTGTGGCGATTCGACACGGGCTCCGACACGGTAAGGGCTGAACTGTTCTTCACTTATCGGCATACCTTCGAGGCGCAGGCACAGGAAAACAGTCCGTATTATGATGTGGTAATAGACGGGGGATCGGTCAACCAAGGTGTGGCACGGCTCATGGCCATCAAACGGGTACCCGACGAACAACTGGAACAACTGCCGGAGAAGCTCGACTTCGAAGTAACCATCGTACCGAAAGATGCCCGGCGTGTGAACATCATCAATCCCACCTTCCCGGCGGAGGTGACCAACCGACCTATCAACTCGCTGCAACTGCTCGCAGGTGACAATAACCTAAATCTGGGCGATGCTGACTATTACCCCTCGTTCCTCTTCTTCAGGGAGAGCGAACCGGCAACGGTCGTATGCGACCTTAAGGCGGTATTCAACCGTCATGCATTGAAAAACAACGGGGCGATACAATACAAGGTGACTTCCGACAAAGGAAACGATGATTTCGACGTGATTTACAACGGACAACCTTGTCCCGACTGTTCGTTCATCATTCAGGCAAAAGAAAAAGAGGCAACGCTCACACTGCAGTTCCATCGTGATGCCAATACTGAAAAACGTCATTTCCTGCTCTCTCCCATAGCGGCAACAAATCTTGAAATGGTTAACGGACTGCCTGCACCAGACTACAGAATGGACCTTGCGGCAGACTACGACATCAATTGGAACCCATGGGCCAGGGCACTATTAGTGATTGGCATCATCCTCGTAGCAGCGGCTCTCTTATGGTTCCTTGTACTCAAACGTTTCTTCTTCCCCACATTCCGTGGCGTAAGTCAACTGAAAGTTACTGAACCGGTGTTCGCAGTGAAAAAACTGAAAGGGGTGCGACGGGTGGTTATTGCCAATAAACTACCACAGAAAAAACAGTCGGCACTCGGAAAACTGTTCAAAGGAAAAATAGTCTATTTCATCAATCCGTCCTTCCTCCAGTCCATCATAACGGCAGAACCCGACGGCAGGGCTGTAAGACTGCGAACGGCTCAAAATGTGCTCTGTATACCCCTCAACAAACTCCCAAGGGGCGCGGAAACGGAACTCGAAGAAACCGACACCAACCTCAAAATGAAAATACAAGCCCTGTAACGACAACGCTATAAATACTATAGCAACTATCCCGTCTATAGCCTCTATCCAAACTATTACAACTATAAATAACTAAAATCTCTATACCATTATGCCAACAAAAATCAGAAGATGTCTATACCTCGGACTCGGCGGCACAGGCATGAACGCACTGCTGCATACCAAGAAAATGTTTATTGATACGTATGGCGAAGTACCGCCCATGGTGGCCTTCCTCGGAATAGATACCGACGGAGGAGCCTACAACAACACATTGCCTTCAAAATATGGGACGGTACGTCTCGAACCTAACGAGCAACTGCCCATACAGGTGGACCTGCCAAGACCCATTTATGAGGCAAATATGGAAAAACTGGAGTGGTTCCCGAAAGAAAACCTGTACGCCCTGTCGAAAATGACTGACGGAGCAGGACAGATACGCTCCAATGGACGATTCGCACTCTGGTTCAACGTCAAACCAGTCACCAACAAAATAAAACAACGGTGGGCAGACATTCACGATGCTGTAAACCTCGACAATGGTAGGTATCAACTTTTACCTGGAAAGACAGAAATTCACATGGTGTTCTCGGTATGTGGAGGAACAGGATGCGGCACGTTCATCAACATGGCGTATATTCTCCGCAAACATCTTATTCCGGCTGGAGAGGGACGACTCATTGGATATGGTGTCCTTCCCGATGTGTTCGAGACCATGAGACCGACGGCCATGCCAAACGTAAAGCCGAACGCATACGGAGCCATACAGGACCTTGACTGGCTCATGCACTTCGACCTGCAATCAAAATCTGTACATGTCGATAATCTCAACGACCCTGTAGAGACCAACGTGCAGCCCTTTGATGCGTTTATGTTCATCGACAACAAAAACAACCACGGCGACACATATAACGATATCGACCAATTGTGCGAGATGATTTCGCTCTCACTCGTCACGGCATCGGGTGAACTGGCATCAGCATCCGCTTCCACTGTCGATAATGTGGCAAAGGAAATAGCGGCGGGCGACATGGATATTCTCGACAAGAGGGCATGGGCCTCGGGCATGGGTGTGGCGGAAATAAAGTTCGATGGCGAAAGGCTATTCCACCTCTATGCACTCAAGGCAGCACAGGCACTGGCGAGAAAACTCCTGTCGTCGCAAATGGATGTCAACAACCTCGTCAATCAGTGGATAGACTCGCCGGAAGTGAACATACGCGAAAATAACGGACAGGACAACGTCATCGACTTCATGCTGCCCAAATCGCCGAGATACCCGTTGGCAGACATAGAAGACCGTGAAAACCCGGCACTCGAATCAAGAGAATGGATAAGGGTGGTGGCCGAGGAGGCTAATGACGTGAAGACCTATGTCGAACGTGTACGGGAACTGTCTGCAAGGGTGAATAACCAAGTCGATAAACTCGTGGCCGACCATATCAACCAAGAGGGGGGTGTCAGGATGACACGAGAGATACTCGAAACGGTCATCAGCCAGATAGATGTGTTCCTCGGAGAGATGACACAGGAACAGACGGCCATCAACGACCGTCAACAGGCTTTCGAAGCACAACTGACGGGAGCAGAGAATGCCTTGCGGTCATACAAAAAACCATTCTTCGGCAAAAACGCCATGGAAGACAAGGTGAACGATGTCATCATGGCTGCACTAAACGTGGCAGTGAACAAACGTGAGGCAGTAAGACGGACGGCGGCTATTTCGTTCTACAATGGCCTGAAAGGATATATTGAAGGTTATCTCAGACGACTGAAAAACCTCACTGATGCACTCGAAACGCTGATCAGACAACTGGGGGCAAAGGTGGCGGAACAGGAGAATATCATGGCATCGGCACCGCTGACCTTCCAGATAGACCTCACGGCAAATTATGTCAGCAGCGTGGTGGTAAACACGGAAAACCTGCTCGTTCCCGACTTTGCTCGTAGCATAAATGTCATGGGACGGAAAGGGAATATTCTAGACCTCGACGGATGCGATGTCAGCCAATTGGAAACATTCTTTATGCAATATGCGGAAACTACGGCGGAAGCAGGAAAGTGGAAGAACGTCAATATAGAAGGGGTGCTGGAAGAGATGTACAAAAACAACCCCGACAGCGTGAAACGCATCGTGCATATGGCTATCGACAAGTCGGAACCACTGCTCTCATTCTCGTACCAGGCTCATGGACATGTGCCGCTCAAAGAGGCGGAAAACTATTTCTATATCGGCGTGGAGGACAAGACGAAGTCGTTGCTCATCAATGAACACCTCGTCGAGTCGATGCTCAAGACAACAACCATGCCCGACTTCGTGTCCATAGGTTCACCGAACTCCATCGTGTTCTACCGACAGGTGGGAGTGATACCGCCGTATATCATCTCGGCGGTGGAGTCATATAAGGATAAGTACGAAGACCATCGTAGAAAGGTGAACTGCCATTTCGACACCATCATACAGGCACGAATGAGAAGCGAACATTACTCGCTTTTCCCAAGCGAACGCGACGACGACACCATGGAACTGTGGGTCAAATCGCTCATCTTCGGATTCATACGCAACAACGAGGGGACATACCAATACTACGACGAGGAAAATGGAGATATCCTCGACGACTACTGGGTGACACTCGCTGCCAACGACGAAAGGGCAGAGGCGTTCAAGGCGTTCCGACAGGTGGCACGCACCGACGTTCACGACCAACTGGTGAAGAAAATCAACGAGAAACGATCCAATATGGGCGACGAGGCTTTCAACGAACTCATTGCTAAGGTGAAGGCCGGTTATCTCGATATGTTCATCCTCAACGGACGAATTACCAAGGAACTGCTCAAGGCAAAAGGCTACGAAGACCATCGCAAACAGATGGAAGACGAAGTGGCATACGTCAAAAACGAACTCTAACTCATCCCTCACCACTCATCCCTCATCCCTCATCACTCTTAAATGCACCATACAACGTACATATTCCTCGGAAAAGAACTTCGCCCGATGGCAGGCAAGGTGTGCGAACAGGTAAAGAAAAACGCACCTGATGCCGCAAGGGACTTTGACACCTTCTCATGGTGTCAGGGGAAAGAAGTACCCGACATCGCTTATTTCAAGTCTGTTGGCATCAATGGTGAACAATTCACACCTGACCTGAGAAACCTCTATGAGGTGGAACAGACCGTAGTCAATGACACTCCGGAAGACGACAAACAGATGAAAGCCTTTTTCCTGCGGCATTACCAACAAAGGATAACCCTTGGACAGGCTTCCAATGATACGAAAATGGCTTTCTGTCTTGTAGTCGCCGGGCACGACACGCAGGGTGTAGAAACTGCTGCCAACATGGCACGGTGCATTTCCGGAATAGGCAATATAAGGGGTAGGGTGGATGTGTTGCTACTGGCCCCCGACGTGGCAAGGCTCTTCGACGAGTCGTGGAAAAAGAGTATCGACGAGGATATGTCTGTCCACAACAGGACGACAATAGAGAATGCAACGAAACTGTGTGAGGCAAAAAAGGATTGTTCTTCACTCGAACAGGTCATACTCATCCAGAATTGCAACGCGGATAAGGTGGCCCTGGGATTTGACGGACAATCCATGGCGATGGCATTGGCATGGTTCGCCATTGCTAACGTGGAGTGCGACGAGTGTCTCCATAACTCGGTGGTGATGCAGCACAATATGGAAAAGGTAGCAACATTCGGATTGTCATGCCTCTACTTCGACAGGTATTATTACTTGCATTTCATGCTGCACCATACCTATCTCGCCGTCATGCAACGCGAGGGGTTGCATATGCAGGAGGTGGATGTGAACAAGGTGGCCGATGTGGCACAACGACGCCTCGAAGGAAAAGCAAATTTCTTCTCCTCGTTCTATGAACGACACGTGGCGGCACATCTTCATGCAGGAAAGACACTGGGACAACTGACACCGCACATCGCAGCCGACTTGAACCGATTTGTCTATGATTTTGAACATGAAGTGATGGGCTTCTTAAAGGATGACAACCTCTCACTGCCGGAGAAACGGGCGGTAATGGCACAGATCCTGCTCAGCGATGATGACCTTCTATCTGGATCGCTCTTTAATGGAAAACAACTCACATTCCTTGATCTGTTCAAGGAACCGATGGCCTTCTTCACACGATACAACAATATGGCCATGACGTTCCAACATGATGAAGACGATAATGTGAAATGCGACAATGATACGAATATCCCTGTCATCGACCATTCAACGTTATTCCGTCCGCAAGATGATGACGGCTCCATACAGGTACCCATCGACATCATAAAGAAATACCGTATCGACATCCGACAGGCTTCGGAATATATCCGACGCATGGACAACGAGATAGAGGCGGCAAGGAAACAGCAGACGGCTGCTGTGGTGGCTCAGCAGGTGGTGGTGGGGGAGAATTTCAATTTCGAGAACTCTCGGTTCCGTTCGGCACAGATGGCCATCGAGGAACATCCTCTGAAGGAAAAATATGTGCCGACGACAACGACGCAGGATAAAAACGTTGACCTTACAGCGGATTTTACACAGGTGAAAAACCAAGGGGAACTGGGTGCCTGCGCAGTGTTCGCTGTGACGGCTGTCATGGAGTATATCCTCAAGAAAAACAAGAAATTGGGATCTGACTTCAGCGAAAGGTTCGTATATTATAATGTAAGGGAGAGAAAGGGTGAACTGGGACAACAAGGGGCAGCCATCTTCGAGGTCATCGAGTCGATAGGGGAAAAGGGGGTATGCTCGGAAACCAAATGCCCGTATCTAAAGGAACATGCAGATGACAAACCGACACAGGAGGCATACGACGACGGCATAAAACACCGTATCCTAAAAGCACTGAGCATTGATGTGAGTCCTGACCTCCAGCATAACCTTGATGTCCTGAGAACGGCCGTCGCAGAGGGATACCCCGTCATCGTGTCAATGAAGGTGTTTAAGGAGATGGATCTGGGATTGCCGTTCGTGGCGATGCCACAAGAAGGAGATGAGGGCTCTAACCATGCCTTGGTCATCTGCGGATTCGACGATGAAACGGGATTCTTCAAGGTGAGAAATTCCTGGGGTACAAAATTCGGAGATGAGGGATATTGTTACATGCCCTATGCGTATGTTGCACAAAAACAATATCTTAACGCAGCATACATCATCACCGAAATATCCAGCCTCGACAATGTAAAGGGAGTGACCACAAAGCACCGTATCTCCTTCGACAGTACCGACACGGCCATTCGAATGGCTATCCTGCAGTCGCTCAAGGAACTGAAGAAGGTACAACAGAAACAGTGGATTACCGAATACAAACAGGTGTATGCTGATTTTACATATCTCGACAATGTCCTCAAGGATAAGACTAAACGTGATGCCATCGTCGACGACGCTCATCAGTTGCTACATGAAAGGATAATTCTGGCCAAAGAGCAAAAGGACCGGATGGCCATGGAGAAAGGGCCGAAGATAGAGGAACATAAAAAAACGACGCGGAGAAACGCATTTGTCATCGGACTGATGGCGGCTGTTTTCATCGTATTGGCGTTTGTCTTATCATGGATAACAAAAACTTGGGGGGCGGTCAACCTCATACTGTTGGCTTTCGCTGGCATCGATCTCATTGCTCTTGTTGGCTATCTGGTAGAAAGGAGGCATAGCCTGGCTTCACTGAGAAACAGTCTTGAGCAGCAGTTGTATCAACAAGGAATGGTCATTGGTGAAATAGAAAAAGAAGACGGGGAACTCGACATGAAAGCGTTTGTGGCGGGAATGATGCTCGATTCGCTGTCAAACCTTTACAACAAAATGGGATCGTTCAACGTCACGGCAAAATCATATGTCAATAACCTCATAGCATGGTATGAGGAGGAAAGGCAATGTGTGGAAAAAATGTCACCTGTCCAAAAACCACCATTCATCGCTCTGCTCGACAATGCAACGCTCGAACGCTTCTACCAACAAAATGAACAGGTGCTCATAAGCAATATCAAACTGTCGGAACTGCTTGAGCATGGCAACTATGACATTAACGAGAAAAGCGTTGTTCAATTCAAGAATAACCTCAAACAAACAATCGTCAACAAACTGGAAGAGAGTTTGCAACATTTCTCGGTCTATCATTTCATCAAGAATACTGGACGATTCCCGTTCATCAATGGCGATAACAGACAGATGCAACAACTGTTGAGAAAAGCCATGACTGCCTATTCAAAAATATTCCTCGTGCCGATGAATAACACCGCAGGAACACAGGTGACTATCCTTGCAAAACATCCGGCAGACTGCACGACACAATTCCGACAGGAGTGTGCGCCTTATTGCCCATCTACTCCGTTATGCGAGAACTTGACTCTCCCCGATGCCCTGCTTGTCATACAGTCTGATTACTATGACATAACAAACATCTCATTATAAGAAAGAATCATTCGTGCAATTCGTTGTATAAGAATGAATAATCCGTTGTATAAGAAAGAATCATTCGTTGTAGAAGAATGGTTATTGCCCTTCTTTTGCCTCTCTGATGTTCCGCATCAACCCCTCATACTTCGCTCGTTTCACAGCACTGCCCTTGAACAACCGACGCCACTCTTCCTCGCTTAGTTCCTCCCACTGCTTGGCTGTCATGCCAAGCAATTCTTCCGATGGTTGTAACAGCGGCTCCTCCGTTGGACGGGAAAAGCGGTTCCACGGACAGGCTTCCTGACAACGGTCGCAGCCGTAGATGGTATGCCCCATCTTTTCACCCGTTCCCTCCGGCAAGGCACCACGGTTCTCGATGGTGAGGTAGGAGAGACAGCGACGGGCATCAAAATGGGTCATACCACCCTCGCAGATACGTAAGGCATGTGTGGGACAGGCATCGACACAACGACGACAGTTGCCGCAACGGGAAACGAGGGGATTATCATATTCACATTCGAAGTCGACGAACAACTCTCCCAAAAAAAACATGCTCCCGGCATGGGGAATAATCAAGAGGTGGTTCTTGCCAATCCACCCTATGCCAGAACGTACAGCCCAATGTCGTTCAAGCACAGGAGCGGTATCACAAAAAGCGCGATAATGCTCAGCGCCAATACGTTGCGCCAAAAGATGCAGTTTCTCTTTCATCACATCATGGTAATCGTGACCATATGCGTATACCGCCAATTGGGGTTCGCTATCAGGGATGCGATGTTTGGGAGCGTAATTGAGGGCCACACAGATAATGCTCTTCACCTCAGGCATCAACTGACGGGGGTCAAGACGCTTGTCAATGTGGCCGGCCATATAGCCCATGTCTGCATGGGCGCCATCGGCCAGCCATTGACGGAAAAGGTGTTGGGTAGCGGCATCGACGGCATCAGCGGGAGCTATGCCACAGGCACTGAAACCCAAATCTAATGCCGCAGCCTTGATCTCATTCGAAGATCTTGAACTCATAACCCTCTTGTTGTAGCCATTCTATACTTTCGGGCAGGGCGGTTTTCAATTTGTCGATGCTTTTCAGGGAGTCGTGGAAGGTGATGATGGAACCATTACGAGCGTAACGTTTCACGTTGTTAACAACATCATCCGCACTCATCCACTTCGAATAGTCGCGGGTCACCAAGTCCCACATCACTACACGGAACACTTTGCTCAACCAGTAATACTCACTCCAACGCATTACACCATGGGGAGGACGGAACAGGTGGGAATGGATATGTTCGTTGGCTTTCATCGTGTTGATGATATATGTCACCGTCCAATGCTTGAACGCACCCAGGTGATTATGGGTATGGTTACCCACCTGATGACCTTCGGCAAGGATTTGGTCGTATAACTCGGGATGTTTTACAACATTGTCGCCAACCATGAAAAAGGTCGCCTTGATGCCGTAATGGCGCAAAGTGTCGAGAATGAACGGCGTGGATTCAGGGATAGGGCCGTCATCGAACGTCAGATAAACAGAACGCTCGTTTTTGTCCATCCGAAAGAGGGCATTCGGGAAAGCCCAACGGAACCAGAAGGATGGTTGCTCTAATATCATCCGTTACTCGTCACTAACGAACCAACTGCCCACCACGACTTTGATAGGTATTCATCAAATTGCTGGCCTCAGTGTAGTGTTTCTCCACCCAGCCTTCGTCCACTGTCTGCATCGACTCGATGATGGCCGAGAGGAACATCATGTGCATCTGACACTCCCGCTGGTAGGTGAGGAAGTCTGCAGTGTCAAGGTTCATATACCAATTCAGGTATTGTTTCGAAGTCTTCCACATCTGGTCGGATACATGTGTCGCCTTGGCCTTGTCACCCACGGCTCCGTAAGCCTTGATGAAGTCCAAACCACCACTGAGGTACTCGTATGGGATGTTATATTCGGGCATCTCTTTCTCCATCTTTGCCAACGCTAACTTGGCTTTCTCAATGTCACCACGGTTAGCCAAGGCAAGTGCAAGTTGAGCAAACAGACGTTTATGAGTACAACACATACGGTATACGGTCTGGTCAAGGTAAAGACCTTTCTCGCTCAAACCGCCGTACTTGAACTTGTTCATCATCATGTCGTAGGTCTTGTCGACATCGAACTTGTCATCGCCCCTCGTAGTAAACGGTGTGATACGGTAGGCCAGACCTTCCTGGATGGTGTTATCGCCAAGGTTCATGTAGTTCTCGTCACCAACGGTAATGGCTACGTAGATGGGACGTGTCCAGTTGCACTGAGAGAGCATCTCCAAAATCATCAGGTCGCCCTTGCCCAACGAACGGTGACCCTTCAACGAGATAACCATCTTGTCGGGAATGCTGTCGCCAGGAATCATCATGCCGCTCTTGCGCACGGCTTCCTTGTCGATAGTCATATATACCGAGTCGGTAGGTATCACCTGTATCTTTTCTGTACTACCGCCGTTGGCCAGACCAAACATAGAGTTCATCACGGCTTGCTGCTCGGGCGTGACATCGCCGCGTACCCAGATTTTCAAGATATTCTTCAACTCGAACGGGTCGTCGCCGAACACTTTCTTTGCTCCTTTGGGGTCACGCTTGTAAATGTCAAGAATGCCTTCCTTCAAATCGGGCTGGATGCTCACAGCTTCATTGGTACCGGCACAATAGTCCAGACGTGGCCAACTGAGGGGTACGGCTGGTGAATCGTATGCAGGACGTTTCATCTGGTCGATATACCAGTCGGTCTGCAGGTAGCTGAGGTTACATACACGGGCATCAGTACGTTCTCCTTCCACTTCTTGGTTATACCACAATGGGAAGGTGTCGTTGTCGCCGTTCGTATAGATGATGGGATAGCCACTCTCTTGCAACGACATGAGGTAGTTCCTGCCGAAGTCACGGCAACAGTAACGACCGCTGCGGTCGTGGTCGTCCCAGGTCTGCGATACCATCTGGATGGGAACCAGCAAACAGGCAGCACCAACCAATGCGGCCGCCACGGTTCCCTTGATGTTGATGCGCTTCAACAAGTCAATCAGGGCGACAACACCCAGACCGCACCATATAGCGAATGCGTAGAATGAGCCGGCATAGGCATAGTCGCGCTCACGGGGTTGGTTGGGAGTTTGGTTCAGATATAGAACAATGGCCAGACCTGTCATGAAGAACAGGAAAAAGACCACCCAGAACTGACGAATACCACGCTGACCTCGGAAGGCTTGCCAGAACAAGCCGATGAGCCCAAGTAGCAGGGGGAGACAGTAGAATACGTTATGACCTTTGTTATTCTTCAGGTCATCTGGCAACGTATCCTGGTCGCCTAATCGGGCATTGTCGATGAACGGGATACCTGTCAACCAGTTTCCGTGCTCATATTCACCATAGCCTTGTATATCATTCTGACGTCCTGCAAAGTTCCACATGAAATAACGCCAATACATGAAATTGCACTGGTAGGAGAGGAAGAATTTCAAATTCTCGATGAAAGTGGGCATCTTCACAGGATCCATGCCGTAGGCGGAAGGAACGTATCTACCCGTCACACCTCCCATCCAACTCTCGTAGGCCTGGGCGTGTGCGGCACTGTACATACGCGGGAATACCATATTCTGAACATATTCGGCATTCTCCTTACGACTAACGATGAAATATGAGTCGGGTTCGTCGGCACTGGCCTTTTCTCTGCGCTGCCAGATGGGAGCACCGCCCGACATCTTCACATGACCGTCTTCGGTAGCGGCGTATTCTGAGTTGTAGGCCTGGCCATACAGCAACGGACGGTAGCCGTACTGGTCACGGCTCAGGTAATTGCCTAATGTGAAAATATCCTCTGGTGAGTTCTGGTCCATTGGCGGGTTGGCAGATGAACGGATGACAATCACGGCATAAGTGGAATAGCCAATCATCAACATCAGCATGCACAGCGTGATGGTGTTCT
The DNA here is from genome assembly GCA_017548605.1 of Prevotella sp. Lineage (GTDB taxonomy): Bacteria > Bacteroidota > Bacteroidia > Bacteroidales > Bacteroidaceae > Prevotella. Next base: position 136,765 of record JAFYZT010000040.1, on the reverse strand, counting down.
TCACACGAGCTGTAACAAATGCTTTGCCGTCCTTGCGCGTGCGCTTTAACAAGAAGAAATAAACCAGGGCGAGCACGATTACGCCGATGAAGAAAGCACTCCACCCGTAACCATAGAAAGGGATGCCCAACATGGCAATGGCTAGAATGAATGAGATGTTCTGACGTTTCAGACTCTTGTCTTGGTAACTCTCGCGGATGGCCCAAAGCACGGCGGCTACCAACAGGATGATATAGATAATCAGACCAGTGTTAAACGACATCCCGAGGGTGTTCACGAAGAACAACTCAAACCAGCCACCAACAGTGATGATGCCGGGAACAACACCATACAGCACGGCAGCAACGATGACCGCTGATACCAACAGGGCAAACAACGACCCTTTCAGGTTGGCGTCGGGGTAGCGCTTGTAATAATATACAAGTACGATAGCGGGGATACACAAAAGGTTCAACAAGTGGACGCCGATACTAAGTCCTGTCATGTAAGCGATTAATACCAAATAGCGGTCGCTATGAGGCTCGTCGGCATGATCCTCCCATTTTAGTATCAACCAAAACACCACAGCGGTGAAAGCGGATGAATACGCATAGACCTCACCCTCAACGGCACTGAACCAGAAGGTGTCGCTCCATGTGTATATCAACGCACCAACCAGTCCCGATGCTTCAATGGCGATGAGCTTGGCTGTAGTCAGTTCCGACCAATCTTTCAAAATCAAACGCCGCGCCAGATGGGTGATAGTCCAGAAAAGGAACAAAATACACAGCGCACTCAACAGGGCGTTCATAATATTCACCAAGAAGGCTACCGTCGACGGGTCACTTGTAAACTGTGAGAACAGGTTTGCTGTCAACATGAAGAACGGGGCGCCTGGGGGATGGCCTACTTCGAGTTTATAACCAGTGAGGATAAATTCCGGACAGTCCCAAAAACTGGCTGTCGGCTCTACGGTCGAACAATACGTCACGGCGGCAATCAAAAAAGCCAACCATCCCAACGTATTGTCTACCAATCTGTACTTTTTCATCCGAAAATATATAATATTTGATTATTTCGAAATAATGGCTACAAAATTACTGCAAGTTGAGCGAAGTACAAAAAGAAAAAAGTTATTTTTTCTTTATACTTCCGTAACGTAGCGTAAATAATCTAAAATTAGTGCAAACCGAATACTACACAAAAAACTTTGTCCTTATGTTCCTTTGTCTAAAATTATGCCCCTCTGTTCCTTTGTCTAAATATATGTCTTTATGTTCATTTGTCTAAAAAACTACTGTCACTATGTCTAAAACAGAAGGTGTGCCCCTTGCATCACCAGTACATAACGCAAAAATTTGCCCACGAAGGTGCTGAAAGCCGTAATCGGCAGGTTGGCGCGCATCAACCCAAGGAGAATACTGACGGCAGTGCCTATCAGCGGCAGAAAGGCGAAAAAACCCATCCATGCCCCGCGGCCACCTAAGAAACGCTGGGCTTTGTCGAGTGTTTCCTTTTTTACATGCAGATAACGCTCTATCCACTCCATTTTGCCCATGTGTCCCACACCATAATTGAACATGCTGCCCAACCAATTACCAATGGTTCCGTAAATGGCCAAAGGCCAAGGCTCCAGACCGTAATACAGCAACCCAATCATCACTGCTTCGCTGCTGAAAGGAAAGAAACTGCCGGCAACAAAGGCGGCAATAAGCATTCCCCAATAACCGTAGTTGATTAAAAGATCAGTGAGGGCATCCATAGATGATAAGCGGCAATGGTGAAAGAAAGCAATAGAATGAGATAAAATGCTATATTCGTCAGCCATGTCCTTGTGAGCGTGATGAAATGAGCCAGCAAGGGAGCAGTGTTCACAATAAGCATACCCATCAACGGCTCATAGTGCTGGGGCTGCAACACCAGGAACAATAGCGACATCACATCCATCAGGATGAATACTTCAAACAACATACGGGTCTGAATCTTGTCACTGAAACTGTTGCGCATATAATGGATAATGCCTATTAATGCACAAATGGCCACAAAGCCGAATGTCACCAATTGGTGTTCACTCACACCACTGTAATCGAACAAAGGGGCGAATTGGCTCAATTGTGACACATGTTCTGGCCAAAAGGACAAGTTACCACTGAATACACTGTAACCAAACAAAAACCAATAGGGGGTTAGCAGTCCAAGCAAAGAGGAGAAGAAAGTCTTGGCATTCAATGCATATAGGTTGAAGGCCATGGATCCCCACAAAAAGGGAATGAAAAATACTATCTGTGGAAACACAAGACTAGCCAGACCATAACAGAGAAAACCGTAAAACACCCAGCCCGATGACTTTTTCTGTTGGTAGCAGCGGAAAAGCATCGTGTATAATGCAACGCTGCACAGGGCGATGATGCTCATGCGGAGACTTGGAAAGAGAGGGTTGGCGGCAATGAGTAACAATAGAAAACTACCGCTCACCATCTTGCTGTAAACCCTCAACAACTGATTGGCGTTGTTCAACTCAATCATCAGGTAGGTCGACATTCCCAAGCAGATAAATTGCATCCACAAACGGTCTTCCAACAATCCACGGAACATCCAGGTGGCCACGGTGACCACCATCAGAAAGGGTAGGGAAAACCTACTCTCAGCAAAGATGTTCTGAAATCGCTTGAATGCCACTTCTCTTTTTCCCTGTTATCTTTTTACCCTTTTACTTTTTTCCCGTTATTCTTTTCAAAGGTCTTTACCAATGTCGCTGCGGAAATACTTGTCAGTGAAATGAATCTTGCTGGCTTCTTCGAAACTCTTGCGCAGGGCGTCTTCCTTATTGACTCCGTAGCTGCTCACGGCGATAACACGACCACCAGCGGTTACAACCTCATTGTCTTTCAGCGCTGTACCGCTGTGAAATACGATACTGCCGTCAACATTATCCAAGCCCTTGATGGGATAGCCTTTCTTGTATGACTGTGGGTATCCGCCACTGACAAGCATCACGCACACGGCAGCTCGTTGGTCAAATTCCACATGACACTCATCCAAAGTACCATTTGCCACGCCTTTAAACAAATCAATTATATCGCTTTTCAAACGCAACATTACAGTCTCTGTCTCGGGGTCGCCCATGCGACAGTTGTACTCAATAACCATCGGGTCGCCGCCAACATTGATAAGACCGAAGAAGATGAAACCCTTATAGTCGATGTTCTCACTCTTCAAACCTTCCACCGTGGGACGGATAATACGGTCTTCAACCTTCTTCATCCATTCCTCCGTGGCAAAGGGAACTGGACTGACACTGCCCATGCCGCCGGTGTTCAGACCGGTATCACCCTCTCCAATGCGTTTATAGTCTTTGGCTTCGGGCAAAATTTGGTAGTGCTGGCCGTCGGTGAGTACAAAAACAGAACACTCGATGCCGCTCAAAAACTCTTCTATTACCACTTGGGCAGATGCTTGGCCGAACATGCCACCAAGCATCTCACGCAGCTCCTTTTTCGCCTCCTCTAAGGTTGGAAGAATGAGCACACCTTTGCCGGCACATAGTCCATCTGCCTTCAACACGTAAGGGGGCTGCAAAGTTTCTAAAAAGCGCAAACCATCATCAAGCGTTGTGCCGTCAAACGTTTGGTATCGGGCAGTGGGAATACCGTGGCGCATCATGAATGCCTTGGCAAAATCTTTTGAACCTTCCAACTGAGCTCCGGCTTTCGACGGACCAATGACGGCGATATGGCTCGTGGAGGCATCAGCATTGAAAGTATCGTAGATACCTTTAACTAATGGGTCTTCGGGACCGACAACAACCATTGAGACATCGTGTGAGAGGGCGAATGCCTTCAATGCAACAAAGTCGTCGGCCTTAATGTCGACATTCTCTCCACAGTCTGTAGTACCTGCATTGCCAGGGGCAATGAATAGTTTGTCTACTTGTGCGCTCTGCGCTATCTTCCATGCTAAGGCGTGTTCACGACCGCCACTGCCTAATAACAATATGTTCATATTATTTGTTGATAAATTCCTCAGTATTAATTCCTTCCTATAACAATCAATTCTCTCATCACTCACTTTTTTGCTATCACTTCAAATAGTCCTCAAAATACTGACTGATGCGCTCATGCAAGTGGGTGCTCTGGTGGCCACGCATATTGTGGGGTTCCCCGGGATACACGAAGAAGTCGGGCTGAGTACCAGCTTGTATACAAGCGGCAATAAAAGACAGACAGTGTTGGGGGACTACCGTGGCATCGTTGTAGCCTGTGATAATCTGTAACTTTCCTTTCAAATCCTTAGCTCTATCGACGAGCGAAGTTTGGGCGTAGCCTTCAGGATTGGTTTGGGGGGTGTCCATATAACGTTCACCATACATCACCTCATACCATTTCCAGTCAATCACAGGTCCCCCGGCAACACCAACTTTGAAAACGTCGGGATGGTTCACCATCAAAGAAATGGTCATGAAACCACCGAAACTCCAACCATGAACGCCCATACGGTCACGGTCCACAAAGGGCAGTGAACGCAGGTATTCCACGCCTTTCATCTGGTCGGTCATCTCTGCCTGTCCCAGATGACGGAACGTTACTTGTTCAAAATCACGGCCACGATTCTCGGAACCGCGGTTGTCGAGGATGAACAGCACATAACCCTTCTGGGCCATGTAGGTTTCCCAACTGCGACTGCTGTAGTGCCATGAGGCATCAACACAGTGGGCATGAGGGCCACCATATACGTAGATGATGGTGGGGTATTTCTTCGTGGGGTCGAAATGGGTGGGTTTCACCAATCGGTAATACAAATCGGTAGTGCCGTCGGCGGCCTTGATGGTGCCGCTCTCATAGGTGGGCACCTCGTAGTCTTTCCAGGGGTCGGCGGCATGGAGCCAGGTAAAACGTTGGCTTTTGCTGCCGCTAAAGTCGATGATGTCAATATCCCGTGGGGTAGTGGGTGCGGAAGAGATGTCGCAAAGATATTGTCCGCTCTTGCTCAACTCACCATGGTGATAGCCTTGGCCGTTGTCCAATAAGGTACGCTTCCCGTTGTTAATGCTTACCTCATGGAAATTGGCTTGAATAGGACTTTCTTCATTACTCAGAATAACCACGGATTTCTTCTTCTCGTTGAAACCGACCAACTCCATGACCACCCATTCGCCCTTGGTTAACTGCTTGAGCAGCTTACCCTCGGTATTGTATAAATAGAGGTGGTTGTAACCGTCTAGCTGGCTTTGTAGGATGAATTTCTTCGCGTCCCAAGGTAGAAAGGTGATGGGGTGCAGGGGCTCTACATACTTATCGCTGGTTTCGTGATACAACTCACCTTTCTTCTTACCTGTTACGGCGTCGTAATAGGTAAGACGACAGTCGTTCTGGTCACGGTTCAACTCAAACATGTAGATAGTGCTGCCATCAGGACTCCACTGGATATTGGTGAAATAGCGGTCGGTAGGGTCACCTGCATCAAGATAGACCACGCGGTCAGTACTTAAATCAAACACACCAACGGTTACCTTGTGCGATGTCTCACCGGCCATGGGATATTTATCTGGCTCATAACTGGCAATGCGGTTGTCGATGTCTACCTGTGGGTAATCCGAGACCATGCTCTGATCCATGCGGTAGAAGGCCAGACGTTTTCCGTCGGGACTCCAAAAGGTGCCTTTCTCAATGCCGAACTCGTCGCGATGTACGCTCTGGCCATACACCAATTCGCGACTGCCATCACGACTAACCTGATGTAACTTACCTTCGGCGTCGGTCACGTAGAGGTTGTGGTTGGCAACAAAAGCAACGGCACGTGATTCACTGTTCCAGTCTTCATTGTCCTCACGCAGACCGTTCACCTGACGACTCTGACGCCATACGCAGCGTTTCTCTTGCCAGTTTACTAATATGCGCTCTTGCTTACTGCTCAACAAAACAAGTGATTTCTCTGGATAGGGGAAGGTGGCGTAGTAGAAATGGCGGATGCGCGTGCTGTCGACCGTTCCAGCCCAGTCGTTCAACTCCACAAGGTCAAACAGAAGGGTCTCTTCACCTGTCTGTTTGTTTACCACGGAACAATGGTCGTACTCGGTACGAACCAACTCATCGCCCCACCATGTGGTGTAGCGGTTCTCGGGAATCATATTGTGGTAATTGTTACCACCGTAGTTCAGGTCTTCTAACGTGAATTGTTTTTTCTGAGCCATGGCTTGCGTGGTAAATAATAAGAGGGAGATAGCAAACGTTGTTCTTATATTAATCATCATGGTGGCTACCTCCTTTCTCTCCTTTACGGAAGCCATCACGTGTTCTTCCGTCTTTTTTCCATGGCTTGTTGGAATCACGGTCACCAAATCGTCCTCTGTCCCGGTCTCCGAAACGTCCTCTGCCTCGGTCTCCAAAACGACGACTCTCTGTGCCGTCATCACGCCGCCAAGGACGGGAACCGCGGCCTTGCTCCTCGCGTGTTCCCTCAAAACGACGCTTGCGAGCAAGACGTTCGCGCTCACGCTCGTCCTGACGCTCGATAGAGTGGAACGTGAACGAACGGATATCACCTTCTTCATTCTCTTGTTCTTCATCGAGACGCTTTTTGAACTCACGCACTTTCTTGAAACGATGTTTCTCGGCCATGGCGGCACGTTCCTCGTCGGTTTTCACCTGACCGCCTTCCTGGCGGAACTCACGCAACTTACCGCTAAAAATGTTGTATTTGCGGAACTCACATTCCAAAGAACCATTATAAAGGGGTATCTTGATGGAAGGCTTCAGACCAATCTGGTCGAAGCACTCCTCGCGATAGCTAAGCACCCAGGCCTCGTTGTCCTGAAACGCATGTTTCAGACGCTCGCCAATCATACGATATGTTCCCAACAGGTCAGGTGTACTGATACGCTCACCGTATGGGGGATTGGTCACAAGGATGCTCTTGCGCTCGGGTTGAGTGAAATTCTGGAAGTCGGCTTGTTCAACGGTAATACATGACGACAGACCGGCGGCCTTTACATTCAAACGGGCGGTGTTCACACATTTCATATCGATGTCGTAACCGTAGATATGTCCCTGGAATTCACGCTCCTGCGAGTCGTCGTTATAGATTTCATCGAACAAATCCTGATTGAAATCCGGCCATCTCTCAAAAGCAAATTCTTTGCGGAAAACACCAGGTGATATGTTGCGGGCTATCAAGGCGGCTTCTATCAACAAAGTGCCGGAGCCACACATAGGGTCTATGAAATCGGTGTCGCCATGCCAACCGGTAAGAAGAATCATGCCGGCGGCCAACACTTCATTCAAGGGGGCTTCGGTGGATTCTTGACGGTAACCACGACGGTGAAGCGACTCTCCACTCGAATCCAAACTTAACGTGCAGTCTGTCTCGGCAATGTGGATATGTAAACGAATATCTGGATTGCTTACGGAAATATTCGGACGGGAACCAGTCTGTTCACGAAACTGGTCAACAATGGCGTCTTTCACCTTGTAACTGACAAACTTGCTGTGGCGGAACTCTTCGGAAAAAACAACGGAGTCAACGGCAAAGGTCTTGTCGTTGCCCAAAAAGCGCTGCCAGTCGATGGTCTTCACTTCTTCGTACACTTCATCGGGAGTGCGTGCCTTGAAATGCTTGATGGGTTTCAAGATACGGATAGCCGTGTGTAATTGGAAATTGGCACGGTACATCAATTCTTGATTGCCGGTAAAAGACACCATCCTCCTACCTATCTGTACATTGTTCGCTCCCAATTGGGTAAGTTCCTGGGCCAAAACAGGTTCCAGACCCATGAACGTCTTGGCAATTAATTCAAATTCCATCGTATATAGAGTTTATATGTTTCAGAATAAATGGTAATAATAAATCTTAATATTTATTTTTTTATCTTTTCACCCGCTTCCATATCCTTGGTCACCCATTGGTTCGCACCCACAACACAACCTTCACCAATGGTGATGCGCCCCAAAATAGTAGCATTGGAATATACTATCACATTGTCCTCGAGAATGGGATGTCGGAGGATACCTTTGATGGGATTGCCTTCAGCGTCTAAAGGAAAACTCTTCGCACCTAAGGTCACACCTTGGTATAGTTTCACATGGTTGCCGATAATACAGGTGGCTCCAATAACAACTCCCGTACCATGGTCGATAGTGAAATGATGGCCTATTGTGGCAGCGGGATGAATATCTATACCAGTCTCGGAATGGGCCATTTCTGTCATCATGCGAGGTATCAAAGGTACACCAAGAAGGTACAATTCATGGGCGATGCGATAGTTCGAAAGGGCTTTGATAACGGGATAGCAAGAGATAATCTCACCAAAACTTTCAGCAGCTGGGTCACCATTATAGGCGGCTTCCACGTCTGTGGCCAATATCTGGCGGATTTCGGGCAGACGGCTTATCAAATCGGTGGCAATGTGCTCGGCACGTTCATGATTCTTTTCCTGTTCCGTTACATTATTCTCATGAATGCCGGAAAAACAAAGACCAGCATGTATCTGTTCGGTCAACAGGTGGTGCAGACGCTGGGCACTGACACCGAGGTGGTATTCAAGGGTGGAAAGGTGCAGGGTAGCCTTTCCATAAAAACCGGGAAAAAGAATAGACCTGGAAATCTCAATGATTTCCTGCAATGTCACGCCGGAGGGCAATGGCGCTCCAGACTGGTGATTGTGGAACAGTCCCTTCAACGATGAAGGCTCTGATAAAGCCTTTACTGCGCGTGTCAGTGTGAGGGTCGTGTCGCTTGGACTCATGATGAGCGGTGTGTCAATAAATGATTCTTATATGATGTTGCAAAAGTACACAATTTACACGAATATCTCTCACGAAAACGCTTTTTTTTGCTTTTTTTGTTTTAGTTGTCGACAATAATGGTTATCTTTGCGGTCTAATGCCTGAATGGGAAGTATACAACCAAAAAAGGCGAAACAAAAGGTTATGAAGTATGCCATCATAGCGGCAGGCGATGGGTCGAGGCTGGCGGAAGAGGGATTGAAATGTCCTAAACCGCTGGTGGAGGTGGATGGGGAATGTCTCGTCGACAGACTGATGAGAATATTCATGGAGCATGACGCGGAATCCATTGCTATTATATGCAATGACAAATGGCCGCAGGTAGGAGTTCATCTTCGAAAAATGCAGGAAAAACAGTTACCATTGCAGATAGTAGAAAAAAGAACACCCAGTTCCATGCATAGCCTGCATGTATTGCATAGCTTCATCGGCGATGGACCGTTCTGTCTGACAACAGTCGACACAGTGTTCAGGGAAAAGGAATTTGCCGAATATGTCGATGTCTTCCAACAATTCGTAACACAAGATGGTTGTGATGCGCTCATGGGGGTGACGGATTTTGTCGACGATGAAAAACCGCTATATGTGGAGGTTGACGACGATATGAACATCACGGCATTTCTCGACAGCTCATCGAATGTAAGATATGTGTCGGGGGGAATATACGGCATGACACCTGTTGTGTGGCCCATATTGGATGAATGTGTTCGCCGTGGTGAACGGCGGATGCGTAATTTTCAAAGGGCTTTGATAGCAAATGGACTGCGCATAAAGGCATTCAAATTCTCAAAGGTGCTGGATGTGGATCATGTTGCCGACGTGGCTCTGGCAAACCAATTCGTAAAGGAACCATGACAAGCAGAGTGGCCGTGATACGAGATGCCCTATTCTCGCCAAATTCAGAAAGGAATGACAAAGCTATCCTGCAAGAAGTGGCAGAAAGGATGGGCATTGACGTGCTCGTTAGCGAAAAGGAACTGATTTTTGAAAAATCGAGACAAGAATTCGCTTCCACAACGCTTTTCCTCTCTATGGGAAGAATGCCGGAGACTTTGCAATGGTTGGCCCAGAGGGAGAAAGAGGGGGCGGTGGTTCTCAATAGTCCGATGGGGGTGGCCCGTTGTGCAAGAAGCGTTTGGCATGCTGTCATGAGGGAGCATCATTGGCCTATACCTCCGGAACGGGGGGATAAGGGGCATTGGGTGAAAAGAGGTGACATGGCGGCACAGCATGCTGACGATGTGGTGTTCGTGCCAAAGAATGAATCGGTGGATGAATGGGTGTCGCGTTTCCATAATCGTGGGGTCAAGGAGGTGTCGGTTATGGCTCATGTTCCGGGCGACGTAGTAAAATTCTATGGTGTGCTTGACACGGGCTTCTTCCGATACTTTTACCCAACCGACGACGGAATCACTAAATTCGAACATGAAAAGGTAAATGGACCGGCAAATCATTTTCGATTTAATGTGGAAGGTTTGAAAACGGTGGCTGAACAGTTGGCAAGGACACTTGACGTAAAGATATACGGGGGAGATTGCATCGTTGATGAAAAAGGACGATTCTTCCTCATTGATTTTAATGACTGGCCTAGTTTTTCTCGTTGTAGGACGGATGCGGCTGAGGCCATAGCACGATTGGCCACGATGTGCCTGCAAAAAAGGCAGAATCAGGTATGAAATACACATGACAAAAAGAGATAACATGCAAAATATGGGCAAGAGCAACCAAAAACAGTCGTTTAGGGATTTGCTGCGCGCCTCTCTTAAATCGAAAGACACGGAGGAATGGCTCGATGTGCATTTCACTCGACCCATAGGTCTGTTCTTTGCTCTCATCTGGCGAAAACTGGGCGTGCATCCAAACGTTATCACCATTCTTTCCATATTTCTCGGCATTGCGGCAGCGGTTATGTTCTATTATACCGACTTGTGGCATAACTTGGCGGGAATGTTGCTGCTCATGACGGCGAATTTCTGTGACAGCACCGACGGCCAACTGGCTCGGTTGACGAATCAGAAAACACTTGTGGGAAGGGTTCTCGATGGATTTGCAGGTGATGTATGGTTCTTTTCCATATACTTCGCACTTTGTTTGAGAATCATGCCGCAACTGATGCCTGGGACAGACATCAAATGGGGCGTATGGATATGGGTGCTCGCTGCCGTGGCGGGACTCATTTGCCACTCTCCGCAAAGCTCTGACGCAGATTACTACCGACAGATACACCTCCTCTTTCTGAAAGGGAAAAAAGGAAGTGAACTGGACACTTATGCGCAGCAACGCAGTATTTATGATAATTTGCCGAAAAAGAATGCGTTCTGGAAACGATTGTTCTATTACAACTATGCCAACTACTGCAAGGCACAGGAACGAAGAACACCGGAGTTCCAAAATTTCTACGCTACACTGAAAAAAAAATATGGAGAAGTGGAAAAGGTGCCGGCGAAGGTACGTGAACGGTTCCTCGATGGTAGCCGACCACTCATGAAATATACCAACATCCTCTCTTTCAACACAAGAGCTATTGTGTTATATATCACATGCCTTGCTAATTGTCCCTGGGTATATTTTCTCTTTGAGATAATCGTGCTTATGTGCATTTATATACACATGCACCGTACCCATGAGAGCTTATGCCGGAAGATGAGGGAAGATATGATGACCGACAACAACGGAAATGAGTAAGCTCAAAGCGCTGATATTCGATTATGGAGGCACTCTCGATACGGGTGGGTGTCATTGGGGTCGCTTCATCTGGCATGGGTATGAAGAAATGTGTATCCCTATATCATGGGATCAATATAAAGTGGCATATGTGTATGCGGAGAAAGCATTGGGTGCTGGACATATCATCCAATCGGATTATACGTTCCGACAAACACTGCAAAGAAAATTGCAAATGCAAGTAGCGTGCCTCAGGGAAAAAGAACTGTGGAACGTAACGGATGAGGTCGCTCAATCAACGGTCGATTCTTTATTGCAAATGCTATACAATAAGGTAGGGAAATATACGTTTGAAAGCAAGGGAGTGTTGAACTCGTTGGGGAAATCTTTTCCGATGGCACTCGTGACGAACTTCTATGGCAATATCGAGGTGGTGTTGAATGAATTCGACATTGCAAATTGTTTTTGTCATGTGGTGGAGTCTGCAAAAGTGGGGGTGAGAAAGCCTAACCCTGCAATCTTCAAATTGGGGGTGGAGGCGTTGGAAATGAAGCCGGAAGAAGTGCTTGTCGTGGGCGATAGCATGGAAAAGGACATCATTCCGGCAAAACAGTCAGGATGCAAAACAGCATGGCTGAAAGGGGAAACATGGGAGGGAAAACAGCATGAAAATTGCTGTGCCGACTATGTCATTTCTCATCTAAGCCAACTGACAATGTTGCTTAAAAATTAAATATACTATATATGAAACAGAATAACGTGTTACCAGCTGAGGGTAAACTGGGCGTGATGATCGTTGGATGCGGAGCCGTGGCTACAACATTCTTGACAGGGGTGTTCATGGTACGCAAAGGACTGGCCAAACCAATCGGCTCAATGACACAGTACGACAAAATACGCGTAGGAAAAGGCGATAATAAGAAATACCTGCATTATGCGGACATTGTGCCGCTGGCTAAACTCGACGATTTGGTATTCGCCACATGGGACGTGTACCCGCAAAATGCTTACCAGGCTGCCATGTATGCGGAGGTGCTGAAGGAAAAAGATATTGAACCGGTGAGACAGGAATTGGAAAAAATCGTTCCTTTGAAGGCCGCTTTCGACAAAAATTATGCCAAACGAATCGATGGCGACAATGTAAAGGACTGTTCAACTCGGTGGGACATGGTGGAACAGTTGCGCGAAGATATCCGTCGGTTCAGAAAAGACAATGACCTGCAACGGGTCGTAGTTATCTGGGCGGCGTCAACGGAGATATATGTGCCTCCCTACATGCCGGTTCATGGCTCCTTGGAAAACCTCGAAAAAGCCATGAAGGAAAATGATACCGAGCATGTGGCTCCATCGATGTGTTATGCCTACGCGGCTCTTGCCGAAGGTGCACCTTTTATCATGGGGGCGCCAAATACTACGGTTGACATTCCAGCTATGTGGGAAATGGCGGAGAAATGCAAAATGCCCATTGCAGGGAAAGATTTCAAAACGGGACAGACTCTGGTGAAAAGTGGGTTCGCTCCTATCATCAGCACAAGATGTTTGGGACTGAATGGGTGGTTTTCTACAAATATCCTTGGAAACCGCGACGGACTGGTACTTGACGAACCGGAAAACTTCAAAACAAAAGAGGTGAGTAAATTGTCTACGCTTGAGACGATACTTCAGCCGGAAGATCAACCCGATTTGTATATGGATTATTACCATAAAGTGCGAATCAACTATTACCCGCCGCGTAATGACAATAAAGAGGGATGGGATAATATTGACATCTTCGGATGGATGGGATACCCAATGCAGATAAAAATCAATTTCCTCTGCCGTGACTCCATACTTGCTGCTCCATTGTTGCTCGACCTGTGCCTCTTGACCGACCTCGCAGCTAGGGCGGGACGGTATGGCATACAGCGTTTCATGAGTTTCTTCATGAAAAGCCCCATGCATGACTATACACAAAAAGAAACCCCGGTCAACAACCTATACCAGCAATATTCGCTGTTGAAAAATGCCATCCGTGAAATGGGTGGATACGAACCTGATGAGGAAATTGACTAAACGCTATCTCATATCGCTCCTCTTTTGCGTGTTGGCTATGGCAGCTAACTCGCAGATTACTGGTGTTGTCATTGATAATGAAACCGGCGACACCATCAAATTTCCTAGTGTGAGTTATAAGGGAAAACATGTTGCTGTGGCGGGCGATTCTCTCGGGCATTTCTCCATAGAACGACATAATGGTTGGTACCTCACCATCAGTGCGTTGGGATATAAAGCACAACGAATACAGATCAAGTCGAATACGCCATCAGAGATGGTTATCAAACTGAAGTCCGATGCAAGAAACCTTGATGAGGTAATCGTAAAGTCCCAGCGGAAAACGAAATACTCTAGGAAAAACAATCCGGCGGTGGAACTCATGAAAAGGGTAATAGAGGCAAAGAAGAAAACTGATTTGGCTAACCATGATTTCTACCAGTACAACAAATACCAGAAAATAACACTCGCCGTAAATGACATATCGCCCGATGAACTGGAAAATGCGCAAAAGAAAAAGCTGAATTGGCTCATCGACCAGGTGGAAATTTGTCCTTATAACGGTAAACTTATCCTGCCCATCAGTGTCGATGAGACAGTGACACAACACTTGTATCGGAAAGACCCCAAAAGTGAGAAGGACATCATCAAGGGACAGTCTAGTAATGGCGTAAATCAGATGCTGGAGACTGGGCAAGTGCTCAACTCCATGCTTAAGGATGTGTTCACGGATGTGGATATTTACGATGACCAGATACGTTTACTCCAATATCGTTTCACAAGTCCGATAGGAAAGGATGCCATAGCTTTCTATCGTTTCTATATCGAAGATACGGTGTTTGTTGGACAAGATAAGTGCATACACTTACAGTTTACACCAAACAACCAGCAGGACTTCGGCTTTCGGGGTGAATTGTATATCATCAACGACAGTACATTGCATGTGAAGAAATGTTCCCTGACATTGCCGGCACGAAGCGATGTCAATTTCGTGGAAAACATGTACGTTGACCAGGAATACACCAAACTGTCAAATGGTGAATGGGCACTTTCTGTTGACGATATGATTGTGGAAATGGCACTTGCTGATTTTCTGAGCAAGGCTTTGGTCATACGTACTACTCGACTGAGTGACTATGCTTTCGAAGAAATACCGAAACATCTGTTCAAGGGTAGGGCGGCTACTCGCTACGATACGGAGGCAAGAGTGAGGGATGAGAAATTTTGGCAGCAATATCGGTCCGTTGAACTGTCAAAAGGGGAGTCGTCGATGGATGCGTTCATACATCGGATGGAACAGACAAAAGGGTTCAAATATATCCTCATCGGCATAAAGGCTCTCATTGAGAATTTCGTGGAAACGGGTACGCAAAACTCAAAAAGCAAATTCGACATCGGACCCATCAACACCATCGTTTCTAACAATTTTGTCGACGGCATGCGCTTCCGAGCCAGTGGACAGACAACGGCGTCTCTCAATCCACATTGGTTCTGGAAAGGCTATTATGCCTATGGTACAAAAAGCCACAGGCATTACTACAGCACCTTGGTAACCTATTCGTTCAATAAAAAGGAATACCAGCCAGAGGAGTTCCCCATTCGCACCATTTCCTTTGAAACGGCAAAAGATGTGATATCACCTTCCGACAAATTCCTTACAACGGATAAGGATAATGTGTTCACGGCTATTAGATGGCAGAAAGTGAACCAGATGTATTTCTACAACAGACAGAAACTAACCTTTGATTGGGAAACGGACTGGGGATTCCGTACAACCTTCGACATCAAAACGGAAAGTAATGAACCCACCGGCGACCTTGAGTTTATACGAATAGCTGATGGCAGTAGAGTGGGGAAGATTCGTACTACGGAAATGACATTGGCCCTGAGACTTGCTCCGGGATGCACTTTCATCAATACGAAAAACAGACGACTGGCAGTTAACCTTGATGCACCGGAATTCACACTTGTTCATACCATGGGATTCAATGGATTACTTGGTGGACAATATAAATACAACTACACAGAACTGGGTTTCTTCAAGAGGATATGGCTCAAAAGTTGGGGAAAACTTGACGTGAGACTTAAAGCTGGGGCACAATGGAATAAAGTACCGTTCCCATTGCTCATCATTCCGCCGGCAAACCTTTCCTATGTTATCGACACAAAGACTTTTGCATTGATGAACAATATGGAGTTTCTAAACGACCGTGTAGCAATGCTCGACCTGAAATGGGACATCAACGGCAAAATTCTCAATCGCATACCGCTCATCAATAAACTGAAATTTCGCGAAATCCTTGAAATTAAGGGGATGATGGGGCACCTCACGTCAAAAAACAATCCGTTCCTCGAACAGAATGCTGGTGATCCCATGCTTTTCGCTTTTCCAGAAAGTGTCAGATTGATGGACGGAAACAAGCCATACCTCGAACTGGTAGCGGGATTCCATAATATCTTCAGGTTTTTCAAGGTTGTCTACGTCAGACGTCTAACCTACACCGACTTGCCTGACATTAAAAAACACGGTGTCCGTTTTGGTTTCGAATTCACATTCTAACACCTCATCAATATAAATAACTCACAAACTCAAATGCAAAAAATTATCAATCCCTGGCTACACAAAGAAGGATACAACTGTTTCGGATGCGCTCCCGAAAACCCCATAGGGCTTCATATGCATTTCTATGAGGAAGGGGATAAAATCGTTTCCTTTTGGCAGCCACAGTCACATTTTCAAGGATGGGTCGGTACACTTCACGGTGGCATCATCAGCACGCTCATCGATGAAACGGCGGGATGGGCTGTCTCTCGGAAACTACAGACAGCGGGGATGACATCGCGACTGAATGTTTCTTTTCGGAAACCTATTGCATCCGATGATCCTCAGTTAATTATAAAAGCATGGATAACAGCAAGAAAACGTAACTTTGTGGAAATACATGTCACTGTGGAAAACAACCAACAGGAAATATGTGCCGAGGCTGATGTGACTTATTATGCCATGGGTGAGGAAAAAGCTAGCGAAATGGGCTTCTTACACTGTGATGTCGAAGAGGAACAACTGTTTCCATTTTAATCTATATCATTACCATCCTTTTGTAAGGGCCGGGATGGCTTATTAAAAAAGGCCTGTCCTTTTTGTTGACCTGAAATAAACAAAAAATGGATTAGGGTGTTTCGCAACATCACTAATCCAGTTCTAACTAACTTATTATCAACTATTCATTACTCATTCTTACCTTACTGAGTGCAAAATTATGCAGATTGACGCACATTGTAAGGCTTTTTTGACTTTTTTTCTCCAAAAAATACGTAAACGTTTGCGAAAACCAACAATTTGTCTTATTTTTGCAACAGACTAACTAACTATTGTCATACTCATCATTATCTGTAACATGAAAAAACGTCGTACATCATTAAAAGACCTCGCCGATGAGCTGGGCGTTAGTATTGCTACAGTGTCACGAGCGCTTAGAAACAGCCACGAAGTGGGGGAGGAAATGACGCAAAAGGTGAAAGCCTTGGCAAAAAAACGTAATTACCGACCCAACCCTTTCGCGCAAAGTCTGAGAAAAGAGGCTCCCAAAGTTATAGGTGTGGTACTCCCTAATCTCGTTACGCATTATTATGCGGCGGTTCTCGACGGCATAGAGGAAAAAGCACGACAAGTGGGATATTCCGTGTTTAGTAGTAATAGCCATGAAGATCATAACCTCGAAGAAAAGGCTATCGACAATTTCATATCTCATCATGTAGAAGGCATTATCGCTTGTCTGGCACAAGATACAGTCGACTACTCGCATTTCCGGGAAATACATGACATGGGAATACCTCTGGTTTTCTTTGCACGTACTTGCCTGCCTGAACTGTTTTCACAGGTGGTGGCTAATGGAGATGAAGCGGCTTATGAAGCGACTAAACACCTCATCAACACAGGAAGCAAAAGGGTGGCTTTTATTGGTGGCCCAAATCACCTCGATATGGTTGTCAGACGGAAACATGGCTATCTTGAAGCATTGAGGGAATACCACATTCCCATCGATCGCGACATCATTGTCTGTGACAAAATCGATGCTGATATAGCACGTGAGAACACAACAAAAATGTTGGAAAGCAATAACCCTCCTGATGCCATTCTTGCTTTCAATGATATTCTTACTTATGGGGCTTTCGAGGCTATAAAAAACAAAAATCTGCGTATCCCACAGGATGTAGCAATCATTGGCTTTACCGAGGGTGAAACGGCTGAGTTCGTCACTCCAAAACTCTCTGCCATCATGGACCAGGCAAGAGAACAGGGAATCAAAGCATGTGAGCTATTGCTGAAAAACATAGCGGGCGACCCTACCATTTACCGTGAGGTGGTTCCCATGATACTGAAAATACGCGAGAGTAGTGACAAAAACTCTTCAAAAAAATTTGGAACATAAAGTAATAATTCGTATTTTTGCAACATACAATAACTGAATAACTCAAAAACTTATAAACTCACAAACTCAACAATGAATATGAGAAAATTCTACTTTATCATGGCATTCGCCATCTCTGCTATGGCCGTCAATGCACAACAAGTGCTCAACCTCAGCACATCAAATGGTTCAAACCTCCAAAAGTATGATGGACAGGTGTGCAAAGTGAATGTCAACCGTTATGTATTTAATGGATGGAATACCATATCCCTGCCTTTTGACCTATCCGAAAGTGAACTAAGTGAGGCTTTTGGCAGTGATTGCCGGCTTGAAAAATTAGTAGGCGTTGATGCGAACGGTGGTTCTGTATCGTTGTTCTTCCAAGACTGTAAAACTGAGGGCATTAAAGCAAATGTGCCTTACATCCTGTATTATTCAGGCGAAAATGGTTCCAAACGTATATCCAAGGAAACGTTGGTCACTCAAGGAGAAGCGATTCTTGAATACCATGTTGGCAGTGAATATGTGCAGATGGCCGCCGCCCAGAAGGCTTGCAAGGGTACAGGACTCTATGGCATCCTTGCAGCAGATAACAGTGAGGCAAAATTCGTGGCTGTCGATGATGCCAAAGGTGGTTTTCATGCTACACGCTGTTACATAAAACTCGACTCGGGCAACGATATGCCGCTTGTCACTTATCACCTCGCAGCGGGAGAGACCACTTCAATTAGTGCCATTACGGCAAATAATGGGAAGGTAGATGTCTATAACATCGCCGGACAAAAAGTGGCTTCGGGCATCAGCGCGGCTCAAATGCAGAAACTACAACCTGGTATATATGTGGTAAACGGACAAAAAGTGCTCGTGAAATAATATTCATTTTATCATACCAAAGCAGGCGGATTGATTCAATCCGCCTGCTTTGGTATGATTCCGTGAAATCCTTTAATAATCAATCGGGAAATTGAATTTATTATCCGAACAGCAGCCGTAACGCTTCTTCCACCTTCCGAACCGGGTGTATGCCGATATGGTACTTCCCCTGAGGCAGTCCCTTGGAGTTGTACTTGGGGATGATGATGTCAGAGAATCCCAATTTTTCAGCTTCGGCAATACGCTGTTCAATACGATTGACAGGACGTACCTCGCCGCTTAAGCCTACCTCACCACACATACACCAGCCGTTGTCGATAGGAGTGTCGACATTGCTCGATAACACGGCGGCAATGATGCTCAGGTCCATTGCCATATCGGTGACGCGCAGCCCCCCGGCAATATTTAAAAATACGTCTTTCTGTATCAACTTGAAGCCTACACGTTTTTCCAGCACGGCTAATAGCATGTTCAGACGTCGTTGGTCAAAACCGGTGGCTGCACGCTGAGGGGTTCCGTAAGCGGCTGTTGATACCAACGCCTGTGTTTCCACCAAGAACGGGCGGACACCTTCGATGGCAGAAGAAATGGCAATGCCCGACAGCCCTTCGTGCTCGCGGGTCAACAGCAATTCCGAGGGATTGCTCACCTGGCGCAATCCGTCCTGTCGCATCTCGTAGATTCCTAACTCGCTGGTGCTGCCGAAACGATTCTTGATGCTACGTAGAATGCGGTACATATAATGCTGGTCACCTTCAAACTGAATGACTGTATCCACGATATGCTCCAGAATCTTTGGACCGGCAATGCTGCCTTCTTTATTAATGTGTCCGATGAGTATGACGGGGATGCCGCTTGACTTCGAGAAACGCAGCAATGCAGCAGCACATTCACGTACCTGGCTCACGCTCCCGGCACTGCTTTCCACGTCTTCAGTGGAAATTGTCTGGATGGAGTCGACAACAACCAGGTCGGGCTGCACTTCCTTGATATGCGAGAAAATAGCTTCCAGTGAGTTTTCGCACAATACCAATACATGGTCGTCGCTATCATGGGTGATACGTTCACTGCGCATCTTCAACTGCTGTTCACTCTCCTCACCGCTCACATACAGGATGCGGAGATGAGGCAGACGTAACACCGTTTGCAAACTCAAAGTACTCTTGCCGATACCAGGCTCGCCGCCTAACAATACGATACTGCCGGGTACTAGACCACCGCCTAATACGCGGTTTAATTCGCTGTCTTTTAGGTCAATGCGAGGCTCACCCTTGGCGGCAATCTCACTCAGTTTGTGTACGCGGGGACCACCTGAAAGAGTGTTGCGAACATGTTGGGCAGCCGACTTCGCGGCTTGACTGCCAGTGTCGTTGCTCACGCGAATCTCCTTAAAAGTGTTCCATTGACCGCATGAAGGACATTTGCCTATCCACTTTGCTGATTCCTGCCCGCAGTTATCACATACGTATGCTATCTTGTCTTTTGCCATACTCTTTGATTCTCAATTATTCTGTCTGCGAAAGTATAAAAAAAAGCGCAAAACAACAACTCTTATCCCCTTTTTTTACTCTTTTACCTTTTTACTCTTTTACCTTTTTACCCTTTTACCTTTCAAACAAAGAGACCGAATCTCACGATCCAGTCTCTCTATTATCTTTCATTACAATGAAAAGTACGAATAAAAATGAATATAATTAAAGTGAACTAAAATCAACTTTATGTATGGTCCAATTATATGCTTCTTTTCACACCCTTTTAACTATCTATAGGTAAATCCTTTTTACCTTTTTGGGGATAGACTGAACCGATACGCTAACGAGAACAAAACATAACGGCGCATGTTGTTCGTCCATATCTCATAACGTCCCTGAGAGTTCACGTAATACTGCCAGTGTGTGACCTGACCTAACAGGTCATATCCTTTAACCTTAGCCACCCAACGTCCTTGCTTCCAGCTCTTTGTCAGCGTGGCATCCCAATAAAGACGGTTGTCGTTCATTTCTTCCTCGGCATATCCTCTGCGGGAGTGCATCTGCAAGTCGGTGTCGATGGTCAGGTTCCATGGCAGTTGGTAATTCGCGTTCACACCATAACTGAAGTCATAGACGTTAGTGGGCAGGGTGCTCACCTCTATGCTGCGGTGGAGATGTTGCCACGCTCCGTCGGCCTTGAGCGTAAAACTGAGTTTCTCTTTCTGGTAGCGCAGACTGGGTGAGAACGACCAGCGTGTGCTGGTTACTCGATTACGTTGCGCATCCGTCTGTCCGGTGAGTGATGTCATGTCGGTGCTTTGGTTGATGGTGGTACTGAAACTGCCGTCAATATGCCAGAATTTCTTCTTGCCTAAGGCTCGGCCATAGCCTACACTTCCGGTGAGTTGCCAGTTCCCGTTCACATTCTCTGTCCACGAGGTGTAAACACCGGACGACGGGTCGTAGGTGTAGGTGTTGGCGAAAGAATTGTGCTGTATGTTGCCGTACAGCGATACTCTGATGTTCTGGTCGATGCTGTCGGTACGCGAACTGAAACTTACATTGCCATACCACAGAATCATGGGCTTCAGGTCAGGATTACCCTTTACGATATTCAGGGGATTAGCGGTGGATGTGATGTCCACCATCTGTCCGATGGTGGGCAATTGCATGCTGTTCTCTATGTAGCCGCTAATGTTTTTATGATAGTTGTCCCATGCAATGTAGTAATTGAAGAATATCTGTGGAGAGCGGTAATTCTTGTTGATGGTGGCATGAAGCATGTCGTTATCATAGCGCATGTGGTTGCGGAGGTATTTCTCGGTAAACTGTAAGAGAAAATAGATTTGTCCGTTCTTGATGGGCTTGCTGTAGTTCATTTCCGCACCGACAGCAGTGGTGTTCAACCGCGTTTCCTGCTCCGATGAATTGGGACGGTCATAGGCAATGTCTAAAGCATCAGGCGGGGGCAGTGTGCCCATGGGGTGGAGACCACCGACAGCCCAGTCCGCCCCTAACCAGTCCAACCGGTAACGGTTATTGTCGTTTGTGCTGAAATCATATTTCAGACCCACGAATGGCATAAGGGTAAAATGCTCCGTCAATTGGATACCGTATCCCATTCTTCCAGAAGCACTGAACCCTTTGCTGGGACTGTCGTAGTATTGATTGCGTTGGTCAATGACTCCCGTATTGTAAAACGTATAATGGTCTTGAGAGAACGAACGGCTATTCCATGTACGCTGGCTATTTAGGAGGGCTTGCAGTTCCAACATATCACCCCATGGCAGTTTCACGCTGGCCTGGTTTTGGAAACTAAAATTCATCTGGTCGCTCTTGCTGCGGTTACGGCTCCTGTTCAGGTTGATGCTGTCGCCGAAAAGCACGTCACGAGCCGTCAGCGACTCATTCTCGCTCTCGTTATGACCATGGTTGTATCGCACATCTAACCACGAATACATGAAAAAGGGTTTCTGCAACATGAAGGTGTTGCGGGCATTGAAAGAAAAAGGACGGTTGTCACGTTCACTGTTGCTCTTCCCGAAAGTGCTGGCACCGGCAAGGTAGTTTTCTGACTGCTGGCGGCTCTCACCGTTGTTGTCTTCCCACTTCAGGTCATATTCCAAAGTATTCGTAGCACGGTCTTCCGAGGCGTGCAATGACCATGCACCGCCCATCTGACGCACGTCACGGTCACCACTGGCCTCGGTGCGACTTCGGTCATTACCCTCCCGGTCGAAGTCGATGTACTCGTTCAGGTTATTCGCTCCACCAAAGAGGATGGCACGGCTGTGGTCACTATAGCGCATTCCAAACCCCTTGCCACGGTAGCGGTTGTCGGTACCATAACCTCCTTCCACATAGGCTGTGCCACCAACATGGTATTCACGTTTCAACACTACGTCCATGGTATATTCTTTCTGCTCCACATCGCGACCGGTGAATTGGCTTCGTGGTGTCGACTTATTGAATACCTCCACATTCTTCACGGTGTAATAGGGTAGATTCTCCAGCATCATCTTGTTCTTGCCCTTGAAAAAGTCGGCGCCGTTCAATGTCAGGTTGTCTATCTTCTTGCCATTGACGAATATTTCACCGTTTTCTTTCAGTTCAACACCTGGCAACTGCTTAATCAATGCGTCGAGCATAGAACCTTCGGGTATGTTGAAGGCATCGGCGTTATACACGATGGTGTCACCCTTATACACCATCTTCACCTTTGTGGCTGTCACCACCACCTCGTCAAGATTGCCACCTTCCTTGTCGTAGTCGCGACGCAGCCGGCGCATACGCACTGCTGGTAATTCAAAATAGCGGTTCCTGCCTATCTTTTTCACCTCGTAGTTTTTGTAGGTGGTCTCGTAGTCGGGATGTGTGGCTTTGATGATGTACTTTGCTGGACGGGCTGGAACGGTGAAGTTGTAGCCAGTGCTATTGATGCCGGTATAGTTCCACGACTCCCACACGTCAGCAGTGTCGACGACCACGGAGTCGGTGGCACTTAGCAAGTAAAGCTTCAGGCTGTCCTTGGGTACGCGGGCCTTTGTGAAAGAGTCCGATGCATAACCCGTCAAACTGATAGTCTTTTCTTTTTTCTTCTTGCCGCCTTCATTGTCGCCTTGTGACGCGTGCTGGGCCTGCCCTGCCACTGCTACAAGGGCGAAGAGGATGGTGATGAATGCATTCTTGTACATAATAAATTGATATTCTAATCACTTCAGCTACAAAAATAGAATATACAAAAAGAATTTCTATCAGCTGGATTGTTAAATTGATTGAAGAAGGTGAAAATCTAAAACTAGTTTTATGTTTTTTGTAGAATACAACCAGAAATTGGCAAAATTTCTGCTAACAAGTTCACAATTTCTTTTTGTTCTTCCTTCACTTGTGTGCTGTCTGTCTGGGTATGGCTCGACAGAGCAAAGAACAAGAGTATCAGTATTATAATGGTTTGTAGTCTCATATCTGTAATTATATGTATGTTGTACCCCTCCTTTGGGAGGGGTTATTGATGGGGGTTCATCCCCTTCGGGGGGCAGTGATGGGTATTATTTAACCACTTCCCTCGGATGGTAATTGAACAATGGTTGGTTCTTTCTCAACGCTTCCACATCAAGGTTGGGAAGCACAAGACCGTTCCAATTGGCACCCCAAGCGTTGAAGGGCTCGCCGCTGGGTTCGATATAACTGATAGTAGGCTTGTCAAGAGGCACGGGATCGAATACCATTAGATAGGCGATGTAATCGCCGGCATTGCCTTCCATAAAAAAAACTTCATCCTTGGGAACACCCTGTACCTCACGAAGGTGATACTGCATTCCCGACTCGTCCACTAACATGGCCCCTGGTTCCCATCCGAAATATTCACGGGTCCAATTCTGCTCGTAGGCAACGGCCAAATAGGTGGCATCGGGGGTCTGCCAAATGGCCATGGTGTTGTCCGCCAACGGCTTGATGAGATGGGCATCAGTATAGACCTTCCACGTGTTCCAGTTCTGTTTGTCGTAAAGAGCATCTTCGCTAACGTGTTCCAGGAGAAGACGGGGTCGGCGCAGGAGTGGAATAGTATCGTAATAGTTAACTCGACCTTCATAATGGGGTCTTACTGTAATGGGATTGCCTATAAGACCCCATCCGGGAACACCGAAGATGGTCACTTCTTTCGTTGATTCGGCAAGTGGAGGGAAGTAAATGCGAAAATCGAGAATTGAATCTTTGGGCGCTTTAAAAGAAAGGTGTTTTCGTATGCATTCGGGTTCTGTGCGACGGATGCGATATTGGGTGCCAGTCTCACGGTCTACCAGACAGGTTTCCTCTGAGGCGAGCCAAAGGCGTGTAACTATATCTGCAGGCATCTTGACGTAACAATGCAGCACTGTTTCACCGCTTTCCTCACTCAACATCCAACTGAAGGGTACATAGTCATCCCATGGATTATGGTAGTCGGGACCATTTTGCTCTATTAATCGAAGGAGATTGGGGTCGAAGGGGGTGTTGGGGAAATATCTTTCCAGATGTTCTGCTAAATGGACTTCCTTTGCCCAAACAGAGTCTTTTATCCACGCATTGTTAGTGGGAATCCAAACCGCAGTCTCTTCTTTGGTGAGCGGGTCTATGCTCACTTGGGGTAGAGGCAACAAACCAACGGGTCCTTTGGCCAAAATTCTGCCACCATCAGGACTGACTGTTGTGTACACCAGCGTCGCACTTAGCTGTTGTCCTTCTACCTGAGCTTGAACATTTACATGATGACTCATGCATAACAGCATCAGCATACTAACTAACACCATTTTTGTTCCCTTTATACCCTTTATTATATAGTAGGGAGTAGGTGTGGTCATTGAACTTGTAAATTGACTCATATCTCCTAGTTTTTTAATGTTCTAATATTCAAATGTTCTTTGTATTCCTGATAACAGGCTGAAGATACACTCACTTCCATGGGTGAATGGGTGCAGAATACTAATATTCGGTTCCCGTCAATCCGCTCCGCTGTCCATAAGTATTTCTCTCCTTTGCGCTCGTCATTCAGGCAGAAGAAGAATTGTTGTCGGGATATGTTGAGCAGATAACCGGGACTCTTGTTGTCATACCAACAGGCCATCTGTAGAAGACGACCAAATACATCTACTTCGTTGTTCTCAGTGAAGACATAGGCAGCACTTACAACCTTTGTTTCGTTGTTATTTTCTTTACCGACGCGGCCAACAGTACCTTTACTCTTTTTGCCATTTCCATTGACGATACCACCATCTCTGATGTCTTCACAATCAAGGCTTACTCGTTCCACCCCGTTATAATCGGCCATCTTCGCGATGAAGTCGTCAAACAGACTTGGCGCACGGTAAGCGACACTATCATCCTTCGTAGCCGAAGCAAACCGTAAATAACTAACATTACCCTTCATCATTGAATAAGGTGTTGTTACCGGTATCGCATACTCTTGCCTTCTCCCATGTTCTGGGTTGATTACATCCCCCTCATTGATAGAGGAAGGGTTGGGAGAACTTTCTTTCTTCATAACCTTAACAGGAGCAGATGATGCGTTCTCAGAGTGACCTATTTTACTCTTGGAGGAGCCAGAGGAGGTCATTCCTCTCTCCTTCTTTTCCTGGGTTGAGGTGACAGTTCCCTCTTTTTCCTCCTTTGTGGTGGAGGGATTGGGGGCACTAACGTTTTCCACCTTTGCAGTAACCTGGTCAACACCACCGCCTTTCTTATCAAACATCAGCGTAACACCAATGCCGGCAACCACCAGCAGACAGGCTGCAGCTGCTATCCAACGACGAACGACTTGTTTGCGGTGCCCATCATCTGCCACCCTTGCCATCACCCGTTCGTTCAGGTCGGAGGGCATGATGGGGCGTCGCCCTTCACGATGTGCCAGGGCTTGACGGAGACTCGTGTCCTTTTGTTGATGGTTTATGATTTCGTTGTCGTTCATTATTGTATTTGTTTGATAATATGGTACAGCTTCTTTCTTGTCCGGCTCAACTGCGACCCAATAGTGGTGGGTAGGGTGTCGGTGATGAAACTGATTTCTTTGATGCTTTTCTCATCGAAATAGAACATACCGATAATGGCTTGTTCTTCAGGAGACAGGTGGTCTAACGCACGTTCCAACATTTGGGTGGTCTGCTCGTCAGAATCCTCCATGACCTGTGTGACAGCTTCCTCACTGATACGCTCGAAATCAACCTCACGGTCGTCTATATAGAGGATGGTTGACTTATTGTGTCGCATGTAATTCAACGATTCGTGATAGGCTATTCTGCTCAGCCAGGTGGCAAGGGATGCTTTTGTCTGGTTATACGAGCGGATATGGCGGAATGCCTTCACGAACACGTCTTGATACACCTCTTCAGCATCCTCCTGACGCGGTACGATTCTCGACACCTGGCCAAAAACCATATCGCCATACAGTTGGAGAAGCCGCTCTTGTGCCTGCCGGCGTTGTCGGCACAATCCGCGTATCAGTTCGTTCGTCTCGTTAAGCATCCTCTACTTGTATATACACACATTTCGCAAAAACATTGCAAGAAATTCAAACTTTTTTCAAAAAAAGTCAATCTCGCTTCATATGTATTTGGCATACAGCGAGATTGACATGTCTTTATGTTAAAAAAATATCAATAAATTATTAATCTAATCTTACCGAGAAATATTTATCTCGCAAAGACTTGACCACCGTTTCGCCTTTCAACGATACCTCCTTTTGCAGACGGATATCAGTCGAAGAGGCTCCAACCTTGACAATGAATGTGCCTGGTGCTATATTCCACTGTCGCTGTCCCTCATGACTATAAAAACCGAACTGCTCGGTATAGAGCTTCATCTTCACGGCTTTCGTCTCACCTGGATTAAGTGAAACGCGGGCAAAACCTTGTAATTGGATAAGACGAATATGCTGTTTATCGGAAGTGGGGGATAGGTACACCTGCACAATCTCGTCGCCAGTTACCTTGCCGGTATTCTTCACGTCAAATGTCATGACGATGCTTTCAGACGTGGTGGAGGCTTCTTGGTCTATCTTCAGATTACTGTATTCAAAAGTGGTATAGCTCAATCCATAGCCGAAAGGCCACTGTACACGGGAATCTTTCTCGACGGAACGGTTATAACAGATGGGTTCGTAAATCTCGGTATTAGGATAGCTAACTGACAACTTGGCCGATGGAGACACCTTACCATAAAGAATGTCAGCAACGGCATTACCACCTTCCTCACCAGGATACCACGCCTGGATAACGGCGGCGCAACGCTCGGCGATGCCTGATACAATTTGGGCACGACCACCGAAAATGACCAAAATGACAGGCTTGCCCGTATTCAGTAATTCTTGTACATACTGCTCCTGCTTGCCGGGCAAGCGCAAACCCTGACGGTCGCGGTTCTCACCGCAAAGCATCACGTTCTCGCCAACGGCGGCAATAATCACGTCACAATCCTTGGCCATATTAAGAGCTTCGGCCTTATCGGCTTTCTCGCCCGAATCAACCTTGCGGTGCAGAATCTCATATTCCCATGCGCGTTCGTCGCCACCCTTGGCAAACTTGGTTTCTATCTCTTCTGTCCAGTCACAACCACGGGAATACATAATATTGAAACCTTCGGGTTTGTGCCCCTTCATACCTCCTAATAAAGTAATGACATGTGGATGGTCGAGGTCGTTCTCCACCTTCTTCCAGAAATAGGTCATAGCTGGGAAAGAGTAGTCACCGCACATTGCCCACATTGAATTGGCGTTGGGACCGGTCAAGAGGATGTTGAGTTGTGAGGTGTCATTGTTGAGGGGCAAGATGCCGTTGTTCTCCAACAAAACAACCGATTGGGTAGCGATGTCGTATGCGGTCTGACGCTCTTCGGGTGTGTCTAATTCAATCTTCTCCTTGCTATATAAGTATGCATCCTTGTCGAACAGACCAGCACGGAACTTATGGCGAAGAACATCCTTGACAGCGCGTTCCAACACTTCCGGCTTCACTTTCCCTTGTTCGAGGGCTTGAGGTAAAGACTGATAATTGGCACCACGCGGAAAATCTACATCGCAACCGCCATTGATGGCCATAGCGGCTTTGTCCACAATTTCGGTGATGCCGGGCAACTGGTCGATGGCGGTGTAGTCGCTAACCACCATTCCGTCAAAACCAAGATAGCCACGAAGAATATCGTTCAAAATCTTGTCATTGGCCACACAGTTGACAGAGTCTCCGTTACTTCCAGCCATGGCATGATAGCCTGGCATGATAACTTTACTGCCTGCCAGACGAATCATCGCCTCATGAGGAAAGAGTATTTCTTCCATCAACTCTTTCTCCTCGGCATCGCCGCCTCCGCCATAACCCAGATAGTGCTTGGAACAGGCTCCGACGCCTTTCTTTAGGTCACCTTGCTGTAAACCGTTCACAAAGGCAACACCCATCACTGCTGATAGGTAACCGTCTTCACCATACGACTCTTCCAAACGGTTGAAACTGGGTGTGCGGCAAACATCGACCATCGGCGAGAGCGATAACACACCGCCCATCTTACGCATAGCAATACCCGTCTGACGGGTTTTCAACTCGGCCAATTCGGGGTTGAAAGAACAGGCCTGTCCTATCTGTTGGGGATAGATGGTGGCTCCACGGGTGTTTACGCCCGATAGTACTTCCTCATGGAAAAGGGCGGGAATGCCGTTGGGTGTATTGTTTATCAGCCAGTCCTGCACTGCGGCTACGCGGTCACGTAGCACGTCAGGATCCAAAGGCTTTTGACTGCAATATTGCGAAAAATGGCCGATACCATTGGGTATCATCTGACGACACTTGGCAGTATCTAAATGACCTTGGTCGTCGAAAAGGTCATCCATATACATACTGCGTAACTGGGCGATACGTTCCTCCTGCGACATCTTGTCGTACAGTTCATCCACCTGTTGTTCAATGTCTACGGCTGCATTGCAGCCTGCCAATAGAGTGGCCATGCATAACATTTTTAGTCCTTTCATAAATAGTTTGGTATTTTATTTGCAAAAATAATGATTCTAAACAAAAAAGCCAAATACCGTTACGTTAATCTTCCAAAATATCTTTTCTTATTCATCTATATTTCGTATTTTTGCACCATGTACAGAAATAAATGGATGTTATATGTTTGGGTTGTCATCTTCTTTTGTGCATGTAGTGGGGGAGAAGACACAAACAAGGAGGCTCAGGACAAACAGGGAAAAGATGCACTGGTTGTGGCAACTACACCTACCCTGGACTGCCTACCCATATTTGTGGCGCAGGAGAGGGGGATGTTTGAAAAAAATAAAGTCTCAGTCAGTCTTATGCCCAGGATGGCGCAGATGGATTGCCAGGAAGCTTTGCTGAAAGAAAAAGCACAGGTAGTCACTTCGGATGTGATGCGTGCTGAGAAGATGCGGAAAGAGGGAAAAGATGTTCATTACCTTACTGCAACGAATATCCATTGGCAACTGATAACCAACCGTTTGGTACGCATTACTGACATCAAACAGATGGGTGACAAAATGATGGCGATGACGAGATTTTCGGCCACCGATTTCCTTAGCAGACATGTCGTGGACAGTGTGAAAACTAAAAACAAGGTGTTTTATATTCAAATCAATGATGTGAATATACGACTGAAAATGCTGTTAAATAACGAAATGGATGCCATGTGGCTGCCGGAACCGCAAGCTACAGAAGCACGACTTGACAAACACCCGGTGCTCTACGATACACAACAGAAGGGATGGCAACTGGGATGCTTGCTTACGCTCGCCAAAACATGGAACAACAACCATCGGAAAACTCAAATCGACAGTTTCGTTAAGGCATACAATATGGCATGCGACTCTATTAACACGCTTGGGATGGCAAGGTATGAAGACATTATTAAGAAATATTGCCATGTAACGGAAAAAACTGTTAAAGCGCTGCCAAAAACGAAATTCGCTCATGCTGGCAGACCTGCTGAAACGGTCATTAGTAAAGCGCAAACGATAAACTGGAATGATTGATAAAGCATATCGACATGAACTATGAGATTTTTAAACCTGTACGTCTCTTGATCGCAGACCAACAGCTGGGTGAGGCGTTGCACATGATAAAGTCTTTACTGGCTTCGAACCAACTTTTCGCACTGTCGGCAGAACTTGAATCAATAGAAAATGAGTATACACTGATGCTTCAATATTTCGAACAGGGATTCGAAGACCCACAAAGAATTATACTGTTTGAAAGACTGCTCAGAAAAACATGGCGATGTGCCAATAATGCAGATTTGGCTTTCCATATCAAAAACTGTTCTACATTTGGTTATGCTGCCACAAAGGGCGAGAAATTGAGGAACGACCAAGAGGGC
Organism: Prevotella sp.; assembly: GCA_017548605.1. GTDB lineage: Bacteria > Bacteroidota > Bacteroidia > Bacteroidales > Bacteroidaceae > Prevotella. The sequence goes on along the minus strand of JAFYZT010000040.1, from coordinate 106,204 downwards.
ATCCCCAAAAAACTGGAAAATTTCACCTCCGACTTGGCTATCAATGAATTGATGGGAGACTCCGGTTTAGAACAGGAAGCAAAAATCTATGATGAACATCATGATTTTATCATGGCTCTTTTCGGCATGTTGCTGACGGAACGACAATGGAGTAAAGACACTGCCAACTTCTTTTTACAGCTTATTCTCTCATCTAACATACATATCAATGATGCACTGGTTCTAACAAGTGCCGTACATCTGTCTCTGCATAATTTCTTCGATCCGCTGAAATGGATCGTTTTGGTGGAAATATATCAGCACGCACACGATGATCGACTTCGGCAAAGAGCTCTCGTGGGATGGTCATTGACAGAGATTATTGCTGCGGACATATTTCCCGAGTTGAAGGATAAAATGAAGGAGCTGGCATTTGACGAGCAGACGCACAAACAAATCACAGAACTGCAAATGCAACTCTATTATTGCATGGATGCAGAAAACGACCATGAGGAGATAAAAAAGGAGATAATGCCTAACCTTATCAAAAACAATGGCTTTAATATCACCCCCTTCGGCATCACCGAAAAAGAGGACGACACCATGCAGGATATACTCAACCCACATGCCGAAGAAGAGGCTATGGAGGAGATGGAGCGCAATTATAAAAAAATGATGGATATGCAAAAGGCGGGGTCTGACATATACTTCGGCGGGTTTGCGCAAATGAAACGCTTCGCCTTTTTCCAAACCGTGTCAAACTGGTTCTCTCCGTTCTATGTCCAACATCCCGACATTAGGATGAGTGTCGATAAGATGAGGGACAGTAAATTCATGCAGGTCCTTTTTGACCATGGACCATTCTGTGACAGCGATAAGTATTCTTTCGCTTTGGCCATGAGAACCGTCATCGATCGTCTGCCTGACAACTTGAAAGAGATGCTCGACAGTCAGGAAGCGTTAGGGCCGACAATGTCGGATGAAGAAAAACAAACATCGGCATATATTAGGAGAATGTATCTTCAGGATATATACCGCTTTCACAAACTCTTCACGGACAAAAATGCTTTTTATAATCCTTTTAAAACGGAAAAAGACTTCGAAAATACGGAAGAACTGTTCCTTGGAAACAAAATATACAAAGGATTGTTGTTTGACGATGAGGTCATAGTGTTAGCTAAGTTCCTCCTAAAGAGAAAACGATACAAGGCCATGCAACGACTGTTGGCCATTCACGCTAACAGTGAGTCAACGCAACATTGCTTATTATGGGCATGGGCGTATTTCCATAATCAGGATTATGATAGGGCGGAGGAGATGTTCCACACCGTACTCGGAAAAATGCCAGAGGTAGAAAGCGCCAGGAATGGATTGGCCAAAACGTTGGTCAGAATGGAAAGGTATGATGAGGCGGGTGAACAGTATAAAGTGTTGGTCGATGCAAAACCCGACAACAAGACATACCGATTGAACCTAACAGTCTGTCTTATCCAGAAGGAACAATATGATGAGGCTCTGAAACATGCTTTCCAACTCGACTATGAACATCCCGACGACAACAATGTGAAGAGAGTGCTCGCTTGGTGCCTCATGCACACAGAGAAAAAGGAACAAGCAGTAAAAAAATATGGCGAACTGACTAAATCGGAGGATGCAGTGAAAGACGACTTTCTCAATGCCGGTTACAGCCAATGGATAATGGGACAAACAACATCGGCGTTGGCTCTTTTCAGGCAATTTGTTGCCATGGTGCCCAATAACAAAGGGTTGTCGTTGCTGCAAGAAGAATTCAACAAGGAAACACTGTTCCTCTCTTCTCACGGTATCGATAAATACCAGCGCATCATGATGATTGACGCCATCTAAACATAATTATTCGTAATAACGGTATTAGGTAATACCGTAACAAAAAAACGGGAGGCAAGAGCCTCCCGTTATCCTTTTCACGAATTCATTCCCATCAGGAACTCCTCGGTGTTGCGTGCTGTCTGTAATCTGTCGTGGATGGTATTCATCGCTTCCATGGCATTCATGTCGGCAATATGCTTGCGTAAAATCCACATTTTGTCGAGTGTATTCTTGTCGTGAAGCAGGTCGTCGCGACGGGTACTCGAGGCTACAAGGTTCACAGAGGGGAAGATTCGCTTGTTGCTCAGGCTCCGCTCCAACTGAAGTTCCATATTACCGGTTCCCTTGAACTCCTCGAAAATCACTTCGTCCATCTTCGAACCAGTGTCAATCAACGCTGTGGCTACAATGGTAAGGGAACCGCCACCCTCGATATTGCGGGCAGCACCAAAGAAACGCTTGGGCTTCTGCAGGGCATTGGCATCTACACCACCTGTCAGCACCTTGCCACTTGCTGGAGATACGGTGTTGTAGGCGCGGGCAAGACGAGTGATGGAGTCGAGGAAGATAACAACGTCGTGACCGCATTCCACCATGCGTTTGGCTTTCTCAAGCACGATGCCGGCAATCTTGACGTGACGTTCGGCAGGCTCGTCAAACGTCGAGGCAATGACCTCGGCATTCACTGTACGGGCCATATCCGTTACTTCCTCCGGTCGTTCGTCTATCAATAGCATCATCAGGTAGGCTTCAGGGTGATTGGCCGCAATAGCATTGGCAATATCTTTCATCAAGATGGTCTTACCAGTCTTGGGTTGGGCAACAATCAATGCACGCTGACCTTTGCCAATTGGTGAAAACAGGTCAACAACGCGGGTGGAGAGATTCTCAGTCTTCGGATCACCGCACAAGGTGAACTTCTCGTCGGGGAATAGTGGAGTGAGGTGTTCGAACGATATACGGTCACGAACCTCTGATGGGTCGCGGCCATTAATCTTATCTACCTTTGTCAAGGGGAAATATTTCTCGCCTTCACGGGGAGGACGAATTCGGCATTCCACAACGTCGCCGGTCTTCAGACCGTATTGCTTCACCTGATTTTGCGATACATAGACATCATCAGGCGATGAGAGGTAGTTATAGTCACTTGAACGAAGGAAACCATAACCGTCGGGCATAATTTCCAATACGCCATTACAGGTGATAATGTCGGAAAAATCGTATGCGGTAATGGCCGGGGGAGTGGTCAATACCTGTTGTTCCATAGGTGCGATAGGCGTGGTGGGGTTGTCGAAAATGTCATAATTGGGCAAAGCACCCTGATCCTCAATGGGCAAATCAATGACGGTGATGAAATCGGTGCCGTCGGCGGGGTCGCCTGCCCATACACCAACAGGATAACCCTCAGGTTCTTCCTGCTCATGAGTGCTGTTGACCTTTGCCTGTAACTGCTCTAAAAGATTGCCGCCTTCATCTTCTCCTTCTTGAGAAACGTTACTGTCTGCATGCTCAAAGACGGCTTCAGGTACAATAACATCGTTAGTGCCTGGCTCTATAAATGATTCTTCCAAGATCTTCTCTTCCTCTTCTCTAACAATAGGAGAGGGAACTTCTTCAGAGGCAGTTTCCTCAGGGATGGCCTCCGGAGCGGATTCTTCGACAACAGTCTTCTTGGGCTTGCGACCGCGTTTCTTGGGTGCCGCTACAGTTTCCTCTGGAGTATTGACAACTTCTTCCTGAACAGGTTCCGAAACAAGTGTGTCTTCAACTATAGGAGGTTCTTCTATTACGGTCTCTTCATCGACTATAGGAGCCTGAAAATCTTCCTTGAATAAAGGAAGAGATTCCTGACTGGCTTTCTTCTTCTTTTTCTTCGTGTCCAAATTCTCACCGTCCTTCCCATTTACAGTGTAAACGCGGTCGGTGTCTTTCTTTGCTATGCGGGCGCGTTTGCGCTTGGTTCCCATGGGATTCTTGTTGCCTTCCACTTCAGCTTGCTTGTCCAAGATGGCGTAAACAAGGGCTTCTTGGTCGTCGTTGGCCTTGTAGTCAGCGTCCAAACCATGAGCTATATCCAATAATTCATGGATATCTTTCGATAGTAAATCGTCTTTGCTGTACATAAAAAAATAATAGGGTAAAAAATTGATTTTCCACTCTACGTGTTGCGATGATGGTAATCGCAAATGAAAGTATAATGGATTATTTCTATATGGAAAGTTTCGGAAACGAAACCCTCAAACGGAAATCGACTGCAAAAGTACGCAAATACTTTTATTTTACAACACTTTTCTCAATATTAAATACCCTCTTTTAACTCATTTTAACAATGAGAATGTGTATTCTGTTCAAGTAATTATCTATTCTAGTTCACTGAGCTCTAACCAACGGAAACTCTTCTCGTCGAGTAACGCTATCACTTCAGGCAGACGTTTACTCTTTTCTGTGATATCGCTCACACTGAGCATACCACTGCTCAGTGCGTCTTCTAACTCTTTGCGCTCTTGTTCCAGCACTTCAATCTCCTGCTCCAGACTCTCAAACTCCCGCTTTTCCTTATATGTCATCTTGCGGCGTATATCGTTGCGGTATGATTTTTTTTCTGAAGATTCTTTTTTCTCCTGAGGATTGGCAGGCTTGTCTTGAAGGGCGTCCCATTCGCGATACTGAGTGTAGTTGCCCGGAAAATCCATAATGTCGCCACCACCGTGGAAAACAAGAAGATGATCCACCACCTTGTCCATGAAAAAACGGTCATGACTAACCACAATTACACAACCGGGGAAGTCGATAAGGTATTCTTCCAAAATCTCCAACGTCTGGATGTCAAGGTCGTTGGTGGGCTCATCAAGAACCAGGAAATTTGGGTTACGCATCAGCACGGTGCACAGGTAAAGCTTGCGTTTTTCCCCGCCGCTTAGCTTATACACATAATTATATTGTTCCTCAGGGGTGAAGAGAAAATGTTGCAGCAATTGTGATGCGGTAAGATGTACTCCACCACCCATGTCCACATAGTCGGCAATGTCGGTTACTACATCTATTACTTTCTGATGCTCGTCGAACTGAAGACCGTCTTGTGAAAAATAACCGAAACGCACGGTGTCGCCAATATCGAAACGGCCGCTGTCAGGCTTCAACTCGCCTAACAGCAGCTTGATAAAGGTGCTCTTGCCGGTACCATTGCTGCCCACGATACCCATCTTCTCGAAACGGGAAAAATTATAGTAGAAATCTTTCAGGATAACCATATCGTCAGACCATGCCTTTGACACGTATTGGCTTTCAAATATTTTACTACCAATATATACGTTGCGCGATTTCAGGCGCATCTGTCGCTCCTCCAGACGGCGCTTGGCCTGGTTCTCCAATTCGTAAAAAGCTTCCTGACGGTATCGTGACTTGTGGCCCCGGGCTTGTGGCATTCTGCGCATCCACTCCAGTTCACGGCGATAGAGGTTGTTGGCCCTGGCTATCTCGGCTCGCGTGGCGTCAATGCGTTGCTGGCGTTTCTCAAGGTAATAGCTAAAGTTACCACGGTAGACATACAACCTATGGTCGTCGAGCTCGAAAATAACATTGCATACCTTATCCAAAAAATATCGGTCGTGGGTAACCATCAATAAAGTGCGGTTGCCACGCGACAGATAACCCTCTAACCATTCTATCATCTGCAGGTCAAGGTGGTTGGTGGGCTCATCGAGTATCAACAGGTCTGGTTCGGTTAACAACACATTGGCCAAGGCAACACGCTTTTGCTGGCCACCGCTCAACTCTCCCATCGGTCGGTCAAGGGCGTAGATGTGCAGCTGAGTAAGGACCTGTTTTGCACGGAGAATCTTCTCTTCTTCTCCTTGATGGTTAAAACAGGCGTCGAGAATACTCTCCTGAGGGTCGAAACGGGGACTCTGCTCGAGATAGCCGATACGGAGGTCGCGACGCATGACAATGTCGCCGCTGTCGTAACCCTCATGACCTGTAAGTATCGACAGAAGTGTTGACTTGCCGGTGCCATTCTTGGCTATCAGACCGATACGCTGCCCTTGACCGATGGAAAAGGATAGGTCGTCGAAAAGTTGGCGAGCACCAAACGATTTTGACAGATGTTGTACGTCTAACAGGGGAATCATCCGTCCAAATCCTTGTTAATCTGGTCGATATATCCGAGAATTTCGTCGCGGCCGGTCTTTTTCTCGCTGCTGGTAATGAAATATGGTGGCAGTTCTTCCCAAACGTCAAGCAACGACTCCATCCACGTTTGAGCATTGGTTTTGGCTTTTACTGGACCCAGTTTGTCGGCTTTGGTGAATACGATGGCAAAGGGGATACTGCTCATGCCCAACCAATCGATGAACTCACGGTCAATCTTTTGGGGTGTCAGGCGGATGTCAATGAGCACAAACACATTCACTAACTGATGACGCTGAAGGATATAACCAGTAATCATCTGGTCTATCTGCTGCTGTACTGTCTTCGATCGTTTGGCAAAGCCATAACCTGGCAGGTCAACAAGATACCACTCGTTGTTGATGATAAAATGATTGATGAGTAGGGTCTTACCAGGGGTTGATGATGTCTTGGCAAGACGCTTGTTGTTGCACAACATGTTAATCAGGCTTGATTTGCCTACGTTAGAACGACCGATAAAGGCATATTCTGGTTTGTTGTCTTGAGGACATTTGTCAACAGTGGGACTACTCAACGTGAATTCTGCTTTCTTGATTTCCATGTGCTTTTTTTGATTACTCAGGCAAAAGTAATTATTTTTTAGCAAATACACAAATCTTACGTTGTCAATTTGCGTTGCGACAGTATAACGCGCCATTCCTTGTTTTTGTCGCAATATTGATAAGTTGTCTCAACAAACTAATGTGTTTTTTTCTAATATAATTGGAACGTGTTTTTTATTGCCATAATTTTGTGATGTGAAAAGACAACTCAAAAAAATAATTAAAAATACATCTATTATGAAAAAGTGCAAAATAATGGTTTCATCACTAATCGGAATAATGACTCGTTCCGTTTCTTGCAAGGCGAATGGCGACATGATGTTCGTAGAACAACTACCCATGTCCATAAAACTCTTCGTTCAGAAGAATTTTCCCAATCTGGCGATAGCATATGCGGAAAAAAAGAAAAGTACGCAAGGAAAAGGTTATGTGGTTAACCTAAACAATGGTACTGAATTGTATTTCAATGTAAGTGGCAGCTGGAATATGATTGACTGCAAGTCGGATGCTCTACCAGTCTCGCTCATCCCAACGAAGGTTTTCGATGTAGTCGACCGACGATTTACCAATGCGCAATTCGTGAAAATCGTCAAGAGGAATCAAGGCTGTGAGATTGTAATGTCTAATGGCGTAGTTTTGCGGTTTGACATGAATGGTGAAGTAGCCTGAATATCCCTCTCTTAGTACTATATCTGTGTGAACACGCTAAGACCGATTCCTTTAGTGGAGTCGGTCTTAGTGGTATTATGTGATGGATATACAGACGCTTTACCATAATTATCCTTCTTTTTTTGGCCGATTGGTAATATTTCACTAATTTTGAACCCAACAAAATGTATAATGCCAATGGCTGACTTCTCTATCTATTATGTAACTGCACCGCTCATAGGTGGTGTCATCGGATATATAACCAATTACATCGCCATAAAAATGTTGTTCCGACCACATACGGCTAAATATGTGTTTGGAATGAAGGTGCCTTTCACCCCGGGCATCATTCCAAAAGAGAAAGGACGTATAGCGGAGGCCATAGGAGGGGCCATCAGCCAGAATCTGATGAATCACGAAGTGCTCTCCCGTTATCTTCTCTCCGAGGAGATGAAAGGAAAAGTACGACATACAGTTGAAGAATTCATGGCTGTGCAAAAGAGGAATCCTGAAAGCGTCGCTGATTTCCTGAAACATTACATGTCGGAAAAGGAACTGCAAAGCATTGTGACTAGTGTCAACGCCGATTTGACACAGCAGGTGCATTCCAAATTAGCAGACTCTGAAGTGGGGAAAAATGTCGCACACATTGTCGTGGGAAACGTTGTAGAGAAGATGAAAAAGATGAATCCCACGGAGGTTTTGGGTGGGCTGTTTTTCGGACTAGGCGGATTGAGAGCCATGGCGGCAAAGTTCGCTGGCGCCAGTCTGTGGAATAAATTCTTTACGATGCTGCAAGCACCTGCTGAAAAAATGCTGACGGGTAACATCAACAAAATGTTGGAGAAAAACGGCGAAGAGATTGTTTCAAAAATGCTTGGCAATGAGGTGGATACTTTCATTAACACGCCAGTATGTAAATTGCTGGAAGGTAAAGATGAACAAATCGAACAAGTAGTTAAAACCATGGAGGCGGTGTACCAAAACATCATATCCGACCATCTGCCTCGTATTCTTGAGTCCATCGATATCTCCAAAATCGTTAAGGAAAGAATTAATGAGATGAGCATGGATGAGACGGAGAAAATAATCTTCCAAGTTATGGACAAAGAACTGAAAGCTATTGTCTGGCTCGGGGCTCTCCTAGGAACCATCATGGGTTGTGTCAATATTATCTTCAGATAACCCTAAATACCATTTTTTCTTCCTATATTAATTATAACTTCCTTCTAATTTCCAATATAAATGAAATATATTAAATGGGGCTTCATTGGCTGCGGCGAAGTGACAGAGATAAAAAGCGGACCAGCCTTCAACGAGGTGGAAGGCTCTTCCGTGGTGGCTGTCATGAGCCGAAACAAAGACAGGGCGAAAGACTATGCCCGTCGACATGGTGTTCCTCGCTTTTACACGGACCCGCAGGAGTTGATTAACGACCCTGACATTAACGCCATATATGTAGCCACGCCTCCTTCCAGCCATGCTACTTATGCCATCATGGCCATGATGGCAGGAAAACCGGTATATGTGGAGAAACCGTTAGCGGCGAGCTATGATGACTGCGTGCGCATTAATCACGTGAGCGAGAAGACGGGCATTCCTTGCTTCGTTGCATACTACCGGCGTTACCTGCCTTATTTTAAAAAGGTGAAGGAAATCGTTGATAGTGGAGTTATTGGCAAAATCATCAATGTGCAGGTAAGGTTTGCATGTCCGCCTCGTGATATCGACTACGCCACTGGTGATGAACTGCCATGGCGATTGCAACCTGAAATTTCAGGTGGTGGTTATTTCTATGATCTGGCACCGCACCAACTCGACCTCTTACAAGAGATGTTCGGTGTTATCACCGATGCCTATGGCATGTTTGCCAATAGGGGAGGACTCTATGAGGCGGAGGACTCGGTGAGTGCATGTTTCCGTTTGGAAAACGGGGTGCCAGGCAGTGGCTCTTGGTGTTTCGTGGGCCACCAGTCGGCCAAGGAAGATCGGATAGAGGTGATTGGAGACAAGGGGATGCTCGGATTTTCCGTTTACCAATACGACCCCATCCTTCTTGTCACTTCCGAAGGGTCGACAAGTATCACTGTACCCAATCCTCCTTATGTGCAGCTGCCCATCATCAAAGCGGTCATTGAACACTTACAAGGCTTTAATATCTGCCAATGCACCAGTGTGTCGGCCACGCCCGTCAACTGGGTCCTCGACCGTATACTCGGAAAATTCTAAACGTCTTCTTATAACATTCAAACCATCAAATATTTTTAACTAGCCATTAACTACTCTTTCAATATGAAAACTCTCTTCCTTTCTACTTTATTATTTATATTGGCTCTCCCCATGAAAGCCGCTGGTCCAGAATATACCAACACCGATAGCCAACTCATCACACAATTGCTCACTGAGGCACAACGTATGCCCAAAAATACGAATTGGATGCTTCACTTCGCCAAAAAGTTCCTCGGAAGGCCATACGTGGCACATACACTCGACAACAATGAGTATGAACGGTTGGTGGTTAATACACGACAACTTGACTGCACAACGTTCGTCGAGACGGTTGTAGCACTCTCCTTGTGCGCCAAGAACGGGAAAACGTGTTTTGCTGATTATTGCACTTTCCTTACTAAAATTAGATATGCCGGAAGTAAGGTAGCCTATACACATCGTAATCATTATTTTACTACATGGATAGAGGAAAACACAAAAAATGGGGTGGCAAGTGAAATACAGTCTATCAACGCACCGTTCACCGCGGTACAAACGGTAACTGCCAATTTCATGAGTACGCATGTAAGTGCGTACTCCATGCTCAACCGTCACCGTGAATGGCTTAATGACATTGTTAGGCAGGAACGGGCTATTACGGGAAAGAAATATCGATATATTCCAAAGAGTGCCGTCAATAGCTCACAAGCGATGAAATCTTCCGTTCATGATGGCGACATCATTGCTATTGTCACCAATAAGAAGGGATTGGAAATTGCACATCTGGGTATTGCTGTTTGGAAAAACGACGGACTCCACATGATAGATGCTTCATCCATATCCAAGAAAGTCATCAGCGAAACACTCACCCTTTCACAATACCTCCAACGCCATCCTTCCCACCTCGGCATCAGGGTTGTAAGGTTGAGATAATAATTATTGAATAGGATAAGCGTTTCTATATTTTCGTATTATGATTCATCATATCCATTCGTCAAACAATAAAGAACAGTCATTCATCTATTATTAATTGATTCATTATCTGTTAAATACTGTTATTTTCTTGATAATAATCTTAAACTATTGAAGGGTGTTTCTTTGATATGCTATAGACATAGTAATTTTGCAACACTTTTTGTTTTACTATTAATAAATTGTTATGAAGAAACTTACTTTTATGGTCATTGCAGCTGCTGCGCTGATGATCGTTTCGTGTGGACAGAAAATGAGCCCTGAGGCTCAGAAAGCTTGGAATGATTTCAAAGCTTGTGCTGACAAAATCGATTCTGAAGAGAAAGTGGACAAACTTGAATCCATTGAGGCTTTCAACCAGATCGTTCAGGATTGGTCTAAGGCTGCCAAGGAGATGGAGGCACATGCTACTGAATATTCTAAGGCAATTAATGACAGTATGGAAGCTATCACTAATAAAGTGAAGCCTGTCATGGAAAAAGTTGAGCAAGTTGTTGCTGAAGGCGTTGCTGAAGGTATTGCTGAAGCAGCAGAAGAAGCAGCTGAGACTGAAGAATAATCCCAATTTTTCCATCAACTATAGCGGTGCGTCTGAATATCAGATGTACCGCCTTTTTTGTGGTATTATTAGTTATTGAAATCGTTTTCATGTGTTTTTCAGCCTCTTTTAATTGTAAAAATGGAAAAATTATATTACCTTTGCAATTGTAAACTACACATTACAATTATTGAGTAGTTTTCATGTTGTACCATGGGAAGAATCAAACACGAAGGCGTCATACAGTCCATTGATGAACAGGGTATCCACGTGCGAATTACGCAAATGGCGGCTTGTGCGTCGTGTAAGGTGGCATCTCAATGCCAGATGTCGGACAAAAAGGATAAAATAGTTGATGTCGAAAACCATGGTTCAACATTCATGAAAGTGGGTGACAACGTGGTGGTCTATACAGAAGAGTCGATGGGTTTCAAAGCGGTGTTCCTGGCTTTTATTCTGCCTTTCCTTTTTATGGTTGGGACGTTGGTGGGGGTAAGTGCTATCACGCACGACGAACCGTTGTCGGCATTGGCGGGCATAGTGGTATTGATACCCTATTATTGGGTTTTGTTTACTCGGAAAGAGAAACTCAAAAAACAATTCCAATTCAAACTTGAAACAAATCAATAACCAATAAATCAGCATTATGGATTTTATTTTAAGTGCAGTACTTGTATTAGGGGCTATCGCTTTTGTGGCGGCGGTCATCCTATACGTCTGCTCCAAAAAATTCGCAGTCAAAGAAGACCCTCGTCTTGCCGTGGTCAACGAGGCCCTACCAGGTGCTAACTGCGGCGGCTGTGGCTTCCCGGGATGTTCGGGTATGGCCGATGCTCTGGTAAAGGCTGCCGACAAAGGGTCGCTTGAAGGACTGAACTGTCCTGTTGGCGGTGCCGATACAATGGCAAAGGTGGCTGACTTGCTGGGAATGGCCATCGCCAATGCCGAACCCAAGGTGGCGGTGGTCAGGTGCAACGGTAGGTGTGAACTGCGTCCGCGCATTGTCCGTTACGATGGCTTGCTCACCTGTACGGCCATGAATGCCACTGGAGCCGGCGAGACAGGTTGCGGATGGGGATGCCTGGGTTGTGGCGATTGTGTCAGTGCCTGTCAGTTTGATGCCATCCGCATCAACAACGAAACAGGACTCCCTGAAGTTGACGAGGAGAAGTGTACGTCATGCGGTGCCTGCGTGAAGGCATGTCCGCGACATATCATCGAATTACGGAAGAAAGGCCCCAAGAACCGACGTGTCTATGTGCGTTGCGTTAACAAAGACAAAGGAGCGGTGGCCATGCGCAACTGTAAGGCGGCATGTATCGGCTGTGGAAAATGCACTAAGGAATGTAAGTTCGAGGCCATTACTGTTGAAAACAACGTGTCATACATTGATCCCGAGAAGTGTCGTCTCTGTCGTAAATGCGAGGCTGTATGCCCGACGAACGCTATCGTGGCGGTCAACTTCCCGCCGAAGAAAGAGAAGGTGGAAGCTCCCAAGGCTATTGCTGATAACGCTGACAAAAACGAACAGGCAGCTAAGGTTGAACCTGTTGTGGAAAAGAAACCAGTAACTAAGGTGGGGCCAGCTGAAGCGAAAGAACAAAAAGCAAGAAAGGAGGATCAGGCATGAAACTGAGAACTTTTAGCATCGGCGGTGTACACCCCGAAGAAAATAAATTGACAGCGGAAGTGAAGACCCAAGTGGCCCCACTGCCGAAACAGGCCGTGTTCCCCTTGGCACAGCATATCGGTGCCCCGGCAAAACCAGTGGTGGCCAAAGGCGATAAGGTGAAGGTGGGTACGCTCATCGCTGAAGCGGGGGGCTTTGTCTCTGCACCCATCTTCTCGTCGGTTTCAGGTACGGTGTTTAAAATTGACAATGTCATCGATGCCACTGGATATCTTAAACCTTCCATCATCATCAAGGTGGAGGACGACGAATGGGAAGAGAGCATCGATAGAAGTGATAAGTTGGAGACACTCGACAAACATCCGGAACTGACTCCCGAGGAGATTGTCAACAAAGTAAAGAACGCAGGTATTACCGGCATGGGCGGGGCGGGATTTCCTACCTTCATCAAACTGACACCACCGCCGACGGCAAAAGCAGAATGCGTTATCATTAATGCCGTGGAGTGTGAACCATACATCACGGCCGACTATCGCTTGATGATGGAGCATACTGACGAAATACTGGTTGGACTCGATTTGCTCATGAAGGCGGCCAAGGTGGAGAAAGGGTATATTGGCATTGAAGATAATAAGCCTGAAGCTATCGAGTTGTTTATAGAGAAAACAAAAGGACGTGATGACGTGGAAATCGTTCCGTTGGCAAAAAAATACCCGCAGGGCGGCGAAAAACAACTGGTCGATGCGGTCATTCGACGTCAGGTTCCGGCTCCACCAGCTATACCTGTAAACGTAGGTGCCATTGTCCAAAACGTGGGAACTGCATTTGCAGTCTATGAGGCGGTGATGAAAAACAAACCGCTTTTTGAACGATATACCACAGTGACGGGCAAAGAACTTAAGAAACCGGGCAATTTCCTCGTGCGAATGGGTACGCCGATGCGTGACTTGATTGAACTTTGTGGTGGGATGCCTGAAGGCGAAAATAAGATTCTCGCTGGAGGTCCGATGATGGGAAAGGCTCTCACCTCGACTGATGTGCCTATATGCAAAGGTACAAATAGTGTTACTATTCTTTCTGGTGATGAGGCATTGCGCAAACCGTCACAACCGTGTATCAGATGTGCCAAATGTGTGGGAGCATGCCCTATGGGGCTGGAACCATATCTCCTGGCGCAGGCATCGGCTATGCACCTTTGGGAGAAGGTGGAGAACGAAGACATTACTTCGTGCATCGAGTGTGGTTCATGCCAGTTCACTTGCCCGGCTCACAGACCGCTTCTCGACAATATTCGTCTCGGCAAGTCTACGGTCATGGGTATTATTCGTGCCCGAAACGCTAAATAAATCGCTTACCATTATAATCATCGAAAAATGGCAAAATTAGTAGTATCTTTATCACCACATGCCCACGGAACGGATTCGGTGGAGAGAAACATGTATGGGGTGATTATTGCACTCATCCCCGCTCTCATCGTTTCGTTTATCTATTTCGGACTGGGTTCGGCTCTGGTCTGTGCGGTCAGTGTGGCGGCCTGCGTATTCTTCGAGTGGGCCATATCGAAATATCTGCTCCATCGACAACCCTCAATTACCGATGGATCGGCCATCATTACAGGATTGTTGTTGGGATTTAACCTTCCTTCAAACCTGCCCATTTGGATCATCGTTATCGGTGCGTTGGTTGCCATAGGCATTGGAAAAATGTCGTTCGGAGGTCTGGGAAACAATCCTTTCAATCCGGCTCTCGTGGGACGTTGCTTTTTGCTGGTGTCTTTCCCGGCACAGATGACCTCATGGCCTGTAGTGGGACAATTGACAGCTTATGCCGATGCAACAACGGGGGCAACACCGCTGAGCATCATGAAAGAGGCCATCAAGACTGGTAATGCCGATGTGCTGAATCAACTGCCGGATGCCATCACCTTGCTGCTCGGAAATCCCGCAAACGGAATGGGAGCGGGAACCATTGGTGAGGTATGTGCCCTGGCACTGCTCATAGGTCTGGTGTATATGCTGGTCCGGAAAATTATCACATGGCACATACCGGTGAGCATCATCGGTACGGTGTTCATCATCAGCGGACTGATGCATTTGGCAAATCCGGCTTATGCCAATCCCGTGGCGGTTATTCTCAGTGGTGGTCTCATGCTCGGTGCCATCTTTATGGCTACAGACTATGTCACCTCGCCTATGACTACGAAGGGACAACTCATCTATGGCGTTTGTATAGGTATACTCACCATCGTCATAAGAAACTGGGGTGCCTATCCAGAAGGTATGTCGTTCGCTATTCTCATCATGAACGCGTTCACGCCGCTTATCAACAATTATGTCAAGCCTAAACGTTTCGGGGAGGTCGTGGAAAAATGAAAAAACTGGAATCATCATTGACCAACATGGTGCTGGTGTTGGTGGCATCAGCACTCATCATGGGAGGCATATTAGCCTTGGTCAATCATATTACTGAAGGACCCATCAATGAACAAAAGGAGAAATCCCTGGCCGATGGCATTAAGCAAGTCATGGGGGGCGGAGAATTGACAGTGACGGAAAATGACACCATTGTTACTGATGTGGACAAGGATGGTAAGGATGACACCTTCGTCGTCCACCATGCCAGCGACATGAAAGGACAAGAGTTGGGAACGGCTGTAGAGAGTACCACCCAAGGTTTTGGTGGTGACTTGAAAGTGTTGACGGGATTCGACCCAAACGGAAACATCCTCGGATATACCATCCTTGAAACAACGGAGACTCCGGGACTGGGTGCCAAGGCTGATCTGTGGTTCCAAGCCGAAGGAAAAGGGTCCATCATCGGAAAGAATCCCCAAAAAGACAAACTGGCTGTGACCAAAGGTGGTGAAGGGGAAATCGATGCCATTACGGCGTCGACCATCACGTCTAGGGCTTTCCTGAAAGCCGTAAATCAGGCATACAGTGCGCTGACTGAAAAGGATACAGATGCCAAGACTGGTGCTACACAGAGAGTAAAACAACAATAATGTTAGGAGGATTTTATTATGAGTAACATCAAAATATTAACCAATGGTCTTATAAAGGAGAACCCTACGTTTGTCCTCCTGTTGGGTATGTGCCCCACACTGGCCACAACAACATCGGCTATCAACGGATTGGCGATGGGTTTGGCCACCATGGCGGTGCTCATCTGCACTAACTTTGTCATCTCATGCATCAAGAGCGTAACACCCGACAAGGTGAGAATTCCAGTGTTCGTGGTGGTTATTGCATCGTTTGTCACGGTGTTGCAACTTGTCATCAAGGCGTTTTTACCATCCATCGACCAGGCTCTGGGATTATTCATACCGCTTATTGTGGTCAACTGTGTCATACTTGGTAGGGCGGAGGCATTTGCGTGCAAAAACACGCCTGTGGCCAGTATTTTCGACGGCATTGGCATCGGATTGGGCTTCACCTTCGCACTTACATTATTGGGCATTGTACGTGAGGTACTGGGTGCCGGTTCCATCTTCGGCTTCAAATTATTGCCCGAAACGACAAATATTCTGCTCTTCGTGCTGCCTCCGGGAGCATTTATCTCGCTAGGCTATCTCATTGCTATCGTCAACAAATTTAAGAAATCGTAACCATGGAATATATTCTGATTTTCATATCGGCGATTTTCGTCAATAATATTGTATTGTCCCAATTTCTGGGCATATGTCCTTTCCTCGGCGTGTCACAGAAAATCAATACGTCATTGGGCATGGGCGGTGCTGTAGCTTTTGTGCTTACACTGGCTACTATAGTCACATTCCTTGTACAGAAATATATACTTGACCCATTTGGGTTGCAGTATTTGCAGACCATAACGTTCATCCTCGTCATCGCTTCGTTAGTACAAATGGTGGAGATTGTCTTAAAAAAGGTGTCTCCGGCTTTGTATCAGGCGTTGGGTATCTTCCTGCCACTTATCACCACGAACTGTGCAGTGCTGGGCGTAGCTATATTGGTTATTCAGAAGGACTATAATCTGTTGGAAGCCGTGGTTTATGCTTTTTCGACAGCCATCGGATTTGCACTGGCATTGACAGTCTTCGCGGGCATTCGTGAACAGCTGTCGATGGTGAATATTCCAAAGGGTATGAAAGGTATGGCTATCGTTCTTGTAACGGCGGGACTGCTCAGCCTGGCTTTTATGGGTTTTTCTGGTGTCGACGGAGGACTGAAGACATTCTTCGGCATTGATTGACATCATTTGTCCACTTTTACTCTCAAATTAACTCCATAATAATTTCCACATAAACAAAATAATGAAAAAAACTATCTTAGTAACAGGGGGTACGGGATTTATAGGTTCCCATACTACCGTAGAACTGCAACAGGCCGGCTACGATGTGGTCATCGTTGACAATCTCTCCAATTCTAAAAAAGAAGTGCTCGACGGTATAGAAAAGATAACGGGCGTACGACCGGCTTTTGAACAGGTGGACTGCTGCGACACAGAGGCCCTGGAAAAAGTTTTCCAATCGTATCCCGGTATTGAGGGCATCATACATTTCGCGGCTTCCAAAGCTGTCGGTGAGAGCGTGGAGAAACCGTTGATGTATTACCGTAATAACATCAACTCGCTTATCAACCTGTTGGAACTGATGCCAAAATACAATGTTAAAGGAATCATCTTCTCATCGTCATGTACTGTCTATGGACAACCGACACCGGAAAACCTACCCGTCACAGAACAGGCCCCTATACAAAAGGCACTTAGTCCCTACGGCAATACCAAGCAAATCAATGAGGAGATAATCCAAGACTATATCCATAGTGGAGCTCCCATTAAGTCGATTATTCTTAGGTATTTTAATCCCATAGGCGCCCACCCGTCGGCTCTGATTGGTGAACTGCCTATAGGCGTACCTATGAACCTCATCCCGTTTGTTACGCAAACGGCAATAGGTGTAAGAGAACAACTCAAAGTGTTTGGCAATGACTATGATACGCCCGATGGCACATGTATCCGCGATTATATATATGTAGTAGATTTGGCTAAGGCACATGTGAAGGCTATGCAACGTGTGCTCGACAATCCCGATTCTGAAGCTGTGGAATGTTTCAACATTGGCACGGGAAAGGGCGTAAGTACCCTTGAAGTGGTGGAGGGTTTTGAAAAAGCTACAGGAGTGAAACTGAACTGGGCTTATGCTCCACGTCGCGAAGGTGATATTGAAAAGGTGTGGGGAAATGTGGATAAAGCCAACACAGTTCTCGGTTGGAAGGCGGACACTCCACTTGATGAGGTGCTCTCCACAGCATGGAAATGGCAGAAAAAACTGCGAGACGACGGCATTATGTAATGCTTAAGGCCATACAATTGCAATACAATGAAGAACGGCTTGTCATATCTGGCAAGCCGTTCGTCGTACATATATCTCTAGTGAATTAATATTTCCTTCTCAGTGGGGGAAGGGGGAGGTTTCAATAGCACAATTTACGGTATGGACAATCCTTGCATCGTTTCTCATCAGTGGTTTTGGTGAAAGCGACTTCAGGATTGAATATCTCTTCCAACACTTTTAGGAGATTGGCCATGTAGTCATCACGCAATTCTTCCACATCTTTGATGTCCTGATTGCCTAATTGTATTATTGGGTTATAGTCTTTACTATTGGATTTCTGGATGAAAAGAAGAGCTGGACGAACATTGAGGTGATGAGGATTTTTATTCGAATGGCTTATGATGAGCGAGTAGAGTAAGGTCTGCAAATAATAGTCGCTATGGCTGGGAACATTTGCTGGATCGAAAACGGCATTTACATCGGGAAGATTCTTCTGTTCCTTGCTGCCAGTCTTATAGTCTAATACACGGATGAAATGACCAGTTTCGTCGGATACTTCATCCAAACGGTCTATCACACCGCCATATTTCAGACGATGTGCCTGTGGCATACCGGCAAATAACGTCAATTCGTCATACACAGGTTCTTCCAAATTAATAATTGTGAAAGGTACCATTTTTAGGTCTGTCTTCATCAATTGCTCAATATACTTGATGATTACAGAACGGTTCAGCAGTTGCATGCCATTGTATTCAGGAGTCTTGGCAGTAGGTGACTTCATGTTGAAATACTCTAGGCTGAAGGCGTGGTCTACGCAACGCTCTATTACTTCGGGATGATTTAATACATATTCTACGTCACTCTTGGTGACATGGTTGCCATGGGGCATCTGATTGTAGATGTATTCGGCAGCTTTGTGGAAAATGGAGCCAAACATCATATTGTCGATATCTTCGTCATACGATTCGGGCTCTTTCAGTCCGCCGATATAACTATAGTAGAACGACAGTGGACAGCGTAAGTAACGATTGATGGCTGTAGGTGACAATTCATGGTAACGTTCCATGTTGAAACGATTCCTTAGTTTGTCCATAACAGCACTGTCTTTGACGATGTTCTCGGGACGGAATGTCAACGGACGAATTTCTGTCGACAGACTGCGACGAGAGATAGTAAGATGGCTATCTACGAGCAGCTGGAGCATAAAACGGCTCATCTCACCGCTATGACGGTTATCGGGAACATTACAATACACAAGCGTAGCATCATCGGTGCGCTGAAGCATCCTGAAAAAATAATAGGCGTAGATGCTCGATTGGTGGTCTGGAGTTGTCAACCCGTAGGCCTGACGTATTGCGTATGGGATGAATGATGATGAACTGCTAACCTTGGGCATGTTCTTCTCGTTGCAGGAGAGGATGAGGAGGTGTTTGAAATCAAGGTTACGCGTTTCCAACACACCCATAACCTGCACTCCTATAGCAGGCTCTCCGTGGAAAGGGACGCTGGTGGTGTCGACAATTTGGATAATGAGACGTTGAAGGGTTATAAGGTCCACATGTAGGTCGCCGCTATCCATCAATGCCGACAGACGAGACAGAATGGTGTACATGCGATATATCGTTTCTTTCGTGAAAGGTTCGGAATCTGATGTAGTTGATTTGTTGAAAAACTTACCTAATGATTGGACAACTGCAATAAGATAGGATAACATTTGACGACTTGACGAATGCGTAGTTCCTTCTGCATTTGAGTCAATATCCATAAACAACAGGGCAAGCCCCTCGTCTCCTCGTAATTCTTGGCGTTGAGGAAAATATCGCCGGTTGCTTTGCAACTCTTGCAAAAGTTGGAGTGCCTGTTCGGAAAAACAGGAGGTCAATGGATGAAGCAGTACACTTTTGATGTACGTTAGCCTGTATTTGTCGGTGTTTCGTGGATGACCTATGGTTTGTAGCTGTATCAGTCGCATGATGAATGAATAGATGGGTGACTGACGTAAGGGTAGGCCGGAGGTAATGTTGATAGAACCTACAGTAGAGGGCAGGCTGTGTATTACTGATGGTAGTAACGCTTCATCGCATAACACGATGGCAGTATCGGGATGAACCGATGGCGCAGGGATACTCCCCAACCAAGTTTCCACATAACGGGCTTGGATGTCCTGGGACGGGGCACTGACATAACTGATTTTCTTCGGCTGACTGTAATTGTCATATATAGACGCGTCTTCTTCCAACTCATTAGGGAAGAGCGTCAGTTGCTGGGAAATATAATAACCTGGTGAATTCTCGTCACTGTTGTTTCGTATGTAGTAGTTGTCGTAATCCCAATAAAAGTGAGCCTTACCTTCTGTTTTCACCATGGTGAACAATTTCTGCTCCGATGCACTCAACACATGGAAACCCACGAAGATGTAATGATCATAGGGTAGGGAGAGAGAGGCCGCTTCTACTACTTCACGATAGATGGAACCTTCATAACCCAAGCCTTGTGATGCCATGTGGGCATTGAAGTGGTCATACAGCGTTGACAATTGACTCCACAGACGAAGAAAGCGTTCTTTTAGGGAGTCTTCGTGAGAATCAGTGAGGCTACTGAAAAAACGCTTTAATGATTCTCGTTGCAAAGGGGTGAGAAACGATACGTCATCGAATGCATGGAGGTCTCTCACGTTGGAAAAGACCTGATGAGGATTCGCGAGATTCTTGTCTACATCGTCAAAATCGGCCAGTAATAGCTGCCCCCAAGCGTAAAACTGGTCCAAACTCTCTTCCATGCCCGTACACTCCAAAAAACATTTGTACAGGTCACATACGGATTTGATAGGGTCTGCCACCACACGTTTCGACTGCGAACAGAATAGTTCACGGATGGTAGTATATCGGGGACTCCAAATGGGTGATGATACTTGTTCCATTAACTCGTTGTCCAAAAACAGTGAAGCGCGTTTATTGGGAAACACCACACATATACAAGACAAGTTATGACCATATTTTTTTAATAGGTCAGTAGCAACATAACTCAAAAAAGGCCTATTTCTTTCCATTATCAATAATTTAAACCTTTAATGTAAAACCTTTATACACATACCACAAGTAGCCTTTTACAGACGGATAACCCATCGCTTGGAGAAGTTCCTTATAATGGCTCACCTGTTTTTTATGTTCATCACGAGGCTTGCCAAATTTGAAGTCAACAACAACGGCCTCATCCTTACAAATCATCACTCGGTCAGGTCGAGGATGCATGCTTTGGTCGGCAGTTGGGGTGGGATTCAAAATAGTACATTCAGTCAATACCGTCCATCGACCAGAATACCAGTCCTTCACCTCCTCATTCTTCTTGTTGCGGTCTATCAGTCGCTTCACGTCGTCGGGACCTATCTCGTCGTTGTAAAGAACACCTCCCATCTCCAATTCACGTAACACACGCGGTATATCGTCAAACGTGGCTATACGGGCAAACACTTCATGCAAGATACTGCCAATTTTCATATAGTGGTGCCGTGTTTCTTCTTGTTCATCTTCTTTGATGAAGCGTGTACTCTCATTACTTTGCGAAAATGAACTGGCTATAGGGAAGGTACGAAGTTGCAAGGGTAGGGGACGCTCGTCTTGTAAGAACACGTTGTCGGTTTTCTTTATCTCCTTTTTCTTTGGTGGTTTTATCTCACCGTATTCAAATACCAATAACTCACCTTCGTGCGACAATGACTCGAAACCTTCCTCTCCCTCATGCTTAAACACAGAAGATTCCAAGGATTCCGAATGTGCTACTTGCTCTATCACTCCTTGAATGACACTGCTACGGGTTCTTTTCGTTTCAGCCTTTCCAAATACTACTAAACCATCGATGGCACGAGTGAAAGCCACATACAACAGGTTGAGGTTGTCCATTTCGTTTTGTAAACACTCTTCGAAATAAAAGGGTGCGTACATACTATTCGAGGCCTTTTTTCCGTAGGTGATGGGAACAACCGGTAATTCCTTGTAGGGCTTTTCCTTGGAATGGGGTTTACACCACATTTCATTGTCGTTGCGATCCAATCCCCAGTCACAGAAAGGTATGATGACATGGGGAAATTCCAGTCCCTTGCTCCCATGGATGGAGATGACACGAATGCCATCCACCGACTCTGCTTGGATGGTCTTGCGATGCAACTCATCATCCCAAGCTGCCAGAAAACCATCCACGTCAGCCACGTCGTCGGATAGAAATTCGTGTAAACAATCGAGGAAACTGTATAAGTATGGGTCCTGACCGTCTAATTTTTCCAACTCCAACAGGGTAAGGAGATGTTCCACTAATTCATTAAGAGGCATTGACAAAAGATCCATGCGTCTATCTTCCAGCTCTCTTGGCAATGACAGTCGTTGTACACCGTCAATAACGAATAGTTCGCTCATCGTTGGTGTGTCTTTAAGGATGCGTCGGTGCCAGATATTCGACAATGCGGCCCTATTCAGGTCATCGTTGGGCGTTACAAGGAAGCGTAATGCCATGATGATGGCGTTAACCGACAGCGAGGCATCAAGGCGGAATGCTAAGTCGCTGACAATAGGTATGTCACAATGCTCTATGAAATACTTGGCGATGATGGGTATGTCGTCGTTATTTCTTATGAGGATGGCAATGTCGGTATAGGGAATACCTCTTTCCACCAACGTTGTTACGTGAGATAGAAGTGCTTGCAAGACATGGTCTTCGAAATTGTTCTTGTCAAATAAACTCACACGCACGTATCCTTCATCGGGTTTACCATCAGGAATTTCCTGCTCTACGTCACCATAAGCCGTGGTCATCTGTTCCAATTCTTTCACTCCCTGTTCAGACAGCCATTGACGCTCTTCTTCGACTGCTTTTGGGAAAAAGACGTTATTGAATGTGATGACTCGACGTGAAGAGCGGCGATTGACGCGCAGTGGCTTTTCATCTACCATCTCATCCACTTGACTATAATGGCTCTTAAACTCGCCTTTAATGTCATTGAGTAAACGCCAGTCGCCAGAGCGCCAACGATAGATACTCTGCTTCACGTCGCCTACAATAAGATTGTGGCTGTCACGACGGCTCATACAGTCAAGCATGAGTACTTTGAAATTGTTCCACTGTACGCGGCTGGTATCCTGAAATTCGTCTATCATGATGTGATGGAGGTTTGCGCCAATCTTTTCATAAACGAAGGGGGCATCGTCTTGACCGATCATTGCCCGTAAAAGATGTTGTGTGTCGCTGAGGAAAAAACAGTTCGTTTCTTTATTTAATTCCTGTACCTCTTTGTCTATCTTTGCCAACAGGCTCAACTGGTATAAATGGGCGCGGGTGAGTTCTGCGGTATTGAGAATATATGCCAATCTACGCCTTTCCGCTTCGGCAATGTTGAGCAAACCTATTAAATGAGACTGTGCTACTTCACGAACTATTTCTTTATGCTTGCTTGTGCCTACCCAAGCATCGGCACTCTCCATGCAGTCTCTTACCTTGTTGCCTTTCCCCAAGATCTTGTCATCATATTCTCCTTGGCGCAAATCGCGAAAATAGGTATAAATACCTTTGCTCTTGCTCTTGAAATCGTCAACGCTCAAATCGTAGCTTTCAATTAGTTGGAAGAATTTTACACCATAGGGTACCAGCGAACCTTTTTCTTCATCAATAATCCGTTTTAGGTGGTAGGTGATATCTTGTAATGGCGTGTTGCCGTTTTCGTTTGGTTCCAACAAATGCTGTAGTTCTGTATGATTGTCCTTGTAATAGTCACGGAAAATATGCTTGCCGAATTTCTTAATCTGACGGATGACGTTCCAACTCTTGTTCTCATCAATTTTCTCATACATGTAGCTGATGATGGCGTGGTACACCTGATCCTCCTTGCGCATGTTATCTATCAAGCGGTCCACTGCCAGGTCTTTCAATTCTTCCTCATTGAGCGATACACGTAGGTTTGCGGTCAACTGCAATTCATGTGCCAAGTTGCGGAGTACAATTTGGAAGAAGCTGTCGATGGTCATCACCCGGAAATGGTTGTAGTTGGCCAAAAGATTGGACAGAGCCGTGGAGGCTCTTTGACGGATAAGTTCTGGATACCATTTGTATCCACTTGATACTGCTTCTAAAGATTTTTTAAGTTCATGAAAATAACTATCTGAATCAGGTAATCCATGAGCAATACCATACAATTGGCTCAAAATGCGCATCTTCATTTCTTCCGTGGCCTTGTTGGTGAAAGTCACGGCCAGTATATTACGATAACTGTCGGGATTTTCTATGAGCAATCGGATATATTCCACGGCTAGACGAAAGGTCTTGCCACTTCCGGCACTTGCCTTGTACACTGTCAAAGGGTAAGTCTTCTCCATCATTCTTGGTTAGTTTTTGCAAAAATACGAAATTAATAGGTAAAAACAAAAATATAAGAGAATAACCCGCAGGTTATCCTCTTATATTTTTCGTTATAGTAATAAAGAGTGAATCAAAAATACAAAACCCTTTACTATCCAAGGTATTTCATCAGAATTCGTGCATTGCCGCTGTCACGCAATTTGGCGATGCTCTTCTCGCGAATTTGACGGACACGCTCGCGAGTAAGACCCAGTTGGTCGCCTATCTCTTCGAGTCCTTTCTCATGGCATCCGATGCCAAAGCATTCGCGGATAATAGTAATCTCGCGATCCTTAAGAACTTTGTTGAGGACTGAATTCAATTCCAGTGCCATCGACTCATGGTCTACTTGACGGTCTGTACGACTGTCATCACCGCTGGGCATCACATCAAGCATGCAGTTTTCTTCACCATCCTGAAAAGGTGCATCGATGGAAACATGATGACCGTCAGCCATCAGACTCTGACCAATTTTTTCCTCATCGAGATTGGTTGCCTCAGAAAGCTCCGAAACGGAAGGGTGTCGCTGGTTCTCTTGCTCAAACTTGTTAATCTCATGGTTGATCTTGCTCAGTGAACCCACTTGGTTCAAGGGCAGACGCACGATACGACTTTGCTCGGCAATAGCCTGCAGAATACTTTGGCGAATCCACCAGACGGCATAGGAAATAAATTTAAAACCACGCGTTTCATCAAATTTCTGGGCGGCCTTAATCAAACCGATATTGCCTTCGTCAATCAAGTCTGTCAAAGTTAACCCCTGATGTTGGTATTGCTTGGCTACAGATACGACAAATCGTAAATTGGCTGTCACCAATTTGTCCTTGGCACGCTCTCCCTCAGGTCCTCCTTTCTTGATCTTTTGGGCGAGTTCAATCTCTTCATCAATGGAAATGAGCGGAGCACGACCAATTTCAACAAGATATTTGTCCAAAGCTTCACTGGAACGATTGGTTATGCTCTTCTGGATTTTTAATTGCCTCATTGTCTAATACCCTAAAATCGTCTAACTGTTTGAAATACAATCTAATAACGGAATATTAACCGAAAATCTTTGCAAAATTATAAAAAATATCGTAAACTTCTATTGTTTTTACAGATTATTTTTGTTAAAAAATCAAAATCGTTTCCCTCTTTTTTTAATAACTAGAATACACCATGACAATTTGAGTCACACCTAAGAAGACGAGTTTTTCTATTTCACTTAATTCTCCTAAACAAAAAGAATCCCTGCCTCACCAAGGCAGGGATTACTTTTCTCTCGTATCTCAAGGGATATTACTCTCCTTTTTCCATCTTAGCTTTCAGCTCGGCCAAAACATCAATGTCACCAAGTGTGGTTCCGGCTGCCACATTATTGATGGCCGGAGCCTCTTCCTTCTTCGGAGCATGTTTGCGGGCGGCTGCAGGCTTGCGCTCTTCTTTGTCCTCCTCAAACGTGCGACTGTGTGACAGAATAATGCGTTTTGTCTCTTTCACGAATTCAATCACCTTGAAGGGCAGTTCTTCACCTTGTTGGGCTTTAGTGCCGTCTTCCTTCTCAAGATGCTTTGGTGTAGCAAAACCTTCACCACCTTCATTCAAGGTGATAACGGCACCTTTCTCCATCATCTCGCTGATCTTGCCAATATGAATGGAACCTGGGGTATAGAGGGTTTCATAGGTGTCCCAAGGATTGTCCTCAAGCTGCTTGTGACCAAGACTCAAACGACGGTTCTCCTTGTCTATTTCCAACACAACTACGTCGATGGGGGCACCAACCTGTGTAAACTCGGAAGGATGCTTCACCTTCTTGGTCCAAGAAAGGTCGCTGATGTGAATCAATCCGTCAACACCTTCTTCCAATTCAACAAAGATACCGAAATTAGTGAAATTGCGTACTTTGGCAGTATGTTTCGAGTTGATGGGATACTTCACTTCGATAGTCTCCCATGGGTCTTCCTTCAATTGCTTGATGCCCAATGACATCTTGCGGTCGTCACGGTCGAGAGTGAGGATAACTGCTTCTACCTCGTCGCCAACGTGCAGGAATTCCTGGGCGCTGCGCAAGTGCTGACTCCAACTCATTTCCGATACATGGATAAGTCCTTCCACGCCAGGGGCAATCTCTACGAATGCTCCGTAGTCGGCAATGACAACCACCTTGCCCTTCACATGGTCACCTACTTTCAGATCAGCATCCAGAGCATCCCAAGGATGCGGAGTGAGCTGCTTCAGGCCAAGAGCGATACGTTTCTTCTCGTCGTCAAAGTCGAGAATAACAACGTTAATCTTCTCGTCAAGTTTTACCACCTCATGAGGATCGCTCACGCGGCCCCACGAGAGGTCAGTAATGTGGATGAGACCATCAACTCCACCAAGGTCAACAAACACACCATAGGTGGTGATGTTCTTGACAGTACCCTCGAGCACCTGGCCCTTCTCGAGCTTGCTGATAATCTCTTTCTTCTGGGCTTCCAACTCAGCTTCGATAAGAGCTTTGTGGGAAACAACCACATTACGAAATTCTTGGTTGATCTTGACCACCTTGAATTCCATGGTCTTGCCTACGAACACATCGTAGTCACGTATGGGATGAACATCAATCTGACTGCCGGGCAAGAACGCCTCGATGCCAAATACATCGACAATCATACCACCCTTTGTACGGCACTTGATGTAACCTTGGATAACTTCTTCATTGTCAAGGGCATTGTTAACACGCTCCCAACTCTTGCTCAAACGAGCCTTCTTGTGAGAAAGAATCAACTGACCTTTTTTGTCTTCTTGATTCTCTACGTAAACTTCCACAATATCACCTTCCTTTAGGTCGGGATTGTAGCGGAATTCGCTGGCGGGGATAATACCGTCGCTCTTGTAACCGATGTTGACAACAACTTCTTTCTTGTCAACAGAAATGACTTTACCATCAACCACTTGGTGTTCACTCACCTTGTTGAGGGTCTCGTCATAAGCTTTCTGCAAGTCGTCTTTGCTCGCAGTGTTGCTGCTGCCATTCTCAAACTCGTCCCAGTTGAAATCTTGCAGCGGCTCTACATTTTTAAGGTTCGACATAAAATGAATTAAAAAAATAAATAATTAATAAAGTGAGACTTTATGGTATAAAACGCCGGAATTAACCGACGATTCGTCCAAATCGGCTGCAAAATTACAACATTTTTTCCGAAAACTTATTATTTGTAAGGCTTTTTTCTTCTTTTACCCTTATACATATAACTGCTTTAAACATTCTTAACAATTTGCAGGCTATTATTCTTCTTTTTTGAATAGTATAATAATCAAGTAATGTACTGTGGTCTTGTTTCAAATATAATATGTTTGTATATATTTTGATTACTTCTATTTTTGCCTCGTTTTTTACTATCTGGCACAAAATTTGCTAAATATATTATAGAAACAAATAAATTTTGGAGGTTGTAACAATGGCATTCGTAGACTATTACAAAATATTGGGAGTCAATAAGGATATACCACAGAATGATGTGAAAAAGGCTTACCTCAAAAGGGCTAAACAGTTTCATCCTGATCTGCATCCTAATGATCCCAAGGCAAAAGCAAAATTCCAGGCACTCAACGAGGCATATACTGTCATAAATGACCCGGAAAAACGTAAAAAATACGACCTGTTTGGAGAAAAGTGGAACCAAATGGACGATAAGACCACTCAAGGGGGAACGTGGGGGTTCGATGGTAATAGCGACTTCACCCATTTCGGAGGAGGGATGGGTAGCAGTGGATTCAGTTCTTTCTTCGAAAATCTCTTTGGGGGAGGAATGAAAGGCATGAATTGGTCGGATATGATGGGGGGTAAACAACAACAGGAGGCAGAGGCTTCGCTGGAAATAGACATGTACACGGCACTGCTCGGAGGCGAGGTGACTGTTAATATCAAAGGCGGCTCAACCATACGTTTAAAAATAAAACCGGAGACACAAAATGGCACAAAGATACGAATAAAAGGGAAAGGCCCAGTGGGAAGAAACGGAAAATCGGCCGACATCATACTCACCATTCATGTCAAATTGCCACATCATTTGACAGACCGGCAAAAACAACTCCTTATGGAGATGAGAAATGCTCAATGATAATCATAAAAGCCGTGTCAAACACGGCTTTTATGATTCTATTATTTAGGATAGACTTATATTATTTCTTCTGAGTAGTTGTCTTCGGCTTACTGCTTGTGCTTGAAGATGAAGTACTTGTCTTCGGTTTGCTGCTTGTGCTTGAAGATGAAGTACTTGTCTTCGGTTTGCTGCTTGTGCTTGAAGATGAAGTAGTTGTCTTCGGCTTACTGCTTGTGCTTGAAGATGAAGTAGTTGTCTTCGGCTTGCTGCTGGTGCTTGAAGATGAAGTACTTGTCTTCGGCTTGCTGCTGGTGCTTGAAGATGAAGTACTTGTCTTTGGCTTGCTGCTTGTGCTTGAAGATGAAGTACTTGTCTTCGGCTTGCTGCTTGTGCTTGAAGATGATGTACTTGTCTTCGGCTTACTGCTTGTGCTTGAAGATGATGTGGTTGTCTTCGGCTTGCTGCTGGTGCTTGAAGAAGATGTGCTTGTCTTCGGCTTACTGCTTGTGCTTGAAGAAGATGTGCTTGTCTTCGGCTTGCTGCTGGTGCTCGAAGACGATGTGGTTGTCTTAGGCTTGCTACTTGTGCTTGAAGATGATGTGGTTGTCTTAGGCTTGCTGCTTGTGCTTGAAGAAGATGTGGTTGTCTTCGGCTTGCTGCTGGTGCTCGAAGACGATGTAGTCGTTTTCGGCTTAGAACTGCTACCTGAACTCGAGGATGAAGTGCTGGTCTTCGGTTTGGGACTGTTCGAACTTGGGGATGGACTTGGTTTCGAACTGCTTGAACTCGACGATGAACTTGGTTTGGAAGTGCTCGATGACGATGAGGAACTTGTCGACGAGGTAATCTTTCCTTCTTCCTGAGGAACGATTTTAACCATACCCAGTGACGTCATTTTGCCGTCAGGATTAACGGTGGAGCTTATTTTATAACTGTCAGAAGACGATTTGTCGCCTTTCACCAAATCTTGCTTGGCAGAGAATTTCACAACGTACTCCAATGAACCATTATCTTTCTTATGCTTCGCAATCTCATAGTCACCAGAGGAAACCCATGAAACAGACTTCACACTTTCTCCATGTTGACGTTTCATCCACCCTGCAGCTTCGTCAGCTGAAGGATGGTCTGTTCCCATGAATGAGACAAGGGTAGGTGAGAGGCATGACTTAAACTGCCCAGCATCATTGTCGTTGATGCTCTGGAAGAATCGTTGTACCAACGATGAAATAATCTGGCGTTCTTCCGGAGCAATAACGTCCATATTACCGGCAAACATCTTTTCACGGGCCTCACCCACATGCTTGCCATCTTGGTGGGCTGCCAAATAGTTCTTATAAGCAGTGGTCGTGTTCAACTGCACAGCATCAGCCCAATCAATGGAGTCCAACAATACGACAGCTTGGGCATAATGCGACATGTTGGGATAACGGTCTACATATGTGGCGGCCATTTCATGGGTCTTGTGAATCTGCAAACTGTCCCAATCACGCTCACCTTGACGGATATAATCCAAACGAGAACGAATGGAGTCAATATGGGCACTGGGTGCATCACTGTACGAAGCAAGAAAATTGCTCATCGACAACGTGTCGTTGCTATTTAATGCCAAGCCATATGCCTGTTGCTCCTTAGAGCCTTTTGATTCTTTGTAGAAATAGATGCTCACGGCACCCACGATGGAGGCAATGGCTAAAGAAACGAAAAATGGCATGATGCGCGACTTAGCCGACTTTCCCGTTGATTCCTGACTGACATCTTCTGCAGGAGCGAGGTCGCTTTCATCACGCTCGTCTTCCAAGGATTCTTCTATATTCTGAGGGGTGATGCCAGATTCTTCTATGGGGGAAGACTCGGAAACAATCTCTTCTACTTGGCGAGATTCGTTCTGGATAGGAACGACGGGAATCACCACTTCTTGTTGTTCTTTCTTTGGAACATTGACGCTTGGCTTGGCAGGGGTAGATGAAGAGGAAGCAACTGGTTTTTTATCTTCATCATGAAGGTGGGATGACGCGGATTGGGGGGTATGGCAATTGGGACATAACACCTCATCGTTGAAGTACACTTCACCGCAATGCTCACAGCGAACGACCTTGCCGGCGATCTCTACGCCACAACTAGGACAGCGCGTTGCTTTCTCACTTATCTGGTGTCCACATTCAGGACATTTGATTATTGCCATTTCAACGAATAGTTTTCTAGTATATCAGGATATCAGACGAAAACTTGTCAATGCCTATACCATAACTCACGCAGTGTGTGGCGGCCCACCAAGCGGCTCTTGTCGATATAGGTGTTCACACCATTAATCCTCCCTTTGCCAGTATACTGCCAAATCACATAGTCGCGCTCGTCTTTCAAACGGGGCTCGTTCTCTGAGTACTGGGCTATCATCAACTTGTAATCGTCAAGCTTTCCCAATAAATATGTGTTGTAAAAATAGGTTCCTGTGTAAACCAAAGGCTTCTGCTTGTAAGCTCGCTCCACCAAAAGTAAAAACTTGTGTAATGAATCACAAAAAGCATTGGTGCTCATGCGCGATGGCTTTTCCTCAACGTCAATCATGGGGATGAGGTCTTGGTCGCCGGGACGGCATTGGCTCATAAAATGACGCAACTGTACTTCTTGGTCAATGTTGGCGTGGTAATAATGGTAACTACCTACCTTCAATCCGTATTTTCTGGCATAGTCCATGTTCTTCTTATATGTAGCGTCAATGGTCATCTTGCCTTCTGTGGCCTTGAAATAGACGTATGATTGATGGCTGTTATTACCTAATGTCTCCCAGAACACCTCACCCTGATAATGACTCATGTCCAACCCGTGAATATGGTTGCACGTATCCTCACACTGTACGCCAGCACCCTGAGCAGAGGCGAACAGTGATACCATCAAAAAGACAATAACGAAGAGCTGTCGTGTCATTTGATTGCAAAGATACAAAAAAAAAGCGGATTAGGGGAATTGAGAAACACTATTTGTCTGTTTAAACAAATTTTTACACTTTTTATCAAAACAAAATAAACTCAATATTCAAATGTCAAACCTCATTCTTCAATCTCCGACAGACTGCTAGCCATGCTGTGAAATAAGCTGCGCATGCTCTCGCGAGGAGAATAGGAAAAGTACATGTTTGTCCTGCGAATACCGCGAAGCCACTGACGGGAATTGTTGAATAGGAAACCGCCACTCACTTGTCGGAAATTCCATTCCGATGAGGAATATCGGTTAATATCGGTGATACAACAAAAGGCCACACGATGGGCATCAGGCTCCTGTTCTGCCATAAAGGGTAATTCGTTGGTGTCGAAACCAAAAACAGCATGAAGAATACTTCCTTGCAGGTTGACAAATCGCTGTAAGTCCATCAAACCAATCCATGACTCCAATTTCACAAAGTCTACATGGTTACCTTCGTTACGCAAGGCAAGACCTAAGTCTATTAAACCGCGTAGGCAAAAACCAGAAAGCAACATGTCACACACATTGCGCATCAAGATGAGAAACATTCTACGGGTTTCCGATGTGGTGTCGTATATGTCTTTCTTCGACAACTCGGTAAATGCAAGTTTGTGACGGGATGCATTAAAATGAATGGCTTCAACAGAATACCTTTCATTAAAGACGGGTGGAGTAAATTGATGTAAACGAGAGCGGATTAACTCCACCAACTGGTTTGGAAAATGCAGAAACTCAGAAAGGTTATTGTTCATTCCTTGACCGAGGAAATCAAGTACTTCATGGTCTTCTGCCATATCTACCAAACGATTCCATTTGAACAACGACATGACCTGAAGATGGGCAGGATGACCAAATGCACCATTGCCCAATAAACATACTAACTGCCTGGCTACAATCTTGTTTAATATGCCGTTTCGTTTCATGAGTATTTTTTTGGATATCTGAATAAAATGGATAGGAGGGCAACGAGACCTAACGCCATGGGATAATAGAGGTGGGGAACTATCTTCATCGGATTGAGTTGCACCAAACCAGCGGCCATGAGCACTTGGGCGCCATAGGGCAATAAACCTTGCATTACACATGAAAATGTGTCGAGTATGCTGGCGCACTTACGATTGTCGATACCATAGCGGTCGCCTATCTCCTTGGAGATTCCCCCTACAGCAAGAATCGATACGGTGTTATTGGCAGTACAGATGTCGGTCAGGCTGACCAAAGCGGCGATGGACAATTCTGCACCGCGTTTCCCGTGAACGCGACGGGTGAGTTTGGAGATGAGATATTCGATACCACCGTTAACACGGATAATTTCCAACATACCGCCAGCCATCATCGTGATGATAATCAATTCGCCCATGTTTGAAATGCCGGTCCCCATAGAACCCAACCATCCATAAAAGTCGAAACTGCCGTCGGCCATGCCTACCACACCGTTAAGAAACAGACCCGCCATCAACACAGCCATGATGTTCATGCCCATAATGGCCAATATCAGGACGAGAAGATAAGGAAGGAACTTCAGATAGTGCACATCACCGGTTGTCGTGGGGGCATGTAATGAGGTGCCTAGAAAAAAATACAACACCAGTATGAGCAGTGCTGCTGGTATAACAATGAATAGGTTCACGCGGAATTTGTCGCTCAACTTACATTGCTGTGTTGAGGTAGCCACAATTGTGGTGTCGGATATGAATGACAGGTTGTCTCCAAAAAATGAACCTCCCACGACGACGGCTACTAATAAGGGCAAACTAGCACCGGTTGACTGTGCCAGACCCAGGGCGATGGGCGAGAGGGCAGCAATGGTTCCAACGCTCGTTCCGATAGAAAAAGAGATGAAACAGGCGGTGATGAATAGACCCGGCAATAACATGTTGTCGGGTAACAGATGCAATGCCATGGCTACAGTGGCATCCACGGCACCCATGTCCTTGGCACTGTTGGCAAAGGCTCCAGCCAACACAAAAATCCACAACATCAACATGAGGTTGCTTGTGGCGGCTCCACGACTATAATGCTCAATGCGCTTAGCTATGGGCAGACCGCCGCTCATGGCGATGGCATAGGCACTTGACAGCATAAATGCCACAGTGATGGGCACCTTGTAAAAGTCGCCCGCGATGATGGAGGTTAGCAGATATAGTGCTACAAAAACCATCATCGGACTTAATGCCATCAGTCCTTTTTTGTCACTCATATTGTAGTTGACGGGGTTTCAATTCAAGAAGTTGATGAGTTAGTACTTCCTCAGAGTTTTCTTTTGCACCCATGCCTGCCACCATACTCTTTGCCTCATGCTCCTTTCACAATGTCACACCATTCTTGAAAATGGAAATCTCACGATAACCGTTCTCCTCATTTCGTGTACGCTCGCCACTGGCAATGGCTATCACTTTTTCCACAAATTGGTTGAGCAATTCTGGCATAGGAGTGCCGTCGACCAATGCTCCGGCATTGAAGTCTATCCAATTGGGCTTTCGGGTAAATAAATCGCTGTTCGTGGATATCTTCATCGTGGGAATGAAGGTACCAAAGGGGGTGCCGCGACCTGTTGTAAACAGAACAATTTGACAACCGGATGCTGCAAGGGCGGTGGCGGCAACCAGGTCATTACCGGGTGCAGATAGGAGGTTCAGTCCATGTGTCTGCAAACGGTCACCATACATGAGAACGCCGCTCACAGGGGCACGACCGCATTTTTGGGTGCAGCCTAATGCTTTGTCCTCCAATGTGGATATGCCACCGGCCTTATTACCGGGTGAGGGATTCTCACCAACAGGTTCGCCATGGCTGAGGAAATATTCCTTGAAATCGTTAATTAGATGCACCGTCTGATTAAACAGGGCCTCGTTCTCGCAGCGGTTCATTAAAATAGTCTCGGCACCAAACATCTCGGGCACCTCAGTGAGAATCGACGTACCGCCACGAGCAACAACAAAGTCAGAAAACTCACCGACGAGAGGGTTGGCGGTGATGCCGCTGAATCCGTCACTGCCACCGCATTTCAATCCTACACGAAGGGCACTTACCGGACAGGGAGTGCGTCGGTCCTTTGACGCACGCTCATATAATTGTCGGAGGATAGCCATGCCTGCCTCCATTTCGTCACCATCAATTTTTTGGGTGACCATCAGCTTGACACGGTCACGGTCATAGTCACCCAACATCTGCATGAATTCGTCAGGCTGATTGTTTTCACAACCTAAACCGATAACCAACACTCCTCCGGCGTTGGGGTGCAGTACGATGTCGCGTAAAATCTTGCGGGTGTTCTCATGGTCACCACTCAGTTGCGAACAACCATAGTTGTGATGCCAGGCATGCACGGCATCAATGCCACGACAACCGGTTTCCTTTGTCAAGGTGGCTGCTAAACGTTCGGCAATACCATTCACACATCCCACGGTGGGGACAATCCATATCTCGTTGCGGACTCCTACCTCACCATTTGAACGGACATAACCCATGAATGAGCGTTTGTCGTTAATCCTTGAAAAAGACTCATTCACAGGGTGATATTCATATGTAAGGGTTCCCGATAGATTGGTTTTTAAGTTGTACTCGTTCACCCAGTCGCCAGCCTGGAGGTCTACTTGGGCATGGCCGATAGGGTAGCCATATTTAATAATGTCAGTGCCTGCTTTGACATTCTCAAGCAGCACCTTATGACCGGCAGGCGTGTCTTGACGGACTTCCACATAGTAGTTATCCTGTTCTATTACCTCACCTTTGGAATAGGGACGCAGGCATACTACCACATTGTCGGCGGCATTAATTTTTATAAATGATTTGTTCATAGTAGTTCGTAGCTTATATGTTTCTTATCTTTATTCTTTTCATTTGTAATTATCAATCTTATATCATCGTCCGCTGGTAAAAGTCCACATTCTCCTTGTAAAGAATCTCTATAGGCATGTAGTTCACAGGAGTAACTTGTGTCTTTAATACTATCGCACGAAATAGCACTTCCACGCAATAATACCCTTGCATGTAGGCGTGTTGAGCTATTAGAAAAGAGATACTACCTGAACGTAGACAATTAGCATTTTTCTGCACCATGTCGTATCCTGCTATCTGAACGTCATTACGGTGTGAACGTAATAAGAAATCTCCTACGATATGAGCT
The DNA here is from genome assembly GCA_017548605.1 of Prevotella sp. Classification (GTDB taxonomy): domain Bacteria; phylum Bacteroidota; class Bacteroidia; order Bacteroidales; family Bacteroidaceae; genus Prevotella. The sequence continues at coordinate 70,817 of JAFYZT010000040.1, read as the reverse complement.
TTCGAACAGAACGTAATACAATGGTGGGTCTTAGGATGGTTAGTGAAATACTGCTCCAAAATATCGTCATAGCCATCGCGGTTGTCCTCGTCCAGGGGCAGATGCACCTCGTTTATCTTTACGTGGGGGTAGTGAGCTTTCATATATCGACGGAAGCCTAATTCACGGTTCTCCTGCTGTTGACTGGCAACACGACCGTTCAGTGTTCGTTTCATCATCATTACCTCTGATTCGTTCTTGGCTATTAGCATCAGCATTTTCGCCGCAAAAGAGCCGCTGGCAAAAGAGTCTTGACCATAGAAGGAGAGGGGCTTTAGGTCAGGCATATATGAGTCGAGCAAAACAAAAGGAATACTACGCTCATGCAGTCGGTCGGTAAATGACTTTGTGATTTTAAACTGGTCGGGTACAATAACCACTCCGTCTGGATCCATAGATAGACATTCGTCGCATGCTTGTAAAAAAGTGTCATCATGGAAACGCTGATAATAGAGCATCTTCACGTCGACATGGAAATCGCGACGGGCTTCACAAGCTAACATGGCACCTTCCTCAATCTCTTCCCAATAGGCTTCTGAGGCATGCTTGGGCATAAGACAAATAAAGGTGTAATTGCGGTTGTATGCCAACGCACTGGCGTACATGTTGGGTTGGTAATTCATCTCTTCCAAAGCTCGGTTCACTTTTTCCAAAGCTGAAGGAGAAACATTGGGACGGTTGTGCAACACACGGTCTACGGTACCCACTGATACACCAGCTCTTTCCGCTATATCCTTAATCCTGATTTTCTTGTTCATTGTGGTTTTTACCTTGTTCACAAATCAAAAAACAGCTGCAAATATAGATATTTTTAACGAATTGTGCGAAAGCACAAGACAACTTTTTTTACAAAAAAGACATTTTTCCACGTTTTGTTTCGCTATTAGCAAAAATAATCGTAATTTTGTAGTCCAAAAACAAACCAAAAACATTTAATCAAAAAAACATGGCAAAAGTTGTAACCTTGGGTGAAATCATGCTTCGCTTGTCTTCACCTGGACAGAAAAGATTCGTACAAAGTGAGTTCTTCGACGTCGTTTATGGCGGTGGTGAAGCCAATGTGGCTGTCAGCGCTGCCAATTATGGGCATGAAGCGTATTTCGTAACCAAGCTTCCAAAACATGAGATAGGTCAATGTGCTGTTAATGCGCTGCGTAAATATGGCGTGAACACCCAGTTCATTACCAGGGGTGGAAATAGGGTAGGGATATACTATCTTGAAACTGGTGCATCGATGCGTCCTTCCAAGGTTATTTACGACAGGGCGGGAAGCTCCATTGCCGAAGCTGACCCAGAGGATTTTGACTTCGATAAAATCATGGAGGGGGCTGATTGGTTCCATTGGAGCGGTATCACACCGGCCATCAGCGACAAAGCAGCTGAACTGACAAGACTAGCATGCGAGGCGGCCAAACGTCATGGGGTGACTGTTAGTTGTGACCTTAACTTCAGAAAAAAACTTTGGACCTCGGAAAAAGCACAGACTATTATGAAACCGCTCATGAAATATGTAGATGTATGTATTGGCAATGAGGAAGATGCACAACTGTGTCTTGGTTTTAAACCAGAGGCGGATGTAGAAGGGGGAAAAACCGATGCTGAAGGTTATTATGGCATATTTAAGGGCATGATGGACACTTTTGGCTTTAAATATGTAGTGAGTACTCTGCGTGAATCGTTCTCTGCCTCACACAATGGATGGAAGGCACTCATATACAACGGCAAGGAATTCTATCAGAGCAAGCGATACGACATCATACCTATAATTGACCGCGTGGGTGGTGGAGATTCATTCTCGGGAGGATTGATTCATGGGCTGCTCACCTATCCCGACGACCAAGGTAAGGCCTTGGAGTTTGCGGTGGCGGCTTCGGCACTCAAACATACAATCCCCGGTGACTTTAACATGGTATCAAAGGAAGAAGTGGAAAACCTTGCAGGTGGCGATGCCTCTGGACGTGTACAAAGGTAATAAAACCTCAAATAGTTAATATGTCAAGATTCAATAAAGTTCAAGTCATCACGGCCATGAAAGAAACGGGCATGGTTCCCGTGTTTTACAATAGCAATCCCGACGTGGTGAAAAATGTGGTAAAAGCATGCTACGAAGGTGGCGTGCGCGTCTTCGAATTTACTAACCGTGGTGATTTCGCTCATGAGGTATTTGCCGAAATCAACAAATGGGTTGTTGACAACTGCCCCGACATGATTATGGGTGTGGGCACGGTGGTCGATCCGGCCACGGCGGCTCTCTATCTGCAGTTGGGGGCAAACTTCATCGTGGGGCCCAATTTCAACCCCGCTATTTGCGAAGTGTGTAATCGGCGTCTTGTTCCGTATAGCCCTGGATGTGGATCGGTGAGCGAAATCAACAATGCCCAGGCCATGGGGTGCGATGTCACGAAAGTGTTCCCTGCAGGAAATGTTGGAGGTCCATCATTCGTAAAAAATGTCATGGCTCCGCTACGCTGGTCGAATATTATGGTCACTGGAGGGGTGTCACCTGAAAAAGAAAACCTGGAGAACTGGATTAAGGCAGGTGTACTTTGTGTGGGTATGGGATCACAACTATTCCCGGCTGACATAATAAAGGCTAAAAATTGGAAAGCCATTACCGAAAAATGTGTTGAAGCACTTGGATATATTGCCGATGCACGTAAATAACACTTGAAAATCTTTATATAAGGAGTTAAGTAAGTAGTTTTATTGTCTTTCTATAATATGCTGCCCTCTTAACTCCTTACTTCTCACTTTCGATTATACTATTCATTTCTTACCTTTCCGTATGCCTTCCTATCCTATCCTCAAATACGCTTTCTTCTCTACTGTCATCACATTATTGTTGATGGCCTGTGATCAGAGAAAGCATGCTGAAGTGGATAGACTCAATGAGATAGCATACAACTACCATTACCGGAGCCTCGACTCTACCTGGGTTTACGCGCAACGAGCCAAATCCTTGGCACGCCATTACGATAGTGGCTATGCTGAAGCACTCAACAATATGGCTTTCGTGCATATCGCAAAGATGGAATATGCAGATGCATATGCACTGCTCGACAGTGTGCAAAACATTAGCGATGACCAGATAGAACTGCTCATCGCTGACATCTTATATATGCGATTGTGCCAGAGGGAGTCGAAAAATATGGATTTCTATACCTATAAGGAAAAAGCATCGCAGAGAGACAAAAGGATAGCGGAGTCGCCAGAACAACTCACTTTACACCAACATAAAAGGCTGATTTATGCCCATTCGGAATATAATATCGTTACTTCTACTTATTATTATTATGTGGGACTGGAACAACCTTCCATCGAGGCTTTGGAGAGTATTGACGAGTTCGGAGAGATACAACAGGATACCGCTCAATATCTCAATTACCTATACAATATAGGGGCAGGTGGCATTATCAGTGGCAAGGCAGAAGAGGTTGCCCAGAAAGAGTTCGAATACCTTATGAACTGCTACGACATAGCTACCCAATACGAATACCCCTTCTGGGTGGCCAACTCCATGCAGGCCATCAGCGAGCATGTCCAGGATACAGACAGCAGAAAGAGAATACAACATGATAACCCCACTCAATGGACTCGGCTTAACATTTACAATATGCCAGACAGCTTGCTCGCTGGAAACTTGGCCCAACGCTCACTTGAAATATTTACCGATTATGGTGATGTTTACCAAACGGCGGGTTCATATCGTACCCTCGCTCAATGCTATTGGTATATAAACGACTATGAGTCGACGTTAATATGCTTGAATAAGGCTCTCGATGAAAACAAAGCCATTAATCAAGCCCCTGACCTAGTGGCATCCATATGGGAACAGTTGAGTATCTTATATTCGGCGCTAAATGATAAACAAAATAGCGATATCAACCGTAATTTGTATCTTGACAAACAGGAACAAACGCGGCAGGACCGTTACCTCGAATCGAGAGCGGAACAGCTCAAAAAGTCTGTGTCACAACTGAATGTTATGATGCTGTCCGTCATCGTCGCGATAGCTTTGGCGGGACTCTCTCTGTTGGTTTTGTTGTATCTCAGGAGAAAAAAAGACAAGAAAGAACCTATTAACGAACTGCTTGTACCGCTGCGCGAATGGAAGGAAAATAATGAACGTTATTTACAGCGGCAGAATGAACAATTTGACGATATTGTTGAACAGGATGAAATCGTTAACCTCAGGATTTCTGACAATAAAAAGAAAAATCTCGAACAAAGAGCAAAAGTATCACTGGTCAACAGCATAACGCCGTTCATTGACCGAATGATACGTGAAATCAACAAGTTGAGAGAAGTTGAAGAAAATGAAGAGGTCAGGTCTAACCGATATACTTACGTGGCGGAACTGGCCGACAAAATCAATGAATGCAATGCTACGTTGACTAATTGGATACAGATGCGGCAGGGCGACATCAACTTGCGAATAGAGAGCTTCCGCCTGCAAGAACTGTTCGATATCGTGGCACGGGGAAGGATGGGATTTCTCATGAAAGGCATAGAACTCGATGTGGAACCGACAGCCGACTGCGTTAAGGCTGACCGCATTCTGACGCTGTTCATGATTAACACCATTGCCGATAATGCCAGGAAATTCACCCCTAAAGGTGGAAAGGTTACGGTTAAATCCCAGACTGTTGACAATTATGTGGAAATAAGTGTTCAGGATAATGGATGCGGCATGAAACCGGAACAGTTGGAAAGACTGTTTTCTATGGAGAAATGGGTGGGAAAAGAAGAGAACGCTGAACAACAAGGAGAAACAGCTACGTCACTTGAAAAAGGTTTTGGTTTCGGATTGATGAATTGCAAGGGTATTATCGAGAAATATAGGAAGATGAGTTCTGTGTTCAAGGTATGTACCATTCAGGCAGAAAGCGAATGGGGCAAAGGAAGCCGTTTGTTCTTCCGCCTACCAAAGGGATTGGCTAAAACGATGATGATGGCGATATTATCGTTGGGCTCTCTGGCTTCTCAAGCCAGTACTATACATGCTGTGGCCGCCGAGCACAATCATCCAGCAATTATTGAGGCGGGGCGTCTGGCAGATGAAGTCTATAGTGCCAATCTGCAAGGACAGTATCAACAGGCTCTCATTTATGCCGATTCTGCCATTTCATACCTTAATAAGTATTACAAGAGTTATTACCCACATGGTATCGATACCATGGTCGCCATATCCGACCATGCACGCTCGCAAGCAGAAATAGTGTGGTTGCACGACAGTCTGAAAACCGATTACGACATCATCCTATCTGTCAGAAATGAAAGTGCTGTGGCGGCATTAGCATTGCATGAATGGACGTTGTATAGGTATAATAATAAGGTTTACACTCAGTTGTTTAAGGAACTGTCGGCCGACAATACATTGGGCGATTATTGTAAGACGATGCAACGGTCGAAGACAAACAAGACAATGGCCATCGTTATCTTACTCCTCCTATTCTTGATGGTCATCATTGCCTATGTCATGCTCTATTATCGCCATCGTGTATATTATAAGTTCTGTGTAGACAAAGTTAATTCCATCAACAATATTCTTCTGTCCGACAAGACCGATGAGGAGAAATTGGAAGTCATACAAAAATTGACTTCTAATGAGCAAAAAGGGTCTTCGCTGCTATTCAAGAGGGCACAACAGTCCTTGCCCGACGACCTTGCCAGGGTGGTGGAACAGGTGGTGGGCGCCCTGGAGCAGAGCCTGAAGGTGGAAAAGGAAAGGAATGATAATATCGAACAAGCTGAGGATGAGCTGAAGCGCCTGCAGATGGAGAACGATAAACTACATATCTCCAACAGTGTACTCGACAACTGCCTCAGCACCCTCAAGCACGAAACGATGTACTATCCCTCACGTATCCGAATACTTGTCGAGGGAAAGGAAAACAATTTGGATAGCATCGCGGAATTGGCGAACTATTACAAAGAACTGTACACGCTGCTCAGCCAACAGGCTATGCGGCAACTTGATACAGTGAAACTGGAATGCAAGAAATTGCCAGTCAACAAGGCTCTCCCAATCAAACATAGTGAAGAACAGCAAAATGGATATATCTTGGCAGATGATGACATGCTGCGATATATGGATGAGATTCTGAAAAAACAAAATGGTGGTACTCAGCCTCTCTATTTAGTCCGTGACGTAAATGACAAATATATAACTATTGAGGCTCAATTGAATGGATTTGTCATGAATGACGCCCATCCCGATATTTTTACACCCAATACCGATAATATTCCGTTTTTGCTCTGCCGGCAAATCGTTAGGGACATTGGTGAATGCACCAATGCCCGAGGTTGTGGAATTACAACACTAAAGAATGATGATGGGGGAACTTCCCTTGTCATCACCTTGGCAAAAGCTAAATAATAAATCTGATAATCATAAAAAAGACAACAATATGGAACAATTCAAAATCGTCATCGTCGAAGATGTTGCCCTGGAACTAAAAGGCACCGAGGGAATCATTAGAAATGAAATCCCCGAAGCGCAAATTATCGGCACTGCCGAAGATGAAAAGGCGTATTGGAAACTGCTCAAGCAGGAACTGCCCGACTTAGTGCTCCTCGACCTCGGACTAGGAGGTTCAACCACAGTCGGTGTGGAGATATGCCGGCATACCAAGGCTTTGCACCCTAATATCAAGGTTCTTATCTTCACGGGAGAGATTCTCAACGAAAAACTGTGGGTTGATGTGCTTGATGCCGGGGCCGATGGCATCATCCTCAAGAGTGGTGAACTGCTCACGCGGGGTGACGTGTTCAGCGTTATGAGTGGTAAACGCATGGTTTTCAACCAGCCCATTCTCGAAAAAATCGTTGAACGCTTCAAATATAGTGTTGGTAGTCAACTCATGCGTCAGGAGGCGATGATCAACTACGAAATCGACGAATATGACGAGCGCTTCCTTCGTCACCTTGCCCTCGGCTATACCAAGGAGCAGATTACCAACCTGCGGGGTATGCCTTTCGGCGTGAAGAGTCTGGAAAAACGACAGAATGAATTGGTGCAGAAACTGTTGCCTGAGGGAAATAATGGCTTCAGTGTCAATGCCACTCGTCTTGTCGTTAGAGCACTTGAACTGCGCATCCTTGATATCGACAACCTCGTCCCCGATGAGAATTGAACAACATAAGAATTGGGATAGGATAGGGGGCATTGTTTGCCTCGTGTTGTTGGTGCTTCAACTGGCTGTCTTCCTGATGTCGTGGATTGTTTCTACGATAAATCCTGACTTGCCCGTCCGTTCTTTGCTCGGTGGCGAGGGCATCAGGTGGTTCTTCGGCCATTTCTTAACTATCGTAGGTGACTATGGGGCGGCATGGCTCATTCTTATATTGATAGCCTGCGGGGCGGTGGCGGCCTCGAGGATATTACCCACCATTCGCAGCTGGATAAAGAAAGAGCCGCTGTCCTACCGGCAGAAATATGCGCTACGCTGTTCGTTTATAGCATTGCTCCTCTTCATTGCTGTTATCATAGTGCTCACTTGCACCAAGGAGGCCGTATTGGTTAGTGCTTCAGGCACCCTATTCCCAAGCAGTTTCAGCAAGGCTATCGTGCCTGTCGTGGCTTTCATCCTTACAGCCATAGCAGTTCTCTTTGGCTCCCTCAGTGCCCAATTCCGTCATATAGGGGAGGTATTCCATGCCCTCTACGTTGGTCCGCAGCGTGGAGCAGCCCTCTTTGTTGTCTATGTCTTTGCCTGTCAGTTCTTTGCCTCCTTGGCATGGGCTTTCCATTTTAATTAGCGGTCTTTTCCTTTCCTTTGCTTGCGAAATAAATATAAAAGTCTGTTAAGTTAGTTATATTATTGTTTGTCATCAAATAGTGGAAGGTTCTTCACCCAAACGTAATAAAGGTTCCTTTTTCAATTTGCTCCATTCTTCCTTACGCTTCACTTTCTCGTCAAACATATTGTCGGTGATGCGCTGACGCTTATGGGTGAGGTAGTTCTCACTCACTATTTCATGTTTACCTGTGTTTCGCGCATAAGAATCTTCGTCCTTGCCTATTAGGTAGAAATCTCCGTTTTGGTAGCGATAGGTGTATTTCGTAGAAGTGTTATACCATGACCCTGCCGATGACTCTTGCGAAAGCGTAATCTCCAAGGTTCCGCGAGGAGTAATGAGCAAAGAGGCTTCGATGCTGATGAATTCATCGGGACGAGCGGGAACCACATTGTCATACGATTTCCATAATTGATAACTACCATTGGACTGACCAAAATAAACACCAAGAATAGGCTGGTTGAAATTATACACATAACCGTCTTCCCTCACTTTCATGTGTTCACTGAAATTAGGATAGGTTAGGATGACCATATCCAAACGACCGTCTTTGTTTAGATCACCATTTACAATTTCATACGACCACCCTTCGGGGATGAGACTCAAAGTGGAAGTTCCGCTTTCTTTCAATCCCTGTGCCGCGGCACCTAAACAAATGCTGACAAATAATGCCAATGTAGATATAACCTTTTTCATATTTTTTTGAATATATGGTTAGTGTAAATAGTATTGTTAATTTGTTCAATACACTGCAAAAATAATAGTTTTCCATCGATATATCCAATGTTTCCTTCCTTAAAATTATCAAATGAAATCTTTTCATGATGAAATTCTCCAAAACGAAAGGATTTATCGATAGTTTTTCCTATTTTTGCACCATGTGTTCATATCGGAAATGGTCAGTAGTCCTTCGACCGATAACTGGTGAATTGCCTTTCATGATTGTCTTCTTAATGCTCATGGGCATTAAGTGGACACGACAATTGCGATTGTTAGTTATACACCATGATCCGGAGGTAACAACGTTTGATGTGGTGGGGCAATTGGCTTTCCTCTTCCTCATTGCATATTTGGCTGCGGCCATCATACATGCGGTAAGCCGCAAATGGTTTCGCATCTTGGGATATGCTGTGCTCATAGCATTGTTTGGCATTGAGATGTTCTTGGAAAAGAATTTCGAGATGACCATCTCTCCAAGCACACTTATTCTCCTGGCAGAAACAAACCAGAGAGAAATAGAAAACTTCATGTCGATGTACTTCTTCTCATCGGCGAGTGTCAAAACCTATTTGTGGATTATCGCAGCTGTCGTTTTGGCTATGTTGCTGGAATGGCTGTATCGGAAAAAGAATATCCATGAAATGGTTCGAAGGGCTTTGGATAAACGGGAATGGTTGGTATTTCCTATACTTGCTTGGCTCTTGTTCGGCGTTTATTCAGGGAAATCACTCGTTAACATGCTTTCCGCAGACAATACCGATGAGTATTATATCAATTACTTGTGGGAAGATGTACATCCTGAAGACCCGATTAGCGAACTGTTAAGAGGGTTATATGGTGTTCATCTGGCCAAGAAAGAGATGCAACGGGCTGTGGAGGTGACGGAAAACAGACGTAAAGATGCTTCGCTGTCTTTTAACGACACGGTTCAAGTGGTACTGGTGATTGGTGAGTCTTTCAATAAATGGCATTCACCGCTTTATGGTTATCAGCATAATACAACACCTTGCATGGTACAAGAACGCGACAGTGGGCAACTGTTTGTCTTTAACGACGTTCTGTCGCCCTTCAACCAGACAAGCCCTGTGATGAAAAATATGTTATGCTGCAATTCATTGGCTCATAATGAACCATGGAGCGAGATGCCATATTTCCCGGCCATCATTCGACAAGTGGGCTATAATGTGCTCTTTTGGGACAACCAAAAAGATTTGGGCCAGGGACATATTTCTTCCTTTGCACTGAATAGTTTCCTTTATGATCCGAAAATGGTGGACATGTGCTATACGGATGTTAATGAAAACCGTTTCGAATACGATGGAATGCTCATTGATGATTTCCAAAAGCGGTATAATATCTTAAACGAACGTAATTTTATCATCTTCCATCTCTATGGTCAACATTTCGATGCAGCAAATATGTTTCCACACGAACAACAATTCATGCCCTTTACGGCAGATAGTATTCATCGACAGGACTCATTCATCACCGAACACATGCGGGAGCGCATCGCAACATACGACAATGCTACCTATTATAATGACCATAACATGGGACGGCTGTTCGATATGTTTCGTAATCAAAACGCGGTACTCGTATATTTAAGTGACCATGGAGAAGAGGTCTTTGACTATCGGAGTTTCGAAGGTCGCGATGCACCGAACGACAGGGCAGAAGGTGACAGACTGAAGTACCAGTTTTCTGTTCCGTTCATGGTCTGGTGTTCAAAAAAATACCAATTGAATCATCCCGAAATAGTAGAAGAGATAAAAAAAGCGACTGAACGTCCATTCCTCATTGACAATCTATGCCATCTTATCTTTCATATTGCGGGGGTTAGCACCTCATATTATAATGCTAACCGCGACATCTTATCAACTTCTTTTGAACCCACAAAACGTATCGGCATAGCAAAATACTGACAACCAATTTCCACATTCTAATTATCTATAGTCACAATAACAACCATATAAACTATTAGTGCTATCCCCCCCCTATACCCCCTATGAAAAAAATAATATTATACTCTTTCATCTTCATGGCATTTCTCGCCTCATGTGGAAATAAACAGCCTCAAGGCTCCACCCCCAAAAACAATGCGGAACTGGTGGCAAAAAACACACAAAAAACACTGCCCGATTCAGTGGCATTGGGTGCTCCTGCCGATTCGGTACAGGTAGATACCATTGCCCAGGGTATTACGGGAATAAAGGAGGTGTGGCGTGAAAAAGCCATAACTATCGAAGCAACAACGGTAAATATCCAGTCGCTCGCTAGAGCGTTTTGCGATAAATATAACGGCTTCGAACCGAACCGCGTACTACGAGACCACTTCGATGGAAAGATTACTCCGACAGAACAGCAAGAATATGGGGTCAATCTTGAAGCACGCAACGGATATGTCTGCATCGAAACGACAACTGAACTGCCCACGGGCACGACAATATGTTATTGGAACAGGAAATACGGACATAAACTAATGGCGGCATGGATGGAGCAGAAAAGAGAAGGAGAAAAAGGGGAACAACTCTTGGTTTGTTATGACTACGATCCTGGCACAAAGATGTTACAGCCGGAACCCAAACTAACCGACGAACTGGAACGAATCACAAAGAAATTCAAGGAATGGTCATTGAGACTACCAGCGGAAGGTAGGGACATAGAAATCATGGAGTTCAGCGGTACGGACAGTGAAGAGCATTTCAAATGCACTTACTATACATGGAAATGGAACGGACAGTCCTTCCACTTCGACCCCAACGGTCACGAATAGATCATTTTAACTTAAACGACTGGATACTGTGAACGCGACCGGCTTCCATAGCCGATTTGCCCTCTTCGTCGAATGTGTAAGTAATCTGATAACGACGGTCACCACGGTAAACAACACGCATCATTTCATGAATGGGGATGACATCGTCGAAATCGTACATGTACATCCATTCATCATCCTTGAACTCACTGCCGGGCGAGAAGGCCTCCACCTCGGCTAAGGTCTGTTCATACTCGGACTTACGTTCATCGGCAGTCCAGCCTTTTGGCTTTTCTTTCACTTCAATGGTCAGGTTGTTCATCGACTTGTCGGGCAATTCCATTCTTACAATATCTAATTCGCCTGACACTGTACTGGTATCGCTTATCAAGACGTCGGGATACTCAATGCTGTAACCGTACCTGTTGTTCTCATAGGTCTTGAACTTCATGCCTTTTAAGGCCGCGGAATCAGTGTGCATAGCTTCTTCCGTGGGACGATCAGCTTTTCCGTCGCACCCCATGTAAAATATAAAACCTACTACTAACAAAACCAGAAATAAAAGAAAATAAAGAATCTTTTTCATTGCATTTTATAATTAAAACGCACAAAGATATATAAAAATATGCGCATAGCCTTTTATTGTATCAAAAAAAATCGTAATATTGCAAAGAAAAAGTAGATAATCATAAAAACATGACAATATGACAATAACTATTAACCAACAAACCATCGAAATGTTCGAAGGGGCTCTTGTCAAACATGCGCTCCTGAGATACTTCGTGCAGAATCAACTTGACAAGTCCTACATCAATGAAGTGGAGATATTGGACAAATACGGACATGTTATTGACCACGATGCGCCATTGATTGAGAACCAACAGCTCACCATCCTCACAGACAATCAACAAAACGCTAATGAAGAAATATGAAAAAACTGTTCATTGTTTTTGTTGTCTTCTTCGCCGCAGTCTCATCATATGCCCAACATAAAGAAGTGCATATACTCTCTACAAATGATATGCATGCGGCTATTGACCGGTTCCCACAACTGGCTGCGGTAGCTGATAGTTTGCGTACGCTTTATCCGTCATTGCTTATCTTCTCTGCAGGTGATAACAGAACGGGAAATCCTTATAATGACCTTTATGATATACCGGCCTATCCCATGGTGGCACTCATGAATATCGTGGGTTTCCATGCCACGGCACTCGGAAACCATGAATTCGATTCAAAAACAGATGGTCTGGCACGGCTTATCAACATGTCAGCCTTTTCCTACCTCTGTGCCAATATTCACCCCGATAACTCGCTGGGTATCCACACCTTACCTGCGCAGGTGTTTGATGCAGATGGGGTGAAAGTGGGTGTTGTGGGCAGTGTGCAATTGGGTACTCATGGTATCCCTGACACTCATCCCGACAATGTGGTGGGCGTTACGTTTTCTCCCGTCAACGAGACATTGCAGCAATATGAATGGATGCATAATCAATGTGATGTTACCATTTTCCTCTCCCACAACGGTTATGAGGCGGAAAGGGAAATGCCCACTTTGTTCCCGTGGGTTGATGTAATCATTGGTGGACATTCTCATACGCAATTAGATGGCGGAGAGGTACTCAATGGTGTTCTGGTTACACAAAACGCGAACAAATTGGGCAAAGTGACACATATAACAATAACGCTTGAAGACGGGAAAATCGTCAGTAAAAAAGCGGAGAATATCGACCTGATGAAGTGCACTTCGAAAAATGCGGTAGTGGCGGAATTAGTGCGCTTTTTCAATGATAACGAAGCGTTTAAAAGGGTACTTGCACAGGCTACCACACCTTTCAATACTTATGAGGAACTTGGTTGCCTCATGTGTGATGCATTCTATAAGGAGACAGGTGCTGACGTGGGAATAGAGAATTTCGGGGGAGTACGTTATGAAACACATCCTGCTGGTGACATCACCGTCAACGATGTACTGCGTCTTGATCCTTTCCGTAATGATGCAGTTATGCTGGAACTGACTGGCGAGGAATTGCAACAGATGCTTATAGCTTGTCATGACAATGATGACAACAACTTCCCGTACGTTGGGGGCATCAGGTGTGAAGTGTATTATGACAGAAACGATAGCACGAAAATAAAGAAATTGCAACTCCTCACACTTGAAGGAGACAAACTTGACCTCAAGAAAAAATATAAGGTTGTTACGAACAGTTATGTGGCGGCCATCAGTTCATCACCACGTAAAGACCAAGGACGTAGTCTCAACCGTGAAACAACAGACCTTATCATGAAATACCTTGAACATGAGGGGTATGTCAGTTATCAAGGTGAACGGCGCGTTCTCCAAGTGAAATAGCATCTCTATTATTATCTATGTTTTATAAAACAATCTATTGGCTATTAGATTTTTCCTAAATCCTAAAATAATTAAACTCATGAAAAAACTATTCCTAGTTCTCTCGCTTGCCATATTCTCAATGGCTGGCACAAAGGCACAAAGCCTAACAGTATTTATTCACGATAGTGATGGACCATTTTCCAATGTGCGTAATGCGCCAAATGGAAAAATAGTCGACCGTATCCCAACAGACAAAAATGCCATGCTCGATGTCTACGCCCCGGTAAATGGATGGTGGCAGATTGCTGACCAGAGTTATTTTGTGCCGGATGGGGGGATGCCGCATCTTGCCGCAGCGAAGAACCATTATATCCACAATTCGTGCATCGCAGTGAGCACTAGAAACTATGGCGGACAACGACTCTACTTAAGAAAGACGCCATCCGCCAAAGGGAAAGCCATGTACTCATTTAGTCAAGAAACGCTTTTAAGACCTATTGACATCACCAATGGATGGGTAAAAGTGAAAACGCTTGATGGTAAGCACACTGGCTGGATCCAAGATGAGTGGATTTGTGGCAATTCTGTTACAAATTGCAACTGATCAATACTTAATCCACTTGCCTAAATCTATATCCGAATAATCAGCCGGGGCAATCCGCACACGTGTGTTTACGTCGTCCTTACCCAACAAGAACTTGTCAAGGTAAGCGGCCACTTCGGGATACTGCACTTCGGGTAATTGGCAATGGCCATGGCCGGCTACAATTGAGTAGCCGGCTCTGTCGTCTATGCCGAACTGCTCCCATACTTTGATAGCGGCGTTCATGGAGACGTAACCTGAGGGGTCAGCTAACCAACGGTAGTCAGGATTTCCCAACATCAGCACAGCACGTGGACAAATCATTGCCACCAATTCGTGATGGTCGTGGGGAAGATAGGCTACAGAATCGCCACCATAAGTAGTACGCATGCTTTCCTTAAACCAATGGTAATCGGTGCGGTCGAGGTCCTCCACAGCCTCGGCACCTGGCTGAATGTTCATCCAATGGGAATAACGCCATACAGCTGCTCCGCCACCACCGGGTTCTTGTGCGATGGTCAATGCCACACGCTCGTCAAATGCACCGCAGAAAAGAGCCATCTTACCGGCATACGAACAGCCACTGACACCGATATGTTGCATGTCAATTTTTGTCTTCTCAGAACCTAACATCTGCAAACCATCCAATAAACGGCTTAATCCCCAAGCCCACTCACTGTAGGCTCCGTTGTCGGTCAATTCAGGATAGAGACGGTCAAATTCGTAATTGCCACGGCCTGAGGGCTTGCCAAACTGACTGTAGTTGTTTACTTGTCGTTCGTGGAAATTCATACGGGCAATGGGACGATTGGCAAACAATGTGTCAGGTAATGTCAGATGACTCGTGCCAATCATCAAGGGGTAGGGGGCTGTACCTGTCTTGGGATAGCGGATAGTGGCTGTTAGATGCAGTGTCTCACCATTCACAGTAACATCTACTTTCAGTGTGTCACCATCCATTTTGGCATTGATGGCAGAAGGGGAGACAATGGGCTTGGTGCCAATTTCATAATGTTGTATTTCACGGGCTATTTCACCACGACGCTTGCGCCAGTCCTTGAATTTACGGACACGGCCGCGTCCGTCAGACCATTCTAAAGGATCGGGCAATGCTTCGCATCGATGGGATGCATCAAAACTAGGCAGCACAGGTGTAACGTCTGAACCTGTATTTTCTACGTCATACACTAAAGGTATGTTATGACGGCCACTTTTGGCGGTTTGTCCCATGGCAGTTATACTGCTCATGACAAAAAACAAGAGAAAGATCTTTTTCATAATTCGGAACTCAATCTCAAATATATAATCTACAATGTTTTACGATTATTGTTCAACGTTCAAAATCTCGTCCAAGTATTGATAAAAGGCAGGATCTTCACCCAAGAATGTCTTCATCACCCTTCCTTGTGTGTCAAGTACAATCTTTGTGGGAAATCCTTGGATGTCGTAGTCATCGAACACCGAAGAACCATCAGGACAATAGACTTGCAACCATGGTAAGTTGTTTTCTTTCACAGCCTTACGCCATGCTTCCTCGTTGTCATTACAGTCGACGCCCAAAATCTCAAATTTACCTGCGTGTTTTTGGTAATATTCTTTCATTTTTGGGAAGCCGCGTATGCACCAAACACACCATGAACCCCAGAAATCAAGCACCAAGGGCTTGCCACGCAGGGAACGTAAACTAACCGTCTTGCCGTTCAAATCTTTTAATGAAAAATCAGGGGCGGCCAGTTCATCAGATGAGGACAAACTAGTTTTTTCTCCAGCAACTGTCGTCTGGTCTGATACATCAGATGTCGTCTGCGAGTCTGCAGTCGCTTTGACAACCGTTTCATGAGATTCTTCTGCTTCAGGTGAAGTTACTTTCTGCTTGTTGCAACTGGATGTGATGCCAATCACTGCTATGGCAACCATCAATAAATATAGTTTTCTGTTCATACTGAAATAAGCGTTTCTTATTAACGTTTGCGAAGTTAACCATTTTCTGTCAAAAAGCAAAATTTAAAGCCAAAGAATAATTGTTTACGTTAATTCGCCGCATTTTTATCGATGAAATGTAAGAAATTTAAAAAAAATATAGCGGATTATTTGCGAGTATTTTATTTTTGCCTTATATTTGCATTCGCAATTGCGGGAGCAATCGCATACAAGTAATTTTAATCTATATTTATCATTTTTGCGCGCGTTCGAGACTGTGAAGCCTTGAACGCGATGTTTTTTCATTTCTTGTCACTATTCATGATGATACGGTTCTCCTTTGATGATGGTGCAGGCGCGATACAACTGTTCCGCAAAAACCAAACGAACCATTTGGTGAGAGAATGTCATCCTCGATAGGGATATTTTGGCGTTGCAACGAGAATGTACTGCCGACGAAAAACCATAGGGCCCACCAATGACAAAAACTAAACGTTTGCTCAATGATTGTTGGCGTTCTAACCATTGCGCAAAGCCAACACTGCGATATTCCGTACCATGCTCGTCAAGCAAAACCAATGTATCACCTGACTGAACATGTTTTAGTATCAAATCGCCTTCTTTATCTTTCTGCTGTTCCTCACTCAGGCTTTTCGTGTTTTTCAACTCGGGAACAACAGTCAACTCAAAAGGCATGTAATGACCAATCCTATTAACATAATCATCGATTAACACCGACAAATGCTTATCATTGGTCTTTCCAACCAATATCAATAATGTCTTCATCGCTTTTTACCCTTTTACTCTTTTACTTTTTTACCTTTTTACCTTTATCATACTCCTCTTTACGCTTTGGGTTCATGGGAAACCATCCTTTTTCAACACGTTTTTTTTGCGCGAACAATTCGCCAATTCCCCATAACAACGAAGCGCCCACCACACCTAAGACGGAAGAAACAATCACATCCTCGATAAGGAGAGCGGCAAAAATGCTCAACAAACCTACTATAAAAAATGTCCACCAATACTTCGTGCCTGTGTAATATTCCATCTTGATAACTAAGGGATGACACAGACCGATTACTAAAAAAGTGCAGACGGCAATGATGATGCCAGTGAAATGAAAATGCATGACGGTTTGGTGTTTAAAAAGACAAAGGTAATACATTTCAATGAAAGAAGCAAAAATGAAAAATTATTTTCTTATCATGATTGTTTTTTCATTTTAATTCGTTAACTTTGTGGCAAACAATGTAAATCATTAAAAACACAAAGTATTATGGAAAATAACAAAGAACTGATTAGGCAATGCGAAGAGCGGGCAAAAGAATGGCTTAGCCCCGCTTTCGACGAGGAAACAAGAAAGTCTGTACAGGCTATGCTTGACAACGATGACAAGACGGAACTTATCGACGCGTTCTATCGTGACTTGGAATTTGGTACAGGTGGATTGCGCGGCATCATGGGGGCGGGAACAAACCGCATGAATAAGTATATTGTCGGAATGGCAACACAGGGGTTCGCCAATTATATTCTGAAAGCTTTCCCGGGAAGGAAAGACCTTGCGGTGGTAGTTGGACACGACTGTCGCAATAATGGACGTATGTTCGCCGAATCGGTGGCCGATATCTTCTCAGCTAATGGAATTAAGGTGTATCTCTTTGAAAGTCTCAGACCTACTCCGGAAATATCATTCGCCATACGGCAGCTTGGATGTCAGGCAGGTGTCAACGTCACCGCAAGCCATAACCCGAAAGAATATAACGGATACAAAGCGTATTGGGATGATGGCGCTCAGGTTCTCGCTCCGCATGATAAAGGCATCATTGACGAGGTGAATAAGGTGAAGATTCACGACGTTAAATTTGAAGGCAACAAAGACCTTATTCAAATTATTGGCGGTGAGATGGATTGGGATTATCTACAGGCGGTAAAAGAGGCAATGGTTGACCAAGACGTGATACTACGTCAGAAAGATCTTAACATTGTTTATTCGCCCATGCACGGTACAGGACGTGTTATCATTCCTGAAGCTTTACGCTCCTGGGGATTCCAGAACATTTACGTGGTACCAGAGCAGATGGTCATCGATGGCAATTTCCCAACGGTGGTTTCTCCGAATCCGGAAAATGCGGAGGCCATGACGCTGGGCATGAAATTAGGAACAAAACTCAATGCCGATCTCGTCATTGCCAGTGATCCCGATGCTGACCGATTAGCTATCGTATGCCGTAACGCCAAAGGAGAATGGGAAATACTCAATGGTAACCAGACGTGTATGATGTTCTGCTGGTATATCATTGCCAACAAGAAGAAACTTGGACAACTCAAAGGTAATGAATTCCTTGTCAAGACCATCGTTACCACAGAGGTCATCAAAAAAATAGCCGACAAAAATGGTGTTGAACTGCGTGACTGCTACACGGGGTTCAAATGGATTGCTAACGAGATACGTGTCTCCGAGGGAGTCAAAAAATACATCGGTGGTGGTGAAGAGAGCTTTGGGTTCCTGCCATTTGACAAGGTGCGCGACAAAGATTCACCAGCTTCAATCTGCTTAATTTGTGAAATAGCAGCTTGGGCTAAAGACAACGGACGTACTCTCTACGATCTGCTCATGGATATTTATGTAGAATATGGTTTCTCTCGTGAGGTAACGATTAATGTGGTACGTCCGGGTAAGACAGGAGCTGATGAGATTAAGCAGATGATGACCAACTTCCGTAACCAACCGCCAACGGAATTGGGTGGTTCGAAAATAGTCCTTTGGAAGGATTACCAGACTCTCGAAGCTAAAAAGGCTGACGGAACAGTTGAAAAGCTTAACATGCCCGATACCAGTAATGTGCTGCAGTGGTTCTGCGACGATGATACAAAGGTGAGTGTACGTCCTTCTGGTACTGAACCGAAAATCAAGTTCTATATTGAAGTTAAAGACCCGTCGTTCAAATGTGCAGGATGCTATGAGCGTTGCATAAAGGCAGCAGAAGAAAAAGTCCAGGCCATCAAAGAAAGCCTTAAACTCGATTGACGTCTTGTAAAACTATGATATTAATAAAAAGGTGGGTTGCCCACCTTTTTATTATTTTATCTATTCCACTTTCATCCGAAAGCCAGAGGTGGTTAACCAAATGCTCCCGTCACTTAAGGCTTAGGACAATCACCTTTGGCAACGGAAGCATTTAATGCAGAATTAGTATTGGTTCGATGCAAAGATAATCACCAAAAAAGCTTTTTGCAATACCCTTATCGTCATTGACACACATGGAAAATATAACATGTTGAGAATCAGTGTCATTTCAGTTCCTTTGTCTTGTTATTGACACAAACAGCTATGTACTTTTGTTGATAAAATAATATGTTTTTGTGTCCCTTTGTCTAAAAAAATTTTGTTCCTTTGTCAAAAACCATTATCTTTGCAATGGCTATTAACAAAAACTGTAAACAATGAAAAAACTATTGACGATGGCTTTGGCGCTTTTTGCCATAACACAAGTAAATGCGCAAGTGGTAGATCAACCTCAAGCCCCTTATGTCGACCCCACACAACAGGTGGCTCCTCCTCCGGGCGTGACACCAGCTGAGCAGGCAGAAGCACAGAGAGTGGCTGCTGAAGAGGCCGCAAAACAGGCCAGAAAAGAGGCTGCAGAAAGAGAGGCTGCTGAGAAAGAGGCTGCTAAACAAGCGAAAGAACAGCAGAAACAACAAAAAGCAATAGAGAAACAGCAGAAAGATGCTGAAAAAGCGGCTAAGAAAGCAGAAAAGGAAGCCAAAAAGGCTGAAAAAGAGGCCAAGAAAGCCGAAAAAGAAGCCAAGAAACGCGAAAAAGAACTGAAGAAACGCGAAAAAGAAGAAAAGAAGAAAAAGAAGGCTGAAGAAAAAGCCAAGAAAGAGCAGAAGAAAGCTGAAAAAGCAGCCAAAAAAGCAGCTAAGCAGCAGAAGAAGGCTCAAGAACAAATGCGTGAGGCTGGACTTATATGATCAAAGCTATTTCTGTAATGCTTACCATGTTCTCCATATTCACCTGGGGATGTGGCGAAAAGACAAATACTGTGGCAACTTCGGTTGCCACAGTTCAGCATGATGCTGACACATTATCTGCACAACAAGTGCCCCAAACTTCTAAGTCGCAGATCCCTGACGGGGCTCGACGAATCATCGAGGCTTATCCTGATTTCCAACTCTCCTACAGCGATAACCATATCATTTTCCCCGACGGAACACGTATCGTTTATGACGACCACCGTGAAAAGTCATTTGTGGTGAAACTCGATGATTGCGATATCGAGGACATGTTCTCCATGACTTACGACACGAATGTGTGGCAACCCGAATACTTGGAAGATGCAGGACGTGGACGGTGCGAACAACTGTTCAAAAAAATGTATGGTAAAAGTGAGGCGGAGGCACGGCGCAATCTTGTCCGCGTTAATTGGTTCGGACAACGGTTGCCATTTACTAGTGTCAATGGGGCGGCACGTCATCTTGAAGAAGTGGCAGCTGAATTGGCACAACATCCGGAACTGAGAAAATATTTCGATCAGTCGTCAACATTCTATTGGCGAACTGTCAGGGGCGCTCAACGACAGAGTGCACATAGTTACGGCATCGCCATCGATTTGTGTACCAAATTCTCAAACTATTGGCTGTGGACAAACAAAGGAGCGGGGGAGACTGACCATATTCGATACGAGAACAAGATACCACGACAGATAGTGCAGATATTTGAAAAACATGGATTTATCTGGGGAGGCCGATGGTATCATTATGACACCATGCACTTCGAATACCGCCCCGAATTTCTTATTCAGTAACCATTATGTACTACATTAAGAAACGGATGGAAATCGCTGGCTGTCACCAACTAAAACTATCATACGACAGCAAATGCGAAAAACTCCATGGCCACAACTGGATCGTCACTGTGTATTGCAGGGCCAAAGAACTCGACGCAAATGGTATGGTCGTCGATTTCAAATTAGTGAAGGAGCGTATACATGGCTATCTAGATCACGGAAACTTCAACGAACTCATCCCCTATAATCCCACAGCGGAAAATATCGCACGATGGATATGCGAGCAAATTCCCAATTGTTGGAAAGTGGAGGTCATGGAAAGTGAAAACAACATGGCCATCTACGTCAAAGATGACGAAGAATGAGGGTGAACGATATCTTTTATTCCCTGCAAGGTGAGGGATTTCATACTGGCATACCGGCAGTTTTCATAAGATTATCGGGGTGTAATTTGAAGTGCTCGTTCTGTGATACAGAGCATGATTCATACCAAGATTTATCCGAAGAGGAAATAGTGGATAGGGTAGTGGCCTTCCCAGCTCAATTGGTTATTGTAACAGGTGGGGAACCTGCTCTCCAGCTCACGGAGTCTCTGGTCGATAAACTACATCTAGAAAACCGTTTCATTGCGGTGGAAACAAATGGTACTCTGCCGCTGCCCGAAAACATCGATTGGATAACATTATCGCCCAAACAGTCATTCGTGGGAACAAAAGGTAGGGTGCAGCTCTCTTATGCCGATGAGGTAAAGGTTATTTTCGATGGCATACATAATCCTGATGAAATGCTAGGTGCCATCGATACCGACAACCTCTTCTTACAACCCTGTGACACAGGCAACAAACAGCAAAACGAGATAATTATCGCCCAATGCGTCGATTTTGTCAAACAAAATCCTCAATGGCGCCTATCCCTCCAAACCCACAAACTCATCGGAATACAATAACAAACCAAAAAGAGCCAAGGATACTTGGCTCTTTAAAAAAATATTCTCTTTTTCTTTTACTCATTTACCTTTTATCATTCTACCGTAACACTCTTCGCCAAATTCCTTGGTTGGTCCACATTTAAGCCCTTGGCGACAGCAACATGATAGGCCATCAACTGCAAAGGGATGACAGAAAGCAGCGGGGCCAAAGTACCCAAGGTCTCAGGTATCTCTATGGTAAACTCACTCAGATGCTTCACAGCCTCATCTCCTTCGGTAACAATGGCTATGATCCTGCCGTTACGGGCACATACTTCCTGTATATTGCTGATGATTTTCTTGTATAACTGGTGATGGGTGGCCACGAAAATTACAGGCATCTCTTTGTCAACCAAGGCGATGGGACCATGCTTCATCTCGGCGGCAGGATAACCCTCAGCATGAATATAGCTGATTTCCTTTAGTTTCAACGCTCCCTCCATGGCCACGGGATAGTTGAAACCGCGACCCATATACAACGCGTTTCGGGCATAGGTCAAAATGCGGGCGATGTCTTTTATCTCATCGTTCTTCTCAAGGATGCGCTCTATCTTCTCTGGAATGTGAGCCAACTCCTCGATATGTTGCTCATAGTCTACACGGGTGATAGTGCCTTTGTCGAAACCCAAAGCCAAGGCAAAAAGGGTTAAAACGGTCACCTGACCAGTGAAAGCCTTAGTCGAGGCAACACCAATCTCTGGACCAACATGGATATAGATGCCGGTATCGGAAGCACGGGCGATGCTTGAACCGACGGAGTTGACGATGCCGAAACACAATGCTCCGCGTTCCTTGGCTAATGTGAAGGCAGCTAACGTGTCGGCGGTCTCACCACTCTGCGAGATGGCTATCACCACGTCGCCTTTTTCAATCACGGGGTCACGATACCGGAACTCACTGGCGTATTCCACATCAACAGGTACCTTGCAAAACTGCTCAATCATCTGCTTACCAATCAGTCCGGCATGCCAGGATGTGCCACAGGCCACGATGATGAAACGATGGGCTGATTCCAATTCCTTACGGTGAAGGGAGATGGCACTCAAAACAATACGATGGTCGTCCAAAAGCAAACGGCCACGCATACAGTCAGCAATACAACGGGGCTGGTCGAAAATCTCTTTCAACATGTAATGGTCGAAACCGCCTTTTTCCAGTTTGCCCAGGTCGATGTCCACATCCTTTACCTCGGCTTCCACCTCATCACGGGAATTACTCAAGTTCTTCACACTCATTGCCTCTCCACGACGGATAACGGCTACTTCATTGTCATTCAGGTAAACAATGTGTTTAGTATAACCTACGATGGGAACGGCATCGGAAGCAATGAAATATTCATCATGTCCTTCGCCGACACCGACTACCAGCGGACTACTTTTGCGGGCGCAGACCATCTCCTCTGGGTGTTCCTTGTCGATGACAGCAATAGCATAAGCTCCCACAACACGACGAAGAGCGTAGAGCACAGCCATGCCTAAATCCAAATGGAAGCGTTGCTGTACAAACTCAATCATCTGCACCAACACTTCCGTGTCAGTGCTGCTCTTGAAGGTATAACCTTTTCCTTTGAGATATTCCTTGATATAGCCGTAGTTCTCGATAATGCCATTGTGAACCAAAGCCAAACGACCACTCTGACTCACATGGGGGTGGGCATTCACTGCTGAAGGCTCACCGTGAGTAGCCCATCGGGTATGGGCAATGCCCAACGAGCCTGAAGTGTCCTGACGATCTGCCATTTGCTCCAGATTGCTTACCTTGCCCTTTTCTTTATAGACATGAAGGGTATTATCATCACCCATAAGGGCAACACCGGCGGAGTCGTAACCACGATACTCCAGACGCTTCAAACCGTTTATCAAAATGGGATAGGCTTCACGATGACCTATATATCCAACTATACCACACATAATAATATTTTTTTATGTCCAAATTTCTTTTTTCTCTCTCTTCTGTAGGGGCAGCCCATATCTTTTCCATCCTTTTCAAAAGAGGGCAGCGTTGCTCGTGTCTTTTCCCTCCTTTTCCAAAGGAGTGGTAGTGGCAGTTTTTTAATAAAAACAAACAAAACTATTCCTTTATTGCCCCAAAATGATAAATATTTTTACGTTTTATGCACTTTCTGTCAATCTGTGCTAAATCAATACCCATTTTTTACGATTTAATAGGAAAAACACTACCTTTGCATAAAAATACTAATAATCGGACGAAAAGATGAAAAAAATATTGAGATTATTCCTCATTACACTCATTATCATCGGATGTAGTGGTAAGAAAACACCTGAAGAGATATTTGAGGAACAAAAATCGGGTGTCGTGCTCGTACTCAATAAATTCTATTATGAGGTATCAATGCCATCTGGCCAGAAACTCTATTTCATTGGCATTGACAAAGACGGTGATCTCGAAGGGTTTACTGCCGATGAAGAAGAGGTAAAACAACATCCTGGAATGCTCAATGGCACTGGATTCTTCATCAGTGATACTGGGTTGTTGCTTACCAACCGACATGTGGTGGCGACGGAAGTTGACGAGAAGCAACTGCATGCCAACCTACAACGCATAGTCAGGTCGGTTATCATGCAGTGTACCTATGCCCGACAACAACTGGAAATACAATACGATCAACTGGAGCAACAACGGCAGCAACTCCTTGCCTATGCGCAAATGAATGGGGCGGTAAGCACTGCTGAACTGCAACAAATCATGGCGGAACAGGCGCGAATTAAACAAATGTATGAGCAGGTGATGGCCACAGCACAACGTTTGCGTTACAATACCAACCTTAGCGATATCAATGTACGTGTGGTCTGCGAGATTGGTATCTCCTACGATGGCGTGAAAGTGCAGTCGCCGGCTGACTTCCTCCAAAAGAATCCCTGTCAGATCGTGAAAATCTCCGATAAGAACGACGCCGACCTAGCTCTACTGCAACTGAAAAGTAAAAAGACACCGGCCAATGCGCACATCTTTACATTTGTTGGTGAGGGAAATAGTAAATTCTTTAATGGTAGTGAGAGCGAAGAAAAATTGCGTATTGACCAACAACTTTATATGATTGGTTATAATGCAGGTTTGGTGCTGGCGACTACCGACAAGGGTATCAGCGTACAAATGACTAGTGGAAGAATCACGCAGACTCCTGACGGTGACAGAGTCCTTTACAGCATACCTACCGTCCAAGGTTCTTCGGGAAGTCCTATCCTCAATGAGTATGGTAATGTGGTGGCGGTCAACTTCGCCAAACTAGCAGGAAGCGACAATTTTAACTTCGGCATCCCTGTATCACGCGTCCGCGAATTCCTTAAAGACGTTAGATAACCCCAAAACCAACCTAATAGAAAAACATAGTTTTCCCAAGAATTTCCTTATTTTTCCTATAATACAAATAAAGCGGACCGAAATCTCGGTTCGCTTTTTATATAGAATGTAGTATAATATTACTCTTGCTCTTTTAGAACATCTTAATTTTCCAACCAAAGGTTAGCATAAAAATATTCTGGGCGGCATTGCCCAATATTTCTTCTGCATGGCTATTCTTGTTCGCTACTCGACGCAGAGGAAAACAATACAAACCATCAACCACCCATTTCTCCGTTTCATAAGAGGCTCCCATTAATACAGAGGCTTGACGATGTAGCTGTTTTCGGATATTGGTGATCTGCTTAGGACTAACACCCTCAAATTCAGCTTTCGCATTTATCAATGTGCCAAAGTGAAATCCAGCAAAGACACAGATTGGCTTTGTAAAGTAGTATTTCAATTTGTACTCGGTGTTGATGTAATCCATACGGTAAAGGTAAGGACCTGAAGGTTCACCGTTGGAAGTGGTATGATATACATTTTTAGTTCCTTGGTGAGAATAGTTCATCTCTACGTTCATACCCAAACGGTCAGTAAAATACACTTCCACAAAACCACCGACCATCCCCCAGATCATAGGGTCGCCACCTACCTTGGTAAAAGTGCTGTAAGAAACACCGATTTTCGGACCTACATATATGTCAAAAGGCTCATGCCACCTCACACGATTGGGATCAGTCTGTCCAAAAACCGTGGTAAATGACACCACTAAGAGTGTTATACTAATAAGATATTTTTTAACCATTTTCAATTTTTTTGCAAAGATAGTGCAAGTTGAGAGAATAACCAAATTTATTTGTGTTTTTCCGAAATGTAGTCTATCTTTATATCTTTTTTCACCGTCTTACTATCACTAAAATCCCCCAGTCTATGAAGTCAGGCTGGGGGATTTTTTTTTTAATCCAAAGGCAGGAATTCGTCTTCTCCTGTCGGGTCTTCTGAGAAGTTGATAACATTCTCAGGGTTGGCTTCGTAATTGTCTATGGCATAACCCTTCACCTTGCTCATGGCATGTAAGGGTGCTGACTTCATCTCATGAGATTCTGATCGTGGATGTATATATTCTTTTTTCATCTTACTAGCTCCTTTCCTCAATAATCATCGTACCATGAATTTTTTACCTTTTACTATATACATGCCACGCGGCAACTTCATTCCTAATGTGCCGATACGGCGGCCACAGATATCGAACACGACTGTGTCGTCAGATATATCACTGACAACAATCGGGATGTCTTCTATGGCTGTCAGGTCTTCCATAATGCCATCAACGGCCATGCCAGTTGCATTTGTGACTTCGCCATCAACAGGATTCGTCAGCGTTATCCAACCACGGAAACCCTTGATGGGAGTGTCTTTGTTCAAATGGTAGATGGTATTGTCGCTCACGGCATAACCGCCTTTGGGAGCATATACTCCTTTGGTGTCTGTCGAACCGTTGTAGATACCACCGCTAACGGTGAATGTGTTAAACCCAGGAGTCTGGATATAGTTTGCGAATTCTATTCCGTCATTGGCATCGTTGAGCGATGATACAGGATTTTGATCCCTCACAGTTTCCAATGATATGGATGGAAAATCATAATCCGTCTCGCTGCCGTTGGATGAGAAGAAATTACGTCCCAACGGATAGCAGTTCAACACATCATCGCCAGTTGGACCTTTTTCGGTTACGGGATCATTGGTCGGCTTCAAAAGGTAGAAATGGCCTGGCTCAACAACATTTTTGGAGGTCATGAGGTCTACCGTCACAAAATCAATAACATTATAGGATTGTGACAGTTCACCCACACTGTGAACCTTTGCCAATATAGCATCTTCGCCAAATGCATACCTAATTTGTTCGCCAGTCAACGGGATGGGGAACGAGAAGGAGTTCCATTGGTTCTTTTTCAAAGAACGTTCAAGAAAAACTGCACCGGAAAAGCGACCGGAACCCGCAAGAGTCGTCAAGGGCGCATATTCCTTTGTGGTGCTATTCAGATAGTCTAAACTTTCTTCTTCTTCATAGAAAAAGGCTGGAGCAAGTCCCATGTATGATACACGAATGTCATCGACACATACCCAATCGGTGTCATAATAATAGGTTGTGTTACTGTTATTCACGCCTTCACTCTGTGTGGCAGCATCTTTTCCAAAGCCTATCTGTATGGGTTGGCTTGTGTCGGTAACGCATATCCACAACATGGTCTTGTAATCCTCTCCATTATAGAGGAGCTCCTTACCGACTTTCAGACATTCGGGCTTTGTGTCCTTCTGGTATGTGCCATTGGGGATACGTCGAAGCTCTTTTGTAGAGATGGAACCGCCCTCCACTTTGGCATATAGATAGGCATTGTTGGTGTTACTCTGGCAGAAACCATAGCATTGTACTAAATACCAACCGGGCTGTGGCACCTCAAAAGAGGTATGAACACGACCTTCACCTTCGAAAGAAAGAAATCCGAATTTCGAATTTTTCATGCCGTATTGCATGGAATTTTCTCCTGTTGGGACGCCATTTTTGTCGTCAAACTGTTCCTTTAATCTGACAGGCATGTTCCAAGGTTCGTTGTTGTATTGTTTTTGGAGAGAATTAGTTTCTTTAGTTCTATACCCCCATGTATAACCCAAACGGCCGTTTTCGGTATAGCTGCCGCCTTCTTTGCGCTCCGTTACCCATTTCGAGAAGTCATCGGAGTTGCGACTGAAATCACGATCGGGAATAAGGTAGGATACACTGGGGTTTAAGCCGATGAGATTGTCGCTGAGAGCGGCAATAAAATCCTCTTCAGAAACAAGACGCCACTGGTAGAGTTTCTGTATTTCTATTTCGTCACCATTTTCCAACTGTTTTTTTTCAGTGTTCCCACGTACTTCTGCTGTAGTCCAGCAAGCGCGGTCGTCATCCAAAAATATAAACCGTCCGTCACCCTTTGGGTTATAGTGACATTCTCCCCATGCTGCTCCAAGATAAAAATTCTTGCCAGCATATCTATCATATTGTGTGGTAGAAGATAGATACATATAATAAGTATATGTCTCTGTATCAGACGGATCTTCAACTCGCTCAAAAGACCAAGTCATTTGATAATTCGTCTTATCTTCTCCATCCATTATGGTAGTATAATTGTATTTCTCATAATCCGACCAGTTTCTTCCAAACGGTTCTGGAGGCCTGGCGCAGAAATTATTCTTATTATCACCAAGGTTCGACTCCGTAATACCACTGTTGATGCGGCCAGTGGGAAGCAAGGTCATCGCCCTTCCAAAATCCTCATGGAAAAGACGTCCCTCTACACCCCAGTTGCCTCCGTCAATGATAAAACGGCCGGTGCCAACATTGAACAGAAATATTTTCTTGCCATCGGGCATATATTCAGTGTCATTGGCATCGGACTGAATCACTTTATCCACGTCTATGCCTTTCCATTGCCTGCTGGCGGCTTCGGCATGAGTCAATGGCGTGTTCGTTTCCTGTGCAAATAAATTACATGGGAAAAACAGCAGACAAAGAATACTGTATCTGAATAAATGAAATAGTTGCTTTCTTCTCATAAGTCGATTCTATAGTGTGGATTGCCTGTTGGTTGTTTAAGTTCTTGGTTCCAACCTGCAAAAATAACACTAATATTTTAAAATAGGTGTTTTTTTGCTTTTTTTTCTATAATCAGTGCTTATTTATTGAAATAATGGCTACAATTTGTCGTTTTTGTATATATAGAAATCAAAAATATGATGTGTTTTTTGCCTATTACGGTATTTTGACATATCTTTGCATTCATCCTCTATAACCCTATGGATAAGATACCTTTCCTTGACTTAAAACGGGTAAACCTGCGCTGCCAAAAACAGATAGATAATGCAATTGACAGGGTGGTACATTCGAACCGTTACCTTTTTGGTAACGAGACGAAGTTTTTCGAAAATGAGTATGCAGCGTATATTGGAACAAAGCATTGTGTGACATGCGCCAATGGTCTCGATGCGCTGACGCTCATCTATAAGGCATTGATAGCTCTCGGCCGGATGCATGAGGGCGATGAGGTGCTTGTTCCTGCAAATACCTATATAGCCTCCATCTTGGCCATCTCTGAATGCAACCTTAAACCGGTACTCGTAGAGCCGGATTCCGCCACGTTGCAGATATCTGAAGAGGCTCTTGTTCAAGCCATAACACCACGATGCAAATCGCTCATGATAGTCCATCTCTACGGACGATGTGCTTATTCCAGACGTATTGCTGATATTTGTATAAACCATGATTTGTTGCTTGTCGAAGACAATGCTCAGGCGCATGGATGCTGCTATATAGATGAAAAAGGATACCATAAAACAGGTTCGCTATCCATGGCGGCTGGACATAGTTTCTATCCAACAAAAAACCTTGGAGCCTTGGGCGATGCGGGGGCAGTGACAACTAACGACCAAGAGCTGGCTTTTACTATCAGAGCCTTGGCTAACTATGGCAGTGACCGACGGTATCATAACATCTTCCTTGGACGCAACAGTCGTATGGATGAGTTGCAGGCTGCGGTGTTGAGAGCGAAATTACTCTTTCTCGACAAAGAAAACAAGGAACGACAACGATTGGCTGATTATTATTACCAAAACCTCAATCCTATTTTATTCTCACTACCTAAGAAACCCTATCAGGATAACCATGTCTATCATCTCTTTCCCATACTCCTCAATGAGGAGGTAGAACGAGATAGATGGCGAAGTCAGTTGGCTCGATTGGGTGTTGACACCGATGTCCATTACCCTACATCGCCACACCACCAACCGTGCTATGCCAACGAGTTCAAAAACATGATGTATCCCACAACCGATAAAATTCACCGTTCTATTGTCAGTTTACCTCTATTTCCAGGAATGACTGATGAGGAACTATCCTTCATCACCCAACAAGTCAACGCATTAAATACCACATATACTTAACCCAATCATACCATTTTCTAATCTTCTAATCTTTTAATTTTATAATCTTTTAATTTTATAATCCTCCATGCCCAAACTTATCATCATCGTTCCCTGCTACAATGAAGAAGAGGTCCTTCCGTTGACAAATCAACGGATGGCAGATTTACTCAACAATATGGTCAATGGTGCATTAATCGACGCCGGCTCGAATATTCTGTATGTTGATGACGGCTCTCACGACAAGACGTGGACGTTGATTGAGGAATACAATGCAGAGAACAATCGGGTAAAAGGGGTGAAACTGGCGGGGAATAGTGGACACCAAAACGCATTAATGGCAGGATTGTCCACTGCTGTTGAACTGGATGCAGATATTACCGTGACCATTGATGCCGACCTGCAGGACGACATCGATGTCATTCCTAGGATGGTGGAGTCATTTTTACAAGGAAATGACATCGTGTATGGTGTTAGAAAAGAGAGGAAAACAGATAGCTGGTTTAAACGTAATACGGCGCAGACATTTTATAAGTTGATGAAGATGCTGGGTGTTAAATCGGAGTATAACCATGCTGATTTCCGACTCATGAGCAGACGGGCTGTTATGCAACTCCTCGATTATCGCGAACGCAATCTCTTCCTGCGTGGCATAGTGCCCCTCATCGGCTATAAAACTGATAAGGTGTTTTATGACCGTGGTGAGAGAAAGGCTGGCACAAGTAAGTATCCGTTATCAAAGATGGTCAATTTCGCCATCAATGGCATTACCTCGTTTTCTGTGAAACCAGTAAGACTCATCTTTACCCTTGGATTGGTGTTCCTCTTCATCGCTCTGATAATCTTGATTTGGGTAATATGGGCCTTGATTACCCATAAAACGGTGGCAGGATGGGCTTCGCTTATTCTTAGCTTATGGTTCGTGGGTGGCTGCATTTTGATGGGCTTAGGTATTGTGGGGGAATATATTGGTAAAATATACATCGAAGTGAAGGACCGCCCTCGCTATAACATAGAAAAAAAACTCTAACCCTTACCTAATTAAATACAACAGTACCGCAGAATTGTCTATTTTTGCAGTGATAATATTATTCGGCAAACATAGCAAGGCAGTTTGACACGGCAAAAACACGAAATCCATCTGATTAAATATATTGTTAACATTTTTAATCAGGCGTTTTATTCATCATATATTTTTTTTAAGTATCTTTGCAAAAATAATAGTAAACCATCAACTTCAGAACTATGAAGAATTTACGTATGCTAATTGCTATGCTTGTGACTGGCATGGCATTCATTTCTTGTTTTGACAATGTAAACAAAAGTAGGTTGAAATGGGAAATAGCAACGTCAAACCGCGACTGTCCCACAGAAACACCGGGCGTTGGAAGGCTCGACAGTCTGTCTCTTGAAGACAATGACGAGGTGGTGGCCTATTATTATACTATTTACGAAAACAACGAACAGTTTAGCGTTGATGCTGTGAGGGAAAATAGCGACCTCGTAAAACGTAAGATGATTAATACGGCACTTGCCAATAACAGACAAAGCCTGCAAATGTTCGAGAAATACCATGCCGGATTGAGATATGTTTTCCGTGACGAGAAAACTGGAAAGACAGCTAAGATCTTCATTCCTATTGATGAGATTGAACAGGCACTTTCACAACCGTTATCTCAAGCACAGGCAGCGGAAATGGCACTCAAAGACGATCTAATCATGTCGAAAAAGTCACTGCCTATTAATATTGATGTGGGACTGAAAATCGTTGATTTCATACTTGACAATAACCAACTGGTATATGTGGTTGACGTTGATGAAGACCTATACCCGATGAGTGACGAATTTGACATAGAGGGAGCTAAACAGGGAATTATAGAAGAACTCAATAATCCAGCACCAGGCTTGATGACAACCTTGAATAATCTTGTGAAAACAGCTCGGAGCATGGTGTATAGGTATGTGGGCAGCAAAACAAAAAAACAAGTGGATGTGGAAATATCCACTATCGAGCTGAGAACAATCATCTCCAATCATTAATCCCACATCTTTCATCCCTAATCTCTTTTACCCATTTACCTTTCAATTCCATGGCCAGGAAAAAAAAGAAAAACAGCATATCTCCCGATGAACTGTTGTTCAATTTTGCAGATTGGACAGAATCTTCATCAGGGCAAACTCTTTCTACCACTACCATCACGGTAGTTCCCAAACCTTCGGAGAACGCTGAGCCCTCTGCACACCATGAAGTTCCCGAGCCATTCAATTTCACCGAGTCCTCCGACCTCCAATATATGGAAGATACAATGTTTTGGGCATTGCGACAAATCGATGGCATCGATGATAAAAACCAAATACGTCTTATTGCTATGGAGTCTGCATCGGTAGCCTTGTCTGGCGTAGTGCTACACAATATCTATCAATTACAGTCTTACCCCTATGGGCGCATTGATGGTTACCAACTCGTAGCGCTATACTACGCCAGTTTTGCTACGGCTTTTCCAAATATGCTTGAAAGCATAAACCTGTCTTACGCTCCCCAATTCAAGGCTGCGCAAAACAGGTTTCAGGAATTCATAGCTTCTCACGCTTAGCTATTTCTTCAATTTCTTTTTGCTCGTATACAGGACTACTGTGTAATAACCACGCATATCGCCTGTATTCTCAATTTTCAATCGATATTCCTCTGTTCTCGGTGACTCGAAATAAAAGGTGTCGCCGTTTGCAAAATCGCTGGCAATGACTGAACCGTTAGCACTGATGAGCGAATACTCCATTTCGGCGTAACGGTCTTCTGTCGTTACGGCAATAACAGCTATTTGACCTCCGTTCAGACGAAGACGATAATCTGTGCTCTGGCCGCCCTCTAAACTGTTATTGGAACGTTGCATGTCCCAATAGTCGGAGGGGTCGTCTTTTGATGGAGACACTGTTTGGCCTTGAGAAAACGATGGAATGCTGATAAGCACCAAAAATGTCAGTAGAAAAAACTTCTTCATGGCGAAAAATACTTTGTTTCTGCAAATATAATGCTTTTTTTTTATTTCTCATCATATTCTCCTTTTTTTTACTCATCATACACTTTTCAACTCTTATTATTCAACACTATTATAGGAAAATCCCTAACAACTTTTAGGGCAACCCCCACATTACTTAACCTTTCCCTGACTTATCTTTGCATCATCAATAAATGTTGAACCTAATTTTTAACAATTATGAAAAAAATATTCTTTCTATCCATGATGGCCATGATGTTCTCACTCACGGCCTCCGCTCAGTTCTATCCCGACGGGAGACCCATACATCCTAGCAAAAGAGGGGGATACCATCATCGTCACGAGAGTCCTCGTCACTCTATTCCTGACACCTATTCAGGTGTACGCTTTGGCCTTGGACTGGCTACTGTCAACTCAGACTCACCATATCTCGATGGTAATGAGGTGAAGACTGGGTTCTACGGGGGATTGGCATTTGGCGTAAGTATGTCGTATAATACACCCATATTTTTCGAAACGGGTGTTTACTTCTCGCAAAAGGGAGGAAAAAGCGAATATGATGGTGATAAGTTTACCTATAACCTTGATTACGTGGAATTCCCTGTTGTTTTCAAATACAAGGCTCCTGTAGCGGATAAGGTGACTATTGAACCCTTTGCTGGTGGATTCTTATCTTGTGGAGTTGGTGGTAAAATTAAGGATTACCAAAATCGTGCCGCCTACAGCAGCTTTAGCAATGAGTACTATGACAACTTCCGTCGTTTCGATGCAGGCCTTCGCATAGGATGCGGACTCTCCGTCGACCAGTTCTATGTTGAGGCGGCCTACGACTTCGGTTTGGCCAACGTGGGCAAAAATGATTTCGAAGATACCCACACTGGTGCTGCTAACATCTCCGTAGGTTTCAACTTCTAAACAAGGCTCTTACTCTACCAAAATAAATGGTGCCCAATAAGCGGGTTCCTCATAAGGTCTCACAACTATGCCGTCATGAAGTGTTTCTTCATGGCGGCGTACTGTTTCTTGTGCACGGAGAAAAGCTTCCGACAGTTCCAGCCCTTCCATACGTAATCCCTTGAATAAAGTCAACATGAACAATTCAGAAGCGGGGTCGTACACCGGCCATAATGTGGCTAACACAGTCTTGGCCCCTGCTTTCTTCAACCCGCGTAAAACTCCGGCGGGACCTTCGTCGCTGCTGTATCCTTGGGCGGTCTGGCAGGCCGACAAGACTACCAATTGGAGATTGTCCAACGGCATGTCTATCATTTCACGGGCTGACAACAGTCCGTCTTCATGCTGAGGCGATTGAAAGGCTTTTCTCGCACCGCTCATGGCCAATCCGGCGGCATAAAGGGTATTATCGCTCATCAGACTGTCGCGATGGGCTTGTGGCACACGGGGCATATCTACCTGGAAACTGTATCCGTGGGTGGAGAAGATGGCTTGACATACGTGGGGTAAACGTTGCTTCACATAAGTCTCGTTGGCATCGTATAACACTTCGGGATGGGAGAACAACAAAGCCAGACTATCTACCTCGCTGCGCGAATGTGAAAGGGTGGGGAAGTGGAAACCTCTGCGGAAACGATGATCCAATGTTATCAGATAATCGGCAGCAGCATGGTTGGCATGCAGACTGTCTGTCGCCGATGGCAGATGCGCATAGTCGATGCCGCCTACGATGAGCACGTCACAGTTTTCGGCTGATGGACGTTCCGACAGACGCAGGTCGGCGGTATTTACCACCCTGTGCAGTTGAAGTCCTTGCATAGCAGGGTGGGGCATATATTCTATTGCCAACTGGTGAAAGATGCCGTCAGGTGCGAACCATATTTGTCTGGTTCCAGACGGCAATACATTCAGGATGGGATCCCAAACCATCTGCGCCAAGTGATCGTCTGTATACAAGCCGTTTTTGTCCAGGTAGTTGCGACTCACCACACTGTCGAGTAATGTACCACTTCCAATGGAATAATTATGAAAAGTTTCCACAGGGAAAAGGCGCACAAAACGACTCTCACTTTGTGGTGCGGTCACCACAGCCCCATAATTTGGGATACTGTCGCACTCATAAACAATCATTTCAATAGCAGCACCGTCTTTCGGCAGGGAACGACGCACGTCAGTGGCATGGATGGATAGTAGTGAGGCGGGCGATTCCTCGTGTCTCAGGAAGGTCATACCCCTGCGAAAGAGTGCCACGTCGTAAAGGAAATCATCGCGGTCTAATTCCAGAGAGAAACACTCACTGACAAACGATTTATGTGTGTACCAGAGGTCGAGACGGGCTTGTGGGTCAAGGGTATCATAACGCGAAGCTAGCAACGCCGACTCTTTCTCAAAAAACAAACGGAATGCATCTGCGGCCTCTTTTTTACCAGAAAGTAGCATGATTTCGGCTCGTTTGCGAAGGGTGACAACCACATCAGGATGGCTTTCGCCATATTGTTTGCGTTGCCACGACAGGCAACGGTCAATGGCTGCAATAGCTTTGTCGTACTTTCCAATACGGGCGAGTAATAACGCTTCATTTCCAAGAGTGAGGTAACGAACGGCCTCATCGGTGGTTGCTGATTCTGACTGACGTAGAAATCGAAGGGCTTCATCATAACGCCCCATCTCTGACAATAGGTAACCTTGGTTGGCATACAGCGAGGCGGCACTGTAACAGGTAGTGCCTTCTAATTGACGATATACTTCCAAAGCTTTTTCGTATTCTCCCAAATAGGTGAAGGCTTCTGCTTGATGGTGGAGCCAGAGACAACGCGACCGATCGTTCACGGGAGGGGTGCTTTCCAATAAGTCCAACGCACTCTCATACATACCGCGGCGCAGATACAATTCACATTGGTTCATCAGCAATGTGAAACGGTCATCAGCAATCTTGTCAGCCAACAAAGTGCTGTCCAAATGATTGTATTCTCCCAATGCCATATCATAGACGTGGGCAGCTCCGGGATAATCTCCGTCATTTTTCAAAGCCAAAGCCCACGCACTGTATGCTCGGGCCATCTGGCGCATCTGAAAGGTTTGGTAAACAGCTCCTGCTTCTGGGTTTTCAGCCATCTTGGCCTTGATGGCAGCAATGCGCTTGGCATATTCCACGCTCACACTGTCTCTTGTATCCCACCTCACACTGGCAGAAACATTACTGACAGTGGTTATTGCCACTGTCAGCATCAACACAATGAGCATGAGCAGTTTTTTCATACACCCTTTAACCTCTTACCCTTTTTTACCTTTTTACTTTTTTCCCTTTTACCCTTTAATTCGACGCTATTACCACGCTGACAGCCTCTTTTCCCGGGTTGGTGATGCTCACTCTCACCTTACCCTCTTTCTTCATCATCCATACAAATTGGCGGATGCCATCGGCTTTGGTGTTCGGACATTGGTGGTGGATGCCCTCACTTGCCACATCAACCTTTACGCCGAGTTTCTGGGCTTTCTCGCATACTACCAACAACTCCATATGGTTTGAACCTTCGTATTCGTAAATGCAGGTGCGTTGCGCGGGTATCACGCTGTGAACGGCAAATATAGGTGGAATGGCAGCCGTACTGCGTGTGACATGCTCGTCGCCTTCAACACGGACCTCTTCCATTTTCACTTCCAGAAATTGGTTGAGATAATCGTTGGTAAACTGAATGTGACCGTCTAAAGAACCGTTTTTCGATGGCTGAACGAACTTGAACACACCAGGTTCGAAGTCCTTAAGATTCACATAGCGCATAAAACCGATACAGTTGGCTATTTCATCCAAATCGTTCGAGGTCACGCTCTCGCGAATCATCACGCATAAGTCGCGATACTCTGCTAACTTGCCTTGAATTTCATCTTGTTCTTGAGCATATGACGGGATACCGCTCAATAGCAAAAATATAAAAAGGAATAGTCTTATGATTGATTTCATGATATTAACCTTTTACTCGTTTCAAAGGTATTTCCGATGTTGTAACGCCAAGGGTTTGTCTTCTTGGTAATGGATTTGAATACATATAAAAGCATAAAGTTCAGATGAGCGACCACAAGGGTCGCTCATCAATTTATCGTATTGTATGTCTAGTCCATATCCAACGCTTCGGCGGCAGCCTTCAGTTCCGCATCGTTCTCCAAAGTCGATGCGACACTTGATTTCGAGGCTTCTTCCATAATCTGGCCGAATAACTGCTGAACGGTGGCGTTCTCCTCGCCAATCTTCATGATTTCGGTCAACTTACTCGGGTCTTTCTCGGCCTCCGTAGCCAGCTTCTTCATTTTCTCGGCAATGGGCTTAATGGCGTCGATGGCTTCCATCACTACGCTCTTCCATTTAGCGGCATCCCATTTCGCACCATCAGCCTTTACTTGCTCGACAAGACTCTTCAATTTGGCCTCAGGATTTTCACTTGAACAGCTCACCGCAAAAACGCCCATCAACATGATGAACATTCCTAAAATCACTTTCTTCATAATTCTTTTGTTTAGGGTTAATATAAAATCAATAAAAACGCACAAATATACGAAGAATATTTCACAAATCCAAATGATTTCTTACTTTTCGCTCATCACTCATTATTCAAGGTTCATCTTTTTGCATGTCGTTGACTAACAGACTCGCCAAGGTAAAACCGAAGATAGCCGTAATATGTGCTACGGTGCCATTTATATGCGTTCCATTGTTTTGTTCACCCTCATTTTCCAAACGTTCATCGGAAAAAACGCACAAAAACTTTTTTTCTGGCCATTCTTGCTGGCGCTTGAAATAATGGCGAAGGGCACGTGCCAAGGGGTCACCATGTACCTTCCAAAATTCATCTACCTGAATACGGTTGGGATTCATCTTCAACGCTGCACCCATAGACGAGAGAAGAATTGCTTTCGTTTGACAGGCCATAAGGATAAGACGGGCCTTGTTCTTCAACGAGTCTATGGCATCGATGATATAATCGTAGCTGCCAAGGTTGAATAACGCTGCTGTCTCCTCCGTAAAACGTTCTTGAATGGCAATTATTTCGGCATCGGGATTGATGGACAACAAGCGTTCACGTAAAACGTCCACCTTGGCATGGCCGATGGTATCCATCGTGGCGACCAATTGACGGTTTATATTAGTAATATTAACTGTGTCGAAGTCTACGATAGTCAGGTGACGGATACCACTACGAACCAAACTCTCCGCACACCACGACCCTACACCGCCGACTCCGAAGAGAATGACGTGACGTTTACCGAGACGCTCCACCTTCTCTCTGCCTATCAAAAGCTCAGTACGTTGAAAAATGGTCTCTTCCATGTCTAATGTTTACAGTGTTTTAAACATAAACTTTCCTCCTTCATATTCACAACTCACCACTCCGAAACGAATCAACCGTGCCAATAGTTTTATCACACGCTGGCGGGGCATGCCGCTCCTTCGTGTCAATTGGTTGAGTGTCATGGCAGTCTGTCCGTCCATCTGATGGAGAAAGGTGGATTCTTCATCGGTGTATGTCATGACTAAAGGAACGGTGGAATCGTCATCTCGCCACATCTGCAAATGCACGGGCGAGGCAATGACATTCTCGTCGGCTATTCGGAGGAAAGCGCGATGACAGCCGTCGGGGGAAGTCCCTTTCACGGGACGATGTGACGAACGGGGTATTGTGGCTACCACCACAGTGCGTTTGCCAATGTGGTAGGTGTCAAAATGGATGCTCGATGAAGGATGACAATATTCCATGGCAGCAACATGTAACATGTAGATTTCTTCTTCACTCCTCACTCCTGATATCACGCCATCATCACGCACGCCAACAAGCAAACGGCCACCCGAGGTGTTGGCAAAAGCGGAGACGCTGCGTGACAGTTTCTCGGCATCCATCACCTTGTACTTGAAATCTTGCTGCTCATGCTCGCCCTCGGATATCAATCCCAATATGTACTTGCTATCATCCAAAATTGAGAGTACAACAGGAATGGGCGAACTTGTCTCGCCCCCAAATTTATATTATTCGTGATTGCTTTTACTGCCTTGTTTATTGCTTTTCTTCCCTCCTCTACGTTTGTTTTGAGGTCCTCCACCTCGATTGCCACGACCATGACCTTTTCCACGTTGGCCTCCACGACCTCTGCTCCGACCACCGTGTCCACGTCCTCTGCCACGTTCTATAGGCTTGTATTCTGGTGATTCGCCCAGACCTTCAGGCAATGGCATCTTTTCTACAGCATATCCCAGGAATTTCTCTATCTGCATGAAATCACCAATTTCACGACCACGGACAAGGGTAATTGCGCGTCCATCTTTGTCGGCACGGGCTGTACGGCCGATACGATGCACATAATCCTCGCTGTCATGAGGCACGTCGTAGTTGATGACAATGGCGATATCGTCGATGTCGATGCCACGGGCCACAATATCGGTGGCAACCAATACGTCAATCTGACCAATCTTGAACTTATACATGATATCGTCGCGTTGACTCTGGTCCAAATCGCTGTGCATTTCACCGCAATTGATGTGCATGTGCAATAACGAACGGTTTATCTCACGCACTTTCAACTTGCTGCCGGCAAAGACAATCACACGCTTTAACTCATCCTGTTGGAACAAATGGCGCA
Source organism: Prevotella sp. (assembly GCA_017548605.1). Classification (GTDB taxonomy): domain Bacteria; phylum Bacteroidota; class Bacteroidia; order Bacteroidales; family Bacteroidaceae; genus Prevotella. Next base: position 31,065 of record JAFYZT010000040.1, on the reverse strand, counting down.
TGATGCCCAACTTTTGGTTCTCATGACATACATAGGCACTCTGTATAATCTTGTCGGCAGGTTTGCTCACGGCCAATTTCACCTCAACCGGGTCTTTCAATAAGGTCTTAGCCAACTGCTCTATCTTAGGAGGCATGGTAGCCGAGAACATCACGGTCTGACATGTAGGCGGCAGGTGCTTGGCGATGAGCAGGATGTCATCACTGAACCCCATGTCCAACATACGGTCGGCCTCGTCCAATACAAAAAAACTAACTCGGCTCAAATCGGCGTGTCCCATGTTCAGATGACTGATGAATCGACCAGGGGTGGCGATAATCACGTCGGCACCCAATTGCAAGCCACGGGTCTCTTGGTCATATCTACCACCGTCATTACCTCCGTAAACGGCTACGCTGCTCACATTATCGAGATAATAGGCGAAACCTTGCATGGCTTGATCTATCTGTTGTGCCAACTCGCGCGTAGGACTCATCACCACACAGTTAATGGCATCGCTAGGACAGACACCGTCGTCTAACAAACTGAGAATGGGTAACAGATATGCTGCGGTCTTACCTGTACCGGTCTGTGCAACACCTATCAAGTTGTGACCATCAAGAATTTCGGGAATGCAACACTCCTGAATAGGGGTGCACTCCTCGAAACGCATGTCATCTAAGGCGTCAAGTATGTTGTCACTCAAATATAATTCGTCAAATCTCATTTCTCAAATACTTTTTTATACCCCCTCCCTCGGGCTTCTTATACCCCTCCTTTCTGGTTTCTTATACACCCTCCCTTCGGGAGGGCAGGGGGTGGGTATCCCTTCGGGAGGGCCAGGGGTGGGTTTGTGGGTCCTAATTAGGAGCCTTCCTATAGCACAAATAAGCAAACAACGTAAATAGGATGTTGGGCATCCATGCAGCAAGCATGGGCGGAAAACCAGCGTTGATGGCAAATGAGGATGATACAGTCTGCAACATGATGTATCCAAACGACAAAACCAGACCGATGCCTAAATACATGCCCATACCACCTTTGCGTTTACGCGATGACAACGAGACGCCAATAGTCGTCAAGATAAATGAGGCGAACGATGAGGCAATGCGTTTGTGGTATTCCACTTCGTATTGAACTACATTGGTGGAACCGCGACGTTGTTGCATACCGATGTATTCTCGCAACTGGCTGCTGGTAAACGTTTCTTGTTGGCCCTTGGAGTAAACCAAATCAGTGGGTTCCATCAAAATGGTGGTGTCTTTCTTCGGACCGCTTGTAATATGCTCGCGCATTCCTCTCAGGTCTCGTATGGTCCAGTTGTAGGCAGTCCAATGGTTCTTCGAGTCGCTGATGGTGTCATATTGAATCTCATGGGCTGTCATGTGACTCACTAATTTCTTGTTCTCAAATTTGTCCAGGCAGAAACCATAGCCTTTCTTCATGTGGTTATCATAATGCTGTATGTAGGCAATGACACCGTCGCCTACCTGCAACTGAACATTTTCGGCGGCCATCACCTTGGTTTTGTTTTTGTACAGCGCTTCGAAATTCTGACGTATCACAGTACCATGAGGAATCACATATCCTCCCAAATAATAGGTGAGAATTGAAATGAGAACGCATGATATCATGTATGGACGCATCAAACGGCGAAAACTCACTCCGGCGGCTAACATGGAGATGATTTCACTGTTGCCGGCCAACTTAGATGTGAAAAAAATCACAGCGATGAATACGAAAAGGGCACTGAACAGATTGGCGAAATAGGGAACGAAGTTGGCATAGTAGTCAAAAACAATGGCTTTCAATGGAGCATGGTATTCGGAAAACTTATGCAGGTTTTCGTTCACATCAAACACAATCGAGATAGAGATGATGAGAATGATGGCATAGATATAGGTTCCGATAAATTTGCGGATGATATACCAATCCAACTTCTTCAAGTAACGGCTCGGACTGATCCAGCTCAGAGCATGACACAATCCTTTCCACCCTTTCTTCAGCAAAAGAAAGAGCTGCGTGAAGAAGTTCTTCATCTTGGCCATACTATCATTACTATCCATTACCTAAAAATGAAATCTTATATTTTTGATTATCGATGTTTGCTGTTCTATACTCTTTTTCCTAACTGCTCAATCACCGATGCTTTCCATCGAACAAAGTCGCCTTCGATGATATGTTGACGAGCATCTCCCACTAGACGCAGGTAAAAGGCGAGATTGTGTATGCTGGCTATCTGCATGGCCAACAATTCCTGGGCCTTGAAAAGATGGTGCAGATAGGCTTTCGTATGCAGACGGTCTAACGAGCAGCCCGATGGGTCGATAGGACTGAAATCGGTAGCCCATTTCTTATTGCGAAGGTTCATCGTGCCTTCGTAGGTAAATAACATAGCGTTGCGCCCGTTGCGGGTAGGCATGACACAATCGAACATATCAACACCTCGCTCTATGGCTTCCAAAATGTTCTGTGGGGTGCCTACGCCCATCAGGTACCGGGGCTTGTCCTTAGGCAGGATGGCGTTCACTACTTCTATCATCTCATACATCACTTCGGTGGGCTCGCCTACAGCCAGACCGCCAATGGCATTACCGTCGGCATTCTTGTCTGCAATATATTTGGCAGACTCCTGTCGGAGGTCTTTATATGTGCATCCCTGAACAATAGGGAACAGACTCTGTTCATAACCGTAGGGACATTCCGTAGCATTGAAACGGGCAATGCAACGGTCCAGCCAGTGGTGGGTCAGTGTAAGACTCTTCCTTGCATAGGAATAGTCGCTCTGTCCGGGAGGACACTCATCGAATGCCATCATGATGTCGGCACCTATTACACGCTCAGTGTCCATCACACTTTCTGGGGTGAAGAAATGCTTTGAACCGTCGATGTGGGAGCGGAACTCACATCCTTCCTCACGTAACTTGCGGATACCGGTAAGCGAAAAGACTTGAAAACCACCGGAGTCGGTCAGGATAGGACGGTCCCAGGTGTTGAATTGATGAAGACCGCCAGCCATACGTAAAATCTCAGTGCCGGGACGAAGGTAAAGATGGTAAGTGTTGCCCAGGATAATCTGAGCCTTGACCTCGTCGCGTAACTCGCTGAAATGCACACCCTTCACGCTTCCGCAGGTTCCCACGGGCATGAAGATGGGGGTTTCTATCTGTCCGTGGGCAGTCTGTATAATGCCGGCACGGGCGTCGCTGTACGGGTCGTTATGGCTGATGTCGAATGTCATTTTGTGTCGCTCTCGTCTACGGTGAGTTGTATGGAATGAGATACGGGTTCGTTGGTGAGCGCAAAATTCCATACGTCTTGAACGTTTTCCACATAATGGAACTGTACGCCTTTCAGATATATCGCAGGTATCTCGTCAATGTCCTTCTTGTTGGCAGCGCACATCACAATGTCGGTAATACCAGCCCGTTTGGCGGCCAGAATCTTCTCCTTGATACCACCAACAGGTAATACTTTGCCACGCAACGTAATCTCACCGGTCATCGCCGTATTCTTGCGAACCTTACGCTGTGTGAGGGCGGAGGCTATGGATGTGGCAATCGTAATGCCAGCAGAGGGGCCGTCCTTCGGTGTGGCTCCCTCGGGCACGTGGATATGGATGTTCCATTGTTCGAAAATACGATAGTCGACACCCAACACATCTACATGGGCTTTCACATATTCCAAAGCGATGACAGCCGATTCTTTCATCACATCACCCAAATTGCCGGTCAACGTAAGCTTGGAACCTTTACCCTTACTCAACGATGTTTCGATGAATAGAATCTCACCGCCAACACTCGTCCATGCCAGACCAGTAACAACTCCAGCATAGTCGTTGCCTTGATAGATGTCGCGATAATAGGGGGGCTTGCCCAAAAGGTCGGGTAATTTCTCGGGGGTAATCTTCTCCGAGGGAAGGACACCGTCGTGTGCCTTCATAAAGGCCAACTTACGGAAGGCCTTGTTTAACTGCTTCTCCAGCTGACGAACGCCGCTCTCACGGGTGTATTGCTCAATCACTCGCTCAATGGCTCCTTTGGTAAACGAGGGCTTGGATTCAATTTCTGACAAGCCGGTGTTCGTTAATTCGCGAGGGATAAGATGGCGTTTGGCTATCTCTATCTTCTCCTCGGTGATGTAGCCGCTAACCTCTATTATTTCCATGCGGTCGAGCAATGGACGGGGAATGGTGTTCAAATCGTTTGCCGTGGCAATGAATAGCACTTTTGACAGGTCGTAATCCACATCAAGATAATTGTCGTGGAAGGCATTGTTCTGTTCAGGATCCAATACCTCCAGAAGTGCTGAAGCCGGGTCACCGTTGATGGTGTGCTGCGTCACTTTGTCTATCTCGTCAAGGATGAAGACAGGGTTTGAACTGCCGGCTTTCTGAATGCTCTTAATAATTCTGCCAGGCATGGCACCTACGTAGGTGCGACGATGTCCGCGAATCTCCGACTCATCATGTAAACCACCAAGCGAAATGCGCACATATTTGCGCTTCATGGCTGTTGCTATGCTCTTGCCCAGACTCGTCTTGCCGACACCCGGAGGACCGTATAGGCAAAGGATGGGTGATTTCAAGTCTCCACGCAACGATAATACGGCGATATGCTCCAAAATCCTCTCCTTCACTTTCTCCATGCCGTAATGGTCATGGTTTAACACTCGCTCGGCACGCTTCAAATTAAGGTCGTCGGGAGTAAACTCGTTCCAAGGCAAACCAACCATCGTCTGAAGATAATTCACCTGGATACTGTAGTCTGGACTCTGTGGGTTCAATGTGTCCAACTTGTCCAACTCCTTGAAAAAGACTTTCTCAACATCTTCAGGCCAATGTTTGTGCTTCGATTGTTCTATCAACTCTAAACGTTCGGGGCTGCCTTCTCCGTTGCCTAACTCTTCCTTGATGTTCTTAATCTGTTGTTGAAGAAAATATTCGCGTTGTTGCTCGTCGATGTCCTCACGAGTTTTTGTGCGGATGTTATGCTTCAGCTCCAACAACTGCAATTCTTTGCTGAATACCTTCAATAAAGCAAAGACTCGCTCCTTAACAGATTCGCAACACAGCAATGTCATTTTGTCCGACAATTCAAAAGGCATGTTCGAACAAATGAAATTCACTGCTATTACATTGTTGGTTATGTTGTTCAAGGCAAACTGTGACTCGTCGGGAATTTCTTCGTTCTTCTTGATGTACTCTATTGACGTGGCACGGACATCTTCAACGGCAGCAGAAAATTCACGGTCACGTTTGGAGGGGAATATTTCCGGTACCAACTCGGTGCGGCCGATAAGGAAAGGACGAGTCTTGGTGATGCCCAACAGGTGGCAACGACCTAACCCTTGCACAATAGCTGTCATGTTGCCATTCTGACCAGGCAATTCTAATACGCGGATAATTCGGGCATAAACGCCGTAGTCGTACAAATCCTTAACGGATGGCGAATCTACGGAAGGGTCTTTCTGGCAGAAAACGGCAATGATGCCCGAGTCTTTCTCATATACCTTGCGAACTAAGTTTACGCTCGATGGACGGCCTACTAAGATTGGGGAGATGACACCGGGAAACAACACCATATTGCGGGTAGCTAATAAGGGTATGTCAGAATCCACCTGTACATCGAACAGTGATTCCACATCACCTTCATAGTCGGCAATCATCTGAAAGGGATTATTCTGGTTCTTTTCCATTTTTCTATCTGTTCTTCGTGGCTACCACAGGATAGGTGAGGACCACAACTCTATTTTGAGGTGCAAAGTTACTAATTTTACATTATATTATGTAACTTCAAAATGTTTTTTTGTGTTTCAACCCATGCCATTGACCTTTTTTTTGCTATTTTTGCAAGCGGAATGGATAGTTTTCAGTTCAAACAATTCATCATACAACAAGATCGGTGCGCCATGAAAGTGGGTACCGATGGGGTGCTTCTCGGCGCATGGGCAGATGGTGGAACACGTATTCTTGACATTGGAACAGGAACGGGTGTCATTGCTCTGATGATGGCGCAACGTTTCTCTAAGGCTCAAGTCATGGCTGTGGAAATTGATGGCGATGCTTGCCAACAGGCAAGGGAAAATGGTGCTAAATCGCCATTCAAAGAAAGAGTATCTTTTATTCATGATACGATACAGCATTTCACTGCTGAATATGAAAGAAAGAACTGTTTTGACTGCATCGTCTGCAATCCTCCATTCTTTGAAAATTCTTTAAAAAATAATAACCCGATAACTTCACTTGCCAGACATAATGATCAGTTGCCTTGGGGGGAATTGGTGGAATGTGTCAACTCGTTGATAACAGACAATGGTGTTTTCTCTGTTATCCTACCAAAAGACGCGTGTGACAAATTAACAGAAATAATTTATATAAAAGGATTTAAAGAATATCGTTCATGTAAATTATTAACGAAAGAAAGCAAGCCTTGTAAGAGAATATTGGCGGCATTTACCAAAAATCTTACACGCCCTTCTTATACTGAACAACAAGTACTCATGAACAACGATGGAACAAGGTCTGAATGGTACGATTCCATCACCAAAGATTTTTACATTCGTTGAGTTGATGCTTTCCCGTTCACCACTTATTTCATTTTTTTATCTTTAAGTTTTTTAGTTTTCCCATCTTCTCTCGCAGTTCACTGAACTCATTGAATATATCGCTTATAACATTCTGTATCTTGTTGGGTTTTACATCCTTGGCGTCAGGATTAACAACAATGCGTATGCCGCGTTTCACTAAACGAACATCTATGTCAGTACCCATCATTACGGGGTCACCGTCGTAATGAACAGGGCCCTCTGTCTGGCGGTGTACATGGATATGGTCTGTACGGAAAGTTTGCACTTTACTACTGCGGTCCAACGTCTTGTTCATCATGTCGAAACTCATTTCCGGGGCATCCAAAAAACCGAAAGGATCCATGATGATAACATCTAACAGACCATCGCTCATTGATGCATGAGGGGCTATGTAGGCATTGTTGCCATACTGTGAGGCATTGGCACATGACACTAAATATGAAAAGTGGTGTATCTCCTCGTTGCCAATGGTGATGTCATAGGGTTCGCCTTTGTAACGTAAACCCTGACTCAATACCAACTGCATGTATTTCAGTTTGCCACGCTTGCCTCCCTCGGCAAATTTCTTGCTGATAAAGGCATCGAAGCCCATGCCGCAGGTACAGAAAAATGGATGGCCGTTTATGGTGCCATAGTCTAACTCATGTATCTCGCAACGGTTAATCAGTTCTATGGCTTTTTTGATGTTCACGGGAATTGACAGGTGGCGGGCCAAGCCGTTGCCACTGCCGCAGGGGATAATGCCCATGGCAGTGGAAGAGTGAACCAATGCCTTGCCTACTTCGTTGATTGTTCCGTCGCCTCCCACGGCAACAACGATGTCATAACCATCTTCGCACGCCTCATGGGTTATTTCCGTGGCATGGCCGGCATACTCGGTGTATCGGATGTCGGCATTATATAAAGAATGGTCCAAAAATTGGTCTATCTTTTCGGGAATACTGGCTTTTTTTACCGTTCCCGAGATGGGATTGAGAATGAACAATATTCGTTTCTTAAGCATGGCTTTTAGGGCATCGTTACGAACTTTATTGTTGCAAAAGTACGAAAATAACACTATAACACCACTATTTTTATAGACGTTTTTGGGCATTTATCAAGAAAAATGGGAAAAATGTACGCTAATAATTACATTTTTTGTATCTTTGCAGCCTAAAAACAATATTTACTCTTATTTCTAATAGAAAATGGGTCTTTTACAAGAAAAACTGAAACTCTACCGTGAACCGCAAAAATACATGGCTCAGGGCGTGTATCCTTATTTTAGGGAGATATATGGTAAGCAGGGGACGGAAGTGAACATGGGCGGACAGAACGTTCTCATGTTTGGGTCGAATGCTTATACAGGCCTGACTGGTGACCAGAGAATTATTGATGCGGCAAAAGCGGCTCTCGACAAATACGGTTCGGGATGTGCGGGAAGCAGATTCCTGAATGGTACTCTTGATCTCCATGTACAACTGGAAAAAGAATTGGCAGAATTTGAGCATAAAGACGATGCATTATGCTTTTCTACTGGATTCTTTGTCAATTCCGGAGTACTTGCCGTTATCTGTGGTAGAGAAGACTATATCATTTGCGATGAACGCGACCATGCCAGTATCGTCGACGGACGAAGGCTGTCGTTCGCCAAGCAACTGAAATTCAAACATAATGATATGGCCGATTTGGAGAAACAACTCCAGAAATGTGAACCCAATGCGGTGAAACTTATCGTTGTTGACGGTGTATTCTCCATGGAGGGTGATTTGGCCAAACTGCCAGAAATTGTTGAACTGAAGAAAAAATATAACGCTTCCATCATGGTTGACGAGGCCCACGGACTCGGTGTCTTTGGTAAAGAGGGCCGTGGTGTGTGTGACCACTTTGGAGTGACTGATGATATCGACCTTATTATGGGTACCTTTAGCAAGAGTCTCGCCAGCATTGGTGGATTCATAGCTGCCGACTTCGACACCATCAACTGGCTGCGTCATACTTGTCGTACTTATATCTTCAGTGCTTCCAATACTCCGGCAGCTACAGCTGCTGCTCGCGAAGCTCTCCATATCATGCGTAGTGAACCGGAAAGAATGGAGAAACTGTGGAAGGTAACCAACTATGCTCTGAAACGGTTCCGTGAAGAAGGTTTCGAGATTGGTGATACTGAAAGTCCTATCATCCCGTTGTATGTAAGAGATGTGGAGAAGACCTTCGTGGTTACGAAGATGGCTTTCGATAATGGTGTATTCATTAACCCTGTCATTCCGCCGGCTTGTGCTCCCCAAGACACACTCGTGCGTTTTGCTCTTATGGCAACACATACCGAAGAACAGGTGGAAAGAGGCGTTCAGGCTCTTAAGAAGGTATTTACCGAACTCGGCATCCTGAAATAAAAGTAACTGATAAATTATTCATAGTTTTTTTGCAAAATTCACGGAAAGTAATTACTTTTGCATCCGACTTTTGCAAAACGGGGTGTAGCGCAGTCCGGTAGCGCTCCTGGTTTGGGACCAGGCGGTCGCAGGTTCGAATCCTGTCGCCCCGACATTTCTATGTTTTATATATAAAAGGCAATTATCTGAATCTCAGATGATTGCCTTTTTCTATGTTCAACATCCAATCAAGTTCCCTTCTCCTTCAGAGGGAGAGGCGCCCCCAACTTCTTCAGCCTGCTCTTTGGCTCTCGGGCACTTGGATACAGTTCTAAAGCCTTACGATAATTGGCGATGGCAGCATCAATCATGTGCTCATGCTCGCAGTCCTTGCCCATTAATGTGTATTCAGCGGCCAATTTCTTTAAAAATTGTTCTCTATGGTGCATTTCTTGTTGTAAGCGCTCGTTCTCTCGCTTCAGTTGATTCACTACGTTCAGCTTTCTACGTAGGTAACGCTGAACGATAGGCTTTTCTAAATCATAACGAAGGTGGATGGCCTTGAAGAAATGTTGAATAAATAAATCCATGTCGCCATGGTCGAAACTGGCGATGGCTTCACGATATTCAATGTCGGCCTGTGAATAGGAGAGAGCGCTGTGGTAAAGACGGCCGTCGTTGAACTGTGAGGAGAAACGAATGACATCGTTCTTCACGAAAATGTCTCCTCGATGAATGGGTTCTTGCAGACTGATACCTTCAAAAGATTGACAACGCGACAGGGCTACATAAGTCTGTCCACCGGCAAACACACCTCCACTGAAATCAATCTTCACTTGACGGAAGGTAAGACCTTGACTCTTGTGAACGGTGATTGCCCAAGCCAGACGAACGGGAAATTGGGTAAACGTGCCTATCTCTTCCTCTTCTATCTTTTTCTCTTTCTCGTTGAAGGTGTAACGCATGTTGCTCCAACGCTCTTCCAAGACATCATACTCCTCGCCGTCTTCTGTGATGATGGTTAAGAAAGGCAGGCCATCTTCGGTCATCGACATCGAATCAATCATACCCAAGGTGCCATTTACCCATCGATGGTCTTTGTCGTTTTTGACGAAGATAACTTGGGCTCCAGGTTTCAAATCCAACACTTCTGTCGTGGGGAGGCTCGATGAGGGAAATTCCCCTGTGATAACACCATGGTAACTGACGGCATCGCCAGGCAACGACTGAAGACGTTGTTCGTTGATGTGGTCAACGGTGTCGCGACGGGCTGACAGGGTGATTGATAACTGTGCGTCGCCATGAGACAATGCAGCACCCACACGGCTGTTTAACATGCGCAGGTCAGAATCGCTCACTTGATTGGTGCGTATGTGGTCTAGCAGCTGAATGAAATGATTGTCACTTTGTCGGTATATCGTCTTTAGTTCGATACTCACCAAAGGCAGTTCTTCAAATACGTGTGCACCGAAGAAATACATGCTCTTGTAATAGGGCAACAGCAACTGGCGGTCTTCCTCACGCACCACGGGCTCCAATTGGAATACGTCTCCGACAAGCAATAGCTGTTTTCCTCCGAAAGGCACTTTCATATTTCTGGAATAAACACGCAACACCTTGTCGATGAAATCGATAATGTCAGCACGCATCATGCTTACCTCGTCGATGATAATCAATTCCAACTCACGGATAATCTTTCTCTTCTCACCATTGTATTTTAATGTTTCCTTGATATGGCGAGGGGAATATTTCACGTCGTCGGGGAGCAATGGGTGGAAGGGAAGCTTGAAAAAACTGTGCAATGTACAGCCGCCAGCATTGATGGCAGCGATACCCGTCGGAGCCAAAACCACATATTTCTTCTTCGTCTGACTACAGATATACCTGAGAAAAGTAGATTTGCCGGTGCCGGCCTTGCCGGTGAGAAACAAAGAACGATTGCTGTGCTCCACTAGATGAAGCGCAGCCTGAAACTCTTTATTCGTCAGGTCAATATGTTCAACAACTTCTCTCAATTCTCAAATTTCATCTATATTTCCCTCCGGAGGAAAGGGTGAAGCTCGTTCCTCAAAGGTCTTTATATTCTATCTCCGGTTCCAGACCATCCACGGGTTGGCGTTTATCGTTGCGGCGAGTATCGCGCTCATCTTTTTCTACGGGTGGGCCGTCATATGGTATGCCATATTGTTTGTAGATGTCGCGCTCCTCAAATTCATCATAAGGGGGAATGCCTTCCACGGGATTACCGTAGGCATCGTATAACTGTTCATCATAGTCTGGGTCGCCTTCATGATAATATAAGGTGTCAGCGTCCATCGGGCGGGTGTATGTGATGGAGCAGTCATACCATTCGGTAGCCACTTCCTCGCCCTTGGGTATCATGAAACGACCACGATATTTCTTGTAATTGGCATCACCCAATACGGAACGGAGGAAACGCCCACAGATAGGTAAGGCAGCCCTGCTTCCTTGCCCTAATGCTCCCGTGCGGAAATGGATACTGCGATATTCTCCACCTACCCATGCACCGACCACCAACTTGGGGGTGACACCCATAAACCATGCGTCACTGTGGTTGTTGGTGGTGCCGGTCTTGCCGCCGATGTCTGTCATCTGGTCGGAAACGTAGGTGGTGATACTGCGAGAGGTACCACGTGGATTTTTCACTCCTCCCATCAGCATCTGCTGCATCAGATAAGCAGTCTTATAGGGTAGGGCACGGGGCTCCTCGTCGTTGCCTACATATATCTCCTTGCCATCGCGGTCGAGAATACGAGTCACTAACACGGGCTTATGGCACTTTCCGTCGTTGGCTACAGTGCTGTATGCCGTGGCCATCTCATACAGCGTCACGTCGGAGGAACCCAACGCCATTGACGGATGGGTGCTCAACTCGCTTGTGATACCCATGTCATGGGCAGTACGGATAATATTCCGTATGCCCATCTCTTGGCTTAAACGTACGGCAATGCTGTTCAGACTACGGGCGAAGGCATCTTTCAAAGGGATGGAGTCACCGGAGAAATGACCACCGGAATTTTCTGGCTTCCACTCCTTCACCTCACGGTTGCCATAGACTACGGGCACTACTACTTGTTCGTCTCGACGTTTGTCGCAAGGGGTAAGTCCTTGGTTCATGGCTTCCGTATAGACAAACAACTTGAACGTACTGCCCGACTGGCGCTTGGCGGTTACCTTATCATAATTCCATGTGTTATAATCGATGTCGCCAACCCATGCTTTCACTTCACCGGTCTGAGGCTCCATGGCTATAAAACCGCTATGAAGATATTTTACCATATGACGGATGGAGTCAAGGGTACTCATGCGGGCTTCGTAACGCCCACGGTCATAACTCCATAAGGTCACCTGATGGGGCTTGTTCAGGTAGTGCATGATGGAATCTGGATGATTGGGAAAACGCTCTTCCAACTCTTTATACACTGGTAATTTCTTTGCAATGTCCTCAATAAAATGGGGGATAATCTTGCCTTTTTCGTCTCGCCATGGTACTTCTTGTCCCCAATGGGCATTGAAACTCTGCTGCAACGTGCGCATGTGCTCCTTCACCGACTGCTCGGCATAGCGTTGCATCTTGCTGTCCAACGTGGTGTAGATTTTCAAACCGCTGTTGTATAAATCATAACCGTAATCCTTGCACCAGTCGGCAAGATGGCTGGCCACGGCAGCCTTGAAATAGGGAGCATAACCTTCGGTGGCGGCCTCGGGGGTGTACGACAGTTTCATTGGCTCTAAACGTAGGGAGTCGTAGGCTAACCTGTCCAAGTCACCATGCTCGTACATATTGTGTAGCACCACATTCCGGCGGGTCAGACTGCGGTCGGGATAGGTTATGGGATTGTAGTAGGTGGTGGCTTTCAACATGCCAACCAACAAGGCGGCTTGCTCGGTGGTCAACTCCGATGGGGTGGTCTTGAAATAGACCTTCGCAGCGGTCTTGATGCCATAGACATTGGGACCAAACTCCACGGTATTGGCATACATCGTCAATATCTCCTGCTTATTGTAAACCAATTCGAGCTTTGTGGCCAGAATCCATTCCTTGCTCTTCATGATGATGATGCGTAGGCCGGGTACTTTACCCAACAGTCCCGTAGAATACTGGGTGCGCACATGAAACAGGTTTTTGGCCAACTGCTGAGTGATAGTCGATGCACCGCGTGCCTCGCGGAAAACGGCATCTTTCACCGCACCGGCCAGACCGAGGTAGTCGATACCGTGATGAGAGAAATAACGCTCGTCTTCAGTGTCGATAAGGGCTTTCCAAAAAACGGGACTGATGTCCTCGTATTTCACAGGACTGCGGTTCTCATTGTAAAACTTCCCGATTAACTTACCATCGGCACTATATATCTCTGACGCCTCGCTCGTCGGGGGATGCATGATGCTGTAAAAACCGGGAGAGTCACCGAAGAGCCACAAAAAGTTCATGTCCACCATGCCAAGATACACCACCAGGAATACGACCATCGACACAAAAGCAATCATTACTTTCGTGTACCATCGCCGGCCCTTGTATAAACGGGGATACCAGGTGAAAAAATTACATATCTTGCGCCACAACCATTTCATAGGCTATAGTCCTTCTTGATGGCAAAAATACGGAAAAACGTGTGAAATGCCAAATTTATTTGGGCTTTTCACCTATATAATCTAAAATACCCTCTATGTCGTCAGGATGAAACCATTTTGTCGACGGGTCTTTCTTAAACCAAGTAAGCTGCTTCCGGCAGTATTTTCGTGTGTTGTTCTGGATACGTTCAACGGCATTCTCCAATGTACATAAACCGTCGAAATAGTCGAATAGCTCTTTGTAGCCTACAGTGTTCAGGGCATTCTCATTACGATAGGGCAACACACACCTCACCTCATCAAGCAGACCGGATTCCATCATCATCTCCACTCGCCGGTTGATGCGAGCATATAATTCTTCACGAGGACGGGTCAAACCAATCTTTACCACTTTGAAAGGACGCTCCTTGCGTTCTTTGCGACGAAAATGACTGTAAGGCTTGCCGGTCATATAACATATTTCCAGCGCATGAACCACACGACGGGGGTTCTTCTGGTCAACAATGGAATAATAGTCGGGGTCCAACACTCGCAATTCCTCGCATAATCGCTCCAGTCCTTCTGACGACAAACGTTCTTTCATCAATGATCGTGTATCGCTGTCCACTGTGGGTATGTCATCAATACCTTCGCACACGGCATCGATATACATCATGCTGCCTCCACTCAACAAAGCATAAGGGGAATGGGTAAAATGACTGTCCTCCGACAATAGACGGAGGACATCGTTTTCATACATCGAGGCACTGTAATAGTCACTCAGATGTAGGGTGCCAACAAAAAAATGCTTCACTCGTTGTTGTTGCTCATACGTGGGGGCTGCGGTGCCGATGGGTATCTCCGCGAATAGTTGACGTGAGTCTGCATTGATAATGGGTATTCCCAGTCGTTCGGCCAAGACAAGAGTGGTCTCTGTCTTTCCAACGCCGGTGGGACCTAAAACAACAAAGAGTGTCATGGAAAACTAACGGATGATACCGCGCTTCGATTTCTCCACAAAGTCAAGAATATAGTTTATCTCAGGGGTGGAGGGCAGCACGCGGCGCACCTCGGCTATTCCTTCGGCCATCACTCCTTTGGAATAGAGTATGCGATAGGTCTCGTGTATCTGATCTATCTGCTCATTTGAATATCCACGACGACGCAAACCGATAATGTTAATGCCGGCATAGCGGATGGGCTCCTTTCCAGCAATGATGTAAGGTGGGATATCCATGCTCGTCCTGCTGCCGCCCTGAAACATTACATATCCGCCAACATGACAAAACTGGTGAATCAGGCAAGTGGCACTGATGATGGCATAGTCATCTACAACCACCTCTCCGCCAAACTTCGTGCTGTTGCCGATAATCAGATGGTTGCCTAACACACAGTCATGGGCCACATGCATGTTTTCCATCAAGAGATTGTTACTGCCCACAATCGTCGTACCTTTGGAAGCAGTGCCACGGGAGATGGTCACATTCTCGCGGATGCTGTTATTGTCACCAATCTCGCATAGCGAATCCTCGCCACGGAATTTCAAGTCCTGGGGTTTGGTGGATATGCTTGCTCCGGGGAAAAACTCATTGCCATTGCCTATACGTGCGCCATAATGGATGGTAACGCTATTCAGCAAGGTATTGTTGTCGCCCAACACGGTGTTACGGTCGATATAACAAAAAGGACCTATCACATTGTTGTCGCCTAACTGGGCCTCGGGATGGACATAAGCCATCGGACTGATTGTATTCATAATAATCGATTTAAAATTCAAATCTCACCTCTCACTTCTCACCCCTCGCTTTTCACTTGTTCTTCACGATCTGTGCAGTGAATGTGGCTTCAGATACCACCTGGTCACCCACGAACATGTAACCGCGCATGGTGCTGATGCCATGACGAAGCGGGTGCAACAGCTCCACACGGAAAAGCAAGGTGTCGCCGGGTACAACCTTCTGACGGAATTTCACCTCGTCTATCTTCAGGAAGTAAGTCGACCAACGTTCAGGTTCTTCCACGGTGTTTAACACCAACAGACCACCACATTGGGCCATGGCTTCTATTTGCAGCACACCAGGCATCACAGGTTCCTGTGGGAAATGCCCGGTAAAGAATGGCTCATTGCTTGTCACGTTCTTTACACCGACAATGCTCGTCGGGCCCAAGGCAATCACCTTGTCTATCAACTGCATAGGATAACGATGTGGCAACAACTCGCGAATGCGGATATTGTCCATCACTGGTGTGTCATTGGGGTCGTAGATGGGAGCCTGTATCTCATGCTTCCTTATCTCACGGCGTAATAGACGGGCAAACTTGTTATTGATGGTATGTCCGGGACGGGTAGCAATGATACGACCTTTCAGGGGCTTACCGATGAGGGCCATGTCACCAATGATATCAAGTAGTTTATGGCGCGTGCACTCGTTCTCCCACACCAGGGGTTTAGGTTGGATGTAACCCAGATTGGTGGCATCCATGTGAGGCACGTGAAGCAGGTCGGCCAACTGGTCAAGATGTTCCTGGGTGATTTGGCGCTCATAGATGACAATCGCGTTGTCCATATCGCCGCCCTTGATTAGGTTGGCTTTGAGCAACGGTTCAATGTCGCGAACAAAGACAAAGGTACGGGCGGGGGCTATCTCCTCGCTGAAGGTGGAGATATTGTCCAATGTGGCAAACTGGCTGTTGATGAACTTTGACTCGAAAGAGCACATCGCTGTGATGCTGAACTCCTCGTCGGGTAGGATGGTGATGCACGAACCGGTCTCTTCATCCTTTACCTCTATCTTATGACGGATGATGTAGTAGTCCTTAGGAGCGTTCTGCTCTTCCATACCCACCTGCTTGATTTTCTCCACATACATGGCACTGCTGCCATCCAAGATGGGGAACTCGGGGCCATTTACCTGTATAAGGCAGTTGTCGATACCCAGGGCATATAAAGCGGCCAAGCCATGCTCCACAGTGGATACTCTCACGTCACCACTCTGCAACACGGTTCCACGCTGGGTGTCCACGACCTTCTCGGCTACTGCATCGATAGTCGGCTGACCATCAAGGTCGATACGTTGTATCTTGTATCCGTGGTTTTCGGGGGCGGGATTGAATGTGACTGTTAAACTTAATCCAGTGTGCAACCCTTTGCCAAAAAGGGAAAAACTACCTTTCAGTGTCTTTTGTTTATACATATCGCTTATGATTGTTCTTTCTTCAATGTTTCAAGTTCTTTCTCCAAGGCGCACAAACGCTTGTATATGTCGGGAAGACGACGAAACATGGCCTGTGACTTGAAATAGGGCACTTGTTCCATCGGTGGGGTGCCGATTAACTTCTGGTCGCTCTTCACACTGCTCGGAACACCCGACTGGGCACCAAACCACACCTTGTCACCGATGGTGATGTGACCAGAGATACCCACCTGTCCGCCAAACATACACCACGAACCGATTTTCGTACTGCCGGCAACACCAACCTGTGATGACATTACAGTATGCTCACCCACTTCGGTGTTGTGGGCCAACTGAACGAGATTATCCAGTTTCACACCACGATGCACCACGGTGCTACCCATCGTCGAGCGGTCAATGCATGTGTTGGCACCAATCTCCACATCGTCCTCAATGGTCACAATACCTATCTGTGGTATCTTATCGTAACCGTCGGCACCGGGGGCGAACCCGAAACCGTCAGCACCGACGACGCTGCCACTGTGCATAATAACACGATTGCCTATTTGGCAACCATGGTAAATGACAGCATGGGGGTAAACGATACAGTTGTCGCCAAGGGTCACGCCGTCGCCAATATAGGCATTGGGGTAAATAAGAGTGCCTTTGCCGATGTGCACGTTGGCACCGATATAGGCGAATGCTCCAACATAGCAATTTTCTCCCAAGGTAGCAGTATCGGAAATGAAAGCCATGCTGTCAATGCCGCTCTTCTTAGGCTTCATCGACTCGTACAGCTGTAAAAGCTGAGCCACTGTCTCGTAGGCATTCTTCACGCGAATGAGTGTGGGTGTCACGGGACGCTCCAACTCAAAATCTTCATTCACAAGAACAACGCTTGCTTTGGTCTCGTAGACGTAATGGGCATACTTGGGGTTAGAGATGAAGGAAATAGAACCTTCTTCGCCTTGTTCTATTTTTGAAAAAGTATGTATCAGGGCTTCGGGATTGCCTTCCACACGACCCTGTACCATATCAGCTATTTGTTGGGCAGAAAACTCCATTAGTAGAACATGTTTTCAATAATTTTGCAAATATACGGATTTTTCTTCAAAATCTTTGAAAACAGAGATAATATTTGCGGATTTTTTTGGAAAGAAGCGAAACGTTAAGAATTTCGGAGGCTTCGGCAATGTCTTTTATACTACCATCTTTATACAGGATGCTGATGTGGTCGTCGGTAACATCATACATATCTTTTTGAATGGTATTCATGTTGTACAGATATTTTTGGTCGTCGCCATGGATACCGGTGGCCGCTTCCATCCGTGACAGGATGTCCTTCACGTAGTCATCGGAAAAAGGTGTCTCGCTGATCTCTACATGGAAGGGATGTCGGTCTGTGATATCTCGAGCCAACATGCTCAATACGGGGTCGGCATGATGCGTCCATTCCTTCACTGCACACCAAATGTCATTGTCGTCTAATCGCTCATAATGTTCCAGAGCTTCGGCATGGTTAAGGAAGAACTCTTGGTCCACATCGTGGGTGAGGAAATAACGCAACGAGGGTGGGGCGAATAACGATTCGCCTGCACGACAAAGTGCCTTGGCGCGTAAAAGGGTGTTCACCAGCACTTTCTCCATTGCCACGGTGGTCTTATGAAGATATACCTGCCAATACATCAGGCGGCGTGAGGTGAGATAATTCTCAATCGAATAGATACCCTTCGAGTCCACCACCAACTCGTCGTCCTTCACATTCAACATCTTGATGATGCGGGCACTGCCGATATTCCCTTCCGTCACTCCCGTGAAAAAACTGTCCCTGCGCAGGTAGTCCAAACGATCCATGTCCAACTGACTACTCAACAACTGGTGGAGAAACCGCTTGGGATAGTCGCCTTTGAAAATCTGTATGGCCAACGTGAGTGCCCCTTTCAGGTCGTTGTTGATTTGCTCCATCATCAACAAGGAAATCTCCTCGTGTGAAATACCGCTGATGAGCGTATTTTCCAACACGTGCGAGAATGGGCCATGCCCGATGTCGTGCATCAGGATGGCGGCTTCTACCGCTTCGGCCTCACTGTCGAAAATAAAAATACCTTTTTGCGAAAGAGAAAGAATGGCTTCCGACATAAGGTAATAGGCACCTAACGAGTGCTGGAAACGAGTATGCTGTGCCCCGGGATATACCACGGAAGCCAATCCCAGCTGCTTGATGCGTGAAAGTCGCTGGAAAAGCGGATGTTTCACAATGTCGAGCAACGGCCCCCTCGGAATCTTGATGAAACCGAACACCGGGTCATTGATAATCTTTTGCACGCTCATCACTCAACCCTCCTCATTCGTAATTCCTCATTTGTTATTTGAAATTAGTGATGCCATTTCTTCCTGCAAAGAACGGGCCGCTGCTGCAGCGGCTTCGGCGAAATCTTCACCTTGACTGGCATAGAGAATGCCTCGGGAACTGTTGACTAGGAGTCCACAATCTGAGGTCATTCCATATTGGCATACCTCTTGTAGGCTGCCGCCCTGCGCTCCCACACCGGGAACGAGCAGGAAATGGTCGGGTACTATCTTGCGCACATCGGCAATCAATTCACCACGGGTGGCACCAACAACATACATCATGTTGTTGGCTGTTCCCCATTCCGACGACACGCGCAACACTTTCTCAAACAGTCGCTCGCCTTCATGGCTCTCGGTAAGTTGGAAGTCCAAGGACCCTTTGTTACTGGTCAAAGCCAACAACACTACCCACTTACCTTCGTATGTCAGGAAAGGCGACACACTGTCAATGCCCATATAGGGGGCGACGGTTACGGCATCCACTCCGTAGTGACCGAAAAAACTGCGGGCATACATCTTCGAGGTGTTGCCGATATCGCCACGCTTAGCGTCAGCGATGATAAAATGATGGGGATAGTGCTCTTGCAGATAAGTCACCGTCAACTCAAAGGCCTCCATGCCATCTCCTCCCAATTGCTCATAAAATGCCAGATTGGGCTTGTATGCCACGCAATAGGGTGCCATAGCATCTATGATGGCACGGTTAAACGCAAAGATGGGATTTTCCTCCGCAAGCAGATGTTTGGGCAGCTTCTCCATGTCGGGGTCCAATCCCACACACAGAAAACTCTTCCGTTCAAATATCGTATGTACTAATTCTTCCCTTGTCATATTTGTATCATTTAGTTTAACACTAACTATTCCCTCCCTTTGGGAGGGCTAGGGTGGGTATTCTTATCCCCTCCCTTTGGGAGGGCTAGGGTGGGTATTCTATTCCCTCCCTTTGGGAGGGCTAGGGTGGGTATTCTATTCCCTCCCTTTGGGAGGGCTAGGGTGGGTTTTTACTACATCTCCGCCTCTTTCATCCGCTCTGCATTCTCTGCCACGGTCAAGGCATCAATCATGTCCTGGATATTACCACCAAGGAAACCTTGCAGGTCATGGGTGGTATAGCCGATGCGGTGGTCGGTGACACGTCCTTGCGGGAAATTGTAGGTGCGGATTTTTGCCGAACGGTCGCCCGTCGATACCAGCGACTTCCTTCGACTGGCTATATCGTCCATATATTTCTGATGCTCACGGTCGTAGATAAATGTACGGAGTCGTGACAAGGCGCGTTCCTTGTTCTTGGGTTGGTCGCGGGTCTCAGTACACTCAATAAGTATTTCTTCCACCTCGCCGGTGTTGGGGTTCTTCCATGGATAACGCAAACGAACGCCCGATTCTACCTTGTTCACATTCTGGCCACCGGCACCGCTGCTACGAAAAGTGTCCCATTTGATGTCACCTTCGTTGATGGTCACCTCAAATCTGTCAGCCTCGGGTAACACAGCCACGGTCGCGGCACTGGTATGCATACGCCCTTGGGTCTCTGTGGCGGGAACGCGCTGTACTCGGTGTACGCCCGATTCGTATTTCAATATGCCATAGACACCGTCTCCGCTCACGGCAAAGTCTATCTCTTTATAACCGCCCACGGCTCCTTCGCTTACACTGGTCACGGAGAGATTCCATCCTTTTGAGTCACAGAACTTCTTATACATAGAAAAGAGGTCGCCGGCAAAAAGACAGGCTTCATCACCTCCTGTACCGGCACGAATCTCCATCTGAACGTTCTTGGCATCCTCGGGGTCTTTAGGAACTAAAGCAAGTTTGATTTCTTCTTCCAACTGGGGTTGAAGGGCTTCGTTGGCTTGCAATTCCTCACGTGCCATCTCACGCATCTCAGGATCGCTCTCGTTGGCGATGATGTCTTTCGCTTCACGGATGCCCGTCAGACAGGCGATATAACGCTTTCTGGCATCCATGATATCACCCAAATCCTTGTATTCCCGGGTAAGTTTCACGTAACGTTCTTGGTCGGCAATCACGGCGGGGTCGGTGATGAGCGTGGAAATCTCTTCATAGCGCGACTCCAAACCATCCAGTTTCTGTAATATGCTGTTATCTTCCATTGATGTTATCTTAATACATTAATCCCTTTTACTCCTCTTTGGCTTCCTTTCAATACTCAAACTTTCCAAACTCACTCTCGATGGTCAGGCTGCGATGCCCTTCCTCAATATGACCTACCACCTGGGCATCGATGTTGAAACTGCGGCTGATGTCAATAATTCGTTGGGCCATCTCCGGACGAACATAAATCTCCATCCGATGTCCCATATTGAAAACTTGGTACATCTCACGCCAATCGGTGCCGCTGCATTCGTGAATGATACGGAACAACGGGGGCACGGTAAACATATTGTCTTTCACCACATGACAGTTGTCACCTACGAAATGGAGTACTTTTGTCTGGGCACCGCCAGTGCAGTGAACCATGCCATGCACCTCGTCATGCATCTCGTCCAACACACGACGGATAACAGGGGCATAGGTACGGGTGGGGGAGAGTACCAACTGTCCTGCATCGACAGGGGTGCCGTCAATGGGGTCGGTCAACTGATACTTGCCGCTATACACCAACTCGTCGGGAACAGCAGGATCAAAACTCTCGGGGTAGAGGGTGGCCAAGTATTTGGCGAATACATCATGACGTGCACTGGTCAGACCGTTGCTGCCCATACCACCGTTGTAACGATTCTCGTATGTGGCCTGTCCCGATGATGAGAGACCTACTATGACGTCGCCGGGACGGATGTTGGCGTTATCGATGACGTCGCTGCGTCGCATACGGCAGGTAACGGTGCTGTCAACAATGATGGTTCTCACGAGGTCACCAACATCGGCGGTCTCGCCCCCTGTGGGGTAGATGCCGATGCCCATGTCGCGCAACTGTTTTAACAGGTCGTCGGTACCTTGGATGATGGCGGAAACCACTTCACCGGGGATCAACATCTTGTTCCTGCCGATAGTGCTTGATAAAAGGATGTTATCTACAGCTCCCACACACAACAGGTCGTCGGTGTTCATCACGATGGCATCCTGGGCGATACCTCGCCATACACTTAGGTCGCCTGTGGCTTTCCAATACATATATGCCAATGAAGACTTGGTGCCTGCTCCGTCAGCGTGCATGATATTACAATACTCAGGGTCGCCGCCAAGGATGTCGGGGATAATCTTGCAGAATGCCTGAGGATACAATCCTTTATCGATATTCTTGATGGCGGAGTGGACATCTTCTTTCTGTGCACTCACCCCACGCATCATGTAACGATTGCTCTTGTTGTCCATGTATGTCGTTTGATTAATATCTTTTTAATAACTTCTGTTCTCCTTTCAATAATATTCTCTATCAGTTAACCTTTTCAAAAGAGGTGAAGGGGTCTCTCGTTATTCCCAAAATTCCCAACTGGCAAAGGCCTGCAACAACAGCATCTCCAGACCGTTCTTCACAGTGGCTCCCTGAGCCTCGCCCTTACGCATGAAAAGTGTTTTGTCGGGATTGTATATCAGGTCGTACAACAGATTGTGGCTGTCCATAGCCTCATAAGGCAGTAGCGGACATTCATCTGTCCGTGGATACATGCCACAGGGAGTACAGTTCACAATCACATTGTATTCCTGCACATCCTCAGGGGTCAACTTGTTATATTGGATGGTGCCTGGCCGTTCGAAACGACTGACAAAAACGGTTTCTACACCCAAGGAATGAAGTCCGTAAGCAATGGCTTTCGACGAACCACCGGTACCCAGAACAAGGGCTTTCTTGTGATGGCTCTCCAACAATGGCTCAATGCTCTGGGTAAATCCGATGACATCACTGTTGTAGCCCTTAAGAACAGTCTTTGTTCCTTTACGCTCGATGCGGATTACGTTTACCGCTCCTATGGCGCGAGCCTCGGGCGAGATGTAATCCAGGTAACTCATCACCTTCTGCTTATAGGGAATCGTTACATTCAAACCGCGTAGATTGGGGTTGGTCTCCACTACCTCCAAGAAATTCTCAATCGTGGGTATCTCGAAATTCTCATACACGGCATCAATGCCTTCACTCTTGAATTTCTCATTGAAGTAACTGATGGAGAAGGAATGGCCCAACGGGTAACCGATTAATCCGTACTTGTCCATAATATAGGGTTTTTATTTGGTTGCGAAATAGTGGGTGCAAATACCGAATGTCAGCCTATGGAAACAGGCTTCGGAAAAACCTGCCTTTTTCAAGATGCCTACCATCTGCTCGCCCTGGGGAAAGGCTTCCATCGTGGCTGTCAGATAGCGATATGCGCTTTTGTCTTTGGATACCAACTTACCGTAAATGGGGAGTATGGTATGTGAATAGAGCCAGAATAGTTGGCGCATGGGGAAACTGCGAGGAGTGGTCAACTCGACTACACTCAAGTGACCTCCAGGCTTCAAGACGCGGCACATCTCACACAAGCCACCGTCAAGGTCAGAGAAATTCCTGATGCCAAAGGCGGCGGTCACGGCATCGAAACTGCCGTCAGGAAAAGACATCTGAAAACAGTCTTCCTTCTGAAAACGGATAATTTCATCCAAGCCTGCAGCTGACACCTTTTGGCGACCAATGGCCATCATGCCTTCACTGATGTCGGCACCCACCACTTCTTGTGGATGAAGTGTCTCGGCCAGCTGCAAGGCAAAGTCGCCGGTACCTGTGGCTACGTCAAGTATCGTGGCGGGGTCGTATTGTTTCAGTTCGTCAACGGCACGACGGCGCCATCGCTTGTCGATATTCCACGACAGGCGGTGGTTGAGCTTGTCATAGGTGGGGGCGATGTTGTCGAACATCTCCTCCACCTGCTCTCGCTTGTCACCATCCTTACCGTAAGGCTTGATACGCTCCTGCCCGTACATTTTAACGTTTTAATAGATAGTCGCTTATGTTCTTCTCTATGCGGGATGACAAGTCAACGGACTCGCCGCCTTTCTCAAACTTCTCACCGGTAATATGCTCATATAGCTCGATGTAACGGTCACTCACGCTGTTAGCATAGTCATCGGTAATCTCGGGCATCGTCTGGCCGGGCTCGTTCATAAAATCATGTTCTATCAACCACTGGCGCACAAATTCCTTTGATAACTGACGTTGAGGCTCGCCCTTGGCGAAACGTTCCTCATATCCGTCGGCATAGAAATAACGACTGCTGTCGGGAGTATGTATTTCATCGATGAGGTACACCTTACCGTCGCGCTTGCCAAACTCATATTTGGTGTCCACGAGAATCAAACCGCGACGGGCAGCAATCTCCTGACCACGGGCGAACAATTTACGGGTGTATTCCTCCATCACCGCATAGTCCTCGGCACTCACCAGCCCTGTGGATATAATCTCTTCGCGAGAGATGTTCATGTCATGTCCCTCATCGGCTTTTGTTGTCGGTGTGATGATGGGTTCGGGGAAACGCTCGTTCTCCCGCATACCGTCAGGAAGTCGTACGCCGCACAATTCACGACAGCCTTCTTCATAGGCACGCCAGGCGCTTCCAGTAAGGATGCCACGGATAATCATCTCCACGCGGAAACCCTCACAACGTAAACCAACGGTAACCATAGGGTCGGGGGTGGCCAATTTCCAGTTTGGACAGATATCGCTGGTGCTGTCTAGCATCTTGGCGGCTATCTGGTTCAGGATTTGTCCCTTGAAAGGGATACCCTTGGGGAGAATGACGTCGAATGCGCTGATGCGGTCGGTGGCGATCATCACCAATAGGTCACCATCAATGTCATACACGTCACGTACCTTCCCGTGATACACACTTTTCTGTCCAGGAAAATGGAAATCAGTACTTGTCAATGCTTTCATCTCGAATATTTTATTAATTGTTCAATGTTCAACGTTTAATGTTCTACGTTCCATGTTCTCATACGCCTGCACAATCCTTGTCACTAATTTATGCCGGACAATATCTTTTTTCGACATCTCCACCACGGCGATGCCTTCAATGCCGCTCAGCGTGTCCAAGGCCTCACGCAGACCACTCTTCTGTCCTTTCGGCAGGTCCACTTGTGTCAGGTCGCCTGTAATCAGCATTTTTGTGTTCCAGCCCATGCGTGTGAGGAACATACGCAACTGTGCAGGTGTGGTGTTCTGTGCTTCGTCAAGAATCACAACGGCATCACTCAAAGTCCTGCCTCGCATAAACGCCAAAGGAGCTATCTGGATGATATGCTTCTCCATCATGTCTTGTAGCTTCACCACGGGCAGCATGTCTTCCAGCGCATCATATAGAGGCTGTAGATAAGGGTCAATTTTATCTTTCATGTCACCGGGCAGAAAGCCTAACTTCTCGCCGGCTTCCACGGCAGGACGACAGAGGATAATCTTCTTGGCAGTCTTCTCCTTCAATGCACGGACGGCCAGGGCAATGCTCAGGTAGGTCTTGCCTGTTCCGGCAGGTCCCACTGCAAATACCATGTCATGGGTGTCGTACGCATCGATGAGTGACTGTTGGTTTTCGCTTCTACTCTTGATGGGACGACCCGACATGCTGTACACCAGTACTCCTTTCGATGACTCTGACGACGTGCGCTCGCCCTTAATGATGTGAAGGATGTCTTCCGAAGTCAGCACATTATAAGTGAGCAGATGATGACGGAGGTTTTTCATGTGGGTCTCAAAACGCTCCAATTCCTCTTCCTCGCCCAAAACGCGCAATACATTACCACGTGCCATGATGCGCAACTTAGGAAAGAGCGATTTAATCATCTGCAAATGAACATTGTTGGCCCCGTACAACATGATGGGGTCAACATCTTCTATCACTATGTGTTTCTCTACCAAAAATCCGTCTTTATTAATTATTTTGCAAAATTACTGCAAGGTGAGCGAAAAACCAAATTTATTTGTGTTTTTCCGAACCGCAGCGTAATTTCCTTTATCTCCTTTTATCTTCATAACATGCGGAACTTATTCTTATTATTCAAAATTCTTTCCTATATCAACTAATTTTAATACCTTTGCACCGTATATGCGCGATTTTTCAAAAATAATATCTAAAAACAAGTTCCTTCAGGGCTTCGTGGCCGTGGTGCTTATTTTGGCCCTCATAAGGTGCATCTTCCCCTCCATAGCCGGACCGAAAAAAGCTCTGGAAGAAGAAGCCATTCCTGATAACGTGCTGACATTAACAGAAGATACGGTAAAGGCAGTAGTCCCTGCAACTACAGATACGACGAAGGCCATTCCTCACGATACCGTCCGCTCGCTCACACCTACTGCGGCTTCCTTGCCTATCTATACCGACAAGAAACATCCTATTATGGGTGTTTACAATTATAAAGAGGCTTTTCCCGATTCCAATGATGTGCAACTGACGGCAGCACTTGCATTCGGCATTACTCCTCTTGCGAATAGGGATGAGTTAGAAAGTAGGAAGGGCGAGATGGTGTATGTCGGTGCCAATCCCTATTTCCGCCTCGACAATCTCAAGCGTAGCATACCCTACCTGGTTCCCAGAGCAGCTGTTCTGCTTCAGGACATTGGTCGTAGTTTTTTAGACAGCCTCTATGTTAAACACGTACCTTTACATCAGATGATAGTCACCAGCGTCACACGAACCACTGATGACGTGGAGAAACTGCGTGGACATAACAAAAATGCCACGGAAAACAGTTGTCACCTCTACGGTACCACTTTCGATATTTGCTACAACCGCTATGTCACTGTGCAACCACCACAAGCACCCATTCGAAGGGCCGTTCAGAACGACACGCTCAAATGGGTGCTGTCAGAAGTGTTGCGCGATATGCGACAACAACAACGTTGTTATGTTAAATATGAGGTGAAGCAGGGATGCTTCCACATCACCGTCAGGTGATGGCTTAGAGGTCGAACTTATAACCGACGCTCATAAGGAACATACTGTTTTTCCAGTCCTTGCCATTAGACAGGGATTCTTTGTTCAGTTTCGTCAGACCGATATGATAACGGGCATCAAGAACCCAGTGACTCTTGAACTCGTATGAAACACCTACGGGGATGCTCAAGTCAAACTTGTTGAAATCATTCTTCATATCTATTGATGCATCCATGGTGGCATCTCTGCCCACAACCTTTCCATCATAGGTCATCTTGACGTTAGAGTCAACCAGGAAACCGAATTGAACACCAGCCTTCAACGCCAAACCTTTCGTCACATATACGTTGGCTATAATAGGCACTTGGATATATTCTAATTCTACTCGAGGATTCTTCATTTTCTCATCACCCTGTTTGAAATCTTTCCAACCTGTACCTTGCACTCCATAACAAAGACCAGCGGCAACGCCTAACATTTTAGAGGCTTGATACTCGAACTCGACACCCGACGATGCGGCGTAAGTAATCTGGTTGTCCAATTTAGCAGTACCCATGTCGAGATTCTCCATATTCGTTATCTGTGAGAATCCTATACCGACTTTCGGTTGGATGCTCCATGTACCCGGTTCATACTGTGCACTTGCTTTGGTTGTTACCATCATGGCTACGATAGCCATCATCATAATCTTTTTCATTTTTCTTTTTTTGTTAATTAATTAGCGTTATCTTTTATTTGATTGAAAAACGCTGCAAAGATACTACCATTATGCATACAGCACAAACAAATGCAATCAATTCATCATCGTTTATTGCGACAAACGCTTGCTTTTGCGGCAAATAGCCCTTATGTAACCGTTTTCTGTCGCATTCCTTCATGCTTCTCAAAACCTTTCTACTAAAAACATCCGTAGCCCGCCGCGCTGTATATGTACCTGGTCACGCTGCCGTCGGAAGTGAGCATCGTCCTCGACACGACGCTGCTGCCCGGCGCGCCCTAGGCGAGGGCCGGGGAGGTGACGGTCGTAATAGAGACGGAGAGGAGGGAACAGCGCAGGATCATGATGATCTTTCGGTTAGGTACGGACTGCACAAAGGTATGGAAAAATCCCGACATTACACCGCATCCTGTAGGTTTTTTGATGCGAGATGGGATTTTCACGTATTTCATGGCGTTCATGTCGTTCATGGCATTCACTTCGTTCATGTTCTTCATGTCCATCAATATTGCGGGTTCAGGTAGTCGTATTCTCACGCAGTGTATCAAAATTCCCCTGTCCCGGTGATACTATGTTTAGAAGATAAATGAAGACAGCCACTACAGCAGCGAAAATATAAGACATTACTCTCCAGAGGATGTCGAGACGCAAGTTGCTGTTTCCGTAGAACTATTGTCCTATATCTCCTTCTAACTTCTCCTGACTCCTTTTTACTCCTTCTAACTGTAGTTCTCTAAAGTTGAATTAAAACAGCCAGGCTGCCGTCAGTATTCCGCTGCTTTTCTCGTCCATTCCGTCCTTTCCACCCCACGACTTCTTCCATGAGGCACTGATGCGGAAATGGCTGATGTCAACACCGCCACCGAGATAAACGCCTACACCCATCTGTCCGCCATGGTCCAAGTCACCTACGCGGTATGACACCTGACTGTCGTCGTCAATCTTGTATTTGTAACTGACATCCTTCTCCTTCATAGCCAAATTCCATGACAGGTTGATGCCGGCCCTGATAAAGGGACTGATACGGCTGTCGGAAGAAAAAACGTGTCTCACTCCTAAACGGGCTGCCAGTTCATCAACAGACATTTCAGGACGGCCACCTTCCATGTTCTCCTCAGAGGATTTGATACGCCAGGGCGTGTAACTGACCTCCGCCTGTGCATACAGGTTTTTGCTGAAGCGGGGGAACTGGAAGTCGGCACCGGCGAAGAACGTCGGAGCGATTCCGGAGTATGTGTATTCTGAATACAACATACTATAAGCCCGGGTATAATCATAAGACGGGGAAGCGTAGGAGCAGTAGCAAATGCCGGCTCCCACATAAAACCTGCGTGAAACGGCAGCAGACTTTTTCCTGTCATACTGGAAAACGACGCAGTCACCTGCTTCCGTACAGTATTCTTCGTCATACTGCCTCACCAGGCGCGTCAGGTCATTGCTTGTCAAGTCCATCTTCCAGAGACGGTTGGCTATCGTGTTGTCCCGACTCATCAGGGCACCAATCTCCTGCACTTTCTGCCGCCTCTCCTGCAGTTTCCGGCTGTAGGTGCCCAAGTCGTCGTTCAGTTTGTCGTCACGGATGATGACTTCCCTGCCGTCGCTGTCCACGAAGCCGAAATAGTTGTAGTCATCGTAGTAATAGCGGTAAAGGCTAACGCCGCCCTGCAGGAGGAACTCGGCAAAGAGCAGTTCCTCTTTCTCACCGCCAGTGAACGGACGGGAGACATAATAGATGCCATCGCCAGCCAGACGGTAGCCTTTTATGTCGGACGGCGACAGCGACTTGTATTCACTCTCCCCGTTCCTTCGGAAGAGGCATGTCTTTGCGTTCCGTGCATCCGTCAGGTAGTCAATGGTTCCGTGAACGGTATCGTTGTCGTTTGTGATGATATATCCCTCCTGCGGGTTCACCTGTGCGGTCAGCCGTATCGGCAACGTTGCCAATAACAGCAATACAAGTTTCTTCATTCTCATTATTCGTTTTGTTTTTAATGTTAATAATGTTTTGCTCTTGACGTTAAATATGATGCCGTTTGCCGTTTTCGTATTACAGTTCATAGTAACTTTAATGCACATAAGATCTCATGTAAAGTATAAACCGGAAGGGGTAGCATCAATATAATACCAAACCAATATCTTATTTGCCAGTTTCCACATTTTTCAAACCCATGTTCTTTAGCCCTTCTTATCTCTTTGGACCATACGAAATAAATAACCCCATAAATGAAAGGCAACAGAAGGACTCTGTAATACCCAGGAATGAAATCTGCTATCAGAAGTGATAAACATACGTTCGTTTGACATCGTCCCATGGGGCTGTAGAATTTGAATAAAATCTTCCGTTTATTTCTGTATCGATAATCTCGAACCATGTCGCAATAGCAAATAAAGCAATACGATAATAATAAGAAAAAAATCAATACGTTACATACGTTACGGAACAAAGAATCATGGACAAGGACTCTTGATACAATTATCAAACAAATAGGTGTTAATAGTAAGATGCAACCAATATTATCTGATTGTCTCAGTAAATATTTATATTTTAACAAACGGCAGTTCATTCTCTCATTTTTTATGGTCATCAATGTATTTTTCAAAAGCCGCATTCATGAATACTTCACCATATTTTTCAAAGGTTTTTAATGTATTTTTAGACCTGTCATCGCCGATATCTAATTTGTTTATTTTATATTCTAAATATTTACCAATTCCTTCCATAATAAAAGAAGAAATATCATTTGCTATATCATTATCAGATCCTTTTATCAAGTTTATTACATCAGCAATGGATGACATAGCCAATCCGATTCTTGATATTGCTTCTCCGGTTTTGGCAATTGACGCACCTGCAGGAGGAAAGATGCAGGCTGTTGCAAAGCCCACGATGGTAACAACATCTCCTATGTCCTGCATTGTATCCCCTGAAGTCTTGGTGTCTGCCAGAATCCCGTCCCAATCAAACTTGGAATGGCTCGTTACGGTGATACCCTCCTCGGAATGGTAATCCACCGTGGTATAGGTATATCGTCTCTCAGGTTCTATCCTGTCGCCGTGATCGATGATATTGCTTACATATTGGTCGGGATGCCTGAATTTCTGCCAGATATTTGATATGGCTGCTGTAATAACGTTTGGGAACCTGCCGTCAGGGTCAACCGCATTCACAGGATCACCATTGCAATACGCATACGGACTCACGCTGTAGTATTTCTCGCAGAGCGGATCCATCGTGGTGAATCTTCCCCCCACGACCGGGTCCATCCACCTGGCGCCGAAGTCGTACTCATCCAGGGGCAGCGTGCGCTCCAGTTCCTTGCCGCCGAACTTGTAGGGCTGGAGGGTACCGTTCGTCGAGGTGTACATCAGCGTGCCCGACGGATAGTAGTCGTTCACCTGCTCCACCGTGCCCGTCCGGTCGAAGACCACCCGCACGCTGCCCAGGTGGTCTTTCAGATAGTAGTGGT